>JADHSM010000011.1 GCA_016776905.1 Planctomycetota bacterium | reverse complement strand
ACCTTGTACAATATAAAATGTAAAGTACATTTTTGTAGACCTCGCCAGAACGGCTTCATGGGCCCATATCGTCGCAGATGACGGTTGAGGGTGGGATATTCTGGATGTCATGTTCTCCAGAGAGTGTCATGTTCTCCAGAGAGTGTCGTGTGCTCCAGTGAGTGTCATGCGGCAGAGTCACTCGATCGAATTGAACTCAAAGTGCGAATTGAACTCAAAGTGCGAATTGAACTCAACGTGCGAATCTAGGTTAAAGCGGAGAACCATGACAAAACCACAGCAGTCCAAAATTCCAGCTCACCTTTTTGAATCGTGGCTCAAGGACCTCCAAGTACGCATCTGCTCTTCACTCCAATCTCTCGATGGAAAGTCCAACTTCGAAATCACTTCTTGGGAAAGAGAAGAGGGCGGAGGAGGAGAAAGTCGACTCCTACGAGACGGCGCCATCTTTGAACAGGCGGGGGTCAACTTTTCACGTGTCAGTGGTGAACAGTTACCGCCGACGGCAAGTGCACAGAGACCTGAGCTGGCCGGTCGAAGTTTTGAAGCGATGGGCATCTCACTTGTGATTCATCCCAAGAACCCCCACGCCCCCACAGCGCACATGAATGTCAGACTCTTTCATGCTGAAAAAGAGGGAGAACCCCCTGTTTGGTGGTTTGGTGGCGGCTTCGATTTAACCCCATACTATCCTGTTCTCGAAGATGCTCAGCACTGGCATCAAACAGCCAAGAACGCCCTCGACCCCCATGGCAGCGAGCTCTACCCCAAGTTCAAAGACGAGTGTGATCGCTATTTCTTCCTCCCCCACAGAGACGAAACACGGGGCATTGGAGGCATCTTTTTTGACGATCTGAATGAAGGTGGATTCGATCGCTGCCTCGCTCTGACTCAAGACGTTGGCGAAGCGTTCCTGAACGGGTATTTACCCATCGTTGAGCGTCGACATCACACCGAGTTCGATGACACTCAGAGACAATTTCAACTTTACCGACGCGGACGATACGTCGAGTTCAATCTGCTCTTTGACCGGGGCACGCTCTTTGGGATTCAAAGTGGTGGGCGAACCGAAGCGATCTTGATGTCATTGCCTCCCCTGGTTCGTTGGCAAAGTGGTTGGACACCTGAGCCCGGTTCTCGGGAAGCCGAATTGTCAGACTTCCTGCGCCCAAGAGACTGGCTTGAAGCGGCCTCCTCCTGAGGAAATCTCACTGAATTTCGACCTCAGCTGCCCTATAAGAGCCAATTACAGCATCTATGCCCCCTTATCGCAGTTGCCAATATGGCAATATGCCCCTTGCCATATTGACAACTTCAGGTATTATTCAGATGAGTCCTGAAGTATTGGGGGGTTCAAAACCCCTCAGCAATAGAGTTCGAGAGAGGCAATCCATGAACCAGGAATACGAAGACGACTACGACGACGATGACGACGACGATGACGACGACGGCGCGGCCAACACCGGGTGGTTATCCAACACTCCGTACTGGGCCATCTCTGCGGCGTTCCACGTCATCATTCTTTCCATCCTCGGCACCGTGATCATTCTTGAGGTCAAGGAGGAAAAGGAACAGAGAAAGACCATCGTCAAAAAGGAGGTCAAGCCTCCGAAGTACGATCCCACCAAGAAGCGGGATATCGAACGTAAGCCGGAGATTCTTGAAAAACAGAAGACCGACCCCATCAAGATGCTTAAACCCGACAAGATCAGCAAGACTCCTAAGGGAACCAGCAAAAACAACAAGACCAACAAAAACATCAAGAACCAACTGAATGATGCTTTTGGTATGACAGGGGCCGGGGCCGGGGCATACGGAAACCGATTTGGCAAAGGCTCACTCTCTCGTGAAGGTGGAAGCGAAGCCACCGAGAGTGCTGTTCTCGCAGCACTGATGTGGCTCAAGCGACATCAACATCCCGACGGTCACTGGTCCTCCAATGGATTCCTAAGACCCGACGGTTGCGAACAGGAAGAAGGAGACGGATTCGAGGGCTACGATGTGGGCTGTACCGCTTTGGCGATGCTGGCCTACCTCGGATTTGGACATACCCATGAGAGTGGTGAGTTCCCCGAATTTGTTATCGTGATGCGCAAAGCCATGGATTGGATGCTCAAGCAACAGGTCAAGAACTCTGACCCGAAGCTCAATGGGCTCTACGGCATGCCTCAGGAAGACACCGATGAGTGGATCTACAATCATGCCATCGCCACCATGGCGATGAGTGAATTGCTCCTTCTCTCACAGGATAAAATCAAACTTTCGAACTCGGTCCAAAGAGCGACCAAGTGGTGCCTCAACGCCCAAAACCCGGGTTATGGCTGGAAGTATGATTATCAGGCCGGAAAAAATGATACCTCCGTTACCGGTTGGATGGTTCTGGCTTTGAAGACGGCAAAGGTTTGTGCCCAATCCAGATACATCAAGGTCAATACGAAAGACTTCAATCCTGCCTTCGAAGGGGCTCTCAAGTGGTTCGAGTCTTGCACCGCAAGATCAGGGATTTGTGGTTACGAAAACCCAGGAGATGAAGGCTCGCGCTTGCAAGCTTCCTACCCTGAGCCGTATCCCTATTCCAAGGATCTGTCTTGCATGACAGCCGTGGGAGTTCTATGCCGAATTTTCTCCGGTGAAAAAACCAATACGGATGCCATCAAGGCGGGGACTGCGATCCTCATGGATGAGATTCCCCAATGGCGTCCACAAGAAGGTAAGCGCAAATCCAAGATCAATCTCTACTACTGGTACTACGCCACCTACGCCATGTTCCAAATTGGCGGCAGCAAATGGCGTGAGTGGAACGAGGCTATGATTGATGCGTTGGTGAGAAATCAGCGCGTCGGTGGTTGCGAAGATGGCTCCTGGGATCCCATTGGAGAATGGGGAATCGCAGGAGGCAGAGTTTACAACACCGCCATCGGAGCGATGACTCTTGAGGTCTACTACCGATTTGCACGAGCATCGAATTAACGGAGAAGACCGATGTCATCGGAAAACATTCACGAGGGAGGAATCGAGTCAAACTCTATGGAGTTGATCGAGATTCAGCTGAATGGTGAAGTTCATCAGATCGAAAAGACCGCTTCGGTTCTCGATCTGGTGAACTCCATGCCCCTAGAATCCGCCGCTGTCGCAGTGGAACGCAACAGGGCTATTGTTCCTAAATCCCAACATGGTGACACTCTCCTACAACCTGGAGACCACATTGAAATAGTGACTATCGTCGGAGGAGGCTGAGTCGTGAACGATGATAACTCTGTAACAGAAACCACCCCCACCCCACTCACACTGGGCGACAAGACTTTTCGATCGAGACTCCTTGTCGGTACCGGAAAGTACTCCGATGCCGAAACCATGAACAACGCCCTCGAAGCCTCAGGGTGTGAAGTCGTGACTGTCGCAATTCGACGAGTCGACCTGAAAAGTGGCGACAACCTTCTTTCACAACTCGATCGCAATCGCTATTTCTTGCTGCCCAATACTGCAGGTTGCTTCAATGCAGAAGATGCCATCCGTGTTTGCCATCTTTCAAGAGAGCTCGGACTCGGTGATTGGGTAAAACTGGAAGTGCTGGGTGACAAAAAAACTCTCCTCCCAGACCCCGTAGGAACACTTGAAGCGTGTCGGGAGTTAGTGAGCGAAGGATTCAAAGTCCTCGTCTACAGCAGTGACGATCCTGTTCTCGCACTTCGGCTTCAGGATGCTGGAGCGACTTCCGTGATGCCGGCAGGTTCACCGATAGGAAGTGGTCAGGGCATTCTCAACACCAACAACCTCTCCATCATACTTGAGCAACTCGACGTACCAGTGATCATCGATGCCGGAGTAGGAACCGCGAGCGATGTCACCATTGCCATGGAGCTCGGCGCAGAAGGAGTTCTTCTCAATACAGGTATTGCCGGCGCAAAAGATCCTGTCGCGATGGCTCATGGAATGAGACACGCTTTGGATGCCGGATGGTTTGCTGCGCGCGCAGGAAGAATCGCAAAAAGAAGATACGCACAGGCTTCGAGTCCTACAGAAGGCGTCCTTGGCGAATGAGTGAATCTTCACTGGATTCACCTGAAGGAAACCAGCTCTCCATCGGCCCCCCTTGGAGCGGCTCGCAGATCGCTCTATTTTTCAGTCTTTACGTCCTCTTCCAGATCTCCGCAGCATTCATGGGCAACCTGGTACAAGAGCCCAATAACGTTCCCACCCCTGAAACATCTATACTTGAACTTGAATCAGAGCCCCATCTGGAGAACCCTTCTGACGCCCAGCAAGCGGAAGAAGAACCCAGTTCTACAAACGAACCGATCCTCAGCCCCAAAAGGGCACTGATCGTTTTCAGCACTCTGGTTGTTCTACTGTCCGGATTGATCTTTCTGATTTTAGCCTATTCCAGAGTTTGGCATTCTCTCCACCCTGAAGTGGACTCCCTTTTCCTTGGCGCCGATGGGACCGTGACCTCTTGTGTCAAAGAAGGCGTACTTGCTTGCCTACTTTGGATACCAATTCACATGATCATCTCCGTAATTTGGATTCAAAGTCTTGAGGCGATGGGTATCGAAATTTCGTCACAAGCGGCTATCCAAATTTTCGAACTCGCTGCCATGGGAAACAACAACTTATTGATGCTCTCTATTTTCATTAATGTAATATTTATTGCCCCGATCCTTGAAGAATTACTCTTCAGAGGACTACTCTTCCGCTGGCTAAAAAGTCGCCTGCCCGTTGTTCCTGCTATCATGATTTCAGCGGCCATCTTTGGCGGGTTCCATGATTCCATCGCTTCGATTTTCCCTATTACTTGCCTCGGTGCATACTTAGCCTGGCTCTTTCAACGCAAGGGTCAACTTCTCACGTGTATCACGTTCCATATGGTCTTCAACAGTTTGAACATTTCCCTACTCGTGATTTCACTCATGACAGAGGCACCCAAATGAGTAATACCGGCGACATCATCCGAAAACTCCGGGAAGAGTCCGGAGTCACAGCGAAGGAACTAGCCCATCGTATTGGACTGTCCGCTTCCCAAATGAGTCGCCTCGAAAGCGGTAAGCGCAGAATCAACAGTGAAGTTCTCACTCGAATCGCACGCGCTCTCGAAGTCGCACCCAGTCAACTGATCGATGACCCCGATGGAGATAAAGTACGCCCCTTGTCCAGATCTGCGGCGGCCCCGCTCAGGGAGTCGATAGGGAAAGTGATACGATCTGCGCGAAGACAAAAACATCTCACTGTCGAAGATCTAGCACGAAAAGTCGGAGTTTCCAGAGCCTACGCCATATCCATCGAAGATGGTCGACGCAGTGGTCTTGAAACTGATTTCATGAAAAAAGCTTGTCGGATATTGGGCATCGCACCGTTGGATTTGATCAGTCTTGCCGAAGAAAAATTGGACAACATTCAGCTCACTCAGCAACCCATGATGCCGGCCCCGAATACAAATGAAGAAGCCCAAGGTATTCCTCTTATTCATAGCGAAGAACATGCATATCCTTCCGAAGTGGACGAAAGAGGTATCCCGAGAGGAATAATTGAAGATTGGCTAAAAATTCCTGGTGTCGATCCTTCCACTAGTTTTGCACTTCGTGTCGCAGGAGATGCGATGGACGGTTCAGGTTCACCATCCTTCAAAGATCAAGAGATAGCGGTATTTAATACCCTTTTAACTGTGAATAACGGAGACTTTGCACTAGTAGAGTTATCCACAGATGTGAAAGAGAATTACCCGGAACTCGAATTCGGGACGCTCTTTTGCCAATACTTTGTCGACTCTCTTGAACATATTCGCCTACAGTTCTTGCGTTCCGAGCTACCCCCCTTCATACTCCCCAGCGGTTTCGTGAAACGAGCATGGGTCATGACCCATCACCTTCGCGAAGCAACGAGTTGAGAGCCCTAGACTTCCCACTGATCTCACCGTCTTCAACACCCATAGGCTCTTCTTCTCACTCGTAAGAGGAATATGTCGCTGTTTGTTGATCCAATGGGTCACAGGCTATTTCCTCGTCACGGGAACTTTAATGGGGGCAACCTCGTTCTTTAGATAGACACACCTCCTCACGGGTCGGAGAGAGCCTTGGTTCTCTCCGGCTCTATTTTTTTATCCAAGCTGAATCAGTATTCGTAATCCTGGATGAAATAACGGCGAAGGACCGGCACAACGTGCCTGTCCTCCGCCGAAGAAGAGAGGGTAAAAGAAGATCAGCGAATGTCGTGGATTCGCAGATCGGGCTGAAGAGCCTGCAGGGTCTGCAGTACTTCTTCTTGTCGAGTAGCATTTCCAACTCGCAAGTAACGCTCAAAACTCTTGATCGCAAGATCACGACGTCCCTGCTTTAGATAGATACTAGCAACCCAGTAGTGTGGCTCCCCAAATGTGGGATCTATTGCAAGACACTCGTCGAGGTATTTCTTTGAAAGATCGAGACGATCCATTTCGATGTACAGCTGTGACAACTCAATGAGTGGCCCACTGAACTTTTGATCACCTGTGGCTTCGATCAAATCAAGGTATGACTTCTCGGCAGCAGAATAACTTCCAATACCCTTGTAGATTTGAGCGGCAAGGTAATCGTACCTTGGATTATCAGGGTCGATGCGACGGGCGTTACGAACAGCACCCAACGCTTTTTCATGATCTTTTTTCTCCCAATAATAACGAGCCAATCGTTCCTGATATCTCGGCTCCTTGGGGAAATCTCTGGCCAGCGCCTCATACTTATCGATCTTGACATCAACTATCGTCGATCGACTACCTTCATCATTATCAGTAATGATCTGTTGGGAACTGGAGATCACTGTCTCAGTACTGGAGCAACCCCCCATGAGTACAAGAGTCACAAGCAGAAGTAGTCCTGCATTCAACATTGATTTTTTGGATGACATTTAGAAATCCTCTCTCAGGGGTTTCTTCCCCTGACAAATACATCGACGTAATCACGTCGGTGCTTGAGAGAATTTCAAAGAATTGGAGAAATGTGTGATTCTGAGGCGAATAACCCCCCTCAGCTGAATATCCGGCATGTCTTTTATCGACAAATATGTGCCTCTACATGAGCTCTGCAGAGAGGAGATCCTGGGAATCTCTTATTTTTTATCGGTTTGACCGATACCTCGCCGTAATTCCGTAATCTCTTTGGCCGAGTATACGACACCCGTACCTGAACCGGGGCATTCCTCCACTACGTCGAGCCATTCGTCCATAGACTCCAGATTTTGTTTCCAGAATGGGAAAGTCTTACATTGGGTCGGCCGTGCGGGATATACGGTACAGCCATCTTCCCAGAAGATGCATTCATGATTGGGCTTCTCAATCAGACTACGACGTCGCCCCACACGACGAACATACTGCCATTCAAAATCATCCGCGGTCATCTTCAAATGGTCTGCCATGGCCTGAATTTCTTCATCATTAACCCAGACATAGCCCTCAATTTTGCAACAGTGGCCACACTGGGTGCATTTGAATGGCAACCCGTCTTTCCACCAAGGTTTGTTCATGTCAGTTCCCTTTCGATCACCACGTTACTCTCGATCGTGACCCGACTCCAGTGAAGCGCTTTGTGAACCCTCTCTGCTGGAGTTACCATGTCTCCAGAGGAGAAGAACACTCATGACCAAAAGATTCACGATGCCAGCAAGACTAGGTTCGATTTTTCTATTCGTACTTTTGACGTTCGCAGCAACCGGCTGCGTCGACAGATCCCTTATCATCAAGTCGGACCCCGCCGGCGCCCGAGTCTTTCTCAATGGACAGGACAAAGGTACCACCCCAGCAACGATTCCATTTGATTTTTATGGGACGTGGGACCTACAGATCCGAATGGAAGAAAATGAACTTCGAGGAGTCAGGTCTCTAAAACCCGTCCGCACGAAGATCGAGGTTTCTCCTCCGTGGCACCAAAGATTCCCTCTCGATTTCTTCACCGATGTTCTATGGCCAGGAACGATTGAGCTGGAACACACTTTTCAATACAAACTAGAGCAGCAAGACCTCGACGCCCTCAGTGATTCATTCCGAAATGTCGCTGAAGAAAATGGTGTCCGACTTCCGATAGACTCTTCCGGTGAGTAATGAGCTCTCCGGGAAAACCGCCCCAAGTATTTGAAGTCCCTGACCGTAATCCCGGTCAACTCGAGGGACTGAACATCCTTGTTCTTGGACTAGGGGTTCATGGTGGAGGTACGGAGCTCATTCATTACCTCCACTCAAAGGGAGCACGTCTCACGATCAGTGATAGTGGCAACAAAGACGATCTTAATGAATCCCTTCAGGACATTGAACACTGCGCCGAATCTATCTTCATAGGACCTCATGAAGAAGAACAACTCGAAGGTATCGATTGGGTCGTGGTCAACCCGGCCATCCCACCTCATGCCCCATTTCTGAAAAAAGTATTCAGTTCAGGTGTTCGAGTTGTCTCAGAGTTAGGTCTATTCCTCGCATGGTGTCCCCGAGAGTATCTGGCGGCTGTGAGTGGAACCAACGGCAAAAGTACGGTTTGTGAGTTAACTCGCTCGATGCTCAGTGACTCTGGGATCCCTGCCGTAGCAGGAGGAAATCTGGGTGGCAGTCTTCTGGGGATGCTCGACGGCGCAGATCGAGAGCTCCGGTGGATTGTGGAGATCTCTTCTTTTCAATTAGATCGCCTAGGCCCGCTCTGCCCCAGACCCTCCACTGTCGCTATTACTAACTTTTCGGAAGATCATCTCGATTGGCACGGAAGCCGAGATGCTTATCTCAAAGCAAAGTTTGAACTCCTTAAAAATCCGGACCCTTCTCCCGGCTACGCCATACTTCCAGACACAGGTCAGTTCGGAATAGACTTAATACCTCAACTGGAAGACTTCGAAATCCTTCGATCTACAGGGGAGACCACTGACTCAAACGAGTTCATCATCCCTCAGCAAAACGATACTGAACTTTCAATTCCATATCGCCCTTCTCAAAGCTTGCAGGGACCCACTGGGCGAAAAAATGCACATATGGCAGCCACCCTTGCCCGTCACCTTGGCGCTTCCAGCGAAGGGATATCAACCGCTATCCAATCGTTTTCCGGATTGCCTCATCGGTTCCAACTTATCGAGACCATCAAGGGTGTGACCTACATCGATGACTCCAAAGCCACCACACCCGATTCAGCACAGGCCGCGCTCTCAAACTTATCCGGTAAGATCTATTGGCTTTGTGGAGGGAAGAGCAAGGGACTCTCTCTTCTTCAACTTTCTGAAACTGTCTCTGACAAGAATATCGAAATCCTTGGATTCGGATCCTCGAACCATGAACTGAAAGAAGCATTCTCAGGAGTCGATTCGGGGAATTGCTTCCGCGGATTTGAAGATCTCGAAGCCGCATTTAAGATTGCTTCGAGCGAGGCGGCCCCTGGCGATACTGTTCTGTTGAGTCCGGGATATCCGTCCTTCGACCAATATCTTTCTTTCGAGGCACGAGGACAGCATTTCAAAAAACTGGTAGGCACCCTAGGAACTTATCCAAACGAGGCGTGAATTCGTCTCCTCTGACCGGATGATCCCGGTTGATCCTGACGAGGGCTGGACGACTACGGTTCCAGAGGTCAATGTAAGCGTGAAGATACCTTTTAGTGATCACTACCAGCGAGGAGGCCATGATGGCCAAAGCCCATACCGTCTTCCTATGTCTGGAATGCGGATCCACCCATGAGCGATACATGGGTCGGTGCCCCGACTGCGGAACGTTCAATTCCCTCTCTGAACATAAAATCAAAGAAGATAAACCTGGTCGAACAGCACCTCGCCTCTCAGGTGAAAAGAGTGAGGCCGTTCCCATCTCCGAAATCGAAGCACGTGAGGAAGATCGTATCGCCTCCGGACTCGGCGAAGTGGATCGTGTATTGGGAGGTGGCCTCGTTCCTGGAAGTGGAATATTACTCTCCGGAGAACCGGGCATTGGAAAGTCGACGCTTCTTCTCCAATTGGCCAACTCCGTCTCCAAAACTGAAGACGGAAAAAACAGATTCCTATATGTCACTGGAGAAGAATCCTCAGTACAGGTCAAGCTGAGAGCAGACCGCTTAGGAGTCTCTGCAGAAAATCTCTGGCTTCTATCCGAATGTGATCTCGAGGCTATAGAACAGCAAGTCAAAGCAACTTCTCCCGCTGTTGTCGGCATCGACAGTATTCAGACCGTTCGCTGGGATGACCTCCCAGCCGGAGCTGGAGGAGTAGTACAAGTTCGAGAAGTCACATCCCGCTTACTCGCCATGGCCAGAAAAGAAGGGTTCGCCCTAGTACTGGTCGGACACGTGACCAAAGACGGAACCGTCGCCGGCCCTCGAGCTCTGGAACATATGGTCGACGGTGTCCTCCAATTCGAAGGAGAACGGGGACACTCCTTAAGAATCCTTCGAGGTTTGAAAAATCGATTTGGCTCGACCGAAGAGGTCGGCATTTTTGAGATGCGATCCGATGGCCTGAGTGAAGTCGAAAATCCTTCAGGATTACTTCTTTCTGATCGATCAGTATCTTCACCGGGATCTGCCACCGCGGCGATTCTCGAAGGAACCCGTCCGCTCCTTCTTGAAGTACAAGCATTGGTCAGCGCAGCGGCTCATGGATCTCCCGCAAGAAAATGCTCTGGAATCGACAGTGCCCGACTCTCGATGCTGGCGGCAGTCTTAGAAAAAAGATTAGGTGTCCCACTCGGAGGCTGTGATATCCACGCGAACGTTGTCGGTGGCGTCAAGTTGAGGGGAACGGCAGGAGACCTGGCTCTCGCGGCCTCTCTTCTCTCCTCTTTTCATGATCGTCCACTACCCAGAGATATTGTCTTCGCCGGAGAAGTAGGACTTCTGGGTGAAGTTCGTCCCGTTCCAGGGACAGGGCAAAGGCTTGAAGAATCGTCTCGACTCGGTTTCAAAACAGCCTGCGTTGCTCCTGGAAGCCTTGAAGGATCCGGACCTACGGGAATGAAGATTCACGAAATTCCTGAACTCTCGCAGCTTGCTCGCAGGTTTGTCGAATGAGTCAAAAGTCGGTAGTTCCCCCCTCTCTCGATCCCCTAGATTTCAATGGACTACGAAACTGGAGCCTGCTCCTGTTCATCTCACTCGTCCTGTTTCTTTTCAGTTCTCGCCTTCCGATCTACTCACTCTCAGACAATATGGCTCATTCGACATGGATGAAATTTTACGAGGACAATGGAGAATCTACGGCATCCGGATGGCCCGGTGAAACTCGTTCAACCCTCACCTTTGACGAACAAATGATTTTGGAAGTTCGAAGAACATGGGACACGCAAAACTCTGAGGAGGGGCTTGCGGGGTCAACTCTGAGAAACCTGCGATCTATTGCGGGAATAACGACTCACCTTTCAGAAGGATTTGCCGTCTTACTCGTTCTTTTCTTGGCATGGGGCATCACTTATTGGAGACCTCAACTAGAACGGTTCCGAACGCCTCTGAAAGGGGCTTTGGCAGGCGCTATTTCAGCGGGAATCTTGGCACGATTACTGAAAATCGGCTTCGGAAGAGGTCGGCCTAATGAATTGATTTATCGATCATTCCCCGACTGGGAACCGATGTCTTTGGAAAACAACCATAACAGCCTACCTTCTGGTCATGCCACGGCGACTGGAGTACTGGTGATGCTTCTATCGATGCTCTTCCCTCGCTGGACACCCCTATGGTGTGTACTGGGAGTCTGGCTCTGCTCAACGCGAGTCTTCACCGCTGATCATTGGCCATCCGATACCGTCATCGGATTCATTCTTGGAGCATTTTTTGTCGTTCTTTGGACTTCCATCCTTGAACGTCAGGAAGAACGTAACCAAAGTTCGATTTCAAGCCGCTGACCATTTGAATAATTAAAGATCCTCTTAGACCATTGAAGAGTCGTTCTCTCATCTGTTTCGAGAGCATTCGTTTCTTGGTTTTTTTCACCCACTCCATGAGCCTTGATCAACCAACCCGACCCTTCACGCTCCATCCACCCTATTGTCGACTCGAATGCAGATTGATTCGATAAACGCTCAATCGTGTTCTCCCCGAGGACAGGGGTTCTGTCGAGGGTGAAAACCAGTGAAGGTTCGAAGTAACCCAAAGTCGAAACCGGAGATAAGGGAGATTCGCTGCTCTCAATCACCTTCTTCACGGGTCTTGCGATCTTGCACTCAGGTTCCAGTTTCCCCGCACCCAACAAAAGGCATGAAAAACCTAACGCTAACAACATCGCACTTCCTCCAGGGCCCCTGAATGAACTGAATGCCGCTCCGGATCTCCAACAACTAATACTGATAACAGAGATGGCCATGCACCCTGTTGCGGGTAATGCCAACAATACAGAACTAGAAATATCATGAACGGCCCAAACCCAACCGACCGCTAAAAGTGTCAATAGTGATATGCATAGCCCCCGACCGAGGCGACCCGATTGAGAAGAGATCCAACCTTGAATCCCCTCCTCTTCATTCCGAGTCCAAATCCAAGCACAAGCGACAGCCACACCTGGAAATGCAGAAAGAATGTAATGTGGCAATTTCGTGGCCACCAAAGTCATCAGAAACAACACCGGAAGAATCAGTCCACAGAGAAGGAGCGGGATTTTAGAATCTTTAGAAAGTGTTCCTCTTCGAAGAACACCTGGGATTAACAATGCAGAAGCGGGTGCTGCTCCAAGAAAGAGGACGGGGAAATAAAATGGGAGGGAGAAAATCCACCCGAGCCAGCCAGATCCACCGTGACTCTCTAAAGCCTCCGTTGATCTTTGAAGAACATGTCGACCCAGCCCTAACCGAGCGAGTTCACCACCCGTCTCAATATTTGCTGGGATTCCCCAAGCGAGGAAGATACCGACCGCGACCATCGTTGCAATTGTAGATTCAACCCACCAACGACGATCGAGAGAGATCAAACTTCTTCCAAACGCCGCGAAAAACAATGATCCCAACCAGAAAGCGGCCAACCCTACCGGGCCTTTCGCCAACAAGGCCCACGACAAGGCTGCCGTCAAAATCCAAATATGAAACTTGTTGGGTCCCGATTGGATCCGATCCACCAAAACCGCCAATGACACAGCAACTCCGGCGAGAAGCGTGCCATCTGCGGTTGCAGCCGTTCCTATGAATAAAGGTAATGGCATGCATCCCAACAGAATCATTGCTCTTTTTCCGACTGCGAACCCGCCTAGATTTTTTCCTATATGAAATGTTGCCAGCAACATCATAAGACTGCCCAGTACGGAAGGGATTCTCACAGCGAAGTCATTCGCTCCTAGGAGACGAATCCAAGGACTCATGCACCAATACACCAATGGCGGTTTATCGGGTCTCAGCTCACCGTCGAATCGAGGGACTAAGAAATCCCCCGTCTCGACCATCTCTACAGCCGCTCTCGAAAAACGTGGCTCGTCTCGATCCCAGAGAGTTGTCAGTGAAGCGACAAATAAATATAGAATCAGGAATTTTAAAGCGGTGACGCCTATTCCAGATTTATCTTCGCTACCCATCTCTTTCGCCAATGCCTTTTCCCTTACAACTTTTCGAGAGTACGCTTCACGCCTGCCCAGTCGATGACGGGAGCAGTTCCGACACCCGAAGAAGTCGTCTTCGATTCCCTCAGTCGGAGTGATTCCTTAATTCTAGAAGATCTGATTAACGGATTCGGATGAGTGGAGAGCCAATCCGGAATCTCTACATTCTTCTGATCAGACAATCGCTCAAAGAAAGTAGACATCGCCATAGGGTCCCACCCTGCTGCGGTCATTATTTCTAATCCAACATCATCCGCTTCGCGCTCGTCGTCTCTACCGTATCCACGATTGAGTAATTGGAGAGCCGTTTCTCCTCCAGCAGCAATAATCCCAGACATATCTCCGACCAAAACCTGGAACGCCAAAGCCGTTCCCGTCACTCTGGCCACCGATTTCAATCCATGTCGTTCAGTGGCATGAGCAAGTTCGTGCGCGAGAACAGCTGCCACCTCATCTGGCGACTCGGCCAACTCAAGGAGTCCAGTGAATACCGTGATATATCCACCAGGAAGACAGTACGCGTTCACTTCGGGACTCACGATGAGAACCATTCTTGGCTCAATCTCATCGGAAGGAATGTATGGAGTCAATGAGTCCAATATCTTCTGCAGAGACTCAACGAGAATCCCATCTGAGACTTCTGTTTGCGACTCTATCATTTGATCGTGAACAGACTCACCTATGACTTGATCAACACTTATTGGAATCCAATCGATGACATTCTTAGATATCTGCCGCTCAAAAAATATGACGGAACCAATGATGCCCACTGAAATTAACAACAAGAAAACATAGATCTGATTCTTCGATTTCTTTGTCTTATAAAGAATCGTCGCCATTTCTTGAAGTGAATTTTCAAGATCAAGGGGGGCTACTTTTAAGATCTCTGCAAATACTTGCGGGCTTTTTGTCGAGAATCCGATCTCGGAAACTTCATCAAGAACATCCAAGCAAGTACCCACGATACTGGCTTCACACTGGTGCAAATCCAGAGGGTGTCGCTGCCCATTTTTTGAGATGAGGGTGACGACTCCACTCTTGATTTCCAAACGGGCAGGAGATCCTATCCCAAATTCACCCCCATGACCGGTGACCTCAAAGTGATCGGCTTCAACCAAGATGAGGATCTTCCACGTCAGGATTCGCCCTCAATGCTTCACTTGCCCCAAGTCCCGTCGGAGCTTCCACCCGAACAATCGAAACCGCCGCAACTTTGAATTCCGGAGTCTCGGTTTGGGGATCCACTTCTGGATTGGTAACAATGTTTGTCATCACCTCTTCAGGGAATGCAAAGCTCATGAATACAGTGCCCCTTGGAGATGTTTTCGTGATCGCCACTCGCGTGATCACTTCTCCACGCCTCGATGTGATCTTGGACCAATCTCCATCTTCCAACCCGAGCTTCTCTGCATCTGCGGGATGGATTTCTAGCCACTCATTGGGAACAAGTATGCGGAAACCACCCGAGCGACCTGTCATGGTATTGCTGTGGTAAGTCGGCAGTCGCCGGCCCGTTGTCAGGTAGAACGGATACTCTTCATCGGGATTCTCGGAAGGCGGCACATAATTCAGTAACTGTAGTTTGCCTTTTCCGTTGAGGAATTCTCCCTCGTGAAGAATCGGTGTTCCCGGGTGATCCATCTCTGGAACTGGCCAGGCCAGATCACCTCGCTCAATTCTGTCGTAACTCAATCCCGCATAAATCGGCGAAAGCGAAGCGAGTTCATCGAAGACTTGCTCACTGTTTTCGTAATCGAAATGGACATCATTAGTCATGCGCTTGGCGACATGAGCAATAATCCACCAATCTGGCATTGCGTCACCCGGCGGGTTCGCAGCCTTTCGAATTCTCTGAACTCGACGATCGGAATTCGTAAAGAAACCATCTACCTCTGTAAATGCAGCGGCAGGGAATACCACGTCTGCAAGTTTCGCTGTATCGGTCAAGAACATATCTTGAACAACCAAGAAATCGAGAGACTCTAAAGCTTTTGTTGTGTGTTTAACATCTGGATCTGTGACCAATGTATTTTCACCGCAGATCCACATCGCTTTGATGCGACCATCGACAGCGTGATCCAATGCTGCTATTTTCGTGATCCCTTTATGGGGATCCATTGGCACACCCCAGGCCTTTTCGAATTTCTCCTGACACACAGGATCGTCCACAGATTGGAATCCTGGATAGTTGTTCGGCAGTGCGCCCGTATCCCCGGCACCCTGAATATTGTTCTGGCCCCTCAATGGGTTTACTCCAGCTGAACGTTTTCCAAGATTTCCGGTGATGAGAGCCAAATTGCAAAGACTCTGAACGTTACTCACTCCGCAAATATGTTCAGTGATCCCAAGGGTGTAGTAGATCCCTGCGCTCCCTGCAGAGGCATATGCGATCGCACATTCCCGTATCAGTTGTGCAGGGACACCTGAAATCTCTTCGCCGTATTCAGCGGTGAAGGGTTCCAGATGTTTCTTCAGTTCCTCGAAACCTTCGGTTCTCTCTTCAATATATTCCATGTCTGCTAAGCCTTCATCGATGATGACTTTTGCCATGGCATTGAACAAAGCAACATCGGAACCTAACTTCAAAGGAAGGTGCCCTGTGGCGTATTCTGTCAGTGGAATCTTCCGCGGATCGACAACATACAGTTTTGCACCCTTACGGACGGCCTTTTTCACCCTAACCGCAATAATGGGATGACACTCTGTCATGTTCGTTCCGACGCAAAGCATCATGTCTGCATCTTCGATCTCTGGAATCGAATTTGACATAGCTCCACGTCCAATAGAGGCCGCCAGACCGGCGACCGTAGGACTGTGTCAGCCACGCGAACAATTGTCGACTTGATTTGAGTTCATCACTGCGCGAGTAAACTTTTGCAGCATATATGAACCTTCGCCAGGAGCTCTTCCACTCGCGATGGCATAAAATGCTTTAGGCCCATGATCGTCCCTGACGCTCAATAATTTCTGGGCGGTGTAATCGAAAGCTTCATTCCATGAAACGGGTGTCAGTTCTCCATTTTTCCGTATCAAAGGACGTGTCAGGCGATCTTCCGAATTCACGAAATCAAAACCAAACTGCCCCTTCACACATAAGGCACCTTCGTTCACTGGGCCATCGAGTACAGGAGTGACTCCGATCATTTTCCCATCGAGACTGTGGAGGTTGATGGAGCAACCGGTTCCACAATATGGACAAACGCTTCGGGTAATTTCGATTTCGCCAGGCTTCGAACCTTGATTCACCATCTTCTTATCTGCGAGTGCACCAGTAGGACATGTATAAATGCACTGACCACAGAGGGTACAGTCGCTATCCATCAAGCCACCATCGAATGCAGTAGCGATTCCTTTGTTCCAACCTCGACCCGTCATCGTGATCGCATGATCAGCCTCGACTTCATCGCAGATCCGAACACAACGGTAACAAGAAATGCAACGATCATAATCTCTCAGAAGGAACGGATTGGAATCGTCTTTTGAGGCATTACTTATTGCTCCAAGAAATCTATCTCTTGAAACCTCAAACTCTTCTGCCAACTCATGGACTTCACAAGTACCAATGTCTCTACAGCGTGGACATTCATCGCCGGGATTCTCCGAAAGAACCATCTCTACAAGAGTGGATTGCATCTTGCGAATATGATCACTCCCAGTACGAATATCCATTCCAGCTTCGGCTTTGAGCGTACAAGAAGATGCCGGCAACCGACGCCCCTCGACTTCGACGACACAAAGGCGGCAAGATCCATATGGGTCAAGCCGCTCGTCATAACAAAGAGTCGGGACAAAACTGCCCTGTCTTCTTGCCACCTCGAGGACGGTCTCTCCCTCTTTGAAGGAAACCTCTGCTCCATCGATGACCATTTTCATTTCGGTACTCATTCAGAGCCCTCTTTCAGCGCTTGGCCTGAGCCGTCAATTTTGTCTTGTATTTCTTGGGGCCAATACTTTTTGAGCATTCGTGTTATGTAAGGGGCTGCTAAGCCCAAGCCACACGCACTCGTCTCAGCCAGAACCTCTTCGAGATCTTCAATCTCCTGTAGAAGTCCCTCTCGAACAGGTTTTCCAGAATTTAACTCATCTAAAATCTCGGTCATGCGGGTTGTTCCGATACGACAAGGGAAGCACTTACCGCATGACTCTTCGGCAAGGAAGTGCATGCTTTCCCGAGCCGCCTGAATCATGCATCGAGTATCGTCGTGAACAACTATTCCCCCAGCACCCAGCATCGCTCCAAGGTCATTGAGTGAGGCAGGATCGAGTCGAACATCTAGGTCTTCTGCACCGACCAAGCCTCCACTCACTCCTGCCATGGTGACACCTTGGATTTCACGCCCCTCGAATGTTCCTCCAGCAAACTCCATTAGAAGTTGTCGAAGGGGTGTCCCGACGGGCACCTCGTAGTTTCCTGGGCGTTGAATATCTCCAGAGACACTGAATATTCGCGTGCCCTGTTGATCTCCCAATCCTAACTGACTGAACCAATCGCCTCCCCGATCGATAATCGGAGGCACAGCACAAAAAGTTTCTACGTTATTGACGACAGTAGGCTGCTGAAACAGTCCATGAGTCGTTGGGAATGGTGGCTTCTCTCTTGGAAAAGGATGCTTTCCTTCCAATGAGTTCAGAAGCGAAGTCTCTTCACCACAAATGTAAGCGCCAGCACCTCTTCGAATCACTATTTGAAAAGGCTTTCCAGTCCCACAAGCATCCACTCCGAGGTATCCAGCGGCTGTCGCTTCATCGATGGCCGTTTGTAATGACTCTAAAATCTCCGGGTATTCCCAACGGAGATAAACGATGCCTACTTCTGCACCTGTTATTAAACCTGCGCATGTCATTCCCTCTAATAGGGCGTGAGGTGTATGGGCCATCAAGACTCTGTCTTTAAAGCAGCCCACTTCGCTCTCATCAGCGTTACAAACTATCCACTTCTGATCAGCGACTTCGGAGCGGACGGCTTCCCACTTTACACCCGTAGGAAATCCAGCCCCGCCTCTTCCTGTCAGCCCGCTAGATTTCAATTCTGAAATGAATCCTTCGGGGTCATCTGCAGCTCTTTTGGGAGATTGCCATGAGCCGGCCTCGACCGCCTTTTCAAGGCTGGAAACTCCATTTCGAATATCTTTGAAGAGACACTCTTCCAAACCTATCTCAGGTGGTAGAGGCATTGTTGCAGGAGTCGCCTTCTCAATGGCTCCCGATTGGGCGCCATGAAGAAATGTTTCGCCTATCAGAATAGGGACAGGGACATCGCAGCGACCTGGGCATGATATTTTTTCAACTTTTCCCGAGTGTGGGATACCGAGATCCTTATCGACAATTTCTTCACATATCGCATCGAGGTCATGCAAACAGCACGCTGAATTTTCACAGATGCGAATATCCGGGAGAGCTTTGGGCTCCAATGAGAAAAAGTGATAGAAGGTGACGGTTCCGTAGAGTTCACTCACCGGAATACCAAACCGCTGTCCGACCAGCCGAAGTCCACTTTCAGGCAAATACCCAAAGTGGTCCTGAATCGCATGGAGAACCGACAAAAATGGAGCCGGCTTTTCCATCCATTGATCGAGAATCTTCTCTGTCACCGGATCCTTGACCTCGACAGACGATTTCATGGCTCTCCGATCCTTCGCTGATCTCCCGCCACGATTCTTCAGGACCATTTTGGGCCTGACTCTCTCAGAGACGCGGGAGTGGACACTGCCAAGGTATCGATAACCTCTCATGACGACAAGTTCAGCCTTGCGATCCCCGCCCCCGATTCGCAAAATTGTGCCTGTTTTATCGCTTCATCGGGACAATTCACGGCACACGCCTCACTTCTTCCGCTTCGAAGTCGAGATTTTGGACTCCCCTATCAAGAAAAAGGGCGACTCCGACGGGAATCCATCGAAGTCGCCCTGTCGATCCAGAGAGTACTCAGATCACCTTATCGAAAATCCGTCGACATCTTCACTGGCATTGATACCCAGAGTCGTCAGATCCAGAATCAACTGAGCCGACCCTGAAGTCGCTGCCCCAAATGTGCCCGTGAATCTTGAGATATCTTCGTCAGCCCCTGTAGATCCAGCACCCGAATAATTCCCCACTGTGGAGAAAATTAATGTGCCGTCGAAATCTAAACTGACGGCATCGAGATCTTCAGCGCCATTTCCGCCAAATCCGACATCACTACCGTCAAAGAAAATACTCCATGACCCCGAGGTCACGGCTCCCAAGGAAGTCGGTGTGAACAACGCCACATTTTCGTCATGACTATTGGGGCCACCACCCTTGGCTGTTCCCAAAGTAGAAAACAAGAAGGAACCGTCGTCGAGTACACAGACGCCATCGATATCTTCACCGTTAGAAGTCAAACTGACATCTGAGCCGTCAAAGAAGAAACTCCAAGAACCTGCCGTGTTCGCTCCCGTACTCGTCGGAGTAAACAACAGTAGATCAGAGTCGTCCACGTTGATGGAGTCGGGACCATCCGTTAATCCAAAGAGGGTATAGCCACCGGAGTTAATCGAGAGCACCACACTCCCGTCCGCCAACACGCTCAGGGCATTGATATCAGTGCCACCGATTCCAATATCACTTCCATCAATGAACAACGCCCATTGACCTGTAGCAGGGTCGTAAGAAACGATGTCTTCATCTCTCACCGTACCCACACCAGGAACAGTCGTGTTGTTCACAAACGAAAGATAGTAGAGCTCCGTTGAAGGAGGAGGTGGTGGTGGATCTGTCACCGTCACACATGCATTACAAATGGCAGTATCAGAACCCCCTGGCCCTGATACGACCAAAGTGATGCTATATGTGCCTGCTATCGAATAGGTGTGCGACGGATTTGCAGCCGTCGAAGATCCACCATCTCCAAAGTCCCAGGCATACCCAGAGATATCACCACTTGAGAGATTGGTGAATGAGACCACCACTGGAGAATCTCCTGAGGAGGGCGTGAGTGAGAAATCTGCGACGGGTGCTGGAGGAGGAGGATCGGTGACCGTCACACATGCGTTACAGATAGCAGTATCCGAGCCACCCGGTCCGGTCGCAGTCAAAGTGACGGTGTAGACACCTGCAGAAGTATAGGTGTGATTGGGGTCATTCGCGGTCGACCCATTTCCATCTCCAAAGTTCCACTGATAACCGGTCACGTCACCTGTCGTCAGATTTGAGAAGCTCACCGTCAAGGGTGTATCACCCGAGATAAGAGATACCTCAAAATCGGCGACCGGTGCAGGCGGTGGAGGTGGAGGCGGATCTGTCACGGTAATGCAGTTACTACAAATCGCAGTGTCTGATCCTCCCGGTCCTGTCGCCGTCAATGTCACTGTATACGCTCCTGAAGTTGTGTAAGTGTGACTGGGATTTGTCGCTGTCGATCCATTGCCATCCCCGAAATCCCACTGATAACCCGTGACGTCACCTGTCGTCAGATTTGTAAATCCGATCGTCACAGGAGCTTCACCAGAATTCTGAGAAACCGAAAAATCTGCTATCGGAGCGGAAGGCGGTGGAGGGGGTGGATCAGTGACGGTAATACAATTGTTACAAACAGCAGTGTCAGATCCACCAGGACCGGTGACCGTCAACGTCACATTATAAAGCCCAGAAGCTGTGTAAGTATGGTTCGGATCGCTCGCAGAGGATCCATTTCCATCGCCAAAGTCCCATAAGTAAGAGTCAATATCTCCCGACGACAAGTTGACGAACGCTACCACCAGAGGTGCGTCCCCTGAATTAGGAGTTGCCAAGAAATCTGCGACCGGTGCAGGTGGAGGAGGTGGGTCCGATACTGTGACACAGTCTAGACAGATCGCAGTATCCGAACCACCCGGTCCCGTCGCCGTCAAAGTGATGGTGTAAACTCCAGGGGAAGAGTAAGTATGATTTGGATCGCTAGCGGTCGAACCGTTTCCATCTCCAAAGTCCCAGGAGTATCCCGTCACGTCACCGGTGGTTTCATTCGTCATCGACACAAGGAGTGGCGTCTCACCTGAGGTGGGCGTCACCGAGAAACCAGCGACTGGAGCAGGCGGAGGGGGTGGATCATTCACAGTGATACATGCAGAACATGTCGCTGTATCGGAACCACCAGGGCCTGTTGCCGTCAATGTGACGGTGTATACCCCTGCGGAAGTATAAGTATGAGATGGGTTGTTTCCGGAAGACCCATTTCCATCCCCGAAACTCCAGGAGTATGCCGTCACGTCGCCGCTCGTGAGATTACCGAAGGACACATTGAGAGGGACCTCACCCGAAGTCGGAGTCGCAGAAAAATCTGCTACCGGAGCCGGCGGAGGTGGTGGAGGTGCTACCCCTGCGAAGCAAGTCAGAATCGCAGAAACAAGATCTGCTCTGGATGAGGCTCCATCGTTCAATCCTGCGATTTCAAAGGATGCTCCAAAAGTTTTATAACTTCCGGCATCGTTGAAGATACCCACATTGTATGACGGGCTCGGATTGATGAGTGAGACAACACCGGACCCGGTCGTTCCGAGTCTGTCGATCCAATTATTTTCTCCTCCGTAGCTCCAAGAATTTCCAGCGAGATCGCATCCTGCTCCCGCAGCTCCTGTCACCGTGGAAAGATCGGCTGTTCCATCGGATTGTCCTGAAATTCCAAAGCGACCATGCACAGTTGTGCTGGTGTCATACGCCCAGGTATCTCCTCCTTCAAGATAAAGGAAGCTTCCACCTGTTCCATTCGTAAGGTAGCTGTCCAACTGGGAGGACTCTCCTGAAGAGAGCACATGATTTGAAGGATAAATTCCGAGATTCACCCAAACAGCTTCGAAGATATCAAGATTGCTGACATCATTCAGACTCGCGACAAGAAGTGGGCTGCGTCCGGCTGCCGTTAATGCATCCGCCAACCCTTGCCCGCCTGAAACAGCTCCGCCCGCAGCGGAAGGAGCCCAAACGAGATCAGTGGCATCTCCGATCGAGAAGACTGAACAACTGGCTGCAGAACTGAAATCTGCGCCCTGGTATCCCCGAACAGCGTATGAAGAGGTACCTGTAGGCGTCGCCCCGTCAGTGTAAGAAGTTGCGCCTCCCGACAAGGTGGCCAGCACACTTCCATTTCTCGAGACTGTGACCTGGGTGTAACTGGCTCCGTTATTCCACGAAAGCACTGTGCTGACCCCAGAGTTGTTGCAACTCAGTCCTGTGGGACCTGGAACATTACTCGCCACTGCCAAGAGGAGCGATTCGCAATTCACCCGCCCATATCCCATGTAAATGTCGAAGCCCGCTGTGTCTTCAGAAGGGGGTCCAACCTGATCGTCAGCAGTTTGACGCATCAATGTCCGTACTTCTGACTCCGTCAATCCTGGAGCAACCGCAAGAAGCAATGCTCCCGCTCCCGCCGCATGGGGAGTCGCAGAAGAAGTACCATTGAAGGAAGAGGTGTAATCTCCAGAGCTATAGCCACCTGACCCAGCGATATCAACGGTTGTTGTCAGCGGACCTGGTGCAACAAAATCGAGCGTTGACCCAAAATTACTGCCCCACCAAGTTTCTCCATCACATGAGGAAGGACTCTTGCGTTCATCGCACGGGCTCGACGCCCCCACTGCGATGGCTTCGGGATAAGCGGCTGGATATGAAACTCCGCCATTATCATTTCCTGAAGCGAAGAAGTTAGGACAACCCAATCCTCCTCGGCCCGTCGTAGTTCCATAACTGACTGCATTTTGAATGGCGGTACTGGCACCCCCACCCCCCCAACTGTTGGACAGGACATCTGCACCGTTATCGACGGGCCATGTCAATCCATCGATGATCCAGTCCGTCTGTGTCCAGAAGTTTCCAAAGCCGATACGAATCGGCATGATCTTGCTATTCCATGTGACTCCGGTAACTCCCAGTCCGTTGTTTCCATCGGCCGCGACAATACCTGCACAACAAGTTCCGTGACCGTCACCCGAGTTGGCATTTCCGGGAACACCCTCAGGTGTGGGATCCGCAGTCACCGCGTCGAAACCTGCAACCATATTGGCAATAAGGTCGGGGTGATCCACATCGACTCCCTCATCGATGATCGCGACAACGATACTGGCGGATCCGGTTGAAATATCCCACGCCTCTGACATATGCATATCTGCACCAGGGGTTCCACCCGTCTGACCCGTGTTGTTCATATCCCATTGGTTCGCATAGAGGGAATCATTCGGCGTCGCCATCTCAGGAAGGTCCTGAATAAAATTCGGCTCTGCGGCAGAAACCTCATCGAATCTGATGAGTTCCCAAGATAGTTCGAATGCTTTCATGGGAGACCCTATGAAAGAAACGAGGTATGTCGGATCTAATCCAGAGAAAGTTCTCAGTGGTCTCAATTCATTCGCGTTCAAAATTTTACGAATGTCTGAATCTTCTACAGAGCCATCAAATGTGACTATTAATTCTGGTCGCGTAATTAAATCTGCTCGATCAAAATGTAGAAGCGGAGCAGCAGTGACAATGCTCGGACTTGAAGCAAGAACTTCGGTCAACTTCAGTAACCCGTTCTTATCTAACTTCTTTTCCAAAGGAATATAAAATAGCCCCGGGTACTCCTGAGCTTTGGCCTTACCACTTCCAAAATGTTGCTTCGAGCTCTCACCAAATTGGAGATCAACTGTTCTGGATCTTCTTCAGCGGGATCCACTAATATCGCAAGGATTGCAGGGTTATCCTGAACAAGAGAAACTTGAGAATCCCCATACGGATATGACCATTGCTTAACTTGATCTTGGGCAAACAACCCTGGGGACAAGAAAAACAAACAAACAAGCATGTAGAGAAATCTAAGCATGCAATCCTCCTGATTCGTAGACATATTGTTTGTAGAAAAGTCCTACAAACAATTTGGATTTTTACGAGCATTCGAGCCACAGTTCTCTCGCAGGCGGATACGAGAGCTTCAAAGTAGTGAGTGATCAATGACCTAATCGACCCTCACTTATCCTGTGAATTATTTGCAGTCTGTCTTCTTGACTGACGAATACAACCCATCATTTTAAGGCTATTTTTTTTGTTCAAAAAACTTTTGAGAATTGCTGTCCGACGAGTCCGGATTTTCGGATTACTCTAATACGCGACATGCTAATACTGTTTCATTAACTCTCTTGAACGCGCATGCCCTCATAGTTGTCACTTCCATAGTTAACCGTAGTCATTCAAAAAATACTCAAAGCCGATGACGATGAATTCACCGTCCGGCGAAGTAGACCTTCCTGAACAAAAGAATCATCACTTTTCTTATCGATCAGGTGGCCACTTTCATGTTATGAAAATGACAGGAGGTCGCCTTGTTGAATACATTTAAAATACTGTTTATGGCATTGGTCTTTTTTCTCAGCTTAAACCCCTGTTCTGCTGAAATTATTGGGACCTCTTCAGAAGACGCTCGCTGGCTTACTCTTGAATCCAAAACCCCCAACGGTCGTCATATCGTTTTCGTCACAGGGGATGAAGAATATCGATCCGAAGAAGGCATGCCTCAGTTGGCGCATATTCTGTCGAAATACCATGGCTTCAAATGCACTGTGCTTTTCTCTATCAATAAGGAAACCGGATTTATTGATCCAGAAGTTCTCGACAACATACCAGGTCTAGAAGCCCTCAAGACTGCAGACCTTATGGTCATCTTCACGCGATTCAGAAACCTACCGGATGAGCAAATGAAGTTCATTGTGGACTTTGTCGAATCAGGAAAGCCCCTCATCGGGCTTCGGACTTCCACACATGCGTTTGACATTCCTGTCGACAGAAAATATCACCGATGGTCATGGAGAAACTCGCAATGGAATGGCGGCTTCGGCCGTCAAATCATGGGAGAAACCTGGGTCGATCACCATGGCGGTCACGGTTGGCAAAGTAGCAGTGGGATCATCGTAAAAGAACACTCAAAGCATCCGATACTCAAAGGCATCAAGGATGGAGATGTGTGGGATCCTTCCGATGTCTATACCGTCAATCTTCCCCTCCCCGAGGGCTGCGTACCTCTTCTGAACGGAAGAGTCCTCTCCGGAATGGACCCTGATGATGGTCCCTGTGAGATCGAAGAAAGAGACGGAGAGAAATATGACAAGAACAATCCCATCATGCCGGTGGCTTGGATCAGAGAGCGCTCATTAAGTAATGGAAAAAAACAACGCGTCTTTTCCACGACACTCGGGGCTTCGCAAGCTTTCTCCCGTGAAGGCAGTCGAAGACTATTGATTCAGGCCAGTTACTGGTGCCTCGGAATGGAAGACAAAATCGACGGTAAAGGGAAAGTAGACCTCGTGGGCACCTTCCGCCCAACTCCCTTTGGGTTCAGCCGGCACAAAAAAGAAGTCAAACCAGCAGACCTACTCAATGTCATTTTCAAAGACTGAGAAACACCGATCTTCTTTCATGCAGAAATCTTAGTTTCGCTGGCCGCCTAGTAACCCTGATCTCCATAAGTAGTAAAGCAGGGTCAGCAAAGATTGGATCGTAGCAGCAACATAAGTCATCGCTGCAGCGCCAAGCACACTTTCGACCCCTCGCATCTCTTCTGAGTCGCTGATCAGGCCGCTCTCACGAAGAACACGCTTCGCTCTAGAACTGGCATTGAACTCAACGGGCAAAGTGATGATCTGGAAAAATACCACTCCCCCAAAAAGAAAGATACCCGCCTTAATCAGCATCGGAATCGAGAGCAATCCACCCGCTAACAACATAGGAAACGAAAGCCAAGATCCCAGACTCGCGACGGGAACATACGCACTTCTCAAAGAAAGCCAAGGATAATTGACCGCATGCTGAATCGCGTGACCGGCTTCGTGAGCAGCAATAGCTGCGGCTGCAACACTTCGGCCATGATAATTTTCGGAAGAAAGCCTTAACACTCGCCCCCTCGGATCATAGTGGTCCGAGAGATAACCTTTCGATATCTCAATCTGAACATCATGGGCTCCACCAAGTTCACAAACTCGCCTTGCCACTTCGGCTCCGGTCCATCCTCTTCTACAGGGTACTGCTGACCATTTAGAAAAAGCTGTTTTCACGCGCGCCTGGGCCCACATCGCAAGTAAAAAGGCAGGGCCGACAAATACGAAAAACATGGGATCAAGATAAAGAAAACCGAGACTCAGTAAGTGGGTGTCCATGATCATGAATGCTTCCTTGTCTTCTTTTTATATGACGGAACGAAGAGCGTCCTCGTTCCGTACAACAATGGAGAATTTATAGATAAATGAACTCAGTTACCAAAAAATATTTCTAATAACCAAGCTATTCAACGATTAAAGCCAATTCCGGCAATTCTGCCCTGTTGCGAGTATCTCTGTGGTGCATACAATTAGATATATCCGTCCGGTTTTGTTTTCGGAAAGGGCTTTTCCCTTTCACCAAAAACACAAAAACGGGCGAATCGGGCTTTGTTCAATAAAAATCTGAAAGGAGGCACCATGAATAATCATGGATTAAATGCCGCCGTTGTCACCATTTTGCTAGTGCTCAGCAGTTTGGTCTCGCCCGCTTTTGCCCAGTTAGATTCTGACAGTTTTGAAAGTTACGCTGTCGGTTCAACTATTGCGGGACAAGGCAGCTGGGACACCTGGGATCAAGCAGCCGGAGTAGATAGTGTCGTTGTCGACACATTCAATTCCACTACAGGAGGAGTAAATTCCCTCGAGCTCCAGGACAATGATGACATCGTCCGACTCTTCAACGGACTCAATCAGGGCCAATTTGAATTCACTTCAAATGTCTACGTCCCGTCTGGGCAAGCAGGAACCTATTACTTCATTCTGCTGAATACGTATGAACACAATGGGCCCAAGAATTGGTCTGTTCAAATCGAGATGAGTGATGCCACAGGCCTCGTTACCGATGCTGGTGGATCCTCCGCTATCACGGGTTTGTCGACACCGACTCAACTTCGCTATGACCAATGGATTGAAATACGAGTCGTCGTAGACATCGACAATAATTTGTACAGCGCTTATTACGCTGGAACTGAGATCATGCGCGAAAACGTATGGCAGGTCGGCGGCTCGAATCAGATGAGATGCCTAGATCTGTACAACGGATCAGGTGGAACCTTTTACTACGACGATGTGTACGTGGATGTCTTGGGTGGTTGTGGAAACTGTTGCCCATTCGACACCCTGAACTGCGTTTCCGACTGTGTCACCGATACCGTGGATCTCAGCTGGACGAGTTTTCAGCCGGGACCCTACTCACAAGGGATTACGGTGATTCGTGATGGTGTAGATATTGCAACACTTCCGGGGAATGCGACTTCTTACCAGGACATCGGTGTGGATGATGGTGTCCATAACTACGAAATCGTGGGATTGTGCACTGCGACAACCAGTTGGTCTTCTTCTTGTAGCCTGATTCATTGCAGTGCTATTGATAACGATACTTGCGATACCGCCCTGCCGATAACGCTCGGAATTCCTACAGACTTTGACACAACATTTGCACTGCTCGACCCTTCCGCTCCTGCATTCAGTTGCGGAAACGGGGGTTCGGTCGATCAGTGGTATACCTTTACTCCACCGTGCGACAGTGTCTTTAACATTTCGCTTTGCGGATCGAGTTATGACACTGCCTTCGAAGTCTTTGATGCGGGCCCCACTCCAGGAAACTGCGCAGGAATGACGCTGATTGAATGCAACGATGACAGTTGTGGATTCCAGAGTGCACTCAATCTCACTGCCTTTGTCGGAACTACTTACTTGCTACGTATCTCTGGATTCGGTGGAGATAGAGGCCCCGGTACAATTCTCATCGATGTATCTCCCATCACTGGATTGACAGGTTTCTATGATTGCCTTTCTGGCTTTGTCGAAATCGCATGGGATGGTGCAGGAATTGGTCCAACCTACGACGAGTATGAAGTCTTCAAAGATGGAGTTTCACTCGCTTCTGGTCTTCCTTCCGGAACAACCTTTTTCACCGACACAAGTCCTGTACCAGGTTCAGCTTTCTATGAAGTCGTCGGCACTAGCACCAACTGTGGTTTGAGCAGTGCTCCCACAGGACTCGCTCTAACTGTGCCAGATATCAACGCCACCGATATTATCTTCCGCGTCGAAAACGTTGCGGGAGCCGTCGACAGTGCAGGCGCACTCTCTGATGCATTGACCGCGACTGGGCGTCTTCCTCTCATCGTTGAAGGGCAACCTGAAAACGCACCCTGCGGACTTCTAGACCCAGGAACGAGT
This sequence comes from Planctomycetota bacterium, assembly GCA_016776905.1. Lineage (GTDB taxonomy): Bacteria > Planctomycetota > UBA8108 > UBA1146 > UBA1146 > UBA12191. Next base: position 90,969 of record JADHSM010000011.1, on the reverse strand, counting down.
GCCATTGAGCGGATTTGGTATTGCGGAGGAACATTCCCCAATAATGCAGCAATGTCTGTGGGCTCTTCACTCGCCATCGCAGATGCACAGTTCTTAGGTATTGGTATTTATGTAGAAGCTGGAGATGCGTGGGGATTCGACCCCGTCGATCCTTCATTCGGAGCCATCGATGGCGTCGCTGACGGGATTTTCGATGGTGACGATACCTTCCTGACCATGAATGGACTCGACAGTACCTTTGGTCTAGATCTCAGTGCATATGCCGCGGTGGATTACACACAGGATGCTGGCGCAGGAAATGATTGGACCGACCAGTTGGTCGCCACCACGACAGACTCCTTGGGGCCCGATGCCGCTCCCATTTGGGAAGAATCTCTCAGTACATATTCCACGGGTGTCTACTACAGCACGAATGCCGGTGGAAAAGTCATTTGCCAAAGCTGGGAATTCGGCGGCTTCACCGGTGACAGGGATGCGCTTGTCGAACTCTATGCCACAGCGATGGCTGGAGGCGGAGGAGGACCTGTACTTCCGGAATTCCGCCGAGGTGATTCCAATGGTGATGGTGGATTCAACATCGCTGATGCAGTTTTCCTTCTCGCCGGACTTTTCAGTGGCGGTCCTGCAAGTGCGTGTGCAGATGCCAGCGATGCCAACGATGATGGTGGAGTGAATATTGCCGACGCAATATTCAAGCTCGCCACCCTCTTCAGCGGTGGACCTGTATTGCCAGCACCAGGCTCCGTCGATTGTGGGCCTGATCCCACGGATACGGATGCGCTAGATTGCGCCAGCTACAACTGTCCGTGAACTCCGATAGTCATGTGAAAAATAAAGGAGGTGAGGGTTTGCCCCTCGCCTCCTTTTTTCAATTCTCACGACGAGGATCTATAACCAGCCCAGCGGAGCCCTATCCATCTTGTGCATCATCACGCTGCACCGTCTCTGGGGAAAATGCGGGAATACAAATCGCAACGTATTCCGCCCCCTCAGCACCCGGGCTACTGTAACGAACCCATTCACCGGCTTTAACGATGATGGCTTGCCCCGCAGAAACGTCAAAACTACCCTCTTCCGACTCGACCTTGAGAGCCCCCTTGAGAACCAGAGTCATCTCATCAAAAAGGGGCTTTTGCCCTGGTTCTTCCCACCCGGAAGGCGATACCATTCTCGCCACGCTAGCGCTGCTATCTCCGGAATTCACCCGTCCAATATATTCCTCGATACGCTTGGGAAGGTTTCCCACAGATTCGACGACGGTAGGTGCTGATATATGTCTTGGCATATCTACACTCCTCTCATTTTTGTCACATACTAACGTCATCCGGGTGGCAAAAGACCCGATCTACTGGCACGATGGGGAATGACTGGCTCATCAATATACGCGGAGGACTCATGACACCCCTATCGATACTGCTCCTTCTCAACGTGTGTTTGATTCCCATCTCTTCAGATGATCCCGTCTGTTCTCTAGAGGAGCAGCCACTTAAAAACTGGAAACAGGCGATCGAGCCTGGCCCAGAAGATCGCTGGTTGACGATCCCATGGCATACCAGTCTTCATGAAGGCCTAAAAAAGGCCGGTGAAGAAGGGAAGCCGATGCTGCTCTGGCTCATGAATGGGCATCCTCTCGGCTGCACCTGAGGCAATGGAGTGGCGGGCCGGCGGTCCGTCTGGAACGATCCTCGAGTCATCGAGAAAGTACTCTCATTCACTCCCGCAACAGATGAAGTCTGGAGACTTCAACGACACCCCGACAAGGAATGCCAGTTTTTTCGACAGCAGGTGGCAGGGAGAACCACCCCGATTGGCGGTTCTTGGCAAGGCCTGTATATCTTTAGTCCATCGGGGAAATTGCTCGTCCGACAAAATACTCTCCAAGCAGATAAAGCTCTCATCTTGTTAGAGAAGGGACTCGCAGCATGGGAGGCTTTGCCCGCTGAGGAACGTCTTCCCATCGATCCTTTCATTTATGAACCGGCGCATCGTTGGGAGCTCTTCTATCCCTCGGACGGCCTGGTGCTCCGCAGTACCTCCAGAGATTTGCCGGAGAAAGGTCTCAGATCAGAGACACGCGGGCGCTGGAATCGAGATCACATTTGGTTCCATCACTCCGAGTTGAAAGAGTGGATTCCCACCTCTCTCAAATCGGGACAGGTTCACTCACTTCCCGCCGGACTCGCCATGCGGTTGGCTCGTTTCCATATCGTCGATAATGTCTCCGGCCAAGAAGGTCCCTTCTCTCCAGAAGATATCGAAAAGGCAGAAGTGACCATCACTGTTGGGGATCGTGAAGCGGACAAAGTCACACTATTGCTATCAGGAGAGTTTCGATCTGAAAGTGATGGCGTCTATAAGCTGGGAGAAACGGATTGGAAACACTTCCCGAGTCGAACCCGGGGAGTGAGCGCCGAGCTGGTAGGAATTGCCACTTGGAACTCTACATCCTTACGCTTCGAGAGTTTCGAAGCCGCTGTGTCCGGAAAAGTGTGGGGTGGAAGTGGACTGAATGGTCGCCGCGGTATCACAGAAGTCAAACCCGCCAGAGTCGGATGGTTTCTGGAGATGACGGGGGATTCGCCCTCGTCAAAGTTGGCACCGGCATTCGTCGACGTTTATGGCGCCGACTGGATCAAACCACCCACTCCATAAAACGACAACTCGTTTAAACGGAACTTCAAAAAGCCACATTCCCGAGTTCACCGTCGTCTGGATGCTTTCTTAAGTGCTTTCTTTAGTGCTCGCGCCGGTGTTCACTCCGGTTGAGGAAGTATTTCCACATCCACGACCACCTTACGGTACTTGAATCGATTCCTATCTGTGAGGACGCAAGTCACACGGGTCTTGCCGGGTTTCACCGCGAGGAGACGAATCATTCCCTGATCTCTTTCAAGCTTCGGATGCAGGTAGGGGCGATCCCCTTTTTCGACAGCCCACCAACGACCTATGGCCGGTGGAGGCAATCGTAGGTCGAGGTAATTGCCCTTTTCAACAACCAGCTTTTGCACAGGAGTCTCCGAATTGGAAACGACTTCGTCGCTGCGAATTGTCTTTTGGCAACCCGTGCCTCCCAGCAGAAGGATCAGCAACATGAATACAGCCGTGGTTTCGATGATGAGTCGCATAAATACTCCTTCACTCTTCTACAGATGAACATCGGGTGATGCAGTGAGATTTCATAGTCATGCTTATGGAGGGGAAGTACATGAAATTCATGGCCAGCTCCCCCATCTCATGACGGTTTGACAAAAGAAAAGAGGCGTCAGGGTGGAAAGCCCCCTGACGCCCCAATTCTGTCAAATCAGTTTCTTTAAATTCGAAGACCACCTGTGAGTATCCATGCTGTACCTAGCCAGGCTCCCCAGTTGTCCATGGGGAAGGTTCCAGCCACCATCATCGCGAGTAAGACCAATAATATGGCCCCTTTAACATCGTCGGCATTCAGTCCGCCTCCGGTGTAGACACCCATCGCCATTCTAGCGACGGCGAGTGCGACAATAGCCGCAGCCCATGTCGTTGGATTCGTCAACCCATCTTTGGCAGTTGCCAGCCAATCTGTGTCTGGGCTTCCGAATCCAACCATCAATATTCCAACCACCAGAAAAACGGCGATTCCTATGATCTTGTCCTGCATGTCTCGATCCCCCACTTCTTTTGACCACCCGTAACCGGATGGCGAGCCGGTGATTTCCGACTCTGACCTCTGACAACCTTCCGGCCCGACGGCGTTCGGTCCCTCAGATTCTTCCCCGTCAGCGATCTACAACATATTGTGCTTGTTTATGAATCCCGGATTCAATAGTCATCTATTTCCAATCCCATGAAGAGCTCAACTGCCGTTCACCAGATCTCAACGTACCGAGTCCATACACGTCTCTCACAGCCAGTTATGAATTGCCGGTCGCGGAAACTACCGAGAACCCGAGATAGCATTATCGGCCTCGGATCTCCCTTGTGAGAGAGCGATATTGCGGTGACTGTGTGTCCATCGTTACGCCCTTGAAACGAAGCCATATTTTTCAATGAGACGATGGAGACTCGGATGACACCACTCGCGACTGGATTCATTCTTTATCTGGCAGGGCTGCTTGTCGTTGCTTATCTCTGTTCAAAGAAAACCCAAAACCTCCCTGACTTTCTCCTCGCCGGAAGAAAACTGGGACCTTGGGTCGTGGCTTTTTCCGAAAGGGCCTCGGGAGAAAGTGGCTGGCTTCTATTAGGGCTCACCGGTTTGGCATACGCCACAGGACTCGGTGATCCGAGCGGAGAACAACTCGCGCCGGCATTCTGGACACTCTTAGGTGGAGTGGCGGGACTGTCGGCCTCATGGGCACTGATTGCCCGCCCCCTCCGTACAGAAAGTGAACGATTCAAGGCCCTGACTCTTCCACGATTTTTCGAAGCGAAACTCTCCGAGAACTCCGTAAAAAAACGTGACCCCCTCCTCCGCCTTGTCTCCACAGCCATCGTCGCTTTTTGTTTCACCTTTTACGTCAGTGCCCAATTCGTTGCTGCCGGGAAGGCTCTTCAGGGAACGTTTGGTTGGGAACCTTGGATCGGGACCGCACTCGGCGCAGGAGTGATCGTGGCCTATACCCTACTGGGTGGCTTTCTTGCAGTCGCCTGGACCGATTTCATTCAGGGTTGGCTGATGCTGATCACTCTGGTGGCTTTACCGCTGGTCGCCATTTTTGAACTCGGTGGATTTTCCGAGATGGTGCAGAAGATCAACGTCATCGATCCCGAGCTGCTCTCCTTTACCGGCGGACGAAGTTCTTGGGTTCTGGTTTCAGGGATTCTGAGCGGGTTTGCCATCGGTTTGGGGTATATGGGCCAGCCTCATTTGGCAGTCCGGTACATGAGCATCAATTCTGCCCAAGAAACAGCACCTGCTCGTACCATCGCAATCATTTATGGAGGCTTGACCTATGGAGGTGCCGTATTGATGGGCATCGCAGCCATCGCATGGTTCGGAGCCCACGCTTTCACAGATACAGAACAGATGATGCCGGGTTTTGCCCAAGCCGTATTTCCTGGCTGGTTAGCGGGGCTTGTGATCTGTGGAGCTCTCGCAGCGATGATGTCGACTGCGGATTCCCAGCTATTGGTCACCTCTTCTTCCTTTACTGAAGACATCTATCATCAAGAGATCGACCCCGAAGCCAGTGATGAAAAATTGGTCAAGGTGGGAAGAATCGTGACGCTGATCGTAGGTTTATTGGCTTTTGCTCTCTCGTTCCAATCAGACTCCACCATCTTCAAAAAGGTCCTCTTCGCCTGGGCTGGACTCGGAGCCGCCTTTGGCCCCGCCCTCTTACTCTGCTTGCACTGGTCAGGAGTCACCCGAAACGGTGTGCTGGGGGGCATGATCTCTGGACTGATCACCGTTCTCTGTTGGGAAAATCTGGAAGCGAATGATCAACTGACTCAGATCATTCCGGGATTACGACTCTACAGCCTATTACCCGGTTTCCTCGTGTCGTTGGCGGTCACATGGGGAACGAGTCTCTGGGGGCGTAAAACCACCTCAATACCCACAAACTGACCTCTACGACAAAAGGCGTCCATCGGGCTTGACATATACGACAGAGCGTCGCATCTTAAAGATCCTCGTATTCGACAACTCATGTAGCGATGTTTAGGAACTCAGATGACGCCTCTCTTCAAATCTTTGGTGATTCTTGCAGTCATCTTCAGTGGAATTTCTCTCTGGAATTCACAGCGCAATATTGAAAAGCCTCCGATTTCTAAAGCTCAACAGGAGACCCTCATCGACAACACGGAAGTTGAGAAATCCCTACGAGAATGGAAAGCGGAATTGATCACTCTCCAGGCCAGAGTCGATGCCCTCGAAATTCAGGAAAAAGCCATCCTCGCCAAGACCCAGGGCAAACTCTCCTCCACCGGTCAAAAGAACCTTGCAGCAGAAGAAGAGATCGACGCCCGTGTCGAAAAAGCAGTTCAGGCGGTCCTCGACGAGCAAGGCATCGATATGGTCCGTAAGGCCCAGCGCGAAGCCAAACGCGAAAGCACTCTTGCCGGGTTCGCCAAGTTCACTAATTCATATGGCGACGGACTGCCCCAAGTTTATCAAAGTGTCACTGACAAGATGTCTCTTGATGCCGTTCGACAGCGACAACTGGAACAAACCCTAGAAGACGGTTGGAGCGTCATGGATGAACTGACAGCCCAACTCGCCTTGGATCTCACCCAAGAGGAAGAACGTGCCTTGATGGGGGAGATTAAAAGCGTCGGGGGAGAGACCATCCAGGAACTGGGAACCTTCCTCAATGGTAATGAAATGTTACAACTCGGTGAAATCATGATCGGAACAGAGGGTACCCAACGAATGGGCTACGGCATCGCAGGAGCCGGCAAAGAAACTATCGCTGAAGAACAAAATGGGGGGCAATAGCCCCTCAAGCGAGCCATTCGTGTTGAACGTGTCCATGAACATCGGTCAGTCTCTGCTCACGGCCGCCGAAGAGTTGGGTCAGTTGGGTGTGATCGGTTCCAAGAAGATGCAACATCGTCGCGTGTAGGTCATGAACCTCGACGGGTTTTTCGACGGCACGATAACCAAAATCATCCGTCGCTCCATGGACATGCCCCCCTCGAACCCCCGCCCCTGCCATCCAGATGGTGTAACCATATGGGTTGTGATCGCGACCATCCCTGTCCTGAGCAAAGGGTGTGCGACCAAACTCTCCAGCCCAAACCACGAGAGTGTCTTCCAACAAACCACGACGCTTGAGGTCGGTCAGCAAGGCTCCGATCGGCTGATCGACGGCACGGGCATTCTTCTCATGGCCATCCTTGAGATTGCTGTGCTGATCCCAACGATCGGTCCCCACGTAGGGACAGGTCAACTCAACGAAGCGTACTCCACGCTCGACGAGACGGCGGGCGAGAAGACACTCGCGAGCAAAAATACGCGTCGGTTCGTATTCATGATCGAGACCATAAAGTTCGTGAACCTCTTCCGACTCCCCAGAAATATCAGAGAACTCGGGAACCGAGGTTTGCATTCGATACGCCAACTCGCCTTGCGCAATGGCTCCCTCCATCACCTCTGTTTGTCCCGCAGATTCGAGACCGAGGTGATCCAGTCGGGCGAGCAAATCTAATTTGCGTCGCTGTCGCTCTTCCCCCTCGCGAATACGGATGTTGGCCAACGCTTCTTCCCGGGGAAGAACGATGGAACCCTGATGACTCGCTGGCAGAAAAGCACTCGAAAAACAGTCGACCCCACCAGGAGGAACCAATCCGCCATTGACGACCACGAAGCCCGGGAGATCCTGATTCAGACTCCCCAACCCGTAGCTCACCCATGCCCCCATGCTGGGCCTACCCGAAAGACCTAATCCGGTATGCAAAAAGTAGTTTGCATTCGTATGCTCACTGAACTTGCTCGTCATCGATCGAATCACTAATAGATCGTCAGCATTTTTCGCCACGTTTGGGAACAGGGCACTGATCGAATGTCCACATTCCCCATAGCGTTGAAACTCCCAAGGAGATCGCAATATATTTCCGGCACTATTGAATTGGGTACGTTCCATTTTATCTGGGAACGGTTGCCCATCATATTTTTCAAGGGCAGGTTTGGGATCGAATGTATCCACCTGACTCGGGCCACCATCCATGTAAAGGAATATGACGGATCGTGCCCGCGGTGGGATATGACTTGCTGCGACTCCACCGACATCCAGCGCTCCCTTGGACATGGGATCATTCCCCGCCAAGAGTTGATCACCCAGCAATGTCGACAACGCCACCGCACCAAAACCCTGAGCACAGTGAGAAAGCATTTCACGCCTGTTGATCACAGGTCTAGATCCGGAACATTCATTTTCAACGGACAAAACGAAACTCCTTCGTCTGATAGATCGTATGGGCCAAGTCTGCCCAGTCTTCTTGGCCTCCCGCACCTATCAACTCTAAAGCGAACTGTCTCTCTGGCTTCGATGGCCAACGACCCAAAGCCTGCTTCCAAGCATGATCGATCGCACCGTCGATCCCCACCGTCTCAGAAAGTTCTTTTAAAGCACCCCCCCAACGCTCGGCCTGTTCATGAACGAATGGGGAGTTCATCAGAGTGAGCGCTTGTGCAGGAACATTGGACTCCGTTCTTTTCCCTACCGTTGTTGCCGGAATCGGGAAATCGAAGACTGTAAAAAATGGATTCAGAAAATTGCGGCGTACTTCGAGATACAAACTGCGGCTTCCATCTCCATCGAGCGGACCACTCTGTCCCGGTCGCCCCCGACCCGTCAAAAAATCATTCAAATGGGTTGGAACTGGCGGACCACCAGAGGATGGAACCCAACCCCCAGAAGTAACCAAAATGCCATCTCGAATTGATTCCGCCGTCAGTCGCTTTTGCTCAGCCCTGTGCCAGTAGTCATTCCTCGAATCTCGCGTATCGACATCGGGGTCAGGATGCAGTGAGTCCATCGCGTATGTACTGCTCAGAACGAGATCTCTGATCAACTCTTTCCGAGAGGCGTTTCGAGAAAGACGTAAAGCCAGATGGTCTAGTAATCTCTGATTTTGGGGTGCAGTTCCCATCATGCCCATATCGTCGGGAGTGGAGACGAGGCCTTTCCCCATCACCCATTTCCAAATACGGTTCGCCTGTACTCGCCAAAAGAGGGGGTTCTCCGGAGAAGTCACCCATTGAGCCAATTCCCATCTTCCAGATCCCTGTAACTCATCTGCAAAGCGATCGTTTTGTCCGAGTGCTTTGATCGCTCCGCGAGAGACGAGCTCTCCAACTTTTCCCGATTCTCCTCTAATTTGAATCGGAACATCAAAACCTACCGGTGCATCACTGCAGGCCAATACCATCGTAGGATCAGGAATTTTCGAAGCGACATCTCTATAGGCGATGACGGCCTTGTAGACCGCAGCATTCCAAGCCTCTCCCCAGCGAGAAGGATCCAGCAAACCTAGAGTCAGCAATCGTTCCAGCCTCGAAGGGTCTGATAACAATTCACTCGTCGTCAATCCTGGATTATTGAGAACAGACCAATCCGGCCCAGGTCCTCCAGCACTACGATCATCCGAAAGCCACACTCGATCCACACTGACCCAGCCATCCCCCGGGTCATGGATTTCGACATGAATGTTTCTTCCCTGATATCTCTCCAGGTCAAAGATCATGTGCTGCCAACGGTCTAGACTCTGAACCGGTTGAATAAAATTCTCAAAGAGCAAAGCATTGTGCTGATTCATCCAATAACCCTCGATCGACACCCGAACCTGACAATCTTCCCCCTGAACTCCAACGTGGAGGAATCGACGCTCTGCTAAAAAATTCCGCGATAATGCCGTCCCTCTGAGGGCTCTCGATATCGCAGCAGAGTGAAGAGAATGGCCCCCCTGAAAACGAGGCATCCCGATCAGAGTCCAGTCGCCAGGCTCCAGATCATCAAATGCCGGCCCATCTAAAGTCCAGCCTTCCGAAGACTCGCAATTTGAGATGAGAACATCGTCCTTGGAGAGAGCTCGCCCCACAGGATGTCCTTCAATGACTTGTGGCCAAAGCCTCACCCATTCTTTCAAGATCTCCTTATCGATGCCTTCAGCTTTGGCACGACGCGTCAATTGTTGGCGGGTAGGCATACCTTTCGGAGGAACATCCGTCAGCACAAAGTGATCACAGGTGATGTGACCCCATCCTCCTTCGTGATCATCGATGACTTCAATGCGTGCTGATTTGCCATTTTTATCTGCCACATCCCAGCGAACCGGATCCATGCGTGTCTGTTGATTCCCTGAGGCTTGTTTTATCACCTGACCATCAACAATAAGTCGAACACATGTATCAGAACCATGGTTTCCACCACTGATGAAAAATGTCAAATAGTCACGGTTTAATTCGAATTGAGGACTGATCAATCTGCCTTTTCGCAGATCACTTGAAGGACCTAGATCAGAACCATCTTGACCCTCTTCATTCCCTTGGCGACGGTCATGACTGGTCGCTAGATTTTCACCTTGAAGAAAATCACTCTGTTCTTCTATGAGATCTCTTCTGTGATGCGGACTCTTCCCAAATGCATCTCCCTCCACCACCCAATCAGACCAGCCATCTTCAAAGCTCTGGAGTAGAATATCGCTTCTCATCTTCTCGCCTTGATCAGGCATCACATCGCGAAGGGCCTTAGCAGCCAACATCCAAGAGGCGAGAGGAAGGGTTTCCTGAAGCGTCATTCCCTGCTCTAAAGCCGCCGATAAAGTTCCCATCAAAGGCTTCAGTTCCGAGATCCGTTGGTGGATTTCCCCGTTTCGATCCCATGGGTGGACCACTCTTCGGGTGGATCGGACAATTCCTGAAAGCGCTGTCCAATCCGCCTGCGAAATGCGATCAAATTTATGATCGTGGCAACGGGCACATGAAACGGTGGCTCCCAGAAATGCTCGACTGATCACATCTATTTGATTATCCACTCTATTCAAGGTATCCCCGAGAACGTCCACTGGGCCATGCGTCGCTTGGGATAACCACCACCAGCCGGTACCTGCAGCAGCGTGGCGAATTCTCGCACTCTCAGATTCAAGTTCCGAATGCTGACCAGCCGCAACGAGGTCTCCCGCAATTTGATCTTTCACAAATTGGTCGATGGGATCATCTCGCTCGATGGATTGAATCACCCAATCTCGATATTCATGGGCAGGGCCCACGGCGTAGTCGAACTCGTGCCCATGGGTTTCTGCATATCGAACGAGATCGAGCCAATGCCTCGTGAAATGCTCGGCATATCCCCTATCTTCCAACAGTAGCTCCACATACTTTTTCCGTGCTTCCACTCCGTGGTTGAGTGAGAACTCTTCCACTACTGCTGGGGAGGGAGGAAGACCCGTGAGATCAAAGGTCACTCTTCTCAACCAAAACAATGGGTCGATCTCTGGAGCCGGTGATATTTTTTGAGACTTCAGGCCTTCGAGAACATAAGCATCTACGGGATCTCGAATCCATACTGAGTTCTCAGAGTTCAGGGGCTGCTCATCTCTCAGAGGTTGCCATGACCAATGAGACGAGTATTCCGCACCCTGATTGATCCAGCGGCGAAGGAGATCTCGCTCTTCAGATTTCAGACGGGGATGCCCCTCCGGAGGCATAGGGTCGGAGTCGTCCTCGATTCTGTGCATCAAAAGGCTGGATTCTGCATCTCCAGGAGAGATCGCCGGGATCTTCCAACCCTTTATTTGAGTCGCACTATCGCGGTCGTCCAGACGCAAGTCTGCTTTTCTCGTTCCGGAGTCATTTCCATGACACGGGAAGCAATTTCGGGCCAGCAGAGGACGAACTTCTCTTTCAAAGTCGACCCCCACCGATTCAACAAAGGGTGCCTGCTGAATTGCTGTCATGAAGATCGGTATCAGTAACAATATGGAATGATTCGTCATACCAGAATGCTATCCTGTAGCAAACGTGGTTGCCATATCTAGACCACACATGATTAGGCCAGCAATTTGAAAGGATCGAGATGTCAGACCCTCAAAAAGATGATCGGCTGATCGTCCCTTCTTCCACCATCCTGATTCTCTTCCTGACACTCGCAATTGTGACACCTCTGGCCAGTTATCGAATGGCTCAAAACCTTGTCACTCCTGCCGTCGAAGAATTAGAAGTCGAGCAACCAGCAAAAGGACTGATTCGAAAGTGGACTTCGAATCAATACACATACACTCTCGAACAATATCCTTCTGATCAAGAAAACGCTGATCAACAAGAATTAAAAGTGACATTCGAGTCGGGTGGCACAGCCATTTCTCAAGGTAAATCCGGTGATTTCAAAATCAGAGATGTCCTTTTTCTCGATCCCGATGGAGATGGTTGCCACACGATTATTGTTTGGGGACAGATTGACGAAAAAGGCGCACTTCACAAAATTCTTGGCTTCTCCATGAAGTTCTCAGAAGACGGGTTTTCGTCCGACGGCAGCACATTCAATTTGACCCCGATTCCTAACTACCTAGCTGCGGGGTACGGTGGGCAAGATGTGATAGAACGTCAAAGTGAGTTATTGGTCCGGAGATTTCCTGTTTTGAAAGATACGGACGTAGAATTTCCAACGGGCCTTGAAAGATCGATGATTTGGGACTTCAGGAAGTCCATGTGGAGAAAAGACCCACGCTCAGAACGTTAACTTCCTCAAATTCCCCTTTCCTGCGTATTGAAAGGGTGGCTCTTTTCTCGCCGAGATGATTCAATTCATAGTGTTTACACTCTCGGAAAAGAGGAGTCGCATGAACGAGCCCATTCCCAATCGACCCAGAAGAAATCGATCTTCCGAGGCGATGCGCGACCTGATGCGAGAAACTCAGCTCACTACCCACGACTTGATTTATCCCGTCTTTGTTCAAGAAGGCACCGCGGTCTCGCAAGAGATCGCAACAATGCCCGGAATTCACAGACACTCACTCGATCAACTCACGAAACATGTGGAGTCTGTTGCAGAACTGGGAATCAGAGCCATCGCACTTTTTCCGGTCCTCGGAGATGATCGCAAAGACACACTTGCCACGGAGTCCACTCGTGAAGACGGGTTGATGCAAAACAGTATCAGAGAACTGAAAAAACTATTCCCCGAACTGCTTCTCTTCACAGATGTCGCCATGGATCCATACTCCAGTGACGGTCACGACGGCCTCGTTCGCGATGGGAAAATCGTCAACGATGAAACTCTACCGATTCTTGCGGCGATGGCTGTCAGCCAGGCGGCGGCTGGCGCTGATATCGTAGCCCCTTCAGATATGATGGATGGCAGAGTCGCAGTGATTAGAGACACCCTCGACGATGCCGGTTTCACAGAAACGGGAATCTGTTCCTACTCCGCAAAGTATGCCTCTGCGTTCTACGGCCCATTCAGGGATGCTCTCGACTCAGCGCCTCGTAGCGGTGATAAAAAAACGTACCAGATGGATCCCGCCAATATGAACGAAGCCATCCGGGAAGTGGAACTCGATGTTGATGAAGGTGCGGATATCGTCATGGTCAAACCCGCAGGAGCATATCTCGATATCATCTCAGAGGTCGCAGGCATGTCACCTGTTCCCGTCGCTGCTTATCAAGTCAGTGGAGAGTACGCCATGATCAAATTCGCCAGCCAAGCCGGCGCTATCGATGAAGAATCTGCAATGCTCGAATCATTGACCGCCATAAAACGTGCAGGTGCCGACATGATCTTTACTTATTTTGCTCCGGCAGCGGCGAGACTTCTTCCTTAATGATTTCGCTTCTCGCATGAATCAATGCTTGGGAGTCTGGTAGATAATGTCAGATCTGTGCAAGTTTCCTGAATAGTTCTCAGCTGCTAAACAGGTTTCCTGTGCTCCACCGTTCGAGGTACGGCTTAATTCTCAATTTGCGGGCAGTATTATCTGAAGACATGTAACGGATTTTTCCAAAGATAGGTCTCTCAGGGCCCCATGCACGATCATAACGCCCCAAACACCAGGTGATTCCGCTGTATGAATTAGGATCTCTGCCATCTAACGCCCACCGGTTGTTGAGATGAATCATCGTATTCAACGCTTCTTTGGGATGGGAACTCCATTCGAGGATTTTCTTTCCCCACAGCATTCTCAAATAATTGTGAATGATCCCTTCCCCAACAAGCTGTCTTTGCGCCGAATTCCAAATTTCGTCGTGGGTCTCTGCCGCTTCCATTTCTTCTAAGGAATAGGTGACAGGCCTGACGTCATCTGCGTGCTCATCAAGGGTTTTTCGTGCCCACTCTGGCAGCGATTCCCATGTATCGATTTCATCGTGATAGTGGCAAAAGTTGAACCCCAGTTCTCTCCAAGTGATCAACTGATCAATAAACGCCGATCCATTTTCACCGGCATCCGCGTCTGCGGCACTCTGCCAAATCTGCTGAGAAGAGATATGCCCAAAGTGTAGGTACGAACTGAGGGTACTGGTCGATACTTTCTCCGGCTGATTGCGATCTTCGCCATACCTATCGATCAGGTTCGATACAAAATTATCGAGTCTTTTATTCGCCTCAACCGCTCCACCAGGATGTTGTTTGACCGGCTTCACTTCCTGATCGATGGGTAAGTCTCCCAAGAACAACTCAGGGTTTTGTAACTCTTCTTCACTCGCCATCTTCCACTTGTCCAAAATCGAAGCGCTCAAGATGGGCGAATCGATTTCAGGCTCGAGTGGAATATCTACCAATGGTGACTCTTGGGATAAGTTCTCAAGATGAAGGTGTAGGTTTTTTTCGTGCCAAAGACGGAAATGATATGCTCTCGCAAAAACTTTGGGGACCGCCGCCACTGGAAGCAGCCCGGCGATGTCGACCGCCTCTAAATGAACCGCTGATTTTTCTCCTGCAGCTTTAACGATTTTTGGCGTAATGAAACATGGCCAATCATCTGTGACCACAAGACATGCATTCACAGAGAGGGCTTCAATGAGACCCTTGCCTTCACCCGGTTTTTTTTCGATGTAGGGAAGATACCTGACGCCGTACTTTTGAAACTGACTCATCTGGTCAGCCATCCCCTGAATAATAAAACTATGGAATCGCGAGCTCGCCCAAGGGTGCTGCAACCCAATAGCTTCGAGGACAATGAGGGGTTTATTCAGTGCGCGTGCCCAAGCGGCGGAACGATCGAGGGCATGATTGTATTCTGCTCTTCTGGCTGAAGTCATCCAGTGGAGAACATAATCTCCATTGTAGTCAACAGGTCTGTCATTGACGGGACGAACACGACCGGCAACATCAACAGGCTCATTCACCTGCTTCACTCTTCAGACTTGGTTTCTTGAGTTTTTTCACCGGTCATTCGCTCGGCAACAAGACCTCGTGAAATCGAAACGAGCTCATGAATGTTTTTACCAATCAAAACAAATGGATCTTTATCCAAACGCAGTCTTGAAACTTGAGATCCACCGATCACCAAAGCCCCTTGCTGGTCTCTGAGGAATCTCGCGAAGTCACGTAAATCGTTTCGCAGAATATGAGCTTTCTTGAGATGGCTAATACTGATCCACACCAAAACAGGTTTCACTTTTTTACATTCATCCATCAAAGCATCAAGAGGCAAATTAGGCCCTAGATTTACAGCCTCAAATCCTTCTGCTCGAAGTGCTGTGGCAACAAGTGCGGTCGGCATTGAGTATGAGTCGCCAGGTGCTGAGCAGCCGATCGCCATGCCTTTAGTGAATACCTTTGGCAACCGGAATCGGAGATCGGCAAGGACCTGCATGCAAATATCATGAGCTCTGTGCTCAATCGTTATTCCTGAAATATCGTCATGCCAAAGCAATCCGATTCGCGTCATCGCAGGTTGCAGATCTTGATCAAAGATTTCGTGGAGAGGTCTGCCCTCCAAGTACTGATTGAGGACGAGTCCTCTCACACCTGTTTCGTCTCCGGCATGCAATGCGTAATACAACTTATCTGCCGAATCCAAATCCTGGCCTTCAGTATCGATGTCATAATCTTCGAGACCCAACAAATCCGGCTTCACGATGGATACACCGGATTCACGGATAAACCGGAGAGCCTCTTCGAGAACGATCCTGCGATGGCCTCCAACAGTGCGCTCCACATTCAGGAGCCCTCTATCTGCCCACCTTTTCAGGCTGGATTGGCTGACGCCGATGGCGTCTCCCAGAGTTTTTGGTGTGTAGTATTTATTTTCCATACTATGATCGTATTGAACATTTCCGATCTGTCGAGCAGGAAGTTGAGATATGGCAAATTTAGTCCTCATTTTGCCAATTTTGCTACTATTAAGACCATAACTGGCTTTTCATTCCCTTGACTGAATTCCAATTCAAGTGCTACCATTGAACGATATGGACGTATCCAGCAGGGATCACAAGGGTGGTTCCTCTCGTCCAAATGACTGAGAAACCAAGATTTGGAGCCATCATGTACTCATTGGTTTGGATACCCGCACTCCTGTTTTCATGGGGCGTCGCCACCGACGGCACAGAAATCACGAAACCCGCACCCAAAGCAACGGCCCAAATTCAGACCGAATTCCCCTCAGTCGGAGAGTGCCTTGCCTTAGGCGGAACCCCTATCGGAGAAGTCTTCCGTGATGAGAACGGAACCTGGCGTTGTGACAGTGCAAGAATTGATACACCTCTCCCCTCTGGCTACCCCACTCCCACCGCACCAGGAGCCGTAGAGTTAAAAACATATCCTGTAGTTCGGCGTGCAAAGGTTGAGGGGAAAATCGCTCCAGATCTTGCGAGCAACTTCGGTTTCTGGAAACTCTTCAATCACATTAAGTCTCGCGAAATCGCCATGACTTCTCCAGTCGAGATGGAATACAACATCGACATCGGCGCACCTTCATCTCGAGTTGCTGGCTGGGCTATGTCATTTCTCTATCGAACACCGGATCTCGGGCCGACAGGAATCTCCGGAGCAGTGGTCGTCGAAGACGAACAAAGAGTGACTGTGATATCGATAGGGTTTCAAGGTGGATACGGCGTCAAGCAGGTGACTGAACGAGTGGGATTGTTGAAACAACATCTTGAAAATATGGCGAACTGCGAACTCGCAGGAAAACCTCGCGCGCTTTTCTACAACGGTCCAGAAGTCCGCAGTGCAAAACGCTGGGGTGAAGTACAAATCCCCATCCGCAAAATTGCACCCCCAGAAAAAACTGCTCCAACGGATACTGTGGAGAAAACGCCCACTTCGAAATAACCCATCTTCCTCAGGAGACTGATGGACTACCTTCTCACAACGCAATGGATCTCAACGTGTTACCTGACGGGCCTCATTTGGTTTGTGCAATGGGTTCACTATCCCATCTACTCATTAGTCTCACCCGCTGATCGTCAAGCTTATCAAGCCTTCCATATTCGACGAACGACCGCCATCGTCTTTCTACCCATGGTTGTCGAGCTCTTCGGCGGCACCCTGTTGGTGTTCAGAGAGTGGGATACAGAACGCTTCATACCCGCCCTGATGGGCATGGGGCTCTTGGGCGTGATTTGGCTTTCAACTCTCGTTCTTCAAATTCCACGTCATGGGAAAATCGGTCATCCAAAGACGGACTTGGCAGATGCCTCTTCGATTGAAGAGGAAAACTATTCGATACGAATGTTGGTGAAAACAAACTGGATTAGGACTCTGTCTTGGTCTGGAAGATTGGCAATACTCGCCATTTACTTTCCGCAGTCCTAATTAAAGTCGCCTAAAAACTCTTTCAAAAACGGGTGTAGTTTTTCGTCGCCCCTACGCTCGGAGATCTCTTTATAACAACCCTGCAACGAGATCTTCCCCTTGTCCAATAATGCCACATCTGCTGAAAGTTCGCGCACGTCCCTGACGTCATGAGTCACCAACACTGCTGGGATCTTCAACTCTAGAAGTTGTTCCGAAAGAATCTCACGGACTTCTCTTCGAGCCATAATGTCGAGAGCACTGACCGGCTCGTCCAACAGAATCATTTCAGGTCTCATTGTTAGCACTCTCGCAAGAGCTACTTTTTGCCGCTCACCTGCGGAGAGTTGAATGGGATTCCGTGTCTTTAGATGAGACACATCCAACTCCTCAAGCGCCTGAAGGCTCAGTTTTTTCACTTCAGAAACTGAAAAACCTTTCTGGGTTTGCAGGCCAAATCCGACGTTATCGAGAACGTCGAGATGTGGAAATAGTCCACAACCTTGAGGCAAGTACGCCATCCTTCTATTTTCGGGATCGACGCAGATGGACTTTTCAGAGCTGTATAGAAGTTTCTCTCCGCACCGAAAATGACCTGAAGATGGAGTTTCTATCCCCAACAGAATCTTAAGGACTGTTGTTTTGCCTGCGCCGTTGGCACCGATCAGTGCCAGCGGTCGATCTGCCCCTTGCAAGTCCACCTTGAGCTCAAGGTCACCCCTCGAAAACTCAAACTGTGCGCTCCAATTCGTCATGGCCGCTCCTTCAATGAAACCGGCACGAAAAACTTACGCAGCAAGAACAACAAAACTAGGGCAAGAGCACACAACAGAAGCGATAACGCAACTGCCACATGAACATCTCTTTCGAGCGCGCTGTAAATAGCCAATGGCACCGTCTGTGTTACTCCAGGCATATTCCCTGCGAACAACAATGTAGCTCCAAATTCACCCAATGCCCGAGCCCATGCCAAAGTCAAACCACCGACCCATCCCGTCCGTGACATCGGAATAACAACTCGAGTGAGAATCTGAAGCGGAGAGTGTCCAAGAGTTCTTGCCACAACAATCAGTTCTTGATCCAACTCCCTGAATGCAACCACCGCTGATCGAATAAAAAATGGTGCAGCGATCACGACCTGCGCCAAGATCACGGCCCAGAAAGTGAAAGGGATTCCCCAATCCCAGTGGTCGAAAACTTTCCCAAATATTCCGTTTCTTCCGAAAGCCTGCAACAAGCCGATACCGATCACGGCCGGCGGCACAATCACAGGCAAATCGACCAACGCTTCTAAGATACGAGCAACGCGCGAATCAGACTGGGCAAACCACCATGCCATAGGAATCCCAAAGAAGAATATCAGCCCCAACGACAAGATTGAGGTTTTCAAACTCAACAGCAGAGCTTCCTTGAAAATGGGATCAGAAACCGCAGTCCATACCGCGGGTAAACCCGCAGAAAGAAGAAGTGCTATTCCCGGAAGCACCAAGACCAACAACAAAGGGAATGCAACGAGGATCCAAATCCTCTTGCGAGAGTCGGTGTATCTGTGAGTTCTGCTATTCATCGGTCTTGGGGTTTAATAAGCCGTGAATCATAAACGTCCCCCCCGCTAAAGGACTCTTGAGGAAGTCATAAAACGCCTGGGTATTATCATTCAGTTTCTCCGAGCCGACCACCATGGAGTAATAAACTGGCAACTGAAGATCATCTGGAATCGGTATCGACCAAACATCTCTGTCAAGAATGTCGCTCTGATAAACGATCGCAGCATCCGCCTCGCCCAATAGTATTTTACTGAGAACTAATCTGGAGTTGGATTCCCGAGAAACGACGGAGGACTCTACTTGTTGCACAAAACTCTTGCCGTATTTCTTTTCCAATTTCCCGAGCATGGCATTTGTGTAGATACCCAGCGGAACACTTTCATCGCCAACAACGATTTTCTTTGCACCGGAAAGCACTTTAAAAATCGAGTCGTCAACGAGGGTATAGGGAAGAGTATCAAGGCACTTTTGGGAAACTGCCAAGACCAACTTGTTTCTTGCGATCACTTTGGGCTGACTTGCTAAACCCGCTTGTATCAAATTATCGACATGATCGGGGTGTGCAGAAATAAAGAGGTGCGCTTGTGCACCCTGCTCAATTTGATAACGCAATATTTGGCTACCAGAAAAGACCAATCTCACGTCGATATCAGGTCTATTTTCCTCAAACTTCTCTTCCAGAAGCGGAAGAACATCTGTTAAGGAACTAGCGGCGAAAACCACCAGGGGAATTCGATTTGAAACAAACTTGTCAGAGACGAGATAACCGAGAGCCAATACCAGCATCAGAAGGACAAATTTGCTGCACCTTTGGGTGAACATACCTTCAGAACTGAACACTTTACGACTCCTATACCTTCAGTAAATCTGCAGCTTTATTCCCGAAAGGAGCCGACCACTCGTGAATCAAAGAGCATAATGGCGGTTAATGTCATGTGCGAGAGGAAAAGATCCATTGAAAGCACTCCTTCAGGTATCATCCGCACAGTACATTTCTCTCTGTTACATTTCTCTCTGTCATGTGCATAAAAACATTGGCGAGTTCAGGAAAAGGACGCGAATATTATGGCGAAGATGACACTTTGGTTGCTCGCTCTTTTAATCATGATTTCAGCCATCATTTATCAGAGAACAACGGGACCAACATATCCTTTTAGAGGAACGATAGAAGCCTCGGGAATAGAGTACTCTTATCGACTACTTCGTTCGCAAGAGACTGTCAGTGGCGCCAAGATTTCCTTACCCGATGTCAAAGCCGAAAACTATTCAGCCACTCTCCATTACAAACGATTCAAAACTAAAGATGAGTTCACTGCTGCTCCCATGAATTGGGAAACCCCCAAAGATTCAATGCGCGAATTAGTAGCGGCACTCCCTGTGCAACCGAGTGCAGGCAAGATGGAATACTATCTCACCGTCAATCTGGAGGGTGCTGACCTCAGGATTCCGGAAGCCGGTCAAGAAAACATTGTATTGCGATATAAAGATCCAGTCCCTAGTTGGATCCTTATTCCGCATATTTTCATGATGTTCTTTTCTGTTCTCTTTGGAATGCGAACTGGGTTGGCCGCCATCTTCAAAACCGACGATATGCGAAAACTTGCATTTATCACCTTAGGTGGAATGACATTTGGCGGCATGATCCTCGGCCCCATCGTGCAAAAGTTTGCTTTTGGTGAGTACTGGACGGGCTTTCCATTCGGAGGCGATCTGACAGATAACAAAATGCTGATCATGTGGGTCAGTTGGCTGGTAGCTGTCGCCGTCATCGGCACTCGCCCTCGGAAAAAAGAAGGTATCAGCCGCACTGTTGTCATATGTGCCGCATTGGTCATGACCGCCGTCTACCTGATTCCACACAGCATGCGCGGATCCGAACTCGATTACACAAAGGTAGACCAAGGTATCGCTCCTGAAAAAGCCATCGGAACTGGGGACTGATGGATTTCAGTGCTTTTCAAGCATGGCTCCATGTGGCACTCGTACACGTTCCCGTGGTGCTCTCTCCTCTAGCGATATTCTTGCTCGTTCGTAGTTGGAGAGATCAACACACCCAAGATCTGAGACTTTCTCATAGTCTGATTTTGCTCTGTGCCATCACCGCAACCGTGGCCTATTTCACGGGCCCAACAACTGTGGAATGGTGGCAGGACAAGATTGATCTCGATCAAGCGGCGATTGAAGATCATGGTTTGTGGGGCAGAATCTCTTTCACCATCATGGCACTTGCCGGCGCAGGATCCTTGATTGCACTTCTTTCTGACTTACAAGATGAACCCGTTCATCCTGCTGTCGAAAAAGTTGTCTTGGTGTTACTGGTAACAGGCTGCGCATGCATGATTTGGACCGCTCATCTCGGAGGGCTTCTCAGGAGACCAGAACTAGCCTTCTGATCAAACTTTTCTCGTTTCCTGTGCTCTCAGGCGAGACAGCCCCCCATCGACTCCTATCACCTGGCCGGTCAACCAATCCGGCGCACCGTCGATCAACCATGATGCGACAGAAGCCACTTCATCAGCCTCGCCAACGCGACCCACGGGATGCATTCCATCACTCACGGCTTTTCTAGCATCGTCACTCAGAAGGCTTGCTGCTAAAGGTGTATTCGTGAGTCCCGGAGCCACCGTGTTGATTCTGATTCCACGCTTTGCGTAAGTCGCGGAAGCCGCAAGCGCCAAACCTTCTACTGCGGATTTCGCAGCAGAGATGGCACTATGATTTGCCATTCCCACACCTGCTGCCGCAGATGAAAACAGCACCATTCTTCCACCCTTGTTACGAAGCATTGAGGGTATCGCGTATCTCATGGCGTTGAATGCCGGTAACAGATTGTCATCCATCGTTTCCTGGAACTGTTCTGGGCTAGTCGCGTGGAGTGGCTTCAGGAAAATCGATCCTACGGAAACAACTACGGCGTCTATGGCATCATACTTCTCGACAATTTGGCGAGCAGCTGCTTCCACCTGCTGCGGATCACGTGCGTCTAGCGGAAGAGGTGACAGACCGGGAATTTTGTTTCCCATCTCGGCAAGACGCTGAGGGTCTCTTCCGCTACCGACGACTGTCCAGCCAGCATTCGACAAATGGTGAGCCACGCACCCACCCACGCCTCCGCCAGCTCCAAGTATCCAAACCACCCGTTGGTCCATCACTCTCTCCTCGTCATCTTTTACCAAGAAGATGTCTATTTTATCCAAAGTGGAATCCGCGTGGATCAGGAAGGGAGCATGATCGCAAAAAATCGACCAGAAATGAGGGGGATCACTCCTGAATACTTTTCACTTATTCCGTAGGCGAAGAGATCGTCCACAGAAGTAAAAAAAATCGACCGGACATGTCATGCCCGGTCGATTCATATTTTGAGGGAAATTCACTGCAGATATCCAACCGAGTGGACAAATCAACAGGGATCTCTTACTTACGCTTCACCTTGTGCACGGTGTGCTTACGCAGGCGAGGTGAGTATTTCTTAAGACCTTCCTTCAGCTTCTCGGGGATTCCCCCCTTAGCGTTGATGGAAGTTCTGTAGTTGAGATCACCGGTTTCCGTGCACTGAAGCCAGACGTACTCGGTGTTTATTTTCTTTGCCACGATTCTCTCCGCTTCCACGATCAAGGGTCAGGTCCACTAAGGCCCCTTCCAGCGTAGCCAAGGATGGGACCATCCGGGGGTGTAAACGTCAAGGGAAACGGTTCAGGTTTCCTAGAGTGACCTCAAGTTCCCTTGTCTCCAACACGGTTCTGTTGTGACCCGCCTCTGGGGGGGGCACACTGGTCTACGTCGGTTTTGTGCCTGAAAGGGGTCAACGCCCGTGTCCTGCCCCCACTCTCCAGATTCTGGTCATGAAGGTGATGCCTCCCTCCATAACAGGGACTTCCCCAGGGGAAATCCCAGAGAATTGCCGAAGGAGCTCCTGAATAGAAAAGTCTTGGTCACAGGTGGAACGGGATCCACCGGCAGAGCGCTGGTCCGCTGGCTTCAAAATGAAACGACCGCTTCTGAGATCATTGTTTATTCTCGTGACGAGCAGAAGCACCATGAGTTCCTCCTCGACGACTCGGTGGATTCTTCAAGAGTGACATCAATGATCGGTGACGTAAGGGACCTTGAACGTCTCAAAGAAGCTATGCAGGGCGTTTCACTCGTTTTTCATACTGCTGCCATGAAGCACGTTCATCTCGTGGAACTCAATCCCATCGAGGCTCATAAAACAAATGTCGTCGGCACGCGAAACATCATCTCCGTCGCCAGAGAATGTGGAGTCCAGAGAGTCATTGCCAATTCTACTGATAAGGCTGTCGATCCTATCAACGTCTATGGAAACACTAAATTTCTCATGGAAATGGAACTGATCCAGTCCAATAGAGAAAATCCAGTGGGCCCCCGATTTGATGTGATTCGGCATGGAAATTTGATGGGGAGCAAGGGCAGCGTTATTCCGCTGTTTATCCAACAAGCTCGACATGGGGTCATGACACTGACCTCTCCAGCAATGACCCGATTCTGGATTGGGGAGCAAGACCTCATCGATGCCTTCCATCGATGTCTCCACACGAGTCATGGGGGTGAGATTCACGTCCCAAAGTCACCGGCGTGCCGAATTGATGTTCTCGCAGAGGCCATTTCACACGATGCGCCTCAAGAAGTGACGGGCCCCCGCTTGGGCGAAAAACAACACGAAGCCCTCACTTCAATTCATGAGAGAACACGCCTAAGAGAGCATGAGACTCATCTCGTGGTCCATTCTGATTCACCACCACTTGCTGATTTAGGAATCCCCGTCAACGACGAATTCCAGCTTCGAAGCGATACTTCTGAGCAACTGGATAGTGAAGAAATGCGCCAACTACTCAAGTCCGAAGGATGGCTATAAAGAGCAGAACTCGGGACCTAAGCGTCCATACAGGGCTTTCTGAACCTCCAACTCATGTGGGAACTTTTGGAAAGTAAGGTATGCTTAAGGGGTGCATTAGTTTTGGAATTACTAGGCCTGTTTTGAGTATCGAGCCATTTTTGCTCGGGGGACAACTATGAATCATCGACTTTCAGCATATTGCATTTGCCTTGCCGGATTCTTTGCATGCATCGCTCTCTCCTCCACAGTGGAAGCTCAAAATCTTCCAATACCTACGACCCTTCAAGATTGGGCCCAGCCGGGAACACAACCCGGAGTTCTTGTTGACCCCATCATTGCAGGAAGTGCCTGCAACCTTTGTCACTCCGCATTTTCAAACTCTCCTGTGGATAGTTGGAAAACCAGCATCATGGCGCAGGCAGGAAGAGACCCCATCTTTCATGCATGCCTCGCTATTGCCAATCAAGACGCTGCTGAATCCGGAGACCTATGCCTCAGATGTCACGCCCCTGGCGCATGGTTAGCAGGAAACAGCACTCCTACGGACGGCTCTAATCTCTCCGGTATCAATGACTTTGATGGAGTGACATGTACGCTCTGTCACCGCATGGTGGATCCGGAGTACGTCAGCGGTCAAAGCCCCTCTATCGATTTAGGAATCCTCAACAATCTTGCAGAAGTTCCACAAGCCGCTCATACAGGCCAGTTCGTTGTCGACCCTGCCGACAACAGAAGAGGACCTTATGAACTTGGGGGTGGATTCCAATTTCATGTGGCGATGCAGTCCCAATTTCACCATTCTGCTCGCCTATGTAGAACCTGTCACGATGTCTCGAATCCTGCTTACCAGAGAGTCGGAGAATCCTTCGTTCTAAATGCCTTTGACGCACCCCATGACACTCACGATCCTGCAGATGAGTTCCCGGTGGAACGGACCTACGGCGAATGGAGCCAAAGTGCCTTTGCGCAAGGCCCCATCAACATGGGTGGCCGTTTCGGAGGCAATAATCCTAACGTGAGTACGTGCCAGGATTGCCACATGCCGAGTACCAATTCCATCGGCTGCAACATGGGATATCCATCTCGACCAGACCTTGCTCGACACTACTTCATGGGAACTCAAACCTGGGTCCTCGATGCGATTCATGACTTGGATACAAGTTTCCTTCTTTGGGATACACCCGCATACATGGAACCCACACAAATCGTTCTCGCTAAAGCTCGCAACGTCAACATGTTGCAGTCTGCCAGCGATCTCGAGGTTTCCACTGAAAATGGTCAAATCAAAGTGAGGGTGATCAATCAATCCGGCCACAAACTTCCCACCGGATACCCCGAGGGAAGACGCATTTGGATTGAGGTTCATTTCAAAAGCCCATTTGGGGAAACACTCGCCCACCACGGGGCCTACGATTTCAATACGGCCATTCTTGAATCTTCAACAACGACGGTCTTCGAAGCGAAGCATGGACTCGATAGCAGCTCAGCAACACTCGCCGGATTACCCGAAGGCCCCTCATTCCACTTTGCCCTCAACAACAAGATCTTCAAAGACAACCGGATCCCACCGAGAGGCTTCACGAATGCCGGCTTCGAATCGGTCCAGGCAGAACCGGTGGGTATCTCCTACCCTGACGGGCAATACTGGCATGATACCTTCTACGACATTCCCACTGACGCTCTCTTGATCGACATCAATGTTTGGTATCAAACAGCTTCCAAGGAATACATCGAGTTCCTAAAGAACGAAAATGTCACCAATGAAGCCGGTAACATTCTCTACGATCAATGGGTCAAGCAAGACAAGGGTCCACCCATCTTGATGGACTCCTTAAGTTTCGAACTGGGACTAGAGCCATTCATTCGCGGAGATTCAAATCTGGACAATTCCATCGATCTCTCCGATGCCATTACCCTGTTGGGCTGGCTGTTCCTTGGAGACGAGTTCGGTTATTGCCCCATCGCCGGAGACAGCAATGACGACAGCGCTCTCAATATCTCTGACGTGATCTTCACACTGAACGCGCTCTTCGGAAGTGGAGCTCCTCCTTCAGCGCCCTGGCCTGACTGCGGCGCAGACCCCACTCCAGACTTCCTTCGCTGCTATGAGTATCCATGTCCCTAGGGACATTCGTCAGGACATGGTTACCGCTGGTCATACTTCTGGCACTCATCGTGAAGATCTGGCCCACAGGGAAATTAGACTTTGGCAACACAACACCATGGGCCGGTCTCATTCTTGAAATCGACACATCTACCATTTCGGATCTGAATCCGGGTGTCATCGTGGCAGGTCTTCCTGTTCAAGACCTCGAGGGCGAAAAGGGCCTCTTTATCTGCGGCGCTGTCGAGTGGACCGGCATTTCCGGAATCTCACCCATACTTCTGGCAGGAAGAGTGGACGATCTAAGACTCCAAAAAGTGATTCTTCTGCAGGAAACTGTCGAGCTGCACCGATCTCCCCAACTGATCTTCTCTGTGAGAAATCTCCCCAAAGGAACACTTCCGGTAGAAATGGTGGGATCGCTCCTGCAGGGAGAGCAGCTCCAGTTGAAGCCTGTATCGAAGGACACGGCTTCCCTTGTCGTCGACCTAGGGCCAGAACGAGCCAGAATCGAGCACTTCGTCAAGTATGACGGCGAATCTCAGAATCGTTGGATGGGTGATCCCACAAAATTCCAAAAACTCTGGCAAGATCAGGAAAAAGACGATTCCACCCTTCTAGCCCCGTATCGCCATGGAAATTTGAAGTTTCTAAACTCTCCTTCCCCAGACGATGTGGTCACGGGGGAAGGTCGCTGATAACATCCCCGCATGATGGATGAATCAACAAACGCACCCTCCAGCAATACTCATGCGCCTATGAACTCCCCCACCCCTTCGGCGTGGCAGCAAGCGGAGTCGGATCACATGCTCAGGGAATTGCACGCCTACATGAGACTGACCCGCGAATGGGACCTACGATACGAAAAGATGTTCAAGACTGGCGCACTGTCCAAGTGGTATTCGTCTGTCGGTAATGAAGCAACAACCGTTGCATGCGGGAGCGCCATTGAAAAAGGCGATGCACTCGTCAGTCTTCACAGAGACGTCGGTGCTATCTTGCGACATTACGTGAATATTGAAGAATTGTTCCCGGACATCTTTCCTGAAAAGATGTCGCTCGTGCGTCAGCCGTTGGGGGGAGATTCTCGTGATCGACTCTTCCGACTTGCTTGCCAAATGCTCGGAAGGGAACATGGATTCTCTCGGGGGCATGAAAGATCATATCACTACAATCATATGGAACCGGATCATGGTCTGATCCACCTTGGCATGATCAGTCATCTCGGATCGATGATTCCCGTTGCAGCCGGCGCCGCTCTTTCATTTCAACAGCAAGGACTCGACAGGGTCTCCATTAATTTCATCGGTGAAGGAGCCACCTCCACAGGAGATTTCCATGAAGGCCTCAACATCGCTGCAGTATGGAAATTACCGTTCATCCTCGTGATTGAGAATAACCACTGGGCATTCTCCACCCCTACTTCCCAACAGTACGCCTGCGACAATTTGGCCAGCAGGGCTCTGGGTTACGGTATTCCGGGAGTTGAAGTCGATGGCAACGACCCACTCGCAGTGCTCGAAGTCATGCAAACGGCTGTCAAAAGAGCACGTGCTGGTGAAGGCCCCACATTGGTAGAAGCCCACCTCGGTCGCCATCGAGGGCACTCCGAAGGTGACGACTCCCTCAACCAGGTTCCCTCTGACGAACTCAAAGGATATCTCGATAACGATCCTATGGATCTGATTGAGGCTCGCCTATTGAGCTCCGGGGTTGTCTCTAGAGCATGGCTCCAAGAGATCAAAGAACGTAGCGCAAATCTGATTATGGAAGTCGTCGACGAAGCCATGGCTATGCCCGAGCCGACTCCCAATACTGATCGGAATACATATGCCGACTGAATCAAAAATTCTTGAAGAAAACCTGCTCTACATCGACGCCCTCAGCCTAGCACTTCGAGATGAAATGAGAGAAGACCCAACGGTGATGCTGATGGGGCAAGACATTGCGGGGCACGGGGGAGCTTTCAAGATTACTCGAGACTTCCTAGAAGAGTTTGGCGATCGCCGTGTTCGAAACACTCCCATTGCCGAAAGCGGCACTGTTGGAATCGCTACGGGTGCCGCTATCCTTGGCCAACGACCAGTCATAGAGATGCAGTTTGCCGACTTCATTACGTGTGGATTTAATCAACTCGTCAATGTTGCAGCGAAGATGTACTGGCGCACAGAATGCTCTGTTCCGCTTGTCATTCGAATGCCGGGTGGCGGAGGAATGGGTGCTGGTGCATTCCACTCCCAAAATATTGAATCTTGGTTCCTTCATTCACCAGGTCTCAAAGTTGTTGCCCCCGCATTCTCCGACGACGCCTATCGACTCTTGAGATCCGCCATCAAGGATCCCAATCCGGTCATATACTTTGAGCACAAGTTCCTCTACCGACGTGAACGCTCTGACCTCCAAGAAATGCAGATCCCTGACCGAATCGAAGGCGAAGCCAATGTTCGTCGAGAAGGGCATCATCTCACTTCTATTTCTTGGGGTTGGATGACTCACCGAGCTCTAGAGGCCGCCGAGGTGATGGAGAAAGAAGGCATCGAAATCGAGGTGATCGATCTACCCGTTCTTTCTCCTCTCGATCTTTCTGGGATTTTCAAATCTATCGAGAAGACAGAGCACGCCGCCATTATCCATGAAGCGACCCGTACTGCCGGATTCGGAGCAGAACTGGCTGCCAGAATCAGTGACGAGGCGATCTGGAATCTAGATGGACCGATTCGACGGATGACTTACCCCGACAGTCCCTCACCCTTCCACAAGGGATTGGAAGCCGCAAGAATTCCTTCAGTGGATGTGATTTGTGACGGTTGGCGAGAAGTTCTCGCCTGATCAATCCAGCGGGACCGGTGGATCATCTATCGAAGCATCGCCCTTCGAAGCATCATCCTTCGAAGTCATGCCGTGCTTCTCCATTCGACGATATAAAGTTCGTCTGGAGATTCCCAATCTCTTACAAGCCTCTGTTTTATTGCCGGCGGTCTCTTTCAACGCCCTAAGAATCAGTTCTCTCTCCGCCAAGCCCAACAACTCTCCAACAGGTGCAGTTCTCTGATCACTCGCGGGGGCCTCTTCAAAATCAAGAGGACCCAATACCGAGGAGAGCGTTTCCTGTGAGAGTTCCATGTCAGCCTTGGCCACCATATGGCGAGCCAGATGCTTGAGCTGCCAACCATTCCCAGGCCACGGTTGAGTCATTAATAACGCTTGAATCTCCGGCTTAATATTGGCGACATACCCGTCAGATTCCAAAAGGTAATCCAATATCAGAAGCACGTCTTCAGGACGATCGCGTAGAGGTGTGAGTTGAAATTGGAATCCTGCGAGACGATATAATAAATCATCTCGGAGCGACTCACTCGCCTTTGCTCCTCCGACCGATGCCAATATTCTGACATCTGTCTCCCTATCTTGCTCACCTCCGACTCTTCGAAACTGTCCGGTTTGCAAGTAACTGAGCAATACCGCCTGCAAGGTTGGCGATGCTTCATCGATGGCATCTAGAAATAATGTTCCTTTATCTGCTGCCTCAACGATGCCTCTTCTCTCTTTTACGGCATCCGTAAATGCGCCCTTCTCATGCCCGAAGAGCTCTACTTCGGCAAGAGTTTCATTCACAGAACCACAATGAAGAGTAAAAAACTGCCCGACTCTCCCGCTCTCTTCATGAATCGTCTGAGCCAACAATTCTTTTCCGGTACCGCTCTCACCAGAAAGAAGCACTGAGATCTTTGAAGTGGTGATTTTTTTCAGCTCTTCAAGAGATTTCCCTAATCTCACTGATCGCGTCAAAAAAGATCCAAACTTACATATCTTCCCGGCAGGGATATGAGGAATCTTTTGGCCCTCGCCGACTTCGGGCACCTCTATCTTTACTGCGGAACCCTTATTATCGCCGACCTTTGGCGTATCTGTGCGCTGCCCCTGAATCATTAACAGTTGAATCAATTCGAGAAGACCCATATGTCTCTCAGTCAGAGAAAAATCTGATTCAGATCGGGCATACCTCGAGTCGAGATAGATCGCTGTGGCCAGTTCTTTCCCTCCCACGGGAATCACTTCGATCCACTGGACTCTTGCGCCATCAGAATGTTCTGCATTTGTTCTGAAACGGCGATCCATTTGAGTTTCTTTGAAGAGAGTTTCTTTTCCAGATTCCAATGCCGTCATAAATGCGTGATTGGAGATTGATCTTCCAGCGTCAGGGACTTGTCGTCCTCCGCCATCGGAAGAACACCACAATCTGTAATCTCCGCTATCGGAAAGACTGACGAGGAATGCACGTTCAGCAGTTTTTACTGTCTTGAAAATATCGAGAATACGACTGAACAAGAGAGTCAGACTTCGCTTATTTTTCCGCTGATTTGCCAACAGAGAGAATATCTCATCAAACTCAGATGGCATTTTTCCTCGATCACGAATTAGGAGTGCTTTTCAGAAGGTACATGAACGAACTAAACGTCGTCACCGACTTCGCCAATGATCCGGGAGACAAGTCCCTTCACATATTGATACCCTTCCAGTCTCAGGAGAGTCACGAAATCTCCTCGAGCACTGACACTCAATTCCTGTATATCCATGTTCGCTTCACCATCGACAACCAATCGAATCGGTCTCTTGTCGACGCCTTTACCCACGAGACGAATCGTTGTCTTAAGGGGTAATACCACTGGAAACTGGAGTGAATGGAATTGAACCGGGCGATGAGCATTGAGTGGTGTTGCCAATATTCCTACCACGTCCGGATGGATAACAGGGCCTCCAGCCGCTAGCGAATATGCGGTCGACCCTGCTGGAGTTGCCACAATCATTCCATCTCCCGAATATGCATTGAGGCGTACTCCATCAATAAACACATCAAGATGGACCGTTTGGCCCGATGCTCTTTCGAGGACGACGTCATTGACCCCCGCCGCAGATCCGGATTCACCCGTTGTCGTTTTCCAGGTCGCTTCCAGAACGGGGAGGTGCTGTTGAACACAACTCCCTGAAATGATTTGACCGACAACTTCATGTGCTTCGCGAGCAGGATTCATCAAGAACCCAACGCGTCCAAAGTTGATCCCATAAACCGGAATAGCGGGATGATTCAACATTCTGAGAAGAGACATCAATGCCCCATCGCCCCCTGCGACAACGATGAGATCTACTCCGTCGAGTTCAGGTGCCGGAGTCGAAGAGTCTTTGAGGGAGATCTCCTCAAGACGGGCTTCTATCCCATTTTCTTTAAAAACAGGAATCAGCGTCTTCAGATAATTCAGGCCTGAGTCATTCCCGGGATCACCGAGAATCAGAACAGTGTTCAAACGATCCAAGGTCTAGCCCTCCTGATCGGTTATTCGGGAACTGAAAGAGTCTCGTTTCCGAGTTGTCTGATCTTCTCCTCAAAGTACGGAACCGTCATGCGCAGTCCCTCCTCAAGAGACACTGCTGGCTCCCAGCCAAGAATCTCCCGAGCCCTGCTGATATCTGGCTGTCTGACCTGAGGATCATCTTCTGGAAGAGGATGATTCTTTATCGCGCTAGACGAACCGGTCGCAGAGAGCACTTTACGAGCAAACTCCGTAATCGGAATCTCATTGGGATTACCGATATTGACAGGATCATGCGTGTTCGAGTGAAGAATTTTCCAGATTCCCTCAATAAGATCAGAGACATGACAGAAGGAACGAGTCTGAGACCCATCGCCGTATACCGTCAATGCTTCTCCACGAATCGCCTGGCAAACAAAATTAGGAAGTGCTCTTCCGTCATTGAGACGCATTCGAGATCCATATGTGTTGAAAATCCTGACGATACGAGTATCGACGCCATGAGCGCGGTGATACGCCAAGGTCATGGCTTCGGCAAAACGCTTCGCCTCATCGTAAACGCCCCTGACGCCAATGGGATTGACATTGCCCCAGTAGCTCTCCGGTTGCGGATGAATCTGGGGATCTCCATACACTTCACTCGTACTCGCCAAGAGGAACTTAGCGCCGCAACTGCGCGCGAGGCCTAATGCCTTATGAGTGCCGAGGGACCCCGCCTTCAAGGTTTGGATCGGATACTCTTGATAGTCAATAGGACTGGCAGGAGATGCGAAATGAAGAATGGCATCAATTTTCCCAGACACATGTATGTATTCCGTCACGTCTTGCTTGAAAAATTGAAACTCTGGCTTACCGATCAAATGCTCAATATTTTTCAGATCTCCGGTGAGGAGATTATCCATCACCACAACATCCCAATCTCTCGAGAGAAAAAGGTCTGCCAAATGGGATCCAATAAATCCAGCGCCGCCAGTGATGAGAACTCTACTTCTGGACATTTCGAGAACCTCGCATTCCTATGCCGTAGTACTCAAAATCGTGCTTCTCAATAAGATCAGCACTCCAAATATTTCTGCCATCAAAGAGCACCTGCTCTTTGAGAAGATTACGAATCTGATCAAAATCGGGCCTACGATACTCGTTCCATTCTGTGACCAACAACAATGCTGTCGCACCGTCGAGGGCCTTATATGGATCGGTACAGTACTCTATCCGGTCACCCAGGATATCCCGCGTTGTTTCGAGAGCCTCGGGGTCATGAGCGCGAACAGTCGCACCTCGACGAAGAAGCTCTTCGATAATGACGATCGAGGGTGCTTCTCGCATATCGTCGGTTTTGGGCTTAAAGGCCAGCCCCCAGATCCCAAAGCAGTGACCTGAGAGATCGTCACCAAATCGGCGAACCACTTTTTCTGAGAGCACTTTCTTCTGTGAATCATTCACAGAATCCACCGCAGCCAAAATCTCGAGTTGAAGTTCGTTTTCTTTTCCTAAGTGAGAAAGCGCTTTGATATCTTTCGGGAAACAAGAGCCTCCATAACCCACACCTGGGAAGAGGAAGTGCTGCCCGATTCTGCTGTCCGTTCCCATTCCTTGACGAACCTTTGAAATATCTGCTCCCACAAGCTCACTCAACCTAGAGAGTTCATTCATAAATGAAATCTTGGTTGCGAGCATCGCGTTAGAGGCATACTTCGTCAGTTCAGCGGAAGGTGGGTCCATCACCATCAAAGGCTTTCCTGTCCTTACAAATGGTGAGTATAGATCCTTCATCTTCTCTGAAGCCTCTATGCTGTTCGTGCCGATGACAACTCGGTCAGGTTTCATAAAGTCATCGATCGCGGCTCCTTCTTTCAGGAACTCGGGGTTCGAAACAACTTCTACCTGAAACTCAGTCTTCGATTTAAGAATGGTCGTCACAAGATCAGCCGTACCGACAGGAACTGTCGATTTGTTGACGATAATTTGAGGTCCGGTCATGGCTGCGCCAATTTCTGCAGCAACGATTTTTACAGCAGTTAAATCACAAGAACCATCATCTGATTGGGGAGTTCCCACTGCGATGAATGTGATCTCTGATTCGGAGACAGCACTCGCCAAATCAGTTGTGAAATGGAGGCGACCTCCTTTGACATTTCTGTCGACAAGTTCTTCGAGACCCGGCTCATAAATAGGAATCTTGCCGGCCTGAAGGTCCTCCACTTTTTGGTGGTCATTGTCGACGCAGATGACCTGATTGCCGCTTTCGGCAAAACAGGTTCCGGTGACAAGTCCGACATATCCAGTTCCAACCACTGTGATCTTCATGATTCTAACACCCTTGCACTGAAATTCTTGATTCTTTTTGGTCGACTCGAATGATCCCCGAACTGCGCTCACAGTACCGTATTTCGATCTTCGGTCCCCTTGATCATATCAGAGCCATCCCCTGTCTACAGTACAACGCGAGGAAATCCTCAGGTCCGATGTCCTTTATAGGGTCATAGCCTTACAATACTCCTATGAACAATACCCCCACGAATGGTGACGATTTCCTCTCTGGCCTTGATGAACCTGATTCCGACCCTCCCAAAGAGGAGGTTGTGAATGAGGAGGAGATAAAAGAAGAAGAGTCGAAGACTCAGTTCACTGATCTCCCGCTTCCCACTGAAATCCAGGACCAACTGCTCAAGTTGGGTTTCAAATTCCCGACTCCTATCCAAGAACTCTCCATTCCCGTCGCAATAAAGGGATTGGATCTCATTGGAAAAGCAGAAACAGGAACCGGGAAAACTCTCGCCTTTACTGCACCTATCATGGGGAAACTTGATCCTGAACGAGTCGGCATTCAAGCTCTCGTTCTCTGCCCCACACGCGAGTTGGCTCAACAAGTCGAAGAAGTGGCCTCCAAACTTGGAGAAGCCGTGGGTATTCGAGTCGCCCTTGTAGTGGGCGGCATTCATGCTGCTCAACAATTGATGCAGTTGAGGCGCGGCGCACAAATGGTTGTCGGAACTCCCGGTCGCGTTCTTGATTTCCTCAAGAGTGGAAAGATCCGTCTGGGCTGGGTAGAACACGTCGTTCTGGATGAAGCAGACCGAATGCTCGACATGGGATTCATTGACGACGTCAATGACATTCTCCAACACACGCCACCCGAACGACAAACGTGCCTCTTTTCAGCGACTCTTCCGCCCAAGATCAAATCGCTCACTCGCCGATTCATGAAAGATCCGGAAACCATCTCCACAATCAGCGAGATGGCCACCGTCCCAGAAATTGACCAAAAGTACATCCGCTGTCAGGACTGGACCAAAAAGTACTGGATCCACGAGATCCTGAATCAGCACCCGAATGAAACTTGTATCATTTTCTGCAACACACGACGTGCTGTCATTGAGCTCGATAGAGACCTTTGGGGCCGAGGCTTTCCCGCAGGATCCCTTCACGGGGATCATGACCAGGAACGCCGCTTCAAAGTTCTCGAAGGCTTTCGAGATCGACAGATTACGACCTTGGTCGCTACAGATGTCGCCGCTAGAGGCCTCGATGTCGAAGCCGTCGCTCGTGTCATCAACTACGACATCCCCGATGAAGTCGAGACCTACGTCCATCGTATTGGTCGTACAGGACGAGCTGGAGCAAAGGGCGAGACTTTCAGCCTCGTTGACCCTGCAGACAAACTGTCTTGGGATCGCATCACTCGTGAAACCGGTTTCGATATCACGGAGAAAGAGTGGACACCCCCTTCTGGTATCCGACCTGAACCGGGGAGTCGCCCACGCAGACCCCGTCCCTCCTCTGGGGGCCGACATGGTGGATCTCGCTCCGGTGGTGGACCTCGCTCCGGCGGTGGACCTCGCTCCGGTGGTGGACCTCGCTCCGGCGGTGGACCTCGCCCCGGTGGTGGAAATAGTGGCGGAAACAGAAATCGCAGAAGCAAACCCGGGCGCTAAATTTCTGGAATCCTCAAAGGGTACCCATTGAAAAAACTTCTGCTGTGGCTTCTGATCTTCATCCAGCCTTTGATTTTTTCCGCAGCCTGCTGGGGTCTGACCGGATTGCTCTATCGGTGGAAAAACCCGCGCGACGGTTACGGAATCGGCTTCCTTCCCCCTGACATGTATACCATTATCTTCCTAGTATTAGGCAGCCTGCTTTTCGGGTTGGTGGTGGGTATCCGTCTTTCCATCCTTATTTACCACCGGCACCTCTCCACCCAACGAGCTGATGACTGAACCCCGCTGAGGCACTCCCAAGATTCAACAAAAAAGAGGCCCCGCGGAGTGAACTCCACGGGGCCTCTTCAATTCGCAATCGCTTCAGATGAAACGGTCGGCTAGTACATGCCGCCCATGCCACCCATGCCGCCCATGCCGCCCATTCCGCCCATGCCGGCAGCAGCGGCTGCTGCTCCGCCACCGTCGGAGGAAGGCAGATCACTGACAACAGCTTCGGTGGTCAACAGAAGCCCGCCAATAGAAGCGGCGTTCTCGAGTGCGGTACGAGTGACCTTCGTCGGATCAATGATTCCGGTCTTGATCATATCCACATACTCGAGGTGAAGAGCATCGAAGCCCTCCTCACCCTGCTTGACGCGCTCGCTGACGACTGCGCCGTCGACACCGGCATTCTCCGCAATCTGGCGAATCGGAGCTTCGACTGCACGACGAACAATGTCGATACCAATCATCTCATCACCAGAAAGCTTGACGGTGTCTAGGACTAGGCTTGCGCGGATCAATGCCACGCCACCGCCAGGAACGATTCCCTCTTCGACCGCAGCACGGGTCGCATGAAGGGCGTCCTCAACGCGAGCCTTCTTCTCCTTCATCTCGACTTCAGTAGCAGCGCCAACATTAATCTGGGCAACTCCACCACTGAGCTTTGCAAGACGCTCTTGAAGCTTTTCACGATCGTAATCTGAGGAGGCTTTTTCCATCTCGGAGCGGATCTGATCGATCCTGCTCTTGATGTCTTCGGAAGAACCCGCACCCTCAATGACGGTGGTGGTTTCCTTCTCGATGATCACCTTCTTGGCGCGACCGAGGAACGAGATATCTACGTTCTTCAAATCGATTCCAAGATCTTCGAAAATGGCACGGCCACCGGTAAGAATGGCGATATCTTCGAGCATCGCCTTACGACGATCTCCGAATCCTGGAGCCTTGACGGCACAGCAGGAGAAGGTTCCGCGAAGCTTGTTGACGACGAGAGTCGCAAGAGCTTCACCTTCAACATCCTCGGCGATCACAAGGATCGGCTTGCCGGATTGGGCAATCTTCTCGAGCAGAGGCACGAGATCCTTGATGGATCCGACTTTCTTCTCGTGAATAAGGATGTAGGGATCTTCGAGTACACAAGCCATGTCTTCAGTGTCGGTCACGAAATGCGGAGACAAGTAACCCTTGTCGACCTGCATTCCCTCAACCCAGTCCACAGTCGTCTCAAGGGACTTACCCTCTTCAACTGTGATCACACCGTCTTTTCCGACCTTCTCCATGGCATCAGCAATGATCCCACCGATTTCTGGGTCGTTGTTGGCAGCGATGCTACCGACCTGAGCGATCTCGTTCTTATCCTTCACCTCGGTGGACATTTCACCTAAGCGAGTCACGATCGCAGCGACGGCCTTGTTGATACCGCGCTGAATGCTGACCGGGTTAGCACCGGCAGTCACGTTACGCAGGCCCTCATTAAAGATGGCATTAGCGAGAACAGTGGCTGTGGTCGTACCGTCTCCGGCATTGTCAGAAGTCTTTGCGGAGACCTCTTTGACCATTTGTGCGCCCATGTTTTCAAAAGAGTCCTCGAGTTCAATTTCACGTGCAACGGTCACACCGTCTTTGGTGACGGTGGGAGCGCCGAAGGATCTCTCGAGAACGACGTTGCGGCCTCTGGGGCCGAGCGTGACCATGACAGCTTTAGCAAGTTTCTGAACGCCGCGGCGAACGGAATCGCGAGCTTCTTGGTCAAACGCGATGCGCTTTGCGCCCATCGTGTCGGTTCCTCTCGTTTCGGGTCACCTTTATGGATCTCATTGATCCGGCGACCGGGTTAATCGAATTAATCAGTCACAAATGGCGAGAACATCATCCTCGCTCATGATCAGGTATTCCTGACCCTCGACTTTGATCTCAGTTCCTGCATAAGCACTAAAGATGACAACATCGTTCTTCTTCACTTGGAAGTTCGCGCGGTTGCCGTCTTTGAGAAGCTTGCCATCTCCAAGTGCCATGACTTTGCCTTCACGTGGCTTTTCCTTGGCATTATCTGGCAAGAAGATCCCACCAGGTGACTTTTCTTGGGCTTCGAGCCGCTTGACAACGATCTTGTCGTTGAGCGGACGAAGATTAAGTTTGGACATTGGAGTCCCTCCCTTTCTCATGCCCTTGGGGCATACACATGACTAACAGTTCAATTTTCAATCCAGAAGAAAGGTCCGCACCAGATCTTGCACGTTGCCTCTGAAGACAGCCGGCATCACCGGCTTTGACAACAACGCGAACCCTCCCACGGACTTCACTTCCTCGTGTAACTCTATACTTGCTTCACCACTGACAAAAAGTGTCGGCAAGGACCAGCACAATTCCTGGCGGACCTTTCGCAGCACTTCGACACCTGTCAGATCGGGCATATGAACGTCGAGAATCATCAGATCAATAGTCGTCGCTACTGATGATTTCGCCGGATCACCCGAACTCTTCTGTGAGGCATTCCAGTCCCGTCTCAGGAACGTCATCGCCTCTTCACCGCCTCGCACCTCCTGAGTGTCAAAGCCATCCTTGTCGAGCAAGGCAGCAAGACTGCCACGGACTCCATCGTCGTCATCCGCGAGCAGGACACGCCAACGGTCAGATTCGGAACGGGGAAAAGTCATCGCATTCTCTTTTCATCCCAGACCACCGACCGAAGAAAACATCAGAAAACGCCTCCCTGAATCGGGCTTTTCCGTCATTTCCAACTCCGAGGCTCAGTTCTATACGCAAGGGGTGTGCCGCTGAGCGACCTTCTACAGCAATAACCCTAAGTTATTATTTTATAATGCCTTACAATCATATTTTCGGCAGTACTACAGCACTCACACCCCTGAGCCATGTCATGTTGGCAGGAGCCTGCCAGACCCGACACACCCATCTGCCAGCGTGGCAGGACTCCTCTCCTGTCCCCAGCGATCCGATTCGTGGATCCCGCCGTAACAGTTGATCTTCCTGACGAGAAGGGCAACATCTCCTGAGTCCCCTAACGTCTCGTGAGGAGCGCCACAATGTCCCAGCATCCCCAGGATCCTATCCAGCTGGCAGAAGAAATCAGGGCCGCTCTCGAATCACCGGACGCAGAGAAGAAACTCGGAGATCTCCTTCGAGAAATACGCTCTGAAGACATCGCTGTCGTTCTCGACGATCTCTCCCCCCGACAAAAAAGGAAAGTCTTCTCTGTCATCGAAACCGAAGCTCAGGCTGAGGTGATCGATGATACGGATGCCACCTCGCAAGAGCAGATCATCGATCACCTCGACTCAGAACTTCTCAGAGAAATTCTAGAAGAAATGCCCCCCGACGAAGCCACCGATCTTCTCAATGAACTGCCACAGAATCGTCGGCGCGAAGTGTTGGCGGGCATGGATCCCGAAACAACTGTCGAACTTCTCCGCTTGATGCAGCACCCGCCAGAGTCTGCGGGTGGAATCATGACTCTTGATTACATATCAACGGAAGCAGACTCCACTGCAGGAATGTCTCTTCAGCGAGTTCAATCTCAAATTGACTCCGAGGTCGTAAACTACGTTTACGTCATCGATGAAAAAAGGCACCTCAAGGGCGTCGTGTCAATTCGAGATCTCCTGGGCAGTAATCCTGATATCAAAATCGAAAACTTGATGAATACCGAAGTCATTTCAGTTCTGGTCAATTCCGACCAAGAAGAAGTGGCCAATTTGGTTCGACGTTACGGCCTCAAGGCAATCCCCGTCGTCGATGATGATCAGCACCTGCTAGGAGTGGCAACGATCGATGACATCGTTCAAGTCATCTCGGAAGAAGCAGACGAAGACTTCTATCGCATCGCAGGCTCGCCAGAAGGCCACCCCAGCCAACAGAAGATTCTCAAGCGTGCCATGGTTCGAATACCCTGGCTTCTCTTGCCTGTGATCAGCGGATTTATTCTCGCCTGGCTACACCCTGTTGATGAAGCGAGCTCAATTCGCCAGATTCTCGAATCAGCAGCAGATCGCCGATTACTCCTCGCGGCATTCATTCCTCTCGTCATGGGAATCGCAGGGGGCGTAGGAACTCAATCCGCCACACTGGTCGTAAGAGGAATGGCTGTCGGAGATATCGAAATTGGTAGATCAACCCTCCGACTTTTTCGACAAGAAGTCATCATCGGCTTATTGATCGCTCTCAGCATCGGCCTTGTCATCGGATCGGTGATATTGGTTTTCGACGGGATTCAAACAGGTGAGATAAACTTACTGTTCCCTGTCGCTGTTACCGCTGGAATAGGAATTGGAATATTACTCGCGAGTGCGTTCGGAACCGCTATCCCGATATTATGCGGAAAGATGGGATTAGATCCTGCACTCGTCGCAGGCCCTTTTATCACGAGCTTTAATGATGTCACCGCTGCCATCACCTTCATGCTGGTAACAGAGTTCATCCTCAATAACGCGTAATCGCTTACTGATATTCCGCTTCAATAATCTTAAATCGCTCGATCTTGTTATAGAGAGTCTGCCTCGGAATCTTCAGCTGCTTTGTCACCCTTGACTTGTTTCCACGGTGTTGCTTCATGGCCGTCAAAATGACAAGCCTCTCCACCTCAGATACGATTTCATTAAAACCCTCTGCACGAGGAACTCTCATCACCAACTCACCTGAATTATCCTCGAAATTGTCTCCTAAGAGTTTGTCTGCTTGAGCAGACTCAAACACTTCGAGAACTTTCTTCCTAGGAATCATTCGACGCTCACATGTGAGATACGTCTGTTGAACAACATTCTTCAGTTGCTGAATGTTCCCAGGCCATGTGCAGGAATTCAGTTCCTCCCATGCACTATTGGAGAACCTCTTTGAGAAACCATGTTCTTCTTCAAGCTCTGCCAGGAAGCTTGCGACCAACAACGAAACGTCTTCTTTACGTTCACGCAGGGGCGGAATTTCTAAATTAAATCCAGAAAGTCGATAGAAGAGATCTTCTCGGAAAGAGCCCTTGAGAACCGTCGTCGGCAAATCTTCACAAGTGGAGGCAATGATTCTACAGTCAACAGGAACCAACTCAGTTCCCCCGACAGGTCTCACAACTCCTTCTTGAAGTACTCTGAGAAGCTTCTTTTGAATCTCTAGCGGTAACTCGCCAACTTCATCCAAAAACACTGTTCCACCGCTGGAGCGTTCGAAGATTCCAGCGCGATCTTCTTCAGCGCCGCTGAAGGCACCTTTTTTCCAGCCAAAGAGTTCACCCTCTGCCAAGGTTGTAGATAAAGATCCACAACCCAAAGTTTCAAACGGTTGACCTGACTGTGGTGAGCTCTCATGGAATGCTCGTGCAAGAAAAGCTTTACCTGTACCAGTTTCGCCTTTGAGCAATATGTTCAGATGAGAAGAACTCACTCGGATCATTTGCTGCAATAGTCGCTTCATGACTGGTGAAGAAGTCGTTATTCCAGCGATGTTTTCCTGCCGTGAATCAACTTCTGATGGGGATTGCGAATCAAGAGCATCCTCGATTTCGATGTTCGATTCGAATAACACCTCTTCAGCGGTCTCAAGCTTAGCTTTCAAACTTTCGATCAGAAACTCCTGCTGAAGAATCAATAAGCGATCTAAAAGGGTTCCTGATTTCTTTTCGAACAACTCCTGTAACCCTAAAGAATCTTTCTCTGAGTCTCCCAATGCTTCGCAACAAAACAAGAGCGACCCATCGCCACCAAACTTGATTCCGTGAACAAACACTTTCGAATCTGAACTTGAGGAGAACTGCTTAATCAAGGGAAGCTTTTCGCCCTCGATCGCTTTCAAAATCTCGTTCTTCTCTATCAAAGGCGAGTGGCCTGACTCCTTAATGCTCCCAAGGATTTCTATCGAAGGCTCACTGCTAGACGGGTTATCTATTACCAAATACAGCGCGGGAAAATTTACCGAAAAGTCTGAAGACACAGTCTCAAGAAATTGTTGGATCGATTCCTCAATTTGAACAGTCCTGCCCTCTCCGGTGTCACCCCGGGCCTGGATGCCCAATAAACCGAATCCTTTGGTCGTTTCATTCATGAGAGCCAACTCAGGCCTCCTCGTTATGGGATCCCCGCTACATTTCTGCGCGAGAGGAATTCATGGTGTATTCTTCTTAAGGAGTGAGAACACGAGCCTTATGCCGTAGTTTTCTTCTCCAATAGGTGTTATCGAACTGAACTCGGCATGAACTTAAGGGTTTTTTGAGAAGTCAGAAGAAGAGAAGAGTGGACCGATGGGGAATCTGCACACAAACAAAGGGAATCCTGGGAAATGACACCTTATTCCCTCTTCCTCTATTTATCCCTGAGCCTCTTCTCATCAATTGAAGGCACTGAATCTCAATTTGTGAATTCTTCGCCAATTCCCAATTCACCAGTGATCTCAGATGACCTTTTGAAACTGGTCCAAGATTTGGGATCTGATGACTGGATAGTTCGTGATGAAGCCACTCATGAAATCTTGGAAGCCGGATCCGCCGCTGTGGCTCCACTACGGTCTTGTTTGAACGATCCCGATCCTGAAGTCCGGGAAAGAGTGCGAGAACTTCTATCAATTCTCTCACCAAATATTTTGACAATAGATGTGCTTCGATTAGGAAAGCCCGTCTCTTCAAAAATAACGGCGCCGTTCAGTTCCGCGAAAACAAAGAGTTTGGCATTTCGCTCCGGCGGAATTCAAATGAGCACAATTCAAACAGGCACCGAAGAACGAAGATTCCAAATCACCCTTCGTGGATCTTCACCACCCTACCTGGTTGAGATTCTTTTTCATGGGACCAGCTCTTCTAGTATGACGGGACCACCTCCCTTTACTGTCGTCCCAGGGATTCCCTATGTCGTCTTGACTGAAGATCGAGTTGTTTCGGAATCGGCTTCTGGAAAAACAATCACACAAAACGATGTTTCGACCTGGGCTATACTTCTCAATGAAAACATGGCGGCTGAAACTCCAAATGAATCCACTTCGCAGGACAGCGAAGCCTCAACTCTTGAAAGAATTAAGACGGCCATCCACTCTGACCTGAATCATCAGCCGAAACCCGAGACCGTTCTTCTCGCTAGCCAATGGCGTGCAGTGAAAGACTGGCCACTCGTGCAGCCTGATTCAGAGGACGAATTAGGAGACGCGTGGCGTGTCGCTCAACTGATTCAGAATGCCGAAGGAGCGCGAAGACAGATTGAATCTCGAATTGAGAAACACCTCTCTGGAGAACTCTCTCTTTCGTCCATCCGAATTGACCGATTGATTCCCTTTGCTCTCGAGGAAAATCTAACCGGTTCCGTAGACCTCTTTTCAAGGCACTGTGCAGATCTGTCGACATGGTCTCAACACCTGATCTGGAATTGCCTCGATAGAAAAATCAAAAACAACTCTTTTGAAACTGAAACTACTCTTAAAATTCTTCGTGCTCTTCTCAGACCGGAGAGCCTTGCAGCCCTGAGATGGTCTAACTCTCACATGGCTTCTCTCTGGAGCAGTCTCTCCCATTCTTTACCCTTGGACCGTTTGAACTCAGCCTTGGCGAATGAGTGGGATGAAATCTTAGGCGAAGATCTTTCCCAATCGACGGGAAGAATACCTCTCTTTTTCGCGACGATGGCTTACTTAAGCAATCGAGATACGATTCTTGAAGGTGACTGGATTCAACCCACCATCGAACTGATGGCGACTCAATATGCAGAATCGGCATTGGGAGTAATTCTTGAACAAGATCGCTTAAAGTCCATCAGCGACGAGCATTGGTCCGCGCTTATCAATGAAATAGACAGAGGCCTTAAAAGTACCGATACCACTATTTCGCTTCGGGTCCGCAATTCTGCACGCAAGCTCAGTGAATATCAAAATGTACCAGAGAAGTACCGAATGATGTTTGTGACTCTTTTGGTCAACGGACTTCTCGACTACAACGGCAGCCAAAGATCAGTCGT
Source organism: Planctomycetota bacterium (assembly GCA_016776905.1). Classification (GTDB taxonomy): domain Bacteria; phylum Planctomycetota; class UBA8108; order UBA1146; family UBA1146; genus UBA12191. Next base: position 47,862 of record JADHSM010000011.1, on the reverse strand, counting down.
CGATCAGATCCTGACTCGGCAACTTGGTACGATGCCTCGTAAAACGAACAATACCCGTAAAGAAGATTACTGGGAGATGCGCTCAAAGCAGTGGAAAGAGCGTATGGCTTCTCCTGTCGAAGAAATCGCAGAGACTGAAGAAGCTCCTCGCTGGATCCAATTGACGATGGCAGACGTTCGCGTCGCTGGCTCCGATATCAAAGTTCTTGGCCTTCAGCGATTGACCATTCCAACGGATGTGCGCTATCACGCTCTGGGAGACGACGGCCATGATGCATCCATATATCTAGAAAACTCTGCCGGCGGTTCTATTCGATTTTCAGGCTCCATGCTTCTGATGATAGATCGCCCCACACTCACTCGTTGGAGAACTCGCTGGCGAAACTGGACCTACCGATTCAGTTCTGCCCGACTCGGAGCAGAAAGCGCGATGGTTCGATCTTCAGTACTGTTCCAGACTCTTCTCATCGTTTCCGAAACAGAACCTCCCGAAGATGGTCTCATTCAAAAGAACGATGTGGCCTGGGAGGATGTCGAAGATTACCTGATCTCTGCACTCGATCCGGATTCCTCTACAGACATGTATATGACGACAGACATCATCTCGACTCTTCGGCTGGAACGAGCACGCCCTAGACTGGGCGAACTCTGGGAGCAAAAGCAGACGGTGTCTCTTGCGAGAGCGCTCCTCTCCTTAGGTGATAATCGAGGTCGCCCTCTTCTCAGAAAAACAGTACTGAGTAGCAGAAGCCGATTGAGTAGGGATTCCCAAAAAGCCCTTGAGGACCTGATGAAGGTGGGTGACCCCGAAACTCTCGAATCGGTCTTAGGCTGGTTAGAGGCTCCCGAAGGGCAGCGGGTGAAATCCATCGAGTCGCAAATGCCGATGTTGCTCAGATATTTGGAATCTTTCCTGATCGAAAATCCAAATCAGGAAATAATCCCCGAGCATCGCCTACTGGGGGCCTTGATCATGCGAACGGATCATCGAAACAACCGCAATTCGTCTATTCCTATGCTCAGACGCCTTACAGGGCTCGATTTGGGCTGGTGGAACACTTATTCCATCACTGACATGAACGAGCGATACAAGGTCCAGGAGGACGTTGGCGGCCTCTGGAGAGTCTGGTGGGACGAAAATTCAGAAGATTTCAAACCCGGTCTAAAGTCTGCCCCCCTCCGCGACCGATGAGTCTTTCGTGGGAGTGATCGATATGACGCGATCCTCCCCGATAACAATGACTCAGAAACTGCGGAAGGCACTAAAGATGATGAATGCACGCGAAGTTGGCCTCGAGGCTTATTTCAATGATATTAACCGCTACTCACTGCTCACCGCAGAAAGCGAACGTGAACTTGCCATAGAGGTGCGTAAGGGCGACCTTGAAGCACGGGACAAAATGGTCCGTTCAAATCTCAGACTTGTGGTCAGTATCGCCAAGCACTACGTCGAACGTGGACTTCCTCTCCTCGATCTCATCGAAGAAGGTAACCTTGGTCTGCTGAAAGCTGTCGAAAGATTCGACCCTGCTGCCGAATGTAGATTCAGTACTTACGGAACCTGGTGGATCAAGCAATCGATCAAGAGAGCCCTCATCGATACCGTCAAGTCTGTTCGTATTCCTTCTTACATGGTGGAAACCATCACCAAGTGGAAGAGAGCTGCTGCAGATCTCTCTATCGAGTTGGGTCGACCTCCCATGTTCCATGAGATTGCGGAACGTATGGAAATCCCACTCGAAAAAACAGAGATCATTCAAAATGCACTCCATGTAGCAGATTCGGCAAACCAGACCATCTCCATTGAAAACTCATGGACCATTTCCGACGTCATCGAAGATCCCTCCCAGACTCAGCCTCATACTTCCTTGGAGAAAAAGATTCAGGTCAATATGATCAAGGATCTTCTAGGGCACCTCGATGAACGCGAAAGAAAGATCGTCCGCATGCGTTATGGACTTGATAATGGCGAACCGATGACTCTGAAAGAAATCGGCCAGCGTATTAAGCTCTCACGTGAGCGAGTCCGTCAAATCGAGAATGACGCCTTGGCGCGACTGCAAGAACTCGTCGCAGAGGGTTTGATCGAAAAGCCCGAGATTTACGACGAGCAATACTTAGGAAAACTGGAAGAAACAGTAAACTAACGCCGGTTCCTTCCCCCCAAATCCCCCATGGGATAAACTCCCGTCCAGCACTGTCGTTCTTTAAGCGACGACTCATGCTGGACGGGAGTTTTTTTATGACTGAACAAAACACAGAAGCGTTGGATCGCATCGATCAATTGATCCACACCGTAGCGGATTTCCCCAAGCCGGGTATTCAGTTCAAGGACATCACGCCCTTATTGGCTTGCCCAAAAACATTTGGGGAAACAATCGATCTCATGGAATCGCAGGTTCTGGCTTTGGGAGCCGACCTGATCGCAGCTCCTGAATCGCGCGGCTTTATATTTGGAGTGCCCTTAGCTCAGTCTCTTGATATTGGTTTCATTCCGATTCGAAAGCCTGGGAAATTGCCTGGCGAAACTGTCTCTGTCGAATACGAACTGGAATATGGCACCGACAAGATCGAAATGAGATCCAATGCCATTCAACCCGGCCAAAAAGTACTTCTCGTAGATGACGTACTCGCAACTGGTGGAACAATCTCCGCTTGCCAAGAACTCGTCGAAAAAATGGGAGGTGTCGTCATCGGTACCTGCTTCCTTCTCGAACTCTCTTTCCTAGAGGGAAGAAACAAGATTCCGGATTGCGAAGTCTTTAGCCTTTTGGAGATCAACGATTAATAACTCAGTAGCTCGCAAACTGATCAAGACTGCTTCCCGAGAGTGCCATCGCGCTGTTGAAAAACTCCGCAAACCCGGGCTCCCTAAACTTTTCTATCTCTCGTACCTCATCAGAGATCAAGAGTACTTCGAAGTAGAGGCTCGATTTGGCTCTCTCTACAAATGTGACCACTACACCCGAAGAAACTGCCTCACAGATGCTCACGTCGGAAGTTACAAACGTGACCAAATCAATGAAGGCGGTCTTGAGGAGAGTTCTAAAGACGAGGAATCCTATTCGTACCTCAATCTTCCTATCACGGATCGAAAAGAAGCTCTCCAGATCGGTTTATGGAGACTTACGGACGCTAAATATCGAGAAGCGGAAGAGGCTTATTTCCATAGAAAAGCCCATGAGTTGACGTACCTAGACCTTCATCCGCATCTGGGTGACTGGGAAAAAAAGCCTGCTGTCACCGATCTCAATGTTCGACCTTTACCGCCTCTCGATAAAGACTACTGGACAACGTTTGTAGAAAAAGCGAGTGGAGCCACCCAAAAGTTCGCCTCCATTAAAAACAGTCATGTTTCTCTTCAGGTCAAACATCAAACGCGACTGTTCGTCAATTCGGAAGGCTCAATGATCACGGAGACCCAACCTTATTGGCAACTAGAAGCTTACCTTTGGCTTCTCAGTGACAAAGGTGATGGGATCCCATGGACTATCAGTCACTTCGTCAGTGATCCTGCTGAACTTCCTTCACTTGCGGAGTTCCGAAAAGAGATTCGTGCTGCAGCCAAACTACTCGACCGAATTTCAAATGCTGAACGAGTGCACTCATTCTCAGGACCTGTACTTCTCGATCCTATTCCCGCAGGACTACTGATTCACGAGGCCATGGGACATCGTCTCGAAGGAAATCGACTCCGGTCAGGAGGAGAGGCCCGTACATTTGCGGATTCGTTGGGCAAAAAGGTACTTCCAGATTTCCTATCGCTCTCGGATGACCCTAGGGAATCTCATCTGTCACTGAATGACGATTCTTCACAAAGCCTGATCGGTCACTATCGCTACGATGACGAAGGGTCCCCTTCAGATAATGCTTCACTGATCGAATCTGGCAAACTGAGTGGGTATCTCACCGGGAGAGTTCCGGTCAATAAGCGACATCGCTCCAATGGCCATGCCCGTTCCAATCATCACGAACGAGCCATCAGTCGCATGGGTGTGACTCGCCTCCACGCCCATGAGAAATCGGATCCATTAAAACTGAAACAGCAACTTATCGATGAAATCAAACGGCAAGGTGTTCCTTATGGAATCAGAATCCTAAATGCCTCTTCCGGAGAAACCTCCACTGATGCATATGATTTCCAGGCATTCTTGGGCGAGATCAATCTTGCGGCTAAAGTTTTCCCGGATGGGCGTGAAGAGTTGATTCGTGGAGTCAACTTTGTCGGGACTCCCCTGAACTCTATCAATGGAATCATCGCAGCAGGTGACGATTCGGTCGCTGATAATGCATGGTGTGGTGCAGAGAGCGGCATGATTCCGGTTTCCACCATTTGCCCGTCACTCTTGATTCAAAACCTAGAATTACAGAGCAAGGCGGATACGCCCTACACCCAATACTTCTATCCCATGCCCTCATAATCAGCACGATCGGGATGCCGGATTATTGTAACTCGTCAGCAATATCCGGCAGTAATGAACGGGAAATCTGACTCATGAGCGCTCGATTGGATCCCTCTCCCACCCGAGTCACAAACAAGTCCGCCGCATGCCTTGCCAGCCCAAACTCATCGAGACAAGCAACCCCCCCGCAAATCTCCATCGCATCCTGAACAAGCGTCGACGCTACTCGACTGCAGTCGATTTTTACTTTGGCGGCCTGCTCACGATCCATAGTTCCTTTGTCATATGCATGGACCAGCTGTATAAGCCAACTCAGATTTCGCTCCAACGCCAAATCCATCTCAAGAACAACATCTTGAACTCTTTGGAAACGTCCAATGGCGCCGCCAAATTGCTCACGCTCTTGCACGTATCCCCTCGTTTTATCGAGAGCAAATGCCAAAGACCCCAAGGCAACGGCTGCCACAAATAAGCGACCGCCGTTCAGGGTTGTCACCATCACACGAAAACCCCCATGAATATCACCGAGAATTTCATCCTCGCTCACCTTCACGGAGTCAAAGGCGACCGAACCGGTCGAGGAAAGAGGCCAGACTGTTTTGCCTTCCATTTCCTGATAGGCAACACCTTCTCGATCTCTGGGAACAATGAAACAAGTACTTCGATGTCCGTTACGACCGCTGGGATCTGTCAACGCATGAACAACGATATGACTCGCCCAGGCAGCATTGGTGGTCCAACACTTCTCGCCTCTCAGGACATATCCACCTTCAACTTTTTCTGCAACCACCTGCGGATTGGCAGCGTCTGAACCTCTTCCGGGTTCGGATAAACCAAACGCAAACATTCGACGCCCCGCCGCGAGATCAGGCAAGTGATCCTTCTTTTGTTGATCAGTGCCAAACCTAAGGAGCGGATTGATGCCCAAGGAGACTGCTGCACCGGGTGTGATGGCGACCGAGGGACTCCAATATGAAAGTGATAGACCGGCCAAAATCAAATCGATCATTTGACCGTCTTGGCCCCCATACTCATCTGGTATCGGCAAACCAAACAGGCCCATATCTCCCATTTTTGAAATGACACCATCTGGAACCAAAGATTTGGATCTTTCCCAGCCCAGTAGGTTCGGAGCAATCTCATCTTCGGCAAAACGAGCGATGCTCTCAAAGAGAGAGAATCTCTCTTCGTCAACGAGAGGCTTGAGGAGCGTATCAATTCGGTTCAAGGTCTTCACATCCTTTGGAAGTTCTAGAAGTGATGAGATGGGGGCATGGCATCAGAATCTCATTCCTGATTCCCCACTCTCAGGTACCATTTTTAACCCATGCCCTCCCCGAAGACAGGGAGTGATTGTCGGTATTACGGCCTTTTTCAGAACAATTTCCAAACTCTTTGCCGAAGAAAAACACACCCGTGGCCACGAGAGTCCGTTATTCTCGCCACTATGGTTTCCAGTATCTCCATCACCCTGATTCTCAGCCTGATCCCACTCTCTACAGAGTCAGCATCCTCTGACTATGTCGGTCGTCAGCGTTGTATCGAATGTCATAGCGGAGAGCACCGGCTTTGGGCTACTTCTCATCACGCCTCTGCCATGCTTCAACCTGGAGAAAAACTCGCCACTGCAAAGTTCGATGGTGCCACTGTGAATGCAGGAGGAGTTCTTTCCCGATTTTTCTTTGAAAACGGATCTCCTCAGGTAGAAGTCACCGATCGATCTGGTCAAAAGACATTACCGGTGAAATATTTCTTCGGTATTGAACCCTGTCAACAAATCTTGATCGAGCAACCGAACGGAAGATTACAGTCGTACCCTGTGGCTTGGTCCACAGGCACCGGTGAACGAAAAAAGGGTTGGTACTCTTTGTTCCCAGGTGAAGAAACTCCGCCAGGCGATCCCCTTCATTGGACCGGGTCTCTGAATAACTGGAATCATATGTGCGCCGAATGTCACTCCACGGGAGTGGTGAAAAACTTCAATGCTCAGAAAAATATCTTCGAAACCCGCTATGAAGAAATTGATGTTTCCTGCGAGGCATGTCACGGGCCCGGAAGCTCTCACGTCGAATGGGCCGTGAAGCCCAAAGAAATCGAACCTGATTCAAATTCTGAGCAGCTCCCCATTCCGAAGAACAAAGGTTTTTCATTTTCTCTAGCGAGGGATCTTCATCGCTGGGTCCGCGAGGAGGGGCAGCCGGTAGCTCGGAGAGAGCCGGCGCTCCCTGATTATTCAGAACAAGACACCTGTGCCCGCTGTCATTCCCGGCGTACCGCGTTGGTCGACGGGTCCCAACCGGGAACCGACTTGTCGATGACCCACCGGCTTTCTCTTCTCGACGAAGGTCTCTACTACCCTGATGGGCAGATCCTCGATGAAGTATATGTTCACGGCTCTTTTTTACAGAGCCGCATGCACATGGAAGGCGTCTCATGCAGTGACTGCCATGATCCGCACTCCGGTGCATTGCATCTAGAAGGCAATGCACTCTGCATCGGATGTCATGAACCGTCACGCTATGATCAACCTTCCCATCATCATCATGAACCTAAAGGGGCCGGCTCAGCTTGCATCGATTGCCACATGACCTCACGGGTCTACATGGGAACAGACCGCCGCCATGATCATTCTTTCCGAGTACCCAGACCCGATTTGAGTTTCAGTATGGGGACACCCAATGCCTGTAACTCATGCCATGAAGATCAATCACCTGAATGGGCAGATCAGCATGTCAGAGACTGGTTTCCAAATGGTCGTAGTGGCCAGTTTCACTGGGGGGAAGCTCTCCACGCTGCGAGGTCCGGCAAAAAGACCGCCCCAGGTTTGATGCGCATGGCACTTCAGGACTCAAAAACGGCACCCATCGCAAAGGCAACAGTTCTCGCCGAATTTTCGACTGTGCGCGCAAACTCAAAGACCCCATCTATGGAAGACCTTCAGTTGATCGCAGGGTTTCTCAGTGACGGAAATCCTTTAGTAAGACGAGGAGCCCTCCTTGGCTTACGGTCTGATCAACCGTATGACTTAGGCTCTGGCCTGCTTCAACTTCTCGATGATCCCGATCTGTCCGTCAGGCTGACGGCCACAGAATACCTCGCCCCGGTCATTGCTTCTTGGCCAGACACAAAAGCCAATCCTCGCCCACCATTACTCAACAGGGCTCTGTCAGAATACAAGACGAGTCAAGAAATCCATTCTGATAGGGCAGAGGCTCTCCTCAATCTAGGGCGACTGGCGGAGTATGAAGGATCATTAGAAAAAGCAGCACTGACTTATCGGAAGGCTCTCCAGCGTGAACCTCACTTTGGCCCCGCCTCCGTAAATCTTGCAGATGTTCTCGCTCGTCTCTCACGCATGGAAGAAGCACTTCTCGTCTTGAAAACCGCCATCGGTAAGGTTCCCGACGATGCCGGGCTTCATCATGCTTTGGGACTCATTCAGGTGCGGACGGATCAAAAAATAGAGGCCCTAGGGTCCTTTAAAAAAGCCCGCGACCTTGCCCCTAGCAACCAGCGATATACATATGTGTATGCCATCGCGCTCAATGACGGCAAAAACACCAAAGAAGCGATCAAGGTCCTCAAAGAAGCGTTAATAATGTGGCCGGATGCCTCTATTTTCCAAAACGCTCTTCAGGAATATCAGTCTTCACTTTCTGAAGAATCCGACTCCTGAATCCATCCCTCAGAGACTGTCTGCTCACCTCTGCCAAAATCTCGACGAGAGTTTCTTTTCTGTTTTATGTTGCCAACATTCTCGAATTGAATTTAGGATAGCCTTCTGTCCCATCCGAATAGGCGAAGAAAATGAAACTGACCCACGCAGAAAATCTCCATAGCGCCTTTCTTCGAAAGGTATGGGGGATGAGTGCTGGTTCACTGCTCGCTTTTCTTTCACTACTTGTTTTCACTTTCCTGCCCGGCCTTCACCAGCTCTCTCACGGTCATTCTCCAGTTTCGACCACTGCCACTCTGAGTGATCAACACTGCTATCATGAGGGCAATGGCAACTGCTCTTCCGATGTCAGCTCGGAAGACCAACCGGATCATTCCAACGAGTTCGAATGTGAAATCTGCGACGCGCTGAGCCTCACCTATTTAGCCCAGTTACAAAAACTACCTGAGTTACCATTCACACAGCTCCCTCACATTCATTCAGCGAATCTTCCGTTATTCTTGCAGTATTCTGCTGCACAAGATCATCCTGGAAGAAGCCCACCTACCGCTTGATTCCTATCAGCGTGTACTAAATCAGATTCACTCAACCGCCGTTTTCGACGTGATTACACCTTGTGTAATCTTGTTTCGATATTCATGGGCTGTCCGTGGTGAATCATCCAAAAACTAATTCTATTCGGTTTCCTCATCAGCCATCGAAGGCTTTGTGGAGGCTCTGGAGTCAAAATGAAACATCAACTTTCCATCATTGCGTTGCTACTCTTTGTGACTTTTCCCGGTTCAGATCTCAGTGCTCAAGAAGGATCATCACGAATTGGACTCGGTGATTACGGTCAAACTTCTATTCTGGACAACCGTTTTAATCCTGCCCTCAGTTTCATCGGAGACTTCGTTGCGACTTGGAGCGACGATGAAGGCATCGAAGCCGGAGCCGATGGCTTCAAGCTTCGTGGTGCAGAGATTGGTCTCTTCGGAGCCGTTGACGACGCATACGAATTCCACGGGATTCTCTTTTTCGACGAAGAGGAAGTAGAGCTGGAAGAAGCCTACGTGCTCGCAACCGACTGGCTCACTCCTACGACCCACATCAAAGCCGGTCGATTCAATATGGACTTTGGTAAACTCAGTCCCATCCACGATGGGGAGCTCCCAACACTCGACAAGCCTTCTGTTTTACAGGAATACATTGGCGGAACCTTACGGGGTACCGGCGCCGAGGTGCACTGGTGGTCTCCCATCGGAGACGCTTCTCTCCTTCGCGGAAGCTTGGGGATCTTCCAATCCGCAGAAAGTGATTCCCATGTCATTCTAGGTCCCGGCGGAGGCCACCATGGGCATGGAGAAGAAGAGGATGAAGATGAAGAGGGTCCCTTGCGTGAAACAGGCGACTTTGCCATCAATGCTCGCTTGAGCTCTCTTTTCGACATCTCTGATACCGCAACTGTTCAGTTAGGTGGAAGCCTGCTGACCGCTCCGGAGCGGGTCTTCGGCGTCGATGAAGATGATATTCAGAATGTCGACAAATCTGTCATGGGCTTAGACATCACTCTTGTCAGCACCAACGAGTCGAATGGTTCCGGATACCGCTTCCAGGCAGAAGCTCTCATCAATGATCAAGATTCAGGGGAACTTGACGAAGGAGATCCCGCTGTTGAAGGCGACGAAATCTTCAATATCACCAATCAAGAAGCCACAGGTTTTTACTTCATGGCCGAAAGAACCGTGGATTCTAATAACACCATCGGCTTGTCCTACAACCAATACGAACATGCAGAGGATTCAGACGAAGAAAGCAGCGATTTTGGTGTCTACTACACCAAGAAGCTCAATGAGTTCAATCGCCTGCGTTTCGAAATTCGCTCTTTTAAAGACCTTGCTCTTGAAGAAGATGGTGTCGAGGAGCTCGTTGACTTCACAGCGGTTTCTGTCCAATGGACTGTCCAACTTGGAAGTCACGGGCACGGATTGGAGTGGTAATCATGTCAAGGATTCCGAATAGGATCTTCGCGATCCTGATTCTGGTCCTACTGCCGTGTACCGAGAGCCTCTTTGCTCAAGATGCAATCCGTGTGGTCACAACAACTCCCGACCTGGCCGACATTGTCCGCCAGGTCGGGGGCAGTCGTGTCGACGTGACCAGTCTCACCCGTGGCAGTGAGGATTTACATAAAGTACGGCCAAGGCCGCGACTGCTGAATACGCTTTTTCGTGCCGACGCTCTGGTGCAAATCGGCCTAGACCTCGAACACTCTTGGTTACCGCAATTACTCAACGCCGCCAGAAATCCGAAGATCCGGCCTGGCTCACCTGGGTTTATCAATTGCTCGGCAGGGATCGAGCCTCTCGATATCCCTGAAGCCATCACTCGCAAAGAGGGACCAGACCTGCATATCAAAGGTAATCCCCACTACAACCTTTCACCCATTCAAGGTCGAAAAATCGTGACTAATGTCATCGAAGGCCTGTGTCTCCAATCCCCACAGTACTGTGAGGAATATCGGACGAGAGGTAACGAGTACCTAAAGACCCTCGATAAAAAAATTGCTGAATGGAAAGAGCGCTTGAAGCCCCTCAAAGGTGCCGCTTTTATCGAATATCATCCGACTTGGAGCTACTTCGCCAAAGATTTCGGTCTACTCATTGTGGACAGGATCGAGTCTAAAGCTGGAGTAACACCTCAAGCGGCGCATATAGCGAAGGTGGTAGAGATCGCCAATCAGAAAAATGTGGGTTTGATCATCTCGAGACCTGCAAATAAAGATCTGGCTCTGAAAGTCGCCAGCAACTGTAATGCAAACGTTGTAGTTTTACCTTACTTGAGTTCAACCACGGGCACTCTTCAAGGCTACATTCCATTTATGGAAATTGTGGTCAGTACCTTTGAGAAAAACCTCAAACTTGCCAAACGTTAAATTCCGAGTTGAGAATCTGGAGATCGGCCACGGTGATCACACCGTGGCCGGTCCCTGGAGTTTCTCTGTCTCTTCCGGGGGACTGAATGTCATGCGTGGCCCCAATGGTTGTGGAAAATCGACCTTTGCCCGCACACTCCTCGGTTTGATTCCTGCACTTTCAGGCACCATTCAATGGGACGCCTCCCATCATTGTCGCTGGGTTCCCCAGCAACTCCCACTCACGGATGACTTCCCTATTTCTGTTCGCGACATCGTTGAATTAGGTCTTTGGGATACCCCTGATTCGGGTTCAGCCTTCAAAGGATTAAAACCTCGCTACAACGGGTCGAAATCAATGAAACAAAAAGTGACAGAAATTCTCCAGCGGGTGGGCCTCGATGGAATGGAAAACCGTCGCTTTGCTCGACTCTCAGGAGGAGAACAGCGCAGGGCACTGATCGCTCGTGCACTCGTCTCCGACGCGGAATGCATCGTCCTCGATGAGCCCATGAATGGAGTCGATATCCAAGGGAGAGACTCTCTCGGTTCCCTCATTTCCTCATTGGCAGAAAATCCAGAAACCCTCTTTTTCGTGATCACTCACGATTCCAGTTGGATCCCTGTCACCCCACGTTGCTACCTCGATCTCACAACCAATGGCGAAATCACACTGGAGGAATCTTGCTGAACAGCCTCCTTGAAGCGTGGAATCTCTCGACCGGTCTTTTCCTCGATGGCTTCTTAGCAGTTCTCGTCGCTTCGTTTGTGCTGCCTGCTATTGGAACTCTATTAGTCTTAAGAAAAATGCCGTTTGTTGCCGTGGCCGTTCCCGGCATCGCTGGAGCAGGGGTGGCATTTTCCTACTTTATCTGGCCCACTATATTTGCCATTGCTTACGAAACCCTAGATCCGCCATCGACGTTTTTCCAGAATCTGTGTGCCTTTCTTTTTCTGGCTCTAGGACTTCTCTGGCTATCTTCTCGTGAATCCCGTGATCGCATCGAAAGTGGTGCAGTTTTACTCTTCGTCGTCACACTCGCCCTCTCGGAGATATTACTTCTCGACAGTATCTACGACGAGTTTTCCCACCGCTGGCTCCACCATGGCCATGTTCTTTCGGTGTTGGAATCGGGACGTAGCAGAGTGATAGGGACGTGCCTCATCATCGCAGCGATTGCTGGTTTTTATCGACGAGAATTATGGTTGACGGCCATCGACCGTGAACAGGCGACTATTTCAGGATTGCCCGAAAAACGTTGGTTGCTGATTCACTTGTTTCTGGCTGGAGTCGCCAGTGGCATGATCGTTCCAGAATTGGGACCTCAGGTGGTCCTAGGTCTGTTATTGATTCCCGCGACCATCAGTTTCCCGGCAGCCAGATCGCTATCTGGGTACGCTTGGACTTGTGCCACCATCGGCATCGTCAGTACCTTGCTGACCTTTTGGGTTTCAATGATTCAAGATTGGCCGATTGCCCCAGCACTGATCGTCATCCTTGCCATCGTCAGCCTGATACACCGGCTGATTAAACAACGCTGGTGGGCGACTTAGATTCAGTATCGCTCTTCACCGAGAACGTTTACGTCCCGGCTTTTTACGAAAGCGCTTTACGGGCTTAGTCTCTGAAGCGAATCGTTTACTCGAACTTTTTTCTTCAGCGGCCACTAATGCTCCTTCATGAGAACCCATCAAATCGGTTCTACCCGTGTCCTGGAGAAGCTCTCGGACAAGAGGGGCATTCTCGGGCTTCCACCACTGGAGCATGGCGCGCTGCTTACGCTTATTGCGCATCTTGTTTTCAACGAAGACTTCCTTCATGCGTGTGGGGTCAAGGCCTGTCCACCACATACACGTTGCCGGGGTTCCAGGAGTCGGAATGAAGTCCTGCACCTGCTGAGGACGAAGGCGGCGCGCTTGGAGAAACTCTGCGATATCCACGGCCGCAGATTGTTCACAACCCGGGTGACTCGATAGGAAGTAGGGCACCAGATACTGCTCCTTGTCGGCCTTATGGCTCGCTTCCTGAAATCTCTCTTCAAACTCTAAATAAGTATCCATCCCAGGTTTTTTCATCAAGCGTAGAGTGTCATCGTCAATATGTTCTGGGGCCACCTTCAAATGTCCACCGACATGGTGGGCGGCAAGATCATCGATATATTCCTGATCCAGATTCGCCAAATCCATTCGCACGCCAGAGGCGACATGAACCATCTTCACTCCATCGGATTCACGGACTTTTTTCATCAACTGTTTGACCGGACCATGATCAGTACCGAGCAACTTACATACTGTCGGATGAACACAAGATGGTCTGCGACAGCGCGCTTCGATTTCTGGACGGGTGCAACGCATGCGATACATGTTTGCAGTAGGTCCTCCCAGGTCACTGATCACTCCCTTGTAACCCTTCAGTCTTTTCAGATCCTCAACCTCTTCGAGCACACTTTCTTCACTTCGTGAAGAAACGGCACGACCTTGGTGTTCAGTGATCGCACAAAATGTGCACCCACCAAAACAGCCACGCATAATATTGATGGAAAACTTGACCGTCTCGTGGGCAGGAATCGTCTCGTCACCATAGGAAGGATGCGGTTCTTTGTTGTAGGGCAAAGAGAAGACTCTATCGAGTTCATCCGTTTCGAGTGCTTTCATGGGGCGATTGACGACCAACGTGTGATCTCCGTGTCGCTGCACGAGAATCGGAGCTGAGTCTGGATTCTGTTCCCTATGAAACAGGTGCTGGGCACGGGCAAATCGTTTTTTGCTCTCGTCGTCATGACCTTTGATCTCCTCAAAGGACGGCAATTCCAAAATCTCTTCGAGAAACTCGCCATCTTGTTGCCACCAAGATTGCCCTTCTTGCCAACGTGGTTCTGGAAAAAAGTGCGGACGACCATGCTTGCCGATGGCATACGCTGTTCCAGGGATATCGTGAATCTGCGCGATCGGCTCTCCGGCCTTCAATCGATCGATAATGCTGAGTAGAGCTTTTTCACCCATTCCATAAACAGCAATATCCACGCGGGCATCTAGAATCAATGATCGCTTGACCTTTTCATGCCAATAATCGACATGAGCCATTCGACGCATCGAGACTTCAACTCCACCGGCGATGATCGGTACACCCTTAAAAGCTTCTCGGCATCTCTGCGAATAAACGATGGTCGCTCCATCGGGACGAAGACCTGCTCTTCCCCCTGGGGAATACTGATCGTCTGAACGTGGTTTTTTATGAGCGGTATAGTGATTGAGATGTGAATCAAGATTTCCGGCAGAGATGAGCCAAGCGACACGAGGTGCTCCAAAAATACGGAACGGGTCCGCACTTTTCCAATCCGGTTGAGAAAGAATGGCAACCCTGTGCCCTCTTGCCTCAAGAAGACGACCGATCACGGCATTTGCAAATGAAGGGTGATCGACGTATGCGTCGCCACTGACGAGGACGAAATCCACTCCGTGAATCTCTGGATCATGATCTTCTGGTCTTTGCGGTAACCACCCCAGATCGACACATTCTTTCTGTGTCATGGGAAGGTAACTAGAAACGTCCTTACGGGAAGAGACTCCCGAGTCAGAGGGGGACTGGCGATCGACCATGTGGCCTCCACCGCTCAAAGCGGTTGTGCCCTATTCCGGGGAGCCGAAGCCTGCCGAAGAGAGCCGGTTGACCCTCCCGATCATAGGGACATCCCCATGAATTCCCGGTGAGGGCTCGATGATTCATTGTCGAGGATATCGATTCGTCGAACAAAAATCGAGCAACGCTGGACATTCTCCGGAAACAAACCCACATCGGGACTCAGGACCGCTATATTCAGCCTTAACAACAGGAAGGGCCTCCGTGTCACGCAAAACCGAATGGACCGCACAAGAGGATCAGAGAGCCTTACAGGCTGAGATCCGCCAACAACTCGACACCTCCCATCGGAGAGCCAAAGAGATCATCCTTCGCGGTGGCGTGGCCATCGACGGAAACGTCGTGACCGATCCAGGGTTCCGACTGCGATCTGGACAACAGTTGAGAATGGATCCCGATCCCCCTCGACTGAGAACAGCCCACCGCAAGATGGTGACTGAAGGCCTAGAAATTCTGCACCAGGATCGGCAGGTCCTCGTCGTCCAAAAACCTGCTGGGCTTTTAACGGTAGCGACAGAAGAGGGTGAGAATGAAATCACTCTCCAAACAGAGGTCTATCGACGCCTTCGTCATGAAGGTGAAAAGCGACCGATTCTATTCATCGTTCAACGCCTCGACAAAGATACGAGTGGCGTGATCGTCTTGGCAAGAACCCCCGAGGCACGGGATGCCATCAAGCATCAACTGCTCAACACAAAGTTTAAACGCCGATATCTCGCGCTCTGCAAAGGCACACCCCGGCAAGAAGAAGGTATCTGCGATTTCCCTCTGCATACAGACTCTCGTAACAAACGAGTTCGAGTCGCCAGACCCCACGACCCCTGTAAATCAGCCATCACTCACTGGAAACTACAGAAAAAAATGGGGGATCACTCACTCTTGGAAGTTCACTTGGAAACAGGTCGTCGTAACCAAATCAGGGTCCACTTAGGACACATTCAACTCCCAATAATTGGCGACGAAAAATATGGCGTCACTTCGCCATGGATTCGCAGAGCCGCTCTTCATGCCGAATCACTGACGTTTGTTCATCCAAAAACGTTGAAAGAGATGGCATTCCAAGTCGATCCACCCGCTGATTTCACCGAGTGCCTCTCCGCTTTAGAAAAAACCGCACCCAAATCCTGATCAAGATCTTGGAAATCGAATCGTTCGAAACGTGAGATTGATTCGGCCTCCGGGAGCATTTCTCCCTCTCCTTCGCGGAATGGCATGCTGCCAGTTCTCTTGGGTCAGGCCTTCCATGAGCAAAAGAGACCCCGCCTCCAGATGCAACATTACAGGGTCCAAATCCTTGCGGGTTCGATGCCGAAAACGAATATCCCTGCCTGAGCCAAAGCTCAGAGAAGCGATACAAGGCTTCGGGCCCAGTTCTTTCTCGTCATCGCTGTGCCACCCCATGGCGTCTTCACCATCACGATACCAATTCCCAAGTACCGAATTGAAGGAGAGGTCATGACTCAATCCTATAAGCCGACTACGAATCAGTTGAAGGGCGGGCGTCCAAGGCTCAGGTTCAAGATCAGTCCCCGAGTATCCGTATCGCGCTTCAGGATCACCATGCCAGGCTTCTAATCTCGGGATCATATGCTCTTTTCCAAAGAGACGAATCTGGCCCTGACTCCAATGGAGTTGATCTTGTAATTGCTGAAACAAATCCTGCTCTTCGCCTGCTTTAAAAAAAGCAGGAATATAATGAAGAGTGGCACCCTCCATCTTCGGCGAATCAGGAATCATTGCAGGATCAGAAAATGATCTCAGTACTGAATCCAAGGTCAATCCCAGCGACGCAATACCCGAACCTTGAGATACTCCGATTCCGGAAAACGCAACAACACCGGATGGTCATCTCCTGCTCCGAGCCGATCTTCAACAATGACTCGAAATGGAAGGTCCAGTGCCGATTGACGAAGTGTATCTTCAAACATATCGGACTTGAGATGATGACTGCAAGAACAAGTGATAAGTCGCCCTCCTGGTGCAAGAAGTCTCAACGCTGCACGATTCAAATCGCGGTATCCACGGATACCTCCCTGAACCTCTCGGCGACTTTTACAAAACGCGGGTGGGTCCAAAATGATGAGATCAAATTGAAGATTCTCTGACCTCAATTCTCTTACGACATCAAATACGTTCCCCTGAATAGTCTCGAGACCATCAAAACCATTCAGTTCACTCGTCTCTACAGCAAGTTCTAAAGCTGTGGCCGATTGATCAACGGCCGTCACCGCTTTAGCGCCACCAACGAGCGCCGAAACACTGAAACCACCTTGATAGCAGCACAAATCCAAGACTCTCGCTCCTTGGGCTAACTCTTGAACTCTGGCACGAGCGGGACTTTGGTCGAGGTACATCCCCGTCTTTTGTCCAGCATAAGGACGCACCAAATGCTTCACGCCACCTTCGTCGATTGTGACTCTGTCGACCGATTCCCCCGCTAGAAGAACAACCTCTTCCGGCAATCTCTCGAACTTCCGAACTCCCACGTCATTCCTAGCCAACACAGAACGGGGCTCGAACAACTCCATCAATAAATTCGCCACCAATTCTGAATGTGCTTCCATCCATGCCGTGGTCGCTTGCATCACCATCACATCTGCGTACTTGTCGACCACAAGTCCAGGAAGGAGATCAGCTTCCCCATGAACTAGGCGACACCCCTCTTTGGCATTTTGAATTTTCGGTCTTAAATCGGCTGCTCTTTGAATTCTATGCCGCAAGAAAGCCTCAGGATCGGGAACTTCTTCCCCTACCCATGACCCACACAAACGGATTGCGATTTTTGAACGTGTGGAAGCAATAGCGAGCCCAAGATCATGGCCCTCCTCATCCCACAAACGAACTATCGTGCCCGTATCAAATCGGGGATCGGACAATTCACCATCCCTAAGATCGTCACGGTAAAGCCATGGATGACCGCGTCGAGCCAGTCGAGCAGCTCTCTTTTGGAGATCAATACGCGGGACAAAAGGAGTTCGAGTCATTTTATTTTTCACTCTGTTTCATGTTTCGTTCTTTTAAGCCATCTAGGGCGGACGCAAAATCTGCCCCCATCGCAGAATCCATCATCATTACCATCAAGCCACCCAGGGGTGGCTTCAACTGTCCGGAGGCTTTCCACCTCACATTACAGCCACCCTTCATCTGCTGGATTTCGATCACACCATCCACCGGAGGAAAACCTTCAAAGTTGAGCACATAAACAATGCCTCGACCCGGTTCAGCACTCGTGATTTCAAGGTTTCCATTACCTGCCGATTCACCGGTCCATCTCGACTTGAAACCTACGCCAGGTTTTCCTTCCGAATAGGAGAACACCATCGTCGGATCCAATTGAGAATTCCATGGAGTCCACTCGGGCCAACTTCTCAGATTGACAATACTTTCATGAATCTCCAATGGATCTCCATCGATGAAGATGCTTCTCTCCACCACGTAATCCATGGGTAACAAACTTCCCATTAGCAAAAGCAACAGCATCAAGGCGACGAGTGCTATTATTACTTTCTTGAGCATTACAGCCCTTTCAATATCGACGGTGGGGTTCTGAATTCATATCTCAAGGCTCCTCTTCACAGGGCTCCCTGTTACCTGATACTCTATGGTGAAGACCCGTTTGATACGAGGGTCCCCATGGGAGATTCATCATGAGATTTTTGCTGAAGTTCATGTTATTGGGGACTGGGCTAATATTATTGATTCTGCTCCTGCTCAGTTTTTCTATGCCTGCAAGCTGGAATGTCTCGGTAAATGTCACCAGCAAGCGAGAGCCCGAAGACCTGTGGAGTCAACTTTCCGATTTTAATCAGTGGTCAGAGTGGAGTTCTTGGGACGAAGAGCAATATGGCGTTCCCCATTTCGTCATCGAAGGAGAACCCGCATCCATTGGGCACTCTTCGACATGGAAGAGTAAAAACAGTCGCGGCAAATTGGTTATCTCAGAAGTCCAAAAAACAATACTTCCCGGTCGGGGCGGTTTCGAAAGATCATTTCGCTATATCTCTTCTATCGAATCGGACGACCCCAATGGTAACGGAGAAATCACACTCTCTTTTGGTCCAAATAGACGGACTGAAATACAGTGGGTCGATCGCGGGACTCTGCCCATGGGAACAGGTTTGCTGGCATGGATGTTAGAGGCTGCATTAGAAGCCAAATTTGAAGAAGACTTGCAACACCTCGCTCACGGAACTGAATTGAAAAAATCACGATGACGTCAACTCCATGGTTTCTCCTATTATTCAGTCTTCTGCCTCTCTCCGATGATGAGGGACGATCACGCAACCCTTTTCCGAAAGCGATCATCGAACCTCTCCAAAATCACTGCTTTAGATGCCACTCCGGAGAGAAACTAAAAGGTGGCCTCGATCTTTCAGAGATCATCGAAAGTGGCTCCGACGGAGACCCCGCCGACTGGCAAACTCTGCTCAACGTTTTACGAAGTGGCGAAATGCCTCCCGCCGATGAACCCGAACTCAGTCCTGCAATACGTCATGACCTTGTGAGTTTTCTTGATACATGGAACCGACACCAACTCGCCCTCTTGCCAGAGTCTCCAGGGTCTGTCCCGCCTCGAAGACTGAGCCGTACCGAACTGAAGAGAACTCTAAAAGATCTCACGGGAGTTGAGATCGATGTCGATCGTCACCTGCCGGCAGATGCATCCAGTTCCGGTTTTGATAATCAGGGGGGACATCTCTCTCCTGGATTTATCGAACAACTGTTTCGCATCGGAGAAGAAGTAGCCCACGCTGCGGTGATCTCTCCTGAGGACGAAGGAACTCCCAAAAATATCTTTGCTTCAGAAAACCTTGAAGCTACCGGTGGGACTCGCAATGTTGGCGATCATATTTACTTCTTCAGCCGCGGATCGGCTTCGACCGAGTTCCCTTTTCCGGCTCGTGGAACCTACCGGTTTACAGTGCGTGGCTGGGGGAAACAGGCGGGGCCGGATCCCGTTGCATTTCGTCTGACTGTCGGCTCAGAACTCAAGAAATCTCTGATCTTCCCTGAATCCCGCAACGAACCGGGCGAACGCATTGTCGAGTTTCGGGTTCCTCAAGGCCTCCGTAGCGTCAGTTTGACCTTCAGTAATGACTACTTTCAGCCGGATGACCCTGATCCCGCTCAACGGGATCGCAATGGAGCCATTCAGCATCTGATCATCGAAGGTCCCCTCGAAGGTTTAAAACCCACTCCATTTCAAAAGTTCGCACTCAAGGGTGGTGGCTCACCCCGACAAAAACTGAAGCGTGGGATGGCCCGCTGGCTACCCCGTTTCTGGCGACAACCTGTGAGTAAAGATCGATTGCAACAGATGGTCGATCTTTCTTTGGTCGCGAGTGCACCGGACAGTTCTGCAGAAGAGTTGCTTCGCAGTGCTTTGATTGCAGCCATCGTTTCACCTCGGTTCATTCTAAGAACCGAAGCCGACTCAGCGAGTTTGAAATCAGGGGATGTACGTGAGCTCGATAACTACGAACTCGCCACAAGGCTTTCATACTTCCTCTGGGGAACCTGCCCCGACGATGCCCTCCTTGACCTCGCAAAAAAGGGAAAGCTGAGCCAGCGTAATACCCTTATCCAAATCACACGAAGGATGCTCGCTGATCCCCGGTCCAAAGTTCTCGCTAGAGATTTCGCCACCCAATGGTTGCGCATTCGTGACCTACAGGAACGAACGCCGGATAGAAAAATATTTCCAGGTTTTCGCGCTGTACTGCTTCAGGATATGCAAAAAGAAACCGTACTCTTCTTCGATCACATCCTTCGCGAAGATCGACCCATTCGAGAGTTGCTCGATGCGGATTATTCTTTTCTGAATGGTCGACTGGCGCGTCATTACGACCTTCCCGGCCAGCGGGGTGAATCTCATCAAAAGGTTCAGATCAACACCCCACGGGGAGGGGGCCTCATCTCCCACGGTAGTGTGCTACTGGCGAGCAGTACTCGTCAGAGAACTTCACCTGTCCTGCGAGGGAAGTGGGTTCTAGAAGTATTACTCGACGATGCTCCCCCGCCTGCCCCCCCCGGTGCCGGAAACTTACCCGCTCCCGGAGAATCAGGTTCAGATCTAAGTCTGAGGGAACAACTGGAAGTTCACCGTCGCAATCCTGAATGTGCGACGTGTCACAGTCGCATGGACGCCATCGGCTTTGCTATGGAACGCTTCGATGCGGTGGGACGCTTCAGGGCAGGAATCGTGGATGATCGAGGAGAGCTCCCTGACGGGACGCTCATCGATGGCCCTCAAGACCTCCGGCAACTGGTCGAAAAAGAAACAGGTTTTCGTCGTTCACTGACCACCCATTTGATGACCTATGCACTCGGTCGAAGTTTGGACTCTGGGGATATCCCTGCTATCAGTCGCCTATCTCGTAACTTGAAGCCGGAATCAACGCTTCAGGACTTGATTGAAGCCATCGTTCTCCTCGATGCTTTCCGTAAGCGGGAGATTCCCTAATGGTCATTTCTTATTTGCCTTGTCCCATTTTCAGCGTTTTCATCCATGAAGAGCCGTGCCCCTCTTGCAGAAAGTGGAAATCATGAGTCAGAATCCATCGAAGATGGCACAGCGACAGATGGCACGGCGAACTTTCCTGCGAGGGATAGGGACCGCAGTTGCATTACCCTGGCTTGAATCTCTTCTTCCCGGCGGGTGGATCTCCCATACAGCCGCAGCAGCAGGAGAAATCGCGTCACCACCCCGAAGGACCGCTTTCCTCTTTATTCCCAATGGGGTTCACATGCCCGATTGGTCGATCACCGAAGTCGAGGGACAAAGACAGTTTTCATCGAGTCTGAAGCCCCTCGAAAAAGTCTTTGAAGATGTGCTCTTGGTTCGCGGGCTCAGCCATCGCAATGCCAAAGCACTCGGCGATGGTCCCGGGGATCATGCACGTTCATCTGCCTGCTTTCTCACGGGCGCTCACCCGTACAAAACTGCAGGTGCAGACATTCGATCCGGTCTCTCCATCGATCAGGTTCTGGCGAACAGTAGCGCAGGCGAAACGTTGATTCCTTCATTACAGTTAGGCACCGAAGGGGGTCGTCAGTCAGGGAACTGCGACTCCGGTTATTCCTGTGCCTACTCTTCCAATATTTCATGGGCCCAACCAGATCGTCCTATCCCCCATGAGATCCAACCACGACGTGTTTTTGAACGCCTATTTCTGAAAGGCCCCGCGGGAGAAACAGCCGCCGCCCGACAAATTCGGATTCACCGGCGATCGAGCATTCTCGATTTTGTCCGCGAGGATGCCGCGGGCATACAAAGATCACTGGGACATGCCGATCGTGGACGCTTCGATGAATTTCTTTCAGGGATCCGCGATCTGGAAAGACGCATCGATCGGCTCGAAGAACTAGATGCTCTCGAAAAAAAAGAGCAAGGTCTCACCCAATTTGAAGACCTCAGCCCTACCAACTATCAGGAGCACGTGCGGCTGATGAACGAACTCATGTTGTTAGCGTTCCGTCTAGATCTGACCCGTGTGATCACTTTCATGTGGTCCAACGAAGGAACCAACCGCACTCACCCCCACCTCGATATCGGTGAAGGGCACCACATCCTCACTCACCACAAAGGCAACGAGGAACAGATTAATAGGGTGCGCAAGATCAATCACTGGCAGGTCAGTGAATTCGCCCGACTCGTCGAAAGAATGAAAGAGATTCGTGAGGGAGAACAATCTCTTCTCGAATCAACGACTCTGGTCTTCGGATCTGCCATCTCCGACGGCAACCGCCACAACCACGACGACCTCCCGGTGATCATCGCCGGTCAAGGCGGTGGACTGATCGAAACCGGTCGCGTTCTGAAAACCCCCAATCGCACCCCCATGTGCAACCTGTTCCTCAGCCTCGCTCAGGCGGAGGGGCAGAAAATTGCTCAATTTGGTGATAGCAAAGGTGTCCTACCCGGCTTGAAAACGGGATTCTAAGAATATGTAAGTCACAGCTGCAATTCAGGAGGAAACCATGCCCGACCAGATTTCAACCAGACGAAAAGTGCTCTATTACGGCGGCGGCCTGCTCATGGTCGCAGGGATAGGCACATTCATATTTCACAGTGCCTGGGGCGCGCTCGGTGGTTTTGAAAATCCCGAATTTAATGAACGATTACCCGCAGTGATGTTCACGTCAATGGCGATCGCCGCAGTGGGTGGGTTGTTAAATAAAATCGGTGCGAGGGGCCTCGCAGGCTCAGGTTTGATTCTCAATCCCGATCGGGCGCGCAAGGATCTCAAGCCATACTCGAAAATGGCCGGTGGAATGCTAGAAGATGCGCTGGAAAACCGGGACCTCAGTCAATCCGTCTCTCCAGGGGAAACCATCAAGATTCGTTGCCGTCCTTGCGGTTGGCTCAATGAGGAGGATTCCAACTTCTGCCACGAGTGCGGCAAACCGATCTAGCATCAGGTCTCAGTCAGTTTTAAAGGGTGCCATCGGCAGTCCGAAGCTGGAGACGACGTTGGCGCGTACCGGGTTGTCCTGCCAGGCATAGCGAACCGCTTTCGGCATTTGCACCTGCGGGTGGGTCACACGGATCTCCATGGGCCCACTGACTTCTGCCACACCCCAGTGCCAGCGTCCGTCCTGCCCCTGAATCGCAAAGCCATCGATGGACTTTCCTCGACGGCCGACGAGGCTTTCGCCACAGTGGGTAAACTCCAGCACCATAGCGTTTCCATCGACGGAAGAGCGCAAATAGAAGGGGCCTGACTCTGGCAGGTCACGACGACCATGATTTCTATTCAATGCCCAATCGGCCAAGCGACGACCCACCGCTTGTTTGTTGATCGGGTGTATATCTCTCGCGTCGCCGATATCGGTGAGGACAGCGAGTCCAGTATTACGGATCATCCGATGTGTAAAATCTTGAGCATCTCTGAGTTCAGCCCAGCCTCCTTGGATCGGATCATCGCTCACTGCCTTGAAAGCTGCCAACTGAACGATGCCAAAGGGGAAGGTATAACCCCAAGCTTCACGCCAGGATCCAATCATCAGGGGTAGCAATTCTCTGTATTCTCTAGGCTGACTAGAATTGGATTCTCCCTGATACCAAATCGCTCCATCGATAGCGTAGGGAATGAAGGGAGAAAGCATCGCATTGAACATCACCGCAGGATCTGACGCGGTCATCCCCGGCGCACTCGGAGGAGCTGGAGGAGAGGGCCCCCGGTCTCCACTAAAGGCGGCTCCCCTACGATGCTTCCACATTCCTGAAATGATTTGTGCAGAAGCCAGATCAGCCCCTGCGGGACGGATACGAATATTCTCATCCGCTCCTGTGATGCCGCCCGCTCCTCCCGTGTCCAGTGCCGCGATGGTGATCACAGCCTTGCCGGCTGTTACCTGATTCCCGGGAACCTTGTAAGTACGGAGAGTCGCATGCTGATTTGTTGTTCGACCAACTTCCTGACCTTGCCAGAAAGTAATATCTGCATCATCGATAGCGCCGGGCTCTAGAATCAGATCTTTGCCTTGCCACTCTTCCGGGATTTCCACAGTCTTGCGGTACCAAACCAGTCCATCCCAATCGCTGTTATCGCCATCCCATAATCCAGGTACCGACATCTCGGTCCACTCCGAATCATCGAAATCCTGCCGTGCCCACCCCTCCGAACTGCCCGGATCGGATGCCAACTTTTTGTCCCACCAAAGAGTGGCGTTACCTTCAAAATCTATTTTCTGGCTTTCGTATAGCTTTGAAATCTCTTCCTGAGTCCTGTTTCCCCAGCGACGGATCTCCGATTCCAGATCGAGAATTCTCTGGCGGAATCGGGGGTGTCTTTTCAGTGCTCCCATTTCTGTCCAAGGCTCTGCACGAGTGCCACCCCAATTGACATCCAGTAAGCCCACAGGAACGCCCAACTCTTCATGAAGTCGCCGTGCCATATAGGTGCCGACGGCTGTGAAGCTACCTGCAGTCTGTTGTGTCGAAACGCGCCAACGTGCATCGATATCTCTCTCAGGGTTTCGAGAAAGTACGTGGGGAGCTTTGATGCAACGCAACCAGGGTAAATCCCCTGCTGCGATCTCTTCTTTGGAATTCATCGACTGGCGTACTGTCCACTCCATGTTCGACTGACCGCCACAGAGCCAAACCACCCCTACTAGAATATCTCCGATGACCACCCTTTTTCCGCCTCCGGAAATCACCATCTTTTGTCCTTGGTCATTGGCCGGAATCGGCTCCAGAGTCACTCGCCAAGATCCACTTTCGTTAGTTTTTCCTGTCACGCTCTGACCTGCAAACTTCACCGTCACCTCAGTGCCAGGATCTGCAGTTCCCCAAACTGGCAACTCAGTGTTCATCTGAAAAACAGCGTGTGGACTAAAGACTGCAGGGAGATCGATGGCTTTTGCATCTGATTGTGCGCAAGCGATGGATAAACAGAGAATCAAACAAGAAAGGGCCGACTTCATCGATGACCTCCAGCGATTAGGGATAAAGAGTGATCACTCCAGATCCTCACTGTAGAAAGTCAGTGGGTCAAGGTTGCGATTGAAGAGCATTCTCCAAAGACAGAAGCCCCTTCTCCTGCAATTCAGGATAAAGAGAGTACTCAAGGCCCAGAGATTCGGCAGGAGACCACACCACATTCAAGAATCCTAGTTCCTCGATTTTTTGTTGCCATGAGTCTGGAGGTGTTTCTCTCCAGAGAAGAAATCCTGAAGATTCCCCACCAAGCTCACTCAGCCATTCAAGATTATTTGCTGGAGAAACTACTTTCATCGTCTGGGACAATCGGTCCATGAGATATCCCCATGAGGGTTCAGTGACCCAAATACTTTTCTCTTCTTTAAGAGCAAGCGACTTCCACCGAGTCGCCCAATCTTCGATACGTTTTTTGACGGGATTCCACTGGGCCACTAACCGAGATTCTTCTGTCGGCAACATTTGAATCAACCGAGCCAAAATCGCTTCACCTTGTTGAAGAAGAAGATCGGGGTCGAGCCAAAAGTGACCATCTGTTCCTTCGTAAGAGCGCTCTCCTTCGGGACCGTGACTGTGCGTAACAACCCCTGGGTATTCCAGCCAGTGAGACCTGATCGTCCGAGACAAATCCAGAGTTGAGAAAGGAAGAGAGACTCTTTGCGACCACTTCTCTAACATTCCACCGTTGATAACTATGAGGTCTGCACGAGCCAAGACAGCCAATGCCTGATCATCAGGATTCCACGTCTCTGGAGAATCTCCAGCAGGCAGTAAAGGCTCTACAACTAAGAGGTCTCCACCGATAGCCGAGGTGATCCACGCATGAGGGGATAAGGAAACCGCAACGTGAAGAGGGCCGTTTTTCTCGGTGATTCCTTTTTGACGATTCTTGAGATCAGCGCTTCTTCCGCGACCAGAGTCACATCCGGAAGTGGCCAGTAATATGGCCAATAGCCCTAGACTTAAAAATAGATCAAGGAGACGCATCAAACCCACTTCCGGAATATCAGAATGTCGGTAACGAACCCGAGGCTACCCAAGATATGGCAGCACGTGCCGTTATAAAGGCCAAGAAGGCTCCCATTCCCACGACGATGGCGATTTCAGTAAAGAGCAATCGGGCAACAAATCCTCTCGGTGCTCCTAATCTCTCCAATGTCTTGACCTCTCGCTCCCTGACCTTGACGTCGAGAGTCACTATCAATCCCAATAGAATGATGGTCGCTAACAATACGAGGAGAGAATTCATATCCAAGATCACTTTTGCCTGCATGACGATGCCTAACAACTCGTCCAACTCAGACTTGCTATCGAGAACGAGAAGCTCTTCATTACGTCGTAAGTTTGATCGAGCGAGCGTCAAACCTTTGTTATTCGGCGCGTCCACTAGTAATGCTGTAAGAGGAAGATCGTCGGGGTCTCCATGGAAATGGAAACTTCCTTCATTTTCTGGAGTCACATCAACGGCTTCAAGAACTGCAGCATTCATCGTCACGTTGTCACTCTTGTTTTCCATAATCAGATGGAAATCGATTTTAGGATCAACTGCGATATGTCCATGTCCCTCACCCGCCACCACCCATGACGTTTGCAAGCTGACAAAGACGGCTTCGTCATCGGGGGTCCCAGCGGGTTCTAATACTCCACGTATTTTTAGAACGAGAGGATATCCTCCGCCTAAATCATAAAGTTCTTCCGAGTCGGTAGGAACTTTATCCCCTACGGCAAGACCCTGCTTCTTGGCGACGGCACTTCCGATCACTGCCTCAGAGAGTCTCTGTGGCCACTGCCCATTTCCTGCCAATTTCAGATTTCTGTATGAGAGATAATCAGGCGTCGTTCCTACGAGAGGATGATCTCTTACGGTCCCTTCCAAATGGATGGGAACCGGAGTCACCCGCCCTAACTCCGCCACTTCTCTCGCAATTTTCATCGGTATTGATTTCTCTACTTCACCTCTGAAATACAACGCATGGATCAATAAATCTGATCGACTCCCAGGAGCACCGACCGCCAAAGGAGTCGATAACGACCTCGATTCCAACTCTGTTCTGTAGAGCTTGAGGAATCCTTCCACCGCCAAAGGCAAGACTCCAATGAGAGCGATGCACAGCACGAGAACCAAAGAGCGCACCCTATGATGTAAAAGAGATTTAATCGCCAATCGAATCAACGGACTGGTCATGAGACCTCTCTTC
Organism: Planctomycetota bacterium; assembly: GCA_016776905.1. Lineage (GTDB taxonomy): Bacteria > Planctomycetota > UBA8108 > UBA1146 > UBA1146 > UBA12191. Next base: position 20,608 of record JADHSM010000011.1, on the reverse strand, counting down.
CACTGAGTTCATGGACCTTATCAAACCGATCGAGAAGAGATCGGTCATGCGTGACCACGATCACTGTCGACCCCGTGAGCGTTGCTTCATCAAACAAGAGCTCTAGTACAGCCTCTCCCGATCCCGTATCCAGACTTCCTGTCGGCTCGTCCGCAAGAATCAGGGGCGGTGTCGTCATCAACGCTCGACAAACTGCCGCTCGCTGTCTTTCTCCTTGTGAGAGTGCATGAGGCTTCCTATGGAGAAGATCGGCAATACCACAACGGCTGGCTCTTTGCTCCAGCAATGCATGATCTTTCTCCCCAGCTTCAACTCCATCGAGCCAAAGAGGAAGGAATGCATTTTCACGAATATCCAAATGCTCTAGAAGCTCAAACTCCTGAAACACCAAACCAATCTTGTCTCTTCTGAAAGAACGGCGTTCACGTTCGCCAAGGGATGAAATTGTTTCATCACCAACGCAGACCTCACCCTCGGTGGGCACCAAGATTCCTGCGATCGCAGATAGTAGTGTTGTCTTTCCACAGCCGGAAGGACCGATGATGGCGGATTTCTCTCCCGCAGCAATATTGAGAGATTCAACCAGCACCGGATGATCTTGACCCGGATGCCGATGCTTTAATCCAGTGACGTCAACTTTGAAGCCTAGATTCATTTCACAGACTCCATTCCATCGTCCACTCTTCTTTGGTCAATCAGTTCGGAAGAAACGATTCTCCAGCCAACATTGGGAATCCAACCCACTTTGTATTTAGCTCTCGAAACATTTCTTCTCCAGTGACCGTGGCCCCAATGCTTAACGGTCCCAATCACTTCCCATTTCGCAAATACATCATAGGAAGGTTCACTAACAGACTCGTCGATGTCAACTCTAGTTTCAATATTCCTGACGGTCTCGACCTTTGAAACCGAACTCTCTTCGATCTTCATCGTCAGACTTTCATGCACCTCATCATAGAGATCCATCAATATACTCTCGGAAACACTTCTGGCCAAAATATCGTAGACCTGGCTTTCATCGGTGTAATCAAACGCCCGGTAGATGTTCCTATGCAAAGTTTCAAAGAGTGCTGCCGATTCTTCTTCAGAGGGGAGCTGGACCGCTGGCAAGGTGGGATTGTACAAATCCACATCCGCATAGAAGAACAACGGAACAACGACAAGCACCAACAAAACAATCACTCTGGGCGGAGTGAACTTTTTCGTTTTCAAAAGCATCACCAAGCCCATGAGCCATGTCACCCAAAACAAATTCACGGTGGCCATGGGCGGAACCAACCCTGGTTGAACCGTCTCCGGATCAAGAACAGGCCGCGCTTCCGGTGGGCTCCATGTTTGAATCGGATCATCTTCTCGAAATCGTAGAATTTGGAAATCAGTGGCACCGGTCAGAATCATGAAGACTGATTCCAGCGGGAATCCATCTTCTGTATCGAAACGGCTCCAGACAAACTCTAGTTCACTGGGCATTGTTTTCGTGGGGTACTTCAGCGTAATCCCGACATAGTTGAGGAAATCGTTTAGGTCGAATCCTTCTTGCCATTCGAGATCTTCGATCATTGGCGTAACTTGAACTCCGTCCACGTCCAAAGAGGCGTGGAGATCAAGCCAGCGAACAATCTTGTCGCCGAACTCTCCCCAGCGGCCTGACGAATCGGGTTCAAGTTCTGGAATGATGGTGGGGTCGAGATTGAACCAATGTCGAAACAATAACTCATCGATGAGGAGATAAACCTCAGTCTCACTCTCTGTAACTTTTGTTTCGACATTGAGAGGCCCAGGGACGTGCTCTATCGCCATGACTGGAATAGAAGTCAGCGTCATCATCATTGCGACTCGACAGATCAACCCGATCATTCCAGTCCTCTCGATACCAGCCATGAAACTTCTATAAAACAAATGGTAACAAAAAACCACCGACCCATGAGTCTCTGAATCGCGAGTCGGTGGTTTTTGAGCGAAAACCTGATCTATTTACTTCAGATTGATGCTTTTCTCTTCCTTGGGCTTTTCTTCTTCTTTTGGAGGCTCCGGTTCTGAGCTGTTTTGGGAAGGCCTACGACGCTGCCACTCCACCGTCAATTCAACTTTCTTGCCATCCCTCATGACGATGACCTTCTTCTTTTCGCCTTCTGTACGAATCGCTCTGACGAGAGATCTCCGATCGGTCACTTCATTTCCTGCGACCTCGATGACCTTGTCACCTGCTTTGAGACCTGCTTTTTCAGCAGCAGTATCAGGCAAGACTTCTTCAACAATATTTTCGTCGAGGAAAACGCCCAACATACGGCCCATTGGACGACGCGGCTGAGAATCACCACCACCTCCGAGCATACCCTCCCGAGAAAGGAGTGTATCGAGATTGGCAACTCCGTAGGCGGTCAGCGCAACAACGAGAGCCGAGTGCTCAAGGTATTCTGGGATCACAAGATCAAAGGTATCTTTTTGTGTATGGATACCGTTCCAGGTATCGGCTTTTCCCTCTTGGCCCCAAAAGAATCCGGGAACACCCATTGGAATAAAGGACTCATGATCCGATCCAATATTTCTAGGGAGTGAATCGACATCATTGAGAGTGAAGGGCATATCTTTATTGAGTCCCATGACAGGAGCAAAGACCTTTTCAAAATCGGGCTTCATAGCTGCAGTTGCCGGAAGGCTTGCGATGGCATTAGGCCCTCCATCATAGACAAACACTGCAGAGATTTTTTCCATCTTGTCTTTGTTAGCAGCGACCCAAGCCTTAGAGCCGAGAAGTCCTTGCTCTTCACCACTCCAAAGCATGAAGCGGATTGTTCTGCGTGGCTTGATACCTGCCTCGGATAGAATCCTGGCAGCTTCAATGGTGGTTGCTGTCCCCATTCCATTGTCACTTGTCCCAGTCGCTCCGTCCCAAGAATCGATATGCCCACCGATGATGACATATTCATCTGGGAACTCGGTACCGACGATATCAGCGATAACGTTGTAGTATTTCACCGGTCCGGGCTGGAAATGATTTCGGATATCGATCCGAAGAGTGACCTCTTCCTCGTTACCCATCTTTTCCATAATGACGTCGTACTGATCCTTGCGCAGGGTGATTCGCGGAATCTTGGGGAGGTTATCCCAGGTCACCCTGGCACTTCCAAGAATGGTGATGGCATCTCCTCTAGAAGGATAAATCCAACCGGCGACACCGATCTCTTCCAATTGTGTCCTGATCTCACGCTCTTGCTGACGAGCATCTCTGTTTCGACGCCCCCTCTGAGCTGGCATGAAGACCCAGCTATCTTTGTACTCACTCAAATCGAGTTCTTCAGAAAACTCCGGGAAGATTTTCGCCGGGCCATTCTGAGCTCCGCGGGTTCCTGCTGACCACGCGGGAGTTCCAAACTCAAGATCCATCACCTCTGGCGTCATCATCTGTCCACGCCATGGGCCTCGCTGGAAACCGACCGGGAATTCTCCCGCTTCTTCCATCACGACATTTTCAAGGCCGAACTCTTCAAACAAATCCTTACTCCAGTTACAGGCAATATGATCCTGAAAACTGCCGGTCAATCTGGGTCCAATGCCATTGACCAGATGATCCAAAGTTTGGACCACTCGATTGTCGGTTTGCCCGATCGAAATAATCTTCGCTTGTTCTTCACTCAGTTTATTTTCAAGATCCGAAGCTTGGCACACTGAGGAAGTGGCTATGAAGAGACAAAGAAGGAACCCTGTGGTCCTGCAGATCATGTTGTTTCCTTTCAAAGAGGGAGCTTCTTTACAAGGTCGCTGGGGACAAAACCCACTCCTTGTCATCGAAGGTCAAGGAGTCAGGTTCGCAAGGGGATGGGACAAGGTCAAGATACAGGATTAAAGAGGCCGAGAAGGCTCCCCGGTGGGGAGCCTTCTCGGCGATGCTGATCGATGCCTTTTCACCAAAGTGAGGCGATTCAGCTGTTTTTTTCCTTTTTTGCCCAAGAATCTCTTAATGCAGCAATTCGAACAAAATGAGGCGATTCTTCTGAAGATCGAGCCGGATCGACATGGAAATATCCCACTCTCTCAAATTGGAACCGATCTCCGCCGGCGGCTTGAGCCAGGGCAGGTTCGCAAAATGCTGTGGTTTCCACCCGAGAACCCGGATCGATAAAATCTGTGAACTCTTGGCCCTCAGGAGGATCATCCGGGTTTTCTATACTAAACAGAGGAGAATAGAGAGTGACCGGCAATTGAGCGGCACAAGAAGCCGGGACCCAATGAATGATTCCGCGAACCTTTCGACCCTCTGGCTGACGGCCCTTGGAAGTCTCGGGGTCATAATCGCACCGGATCTCAGTCACCTCGCCTGAATCAGGGTCCGTGATCACTTCTTTGACTTTGACGCAGTAACCATACCGAAGTCTCACTTCTGCATCGGGTGCCAGTCTTCGCCACTTCCTCGGGGGATCCATTCTGAAATCATCCCTATCAATCCAAACCTCCCGCTCAAATGGAATTTGACGCATTCCAGCATCCGGGTCTTCCGGATTATTGACGGCCTCCATCATCTCTTGGAGATCCTCAGGGAAATTCTCTATCACCATTTTCACAGGATCCAAAACAGCCATACGCCGCAGAGTAATCTTGTTCAAATGATCACGAATATGATTTTCTAAAACCGTCAGATCGATCATCGAGTTCACTTTAGACACGCCGATTGTTTTCATGAACGCTCTGATCGCTTCTGGAGTCACACCTCTGCGCCGCAATCCTGCAAGCGTTGGCATGCGAGGATCGTCCCAACCATCTACATGGCCATCTTCAACCAAGGTTCTCAATCGTCTCTTGCTCATCACCGTGAACTGTAAATTCAATCGAGCAAACTCCGTCTGCGAAGGCACTTCCTCGAGACCAATTTTCTCTAAAAACCAATCATAAAGGGGGCGGTGATTACGGAACTCTAGAGAACAGAGTGAATGAGTCACCCCTTCGATGGCATCGCCTTGGCCATGCGCCCAGTCATATGTGGGGTAAAGACACCAATCATCTCCGGTTCGATGATGATGAGATCTCTGGATTCGATACATCACAGGATCTCGCATCACGATATGAGCAGACTGCATATCAATTTTGGCTCTCAACGTACGACTGCCATCGGAGAACTCTCCTGATCGCATCCCTGCGAAGAGTTCTAGGTTCTCCTCGACAGTACGTGTTCGGAAAGGGCTATCGACACCAGGCTCACTGAGAGTTCCCCGATGCTTCCTGACCTCTTCCCCATCCAAATCACAGACATATGCGTCACCTTGGCGGATTAATTGAACGGCCCAGTCATACAACTGGCCAAAGTAGTCGCTGGCAAAACAGAGCTGGTCCCATTCGAAACCTAGCCATTTCACGTCTTCTTGAATCGAATCGACAAATCTCTGCTCTTCCTTGGCGGGATTAGTGTCATCAAACCGCAGATTACAATGGCCACCGAAGTCACCTGCTAATCCGAAACTTACGCAGATCGCCTTCGCGTGCCCTATATGTAAAAAGCCATTCGGCTCTGGAGGGAAACGAAACCTAAGACGTTCTGGCGAAAGACCTTCGCTCACGTCTTTTTGCACAATCTTTTCCAGAAAGCTCAATGAGCGATGCTCTTGTCCGTCTGGTCTTTCTGTCAGTTCTGACAAGTCAATACTCCTTCACAGAGATTAACTAAAATGACATCCCATAGATGTCATGTACGAAAATTTTACAAGGACTGTAACGAACTCTCGTGACCCTTCCATCAGGATCTTCCAAAGTGGCGAAAGAGGTATTAGTATTTACTCGAGGATTATTATGCAGTGGGACCGGGCGATTGTCCCGAGCTTTGCAAGTTGTGGTGGTGTGTTTCGGACAAGATTTCCGAGAATCAACAATCAGGAGTGATGAATCATGGTTATTAGAATTGCTGGCGTATTTCTTGCTTGCATGCTTTTGCCTGCATTGGCAATGGCAGGAGCCCCATTTAATATGAGCTTCAGTAGTGCAGCGGCTCCACAAGGCGGTCTTGCTGCAATTACTTTCTCCTTTGACCACTCAGAGCCTAATGGTGTTCAGGGATTCTCCTTCGGTGTATGTCACACCGAGAGCGTTTTATCCCTCGAACCTGTCGGGAGTTCTGGAGATTTCGACGAAGTCGTCGATTGGTCTTCCACTGTTGAGACACTGAAACAGGGCGCAAACCCTGATTTCTTCCAACAAAACCTCGAGTCCGGAGGCTGGACTGTGGGTTGCGTGATTTGCTTCACCTCCTGTGATGTCCTCGCACCCGGATCATACGAATTCGGAACGGCGTATTACCGTGTCAACGGTCAAGTCGGTGAAGTCGGAACGGTAGGAATCTGCTCGACTTTAGGTTCACCTCCCGTCAGCTCTGTAGCGGTCGTCAATGGCGCCTCATTGCCCATGACTTCCCAGGACGGCTCGGTAGAGGTTCTCGATGTTCCTCCCATCGTCTTCAACTACAATGCTCCAGACCGCAATGTGAACTACGACCCAGCAACGGGTGAGGGAGATTTCACTGCAGTCTTGACCATTTCAGAAGATCCTTCGAACGCCACTTATCCGACGAACACACAAGGGTTCTCGATGAGTATCAGTTCGGACTCGAACTATATCTCACCGACTTCTGCAGACATCACGGGTGCTGTCGCTGCAGCACAGCCTGCATTTGCTCAGTCCCAAATCCTGCCTTCCGGCTGGACTCTCGGAGTTGTGTACTCATTCCAGGTTCCGATCTTCTTGCAGTTTCCCAGTGAAACTAATGCCGTTCAAATCGCCGGAAGTACCGTCGCTGGAAATCTCCAAGGAGACTCCACCGGGCTCACTGTACCTTTGGCCTGGACACAAATTGGAAATCCGACCATCTTCAATGTCGTGACAACCAATAACACCAGTATCTCCCCCCTCACGTCTGACGGGGTATTGACGCTGAATCCTCAGACAAATCTCGACTATGTTCGCGGAGATGCCAACGCAGACGGCATCGTCAACGTAGCCGACGTGGTATGGTCTCTTCAGGAAATCTTCAACAACGGTCCAGCAGGCCCTTGTAATGATTCCAAGAACACCAATGGTGACGGAATTTTTGACGTCGCTGATCCCATTTGGTTGATCTCTTACATCTTCCAAAACGGATCTCCACCGCCGGCACCCTTCCCCACCTGTGGAGAAATAGGCGATCCACAAGATTGCACCTCCTACAACGGTTGCTAGAACCCGGTTGCTGAATAATTGGAAACAAAAAAAGGCTCGATCGTGAATCACGATCGAGCCTTTTCTAATTCTCCATCTAGACTGTCGAAAACGTCTCCAGAGCAGCTATTTTTTTCGTGAAGCCGGTGCGTTCTTTTTTGCTTCTTCCCGGATCCTTTTTGCCGTAGCAGCCCAAGAACAAATCGGACAACCCGACAGATCATGCCGCAGAGCTGGACAATGTTCCCGTCCGAAGAAAATGATCTGTAAATGAAGATCATTCCATTTCTCTCTGGGGAATATCTTTTTCAAATCGACCTCTGTCTTTTCGACAGATTTCCCGTTGGTCAATCCCCACCGGGTGGCAAGTCGGTGAATATGAGTATCCACCGGAAAAGCCGGAATCCCAAAAGACTGCGCCATGACGACACTCGCAGTCTTATGCCCGACTCCTGGCAGAGCCTCTAGGCTTTCGAAGTCCGCAGGGACTTCTCCGCCATGCTCCTCAATGAGGATTCGACTCAACTGGTATATGGCTTTGGCTTTCCTGGGAGCCAAACCACAAGTTTTGATAAATCCATAAATCTCCTTTTCAGATAACTTTTTCATATCTTGCGGAGTTTTCGCATCGGCGAAGAGATCTGGTGTCACCAGATTCACCCTCACATCGGTGGTTTGCGCCGACAACAGCACGGCAACCAGCAGTGTAAATGGATTACTGTGATCGAGAGGAATGGGGGGATGAGGATAGAAGGATCCCAAGATCTTCTCTATCTCGATTGCCTTTTCAAGACGATTCATGCATTCCCCCTCGGAGAACTTTAAACTTCATTAAGTGTACTTGAGGGCAGATTTATCTGGGGTACTCTCCGGAATCAAAATGCCGTCAACCCCATTATTGACTCTCATGAAGACGTTCGCCGAAAGGGGCAGTTTGGATTTTTCATTTGATCAAGATCCTGAGGAGTTTGACACCTCCGATGACAATACTCCAAGGGTATGCCCCCTCTTTCCCCTCTCGGATTTGATTCTGTTTCCGGGTCAGGTCATCCCACTTCATGTTTTTGAACCTCGATATCGGCAAATGACACAAGATCTTCTCGATAATAGTGGGGAAATCATTCTTGGCACTGTTCTAGGAGAAGATCGAGAGAAACTTGAGAAAGTCGCACCTGTGCAACCCATCGCAGGCTTAGGCCGGGTGCAACGTTATCAGGCCCTCGAGGACGGTCGATTCCTGATCATGATTCTGGGAGAACGCAGAGTAAAAATTGAACCTGTAGACAGAGGAAAAATATACCCAGAGGCGCGTTTCGAAGTGTTCGAAGAAACAGATTCCTACATTTCAGACACGGAACTCGACCATCTACAATCCGCACTGAAAAAGATCGAAAGCCAGATCGACCTCCCCGAGGAAACTTCCCCTGATCAACTGGTAGATTTGCTCATCATGATTTCAAAAATTGACCCGAAAGATAAATACAAGATCTTTCAGATGACGTCAGTATCCGACCGTTTGGGGAAAATCCTAGACTTCCACTGATACTCCAATCTGATGCTCCAACCTGATGCTCCAACCTGATGCTCCAACCTGATGACCTATTGACCCCTTCCAGCCGTCAGCAATGATGTCTATGAGATCCACGAAACCGTCAGGGGATTAGATTTGTACAGATTCAGATTCTGCCTACTTATATGTTTTTGCCTCAGCGGTATGGGCTGCCGATCCGTCGACCTCGTAGTCGAAGAAGATGCTCTAGGGATAGAAACACGCCTTCCCCTCGAAGCTGAGAGTTTTCAACTCTTCGACTCCGAAGGTGTACTGGTCTATGCCCGCTCCGAGCAGTTCGCCCGAGATATCGCCATTCGCGTGGAAGCGGCGGAGAATCTTCTCACTGAAAAAACCGGCGAACAGCCTTCAGAAATGGTCTATTTCGCGGTCGATCTCAATTACGAAAAAAGAAGCGAGTTTCACGCACGCGCCTTTGAAGTCGCAGGATCTGTATGGGATCTCAGAGATAATGCTTTCAAATTCTCCCGCTCAAAAGGGGTTCCTGACGAGCAGGAAATGAGCCTCAAGTTGGAAGAAGCCTTCCCCAAAATGCTGCCGGGCTTGATCGAGACACCTCGCCCCCGCTCTCCAAACTTCAGCACGTACGCCATCGTTCTCTCGACGCTGAAATCTAAAAAAGCCGAGTGCAATGCACTGATCGAAGAAGTTCTCTTACAATTGGAGCTCACAACCCTTCAGAAAGTATTGGTGGCTCCCTTCAAACCGCTGATGCGGAAAATGATCATGGAAGTCCTCAACAGGGTTGAACAAGCGATGGTTCTCGCAACCCATCTTCAAGGAAGAGACTCCTGGGATAAAACCCGTATCCAGCAAACGATGAACGAGGTTCTGGATCTGGAAGGGCTCAAGAAAGACTTCAAAAAACCTGAACTGCCCAATGGTGCTTCACGATCAGACGCGGCCTCCGGGGAATAACCGTCTATTTTTTGCTTCTAACCTCAAAAGGTGTTTTCCCCGCTCAGGCTTCTCCGATAGCATCAGACATCTGAAGTCCGCTTCCCTCGTGGATATTTTCAGATTCATCAGGACGGGAATCTTTTCTCTCCCAAACCACACGCATGGTGCCAGTTCAGCACCTGAACAGGAGTTACTCATTAAAACTTTACTGACCTTCCTCTCGCTGGCTATTCTGATGTCCGGCTGTGCATTCACCGGCGGTGTAACAGATACAAATCGTCCGTCCCGAGAATTTGACATTCGATATGAAGTGGACCTTGCAGGAATGGAAGTCGGAAAGCCCATCAGCATATGGATTCCAATTCCGCACAATGATCCACATCAAAAAGTTGTGGACTTAAAGTGGTCTGTCGGTAGCGAGTTGGAACTGAATCAGATCAGCACCAAACGAGAAAATGTCTACGGCAATGAAATGATCTACCTTCAGGGAGTCGCCAATACAGCGACTGCAAAGATCACTGTGAATTACAATGTGGTTCGATTCGAAAACAGTGTGGATCAACAGCTCTTCTCGAAAGATACAGGCGACTCACCCAAGAGCGATTCTATATACCTCCAACCATCTGATCTTTGCTTCGTTACTCCACAAATAGATGCATACGCAAACGTACTTTCGGCCAACAAAAACTCAACTATGGAAATTGCTCAAACCTTCTACGAGCACATCCTTAAGGAGATGTCATACGACAAAAAAGGTGAAGGCTGGGGAAGAGGCGACGTCTATCACGCCTGTGAAGTCGGAAAAGGGAACTGCACAGACTTCCACACCTACTTCAACGCACTCTGCATGGCTGCAGGAATAGAATCCAGATTCCAAATTGGCATGTGGGGGAAATACACCCCTCAAGAAGCTGAGTTCAAAACCGGCGGTTACCACTGCTGGGCCGAATTCCATGTTCCAGGCAAGGGCTGGGTCCCCGTCGACATCTCTGAGGCAGATAAAGACGTGGCTAACAAAGCGAACTTCTTTGCTCGCCAAACTGCTAACAGAGTCACCTTGAGCACAGGCCGGGGCCTGACTTTGTCGCCTGCCCAATCAGGTTCTCCACTGAACTTCTTCGTCAATCCCTACGCAGAAATGGACGGCAAGCCATTCAGCGGGATCAGTAAATCCTGCTACTGGACCGATCTTTCTGGCGTAAGTACGAATGCCCCTGTCACCTCCATGAATAGATAATTAACGATCGAGAAATGCGTGTCGGGTTCCGGTGATGATTTAAATTTAGAAAATTTATTCATCACCGGAACCTTCAGCATCTTTTCTCCGTTGGACTCTTCGCAGAATCCAAATTTCTTACACGTCAAAGTTCGCATTGAAATGTTGAGTTTCCCTCACCACAAAAAAGGTGCATCAAATGAATCAAGAACCCAAATCAGTGGATAACAAACCCGTCGTCATAGAATTGGACGCAGGGAAACATGCATGGTGTTCATGCGGCCTCTCCAGTAAACACCCATTCTGTGATGGAACTCACTCCGGAACGGGAATGTCTCCTACCGTGTTTGAATTAGAAGAGAAGAAAACTGTTGCCCTATGTGCCTGCAAGAAAACAAGCGGAGCACCTTTTTGCGACGGATCTCATAACTGATCGCTCAATAAGAAGAGACGAAATCTCAAGCGCTGTTAGGAATAAGCACTATTCTTAATAGTGCTTATTCTGCTTCCAGTGGGATCAGTGTTTCGAGGATGGTTTCGGGTTGGCAAAATATATTAAAAGGCTCAACAGGATAGAACCCATCCATGTAGGGCAAAGTAATCGTGTATTCACCGGTTTCGCTGACTAAGACTCGATAGCCGCTTCCTGTGCGACCACGAGTCAGCACCTTTCCCTCATGACCGTCAGCGTTCACAACAGGATGCCAAGTCAAGTCCCAGGGGATAGAAGTGCCATCTTCATCGAGAAGCAAAATCATCCCCATGGCCGGCTCCAATTCGATTTCGAATTGATTGGCACCATCTTCGTTCACGGTGACCTGCTGATGCTTGGGAACATATGCCGGATCAGAAACTGAAAGAATCACATTGCCAACGGGAACCTGAAAATCAAAAACCCCTTCGCTCGTAGCAGGAACGGGAACCGCTCCAGCACCCGGAACTCCAGCAGGGCGACTCGGTGCCCAACGAACCAATCCGGGGGAAGCCAGCTGTCCTCCGCCCCCCTGAAGCACTGTTGTCACCTGAATATCTACAGGGTAAGGGAGTTCGATATGAGCATCGTAAAAACCTTCCTCTGTCACTTCGAAGAGGTCGCCATATCCAACCGGTAAAACCAAAACTCCATAGCTTCCTATTTTGACTTTGACAGGGCCCCAGACGAATAGGTCACCCCCCGGTATTGACTCAGCATCCATATCGATCGCCTGCACCACCACTGTGTCGTTCAATGGATCACTGCCGGCTCCGGTAGGTCGAATACGCAACGAGAAATCATCCAGATACCATCCGTCTGGAATAAAGACAGTACCTCCTAAATCTGCTCGATCTTCATCATCGGAAGGCACTTCCAGCGTCAATGTGGTCTCCCCTCCCAGGGAAACTTCAAAAGTGATCTCTTCGTAAATCGTAGGATTCAGATTCCAATGCCCAGACTCCAAGGTCGCTACCCAGACTCCTGGCATGACTCCTTCAATGAGACGGTTCGTTCCTCCGGCAACAGGAATCTCCATAAATGGAGGGCCAAAAGACTCGGGAGCTCGAAAGCGTAACTTGATGTCTTGTCGCTCTGTATCTCCTAAAACATCCAGAAACACACTTCCAGAAGGACGAAGCAGAACTTCTCTCTCACCACCCTCGATTAAATCTACGGTGATACGCTTCCATTCATGTCCTGCAGCCCTAGCGTGGAGAACAACAGCAGAGCCGATCATTCCCAAACGACCATCGAGTGAAACTGGGCCCGTCTGTTCGGAGATGACATAGTCAGTCGCCATTGGCCAGCCCGGATGTTCCAGAGTACTTCTATGAAAATCCTGAAGCCGAACGACTTCAACATTATTGAGAGACTCGCCGGTCTCTGCGGAGATGAGGTTTAAGGTTGCCAATGCGTCATAGCGAATAAAGACTTTCACAGAACTCGCCATTTTAGCAATGATGGGCATGCTTGGAGCGATAACGCGCGCCTCTTTGCTATCGATCATTGCGCTAAAAAAGCGAACCATGGCATCAGAGTCTGCATCAAAAACAAAAGCACCATTGGACACGTTGACCGTTTTTGATCGTCCGTTGATGCCCACTGTGAGAGAACCGCTGCTCCCACTCAAAGGTTGTGGTTGATTTTCCGCCCAGATGGTTCCACTCACTCTAACGCTGCCCTGTGATTCAGAACCACTCGTCGAGTCATCTCGATCGAAAGAAGGAGGCACACCTCTACCATTTCGCGATCCACGACTCGAGTTCTCATTCGAAGAACTTCCCCGACCGCCTGTGGCCGAATCAGAAGCGCTATCCCCATTTCTCCTATTGCCGGATCCTTGGCCCGCACCTCCACTTGCTCTGCGTCCGCCAGGGTCACCCAGTGCACTGTCCCCCGCTTCAACTGTTCGAGAGGACCCCGAGGTCGAATTTCGTCCTGAATTGGATCCTGTCCCATTTCTCGAGCCGTTCCTTGCCGATCCTTCGTTTGAGGAGCGACGTTCTTTAGAATTGGACGAGTATGAGGAGAATTCTTCTTCTACAGGAAAGTCTCCGGGGCCCGCTGGGAGGACGATGAATAAGAGAGAAACGAGACCTGCGAGCAGCAGTCCAACGATCACCAGATTTCTCGGATTCATGGGGCTCCTCGGATTTCGGGTCAGTTCCCGATTTTACAGTGAAATAAGGCCAAACCCTATACTCGATACACTCAGAGTACCTTTTAAAGCCCCATAATCGTAAAAGATCAGTAACGGTTTCCGGATTCATGAGCAGGGAGATAAGGCTCACCTACAAAAAATGAGCCCTGAAGACTTCTCGTCTTCAGGGCCCATTTGATCTTCAAGAATCATGAAGTCGTAAACTACGACTTCTTGTACTTGACGCTTCAGCCATACGCCCGTGTGCGGGGAGTAGAAACCTCTTTGCCGGCGAGAATCTCCTCGACAGCTTTTGTTACGTAATTCTCTCCGGAACGACGATCATCAAACGCTCCCTGATAAAGAACCTTGCCATTCTTAATAACAAAGCAGTGAGGTGTCTTTTTGGCGCCGATCTTTTTGCCCAGCTTACCGTCAAAATCCTGAAGAATTTTGTGGTCGACTTTGTAGCTCTCTTTGAACTTTTTCAGGCCTGCCACTGTGTTGTAGTGAGTGGAGCAGACAGAGAACCATTCAACGCCTTTTTTCTTCATGGCGGCAGCGGCTTCTTGAACCTTTTTATTCTTATAAATAGGCTTCACTGCGGGACAACCCGATTCGGTCCATTCAAGAACGATGATTTTATCTTTCATGTCGGCAGACTTGTGAACTTTACCGTCCAAGTCTTTCAACGAGAAAGTGATCTGTGCGCCTTCGATTTTCTCCTGCTTCTTCTCATCTGCGAAGAGAAGCGCAGATCCCATTGCGACACTGAGTGTCAGCAGGATCAAGAGTTGTTTCATGGTGATCTCCATTTCATGAGTTCAAAGTTTATATGTTTCAAATTGATCGTTGAGGAAAAGCTGAGATACCCTTAAGGCTTCCCGCGCCACTCGACAGCAGGAAAACCCGGCACTGGCCCTTTTGCTTTTCCAGGACTAGGAACCATCGTTGCACCCAACTGGCCGGGATGGAAGTCCGATCCTGCATCCATGACGAAAAATGTGACCTGTTTGCCCAACTTCAGACCTTTATGGACCTCAAGGTTCGGATTCCAGGGGCGGACTTTACCCTCACTCAGAATCCCTGCAACGAGTCCATGGGGAAATACCCGCCAATTCACGGGCACAGCCGGGCGCACATCGTCTTTCGTTCGCGCCCAACGGAGTGTCCATGCACCTGCAGATCCTTCCGGCCCCTGTCCCGCTCGCCACTCCTGCTCGAAGTGGAATCCTCTGATCTGATCGACAGGCTTGGGATACCGAGAATTCCAAATCGCCAACAATTTCTGCCCTCGTGAATCCACAACAGCTGCCGAAGACTTTTGAAGGGACAGCTTCACAAAACTTTCTCCATAGATACAGGTAGTTTTGCAAACCTGCCAACTGACATCAGCGGTGATGAGAATCTTCTCTTTTTCAAGCAATGCTTCAGCACTATCGGCCTCTTCAGAACTCGCCGGTGTCAGCACATACCGAATCATAAAAGGATTCTTATATCCGTATGCGATCAGGTTTCCCGTTTCCACCATCCGTACCGGAACTGGAAATTTAGGCTCTGATACCTTCCAGCCTTTGGGAAGGTTCCAAGACACTTCCGGGGAATCACCCCCATCGCGAGGAGAGTGCCAATATCCATGCCAATCCTTGATGGGTTTAACGAAAACTCCCACTTCAAAAGGGACTCCAACTTGGAATGCCGAGACCGTTGAAATCAACTCTACTGAACAGGGATTGTCTTCTTCAAGGTCGTCCAGCAACCCGCCCTGCGCCTGCGTTGTCAGGGGGACAAGAACTAAACACAGCATCCAAAACGTATATAGGGATCGCTTCAAGAGATACCGAGACGGGAGACACCGAGACGAGAGATACCGAGACGGGAGATACCGAGAAGAGAGATACCGAGACGAGAGACACATGCCAAGAACTCCTTTAAAGAAAGAATAGACACAGAAGTGAATCATAACAGATTCACTAGCGATAATAACATGCTCCTCATTTCTTCGACTGATAGGTAGAATACTTGCCGGAGAGGAATCTACATTGTTTCAGATACTGAACGATCGAAGACTTCAGATTATATTTTACGTGGGATTATTAGTTTTCACTTTCTTCACTATTCGTGGATTGGAACACCGTCTCGTCTTCGCCCCTAGCAGTGAATGGGCGCGAGACTTGCCCGCTAGCGCCACCGAGTTGATTTTCAAATCTCCTGAAACGATAACCTCTTACAAAACTCTGAATCTGTCTGAAACGATAACCTCTTACAAAACCCTGAATCTGTCTGCTGCGTGGTTCCCTGTTAAAGGTGCAGATCGAGTCATCGTCTACTGCCACGGCAACGCAGGTAATGTTTCACATCGCTTTGCTGTTGCCGAATTTTTACAGTCACAAGGATGGCCTGTTCTACTTTTTGATTACCGAGGATATGGCAAATCGGAGGGGGCACCCGATCGATGGGGGCTACTGAGCGATACTCGGCAAGCCATCTTCGAAGCTCAATCACTCGCCGGCACCGACAACGTCATTCTTTATGGTCGAAGTCTCGGAGCATTTGCTGCGACACAATGCGCGAGGTGGGCGTCGGCACTGATTCTCGATTCACCTTTTCTTTCGCTCGAAGAAATGGCGAAATCAAGAGGACTTGGCTGGGTGCCTTCTTGGTTAAAAAAATACCATTTTAAGAACGAAGGATTCATTGAATCGGTCAAGTGCCCCACCCTCATCCTTCATGGAAGTGCTGATCAGATCGTTCCTTTTCAACAGGGAAAACGTCTCGCAGAATTGAACCCGGAATTTACAGAGTTTGTTGAAATACCGGGAGGCCGTCATAACGATTCACGACGAAAAGGGCCCGCACTGGAAGCTCTGAAATCATTCATCAATGGACACTAAGCCAAGGAAATATCATTCCCTCATTCCGCCTTTGGCGAATTCATTCTCAGATTAATTTTCTTTTACAGGTGGCTCAGGATCTATGAACTGAAACTGACTATACTTATCAAACAATTCTTCGTTCTCGACCTGCTTAGAGAAAAACCCTTGCAGCTCTTCGGTTCCAGCCGTCAATATTACGCTGTCTGCGTTCGAGCCTTCTATCACTTCATGCTTCAGGACTTTCGGATTACTAACAAGAACATTCTCTATCCAATCGGGATTTGGAAATGCGATCTGAAGAACCGGTCGGATTTGACGAACATGAGCAAAAAGGTGTACGGGTAAATTGGTCGCCTCTTCCAAATCCGGCCTAGGTGTTCTCTTTTTATTGTTATAGGAGAAATCTAAGAATAACTCGTTCCCTACTTTTCCAAGACGCACCAAGAGATGAGAGGTTTCCCTTCCTTCCTCGGAGACCACCAGTTCATACTGTTTATCGTTTTTCCTTTGAGTAAAAACCCAGCGAGAGTCATCCGCCATCCAAGTGCCCACTAGATTCTTGTCAATAATGCAATCATCCATGGATAGAAACGGATGCAACGATTGCTGACAACCCGGCGTCAACAACAACAACAAAGAAATAACCAGCAGTGTTATGCTCCGCATTAAGATTCTTCTTTCTTCAATGACAACAACAATGTTGGAATCATGACCAGACGTCGGCCGCTTTGACCCGTTCAGTCGCTCGAATTTCATTTCCACTGGGAGAACATTCAAGACCGATATAGTCTCTGTACCCTAAATCCCATGCCTCTTTAAAGACACGTGAGTAGTCGATCTCTCCCGTACCCGGTTCCCTACGACCAGGATTGTCGGCCAGTTGCAGATAACCCACCTGGTCCCAACCCTCGCGCATCCTTCGACAGAGATCACCTTCTGTGATCTGCATGTGATAGAGATCCCAGTTGATCTTCACCATAGGAGAATCTACTTCTCGACAGATACGCACAGCTTCTGGACTTCCATAAAGACAATGCCCTTTGTGATCAACTCGAATATTCATCGGCTCAAGTATTAGCATGACTCCGGCTTCTTCGGCCATCGGTGCAAATCGCTTCAATCCCGTTATCACATTCTCATGCATCTGTTCTTGAGTCATTCCGGGCTGATCATTACCTGCGATGACTGTCATTTTCCGAGCCTTGAGTTTCTGAGCGGTCTCGATGGAGGCTGCGATCTCTTTTTCGATCTTGTCATGATTTTTAGGGTCGTTCATACCTGGACTGAAAGGCCATGCAGTGAACTGTGCCACTTCGATGCCGGTCTCTTCACAAGCGATACGAATCTGCTCCAGATCCTTGCCCCTCCAGGGCCAGAACTCGACGGCGGGATAACCCAACTTGGCAGCCTCACGAATACGGTTCTGCGCAGGACCTCCGCCGAATCCCCACATCTCAATATTCACGGCGAAACGCGTTTTCCCCCAAGGGAGTGGAGTGCCGTCACCCAAGCTGCGGGCTTCATCATCATTCGCAAGTGCGGGAATACTCGCTGCCGGAATACTCGCTGCGGCAGCAGCACCCAAAGCAGCAGATGAAAGAAACTTTCTCCGGTCAAGACTCATGACTGTCTCCTCTAATTATTGAGGCTGGACTTGAGGCCACCCTACCGATCCACAAACTGAACAGACGCCACCAACAGGAACGCACCCCTAGAAACTGTAATCCACTCCAGGCTGCATCACTTCCACACCGGGTAACTCTAGAGCATTGAGTTCACGAACAATATTGTCGTATTGATTCACCTTGAGATGGACGGCTAGGAATCGCAGCCCATCTGCGCCGGGTAGCTTTGCTCTTTCTTTGACGAAGTCGGAGGTCGTCAGGTGTTTCGAAACCTCTGCCAACCATTGCAGACTGTCAGGGAATGACAGTTCCAATATCACGGTATTCAAACCCTTTATCTTGGAGCACACTTCCCAAATCTCATCGGTAGGACCGGTATCTGTAACAACCGCGAGTGCCGAACCATCTTTTTCGACGACATATGCCAAGGTATCCACCACATGGTCCACTCGTACCGGCGTGATCTTATATCCTTCGATCTCGAGTACTTCCCCAGGAATCACTCGCCTCAGCTCAATCATTCCCAGATTGTTTTCCTCCGAAATACGAAAGAAATCAGGCCAATGACGATCATTGAGGACATCTTCCATAATCGTCTTAGAGGTGGCCTCGTCGGCATGAATCACAACGGGTATGGGGTCTTCTGATCCTTCACCGAAATGAGCATCCAAGAAAATCGGTAAACTGGCGAGGTGATCACTATGTCCGTGAGTCAGAAAAATATGCTTCACACTTAATTGTAAGTTTAGATCTAAATGAAAACCGATAGACCCGGCATCCACGCATATTTTTTCATCAATAAGAAATGAACTGAGAAGTTGATGCTTCCCGGAGCCCCCGACTGTCGAGGGAATCAATTGTACCTTCAAGGTTATCGAACCCTTCGGTCATCGCTGGATTGGAGGCGGTGAGAAATGAGGCGCGCCAACCCCAAAATCATTCGATATACCACTCGGTCTTCGAGCTCCAGCAACTGATGAAACTTTTCGATACTGAATCTTCTCAGTCTCGAATTCTCGACGGCGACAACACTGGCACTATGAGGGGCGTCATTGACGAGACCCATCTCTCCAAAACAACTCAAGTCAGAAAGACGCGCCAACACTTTAGGGGTTTCTCCCTTGTCGGTCAGAACGACATCTAAGACCCCTTTTGCGATCACATAAAAATACTGTGGGGAAGAGCCCTCATCGATAACGACATCGCCTGCTTCAACTTCGACCGTCTCTGAATATCCGAGAAGTGCACCGATCTCTTCATGCTGAAGACCCTCAAAGAGAGGTACCGCGGAATATCTTTCAAAACGGGGTGCATCCATTATGAAACTCCTGCAACGTCTGGACTCGACCATGAAAGGTCCGGAGCGTTCTCCGAATCAAACCTTCTGCTCCAGATAGCATAAGCCTTCCGGAGCAGAAACAACACAGAGGTATTCCGAAGGACACGATCTCTCGAAGAGAAATCAGGGACGAGAAGCACGCGACCGAGGAAGCACTGCCAAGGGGCGCTCGAGATGCTTTTAAAGGCTTCCCGAGGCTCCTTCTCAACGCTTCTCAACCGGTGCTCTGTCCCATTTCATGTCGTCTCTCGCGTTATGGACACACGCCGAAACTGTTACATGTCAATGTGCTGACCAAATCCACGCCACAGTCCGGAAAAGGAGCAGAAGGCGGTGGGGAGCCCGCACAGAAAATCGCACAGAGCACCTGAACACCGTCAGAAATACTGACGTGATTCGAGCCGTCGAGATCGAGAGCTTTCATGCACGTCGCAGAACCTCCAGCGAACAAGTATGAGAGAACTCCAATACCATCCGCCAGATCGAGTGTCCCGTCCTGAGTACTATCGCCACGAATAAACCGTGAGCCCGTGAAGGGGACCAGGTCCGCATTGGCATTCACCTGTGAACTGGAGATGGAGGCGCCATCGACGACAACTACATTTTCGACAACTGGGCTTCCCAAAGTGCCTACAAAGGAAATCGAAGTCGATGTGGAACCCGATGCTCCTGTCAACGCTCCCGAAGCCAACTGATATTCAATCGACGCAAGGGAGAGTGAATTATCAAAGGCTAATGTCCAAAGACCTGGAAAACTGAAGACCACACCCGAAGTGACTCCATCGGTGTAGATATCATCCTGAACAAAATCAGGGGCCAAACCGGTATCAGAAGTGATCACCGTTGAAATGCTGTTGATTTGCATCAGGGATGCATCATGACCCACAGCAAAAGAATAGCCTTGAACCTGAGACAAATCTTCGGCAGCGGTACCGGGAAGTACCAGTTCTTCCAAATTGACGGTCGCAGTAAAGGTCTCTTGCTCCGGCGTCGCTTCAGGGTAATACACCGTCGAGGGTGCATGGATGGATAACTCAAATTCTGGAGTGAACGGAATCAGCTGGGTATCGGCAACTACACCATTCATCGGTATCGATGCGCCATTGATCACGACCACGGAAACAACAGGAGGGGCTCCTAGGCTGTCCGACTTCGCGATCGAAGTCACTGTTGAATCGGCAGCATTTGTTAGAGGTCCCGCCAACAATTGGTACTGAGCCACTCCTAGTTCTGTCGCCGTCTCATAGGAGAGCGTCCATGAACCTACGAAGGAGTAGACCACTCCAAA
>JADHSM010000010.1 GCA_016776905.1 Planctomycetota bacterium | reverse complement strand
CTGGAGAACATGACACTCTCTGGAGAACATGACATCCAGAATATCCCACCCTCAACCGTCATCTGCGACGATATGGGCCCATGAAGCCGTTCTGGCGAGGTCTACAAAAATGTACTTTACATTTTATATTGTACAAGGTACCTTCCTGTTGGTTCGGCGGTCGGAGAGAGTTGGGGAGTGGTCGAACCCACAGAGTTTTTTCCCCGAAGTTGACGCGGCGTACCTCTCTCCGACCTACATTTTTCCCCCTGTTGCCGCAATCCAGGGGAAAACAGCAATTTGCCTTCCAAACGGCCCTCTCCGGAATCGACCCATTTCCGGAGGGGGCTCACGCCTTTTCCCACCGCAATCTCAATGAATAGCCCGCCTTTAATTGGGGAAATCTTGGTCTGAAGGTATGATTTCTTCATGTGTTAAGTGTAGGAGAAGAGGCGAATTGAGTTCAAAAGTCCGTTACCAGGCTGAGCAGATCATGCTCTTAGAGCCCGCCACTTTGCTGGTGGTGTGGGTCGATGGCCACGAAAGCCTCTATTCTCATCGTTCATTGCGTGAGACTTGTGAGTGCGCTTCATGTGTCGATGAATGGACTCGCAAGCCTATTCTCGACCCCGATTCTCTTCCCAAAAATCTACGCGTTGTCGCTGTCGAGCCGACGGGGCGATATGGTCTCAACCTGAAGTTTTCCGATGGTCACGCGACAGGCATCTGGTCGTTAGAACGTCTGAGGGAAACTTGCCCCTGCCCCGAATGTGAGAAGGGTGTCTCTTGAAAACAGTCTTTCCTCGATTATTTGCCGTTGTTGCACTGATCTCCATCGGATGGTTTTCACACGGTTTCTTTCCCCAATCATCTGAAAAGCCCGCAACGCCGGGTCAAAGACCTGGATTTCCAGGGCGTCCTTCGATGGGGGGGGCAGGATATGCGGGAATGAAGTCGGAAGAGGTTGTGCCCGTCGAGGTCAGCTCGACTCTTTTGGCGATCATCCGTGAACGCGTTCGCAGCAGTGGAATTCTTGAGCCCGAACGTGAAGTGAGTCTGCTCTCTCGTGTCGAAGGTACCGTCGATAAAGTTTCAGTGGTGGAGGGGCAAAAAGTTTCTAAGGGTCAATTGCTCTGTGCTATCGATCAAGAGGAATTGCACATCGCTGCCGACTTGGCGTTGATAGAACTTCAGCAAGCCCAAGCGAACTTGAATCGACTCGAAGGTCTCGCCAGCTCAGGAGACTCCTCAAAAGAAACTGTAGAAAACGCTCGATTTGCCATGCAGAGGGCAAAAGCCGGACATGACCGCGCCCTTATTGATCTTGGGCATTCTCAGCCATCGGTATTGTTTGACAGTGTTGTCGTGAGAAGGGGCATTGAGCCTGGCCAATATGTTCGAGTCGGCGATGAACTCTTCACCTACGCGGACTTTGAACCTCTTCGGGTTCGAATTTTCCTTCCGGAAAGTGAAGTGACAGACATTGAAAAAGGACAGAGATGTGTCCTTAGAACCGAAAGCGATGGACCTATCGTGACGGAGGGAGTGATCGAAAGGATCAGCCCCGTTATTGATAGAACTTCGTTAACAGTTGAGGTTCTCGTCGTTTTCCCCGAGGCCGCCGTCAATCTTAGGCCGGGAGCATTCGTTCATATCGACGTGATCACCCGCACCTTAGAAAATCGAATGATTATCCCAAGGAAAGCATTGGCTCTGAGGGGAAACCGTTCAGTCGTGTTTCGTCTATTGGATGATGAAACGGTTCAAGAAGTCGAAGTTATCACAGGGTTTGAAAATGATTCCATCGTCGTGATCGAAGAGGGATTAGGAATCGGTGACAGGCTTGTGGTTCAAGGAATCGATAAGCTGAAGGATCGCAGTAAAGTCAGTGTTTACAGGAGTATTCCCGTAGAAGTAGATGAACTGACAGTTGAGCCGATGTCCGTGCCTGAGAACCCACTAAAACTTCGACCTAATCCGAAAGTCCCAGCGGTCAAGGAACAGAACTAGGAGACCGATGGAGTCATTTCTGAAAAGTGTTGTCCGAAAACCAGTGACTGTCGCGATGATCACCATCGCCGCGGTGACCTTCGGAGTACTTTCTCTCAAACGACTTCCCGTCGAGCTTCTCCCCGATATCAACTATCCGACCCTTACAGTTCAAACCGAGTTACGCGATGCCTCCCCGCAAGAGGTCGAGCAGTTAGTCACCGATGCCATCGAAGAGGTGGTGGGAGTGACCCAAGGTCTCTTGAGGTATTCCAGCACTTCAAGGGCCGGGGTTTCGGAAGTTGTATTAGAGTTCAGTTGGGACACTGACATGCAGAGGGCGAGCCTCGATGTGAGAGAGAAACTGGACTTAGTCAATCTTCCTGAAGATGCGCGTTCACCCTTGGTTTTTCGGTTTGATCCGTCTCTTGATCCTATGACTCGTCTTGCATTAACGGGTTCTCGGTCGATTCCAGATCTTAGAAAATTAGCAGAACTCAAGATTAAGAGAAAACTGGAGACTGTGACCGGTGTGGCTGCCGCGAGGGTGACCGGAGGCGCAGAAGATGAAGTTCTGGTCGACCTGGATGCTCAAAAACTGGAGGCACTCTCTCTTGATGTTGCGACGGTCGCTAGGCGCATATCCCAAGAAAACGTAAACCGTTCAGGGGGAGAGATCCGTGACCGGCAAACGGCCTACCGGTTGCGAACAGTAAAAGAGTTTAGATCCCTTGAGAACATCGAGGATGTCATCGTTCTTCAGGGACAAACAGGGACGGTTCAGGTCAAAGATATCGGTGACGTGGCCATCGTTCCCAGAGATGATGAGATTCTCGTCCGTGTCGATGGTCAGCCGGCCGTTCAAATCGACTTGTATAAAGAGGGCGATGCGAATGCCGTCAATGTCGCCAAGGCATTACGACTGCGTCTCGCAGAGTTGGAGAATGACAAGGAGCTCGCAGACTGTGAGCTGGTCGTTCTTTCGGACCAGGCGAGATTTATTGAAGAGTCTATCGAGAGTGTGGAGTCGACTGCCTTAATGGGCGCGCTTCTTGCCGCTCTCGTTCTCTATGTATTCCTGAGGAATATGCTCAGTACATTGACGATAGCATTGTCGATCCCCGTATCTGTCGCTGTCACATTTTTGCTGATGGAACTGACAGGAATCAGTCTTAACGTCCTTTCCCTAGGTGGTCTCGCTTTGGGAATCGGCATGCTGGTCGATAACAGTGTTGTTGTCCTAGAGTCGATTCAAAGACTTCGGGAGGAGGGAATGTCTCCTTTCGAAGCTGTTTATAAGGGAACAGGTCAAGTGATTGGCGGCATCGTCGCTTCTACGCTTACGACCATCGCAGTTTTCCTACCCCTGATTTTTGTCCAAGGAATCGGTGGAGAGATCTTCCGGGATCAGGCCCTGACGGTTACTTACTCCCTCGTCGCAAGTCTGTTTGTTGCCGCGACGGTGATTCCTACAGTGGTTGCTAGTGGTCATCGTTTCTCTGGTGGCATATTGAGCCGGCTTATCGCCTTTATCGATAAGCTTTTGTCGCCATTGGCGAGCTTGTTCTCGTGGGCTCTCACGGGTGCTCAAAATCTATACTCTCGTTCCTTGGGTGGATTGCTTTCCATGCCATGGGGGGCACCCGTACTGGCACTCGCATTTTGCACCGTAGTGCTCCCGAAGGTGAACGATCTTGGAACTGAACTTGTACCAGACCTTTATCAGGGACAGTTTTTCTTCGATGTCGAATTGGCCGAGGGCACTCCCCTAGAAGAAACCGATCGTAAAGTCGCTGCTCTTGAAAAGATCGTCTCTGAATTGAAAGCCGAAGATTGGCCGATCGCTCTTTATACTTCGACAGTGGGTGAATCTCCGGTTCTTGGTGAAGTTCAATCAGGAGAACGAAGAGAACATATTGCCCGTTTGACACTCGGACTTGAAAATGGGGCCACTCGCCAAGATGAGACGGCTCTCATCGAGAAGCTCGAGGAACGGTTTAAGGAAATCCCTGATTGTCCTTTCTCGCTCGGGCGACCCTCTCTCTTCACCTTTCGTGATCCGATTGAAGTCGAAGTTTACGACGACGACCTCGAAGAGCTGAGACGGTCAGCGATGACAGTTGCTGATCGCATGAGCCTTGTTGCGGGATTAACAGATGTGAATCCAAGAGTTCCAGATCAGGTTCCCGAAATCCATGTTCGCATGGACCCCTATCGACTTTCTGCATATGGACTCAATCTCGGACAAATCGCAGATGGCATGAAATCACGAGCGATTGGTGAGGTGGCTTCTCAGTATCGTTTTGCTGAAAAGCCCATCGATATTCGAGTTCGTATCAAAGGCGCCTTAGAAAGAACCTTGGAAGAAGCCGGTAGGGATTCGATCAGAACTCCTACACAAGGAGATGATGCCGTCTTGAGGCTGGCCGCCTTCGGCAGTTTGAAAGAGGCGTTGGGACCGGTTGAAATCCGAAGAGTGGGTGGCGAAAGATCTGTTTCTGTCACTGCCCGGACTTTTGGCGTCGACCTTGGTACCGCAACCGCGAATGTCATCAGGGCTTTGGACGGACGCATATTGTCCCCGACGACAACTGCAAAAATGTCGGGACAGAACATTGAGATGAAAGAATCTCTGCGCAGCTTGGGCATGGCATTAGCTCTTGCTGTGTTCGTGGTTTATCTGGTGTTAGCCAGCACATTTGAATCGTTGAAGTTGCCATTCATTGTAATTCTGACGGTACCCTTGGGAATTTGTGGGGCCATTTTTGCAATGCTCTTCACAGGAATACCCTTGGGAGTTCTTTCGATGATCGGCGTGATTCTCTTATGTGGAATTGTCGTCAATAACGGAATTATTTACGTCAGTCGGATCCAACAGTTGCAAAATAGTGGGTTGGGCGCAACTGAGGCAACACGTCGTGCAGGGATCGAAAGATTGCGTCCAATATTGATCACAAGTACGACTACGATTTTAGGATTGATGCCGTTAGCGATGGGCTTTGGCCCAGGCGCTGAACTGAGAAAGCCATTGGCGATCACGGTGGTCTGGGGACTTGCTGTGGCAACGATTTTGACTCTGGCAGTGATCCCGAGTGGATATCGAGCCCTCGTCAGCGATTCCGAAGGTGAGGCTGTGTCATGAAAAGCTTTGTTCGCCTCTGTCTTTCCCGACCCATCACGACCTTAACGATTCATCTATTACTGATTCTTGCCGGAATCCTATCTGTCCAACAACTTCCTTTGAGCGCGCTGCCAAACTTCAGTAAAAATCGAATTAATATCACGATCCCATACCCCAACGCTTCTCCAACCCAAGTTGAAAATGAAGTGGTGCGCCCCCTCGAAGAGGCATTGGCGACGCTGCATGGTCTTGAGGGGATTGAGAGCGAGTCCAGTGATGGAAGAGGGCGGGTGACTCTCAGGTTTGGCCACGGGAGTGATACCGATGCTATCAAAGTAGAAATTCGAGAACGGTTGGCTCGCGCTATCAATGACCTCCCGGTGGAGGACCTCGAGAGAATACGAGTACGTGATGGCGGTTGGGGACCGGGAAACGAAACGATCATGGAAGCAAGGATCAGTTCCCCAGGGATTGATCTTTCGGAGAACTACAACCTTCTGGTCGACAGAATTCAGAGGCCACTCGAACGTATCGATGGGGTAGGTCAAGTCGAGCTAGACGGGATAAAGCCTCTCGAAGTTAAGATTCAATTCCGTAAGGGTGATCTTGAGAAACACGGGCTTAGCCTGGGTGGTATTGCAGCGGTTATCAATGGATCGAATGTGGATGCGAGCATCGGGAAAATCAGGAAAGACGGGAAGACCCGTCGCTTACGAATGCTCAACGCTATCGATGAATATGAAGATCTCTTCGATCTACCGATCAATGACAAGGGGCTTCGTCTCGGCCAGGTAGCGATTATTGAAAAGGTTGAAGGCGAGATGAGATGGGGACGTCACCTCAATCATGCCCCCGCCATATCTCTAGAAGTGTCTCAGCAATCTGGCGCAAATACGGTCAATGTTTGTCGTAAGATTCGTGAAGTTGTCGAGCAGATTCAGGGTGACCCTCAATTGGAGGGGATCGATCTGCTTGTTTGGCAAGACCAGGGAAAAATGATTGAAAGCTCCATCGGCCAACTCCGGGATGCCGGAATTGTTGGGGGTGGGCTTGCTCTTATTGTCCTCATGCTTTTCTTACGAAGGATCTCGGCAACTTTTCTTGTGGGAATGGCGATTCCGATTTCAGTTCTGACTGCGATGGCTGCATTGCATCTCATGGAAATGGAACTGAATACGCTGACACTTTTGGCGTTGATGCTTGGTGTCGGCATGCTGGTAGATACAGCGGTCGTGGTTGTTGAGTCGATAGTGCGGCGTGCGGCGATGGGTGAGGATCCTCTCCTTGCTGCTACTCGTGGAACCATGGAAGTGGCAACACCCGTTTTCGCCGCGACTTTGACGACAATGGTGGTGTTTCTGCCTGTGATCATCTCAGGAGAGAGTCAGTTCTCAGAACATTTGGGGAGTGTGGGCATCGTCATTTCGCTGACGATTGGTGCGAGTCTTTTCGTTTCATTGACTCTCGTACCGATGGTTTCAGCAAGAATCTTCGGCAAAAAAGAAGTGAAAAAAGCGGCTTGGTTCGAATCCTTCCGTAATGCTTACTCACGTTTTCTTACCGGAGCTATTCGATACAAATGGCTGACCTTAGTCATCGCTGCAGCTGCAACCTTCAGTGTCATGATTCCCTTCCAGAATGGATTTCGTTTCGACCTTTCTGATATGGATTGGAAAACGAACTTTGCCAATGTTTCCTACAACCCTGTCGAGGGGCTTGATTTCCGGGAGATGGAAAAAGTTGTTACGCAGATCGAGGGGATACTTGAATCGAACAGAGAAGTCATCGGTGAAGGTGATATCTATTCGTGGTTCTCTGATGGAAATGCAATAACACGCGTATATCCTCCCCAGGAATTAGCGACAGAGGAATATCTTGCAGACCTCAGAGTCAAAATTGGGAGCGTGCTCCCCAAAGTTCCAGGATTTAACATCAAGACCAGTAATGGCTGGGGCTGGGGTGGACGTGGCGGTGGGGGAAGATCCAGTGCTGGCACCATCAATGTCCGTCTCAAAGGGGTTTCTGGGTCATTGCTGGATGATCTCGCGCCGAAGGTTTCCAGTTACCTCTTAGGTGTTGAAGGTGTCATGGATAGTGAAATACCTGGTCGTGATCAGGTCGATGAACTTCGTCTTGAGCCCAATGAGGATCTCTTAGCGAGACTGCAGGTTTCCGGTAACCAAGTCGCAAGAAGTGTCAGTATGGCATTTGCTGGAAGTCGCCTTTCGAGTCTGAGAACCCGATCCAATGATATGGAAATCAATTTGGGGCTCGTCGATGAAGAGACCGATAGCGTCACAGAGTTAAAGAGTATGAAATTCGCCATCACGGATGATTTGGAATTGCCGATTGAAGATTTAGGTACCCTCGTTCAAGCGGAAGCTCCCGATGAACGTAAGCGCTGGGATCGAATGGCATATGCAAATATCTCGGTACAACTCGGACTCGAAGATCAGCAGGTCGTTCAGGCTCGAGTGGAGGAAGCACTGGCTCAGTATTCTTGGCCTGTGGGCTACTCTTGGGATTTGGGTGAGCAGTGGTCAGGGCGATGGAGAAACCGGGAGTCCTTTGGAGAAGGGATGTATCTTTCCGTATTTCTCGTCTACATGGTTCTGGCGTGTCTCTTTGAATCAATGAGGACTCCTCTTGTTCTCATGCTCTCAGTATTCTTGGCCGTCCCAGGGGTGATATGGTTCCTGTTTCTTCAGGGAGATAACCTAGATACACCTGCAGCAATCGGAACGATCCTTCTGAGCGGCATCGTCGTCAATAATGGGATAGTGCTCATCGATCAGGTCTTGAGACGTATGCAGGAAGGTGCATCTCGGTTAGATGCCATCATCTCTGGAGCCAGCGATCGATTGCGCCCGATTCTCATCACCGCACTGACAACGATTCTGGGACTGATTCCCATGGCCTATGCGACTCAGATTACTACGGGTCCACAGTTCACGACTTTGGGAAAAACCATTATCGGAGGTTTGGGGACATCGACGCTCCTCACTCTTGTAGTACTCCCAGTGGTCCTGACCTTGACCCTCAAGGAGCGGCGTCCTGACACCGGTCCTACCCCCAGCGATGCTCCGGAAATGTAGTAAATTCGAACACGAAGTGCCTCACTCGGGGTGTATGACTGTAAATTTTGAGGGTGCTCTCTGCTCCTGAGATTCATAAACCTTTTTATTACAACCTGTTATGATTTCCTGAGACATTCAAAGTTCCTGAGCACAGGGGTGTAGAATGGCATGAGATCTGCCGAAGATGGCTATACAAGGATTTCGATTCCCGTGGGGAGTCGGCGGGTGTCCCGGCGGTGACAAAGGAAGTAATCGATGAAGAACAAGGTACCTCTGACGACTGAGAAAGCTCAAGAATCTGCCCATAGGGTCGATTCGGGTATGGCTTTATTCATCGTGCTGGTCCTCGTTCTCGTTTTGACGGTTGTGATCACTCAGATGGTCTTTGTCACCCAGGTCGAAAAGAGAATCTCCCAGAATCGACAAGGATACACTCAACTGACGTACTCCCTTCAGGCGGCTTCCAGAAAAGTTGTTCAAAACGTGTCTGAAGATCTCATGGAAGATTTGGGATTGTTGGAGGAAGAGATTCTCGAGGATGAGTTCAACTCAGACTTGGATACGTCGAACCCAGAGGGGCCAGGGGCGGGCAATCCGACTGGAAACTCTGGTGGAAGAGCCGGAGTTGAAGCCGGAAGTTCTCAAGACGAAAATGAAGTGGATACTCGCCATGATACCTGGGCTTATGCGATCGAGGATTATATCAATGAAGTCAATGTCACCGGAGAGGTGATTGATGGCGAATCGTGTATTGATCTTAATCACATCTTTGAGTTGGTTGTAGAAGAGGAAGAAGAGTCTGCAACCGACGCCGCTGATGGGGTTGATCTGTCAAATCTTGGACAAGCTGGAGCCGTGATTGACGAAACCATTAATGGTGCTGGTGATCTGGATTCAGAATTGGAAGAATTTGTCATTCCTGATCAGGAAGTTGTCGACGCCGCTCAAGAGATGATGATTCGATTGATTGAAGCAGTCGTGGATTACAATCAGGAAAATGGATTTGAATACTCGGAAACTCCTGATGCCACAGGGGTCGCAGAGTCCATCGTTACATTCGTATATCAGCGAGTTTCGGAAGAAAGTACCCGAAGAATTCACAGTCTCGACGCCTTGCTTGAAATCGAAGATATTTCACTCGAATTACTCGAAGGCCCCGTTGATCCTATAGCCCTCGCTGAAGCAGAAGACGCTGCCGCTGCGAATCAGGATGGATTTTCATCAGGAATGACGGGTGGCATGGATCTCGAGTCTCTTCCGGGATTGGGATCGCTCGACTTCCTCGAGCAATCGGGGTATTCACTGCTGGACGACATGGTCGAGGCCCCCATTGCTCCGATCGGGTTGCGCCATGTCCTGACAGCAAATTCCTCCGGAAAGATCAACCTCAATACCGCGCGTCCAGAAGTGATCATCTCTCTTCTTCGCTCTTTCGAAGACTTTGAAGAGGCCAAGGACATCGCTTGGCAGATTTTCCAACAGGGCGACACCTTCAAGGAAGAATCGGAAGAAGACGCTGATTCATTCGCTTCTGAAGAAGAGGAAGATGCGGCACAGGAGTTCGAGCATTTCACGAATATCAATCAATTAGGTCAGGTTAATGAAGAATGGTCAGAGTCGACTCCTGGAGAGGATTCGATTCTGGAATTGCTTAAAAGCGACCTTGAATCCAAGGTTGTTTTTTCGAGCAAGTATTTCACTGCAACTCTCAAAGGTACCAAGGATAATAGAACGCTCTCGGGTAGACTAGTTTGCGCGAGGAGAGATCGTCACGTCGTTGTGCTTTCCTGGAGAGAGTTACAGCGATGAGATTTCAAAGGATGAATCGATGATGAAAATAAATGTAAAAGTGATCCGATGGGGACTCACGGTCGTCAACATCGGTGGAATCGCCATGCTGGTCATGGTGTTTCTAGGAATGTTCGGTATGACCTCTAGCGAAAAGAAGGTCATTCGATTGGTGGAGCCGACTGATTTTGCTCTTCCTACAGATGTTCCGAGACTTGTACCTAATAAATACCAAAGTGTAATTCGTGATTTCTACAGAAAGAAACCGGTACCCATAGTCGCTCCGATCCAGGCACAAAGAGAACCTGAGATGCCTATTCTTGATGGAGGCCCGCTGCGCGATTGGAAAGTCATGGCTGTGATTATTTCTGAAGAGGGTCGTCGATTTGCGACTATTCAGGATAAAACAGCGGCAACTCCAGTGGCGAATTCTTCATCAAGACGAGTTACGAGTAGCAGAACTCGGGGTAGCAATCCTAGAACCTCCTCCAGAGGAAGAGTTTCTTCTAGCCAAGGAGGTGTCGGGAGCCGATTGCCGAGTGCGCAGGCTGCCGCCAGAACGAGGTATCTCGAAAAGGGAAAAGAGTTTCGAGTCGAAGAAGATTACTACGAAGTTTTGGATATCTCTCAGGGACCCAGAACCGTCATTTACAAACACAATGGACGCACCTACACGCTAAAAACCGAAAGTATTATTGATCCCGTTATCAATGAAACTGAAAACGGATTGGTTCTGCGTGGTTTCACTCCCGAAGAAGTCGAAGCTTATGGCCTCAATGCGGGTCTTCCAGGAGGAAGACAGCAACCCACTACGAACGTGGGTATCCCAGCGGATACTCGTGGTGTGATTAAGAACGGGAAGGGTGAAGTTGTCCCCACCGACAGAAAAGGTGCGGGTTCAACACCAGCAGGTGCTCCTGCAACTTCGAACCGAACTGTGAACCGAAGTGGTGTGAGTGCGACTGCCAAATCAAGTTCTGGCAGAACGGTAAAGAATACAAATAAAGGAAGCATCCGGGGCGGAATCGACAATGAAACCCCTGATCAGAAAGCCAGTCGTAAGCAACTTGAAGCGACCCTCGGCATTGATTTACAAAAAAATCCAGAAGGCGCAATTCGTCAACTGGAAGGTCTACAGCGTAATCAAGGCGGACGCCCATCTAGGGATCAATAGTCCTCTAAGTAAAGATCACCGAATAGCGAGAGGAGTCCTGTCGTGGCACTGCACGCAGGTATTGAAATAGACGACTCATGTGTACGAATCGCTGTATTGGATGTTTCATCCAAGCAGACGGTCCTCGTGGATTACATCGAGTCGGCAATAGATGGAGAAACCGCTGCTGAGCGAGTTGATTCTCTGACTGAGATTTTGAAAACGAATCTTGGTGAAGGGGATCGAGTCGGGGTAGAGGTCGCTTCAGCATTGCCTACGCGCTTGATGACTTTGAGAGATTTCTCAGTCCCATTCACAAAAGACGAAGTCATTCAAAAGACGATTCGGTACGAAAGTGAAGGGCACATTCCGGGAGTCGTTATCGATGATTTGATCATTGATTACATCAAGTGCTCTGAAGACAAAGCTTCCTCGCACCTTCTTATTGGTGCAATTAAAAAAGAATCGATTCAGGCTCACTTGAACCTCTTCGAAGGAAGCGGTCTTGATCCTATGCAGGTCGAGATTGACTCCACGGCGTTGGCGACAGCATTCCATGTGTCGCACCCGGAGCTGAGGACAGGGAGAACCCTTCTTGTGGACATGGAGTCGGGTAACACCACTTTTGTCCTACTCGAAGAGGGTCGAATCATGAGACTCAGATCAACTTCGAATCACATGAAGTTGATGGCGAAGCAAAGTTTGCCTGCGCCAGAACCGAGCGCCGTAAATAGTGAATCAGATGGCGAAGTTGCAAATAAGGATACTTCTCCACTCAATGAAGAGTTCAGTCAACTTTTCGAAGAAGGTGAAAAGCCTGAGTTCGTTGAAGATCCTATGGAAGAACTTGCGATAGCGGTGGTCTCCGATGAAGAGTTCGACCAGTTGCAAGTTCCTGGGATGAAAAAGGTTGTTCAGGTTGAAGCTGATCCGGAGGACATGCTAGATCGGTTGATCACTGAGATACAAAGAACCTTTGCTGGATATTGGCTGAGAGATCCGATTGATCGGATCATGGTTTCAGGAAAGGTTTCAAAAGAACTTTCCGTCGCTGACAGGCTCTCTGAAGAGTTTGAAGTGACTGCACAGCACCTGAGGGTCTGTGACTCCATTGAGTCCAGTGTCGGTCTCGATAAAGTTGATCGTTGTAATGAAAGTGGTGCGATTGCTGTAGGGCTGGCCTTGGGTGCTGCTGGTCAAGGGCTCACCAATTTCGATTTAAGAAAGGAAGAGTTTCGCTACGAGCGTCGTTTCGCAAAACTCATTCCTAGCTTAATCATGCTGGGCTTTATTCTTTGCATGTCTTCGATTGCACTTCTTATCGACAGCCATAGAGAAGGTCAGCTTCGCAAGTCGGAGTATGAAACGGTGAGAACAAATCAGCTTGAAGTTTACCGTGCAAGATTCGGTGAAGACCCGGCAACCCGGGGAAAAGGTGGCGGATCCATCTTTAATGCAGCAGAGAGAGAGATCATGGCTCTAAAAGGCGGGTCCTCTGGTAACAACAAAGCTCGCATTGATGAATACGTTCCGATTCTTGAGTTGTTCGAAGATATCACCAAGGGTGTGAGTGCTGCTCGACCAGAGATATACCCCGAATGGACGAACATCGATCTGAATGGTTTGAAAAGATCAGAGAATAAGTCAATTGTCTCACTCCGAGTATTAGATGCGACACAAGCAAATAGTGCCGCTGGAGCACTCGCAGCTTCGACAAAGTTTTTCCGAATCGAAGATGACCTGAAGTCGGATGGCGAAAAGAAAATACTGACATTGAATCTATTCCTGTTGCAGTCCGTTGCTGGTGGAAAGAGGCGATAAAATGAGTTCCAAAGGATCCACCAACGATCTCGTACAGATTGTCCTTTTAACATTATTCCTTTGCTCCGGAGTCTTCGGGGCATGGGGCTTTTATGTGAAGGGGCAAGCCGCAGAGTTCAAGGCTAGAACCGCTGCCGAAGAAGTTCAACTCGGTAAGCTGAAGCAGTTGCTGGGCAGTGCCGAAAGCAAAGAAGTTGTTCTGGCTCATAGGCGTCGTGAAGATAGTAAAAAGAACGCAGGTAATATCAGTGATGTCGTCATTGACATCATTGAAAGCATGAAAAACTCTTCTGCACGTCCCGAGATCAAAAGTGCGACTAAAGACGAAAAGAGTCTCCGGGATAGCTTTAAAAAGTTTACTTATAATGCAACATTTGAGCCTCGGTTACTCCGCGATCACATCACCTTCATCGCGAATATCTCGGCGAGAGCACCTCACCTTGGATTTGAAAAGGTGAAGTTGGTGAACAGATCTAAAAGAGGAAGTTACGAAGATCTTTGGGATTTGACTCTCGTCATTGTGAGTTTTGGCGGAGAAGAAAGTTCAGCTGTAAAGTAGTGTCGGTCTTTAGCGGGAAGCGTTGAAGCGGACAGCCCTACTCGACAGATTCTGAGTATCAGCGCCCAATATGACAGCACCTCCCCATAAGGGAAGCGCGCGCTGGGTAATCACAACTCCTTTGGGTCCGAAATCTACTGATTGGCAGACGCGTTCAAGATTCCCTGTTACGGGGTCAAAAATGGTAGCGTCATTCACGGGTGATCCTCCCGAATCAGTGCCTCCCACGATTAATATTCGTCCACCCGGAAGCGATGCGGTGCATGGGCGAAATGTTTCAACCGCAGTTCTTCCTGCCGGGGCCCATTCCAGAACGATTCTTCCTCGTCCATTATCCTTCAACTCCACCAGATATCCTGTTCGGCAACTGTTTGTCTGGAGAGGTGCGAAGGGGTCAGGGATGGGCGGTTTTCTTGTCCCCGAAGTGAGGAGAGCCGAATGTCCCGGAATTTCCGAATGCTTCCATGACATCATGACGAGTCCTCGACGTGGTCCAGGAAGGTCGGCATCGGAGTTCAGTAAAAGAGGCCGAGCGATCTCGGTTCCTTTTTGAATGCGGAACACCTCGGGGGCAGAGAGGACTCGGCAGTGTTCTGCTGTGAAGTTGACATATGGAGCACCCAATGAGCCACCGTATCCCCCGTAGACGAATAGCAGGGGGTTCTCAGTGTCCTTGAACAGTAATGAGGCATGTTGGTGCCTCGGGAATCCAAGTTCCCCTATTTGCTCTGTACGCAAGGTTGGAACATTTGCTTCTGTTTCAGAATCAAAATCTATCTTAAGTAATTCGAGAATACCGTTGAGCTGTCCTTCTAGACGCCCACCAACAAGTAGGACGGACTGTCCATCATTTAAGACATGGGAAGTGTGTTCGAATCGAGGTGTCGTTGAGGTTGTATTTTCAAGGGGAATAAACTCAGGTCCGTTAATACCGATACGGAATAATTCAGAATCGCTTCGAACCTTGTTTCCATCCCAGCCCCCATGAATGAGAACCATGTCATCCATGTTGTCTGGTAACTGATCTGGGCCGGCAATGCGAGTTGCCGTGTGTCCCTTTCGAGGGTGGTTCATGAAAAAGGGACCTTGGTGATCTCCTAAGGGATCAATAATCCATGCTTCATTCACAACACTGGAAACGCCAGATCTTCGAAGTGTTCTTCCTCCTGTCACCAGAAACTGATTGAAGAGGATAGGGGTTAGAGTGCAATCCTCGAGAGCTTTGATCTCTGCTGGGATTGAAATTTCGCTCCAAGGCGCACAATCACCTGTGAGATCGATAACCTTTGGTGAGCTGACTCCTGCTCCTCTGGTCGTTATTAAATCACGGGAAGGAATAATCGAAGTTGAAGACAAGGCGATGCCGCTACTCGAGCCTTCAAACTGATATCGATCGGGGTCGGCATTCCCATCGACAGTAAGAATGGGGGAGTCTCCTAGAATTATCTGTGATTCAAGAGAGGGACCTGAAGTGATCCAAACCTCAGGGTCATCTGCGGTTCCTAAGCGGTCACCTTTGACCGCTAACTGAACGAGATCTCTCGGTCCAGGAGTGGTGACTCCAATGCTATTGTCGCTAGGCTCCACGGATACATAGCGATCCCATTCCAAAATAAGTAGGTCTTCCTTGTTCACGGTTGAACTTCCGTCGGTATCAACCCAGCGAGCTCCGGTCAGCGCCGCAGGTTCCTGGGGGGACATTGTGAGAAGGATAGGTGGGAAGGAAGTGGAACCTAGATCGTTTTGAAGTTGCACGATATCGAGCTTCAAACTCGCGCGGCTTCCATCTGGGAGTTCTCCTCTAGGAAGAAGATCTTCAAAGCCGGAGAGAAGTTTTATTGTCCATTCATTATCACGGGGACCGCTCGAGAGTTCAAACTCACCAGCGGTGAAGTCTGGATGTGGAAAGTCGATATTGATTTGTTGGTTGGTATCTAAAGGGAGGGACTGATCAAAAGTGAGAACTATACGACCCTGACATTCCTCTACTGGAGTTTCGGCAGGACTGATTCTGGCATGAATGAGTTTTATTCTGTCGTCTGATTGGCAACCAAATAAGAGAGTAAGGAAACATGAAAGAGATAAGAATCTCAAGCGGTGGAGTCGCAAGAAGTCATGTCCCTTCATGGCTGGAACTACCTGAAGATACGAGAGTATTCCATCGACAATCTTCAGGTGGCAGCAAACCTCAGCTCTTTGGGCTAGATGGGTTTGCCGACGGAATTATGGTGCCCCGCAATTCGGTGACACTCAAGCCCCGAGATTAGTCATCTATGCCGAGTTGTTGAAGGGCTGTGACAATCTCTTGGTTTACCCGATCCGAGGAATCACCAGTGTTACGGGCCACGAGTAGTGCTTGAATGGCATTCGCTCCATCGATACGAAGAAGAGCTCGAACCGCTGAAATCCGCGTAGAGATATCGTTGTCTTCAGATAATATTTTCTGAACCATTGGGATGGAATTGACATCTCGAATGCCCCCAAGTGCGCCTAGGTAAGATTGTCTGACGTAAGGATTTTTTTCGGCCAGAAGAGCAGATTCCACCGTCTGGGCGTCCACTTTCTTTCCTGAGACTTTAAATCCATAAGCGGCTCGTTGGCGAACTCGGAAGTGTGAGGGGTCTTCTAGCAGTGCTCCGTATACATCGCGAGCGTCTTCTGATCTGGAGTGTTGGGTCAGAGCTTCCACGAATCGGTATCTGTGAATTTCGTCTTCTTCGGAGAGGGAGAAGTCTCGAAGGATATCAAATGAAGCGTCATTGTTTGCCAGAGAGAGAGATTCAATGGTGTGCTTCACTTCACTCTCTTTACCTTCAGAGTTCGCCCAATAATAGTGCTCCAGAAGTGAATTGAGCGCTTCTTCAGACCCTATTTTGCCCAACGCTTTTAGAAGAAAGCGTCGGTTGATGAAATCTGGTTCTTCTTCAAGAATCCCGGTGAGCATTGCGACATGCTCAGGGCCGAGGCTATCGAGAAGGTTTTGTAGGTCCGTTCGGGCTCGAGCAACTCTGTGTGCCGTCGAAGCATCCATCGCAGAGTTCCATTGACACAAAAGGAACAATTCAAAGATGTCGTCAAAGATCAGTTGTTCAGCTTCTGACAGGGTGTCGAGGGGAGAGACGGACGAATCTGAGGAACCTTTCGCTGCATTTGTGCGAGCGGAAGTCTTGGCGACCTGAGGGGGGTTGGCGACGGATTTTTTTTTCTGAGCTTCAGGTTCTATTTGTGACCAAAGCAAAGACAAAAACCAACCCAAAGCCAGAAGTGTAAGGATCGCTATCCATTGGAGATTTGTTTCCCCAGATTGATTCTGGGGAAACACACCCGGACGAGAAGTCCTCAGCGAATTTGAGTTCGCTTTTCCAGTTCGTGAATCAGAAGACCTGTTCATTAATGTGAGAACTCTCCAGGGCGACTAAGGTGCTTCAGGCGTATTGGTGCCAGGAAGCAAAATAATCTCGCAGCTGATGGTCGCAGGCTCATCTCCGTAGTTGGGGAAGTAACTGACTCCGCCACCAATAGAGACGATTCGGTCGTCCACAGTATTTAGAAGTCCATCTTCTCCAGGAACCACGCTGAGCGTATGAAGCACTTTTGCTTGGTTCAACTGGATCGAGGGGTCAAGAGCGACACCGAAGTTATCGGGAAGATCGTCTGCGTACGTCGTATCCACATTGATCAAAGTACCGAAGATTCCAGTCGGATGAGTGATGGGATTTGAGTTGGGTACGGGATTCCAAGTGGGATCTGTCTGGAAATTGTAGAAGGGGTCAAAGATGGTGACACCTTGAATTCCGTTACTACAAACTCCGGCCATAATCTCAACACAGCCGCCAGCAGGAGGCACGAGTTCATACGCACCACCGGCGGTCAGTCCTACTCCCGTGACGATGGATTGACCATTGTACGTTCTACGGGTATTCACCATGACCATGTCCGCTTCACTCCTTGCGAATGGCGCACAGTTCATGGGGTCTGCGACGAGGTTCTCGATGTTATTCGTCAGTCCAGCAGTTCCTGCGAAGACCGTGAACGTTAATCCATCAGAAGGTCCGAAGCCTGTGAAGGTTGCAACCACGAGATCATTTGTGGTGACACCTGTGGGGCATGCTGGGCTGTCATCGTCGCCATTCGCGATCACGAGCAGATTGGTCATGCCTGGCACTGAAGGAATGTCTCCAGTCAGAGGGTCGATAATGCCGTCGGGTGGATCGGTGAGGTCGAATTCCAGAGTTGAATTCCTGACTTGGCCGAGGTTCAGCAGCGCGGCTGTATTAACCCTGCTCCCCGATACGATTCCCGCTGCCAAACGGTTGTCACCTGTGGTGACGTCGTAGTACTCAAAGTTTTGAGCGTTATCGGTATCGTTCTGCCACGGCAGTTTGAACTGTGGAGCAAAGATAGTGGACAGGGTTTGGAATCCTCCAGCGTGGAAGATGATGTCGTCAGTTGTTCCCAGCTCATTATCCAGTCCTCCGAGAGCGGCGGTGGAATGGCCTACTCTGCCTCGCGCGCTGAGGAACTCAGCATCTTGTCCTGCAACAGAGATCGCAGGTACGAAAGATCTTGAGGCAGGGTCAAAGATCTCCATCGACTTCAGCGATGGGAAGACATTGATGGTGATCTGGAATCCCGGTTGGCCTGGTGCAAAGTTCGGGTCGATGATCGTTTCGTTACGAGACTCTTGGCCGCCTGCTATAAGGACTTTTCCGTTGGGCAGGAGGGTCGCTGAGTGACGGAATCTAGGGGTTCCCAGATCCGGATCGATGAAGAGAGAATCTGGACCGAACTCGCGGCTACCGATGTTGTAGATTTCTGAAACGTCAGCAGCTTCTGCGAAGAGCGCATCTGCGGTACCGCCACAAATCAATACGTTGCCATCTGGCAGTAAGGTTGCGGTGTGGAAAATGCGTCCACCCTGCGGCATGGTAATCACGTCACCCTCAACATCGGTATCGATGAAGTCTCCCGATACACTGTCAGGGATCGGCTCCCCAAACTCGACAGCGGCTCCTTGGTCGAAGACTTCCGCAGTATCGAGAGAGGTGAGGTGGCGTTCGTCGGATCCGCCAGTGATCAGAACCGTTCCATCCTCAAGTGTGGTTGCAGTGTGCCCGTATCGTGGGGTCACCATTTGCGGTCCGTTGACGACATTGTCATCTTCGAGGAATGCCGCTGCATTATTGATATTGGGAATGGAGTCACCGCTTCCGTGACATCCGATGATGGGAAGTAATCCACCGATCAAAATCAACAGGAGGGCTGTACTTTTGATTCTCGAATACTTTGAGCATTGATTGCTGAGAGGGCTCATTCGTTCCATCTCTTTCCTGGGACATTCTTTCCGGAGTCTGTAAGACAGGCCGGGCGGGTGGTTGTATTACTGAAAACCGAAACGAGACGCTCTGATGGGCGTTGGCGTAATCGGATGTCGATCTCTCTTTTTCCCCGGAGAGATCAGCAAGACGCATCAGCCGGGCCATTGAACACACCTGATTCCCATCAGGGTGTATCGCCCTTCGGGGTCTTCTCGCAAGTCCGGATTCTAAATCGGCACAGGACAACTGTCTACCTTGCGAGAAAAGTGTCTTACGTTGTTCCCATGGGCCAAATAGCACTTTGCCCCTCATTTCAGGAGCACTCAGGTAGAAGGGCCAGATCTTCTTATCGGGCCATTCCTGTTCCATGACTAGGGTATCGCAATTGTGGTGCCAATTCATCAGGCGGGATTTTACCTCAGATTGCCTATTTGAGGTCGAATTTTAAGGTTATGGGGGAGTAGGCGTGCGTATGTGGCACAGGAAGGAGGGGGGTGTCAAAGCCGGAGAGGGGTAAAAAAACCGGGGCCTCCGGTAGCTCGAACCTAGGGATCACGCAATCCGGGTTCTTGCCATCCTTCCGGAGGCCCCTCACAAATCAATTAGTTGTTTCCGAGAAGCCCTTCCAGGCTGTCCAAATCCGGATCAGGGATGAGGACCTGATCAGTGGTGATCAGAGGGACAACGGTCGAAAAGACTTCCAGCACGGGCTCCCCTGATGAGTCCAGTATCTGTCCGCGCTCATCTCCATAGTGGAGATACAGGGTGATTTCGACCGCTTTGGGGATAGGGAGCGGAAGCGGCTCTTCCGGAATCTCTTCACCCGTGGCGGGATCGATGCTCCCTGAGGTCGAACTGTTGTTTTGGGATCCTGTCGTCGGGTTTTCTGCAGCGAGTGCGGCATCTTCTGCAGCGAGGAATTCTTC
The DNA here is from genome assembly GCA_016776905.1 of Planctomycetota bacterium. GTDB lineage: Bacteria > Planctomycetota > UBA8108 > UBA1146 > UBA1146 > UBA12191. The sequence continues at coordinate 106,309 of JADHSM010000010.1, read as the reverse complement.
CTCATCGAGGAAGGGGAAATCGGTCAGATTTTCTTCAGGAAGAATGGAGCTGGCATCCCAGTCGTCGACCCATTCTTCTTCTTGATTCAGATACCGAATATCCATCGCCATCACTCGATCGTAGATGGCTGTTCGTGTTCCTTTATTGAAGTGATCCGATTGGAGGTCCCAGGCGACTCTTCTGAACAGGATTAAGTCCTCATCGTCGCCAGATTTTAAAGCGTAGCCGACGGAAGTGACTTCCCCGGTCCATGAAGAAATCGTTTCTTTAGGTTCAGGCACAGGGGCGGTCGTCAGGAAATCGATGGTGTCTTCACCATTGTCATCATCCCCTCGACTTTGCCCTTGGAAAACTTCCTGTCCATGGCCTCGCCAAACTACGCCCTGAATATCACGACGCATCTGGTTGAGAATGGCTTCTCCTACTTTGCCAGTCATCGTCGCGAGTTGCACACGTCTGTCGGCTTCGATTGTTGTTTCAAGAATCGTGTAGCTGGCTAGCATGACTAGACCAAACATTCCGAGAACAACGACGAGTTCTATGAGTGTGAATCCTTCATTCTTTTTCATTAGAAACCACCGTTATTCAACGAATCCGAGGTGGGTTCAGCATATGTGTACAAAGGGTTTTGTTCGTTGACCAACACTCGAGTAGCGATAATGACGGTTTCTAGATCGTCTTCAGAACTTGAACTACTGTAGACAGATGGGTACTCCAATGTCAGTTCAATGAAGAGCAGTCTAGGTCCGAACTCTGTGTTCGATTGGTCCTGAATGGTGACGCTCCAGCGCCAAGGCTCTGGAGTCTTTTTTCCAGGGATTTCGATTTCTCCAGAAGAGTTTTCTTCTAGGCCATATGAAACTTCATCTAATTTTTGACGTGCGACCCGGTTAACGAGTCGGTCATTGTTGTACTTGAAAGCGTCATCGAGAGCTTTCACTCTGAGGTCGAGGATCGTCAAGAATGCTCCGCTGAGGATGGCGACTGCCATAACAAGCTCGACAAGCGTGAACCCTTTATTCTGTGCAGGGAGAGTGGGGTTAGATGGGCGAGCTACCATTGTGGGAACTCCGCTTCTTCACCGGCGAGATAATCAGTAGTCCCCAAAATGGCTTGGAAATAGACCGCTATACTCTGGTCGTCCTCATTTTTCAGAATGGCAATGTGTGAGCCAGAGGATCCGTACTTATCCAGAACCAGATCTACAACTCCATAATCGTCACGACTACCATCAGGTTGAACTATCCGCGTAATCTCAACACCATTAGGAAGAGTTTCTGCACCGAGACTTTCCCGGGAGTCGAAATCCATATTCGGATCCTCGTCTTCCTCGGGGGGAAGAAGGATTTCGATGGTGTCTTCTTCAAGGCGGTATCGAATCACGTATTCACGTCCGATCCCGCCTCCAAGGCTTCTGGCCCAAGCGACAGTTTGGCCGACTGTTCTGGCAGCAGATCGAAGCTTATATCTTGGAGAGAAGTTGTCGAGATTAGGAACGACAATAGTGGCAATAATACCCAAGAGCGCGATCACGACGATCAGCTCAATGATAGTGAAGCCAGTATTGGAGTTCCGTGGATTCATTAAATCAGAATCTTCCTTGAGAGTTGCTGTCGTCAGAGTAAATGTCTGCAGCATACCCTTCGCCACCCTCGGTTTGATCTTCGCCGAGTGATACAAAGACGGGTCGGCCGTCGATCATCTCGAAGAAGTAAATCTCATTCGTCCAAGGATCGAGAGGCTCACTACTGAGGTAGTCGATGGTGATCCCGTTAGGGTCAGTCGGCGGACTCAGAAGTTCGTCGATAGAATCTGGGTAGCGACCGTGGTCGGCTCTGAACATTTTGCACTGAGTATCGAGAGCCTTGAAGTCGCTCTTAACTTTTGCAACTTTTGCCTGGTCAGTTCTTCCCATGACATTGGGGACAACAAAGGTGGCAAGAATTCCGATGATTGCGATGACGACGATCAGTTCGATCAGCGTAAATCCTGCGTCATATATTCTTGGTGCTTTTTTCATGACAAAGCCTCCATATTCCGGGCCCTTAGGCCGCTTCTCTCTTCTGTTGATCAAGTATTGTTAAACTGCAACAGTGGCAGTAACACTGCGAGGATGATGAACGACACCACCACCGCGAGTAATACGATGATGATGGGTTCGATCATCGCGGTCAGCTTTTGAATCGCGAGCTCGATCTCTTCTTCGTACGTTTCAGAAATTCGATTGAGTACGGATTCCAATTCTCCACTTTGTTCACCAACGGCAATCATGTAACCGACCATTGGGGGGAAAAGAGGAGACTTTTTGAGTGGGGTTGAGATGTCTGCACCTTCAACGATGCGATCAGCAATCTCGCTGATGGTCTTAGACATGACCGCATTATTGACAACCTTTCCCACAATATTCAGGGAATCCAGAGCTGGGAGCCCACTTCGCAACAGCGTTGACAATGTGACAGTGAAACGAGAGATCGCCGAGCGTTGTAGAAGTGTTCCTAGTACGGGAATCCGCAGTAGCATTCGGTCGTATGCGAACCTTCCCTTTTCAGTTTTCTTTAATCCTTCAAGGAAGATAAGGAAGGCCAGTAATGCTCCGATTCCAACCAGCCAATAAGCCTTAAAGGCGTTACTGATCATGATCAAGACTTCAGTAGCCCATGGAAGAGCGTTGTCTTTTTGGACTAGCATTTCAGTGATCTTTGGAACCACAAATGTCATCAAGAAGACGACGACTGCGAGTCCTACTGCCATCATGATGGCGGGGTATGTGAGAGCTGCTGCCAATTTGCCACGTAGGCTGGCTTGCTTCTGTAGGTAATCAGAAAGGCTGTAAAGAATCTCGTCGAGATTTCCACTGGCCTCTCCTGCGCGCACCATATTGATGTAGAGATCACTGAACACTGAAGGGTGAAGGCTCAGGGCATCTGCAAGGCCTGCGCCCGCTACGATGCGTTCACGGATATCTCTGAAGATGACTTCTAGGCGTTTTTCTTCAATTTGTTCAACTAAGACATTGAGTGCTTCTGACAAGTGGACACCCGAAGCAAGAAGAGTGGAAAACTGGCGCGTCAGTATGGCCAGGTTTCGAATATCGACTTTTCTTTCAAATCGATACTTGAAGATGCTTGTGGATTTCTGACTTACGGCATCGATGCGCTCCATGTCAGTGACACGTAGTTTTTGGTGACGTAACTTATCACGAGCTTCACGAGCCGTATCGGCATCGATGTTGCCCTTTGAGTTACGCCCTCGCTGGTCGATGGCTTTGTAAGAATAAATCGGCATCTCTGAACTCTATCCGTTCCTAGAAAACATCCATTTGAGTCACTCGGAATACTTCGTCTACGGTGGTGATCCCTTGGGCCACCTTTCGCGCTCCATCCATCCTCAAGGTTCTGAGGTGGCCAGTCTCCACCGCGGTCTGCTTGATGACAGACGCACTGGTTCTAGAGATGATTTGGTCACGAATCGTTTCATTCATCGTTAGGATTTCATAGATCGCGGTTCTGTCGTAGTAACCACGGCCTAGGCAGGCGTCACAGCCTCGGCCTCTGTAAAGAAGCCCTTCCAGGAGGTCTTCACGAGTGAGGCCTAAGGTCTTCAGTTGACCAGCCTCGGGTTCGTAGGACTCTTTGCAACGGGGGCAAATCACGCGAACGAGTCGCTGAGCGACGACACCGATGAGAGAAGAAGAGACCAAGTATGGTTCGACTCCAAGATCGATCATTCGGTTCACTGCACCCGCAGAGTCGTTGGTGTGAAGTGTTGAGAACACAAGGTGACCTGTGTTGGAGGCCTGAACGGCGATTCCTGCGGTCTCCATGTCTCGGATCTCTCCGACCATCATGACATCCGGATCCTGACGCATGAGGGATCGAAGTCCCGATGCAAAGGTCAGGCCTTTTTTGTTGGATACTTGAATCTGACTGATCGCATCAATGTTGTATTCAATCGGGTCTTCGATCGTGATGATGTTCAGTTCCTGAGAATCCATCTCGGCAAGCGCGGCGTAAAGGGTCGTAGATTTCCCTGATCCAGTGGGACCCGTTACGAGGAGCACGCCATGAGAAGAGTTCACCAGTTTATCGAGGAGTTGATAGTTTCTGTCGTCCAGACCAATTTCTTTGAGTGTGTAAAGTCGTGCACTTTTGTCGAGTAGACGAAACACGATGCGCTCACCATAACTAGTTGGTACAGAAGAAATCCTCAGGTCGAGATCGCTATCTCCTATTTTTACAGAAGTTCTTCCGTCCTGGGGGAGTCTGCGTTCAGCGATGTCCATTTTTCCCATGACCTTGACTCGAGATACGAGAGCATCCTGAATCTTTTTGGGAATCACTTTGGTATCGTAAAGAATGCCGTCAATTCGGTAACGGACTTGTAGGCGATCCGCGAAGGGCTGCAGATGAATGTCGGATGCCCGGTTCTTTTGGGCTTCAAACATGATCGTATTCATCAATTTAATGATGGGAGCCTTGTTGGCAATGTTGAGGACGTCTTCGGTCTCGTCTATTTCAGCAGCGATTCCGATCAGCTCGTCATCGTCGAGTCCTTCGAGGAGTTCGTCGACGTCCGCGCTTGATTTTTGGTAGGCACGATTGATCAGTGCTGTGATTTCACTACGAGTAGAGATCACGGGTTCAATCACGAGATCTACCATGGCAGATAGGTCGTCCATGGGTTGAACGTCGAGAGGATCACAAGTTGCCACCAACAAAATGCCGGGTTCTTCACCTACGGCGATGAGGTTGTAGGTCCGAGCGAACTGCGCTGGCACCATCTCGATGAAGTTCTCAGGAACCTTGAAATCAACAAGCTCCTCGGCGAATTGCAGTCGAAGTTGTTTTGCTAGTGCTTGCAGAAATGCGGATTCAGAGACGTATCCTTTCTCCCGTAGCACCTTATCGATGGGCATACCGGTGGAACGCTCCTCTTCCTGACATTCAAGAAGTTGAGCTTCATTGAGAAGCCCCTCCTCGATCAGTTCTGAAAAGATCGAATGTCTCATGGCCGATTCTCTTTCTCGGTAGCATTTTTGCTCTTAGTCAGAGGCAGCAGGTCATTGTCGCGCTGGTTATCTGGATCACTGAACTGTTGCAATCGAATGTCGTCGTCAAAGGAGCGAACACCCTCAATGGCATCTTTGGTGAAGTTGCCGAGGTTGTTGTATTCACTGTCGTCCATGATGTGGGCACTGAGGAAGACATAAAGATTGTCCCTAATGCTGCTGTTTCCTTTGGACTGAAACAACGTCCCGATGATGGGGAGATCTCCGAGGAACGGAACCTTGCTGGCTACATTCGCTTGGGCCATCTGTGCTAGGCCTCCAATGATGAACATACCACCGTCAGGGATGGTGACCTTTGAGGTCACGGTGTTTGTTGTCTTGTCGGGAAGAGCTCCGGTTCCATCACTGACAGCCGCGAAAGCGGATACTTCAAGCTCTAACTCAAGAAGAACAACTTCACTGGATATCGTAGGAATCAATGAAAGTGTGATTCCGGCAGATTCAGATTGCTGACTTGTGGTCACGTTGACGTTAGTCGTGTTTGAAGTTGTGTAGAAGATATCTGTAAGAACAGAGATCGAGTTTTCTTGGTTATCGTCAGCAAGAATGAACGGCGTCGCGAGGATATTACTGTCCTCGTCGGTCTTCAGCGCATTCACGATCAGGGGGAACTGTCCGTCCTGTTGGAGGACTCCGCTCAGTCCATTTCCAATCCCTGGTGTCCTTGTTAAGCCAGTGATGATTCCGTTTGGATCTAGAGCGGGAGCCACGGTACTGGCTCCGAATGAACTGAGAAGTAGTCCTGCGAGGTTTTGGTCGTCCAGATTTCCGGCAAGGAATTCGAGCGTGTAGTTTAGGGAAGAAGTGTCCTTCACCTGTACCAGAGCGACTTCAAGGAATACTTGGCGACGACGCTTGTCGATTTGCTTCAGGATGTTTTCGATCTCTTCGTATTCTTCTGGCTCTGCTTGGATGATCAGTGAGTTAGTTTGTTCGTGTGGGACGATACGCGTTGGGGTGAACTGTTGCTGTTGCTGAACTCCACCGTTGTTTGCTGATCCGGTACGGCCAGTTCTTGAACTTGTTCTGCTGCTACTGCTCCGACTCAATGATCCTTCGGAACCTTCGACCAGCTGACGAATATTGTCGGCCAACTCCTCAGCTTTGAGGAAGTTTACTTTGTAGATCCAGGTGGTATTTCTGACATTTCGCACCTTGGTGTCGAGTTCATCGATCAGTTGGTGTACCAAATCCAGTTCTTCACCATCCGTGGATTGGATCAGGATTTTCTGAGTTCGGTCATCTGCAATCAGTCGTGTTGATTCACCCGCTAGGGCGCTCGACTGTGAATTTCTGGTGTTGGCGGCTCCACCTCCCTGTCCCTGACTGGGAACAGTTCGGCGTCCTGTTGTGCCGGTGGGGCTGAAGTCGCTCAATGCTTCTGTCACGATTTGAACGATGCTCTGGGCATCTGCGTAGAACAATTCCCTGATCGTCAGGGTTTGGTCTGGTCCGGTGACTTCAACATCGATGTACTTCACGATTTGCTGAATGTGTTCAAGGATTCTGACCTTGGCTTTGATCAGCAGTGTTTCGTTTTCAGTGATGGTGACCAACTTGACACTGCCGGATGCGCTTCCAGCACCTGCGATGCCGAGAAGTTCTTGAAGAGCTTGTCGAACCACAGCAGAAGTTGTGTGTTCGAGTTGAAGCACAAGTGTCGCCAACTCTTCGCCATCTTTCTCAGCACTTGAATCCTCAGGACCAATGATGGGGCTGACAGGATCCACATTAGAAGTGGATCTCGCAGTGGGAGCGCTGGTACGAACGTTGATGGCGACAGTGCCATCTTCGAGCGTGCTCTCCCAAAGCTCGTAGCCATTGGTTTCAAGGATCGCTTTGATCACCGGATAGGTGAGAGGATCGATGTCACCCAATACTTCAACGATGGCTTCTTCAGCGAAGGCCTGATCGTTGTCTTTGGATGGGTAGTTGACGAATTTCCCGGTGGTTCTCTGAATGAAACGGAGAAGACTGAGAACAGGAACGGAACCCTCGGTCATGGAGAATTCTCCCCCTAACTCGAGTGGCTCGGCTGCTTCAGTGGTTTCTGTTTCAACCGGAGTATCTCCGGCATTTGAACCATCTTGGGCTTCGGTAATTCCCGGTAATCCTGGAACGACCAGGAGGACAGAGAGAGCCAGTAAGAGCAGAGACTTGAAGGTCTTCTCTTGCTGGTTTACCAGTGGACTGATTGTGGAGGTCTCGACGGGGGAGACCTTTTCGCTATGAGGCATTGCTGTGCACCCTCTCAACATGGGGTTCATGGCATTTCCTCCCTCTTCATCGGTCAGCAGGCGGTTGGCCTTGGGGGTTTTTGGGACAAATTTCCCTGAATATCGAAAAGAGCCTTCTCCGTGGACTCTGGAGCAGGGAATCTCGATGTGACTCAAGACAGGGAGATCATTCTCTCTGACTTTGAAAACGGAGGGCTTCCACCGTTCCCCCTTATTTTATGCAAATCAAATGCCCGTCCACACCAACTTGGAAAGTTCTCCAAGTTTATTTAAATAAAGGGCTTAGGTAAATTCCGGTAAGGTGCGAAGGGGGCTCGATGGACCTATCTGGGGTGAAGAGTGTCTTAAATTTGAACACAATTGAAATGAGGTCCATCGTCGAGATCGGATCTCGATCCAGGAAATGAGATTCGAAAAACCGAAACTCAGGGGGAGGTCACTGAGGTCTCACTCGAAATCTTGAGCTGGCAGAGGCATTTCAAGAGTCGCTATGACCGTCGAGCTGCTGCAAAATTTTCTCAGCTTCGGGCCAAAGGTGAAGAGGGATGCGAATGAGAAGGGTGTTTGTTGATTCGTTGGCTACGACTTGAATCGGCTGGCCTCCCCGATCACTCCAGCGATCTTTGAGAAGTTCTGCAAGTTGAGAGGATCTCATTTTCTGAGCGCGCCAGCTTCGAAGGACTGGTCTGTCGTTTCCAAGTTCAGGGGGTTGATCAGTTTTGGCGATAAAATTGAGGTAGTACTTCAAGCGGGGTTCGGAAGCGACAGTGATAACCACGCTATTTGATCGAAGATCGGAAACAAAATTACTGTAGCGATCGAGTGGTTCGAGATTTTTCTCTCTTCGCTTGGCTTCTTGTCGTAACAAATCACAGATGGAATCACAGTCTAGATGCTGAATGGGTATCACTCGAATAATTTGAGTGGGACGGGGAGGCATTTTCAATGGGTCCATGGTCACCCAATGTGTGCTAGATCTTGTAATAGGTTTCAAGAATAGGCCGCTAGATTGCAAAAGTGTTTGAAGAAAATCGGAAGCCGATTTTGTGACTTGAATCGGCTTCAGAATCTTCACAGGAAGATGTCCAATTTTTGAAGACTCTAAGATCAATGATTCACCCGTAGAAAGTGACCATGCATGAAGAACGCAGCCTGCGGGAATATATCCTGCAGGGAGTTGGTCCCCGACTTGCTGAGGAAAGGGGAGAGACAGTCCTACCCAGACACAAATTGTGAGAGCGTTCACTGCAATAGATCCTTATCAGCGACCGGTTCTACTCCGGTTTTTTTTCCGCATTACGAAGCCTCGCGTAGAGGGTAGATCTTTCAATCCCCAATAACTCGGCGGCTTTCTTCTTGTTCCCATTCACGTACTTGAGAGTTCTTAGAAGGTGAATTTCTTCGACTTCTTTGAGAGGTAACGGTTGCCATTCTTCCGCATTCGAACTCTTCGATTTTCCATGTTGAAGCGACGATATAGGTAGGTCGAAAGCGTCTATCACTGGATTCTCTGAGAGAATAACAGCACTTTCGAGGGCATTTCTCAGTTCGCGGATATTGCCGGGCCAAGCATGTGAACGAAGGAGTTCTCGGGCAGCGGGCGTGAGAGTTCTCCGCACTTTTTCTCTGCCCGTAAATTCGTCGAGGAAGTGATCTGTCAGTAGGTCGATATCGTCTTCTCGATCACGAAGAGGAGGAACTAGCACTTCGAGCACTGCAAGCCGGAAAAAAAGGTCTTCACGAAAGTTTGAATTTTCGACTTCAAGGCGCAAGTCACGATGAGTTGCCGCGATGATGCGAATGTCGACTTCGATGGAGGTATTACTTCCAATGCGTTCGAAGCAACGAGTCTCTAGTAGTCGCAACATTTTTGCTTGCGCAGCTTCGGGTAGTTCCCCGATTTCGTCTAGAAAGATAGTTCCGCCCTGTGCTGCTTCAAACTTGCCCAATTTGAGAGAGTCTGCACCGGTGAAAGATCCTTTTTCATGACCAAAAAGTTCACTTTCGATCAGGTGCTGGGGAATGGCTGCACAGTTGATCGTAATGAACGGCGATGCTGCGCGAGGGCTCTGATAGTGCAACCCTCGAGAGACGAGTTCTTTTCCGGTTCCTGTCTCACCCCGAATGAGCACGGTTCCGTTAGTCGGGGCGACTTTCTTTATGAAATTTCGGACAAGATTAATACCTTCAGAAGATCCAATGATGGGATGTGTATCCAAGACGGATTTCACCAGGCCATGCTTCTCTTGGTTCAGTTCGATGATTTCTTCATTCAACGATAGGCCGGCGCCGATGGCTGAGGCTGCAATACCTGTAGCCCAGAGTTCTGCTTCGCCAAATGGATGAGAGTCTCCATCAATTCGGTCGATGTAGAATATTCCGCCCAGAGTCTCCTCAACAAAAATAGGAGCGGCGATAACACTTCTTATTTCATCTCCTGCAACACTTCGTTTGTCTTCGAACCTAGGATCGATAGAAGTATCTCGAGAAAGAACAGCTCTTCTGGCTTGAAGTATTTCGCTGAGAATCGTTTGGCTCAGGACAAATCCCTGAAGGGGATGCCCACTTCTTGACCACGCACTTTTACAAATCCATTCGTCATTGGCCAACATCAAGATGGCTCCACGATCAGATTCCAAGCCGGTTACAATCGATTGAAGGCCTTTTTCCAACTTCTCAAACTGACTATATCCTGCGCCCAAGAACGGTGTGGCCTGGTGCAGTGCATGAAGGATGTTGCCTACTTTTGAAGCGTCTAGAGAACCCGGGATGTTCGGCGTTTTGTGAATGACCTGTGTACGGTCCAGGTTTTCTGAAAGCGTCGATATCGCAGTTTCTACAAAGATATTGGTATCGCCGATTCCGATGCTTTGTCCGTGATGAAGAGTTTGATTCTTCACGGGATCACCATCTACGAAGGTACCATTAGAGGAGTCGAGGTCAGTGATCTTCCAACCTGATTCGCTCAAGTCTAGTCGGGCATGAAATCGGCTAGCAGCAGGATCAGGAATTTGAATATCTGAACCAGGATCACGACCGATGACGATTCCGCCTTGTCGTGCTTTCTCGTTAGAGACATCAAACCGAAGAGACGGTGAGTTTTGCGTAGTTGTATGAATGCGTGTCATCATGGGCTACTCCGACTGGACCCATCTCTGAGAATCCGGTCTCTATCCAGCTTCCCAGATAACTTCATGAAATTAATCTTTGTATTCCAGCCTGTGATGTCGCCTTCACATCTCAATTGTGGAGCTCCTGAAGGGATAGATCCGGCAGGTATGCTGAAGATGGTTGCTAATGAGGGAGGGTCTTGAGTTCCCAAGGGTTGCACAATGAGTCTGTATTGAACTCTATTTATCTCTTGAAGGGGCAACTTCTCGAGTATCAATTCGAGGTCGACGCCTTCTCTCACAGGAGCAGTCACCTTATGGGATTCTATTTCAACTTGTATCGGTGTTCCGTCTTTCAAAATTTCAATTTGTGGCGGTCGTGCAAGGCCCACGGAGAGTCCTATACGCCAGCGAGATCCTGGATTATCAGGGTCTTCAGCCACTCTCAATTCCAGATCAGGTCTTCCCAGAACTCTTAGGCCTTTGATATGCCAAAGGTCTAATTCCTGCATGTATGGGAATGATATGGGCCTTGGATCATTTGCCCATCTGAGTTGACCATCCTTGATGACAGGGCTGATGATTTTTCGTCCACCGGGAGAAGACTCGAGTTCCTGATTTTGGAAAAACCGTGATAGTTGCGCCGATCCCTGAGAAAAATCGAAAACGAGTTGGTCTTTTTGATCGTTTGTTTTTAGCCAGCTAGAGAGGGACTCGTTCACCATTTCTGTTTCAGGATTTCGTCCGAGCACTCTATCGAAACTATCTGGAGCAAAAAGTGCTACAGAAATCGTGACTAAGAACATGCTTGTTACCACAGTAGAAAGGATTGAAGTTTTAGTGATTCTTTGACGATCAGGATTTAATCGTCTATCGAGCGCTTGAAGCTCCCGATTTAACTCTTTGTAATTTTGGGGCCTATCCTCGGGTAATTTCATCAACATTCGAAGGATGAGATGTTCGAGTTCCGGATCGACCTGTGTCATCAGGGTCGAGGGCGCTGCAATTCCTGCATTAACATGCGCAATGAGTAATTCCATTCGAGTTTCTCGTTCGAACGGAGGTCTCCCGGTCAGAAGATGATAAAGAGTCGCTCCGAGGCTATAGATGTCCGATCGCTCATCCATTTGGAAACCCTGGACCTGTTCTGGAGAGCAGTACTGAGGAGTTCCTGCGACCTCGGCATCATTTTCGTTCGATTCCTCAATGGAGCCGGCTAAGCCAAAGTCGACGAGTTTAATCACACCATGGGAGTCCAATAGAAGGTTCGAAGGTTTGACGTCTCTGTGGATGATTCCTTTTTGACGAGCCTCTTGAAGCGCGCTTGTTGCAGACAGTGCGACTTTCAATATCTCCAGTGTGTCCAGTTTTCCATCCCGAGCTTGAATCTGCTCGTAGCTGGGACCCTCTAAGAATTCCATGACAAAGTAGGGAAGATCTTCTTCTCCATGGATGGCATGGATCTGACCGATGTTGGGATGGTTGACCGCGGCGATGGCTCTGGCTTCGGCCAAAAATTTGTCCCTGATGTCTTGATGGTCTTTCAGCCGAGGATGAACCTTCTTGATCGCTACAGTTCTTTGCAGAGTGGGGTCGTGGGCTCGGTATACGATTCCCATGCCGCCCTCACCAATTTTTTCTTCGATCAGGAAGTTGCCGATTTTATCAAATCGGGGTGTTTGCATCGGCTGAGTGTCACCGGCGGAGAGTTCCCCTCCGGAGTGGTCTGAAGAGGAGAATAGCAGTTTATTTCGCATTTATTGAATCTCCTCTCTTCTGGCTGGCCGAGTTCTCAAAAAGAGAACCCGGAATCTTTGTATCCTACGAATTTCGGCGGCTGCAAGATCCACCCCATAGGCTGCTCGTGGTATCCTAACCCATCTGAGGGCCAGGAATCGGGGAGCTCCCCCGAATTGAAAGTGATCTGACCGGGATCTTACTTGCAGGGATAGTCTCACGATGACCGAAAAATTCGAAAACATACTTCGTTCTATTGCAGATGAAGACTCCAGAGCCCTGTTGGAGCGAGTCCGGGATCTTTTTTCCGAGTCTCTGCTCACCGAGGGGGAGTCTTTTGAAGTCTTAAGGCTTACAGAGACCGAACTTCATCTCGGTGTTCGCGCTGATCAGAAGACGATCGAGGAACTGCTGGCTCTAGGATTCGAACAAGATCATGTTCAGGATCCTGAGTGGCAGTCTGCTCCAGCGGACGGAGTCGCTCCCGAGAGCTTTTATAGTACGACTCACCACAAAACTCAGGTATGGCTGGATGGCGAGTGGACGGATGTACTGGATCAGCGAATGGATGGGTGCCTTACTCTGAAGAATTCAAATCCGGTCTGCATCAAATTGAGAGATATCAAAGAGGGATCTCCCATTCTGACAGGATTTATGGGGGTTCGCCTCGTTCATGATAGTTCTCGTGAGGAGAGCCATGAATTTGCATTTATGGCAAACGATGTCTCTTCTGAGAGAAGAGCTGAAGTCCAAACTAAAAGAGTGGTCGATCTTGCTCGAAAGGCTCGAGATAAAGGACAGAAAATAGTCTGGGTTCCCGGGCCTGTTATCGTTCATACGGGAGCATCGAGAGAGTTAGAGTTGTTGGTGAGAGCGGGCTGGGTTGATTCTGTCCTCAGTGGAAATGCTTTGGCTGTCCACGATATTGAAGCGCAATGGTTAGGCACGAGCCTCGGAGTTTCAGTCGAAGATGGTCGAGTGATGCCTCATGGGCATTCGCACCATATGCGAGCCATCAATAAAGTCCGGGCTCACGGTTCCATCCCTGCTGCAGTTCAGGCCGGTGATCTTGAGAGCGGCTTAATGCACTCCCTTGTAGAAAACAATATTCCCTATGTCCTAGCGGGATCGATTCGGGATGATGGACCTCTCCCAGATACAGAGATGGATCTTTTCAAAGCTCAAGATCAATATGCAGAGCAACTCAAAGGTGCTGGCCTGGTGATTATCCTGTCGACGATGCTTCATGGGATTGGAGTCGGGAATATGCTCTCTGGAGAGGTTCCTCTCGTTTGCGTGGATATCCATCCCGCCGTCGCTACTAAACTTGCAGACAGGGGCTCCGCTCAGGCGATTGGTATCGTGACGGATGTGGGGCTCTTCGTTCGAAGACTGAGAGAACAGTTAATCGAAGGTTGATCGGCTTCAGACGGAGAAATTACTAAGTATGACTTTTTCCGATCACATTCATTATTTTAAAGATCTCTTTAAGGATCGGTGCCTCACTGCAGAACCGGATTTACAACGGTATGGCAGTGACGAAACTGAAGACCTTTGTTTTCCTCCACAATTGGTGTTGAAGCCTGAGACTACTGAAGAGGTCTCAGGAATAATGAAATATTGCAACCAGCATGAAATTCCCGTGACCCCTAGTGGGGCTAGAACCGGGCTTAGTGGTGGAGCGCTACCCATCAAGGGAGGAGTGCTTCTCTCTATGGAACGATTTCATAGCATTCTGGATATCGATGAAAAAAACCATCAGGTGACCACTGAGCCGGGTGTCATCACTCAGGTTCTTCAGGAAGCGGTTCGGGAAAAAGGCCTCTTCTATCCACCTGATCCGGCGAGTAAGGGAAGTTGTTTTATTGGTGGGAATGTTGCTGAAAATTCAGGAGGCCCAAAGGCGGTCAAGTATGGCGTGACACTTGATTATGTTCTGAATCTCGAAGTGGTACTTCCAAATGGCGAGGTCATTTGGACGGGTGCCAATGTTTTGAAAAATGCAACGGGATACAACCTTACCCAACTGATTGTTGGCTCAGAGGGTACTTTGGCTGTCGTGACAAAAATCGTTCTGAAATTGATTCCCCATCCGACCCATGATGCATTGTTGCTGGTGCCCTTTTTCTCAGCAGAGCAAGCTTGTGAGGCTGTTGCTGCTATTTTCAGAGCGGGGATAACGCCGAGTGGACTCGAATTTATGGAGCGGGATGCCTTGGTATGGGCCCAGGAATTTACTCAGGATTTCACCATAAAAGTTGAAGATAACCATGAGGCTCATCTCTTGATTGAGGTCGATGGAAACGATGCCGCTGTGATCATGCAAGAGTGTGAAAGCATCGTCGCAGTTCTTGAGGAATTTGAGACGGATGAAGTTTTGTTTGCTGATTCTACAGCACAAAAAGATGGCCTCTGGTCTCTTCGCCGAAAGGTGAGTGAAGCGGTTAAAGCCCAGTCCGTATATAAGGAAGAAGATACAGTGGTTCCCCGATATCAGTTACCTGAGTTGCTCAGGACTGTTAAGGAAGTGGGTCGTAGATATGGCTTCCAGTCGGTTTGTTACGGGCATGCTGGTGACGGGAATTTGCATGTCAATATTATCAGAGGTGAACTTTCAGAAGAGTTCTGGGAGAAAGGTTTATCAAATGCTATTCGGGAAATTTTTATTCGAGTTCACGAATTAGGAGGAACAATTTCAGGTGAACATGGAATCGGGGTCGTTCAACGCCCTTATATGGATGTGGTCTTTCCAGAAACAACACTCGACCTGATGCGCTCCATCAAGAAAGTCTTTGATCCCAAAGGGATTCTCAATCCCGGTAAGATTTTCTAATAGAGGTTTGCACCCGGTTCAAAGTGAAACGGGTTCTGATTTCTCCGCTTTTTCATTCTCCGCTTTTTCATTCTCTTCTTTGGGCTTCGGTAGAGGCTTCTTGATTTCGACCGGCTTGAACTCGGCGGGAAGAGGGGTTGCTGGAGATTTCAGAGCGAGAAGAGTCATCGCAGTGCCGTAGCAAGCGCTTCGGGGAAAGACTCGATCATTCCAGGTTCCTTCAGGGTCTCGGACTTGCCACAGCAATTTGAGAAGTTGCAGCCGTGCCTTTTCTTGCTCTTCTTTTGGCAGTAGCTCAATGGCTCTCGCTACGTGAAGGTGCCCGTAAAAGAAGTAATAGGGTGCGATGTAGAAGGGTGGGTTATGTGTTCCTGTTTGCGCCCTTCTTCGCTCTAGCCACTTCCAATGATCAAAGAATGATTTTACGGAAAACCTGACGCGATCAAGACTGGACCGGCCTCCAAGTGAGAGGGCCAATTCGCTCACCGCCATGCGTGCACATGCACCTTCGAGTGCCTCGAAACCTTCACCTGTGGCACGTTCTGGATTTGTGGAGTATTGAACGGCTCCGCTTTCGAGTCGTGCATTTTCGATGGTATCCAGTGCGCGTTCGATGATCCCTGTATCGATGTCGTAGCCCAATTCTCGAGCTCTGAATAAAGCGAGCACTGCAGGTGCGGTCATGAATGGAGAAGCGGGGCTGGCTCCTCTTCTGGATCGTGAGTAATTCCAGCCACCACCCTTAATCTCATTCTCTTCCAACGTCTTGATCAATGTTGTAATGAGATTTTTTACAGGAGTCTCCAGATCTGTGGGGACTCGGTCGAGTTGTTGCATTCGTAGCAAGGTTTCGAGAGCTTCGATGTGCCCCCAGTCACGAACGTCGTATCGACCATTAAAGCCCACGCCCATTCGTGGTGCTTGGACAGATTCCTTGAGAAGGAAACGGAGCCCTCTCTCCAAAGCCGGAATGAGAGGGGGGGACTTTTTGAGTTTTGATAATTGTTCAGACTGTGTTTCCAGAATCGATCGCATCACTATTGCGGTACCGCCCACCCGATATCCCGGAGGGATTTGTCCTCGTTCACGGTACACACCTTCGTAAGGCCATTCTCCAGTCGAGATCTCGGTACCCCCCTCAGTTGTGGTGACATTTTCTTGGGCATCGATAAGGAATTCGATCGCCTCTTGTTGAGCTGCAGACCAATCCACTTTCGATGGAGCCTGGTCATCTGGAAGTGTCATCAACGTGAGCGGAAGGAGAGCCATTAGGGATATCAGTGACATGGGATTTCTTTCGTTTCTCAGGTCAGGAACCGTGCATTTTGTCGTCATGGAACGGAAAGCGGAATGCTCGCACGTTCTGCTGTTGGCGAAAAGAGAGCAATTCACAGGTCACTCATGTGTATCAAATGGATACATTTGAACCGCATATGAGGCCCCATATGGGGTATGGTTCAGTAGTTGTGAGTGTGTTCGCTAAACATGGAGCATCTTAAGTCGTTTAAAATGAATAACTTATGTGATCATGGACGGCTGAAGTTGTTTTCCATGAAGTCGAATGAAGCGGGAACATCATTTGCACAGATATTGACGCCGACCCGTCACTGGGAATCCACCGTGGATTCCTGCTTCGAGAGGATGGACCGTTTTGGTCAACGTGCTTGGAATCTGGAATCTTCGAGTCAAGTTACTCCTTTTATTAGGAGTCTTGATGGCTGGGACTCTCGCGGTCCAATCAGTGGTGATGGAGAAGGGTGCCGACCATATTTTCCAGGAAGCGGAAACTATCGCGATAGAACTTGCAGATGAAGCCACTGAGAAATTGATCAACGCTTTTTACAATTCGTCTAGTCTTCAGTCGTCCAGTTCCCAGTCGTCCAGTTCCCAGTCGTCAAGTTCCCAGTCGTCAAGGTTCTATGACACGCCAGTAATCTATGACACGCCAATTAATCAAGAGATTGAGCTTTCCTTTTGGAATTCGTCTCAATCTGAAGAGCCCGTGAAAAGTCTAAGGCTGGATATGCAGTCTTTGATGGAGATTCAGCAGCAAGCGAATTCTCGCGTACAGTTTGAGCTCAGCATCCAAGATCTACTATTTTCATTGATGACAAAGACGCAGCCTGATTTACCAAATTCAAATGGGATCCAAGAGATGGCTCATGCACTTGGTTTATCATTGAGCTTCGGGGATCCAGATAGTCGCCATGAGGATAGTCGCCATGAGGGTCGTCGTAATGAGGATCGTCGCCATGAGGGTCGTCGTAATGAGGATCGTCGCCATGAGGGTCGTCGTAATGAGGGTCCAGGGAGTTTGGCAGAAGAAACTGGGAAAAGAGATGCTGTTCTTAAAAGTGTAAGATCGGCGCGATTTCGCATCCCCGGACTCTACGTGTGGAGAGATCCTGATTTTCCTAATCTTCTTCCTCGCAGCATGGCTGCGCCTGAAGCGCAATCCGAAGATTCCCTCAGAGAGAAGATTTCAGCAGCGATTGTTCTCCCGATTGAAGGCGTGGACTCTCAAACCTATTCAGGGAATAAAGCGAGGCTGCAGGAAGCCAAAGTTGTTTCGACGGAATATCCACAGCTCAGTATCGATCTGGATTCGTATCTGAGTCGTTTGGATCTTGTCGTCGAAGAAACAAATAAAATGAATCTACAAGCGACGGTGACAATTTTTCTTATGGGCCTGATTCTCGCATGGCTTCTTGGTAGTCACCTAATGAAGCCTGTGAGTGAAGTCGTAAAAGGCATGCAAGGCGTCGCTTCAGGTGATCTTGAGGTTCGATTGCCCCATACGCAAGATTCAGAGTTTGCTCTGATCAATACCCAATTCAATGACATGGTTCAGCAAATCGGTCGGGCAAGGGAACTCGAAAAAGGGCTGGAGCATCGCGAAAGGGTCCAGACGATGGGTGACCTTGCTGCGGGTGTTGCACATGACATTCGAAATCCGCTTAGCGCTATTTCTCTTCTAGTGGGGCGAATTCGCCATGAGTTCAAGCCCGAAGAAGCAGCAGAGCGAGAAGAATTTTTGAACTTTACCAAGGATGTAAAAGATGAAATTGAACGTTTGAACAACATCGTTTCAGACTTCCTTCAATTAGCTCAGCCAAGTTCCCAGCAGTCAGAGATCGTCAATGTCTCCGATCTCGTTGAGGATTTATTGAGATTGCTGGAGAGCGAATCGCTTTCCAGAAATGTTGAAATCAAGAGCGCTGTGGATTCGAATTTATCCTTAACTCGCTGGAATAAAGTGGAGGCAAAAAGCGCATTGCTGAATGTCGCAATGAATGCACTCCAAGCGATGGAGGCCAACGGTGGAAAACTGAATATCGAAGCAAAATCTGATAGCCATTGGATCGTCTTGAAGTTTTCCGATACGGGTCCCGGTATAAAAGAAGAAGATTTAAGTCAGGTTCTTTTACCTTATGTCACTCGTCGCAAGGGTGGGACAGGCTTAGGTCTCTCTATTGCTAGAAGGGTGACTGAAAGGTACGGAGGAAAACTGACGATCACCTCAGAGCGAGGTGTTGGAACAGAAGTCCGATTCCATCTCCCTGTTTCAGTGGAGAAGGACGCATGATGGAATTTAAAGGCCGTATTCTGGTTGCAGATGACGAACGTCCGCAGAGGGAGATTCTTGTTTCCTCCCTCCTTAAGTCAGGCTATGAGGTTTCTGGTGCAGCCAGTTTGCCCGCTGCTCTATCACTTTTTGAGACAGCGAGCCGATCGGATAAGCCGTTTAATCTGGTTGTCACCGATTTGCGAATGCCCACCGATAAAGAAGGCTTAGAACTTCTCCTCAAGGTCCGCAATCAGGACCCTAAGTGTGAAGTCATTCTGGTAACAGCATTCGCCAGTAGTGAAGTTGCGTTCCAATCTGGTGGAGCGAGGGCGTTTGCATTTTTGGAAAAGCCTCTCGATTTTGAAAAGACTATGCTGACGATCGAGTCTGCTGTTGAAAAGTCTCGACTCGCTCATGAGAACAAACGACTTCGGTCCATGATTTCAAAAGAGTTTGGATTTAGTGGAATCATTGGGAAGCATCCTGGAATGGTTCAACTCTTTGAAAGAATTGAGCGAGTATCAGCAACAGGTGCGACATGCCTTATTCGTGGTGAAAGTGGCACGGGGAAAGAACTCGTTGCCAAGGCTATTCATGATTTAAGTCCTCGCAAGGATGATCCTTTTGTCGCCATCAACTGCGCTGCTATCCCCCCGAATCTTATCGAAAGTGAATTGTACGGACACGAAAAGGGTGTTTTCACCGGCGCGTCTTCGAGACGATCAGGAAGATTTGAAGATGTGGGTGAGGGAACTCTCTTTTTGGATGAGATTGGCGCAATGGATTTGGAATTACAGCCAAAACTATTGAGGTCTCTTCAGGAGCTTGAGTTTTCCAGAGTCGGTTCTTCCGAAGTCATCCCGTTCGGCGGCCGTATCGTTGCAGCGACTGGGAGAGATCTCCGGCAGGCCGTTGAGGCAGGGGAGTTTAGGGAAGATTTGTTTTTCAGATTGAATGTTGTCGTGCTTGAGATTCCTCCTCTCAGGAATCGCAAAGAAGACATTCCGCTCATGGTGGAGCACTTTCTTCTCAAAGGTGGATTGAGGCATGATCGTGAATTTAAAGGCATCACCGGTGAGGTGATGGAGATTTTCGATGGGCATTCTTGGCCCGGTAATGTGAGAGAACTGGAGAATTGTCTCGAAAGAATGATGGTTTTGGGCGAAGGCTCACTGCTTGGAGAAGATCTTTTACCTCCAGGATTACGGGGTGAGTCAGAGAGTTTAGAGCTCGGCCTTGATTCCGTTTTTAATCTGCCCTCCGAGGGGATCGTTCTCGAAGATCTTGAGAAAAACCTCATTGAGCAAGCTCTCATGCGCTCAGACGGGAAATTGGAGCCGGCTGCGAAGATGTTAGGAATCACCTACAAAACGCTTCAATACCGTATCCGGAAATATCGACTGAAAGAAAACCCAGAAGGTCAAAGTGCGAAAAGTGAATAAATTTTCTGATTCAAACGGCTCTGGTAGTCGGATGAAACTTACTGAATAGAGTATAAATACGGGACTCTTAGGTTCGCTCGGAATGAGTCCCTGAATGAATAGAGCAGTCACTTTATAAGAGTGAATCTGCGAAGGAGAAACAGCATGAATGCGGCAATAAAAGCTGGTGTGATCACCCTGTTGATCGTCGGAATCGGATTCGTCTTAATGACATTCCTTACCGACTCTGATCCTCTGCCTCAGGGTGGGTCTTCACGAAATGTAGTTGTTGAAGATCTTGGTCAGCCAAAATCTACCAATACCAAGTTACCGGATCGCCCAAAGCAAAAGGTGTCGGTGAGTGGTGTTGTTCAGGATGTAAATGGAACGCCTCTTCCGCTCGCGGAAGTGATCGTCTCGAATTTTCGGGGAGGCGACGGTATGGGTCTCTCCAAATTGAATGAGACAAGGACCGGAACAGATGGCCGATTTTCATTCACAGACTTGAGTCCGGGTCGACTCCGTTTTCAGGCGTCTCTTTCTGGGTATCAGGGTGGACGCCAAGAGCTCACCTTGACCGGAGATAGCAGTATTGATTCCACGGAAGTCGTACTGGTACTTTCCTCAGGATTGAGCATCAGTGGAACAATATTGGATCCGACTGGCAATCCAATTCCCGGTGTGCAGGTCGCCGCGTTCAAGGAACGTGTCGAGCAAGATGCTCCTCTTCAAACACGCTTGCAGGTGCTCTTGAATTTGGAAGAAATGCAGCAGGAAAATGGAGTCGTTGCAGTCTCCGATGAATCTGGTCGTTACCAGATCTTGGGACTTGAAAACTTGAGTTACCGACTACAGACCGTTGTTTCGGAATTCTCTCCTGCAGAGAAGAGATACATCTCTGCCGGTAGCGAAGGTGTGGATTTCATGCTCGAACTGGGCGGAATCCTATCAGGAGTGGTTTCAGATCCGGGAGGGGTTCCCGTTAGCGATGCTCTTGTTCAGATCTATCGTCAGACGGGCACGATGGACATCATTGAAATTATTCAGGAAAGAGCGTTCCCGCCTCTGGCTTTTAGGAACACCGACGGCGGTGGTCAATTCGAGTTCAATGAGCTCGGTGGTGGTTCCGAATTCCGATTGGTGATCCAGGCCAATGGATATCAGCCTCGTCAGTTTGAGAAATTGTCAGTTGTCTCAGGTGGATCTGAGCAAGTCGACGTGGTGTTGATTCCAGGGCAAGTCATTGAAGGAACAGTTTACGACCCGGACGGTAATGCCCTCGAAGGTGCTCGTTGCAAGATCAACCCGATGGGTACAAGAACTGAAGGTTCACCTATCGAGTTGACAGATGCTGGAATTGAAACGGATGCTAATGGAGCCTTTCGTTTTGATACGTTGGATGAATTGGACTACAGACTCGTCGTCAGCTTCGAAGATTATGCGACCCATCAGCAGTTGCGGATTCGCCCTTCAGCAGAGCCTTTGAGTATTCAGTTAAGTCAAGGCGCTGCCATTAGTGGTGGAGTATTCGACGTAGAGACTTCTGAGCCGATTGCTGGGGCTGTGATTACTGTAAATGATGTGGCAGATGTGAAGAAATCAGCAGTTACAGATTCCTCAGGAACATTTTACGTTCGAGGAGTGACTGAGCAGCGTCGCCCTGTCGCATATTTGAATGTGGATGCCCCTGGATACATGCGCTCCGGAAATGTTGAAGCCAGTGTTGCTGAGGGCGTCGAAACTACGGGGCAGAACTTTTACTTAGAGCGAAATGGTGTGGTGACAGGGATCGTCCTAGATGCCAATGGAAGCCCGTTACAAGGGGTCTCCGTGAGTGCACGAAAAATGCATTCGGAACAAAATCCGGTCGTGGTTAACGCTGCGCCTCCGGTGATGAGTCAGGCAGATGGCTCGTTCGAAGTTGTTGAGGTTTCCCCTGGAACAGAAATGTTCGTTGAGGGAACTCATGCACAATTCTTGACGACCCAATCAGAGACCTTTGATCTTATGGCCGGAGGATCGCTCACGAATGTCACCCTGACAATGAAGGTCGGGGGTGCTATTAGCGGCATTGTGGTAGACGAATCGGGGGTTCCTCTCGAAGGCGCAATTGTTGCGGTTAGAGATGAATGGCTGGGAGATGTAAATCCTGAGTCCTTGCCCAACAAAACAGTCTCAGATGCAGCAGGACAGTTTTCCATCAAGAGTTTGCCGTCTGGATATCACAATTTAATCTGTGCAATGAATGGCTTCTTAACAGTTGAGAAAAGTGAAATCATCGTTGAAGAGGGCATGAACACTGCCAACATTGAATTGAGATTGACTCAAGGGGCTGTACTTGCCGGGCTTGTCACAGACTTTTCAGGTAATCCTATTGAGGGCGCAAGAGTCGTCGCAATCGATACCAGTGATGGTCTTCGGAAAATTTCAAAGAGTTCTGATCTCACGGGCCGATTCAGTTTCGATAATCTCGGGCAGTTTCCTGTAGACCTCGCTGTGGAAAAGAATGGTTTTGCAGAGATTCGTCTGTTTGAGGTTCCGGTCAATGGTGACGAAATTATCGTTCAACTAGAAGCACTCGGTGGACTTCGAGGAACGGTCTTGCAAGAGGATGGAAGTCCGCTGCGAGCCTTTAGCGTTTCGCCACGCATCATTGTGGGTGATAAGCCGACCACAAAGGTACCCGCGAGGACATTCCAACCTGAAGATGGCTTTTTCCAGTTTGATGGCCTCGCTCCCGGAAGATACTCAGTGATCATTGGGGCTCCGGGTTTTGCTCAGGCGACGATTGATGATGTCGTGATTCGCTCAAATGATTGGTTTGATGTACAGACGATACGTCTCGGTCAGGGCGGTCGTGTTCTTGGCCAGATTATCGATTCGAATTCCAATCAGCCTGTTGCCGGTGCAAAGGTGACTGTTATCGGGGGAACTCGAAATTTCTTAACCAGTACAATTCGAACCGGATCCTCACCGCGTAAAGATCAGATCATGACAGGGCCAGATGGATACTTTGAATTCATTGGATTATCTGTCCCTCAAGTAGATTTGAAGGTTGAGCATCGCGCTTATATTACAGAGGTCGTCACGGATGTTTTGAGTGGGACTTCAGATTTGATCGTGGCCATTGGTACGGGTGGCATCATCGAAGGCCGCCTTTTCGAAACGAATGGCGATTCTGTACCTGGCGTTCAGGTGCTTCTCTCAGGAGGAGTCAAAGGAACCGATGCTAGAACTCAGACAGACAGGAAAGGTTTCTTTACTTTCCCTGGGCTACCCACAGGAACCTATACGGTGAGAGTGACAAGCTTCGGAACAACGCAGCGAAAAATTTCACTGAATGACGCGCCCACTTTCGAAGTCTTCCTTCCTGCAGGAACCACAGAGTTTCTTGAAATTGAGTTGGGAGACTGACGGAGTATCCCGAAACAGAAACCTTATTTGAGGTAAATCAGAGGAGGATTTGGGGGCGATGCCCCAAATCCTCCTCTTTTTTTTTGCGCTGAGTTCAGGGGAATAATATTCTGATATATCTAAGTCTATATTTTCTAACAACTTGCGAGTTGAAGGTGCAGGGTTTGGTCGCGATAGATAAATTGGCCCACACTTTGCTATTACCGGTTGGAGACGTGAAAATTAGAAGGGTGTGAGGTGTGAGCCCGTTGAAGGCTCCGCTGATCGTCAGTTCTTCTGAAGTCTTGAAAGAGAGAAGTGAATGAGTTTGCTGAATTTCCGGAATCCCGAGCCCAGTGTCTCTCCCCATCTCCTCGGAATGGAATGGAAGAGCTTTCTTTCCCCAAAGAGCCCTGTCTGCATGATTGCAGTCCTTCTGTTCTTAGGGATTCCGGATACTTTTTTCGCTTCTCAAATTTTTCAGGATGGCGTGGACCAGCAGGTTTCAGACACACAAAAAAAGACACCCGACTCCGTAGAGACTCGATCTGAAAAATCAGAGGTCACGAAAGAGAAGATAGTTGCAGTGGCTGACCCTCAAAAAATTGATTCCACCATCCAGAATTGGATCAATGATTTGGGGTCGGATTCTTGGGAAAAGAGAGAATCAGCTGCGCAGAATCTGCTGAAAAAGGGGGCTGTTGTCAGGCCATATTTGGTGAAGGCGCTGAAGAATCAAGATTTAGAAATTCGATCGAAGGCTGAGGAATTAATTTCGAATCTCGATAACCCTGTGCTGGAAGAGACTCGGGAATCGGGTACCGGCGCAACCTTGCGGAGGAAAGTTTTGGTAGGTCCAGGAGGAGTTGTCACCATAGAGTTTGGTGAAGGAGAACTCAGTAAATCAAAAGTGGACATTGTCGACCTCGTCAGACCACGAAATGTTGGGAAAACAACACCCTCTCTCAGACCAGAAAA
Source organism: Planctomycetota bacterium (assembly GCA_016776905.1). Taxonomy (GTDB): domain Bacteria; phylum Planctomycetota; class UBA8108; order UBA1146; family UBA1146; genus UBA12191. Next base: position 81,963 of record JADHSM010000010.1, on the reverse strand, counting down.
GACAATAGAACGTTTATTGGAGGACGCGGACTTCGATCCCGTCGAGCAACTGGAGCGAATGCAGCGCGAGTTGTCAAAGGACATTCGATTTGGAATCTCAAGGCCTGCTCAGATCGAAGAGATGTTTAAAGAGCGTACTTCGAGGTCACGTAGACCTCGAAGTACCTTCTTCAGTGGCAGTCGTACTTCATGGGGGTCTTCAGAGAGTCACCAGACAGAGATCCTCAATGGAGAGGTCGTCTTAAATATTCAGAGTGATGGCCAACGTCTTCGTGTGGAGCCGATGGGATTCGAATTAGAAGAGGTTCACCCTGGGCTTAAATCGCATCTTCTAGGTATAGAAAATGCGAACTACATGATTCGTTCGATACGTGAAGATAGTTTAGCTCAGAAATTAGGCTTTAAGGTTTGGGATATTTTTCTCAAGTCAGACGATCAAGATATTGAAAATAACTTACATCTCGCAGGTGCATTCCGACAACCATTGAAGCCGCTGGAGTTTCAAGTCATGCGTAAAGGGAAATGCGTGATTCTCTCAACAAAAATCAGTCATGAAAAAACTAATAAATAATTTCGATAACTTTGAAGGGTTACGATGAAAAATCTACTTCGCAGGGCGAGCTTGTTAATGCTCGCTGGAATATTTTTACCCGCATGTATTCATGTGCATCCCTCAGGTGTAGTTCTGGCAGAAGAGACTTTGTCAGTGGAGTCAGCAAATGAAAATAAGTCCGCTGAAGCCGCTGTAGAAGTGGATGACCATGAGGATTCAGATGCCGGAAGACCCGCCAACAGAAGGCGTTCAAGAAATGAAGCCGCAGAGCCAGAACTCGAAGCTTTGCGGGGTGAGTTGGCGCGTTTGATGGATATGGCGAGGGTGATAGAGGAGCGCATTCAAGATCTTGAAGAGAATGGAACCGGTCGCGGAGATCGCTTGAGGAGAAATCAGGCGCGTTCGCGAGATGATCGAGCTCGTGGCGACGATTCAAGATCACCGCATCGAGACAGACGCGATCGTCGTGAAGAAGAACGGGGTCGTGATCGAGTTGAGCATCGTAATCATGAAGAGAATCGTGATTGGGATCGTGAAGAGCATCGTGATCGTGAAGAGCATCGTAATCGTGAAGAGAATCGTGATTGGGATCGTGAAGAGCATCGTGATCGTGAAGAGCATCGTGATCGTGAAGAGAATCGTAATCGTGAAGAGAATCGTAATCGTGAAGAGAATCGTGATTGGGATCGTGAAGAGCATCGTGATCGTGAAGAGCATCGTGATCGTGAAGAGCATCGTGATCGTGAAGAGAATCGTGATTGGGATCGTGAAGAGCATCGTAATCGTGAAGAGCATCGTGATTGGGATCGTGACGAGTATCGTGAAGGTGGAAGGAATGCCCGCTTTGAGTGGCGGAGCAATGACAGGGGAATGACAAGGCGTCCCATGGAAAGACGTATGCAGCGTCGTCTTCGGTCTTCTCGATTTGAAGAACAAATGGACTCCACACGCTTCGATTCCCCTGCGGAATGGGGAGTCACCCATATCGGTATCGATCGGAGAGGTTCATTCGGACGTACGGGGCCTTCTCCCATGATGTTACGAGGGCGCAACGGTAGATCTGGTATGCATGGAAGGGTGACCGAAGGTCCTAATTTCCTCGAGCACATGATGCTGGAAGGTGATGCGGTTATCCCTGGAATGGATGGCCATGTTGTTTTCTTGGAAGGGCATTCCGGAATGAAGATGCCTCTTCAGGCACATCACATGAAAGCCATGGGTGAAATCCATGCCTGGATGCAACAAAATAAATGCGAAGAAGAATGCTGCGGTAAAGAAGAATGCGGCGAAGAAGAATGCTGCGGTGAGGAAGAATGCGGCGAAGAAGAATGCTGCGGCGAAGAAGAATGCTGCGGTGAGGAAGAATGCGGCGAAGAACTGAAATGCCCTGCGATGTCTTCAGGTGATTTTAATCATGTGGAGTTCCATACTGAGCTTTCGGTGACGGAACCTCTGAAGATTGCCAATCTTTCCAAGTTGTTCGAGGGGGCATCGGGTGAGCCTGGGGGGATCGTGATTGGAGTCGACCATTTCGACGAGTTCGAAGGTGGCGATGTCGAGTTTGATATGGACATTGCAGAACTCATGGGCGGCGACTTCGAGACATCCGTCATGATTGAAATCGATGGGAATGAAATGGATCTCGGAGAGTTGCCGTCTCTCGAAATCATAAAAGAAATGGTCGAGAAGCTGCAGTCCGGCATGAGGCAGGGAGAGTTCGATGAAGTTCTTTTAAATAAGAGCGGGGACGATTCTCCGAAGAAGGCGAATAAGAAGAAGGCGAATAAGAAGAAGGCTGATAAGAAGAAGGCTGATAAGAAGAAGGCCAACAACAAGAAGGTCGATAAGAAGAAGGCCAATAACAAGAAGGCCAACAACAAGAAGGCCAATAACAAGAAGGCCAACAACAAGAAGGCCGATAAGAAGAAGAGTCCTGATCGGGAGAGTTCAGAAGAACAAAAAATGAGGATCCGGGTGAGAGAACTCAGTCGCCTGGGTGTTCCCGTTCTCTAGCGAAACAATTGAGATAGAGATTGTTCTTCCATTGAAGGCTCATCGTGCATTACGCGGGTCCTGTACGAATGAACCGAAGAACATGTATTTTTCACCTTCTCCGGATGGTCCGGAGAAGGTGATTTTTTTATATTCAGCGAACGGGCTATCGGTTTCTCTTTCCATAAATCCTTTTAAATAAATGGTTTATGGTTAACAGGAGTGGCTTGTTAGGCTCGAAGAGGAGCGAAGTCCGACTTTTTTGAAAAAAAGGCTAAAGAACCCTCATGTTCCTGTCGATGACGAATGTACGCGTGGATCTTTCACCATGATCTTGGCCTCCGGCAGGCCGGCGCTGCAATATCAGGGTATCGGGACACCCTGAAGAAGTTATTATTTAGCAGGTCTCGAAGGGAAAGTAGGGATGGATGAGCATGGATAGTATCGATTTTGGTTCTGGGGAGATTGAGGGTCCAGGGAGTCCTGATGGCCCTTCTGGTCTTGGCGGCCCTTCTGGCCCTGACAGTGTTGATGGCCCCGACGGTCCTGATGGATCCACCGCTCCTGTCGAATCGGAAGGCTCCGAAGACAGTGGACGTATCGCAGACGATATTCCTCTCGAGGAAAACTCGGATGGGATTTCCGATCAGGTTCATGATATTGACGGCCAGAACCCTGTGGAATCTAAGGATCCTGAAGTTCTAGAAGAACTGATTCAGGGATTTGATCTTCAGAAGCCCGAACATGTCGCAGCGTTAAAAGAAATGATTCAGAACTTAGTGAACGACGGAATTTGAGGGTAACCACCACGATATGCCTTAGATTTCGAAGTTTGTGACTCTTGTTGAAAACTCCCCGTCGCGCAGCGGCAGGGAGTTTTCTGCTTTCCGGGTTTTGCTTTCAGATGGGGACGGGTGATTGCACCTCTAACCCCTGAGTATTAGAAGTGCAGTTCAGACTTTTAATAGAATCCAATTCAGAGAGGGAACCCCATGAACGAATCCGCAGATGCCGAAGTATCCTCAGACGATATTCCAACCATCAATTTCGACGATTTCACAAAAGTAGAGTTAAGAACGGCAAAGGTGTTGGAAGTAGAGCCTCACCCGAAGGCAGACCGGCTATGGCTCCTGACGATAGATGGCGGAACAGAGAAGCGTCAAATCGTTGCGGGTGTCAGAGCGCACTACACCCGCGATGAGCTGAAAGGGAAAACCATCGTCGTGGTATGGAATCTCGAACCTGCGACCATCCGGGGTGTGGAGTCACGCGGTATGCTCTTGGCTGTTGAAGACGAAGGCGTCGTTCGATTGCTCGGGCCAGATGGAATGGTCGCTCCCGGCTGCAGAGTCGGCTAACGAAGGGGAAACCAATGCTCGTTCATCTATCCGTGGAAGACCTCGGCCTGATTGAAAAAATAGAATTTGATCCGGGCTCAGGACTGCATGTGTTGAGTGGTGAAACTGGAGTGGGTAAATCGATGCTTCTGGCATCTATGCTGATTCTCCGAGGAGAGCGCACCCGAACTGACGTCATAAGACGGGGAGCCTCTCGAGCATTCGTCCGTGGTATTTTTCAGCTCTCCGAATCAAACTGCCAAAAAATCAGTGAAGAACTCGGGTTCTCTATCGAAGATGGGGAACTGCTGATTGAGCGGGAAATTGCAAAAGAGGGCAGAAGTCGTTGTCGGATCGATGGTCGAGAATCAACCACCACTGTTCTGAGAAGAATCGCGCCCTTTCTGATTGAGGTGATTGGGCAAGGGCAAGCATTGACGCTATTGCAATCGGAAACCCAATTGGAGTTACTCGACAGGTTTGGTGGGCTGCTGGAAAAACGTCAGGCTCATGCCTCTGCTTGGAACGAAGCGAGAGAGCTAGAAAAGCGAATCCAGGCTCTCGAAGAAAGTAGCCGGGAACGAAGAGACAGAGCTCTTTTTCTGGAACATGTGATTGAAGAATTGGAGCAAGCTTCTCTGAAAAAAGGCCAGCGTGCCTCGTTAGAGCAAGAGTTAGAGCTTCTTGAAGAACGGGATAGGGTTCTTGCTGCTATTGCAGGAGCGAGGACGAGGATTCTTGATAAAGACGGCTGTGTATTGGATTCCTTGGGATCTACCGAGAGAGATCTCCGTGGCTTTGAACAATTACATCCAGGAATAGCAGCGCTTCTTGAAGGATGTATTCAATCGAGAAGTTTATTAGAAGATTCATTGCGTGAGTTATCTGGCATCGATGCCGATTTGGATATGGATCCCGTCGCTCTGGATCAAAAAAGCCGTCGGCTCGATCAAATTGTGACATTGGAAGAGAAGTATCATCGACCCGAAGAGGATTTGTTGTCATATCTGGCTGAATGTCGAAACGAACAGCAACAGATTTCTGGAGATTCAGAAGAACTCCCAGATCTGCATGCGGGGTTGAGTCGATGTGTGGACCAATTAAAAGAGGGCACTCGATTACTCACTGAAGCACGAGTGAAAATTATTCAGCAACTCACTCGGTATTGTTCAGATGAGTTAAAAGATTTGGGCTTGGAAAAAGCTAAAATTGTAGGCGAGTTGAGCCCCCTAGAGGGAACCCGTTACTGGAATGGGATGGATGAAAAAGGTGCAGATCAATTCCGCATTTGTTTCAGTGCCAATCCCGGGGAGCCTGTTCGTCCACTCGCAGAGGTCGCGAGTGGTGGAGAACTTTCAAGAGTGATGTTGGCTTTGGTGAAAACTTTGGCCGGTGTCACCGGTACGGAAACTCTTGTTTTTGACGAAATCGACAGCAATGTCGGAGGGCGAATGGGTTTCGCTATCGGACAAAAACTGAGGCAAATCGGAGAGAGTCATCAGGTTTTGTGTGTGACCCATCTTCCCCAGGTGGCATGTCATGGCATGTGGCAACATAAGGTTGTCAAACAGGTCGACGGCGGAAAGACCAGTACGTTCCTAGAATCTCTAGAGGGCGAGGACCGTATTCGTGAACTGGCTTCGATGCTTCGAGGCGACAGGGCTACTGAGAGATCGCTAGAGGAAGCAAGGGCCATGGTCGTCGAAGCGAATACGTTGGAGACGGCTTGAGCCCTCTTCAGCGGGAGGCTCTCAAGCTGGATCCCGTGCCTGTGAGTAAGCCATGGGGAGGAAAAAAACTCCTCCCTTATTTGCTTCCCGGTGCTGAGTCCGTTCTTCCTCTGGGAGAACTTTGGCTTGTTTCTACAGTTGGAGATCACAGTCGACACTCAAGAATCAACTCAGGAGTGCACGATGGATTGCTACTCTCTGACCTGATAAAAGCCTCACCCGAAAAAATCTTAGGACCATCATGGGGTGGTGAGGCTGCTGAGTCAGAGTTCCCATTACTCTTTAAGTTTCTCGATGCCAATACGGAACTATCCGTTCAGGTTCATCCCGATGATGCGTTTTCAAAATACAGAGGATTAGGATCTACGGGTAAGGAAGAATCTTGGATCATCTTAGACGCGAATCCAGAAGCGTTTGTCAGAGTCGGATTCTCTGCGAACTGGGATATGAAAAAATTATCTGAAGCAGCGGCTAAAGGAGAGTGTGTTGAAGAAGCTCTCAATAAAGTCCCTGTGAAGAGAGGTGACATACTTCATATTCCTCCGAGGACAGTGCATTCCATCGGTGCGGGAATAGTCCTGGCGGAAATCCAGCAGCCCAGTGATGTCACATTCAGAATCCATGACGGAAATAATGTGGGACTGGATGGGAACCCCAGAGAACTTCATCTCGAAATGGCTCTACAGTTAGACCCACCTGAGCAGGATTCCACAGATGTGATCCCCGTGAATCCAGAATCGCAGGGAGGGTGGCAGCTCAGAATAGCGGCTTCTCCTTATCAGGTTTTTGAGCTGAAGGGACCATGGGAGGGTCAATTGGACATCCCTGAGGATCGAAGTTCGATCCTCTGTATTCTTTCGGGTTCAGCAGAGAGCCACGGAGAGCGACTGTATGAAGGCTCAGTTCGCCTATTGCTTCCCGGAGAAGGTGAATTTCACCTTAAATCAGCTTCTGAGAGTTGGGCAATACTCTGTATCCCCACCTGATCGGTCAAGTTGACCGTGGCGGGGTGAGTGGCTACCATCCGGATTGATTCAGTTGTCCCGGGGAAGGGCCCTTTGGAGTGATTACTCCGGGGCTCTGGGCGACTGAAAAATCTCGGAAGGAAATGTCTTTTGAACAGAGCTCGTCGTCGTCCCCAAAGGGACCGATCCGATTCCGGATCTGAGGATCGTCCGGCTTATAAGCCGAAAGCCAAGAAGGGTGCTCATCCTGCTGTGGTGATCGTCACTCTTGTGTTGTTGATCTCAACCGTCTCCATTTTTGCATATAGCATTTTGAACAGACCCACAGAGGCCAAAATCATCATTGAAGAGACTACGAGCGACAAAGAATATAGGGCCATTCAGAGAGATATATCTCAGTCTCAAGTTATGGCCAGAAAAGTCGTTCAAATGCGGAGTGACGATGATTCGAAGAAGTTTGCCAGAGAATGGCAAAAGGCTATGGACTTCTCGAGTGGTACACAGCAAAAGTTACGTGAGATGCTCGCAGAGGTGAGAACTCCTGAGGGTATTCTTCCGCCAGAGTTTTCAGGATATAATTCTGACTTCTCCAAGATTCAAACCATCATCGGGGACCTCAGTAAAGTTGCTCCCATGTTTACTGAAGACTAGGAGTTAGATTGGCAACGAAAAAGCCAACAAGATCTGCACCTCAAAAAGGTGAAGGGAAGCCTCCTGTCATCAGGGCAGAAGAGGATGACCTTGATATGGGAGACCTCTTGATCGGGGTTTGCGGCCTCGTGGGATTACCAGTGGTGACACTTATTGTATTGTCATTTATTGGAATGCCATTTGGTGGATCTAAAGAGATGAATTCCGAGCAAGCAGATGTCTATCGTAGTATCGATAAATTTGTACCTCAGATGACGACTCAAGAAGCCGGAATCATTCTGAACCGAGTTCAGTACTGGGTGGATGATCGGGCGAAAAATTATTACGACCGTTCTCGCGCTGTCAGCGACAACAGCATAAAAAACTATTGGCAAGAATTGGCCCAGGGTGTTCTGGGTAAAGCGGAATCAAGTTTGAAGCGAGTTCAGGACGAGTTTCGTAACAATCCTGAAAAGGGATCCGCGATATTAGACGCTGCTCAGCTTTGGTTTAAAAAGGTGGATGCTCTCCAGGTGGCCATCGAGCAAGAGGACCCATTCCGTCAGGTTCGCTAAGTCATTTTTTTTCATTACATCTGATATTGGTCGATAGAGGCCGAATAATGGCGTTTTAGCGACCCCTGTCGGCCCAATTCCCTGATCTGTCGTATTCTTCTTTGGAACGGTAGGCATCTCGAATGCCCTGGAGCCCCGTTCCTGGGGAAACATGGGTTCCTTCCATTCAGAAGATTGTATCAATGGTCGATATCGCGTCCTTCGCCAACTAGGTGCAGGAGCAATGGGCACGGTGTATCTCTGCGAAGACCTGACAAGGGTACGCCGCAAGGTTGCACTCAAGGTCCTTCGATCAGAACGCCTTGAGGACTCCGAAGAATGGTCGAAAATTGAATATGAAGCTCTGACTCGACTGATTCATCCTAATCTGGCGAGGGTCCATGACTTTGGCCGAGTTCAGGAGAGTCACGACTGGTTTATCGTGAGTGAGTTCATCAGAGGTGATGATTTTTTGGGTGCGTCCACTTCCTTTGAAGAAGCGGAGTTCCTCGATGTCATCGTTCAGATATGTCGTGCTTTGGAATACATCCATTCCCAGGGATATGTTCATTTCGATATCAAACCTGACAATATCCTCGTGACAAGAACGAGGCAATTTGGCGGAGAAGATTCTTCGAAAGTTGTCCAAGATCTAAATAAAGATGCCTCGACTGATAAATGTTTAGGGCCACCAGTTGCCAAGTTAATCGATTTCGGTCTTGCCGAAAAAATAACCGGCACTTTTGATTTTGCGATCAAAGGAACAATGCACTATGTCGCACCTGAAATCATTGAGGGTGGAACCCCTGATAGACGTGCAGACCTCTATTCATTTGGCGTCTCGCTCTATCAGATCATGTGCGGCAGATTGCCCTTTGTTTCTGCTGAAGGAGTGTCTGTCGGCAGAATCGAAGGTCGATGGAGAGAAGATATTCGCAATGATCTTTCGGGAGAGCCGCAGTATCTCGTAGAGATCATCATTAAGTTGCTTGAAAAAGATCCTGAACTTCGTTTTTCTACTGCCCGAGAAATAATTCAGGCAGTCAGTGCTGGAGCAGGAAGACATTGGCAGGCAGAGACAGCGGAGACTCAAAATTCATATCTGCATAGTAATAGGTTAATTGGTAGAAGATTTGAATTGGAATATCTTCGAGATGGTGTCGAAAGAAATACAGGCCTTGCTCTTCGTGAGGGAGGAGATCCCCATGAAACTGACAGATCTCGCCCGCTACTCCTGGTCTCAGGAGAGATTGGCATCGGGAAGAGTCGATTGATCGATGAGTTTTCTCATCATTTGAAACTACGAGAGATGCCCGTGTTTACGGGGCATTGCCTAGAGTCAGGTCAGCAAGCTTATCAGCCATTTAAAACGATTCTTGAGCAAATGTCGTTGTCTGCTGGTTTGGGTTCTGAGTTATTCAAGAACCATGGAAAAATGCTCCAACGTCTTTGTCCCAGATTGAGAGCTGGAAGTTCTTCCGATGATCTCGATGATCGTCCCGAGGGCTTTTCTCAAAACTTTGTGGATGAAGTCGCCCGCTTTATGGAGTTGGCCTCACGAGAGAAACCTTCTGTGGTGGTCATCAATAATCTTCATTGGGCTGACGATCCAACGGTCGCACTTCTTGATAGGCTTACGGAGCGAATTTTAAAATCGAACTCTGAAAGTAAAATACTTGTTGTGTTGACGATGCGAGATGACGATCAGAGATCTCCTGCACTGCAAGAATTTATAGACAAATACAGAGACCAGAGCGTTGTCGATGAACTTGTATTAAAGAGATTTGGCCGCCCTCAGATCGCAGAACTGATTCAACATGTTCTACAGGTCGAAGCGATCCCTGCAACATTTCTTGACAGACTTGAGGAAAGAACCGCAGGCAATCCACTATTCCTTGTCGAGATGCTCAAGGTGTTGCAAGAAGAAGGCATCATTCACAGAAACTCAGAGGGCTGGACTATTCGCGGAGGTGGTGAGTTATCACGCGTTGAACTTCCAGCGGGTATTCACCAAGTTCTCCATAGAAGAGTAAGGCTTCTTGCTGAAAAGCCACGTAGTCTTCTGCGGTTGCTCGCGCTGCATGGGAAATCTGCCCCTGTAAAGTTACTGGAGTTCATCAACGGATTTAAAGAAACATTGAGATCGGATCTCCGTGAACTCGACGCGAGGGGAATGGTTTCGAGAAGTTTAGATTCTGGTCGCCCGACGTATGCCATTCTGCAGCCAAAGCTTCAGGAAATCATTATTCGTGATATTCCACCGGCCGAATCAAGACGCTTGCACGGACTTCTTGCCGAGGGGATTGAGGAGTTTCATTCCGCGGATCTTTCGGGTGTTCGGGAAGATCTTTCGTATCACTTCCAGAGATCGGACTGTCCTGAGAAAGCGTTAGAGCATTTGCTAGCGGCCGGTGAGGCGATGCAAGTCGTTCATGCTCATGGAAAAGCCCTGGAGCATTACCAACAAGCACTTTGTCGTCTTACAGATACGGATGATCATCATCAGGAACGATTTGCGATTCGAGAAAAGATGGGTGACGCCGCGATAGTGCTCGGTGACCTTGATCTTGCAAAAACTTCATTTCATGAAATCGAATCGAAGAAGATCGAACGAGAAGATGGGTGTGTTGAGCTTGAAATGTATCGAGTGCGTGCCCTCAGGAAACTGGGCAGAATCGATGAGATTTTGGGGGATTACCCTTCCGCCCTGAGATGGTTGAGAGAATCCGCTGACATCGTCATGAGACTGGATGAAGAAGTGAGGGGAAATGAGCAACTTCGAGTCCTAGGTTCTTTGGCATGGATTCAATACTGTACTGGCGATTATGATCGAGCGCTTAAGATCAGTGCCGAGGGGTTGTCTCTATTAGACGATGACGACGCAAGCGCTGAAAAAGCGTTTTTCCTGGCCAACATTGGGCATGCTTCCCAAGCCAGGGGAGAAGTTTCGCAAGCGATTGATTTCCACCGACAAGCGCTCGAGATTCATGAAGATCTGGAGGCTTCTACTGGAGTCACCCGATCACTCAATGCGCTTTGCGGTGCATATTTGGCGGATGGGCAGATCGCAGAAGCACTGGGGATCGTTGATCAAGTCATCCAATCAACAGAAGAGTCGGGTGATCGTTCAGGTCGGGCTCTTGCACTGCATCATCAAGCGGAGGCTTTGATGCGTTGCGGTGATCTTTCTCTAGGTCTTGAAAAGGTGGAGATCTCGAGAGAACTCAGTCAGCAACTCAATATGAGATATCTCAGTACGAGAAACTATTTGATACGAGGAAAAATACGACGGATCACTGGAGATCTCCATGCTGCGGAAAGTGATTTACTCAGGGCATATGGAGTTCATTCGAGATCCGGTAAAGGGATAGGGCTCGCTGAATGTCTTTTAGAATTGGTGTACCTAAATATTGAGCAGGGGAAAACCCAACAGGCGACTGATATTTTGGATCGACTACGTTATGTCAATGAAGATATTTCCCAGCGTAGATTATCTCTAGAGATCCAATATCTAGAGGCCTGTATCGACTCGGCGTTGAATCAAGATCCAGAGACAAGCCTTGAGAAGTTTGAGGCGGTTGAAAAAGGATCCCGTGAAAGATCAGACTTAGATCTTCGTATTCGAATTATGAATCAGATTGCTGAGCTTCAGGTGGAACAGAGAAAACTGGACGATGCTCGTCAGTCATATCAGCAGTGTGATCGATTACATCAGGCGGTCTCTGAGTCGCTTCCCAATCATTTACGGGCTCCCTATCTTGAGAGCCAGCAAGTCGGAACAGGACTTGAAGGTGGACGCGAAGTTAAAGAGGTTCTCACGGAAGAAATCAGCTCTGATACCGTTCTAGAGGATCTCGAAGAAGGAATGGCTTCAGAGAGTTCAGTTTACATCCATCGTGAGCAGGAACGCCTTTCTGCCGAAATGATGAGAGTGACCACTCTTCTCGGAGAAGCCGCACTGACACCTGTTCCAAGAGTCATTATTCCGAAGTCTCTGTCTGCCCTGGTTCGAGCCATACGCGGACAGCAAGGATGGATCTTAACTCGCAGAGGAGACGAAGTTCACGTAGCCTTCGGAGTCGATGCCTCCGGGAAGCCACTGAAGGGTCATAAAGACCGAATAGCGTTGTCTCTCGTCGAGGACGTCTGGGATAGCGGTAAAGGCGTCCTCGCGAAAAGGATCGTGGATGAGCCCAGAACCCAAACTCTGGAGTGTCTCTATAAATCCGGAATGCAGAGTCTATGTGTCATGCCTCTCAGGTCAGAGGGCAAAGTGAGGGCACTGGCCTATATTGCAGATCCCGATGCGAGCGTTCTGGAAAGCGCAGAAGGCAAATCTCTGATTGAAGCACATTGTGGATTGATGGGGTTCTTATTGCCTCGACAAAACCAGACTTCGACAACTGCCTGACCCGTCGAGATTCAGGGGTTATCCTGTACACATGCGCGTAGCTTCTTTGACCTGCTCCAATACTGAAATCGTCTGTGCTCTGGGCATGTCTCATGTTCTTGTCGCAGTGGATGATCATTCTGACCATCCCGAAGAGGTGGTTTCCAAACTTCCGCGTCTGGGACCGGATCTCTCAATTGACGTGGATGCCCTCGAGGAACTTCAACCCGATATCACCTTGGCTTCCCTTACAGTTCCGGGTCATGAAAAAGTGGTGGAAGAAATCCGGGCGAAGGGGCTGGAATACATGGCTCCTGATCCCAGATGTATCGGAGACATTTATCGAGATATTCGCGACATTTCAAAAGCTCTCGGAGTTTCCAGTAGGGGGGAAGCCCTCATTCAATGGATGCAAAGAGGACTGGAGACTTCGTCGGTAGATCACGAAGAGTCACTCACTGATACTGCGGTCACTGATAAAGCGGTCAAGGAACTCGCTCCGGTATTAGTTGAGTGGTGGCCCAAGCCCGTTTTTATTCCCGCTCGCCATTCATGGATCAATGAAATGCTTCACATCGCTGGGGGAGTCAATCCGTGGAAGGATGCCCCAGGGCATAGTATGGAAGTGGAGACGGAATCTGTCCTCGCTCATAATCCGGAGGTTGTGATTATTTCTTGGTGTGGCGTAGACCCCGCCAAATATAACCCTGAAAAAGTGATTCAGAGGAATGGTTGGGCAGAGGTGCGAGCCGTGAGGGACCGGAGTGTATTCTGTGTTGCTGAATCTTATCTCGGGAGGCCAGGGCCTCGAATTGTAGAGGGTGTTCGCCGCTTGAGGATTGCGATTCGAGCAGCGCGGAGGGGATCTTCCTGAGCTCCTGTGGAATCCTCCTCTGACCGATGCATAATATTGGCGAGCGCGACTGGGAACAAATTTGCTAGCGATCAGGAGTATAGAGATGAAAAAAATCGACTGGTGGTATCACCGTAATGGATGAACGTCGTGCAAGAAGGCTCAGGAGTTCCTGGGCGATGATGTGAAGACGAAGGAGCTGGTGGATGCCAAGAAGGTTCGTCTCGGAAGAGAGGAGGCTTTGGAGTTAGCCCAAGCGGCTAGTAAAGTGATCGTCGCCAGAGGGAAAAAAATCATCGAGCATGATATGAAAAAAGATCCTCCATTGGATGATGATCTTGCCAAGGGAATCATGGGGCCGAGTGGAAATCTGAGGGCTCCGACGCTGAAAGTCGGAAAAACACTCCTCGTTGGATTTCATGAAGATGCTTACGAACAGGTCATGGGAAAGTGAATTGAGGATTCTTGGGAATTTTTGATCGGGACTATATGAGGGACAGTTCGTCCAGAAGCCGGCTTTTGAGATCGGTATCAGGTCTGCAATTCGTGCTAGGCGTGAATATCCTCGTTTTCGTGGCTTGGCAGGTTTTGGGTCGCAATCTCTTCATGTACCAAAATTTCATGACAAGCGTGAGCAACCTCGAAAGTCTGCGTGTTTGGACTCTGCTCACCGCTGCTTTTTCCCATATAGATCTGTGGCACTTTCTCATTAACATGTTGGTTCTCTATTCTTTTTCAGCTCCGCTGGAGGCTCGCTGGGGTCGACGAAAATATTTGATGTTTTACTTCGGTGCGGCTCTCTTTTCGTCACTGCTTCATTGTTCAATGACTCTTTTCGGGTTCGCTGATATCCCTGCTCTCGGGGCTTCGGGTGCGGTTTGTGCCATGACGACTGCTTTTGCGATTTATTATCCCCGTGTGAAAATTTACATTTATGGAATATTGCCAGTACCTGCATGGGCTTGTGCTGCTGCGTTTGTGGCTTTTGACATTAAAGGCCTGCTAGATCAGGCCAATGGCGGTGGTGGTAATATCGGGCATGCGGCACACCTCGGTGGAGCCATTTTTGCACTGATTGCGATCGGAGTGATCGGGGGAAATTTGACCTCGGGTTTGAAAAAAACGATAGCAAAGAAAAGTTCCACTAGTAGATCGCCTTCAGAATATTATCCGAGCCGGAGATCCGATTCTCAGGTTGAAGTACCGGAGCGAGATCTTTCTGAAGAGATGAGATTGGACGAGTTACTGCGGAAAGTCAGTACTTCAGGAGTCGAATCCCTCACTGACGAAGAGCGAGATGACTTACGACGTATCGGCGAAAAACGTAGGTCTGGTCAGTGACTTTTTTCAGGATTCTCTCTGGAATCCTTGGTCGTTATGGCCAAAGGCGACGTGCAAAAAAAGAGCTCAAACTTCTTTTTTCAAATCCGAGTCGCCTCGCAGGAACATCTCTCAAGCCTTCCCATTTTGGTCGTTGTGATGTGATGGATATCGAGATGGCTGACAAGGATCTCGTGGCCATCGTTTTTCAGATCATTCGTCATCCCAGACCGCACCCTTTTTCTCGCCAGCATCATTTGGTGGCGGAGAGATGGAGGGTCGATCTCTTGTCTGACACTGTTGAAAGAGCCGGTTCTGTCAATCTGAGCCGATTAAGGGGAGAAGATGGAGATCCACCAGGTTCTTTTCCTTGACCTGAAGGGGGGATCGGTGTGAGGATCAGCGATTGGAATAATCACGAAAAGAGGCAGAAATGGAACTATTAAAAGAACTCTGTGAAGCCCACGGTGCACCCGGATTTGAAGATCGAATCCGTGCGATATTCCGTCGGGAAATCGAAGCTTATGTCGATCGCATCGAAGTCGATGGAATCGGCAACTGTATTGCTATCAAGGAAGGAAAGCCTGGGAGTCCCAAGGTGATGCTTGCTGGCCACCTCGATGAGATTGGCTTTGTGGTCAAGCACATTGACGATCGTGGATTTTTGAGACTGTCTCCGTTGGGTGGGTTTGACCCCAAAACATTGATAGCAAAACGAGTCACAGTCAACACCAGTAATGGCGAAGAGATTACGGGGATGATTGGATCCAAGCCGATTCACATCATGACCCCCGAGGATCGCAAAAAGATGCCGACGGTACCTGAGCTCTTTGTTGATGTCAGTTTGACTAAAGAAGAAGCCCAGTCACGAATAGAGATCGGTGATCCTGTTACCCTCAAACAGAGCTTTGAAGTTAACGGGAGTCGATGCAGCGGAAAGAGTTTGGACAACCGGGTTTCGATTTACACCCTTATCGAAGCGGTGAAGAGATACAGCAATGACAATGTGTCCGTCTACGCAGTGGCGACCACTCAGGAAGAAGTGGGTTTGCGAGGGGCAATGACCGCTTCTCACAGAATCGAACCTGACTGTGGAATCGCTATCGACGTGACTCTTGCATGCGATATTCCTGGGGCGACAGAGCACGAAAGAATTTCGGCATTGGGTGCAGGGGTCGCTATCAAGATTCACGATAGTTCCAGTATTTCAAATCCGAAGATGGTTCGCGCCATGAGGAACATTGCCCGTGAGCAAGATATCCCTTTCCAGATGGAAATTCTTACTGCTGGTGGAACAGATGCGGGCGGTATTCAACGTGGAGGATCCGCTGTGCCTGCCATCACTCTCTCTGTCCCCTGTCGATATGTACACACAGTGGTAGAGACGATCGATTCAGGAGACCTGGAAGCCACCGTGGCATTGTTGGCAAACTTCCTCAATCAGGCGCACGAAATTGATCTGGGATACGATTCCTAGGAACTCGATTTCGCTTTCGACCAAAAAATCAGACTGGTATCGCCATAGCGGCGTCCTTCCTGGGCCTCAAGCCCCGGGGGGGGCGCCGCTATTTCTTCTCTGGAAGGATATTCCATGATGAGAAGTCCACCGGCATTGAGCCAGGCTCCGCTCGCGAGTTGTGTCGCTAACGTCCAGGGCTTTGATTGTGGGCCTGAATAATCGGGGAAGGGTGGATCCAGAAGGATCACATCGAAACCTGAACCAGGAGGATTTGGGCGCAGTCGGTAAGCGTCTTTCACCATGATTTTACATTGGGCTTCGACGCCGAGTTTCTGAAGGTTCGCTTTCAGGATTTCTAAGACGTCTTTATTTTTTTCAATCAAGATCGATTGTCGTGCACCACGAGATATCGCTTCTATTCCTAGCGCTCCCGAACCTGCAAAAACATCGAGAACACGTGCGGATAAGATTTGATTTTGAAGACGATTGAAGAGAGCCTCTCGTACCCGGGTTCTCATGGGTCGGACAGCGAGACCTTCGAGAACCTGAACACTTTTACCTTTGAGGTGTCCGCTACCCAGACGAATGGAACCTTTGCGTGACATAAACCGAAATCGTGTCTATGAAACGAGACGATTGTCAGATGCGGCGAGTCTTTGTGCGAGAATTGTGGCCATATTTCGAATCACCTTGTAGGCCACGAGGTCACCTTCATCGAGCAGTTTCTGGAAGGGGGCTGCAGGTATTTTCTTGAGACGACCATCCTCTACGCACATGACAGTAGCGGAACGCATTTCGTTACTGATGAGAGACATCTCTCCAAAGAAAGAGAGAGACTCAAGTCTCCCCAAAACTTCATTGCGATTCCCCGACTTGAGGACTTCAAAAGCACCGGCACTGATGATGTAGAATCCATCCCCCGGCGTATTCTGAAGAACGACGGTGTCGCTCTTTTTAGCGACAATGTCTTCAGAGATGCGCATCAGGTTTTGAATTTCAGTGGGTTCCAAGCCTTTGAATAGAGGCACAGTTTGGAAACTCTCGATGTATTCATTCATGAAATTCTCCCGTGGGTATGCTGTCGTAATTGTCACCATTGGTTGCGAATCCCGGAGGTTTCCTTAAAGAGATCTCTGGAATAGGCATTTCTCATCGAATGAATAGAATATCCGGCACATTGAGGGTCTGCAACGTCAGCCCATGGGACATGCTCCAATAATGGAGTCAATTTATGGGCTTTCGTCCATCTCCTCTTGAGTGGCAGCGACCCACCAGGGTTCCAAATCGGAGGGTAGCGGGGCTTCGAATCGCATGGATTTGCCATTTACCGGATGTTTCAAGTGTAGTTTCCATGCGTGCAGAGCATGCCGCTCCAAAAGAGAATGAGGCTGATTTTTCCCCAGTTGGGATAATTCGAGCTTTCGTTCTCTGCCATAGAGGTAGTCACAAAGAATGGGATGCCCGATCGCTCGTAAGTGGATGCGAATCTGGTGAGTTCGCCCTGTTCTCGGGAAGCAATGGAACCAGCAGACCGGCTTTTTCAAATCTGGAAAGGTGGCCTTGAGTTTCCAGGCGGTGAAGGACTGACGGGCATCGCTGTCATGGCGTACGGTCCATTTTTTTGTATCCGTAAATGACCGAGCCAGAGGCAGGTCAATTTCACCCGATTTTTTTTCAGGAACATCATGGCAAAGAGCGAGGTATTCCTTGGAGACTTCCCGGTCATGAAACTGACGAGAGAGTTCTCTGTGCGCGTTATTTGTTCTTGCGACCACCATCACACCAGAAGTTTCTCGGTCTAGCCTGTGAACTATTCCAGGACGATCAGATTCTCCTACCGTTGAGATATCATCGGCATGTCCCAGTAACGCATTCACCAGTGTGCCCTCTGGTGGAGCTCCGGGAGAAGGATGGACGATCATGCCTGCCGGCTTGGAAATAATCAGAATATGTTCATCTTGAAAGAGAACATCGAGGGGAATGTTTTCAGGAAGTGGAGTCAATGACGGGGGAGGAGGGGGTGCAAAAATAATACAGTCCCCTGAGCTTAATTTTCGCGAAGCTTTTTTGTTGACGGTGCCATTGATGGAAACGGTCCCCACTTCGATGAGTTTTCGAAGTGAGGATCGAGAATAGTCTTTATTGTGATGGGCTAACCAACTGTCGAGTCGATCACCGTCCGCTTCCGGAGATACCACCGATTCTCTGGGTGGAGGAGAATCGGGGATCTCAGGGGAGAGCGCTTCTTCAGCGTCCGGAGTCACTGGGTTCGCTTTGCCCGGAGTCACTTTGCCCGGAGTCACTGGGTTCGCTTTCCCCGGAATCAGCAGGATTCTGAGGGATTGTCGCTGGATCAGAATCTCCGAAGTCGATTTTCGGCTCTTCGTTCACAGTCGTCGCAGCACTACCACCCGCCGTTTCATCAGCAGGTACAGAGACTCCACCCACAGGCGTAGGCGTATCACCCGCAGGCGCAGCCGTGCCCTCAGCAGGCGCTTCAGTTTCGATCACCTCTACAACCGGAGGTTCCGGAAGTGTGAATGTTGCATTGGAGGCGATGGTCGAACTGTATTCCATGATGCGAGTACTGATGAGCATGTCGGTAGGGAATTTGGTACTCGCATTTTCGAGCAACTGGAGTGTTGCATTTCGCAAGTCTGCGTCGTCCTGATTCCACATCCAGGTACTCACTCTGGAGTATGCGTAGGCTTCTACCGGTGTTCCTTCAAGTTCGTCAAGAAGAGCAGGGTAGTTCGATAAGACGAGTTCTTTTTCCTGAGCGAGGCACGCATCGATTTGATCATTCCATCTTTGAATCTTTTGTTCTTCGATTCGACCCAAAAGTGATGGGAGGGAAATCAATGCGAGAAGGAAAAGGACTCCGACTACCAAGGTGGTTGAATTGGTTTTCGCCGCATCCACCACAACTGACGTTGCATCCTCAAGAGTCTTTTCTAGATCTTGGGATTCGTCGGTATCAGTACTTTGAATTTTTTTCTCTGGGCGTCCGGGACCATTGTTTGCCATGAAGGTGTTATTCTCCTCAACTCCATTAAGGGTTGGTCAGGAATCGACACCGATCCTGACGATGAGTCTCGTTACGTAGTACTCGCCATTTTGATCTGGCATTCTGCGAACGAGAACTTCTGCGTACTCATCGTTCTTAGAATAACGTAACTGAGTTTCTCCTGCATCGTTACTGTCAGAAACGAACTCCCAGCCGTGAATCGGCATTTGCTGTTTGTACCAAGAAGAAATCTCGGTTATCGGACGATCGCCCCAGTAAATGACCTCTACGGACCGCATAGGAAGGGGAGCATCCTGAAATTTCAGGTATGACCAAGAGTTTGGATCGAGATCGAATCCAAAAGGTGCCGGGATATCATCGGGTTGATGTTGCTCCACGACGTTGATGGAATCCTCGACAGGAACAAATCCTGCGCAGCCCATGGTCACAACGAGGCCTAGGGCTAAAAACAACCCGATGACGGGTCGAGATGCATGAAAAGCAATAAAACTTCGAATATCGGTCATTTCAGACCTCCTGATTCAACTGTGCACGATTCCCTACCGGGATGTTCGAGTGCGGTTGCCTCCGAACCTCCCCGAAGGATAATCCGAATATAGAGCCGAGGCGAGAACCCGACCGAGGAATCTATGAAGTGTGTCCGAACTTTGGACCCGCCTAAACCGATCCAGCAATCTGAAGAGGAAAAAAGGTATGTTTGGTGCCCTAAAAGGTGCTCTGAGTGAACTTCTCAGGCATCCGGTCCGGACATTATTGATCTGCCAGGGAATTCTGTGGTCTGTCACCTTGATGGTGGCCCCCGCCGCCATTCTCGAGGGTTCTAGAACTGCTGCGATCGAAAGGTCCTCAGAGCTGGGTACCGACCGGATTCAGATCGAATCTGACGCCGGGGCGAATCGTTCTATCGAAACCGAGGACGTCAAAGATCTACGAGAAAAGATCCTTGAGGCGGATCCCGACAGTTTTGTGAGTGGAATCTCTGCTGCGGACGCTCTTTTCAATGGCGAGAAGAAGATGCGAGGCTGGGTTCTTTATTCAGATGCCGAAGAGCTCGCTGCACGATCCTTGAAAATGTTGGTCGGTCGTTGGTTTGAGAGCGGCTCTCAGCCGCCAGAAGTGGTCGTTGAGGAGAATCTTGTAGAGGTCTTACTGGGATCGACGGGGCTTCCAGAGGGTTTGATCGGGAAGGAACTGTGGATTTCTCAGCAAAGATTTGGATTCGTGAGGGTGGGCTTAAAGTCGTCCTCTGAGGATTCGACGCCTTTCATCGTTTCTGGTGTCGTCGCGAAACCCAAGGGAGTTGATCCGTTGGGGTTCGGAAAGGATCACACATTCTCCGATATGGTCGAGGGAGTCCTCAAGATGTTGGGGGTCGCTCCGGATTCTGCTCCTTGGCTTGACGAAGGGTTGTCTGTTCATATTGATCGAGACGCCTCTGCGAAGCTTGACCGTGAAGTGGACTGGACTGTCGTTTCTACAAACCCATCCCGTATTACAGAAATCGGCGCACTTGTAGAAGAGAGTTTGATTCGGCGTGGTTGTTCTCCCCTGATTTACAGTAATGCAGCGTGGGCTGTACTGGCCAGTCCCGAGCTCGATGGATATCTCGTTCTTCATGATGTTTTCTTCCTCATCTCCGCACTTACCGGATTGGTCGTGTTGGCGAATTTACTGTTGCTGACCGGTCGGCGTAGACGTGCAGAAGTGGGTTTGCGTCGGGCAGAAGGTGCCACTCGAATAGATATTTTCAGCCAGTTTTTCTTTGAGGGATTACTCATCGCTTTGTTGGGTGCACTCTTGGGTGCTGCTGTAGGTGTCGGACTCGCGGAAATCCGTGTGCGCATCGATCCGTCAGAACTGCTCGAAGTGGTTTGGCCCTGGTGGACGATCATGAAGTCGGCCCTATTGGTGACAGCGGGTGCAGCATTGGCTTCCGCAGGGCCAGCATGGACTGTGAGTGGTGTGGATCCTGCTCTCCTTCTGAGTGAGAGGCGATAGCGATGTCTCTATTGAAGGATGGAATGATTCGGATTCAGCGAAGTCCCATGCGTTCAATCTTGGTGACTTTAACCTTTGCTTTGGGCTTCTCAGCAGTTGTGGCCATCGTGGGCACCATCGAGGGGGGGCGCCGAGCCATCGGTAATGATTTAGAAGCATTGGGTTCAGATCTGTTGGCTCTCGTCAACCCGGTGGAGTTAGGCACAGTGAGTTTGGGAAGAGTGACCGAAGGATCTCCTGTGACTTCTCAAGACATCCCTTCCATCAAAACGGCATTAGGTTCTGAGGTTGAAACGATATCCCCGTTATTGGTGAATTTAGGATTGACCACATATGGAGAGATTTCGTGGAGACATACGATGGTTGCCACGACTCCGGGTTTTCTTTCGGTTCTCCGTTCAGGGATGCTGGCGGGACGATTCTTGGAAGAGTCAGACCGATGGCCCGACGATCGTGAGGGCATCGTTCCCGTTGCGATCGATGAAGCATTGGCGCTGAAGTTTTTCACTTCAGCGGAGTACGCTATGGGACGACGGTTTCGTTCGATTCGATCTGGGATCCCATTTACTTGCGAAATTATCGGAGTAGTGGGTGATCCTCTTCTACTGCGTCAGCATCTGAGTTCCTTCGATGCCACTTCTCGTGCTCGTTCTATTCCTGCCCGTAGGTTGGAGTTTTTGAATTTGTACATGCCTTGGAGAGAAGGAATAGATCAACCTACGGTTACCATTTTGGACGTCGATACTGTCGACAAAGTCGACGGTGTGAAGTCTCGACTGGATCAATGGGTTGAAGATAATGACAAGGGTGTATACCTACATGTTCAAAAGCAATGGACAGCGATCATTCTACAAATGGTGGATCGGTTTAGTGGGTTGGGGCATTTCATCTGGGTATTGGGATTGACCATTGTATTGATACTGACAGCGACCATTTCATTATTAGCGATCGATGAGAGCATGGAAGAAGTCGCTCTGAGAAGAGCCGAGGGAGCCCGGGTGTCACAAGTCATTACGCCTGTTTTCCTAGAAGCAGGAATGTTGTCACTGTTGGCGTTGTTCCCTGGATATTGGGTAGGGCTTTCTATCATTGAGTGGGGTGTTAAACCCGTCTTGGGATGGGAGGCGTGGCTGCCGCTCGAAATGATTCTGGGAGTTTCAAGCGCTCTCGTAGTGACGGCGATGTTGAGTGCCGTCCTTCCGGCATATCGAGTGGCAACGCTTGATCCTGCCCCGGTACTTTGTGGACGGAGAGACATTTGAACCAAGTTGATACAAAACGCATTGTTGAAATGCAGGGGATTCGTCGTCATTACGGGGATGGTGTTTCGCAGGTCAAGGCTCTGGACGATGTCGATCTCTCCATCCAAGCGGGAGAGTTTGTTGCTATCGTTGGAGCATCAGGGAGCGGGAAGAGCACACTGCTCCAAATATTGGGTTGTCTTGATCGAGCGGATAGCGGCCAATATTTGTTGGCTGGAAAAAATGTACTATCACTGCCAGAGAAAGAGTTAGCTCGAGTCCGAAATGAAGTTTTGGGATTCGTCTTTCAGTCATTCCACCTACTCGGCGACAGAAACGCTCTCGATAATGTCCGGCTTCCACTGGAATATCGCAGGGGTAAGGTGGAGACGAGCCTCGCCGAGCAGATGCTTGAAAGAGTGCAGTTGTCTGATCGAGTGAAACATTTCCCTTCTCAACTCAGTGGAGGAGAGCGTCAGAGAGTGGCCATCGCCAGGGCGCTCGTGAAACAGCCTCAATTGTTACTCTGCGATGAACCCACCGGGAATCTGGATAGCCGAAATGGCCAGCAGATTTTGGACCTTCTCTCCGGATTAAGGGAAGAGTATCAGACGACTTTAGTTCTCGTGACTCATGACACCGAAGTGGCGGATCGAGCCGATCGTGTCATGACTCTGAAAGACGGTCGGTGGTCAAAGGAGTCTTCTAGATGAGCATTTTGGTCCGAGTATTGCTGATTTCGGTGGTCTTTTTTCTGAGCAGTTGCCAAAGCGATACCAAACCTTCTGTGACAATTTATTGCGCTCATGATCGTGTTCATGCCGAACAAATTTTGGATCTTTTTGAGGCTGAGACCGGGATTCGTGTCGATGCCATTTTCGACACGGAGGCCAATAAGACGGTAGGCCTTGCTGAAAGGCTTCGAGCGGAGAGAGAGCGTCCACGTTGTGACGTGCACTGGTCGAATGAGCCTTTGAGATCTGTCAGATTATCACATGAGGGTTTGTTTAGAAAAATGCCATCTGATCTTGGGGCCGCCATCCCCGAGATGTGGAAAGACAAATCAGGACTGTGGTGTGGCTTCGCCGGGCGCGTCAGGGTTCTTGCCGTACAACCCACTTCACCCGCTGGGGAGTGGACCGGTCCCGTTTCCATGAAGCAACTCACAGAGGATCAGTGGTTGGGCAAAGTGGCCTTGGCGGATCCTCGATTCGGTACAACGGGTTCTCACTTGGCAATCATCCGATCTATAGAGGGTAAGGAATCCTACCTGAATTTGTTAGAGGGGCTCCAGATGAACGACGTTCAATTGGTGTCTTCAAATTCTGCTAGCCGAGATCGCGTACTCGCAGGAGAGGCATGGATAGGTGTCACTGATACCGATGATATCGAAGTGGTTCGCCGGAGAGGTGAGAGTATTGGCGAGGTCTTTTTAAGTACGGATGGAGATGTGCTTTTGCCGAATGTGATTGCATTGGTAAAGGGGAGTCCGAACCCGATAGAGGGAGAGATCTTGGCCCGCTGGTTGCTGAGTTCCAGAGTTGAAGAGTTGTTGGCGGCTTCAAGCAGTCGGCAAGTTCCTCTTATTCCTGGCACGTCAGTGCCCGTGGGTGGACTCAGTATTGAAGACCTTGATCCACTCGTTATTGACTGGGATGATGCCGCTGACGCTCTTCCTGCGGCTATTCAGGAAGCTGAAAGGTATTTGCTGGACCGCTGATGAGAAGATTGCTTTCCTGGATTTGGCCTCTTCTTCCACTTCTCTGTGGTTTCTACATACCGGTATTCATTGCTGTATTGGATGATGTCGCACTGGGTTCCATCGAGGTCGCTTTTTCCAGCGTTGTCACCTCGATACCCGTAATAATTTCTACAGTGATTCTCGCCATCTCCGCAGCATTTTTGGCCACTCTGATTGGAGCGGTCGATGCATTGTTGATATCCGGAGTAAGAGGCGTGACTTCGGGCCGTCTGAGATTTCTTTGGGTACCCCTCCTGATTCTCACCTTCACCACACCACCTGCGGCAGTCGCTTCTGCAATTCAATCTACATTTGGATCTTCATTTCTTGTCGCGGGAGTCAGGGATGAGTTTGGCGCATTGATATTGTTGTCATTACGTTGGGCTCCGGTCGCACTCGCGATATTGCTAGGACTATCGCTGACGATTCCTCGTGAACAGGAATGGGCATTGCGATTGCTCCCACCTGTGAAAGCTCTCAAGGTGAGATGGCAACTACAGCGAAATTGGCGTCGGGCTTGTATGCTCCTGCTCTTCTTGTTGATGCTTCCCGCCGCAGAGATTCCTTCTTATGCAGGAATAGAAACGATTTCTCGAAGAGTGATGGCTCGCTTGACTGTTGGAGATGGTCTTTCGGGCTGGATTTTATCTGCGGGCCTTGCCGGAATTGTGGGGCCACTGTTGGCATGGTTGATGCCTGGAAATCAATGGTGGGGGCGGGGTTTGAAAACTTTGTCACCAGCGGGATTGCCCACATGGAAGTTTGCCAGTGGATGGTGGATTCTTAGAGTTGTCCCTGCGATATCTCTGATTCTGATATTGATCTACACCGCTTGGCCTAGAGCCAGTGAAGTGGAGTTAGCGAAAAGCGAGTTTTTGTCAGCTTTGTGGGATGGGATTATTGAGATTCAGAGAGCACTGCTAGTCTCTGTCTTGAGTGTGCTTTGTTGCTGGCGACTTGCTGTTGCAAAGAGAAAGTGGGCGTTATGGGCTTGGTGTCTTCCCACGTTTTTGCCCGCGAGTTTATTGGGCTTGTCTCTCGCCTCGACATGGGGTGTTCATGCACCTGTGTTTTTGGACCGCATTCCTTGGTTGCTGTCCTTGGCACACATCGTTCAACTGGGAGCGTTGTCAGCGCTGGCCGGAATATTGGCAGTGAGCATGATTCCGGAAGAAGAAGCGAATGCGGCAAGATTTGTGAAGCCTGAAATTGCATGTTGGCGTATCTTCTTGCCCCGTTCATTGCCGGTACTGATTCCAGCCAGCATCATGGGAGCGATTCTTATACTGGGGGAAGTGGAATCGACTCTGTTGTTGGCGCCACCTGGGCACCCTTCTCCAGCACTGGAGTTGCATCAGTTGCTCCATTTTAGGAATGACGAACAGGCGTCTCGGCTGGCACTCGCATTGATCATTCTCAGTTCAGGGCTCACATTATTGTTTTCAGGAGTATCACTCGGAAGGAAAGGCCAAAGATGAAGACATCACCCCTTCTCGAAGTGAAAGCGCTCACGGTTAAAAGAGGACGGAATAGTTTGGGGCCACTTTCTCTGACGTTGTCAGAGGGGTGTGGGCTCACACTGGTGGGAAGTAACGGATCTGGGAAGAGCAGTTTCATGCTCGCCATCGCAGGGCTTCTGGAAACTACCGGTGGGGATGTGCTACTCAAGCTCCCTAGAAGTGACGGAAAGCACGATCGGAGAAGTCACACAGAGGGTTGGAAAAGGGGACTGGGTTGGCAAGGTCAGCAGTCTGGTCTTTGGCCGCACCTCTCTATTCGGCAACAATGTTATCTATTACAGGACGAAAGAAATCAGTCATCTCTGGAATCTTTTGCCGAAGCCCTCTCTATGGTTCCATTACTCGACCGTATGCCGCATCAGCTCTCCGGGGGGGAATCTCAGAGGGCAGAATTTATGAGGGCACTTTGCTCACCGGGGAAATTGCTGCTCCTCGACGAACCTTTTTCTTCACAGAACAGCGAAGGCAGATCTTTAATGCTGAACTTGATCGAGCAGGAAAAAAAGCGTGATCGAGCTTTTATATTGGCACTTCATGAACCCATGAATGGCTGGGATGTTATTCGGCTGCCGCTAGAGTCCGATTGAATAAAAATAGTCTATAAGATATTAGGATGTGCTCTCGGCTTCGAATCGACCATCCACCATCTGAAGGCGTCTATCTGCACGTGCTGCCAGATCTGGGTCATGAGTCACGACAAGGATCGAAGTCGAATAGTCTTCGTGGAGTTCCCTTAAAAGTTCATGGATGCTCTTACTGGTTCGAGAGTCCAGATTACCCGTCGGTTCATCACAGAGAAGTAAAGGGGGCGAGAGCATTAAGGCTCTCGCGATGGCGACTCGTTGTCTCTCTCCGCCAGAGAGAGTTCCTGGAGCTTGTTTTTCACGACCACTCAGTCCGACTCGTTGAATTAGTGATTCTGCACGGCCATGAAATTCGTCGCGATTCTTGTTCCATGCCTTAGAAGTCATGCTGACTTGTGATGGTAACAATACGTTTTCCAGGACATTGAGATCGGGAAGAAGATGAAAGAACTGAAAAACGAAACCAATGAAGTGATTCCTCAATTGGCATCGAGCATCTTCATCCAACTGGGAAGTTTTCCAGGTTTTTTCTCCGGATCGATAAGTGATTTCACCACCAGAAGGTGTATCGAGTAATCCGAGGCAGTGAAGCAGAGTACTTTTTCCTACTCCGCTGAGTCCGACGATAGCTACCATTTCAGCTTCGTAGATCTGGAGATCGAGCCCTTTTAAGACCATCAGTTTTTCCCCGTTTGCAAGGGGGAATGACCGTTCCAGTTTACGAACGCTGACGACAGGAAGTGGAGCTGAGGAATCACTCATGATGGAGCGCCTTGATCGGGTCCTGTCTTCCAGCTCGCATCGAGGGAAGAACGCTCCCGAGAAAGCCAAAGATCAGGGTAGGTAGACAAACGAGAAGTACATCCTGATATCTAAGAACTACCGGGATTCGTTCGAGATAATAAACATTGGGTGGGAACAATTGGAGACCGGTCATTCTGAATACGAAGTCATGAAACTCATTGATGTTTTCCAAGAAAATCCAACCTGAAAGCAATCCAAGGATGGCACCGGTTGTACAAAGAAACATCCCCTGCTTCAGAACGAGTAATACGATGCCGGATCGAGTGGCTCCGAGAGCTCTCAGTACTCCAAGATCGCGTTCTTTTTCTATCACCAGTAACATCAATATCAAAAAGATCATGCCGGAAGCGAATGCCACGATGAGGAGCATCAGTACCGAAATGATACGTTTTTCAATTTCCACGGCTTTGATGAGATTTGCGCGCTTGTCTTCCCACGTCTCAATATTCGTTAAACGACTTGGGATCGACTTGGGGTCATCTTCTGGGAGAGACATCCGTGAACGAATCTTGTTACGAAGAGTATCGCTGATCTCGTCAGCTTTTTGGAAATCGTCGAGTTTTATTGATATCCCAGAGATACGCATGTCTTCGGCGGAATCATCCCAGAGTTGAAGAGTATTTTGGAGAGCCCGAATGTTGGTGTAAGCCCAGCGGAGGTCTTGTTCGTAAACCCCTGATTGAAATGCACCGACCACCAAGAAATTGCCGGAACAGGGTTCCAGAGTGACAGGGGAATATGAGGATATCTGAACTACGTCTCCCATTTGGAGGCGGAAACTTCTCAAGGCTTCGATGCCCACGATGATCGCCTGGGGAGGGGATTCGCGAGTGAAGCCCGGTCCTGGATCTTCATTTAATCGAGAACCCATGATCTGTCGTCGTCTCTCGATAGAGAAGACATGTGCGATTTCCTCGGCTGTGGAGGGTTCTCTGTCGGGGGGGAGCATCGAGAATCTATCGGAGAGCATCAGGTCGATTTCCTCATCGCTGAGGATGTATCTCGCGAGATCTGAGACCTTCGACTCTGGGATAGGATCGATTCCCCTGAGGACGCAGTGATCCATGATGCCCACTTTGTAGAGTGCGAGAGTCGTCACATGCGGAGCCGCAGCCTCGACACCTTCAGTGGTTCGGATCGCCTCCAGTAGAGAATCTTCACCGACGAGACCCCTGAATGGATCGGCTTCGATCACCAGGTGCGACAGGGTTCCACGAATGCGCTCTCGCATTTCGACCTTGAATCCTTCCATAACGGCGAGGACTGTCAGAAGCGAAAAGACACCCAGTGTGACTGCAAGGGTGGAAGCCCAGGGAGCCCAGCGTCGTTTCAGATATCTGCGTGTCAGGTCGTCATGATATTTCAAGGGAACTCCTGATTGAGGGGAACGTCTAGGTCTACCGTCTAAGGGGATGGATTGCAAGGTCCGCAGAAAGACCGTTTTATTTCCACAAGACTATATACTATTTGGACTTGTGAACTGGTCACTCGGTTTTTCAGAGGTTTTCGATTCACTTCAGGGATCATTGGTGTGTGGTTACAATACGGATGATTGAGAGATAAGAATCCCGGAAGAAGAGAGAATCGTTCTCATTTCGACCGTTTTGAATCCCATGAGGGAGCGCTATCGCTCCTTTCTGCCCGACAGAATCGTCGAGAACCTTTTTCTCCCAAGATAGGGTTCAACATGGCTAAGCGACTCTGAGTCGTCTCTCCAACTACTCCACTGATTAAGGGGAAGCATGAAAATTGAGAGAATAGAAGCTGAAGGATATGAAAATGTAGTGATGGGCATCGACCCTGATTCGGGTTTGAGAGCTATCATTGCCGTTCATGACACCACATTAGGTCCCGCTCTTGGTGGGCTTCGCATGTGGAACTACAAGACTGACGAAGAAGCCATCACTGATGTTTTGAGGCTCTCTAGAGGAATGACCTACAAAAGTGCCTGTGCCAACACCGGTCTGGGTGGCGGAAAAGCCGTAATCATCGGTGACCAAAATCGAGATAAGAGTGAGCAATTATTCAGGGCCATGGGACGATTTGTCGAAACTCTGGGAGGTTCCTACATCACCGCTGAAGATGTGGGAATCGGAATTCAGGAACTGGAATGGCTCCACAAAGAAACGAAGTATGTGACAGGGCTTTCCCGTCAATCAGGATCGAGTGGAAACCCGTCACCCTTTACTGCTCGTGGCTGTATTCGCGGCTTGTTTGCATGTACTGAAGAAAAGTTTGGAACCAGTCATCTGGATAGGCTTCACTATTCAGTTCAGGGATTAGGTCAAGTCGGGGGTGAGGTCGTTCGCTGCCTCTCCATGCTAGGGGCACGAGTCACCGTATCGGATATCAATCAAGATCGTTGCGTTGAATTTTCAGCACTCCCAGGTGTCGAAGTGGCACATGGAGATGAGATTTACGATGTCGATGCTGATGTCTTTATGCCTTGTGCTCTCGGTGGGATTCTCAATGATGACACTATTCCGAGGCTGAAAGTCAAAGTGGTTGCAGGAGCCGCCAATAACCAGTTATTGACAGAGTCTCATGCGGCCATGATTCATGATCACGACATCTTGTATGCCCCTGATTTCATCATTAATGCAGGAGGAATCATCAACGTTTCAGTTGAAGTTCGTCCTGAGGGTTACGATGAGCGCACGGCTGTGACGAAGATCGAAAACATCTACAATGGACTGAGGGAAGTTTTTGAGACCTCTCGCAGAGAGAACCTGACTCCTGCGGAGGCTGCCTACCAGGTGGCAGAAAACCGCTTGGAGGAGGCTCGGCAGGTGAATGGTCATTCGGTTGCTGATTCGACTTCCTAAGGTTTGATAAGGGGGCTGACTTGACAGATCACCGACTTCCAAGGTCCTGCAGGATCTGTCGACGTCGTGATTTTCAGGTCGTCTTTGATCATGGAATCCGATTCAGCACTCCCCATCTCAGGGCTGTGGTTCATGAAGCCGATCGGGAAGCCTCCCGAATCGGCTTGGCTGTCAGCCGTAAAGTGGGGAATGCTGTCGTCAGAAACCGATTGAAAAGACGTCTTCGTGAGATTTTTCGTACCGAGCGAGAATGTGCTCCTGAGCTCAGAGATGTCGTTTTCATCCCCCGGCCTGGATGTGCTGATCTTTCCTTTTCTGATCTTCGCTCCGAAGTCATCGAACTCCTTTCTCGGCGTATTCATCGAAAAAATGAGACGCCATGAAGGATAGACTGAGGAGTGGGGGGACCGGGGTTGGCGCCCGTATCCTTATAGGATTGCTCCGCTTTTATAGATCTGCGATCTCGCCACTGCTGCCGCCTTTATGTCGGTTTGAGCCGAGCTGCAGTTGTTATTCAATAGAGGCGATTCAGCAACATGGCGCATTTCGAGGATCATGGCTGACCATGACTCGACTCTTGAGGTGCCACCCCTTTTCAAAGGGTGGATTTGATCCTGTCCCCATAAAAGAAGATTAAATTAAGCAGGAAGAAGCAGATCTGGGCTTGATGGATATTTTATAAAGTATAAAGTACATTCTTACCGGGGAGGACGCCCGGTGCCATCGAGAGGGGACGCTACGCTTGGCCAAGCCTTCAGCAGGACAGGTGCCCAGGAAGCTATTCAAGATCGGGGAAGTCATGGCTGCGACGGGGATCTCCCGTCAAACGCTGCATGACTACACCGTGTCAGGCTTCATCGAAGAAGAAGAGAGAACTCCTGCTGGGCACAGGCTTTATGCCGAGTGGGTGTTTGAGCGTCTCGCGAAAATGGCAGAACTTCAGAGAGAGGGCCAACCTCTCAAAGAGATCAAGAGACTCATCGATGAGGGGAAACTCTAGATGTTTTGGACAGAGCCTACTTTTTTGACGACCGCACTGATCGTTGCTCTCGCCATACAGTGGATTCCTGTACGTAGAGGGCCATCTGTCCCTTCTCGTATCCGATTCTTTTCGGCCCTGAAGAAGGACAAAAAGACCTCAGAAGAGTAAATCGAAAGAGGAGGGGTGAGTCCTGACTCATTTCTTTATTCAGCGCACCGCACATCTGTGAAGTCCTTCCGGGCATGATATTATCCTTATTGACTGAGCAGGGTCTTTTCAAAAGAAAAGATCAGCAAGAATTTCATTCTAATTGAAGGCGGGAGACGCGTGTCTGACGAGAATTCTCTTTGGGACTCTATGGGCAAGGTCGGTTTCGTCAGCGGTTCATCCGAGGCGCAGGAAGGTGAGGACTTGACGGTACTTCCCGATAAGGAAGATATCGCCCATCATCCATATAAGGCCTTTCTTCACCGACTTGAAAAACCCGGTCGATACACCGGTGGTGAACTTCATTCCGTAAAGAAAACAGAGACTCGCCTTTCGTTCCTTCTCGCATTTCCAGATGTTTACGAAATCGGGATGAGCCATCTGGGATTCAAGATTCTCTATTCACAATTGAATGATCTCGAAGATGTCAGTGCCGAGCGTGTTTACTCGCCCTGGATCGATTGTGAAAAGGAACTGCGAACTCGTGAACTTGAGTTGGTGAGTCTCGAAACTTGGAAACGGATGAGAGATTTCGATGTTGTCGGATTCTCTCTTCAGTATGAACTGACCTTCACTAATGTTTTGACAATGTTGGACCTCGGTCAAATTCCTATTCGATCTGAGGATAGAGATGATGACTGCCCTCTGGTGATGGCCGGTGGGCCCGTCGCATTCCAGCCAGAACCCATGAGTGCATTTATCGATGCGTTTCTCATTGGCGATGGAGAAGGTCACTTCCACAAAGTTGTAGACCATTGGAAAACCCTAAAAGAACAGGGTCTCTCGAGGCGAGATCGATTGATCGCTATCAGCCAGTTTGATGGCGTTTATGTCCCCTCCCTCTACAGTACAAAAGTTGAACCTGATACAGGTTTCACAGTGGTCGACGCCCCTCTCGACGATCGTGTTCCTGCGAGTGTGACTCGAGCCCATGTTCCAGATCTCTCAGAGTTTCCGTTTCCCTCCAAATCGCCGGTTCCCAATACCGAAGTCGTTTTTGATAGGGCGAGCATTGAGGTTGCGAGGGGCTGTACTGAAGGGTGTCGTTTCTGCCAAGCGGGCATGATTTACAGACCCGTCAGAGAAAGACCACCGGAGGATATTCAGAAAGTAGTGAGAGACGCCGTCAAGTGTGGTGGGTTTGATGAAGTATCACTCACGAGTTTGTCCACTGCGGATTACAGCGCCATCGAGCCGCTCGTAAAGAAAATCATGCCTGAACTGAGAGAGAAAAATATTTCTCTCAGCGTGTCATCTTTACGAGCCTATGGACTGACCGATGAAATGCTCGAAGAGATGTCGAGTGTCCGTAATACCTCATTGACGTTTGCCCCTGAAGCGGGGACCCAGCGTATGAGGGATGTGGTCAACAAGAACATTACTGAAGAAGACATCGCCAAGAGCGCCCATAGAATCTTCTCCCGAGGTTGGAGACGCATGAAGCTTTACTTCATGATCGGTCTGCCCACAGAAGATGATTCTGATATCCGAGGCATTGCCGAAACTGGAAAAAGGATGCTCGATATCGCAAGAGAGTATCTACCCAAGGGAAGAGCACAGGTAACGGTCTCAGTGTCCAGCCATGTGCCCAAGCCATTTACGCCATTTCAATGGGCAGCGATGGATGACCTTCCCGATATTGAAGAAAAGCATGACGTATTGAGGAAACTGACCCGTTATCCAGGTCTTCAATTACGTTGGCATGATCCCTCGACGAGTCACCTAGAAGGTGTCTTGAGTCGTGGGGATAGAACCCTGTCAAATGTGATTGAGACCGCGTGGAGAAAAGGCTGTCGCTTTGACGGTTGGTCAGATCGTATGAGATTTGATTACTGGATGGAGTCGATTGAGGAAAACGAAATCGACCGATACAAGTTCCTGGGAACGATTCCTGTCGATGCAAGACTCCCTTGGGATCATATCGATTGCGGAGTAGAGCCTAAGTTCTTGGTCCGTGAATATCAGCGCGCACTCAAGGACAGAACCTCGCACCCGTGCGGCAAGCCCGGCAAGCGTTTGACACATTACACGAATGTTGAGGACGCTAGCGAGGACAAGCGCAGGTTGGTTTGCTATGACTGTGGAATTGCCTGCGACCTCAGTCGCATGAAAGAGGAGCGGATCGAGTACCTCGATCATCTGGATGCCACAGAGCGAAAGCAAGGTGCCGAATCTTCTCAAACGGATGCCGGAGTAGAAGAAGTTCGCGCTGAAGCAAAGAAGCGATTTGCACTGAGAGCCAACCCCAAGTTGCCGCCGGAAAGAAAAGAGCTGGAGCATCCCAGTCATGGATACCGAATTCGGTATGCAAAATTGGGAAGAGCTCGCTACATGAGCCATCTCGATCTCAATCGTTTCCTTCCTCGTGCGATTCGCAGAGCTGGATTTTCTCCTGCTTATTCTCGAGGATTCCATCCCATCCCTCAGATGTCATTTGGACCTCCCCTGCGATTGGGAATGGCAGGACTTTCTGAAGTTGTGGACATCAAGTTGCAAGAGGACCTTCCTGCGGAGCAGGTGATGGAAGCACTCGCAAAACAATGCCCTCAGGGGATCGAGATCCGTAGTCTTCATGCTTTGGGGAAAGAAGCACCCAAGTTGTCGGCTATCAGTAATTGGGCTGATTTCCTGATCTTTATTCCCAGAGAAAAAGCGGATCAGATTTCTGTTGAGAAAGTCGAAGCATTCCTGGATCAGGATGAGGTCCTTGTTGATCGATTGACCAAAAAGGGCAAGCCTAAGGTTGTGGATATCCGCCCTGGAGTGGGCTCCATTGAGTGGCTTGAAGAAGTTCCGGCAGATGCGGAAGGCTATCAGGTGAGACGCTCAGACGAGTGTCTGCTGGGTATGAGAGTTTGCCTTCAAGGGGATCACCTCACAAAGCCTGAAGATGTTCTCGCCAGACTTTTTGATGGGGAAATGCCCGCCGGTATACAAGTCGTACGTCGTCGTTTGTTGCCCGCGCCTAGTCCGCGCAGAACGGTTCAGGTCTGAACTAGATCGTAATCAGAGTGAAACTCGCAGGCTGAGGAGTCTCGACCGACCCCTCAGCCTGCGAGAGTTTTCTAAAAGAACTTTCTCGCTACAGAGGGTTTCGCTGATGGAATGTTCTCACCCACAGAAAAACAACACGACACTTTATTCGTCGAAGCGGTGCTTCGTGGTGTCGATGCCATATTGAGGTGTCGATGCCATATTGCTGAGGCAGTTGTATTATTTTTTGAAATGAAACCCTGACCCCGAAATATGTGGGGCCATAGTTTCTGGAAACTAAAAATAAGCCAGGATCTCAGCCGCTGCTTGTTCCCGTATGGAATGATCGCAGCTCGCCAGATTTAAAAAACAAGCGAAGAGGTAAACCGGTGTTACTGACTAATCGCAGTCGTCTCCGATGGCCTCAACTGGACACTCTTCCTTCGCTTGTTCGCAGAGTTCAGCTTCTTCAGGAGAGCCGGGCTGTTTGAAGACAAAGGAATAACCCTCGTCTTCATTCGCTTTGAAATTGTCAGGTGCAGTGGTCCTGCAGAGGTCGCAATCGATGCACTCCTCATCCACATACCACTTACCGGTGACATTACTCTCGACTTTGTTCGCGGGATCTGCCATTGAGGGGCTCCTGCACATTTTTCGGTTTAAATTAGAAATCAGGTGACCGGCATGTCTTGATCCGATCACAACAAACGGCCCTCTTCCTAAAGAAGAGTTCCGGATCCAGTACTTGAAGAATAGAATCAAGAAGGGAATCTGGCAAGTGAACTAAGGGATGGCTTTGCTGGCGGGTGACCGAATTTGACCGTATTGTGAAATTATTGACCCTGAATGAAGAATTCCAGAAATGTAATTTCTGGTCATGACCCCCGGAGGGAACCTTGAAAGTAGTCATCGCCCACAGTCCAGATTCTGACGATGCCTTCATGCATTTCGCCATTGGCGAGGGCAAGATTGATACCGGAATCTATGAGTTTGATCACATGATGGCAGACATCGAAACCTTGAATCAGCATGCAGTTGAGGGTAGGCATGAAGTCACTGCCATTTCAATTCATGCTTATGCCCACCTTTCTGATAAGTATGCATTGCTCAATCATGGGGCAAGCATGGGTGAGAATTACGGGCCGGTGCTGATTGCTCGCGAGCCAAAAACTCGTGAAGATTTGGCGGGCGTCAAGATTGCCGTTCCCGGAAAATGGACCAGTGCAGCACTGGCAACAAAACTTTGGTACCCGGAAGCGGTGACTGAAGTTGTTGAGTTTGACCAGATTATGGATCGTGTGGGATCTGGTGAATTTGAAGCGGGCGTCATCATTCATGAGGGTCAGGTCACCTACAAAGAACAAGGCTATCATTCGGTGGTCGACCTCGGTGAATGGTGGGCTCAGACGCAAGATGGATTGCCGCTACCACTGGGCGGTAATGCTATTCGCCGAGATCTTGGCGAAGAGCACATCCAAGAAATCTCGAGAATACTTCGTGAGAGCATCGCGTACGCTCTCGACAATCGTGAGGAAGCTCTCCAATATGCAGAGACTTATAACCGTGGTTTGACGAGAGAATTGACGGATAAGTTCGTCGGGATGTACGTCAATCAAAGAACTCTTGATTACGGAGATGACGGTCGAGAGGCCGTGACCCGCTTCCTTCACATGGGTGAAGAGATGGGTGCGATTCCTCCGGTAGCACATCCCGAGTTCATTCGCTGATCGCGGCCTCAGGCCAGAAGGTTAGCGGAGAGTGGCTCATTGGGGCCTATTGACCAAAATCAGGGAGTTTCTTGCCTCTATCTAAATCTGAGGGCTCACCCGAATCACTGTGCAATACCCGCGTTGTCTCGGGTTGGTCCGGGACATCCCATTGCACCGGTCAAGTGGTCTCCTGTTTCGACCAAGACGGCCTCCTCAATATTTTTCAATCGGGGCACCCTTGGTTACCACGTGGTGCAGGTTGCAGCTATGGAGATGCCGCACTGTTATCAGGGGGCACTATGGTCTTGCCCACCTTTGAGGATCGTCTGAGCTCCATCGGGAAAGATTTTCAAATCACAGCGTCGTCTTCGATCACCGTATCGGAGTTGTTGGCGAGACTTTCTTTGATCGGCTGTACTCTTCCGGTCGTACCTGGAGTTTTGGGTGCGACTCTCGGAGGAATGTTAGCGGCTGATATTCATGGGAAAAACCATTTCCAAATGGGGTCTCTTGGTAGGTGGGTGAGATCTTTAAGCCTCATGATTCCGAGCGGCGAAGTTCTCGAGTGTTCAGAACAGAACGAACCTGAAATATTTCGAGCCACTCTGGGAGGTATGGGGCTGACTGGAGTCATCCTCTCTGCGTGTTTGGAAGTGGTTCCTTTGAAGGGGCTTCAGGCGGCTGTGAATGTGAAGACGACAGAGTCCCTCAGAGAAACGATTCAACAACTGGAATCAGAATCTGGAAAATCGGAATACGTCTCAGCATGGATCGATTTTTCTAAGGGGTCTGTTGCTCCGGGAAGAGGAGTCGTCGTTTGCGGCGATCGGATTGCGGATGAGCAGCTGAAGGATTCAGGTTCGCTGTGGCAGCCCGAAACGGGGCCGTCCTTGCCGCCCATTCCAGGATTCGGGAATACGCTCGTTCGGTGGCATAACTCTCTTTACCACGGCTTGGCTCGTTGGCTCCCTCAGCAGCGACTTTGGCCGCTAGAGAGCCTCTTGTTCCCTTTGGAATCCTGGGGGAACTGGCGAAAGGTCTATGGTCAGAGGGGTTTCTATCAACATCAGAGCCAGATTCCGCTTTCCCAAGCCGAAGATCGAATTCAGGAAATCATGGACCTCGTTCAGGCCTCCCCCTACAGACCCACTCTTGTTGTGTTGAAAAGAATGGGCGAGGGGAGAGGGGGCCTCTCATTCGGCGAAACGGGATACACCCTATCTATGGATTTTGCAAATGAGTCGGGCTGTAGAGATTTAGTCCATCGATTAAACGAGTTTGTCGCTGAGATTTCAGGAAAGATCTATCTCGCTAAGGATTCCACACTCACCCAAGAGCAGTTTGAGAAAATGTATCCAGATGTCGATGGCTTCAGAGAACTTCGCAAAAAAGTTGATCCTCGAAGAGAGATTCAGTCCGAGCTCTCTCGGCGGCTTGGGCTCTAAGGCGAAAAATTATTCGGTATGTGATTCGCTAGAAAATTTCCCATTGAAGATGGGAAGCTTCACTCTGAATGTTGTGCCTTTTCCTTCTTGGCTTTCGACTTCAATGCTACCCATATGTTTCAGGCAAATGTGTTTCACGATTGCCAGCCCCAAGCCCGTTCCCCCGATTTCCCGAGAACGGGCTTTGTCTACTCTGAAGAAGCGTTCAAAGATTCGCCCTAAAAATTCTTCGGGAATGCCAACTCCATCATCTTTGACCAAGACGGTGGCCGTTCCATCTTCGACACTTAAGTGGGTGTTGATGTTTCCATCGAGTTGAGTGTACTTCAGACCATTATCAATGAGGTTCCCGATGGCTTGTCTGAGTTCTTCGTCATCGCCCAGAACAAAGACGGGGTGCTCTGGACCATGATAATGAAGTGAAGCTTGTGAATCTGGAGAACTGACTTTTGATAGAGAATTGATTCTTTCTAAAATTATTTCACGGAGATCGATAGGTTCAGTAGTTGTTGAGTCTTTTTCGTCGAGTCGAGCCAGTGCCAATAAGTCGCTAACGAGAGTGGACAATCGGTGTGATTGATCTGTGATCTTGCCCAAGAATCGTTGGCGTATTTCCGGTTTCATTCCCTCATCGTCGTAGAGCGTTTCCGCGATTCCTCGTATGGCAGTGATAGGTGTTTTCAACTCGTGAGAAACATTGGCTACGAAATCTCTGCGCATACTTTCAAGTTGCCGAGTCTGGGTAAGGTCATGGACAACGATCAGTGCACCTGAAACGTCTTGTTCGTAATCGGTCAGCGGGCTGGTATACGCTTTGAAGGATTTTTTCGAGGGTTCCAAATTAAGATCAAATTCAGCCTCTAGAGGCCTTTGCACACGCAGGGTATTGAGTAGCAGTTCTATAATTTCGGGATCTTGAATGACCTCTGATAAGTGGCGTCCGCGGGCTTCTCTGATTTCAAAGCCGAGAATCCTGCTCATGACAGAATTGATCAATACGATTTTTCCAAGTTCGTCGATAGCAATCAGGCCGTCACGCATTCCGCCGAGAATGACCCTCATACGGTTATGCTCGAGGTGTATTTCTGAGATCTGATCTTGGATTTCATCAGCCAGTTTATTGAGTGCTTCTCCCAAAAGAATACTTTCTGAATCCATCCCTTTAGGGGCTCTCGCAGAGAAGTTTCCTTCTGAATAAGCAACAGCGACCTGAGTCAAGACATGGAACTGCCGGTTAATTCTTCGGTACAGTAGATGCCCCATGACCATAGCCAGTAATGCCGAAATCAGGCCAAGCATGATGACACTATCAAAGATGGCATTGATTTGGGAAATGATGATGCGGGGGTCTCGCTCTAGGCGAAGAAGATAGTTTGTTCCATTTTTTGATTCAAACGCAAGCGTGACACTCGGATGACTGGATTTTGCACCCTGGACGGTGAAGTTGGAATAGCCGATGCCTGATCGAAGGCTTTCGCTTACACCTTCAAGAGAATCGACAGGACTTAGTGTCGTCGAGCTTCTCTTGGGATGTCGATAAAGAAAGCGAGTCCCATCCCCCGTGATGAGCTCGATATGTTGATCATTGTTATTGGATTTTTCGATGGCTGTGATCAGTGCAGCTTCTTCGAGATCACTCCAGCCCTGCGTATATGCTTTCGTCTGTTCAACGATTCCTATTTGGAAATTGGAGAGGATGTCTTGGCTGAATCTTTCGCAAAGCAGTAAGCCGAAGAACCAGCCTCCCAGCGCGATCATTACTCCATAAATGGAATAGACCTGCCAGAAAAAGCGGGGAGAAGAAGGGGGATCAGTATTTGAATCTGTAGCCGACACCTCGGACGGTTTCGATGAGTTTACGATGGTTTTCTCCGAGCTTCTTTCGAATCGATCGAATGTGAACATCAACATTTCTGTCGATGACGATAGTACCGTTTCCGATCACCCTTGAGAGGAGGTGATCACGACTGAAAACTCGCCCAGAATGCGAGGCGAGGAAATGGAGTATTCGGAACTCTGTGGCAGTAAGGTGAGCCGATTCGCCGTCTACTCTGACATCGTGCATTTGAACGTCGAGAATGAAGCCCTCTCGCTCGATAAGTTCCTTGTTCTCTCTTAAATCTTTGAGTGGCGCTCTTCTCAGAACTGCTTTGACTCTGGCAACCAACTCTTTGGGGCTAAATGGTTTACTGAGGTAGTCGTCGGCGCCCATCCCAAGCCCAAGAATTACGTCACTCTCCTCTGTTTTCGCCGTAATCATGATGACGGGGATGTTTCGGGTTAGAGGATCTTCTTTGAGTTTCTTGCAGATTTCGAGGCCATCGATGCCTGGAAGCATCAGGTCGAGGAGGATGAGATCAGGATGGGATTCACGAATCGCCGAAAGTCCGACTTCGCCATCTTTGTAGCCAGAGACTTTAAATCCTTCACGGGACAAATTGTAATCGATGACATCCAAGATATCTGCTTCGTCTTCGACGATGATAATGGAGTTCTTGTTCTTCACTTTTGTGCTCTTTTCGTTTAGTGAAGTATGAGTCTAGTTCCGAATAATAATGCGGTGACTAAAACTTGAAAGTCGCACCGAGTTCAAACGAAGTCAGAGCAAAGTCGAGCTTCGCAGAATCGCCACTCCCTGATCGATCAAACTCCAGCTCAAGTTGATTGTAAGCGGCATGAAGACTCCAGCTTGAACTCGGCCTCCATGAGACTCCAAATGAACCGTCTCTATATTTTGAGGGTTGAAACTGCTTTCTGTAAAGCAGTGAATTTGTATAGATTACGTAAAGATTCCACTCTTCTCCTAAATCCCAACTCAAGGATAGGCCGCCCACTGGAATTTGAACCAGATCGGACAGTTCTGTGGAAATTTGTGGATCCAATACTGAGGTTGCTCCGAACTTGTAGTCCAGGAAATCGAGGCCTGCTAACCATTGAATCTGTGGGGAGGTGATTCCAAAAAGAGGGTCTAAGGGGATCGACTGTAGAAGTCGAGTCGAGGTGACCTTGGTGTCGAATTGGTAGTCACCTGCAGGCAGTAGTGAGCCTCCGAAAGATCCTGAAAACGGTTGGCTTGATTCTGCTTGTCCGTTGAGCAGTTCGAGGCTCCATGAAACAGGGCCGTGTGAAAGTTTGAGAGCAGGACTATATGTCACTTCAGAAGCGTCGAGTCCCAGTTCACCCAGAGTCACTTGCGACTCTTTTCCGGGGGAGTCTGAAGAGATGGTTCCTGAAAGTGATGTTTGGGTCAGTGAATGTGAATGCTCCAGTGAAAATCGTTCTAAGTTTTTTGAAGTGGTCGAGCACCCGACTGTAAACACTATGGGGATGAGAATAGTGAAAAGCAGGAGGTCGCGGCCTCCTCCAGATGAGCGGATCGAAGAGTTTGTTACACTCTTCGCAGTAAATAAATATCGCTCAAAGATGGTTACCACCGTCATTAAGGGTCTGATGAGTCGATTCTCATGAATGCCTCTCTCCCCTGATTATTCTGGAAAGGTGTGAAAGTGCAAGGATCGACAGAGATCCCGGTTCTGGTCGAGGCTTCTTTTGAAGGCTAGGATAGGGAGGCGACGATTACAGACCCTTTCATTGGGATTCGAGGGATACATGTCTTCTACACCTCTCAGTAATGAAAGAGTGAAAGTGGCTTTATTGATAGCCCGCGCTCTGAAGATCTGCGTTGTGGGGGGGGCTCTGGCAGCCTCGATGGTCATTCTGGGAATCTCGAATGTGATCGATAAGAATTTCGAGGTTGCCGCAATGACGTCGGTGGAAGATCCGCGTCTGGAATTCTTCGAGAAGAAAGTTCGCCCCTTATTGGTGGACCGGTGTCTTTCTTGCCACGGGACAGCAGGCCAAAAGCAGGAATCAGGTCTCAATCTGACTCATAGGGAAGGGTTGCTGACTGGCGGGCAAAGAGGCCCAGCAGTGATTCCAGGAGATGCCGCAGGGAGTTTGTTGATCTCTGCGGTGCGCGGGTTGGGTCAAGGAGAGCATCTGGGACTCCAAATGCCGCCTGAGGGGAAACCTCTCTCTGTTGAAGAGATCAGAGTGCTTGAGCAATGGGTTGAGGATGGACTCGTCGATCCTCGAACGAATTCCCCTGCGCATTCTTCGGGTTCAGGAAACGGAATCCCAGACATGGAATTGAGGGCGAACCATTGGTCATTCCAAGCGATGGCGGATCCCCAGATTCCAGAGGTGAAGTCAAAAGATAGGATTCGTCAAAATCTAGATGCCTTTGTCCTCGCACAGTTGGAAAGCCTCGGTTGGCAGATGGCTCCGGAGGCTTCGACGGAGACTTTAGCCCGCAGATTGTCCCAAGGGCTTACGGGCTTACCCATCAGTTGGGATCGACTGACCCAACTTCGAGATTCCGAAAACCCAGAAGCTTTGGGAGAGTACGTCGAGGAACTATTGGCTTCTGAAGCGTTTGGGGAGCGTTGGGCTCGGTGGTGGCTTGATCTCGCACGCTATTCGGATTCCAACGGACTGGATGAGAACCTGGCCTATGGTGAAGCATGGCGTTTCAGGGATTACGTCATTCGATCCTTTAATCAGGACAAACCATACGATCGATTTTTGACGGAACAATTGGCGGGTGATCTCTTACCCCAGCCTGATTCCGATGAATCCTGGAGAGAGCAGAGGACAGCAACCGCTTTCCTCGCTCTGGGACCCAAAATGCTTGCAGAGCAGGACAAAGATAAATTAGCCATCGATGTCGTGGACGAACAGCTCGATGTTGCCGGCCAAACATTTCTGGGAATGACGATCGGGTGCGCCAGATGTCATGACCACAAATTCGATCCTGTCACGGCTCGTGATTATTACGCCATGGCAGGAATATTTCGCTCGACCAGTACTTTTGAAGATCTGAACTTCGTTTCGAGATGGCGTGAGATCTCCTTAGAGACCGCTACGGAAAAAAATGCGAGAGAAGGCTGGCAGAAAAAACGGAGTGAAGTTGTCGAGCGACGAGAGCAGACTTTAGTTGCCTTGCGGCACGATCTTGAGAATCTTCTGTTGGAAGAATTACCTGAACAGTTACTCCGCGCTGAAGAACTGGCCTTCCGGGTTCCAGGAAAGACAGTGGTTGAAAATTCTTCCATGTCTTTGGGGCTTAATCATCAAATGTATGGAACCCCATACTTTCCAGTGGCCCACACCGTTCAAAGTGGAATGCAACAGGTGACGTGGGACATCGAAGTTTTGGAGTCTGGGCTTCATGATCTTCAGGTTCGGTACACTGCGCTCGAATCAAGGCCTATGAAGTTGTTTCTCGATGGTGAGTTGCTGACGGATCAGGCACTCAAGTCGATGACGGGCACGTGGAGTGCAGATGGATTGCGCTGGGAGTCTCAAGCAAAGTTAGACCTGTCTCCCGGCATCCATGAGATAAAGTTGGTCGGTGGGCAGTCAGTGCCACACATCGACAGGGTTCGATTGTTACATGAAGATTTGTTGGCAGAAGTTCAGAACCCGTCCGGTGTCTTGGCATGGGTGGATTTTCTGCGGAGGCCTTCCACCCTCAAAGATCCTCTTTGGGGCAGTTGGGCAAGAAGCGCAGCCCAGCAAACCTCCTCCCCTCGATTTGACGGTGAACAAGATTTTCTGAGGGAAGAAGATAGAGGTGCGCTTTCCGCCGAAATCGTAGAGATCCTTGTGAAGCTTGAGGATAACCCCGATTTCTCTGAACCACATCGACACTGGGCTTTGCGTTGGCAAGAGCTGCTCAGGGAATCCTCCCCCCGTGAATCGGATCCGCCGTCGGAGTCGTTGAAAAAAGTACACGATCATGTCGTGGGAATTTCAGGACCTTGGTATGAGATCCTCCAGAGCGCAGAACAGAGTGCTCCTGAGGATTTAAAAGAGAAACTGAACGCTGATCAGGAAGAATTGATTCGCCTCGACGGAGTGAAGCCTCCCGACCCCCAAAGATCACTGGGAGTTCAAGACGGGGAAATCGTGAACTTACCTGTTCACATTCGTGGTAGTCATCTTCGGTTGGCT
Source organism: Planctomycetota bacterium (assembly GCA_016776905.1). GTDB lineage: Bacteria > Planctomycetota > UBA8108 > UBA1146 > UBA1146 > UBA12191. Next base: position 39,108 of record JADHSM010000010.1, on the reverse strand, counting down.
CAAGAAGAGGTGCCCCGAGGGTTTATGGGGGTGATTGAAAATGTCTTACCTGCTCCAGAAATCCCTGCGGATAAAAGCGGAAGGTTGGAGTTGGCGAGTTGGATGACTCGTGAAGAGCATCCCTTGACCGCAAGAGTTCTCGTCAACAGGGTTTGGTTAGAGTTGTTTGGCGATGGATTGGTTGCGACGCCATCTAACTTTGGTTTGAGGGGGGACGCTCCCAGTCATCCGGAGTTATTGGATCGTTTGGCTCGAGATTTCATAAAAGATGGTTGGTCCATTAAGAAACTCATTCGAAAGATTGTGGATAGTTCTGCTTGGCGACAACAGGTGGTCGAGAACTCTGAATATCAGGACATCGATCCTGAGAATCGTTGGTTGTGGAGTCAGAATCGGCAGCGATTAAGGGCTGAATCTGTAAGAGATGCTGTTCTTTTTGTCAGTGGGCAATTGGATCAGGATTTTGGGGGGACCCTTTTGATGACCCCAAACCGGGGTTATGTCACCAATGACCAGTCAAATAATCAGGCCCGATACGATGTGCCGCGCCGCTCGATCTATCTTCCAGTGATTCGGAATGCAATGTACGAGTTGTTCAGTGCTTTTGACTACAACGACCCCTCGATACATATTGCACGCCGGCCTTCGACGGTTGTTCCGCATCAAGCGCTCTATTTCCTGAACTCTCCAATGGTGATTGAGGCTTCTGGGAAACTGGTCACTCAGGTTTTTGCAGAATTCGAGGGCTCTGAGGAGAGAGTCAGAAAAATCTATCAGAGAGTTCTATGTAGAAATCCTGATGCCGAAGAGATCGAGAGAGCGCACTTGTTTTTGGAGAATGCAAAAGTGATTTTGGCGGCGGAAGAATCTGACGTCGAGACGAGAGTTCTGTTAGCTTGGCAAAGTTTTTGCCAAACACTGATCTCCGCAAGTGAGTTCCTTTACTTGGATTGAGAGACTTCATTGATCATTGATCCGTCGAATATGCATCCCGGAGGTATTTCGCGTAGAAGCCTTCTTAAGGGATGTTGTGCAGGATTTGGCTCTCTCGCCCTCGATGGACTCATGGGCTCATCCTCTCTTTTTGCTGGGATTCCGGGTGGACCTCACCATGTACCGAGGGCGAAGAGGGTTATTTTCCTCTTCATGCACGGAGGGCCTTCTCAGGTCGACACGTTCGATTACAAGCCGCGATTAATCAAGGATCATGGAAAGCCATTGTCGTTGCCCTTACCTCGGGTCACATTTGCGGATCCTAAGCAATACGGTGGCGTATTGCAGTCACCCTGGGAATTCAGTAGGCATGGGGAATCCGGGATGTGGGCGAGCACTCTGTTTCCCCACGTCGCAGAGATGGTCGACGATCTCTGCTTCGTAAAAAGCTTACACGGGACGAATGACGCCCATGGAGGGGCACTGTTGGCCCTCCATACCGGCAGCGATACCTTTGTCAGGCCTAGCATGGGGTCTTGGATTCAGTATGGGCTTGGTGAGGAAAACTCAAACCTTCCCGGATTTATTACGATTTGCCCCACCTTGGGTCATGGGGGCGTGAATAATTGGTCCAGTGGCTTTCTGCCCGCTCGTTTTCAAGGGACTCCTATCGGTCACGCAGGAGTGAAGGCTAGAGAAGCGACGATCCATCATCTGAAAAACAATCACTGGAATCAGGGATTGCAGCAGCTGCAATTGGGCTTGCTCGAAGAAATTAATCTAGAACATTTAGGAAAGAGAGAAACGGACGATGCTCTCGAGGCTCGAATCCGTTCATTTGAACTGGCTTTCCAAATGCAGACAGAAGCTCCAGAGGTCATGGACCTCTCAGGGGAAACAGAAACGACTCTCGATCTTTATGGTATCGATGAAGAGCCCACTGATAACTTCGGTCGTCAATGTTTGATGGCTCGTCGATTTGCCGAGGCTGGGGTTCGATTTATTCAATGCACTCACTCTTATAAATGGGATCAGCACACCAACCTTGAAAGAGATCATTCGAAGAATGCACATGAAGTGGATAAGCCGATCGCTGGACTTCTTAAAGATCTGAAAAGTAGAGGCCTACTCGAGGACACCCTCGTTCTTTGGGGTGGAGAGTTTGGGCGAACACCGATGGCGCAAGACGGGACAGGACGAGATCACAATCCTCATGGATTTACGATGTGGATGGCCGGGGGTGGAGTGCGAGGAGGTTTCTCTTATGGAGAGACAGATGACTTTGGTTATCACGCGGTGATCGACAAAGTGCACGTGCATGATCTTCATGCCACGATTTTACATTTGTTGGGCATCGATCACGAAAAGTTGACCTATCGCTACGCAGGTCGTGACTTCCGTCTTACGGATGTTCACGGCAGGGTGGTCAATGAGATCATTGCCTGAGCGTTATTCTGTCGCGTTGCCGCTGGGGCGATAAGGGCAGATTTACGGCGTCATGAAGCAAAAAAAGGGCCCCGCACTCATCGTGCGGGGCCCTTTTACAGGTTACTGGTGCGCTTAGGTTACTGGTGCGCTCAGGTTACTGCTCGACCAAGGTCGAAAGTTTTACCAGTTGATCCCGGTCATCACCGAGAAGACAGATCTATCAGAAATGCCGTCGTAGGTTGAGTAACGGTAGTCGATACCAATGTGAGAGTTGTCTCCCAGGTGAAGCAATGCGCCGCCGTGGAAGTAGACTCCGCTTTCATCGGCATTGACGTCGTACTCATTTATTTTCAGTTGAGTGATTCCGCCCCCTCCGATGAGAGAGAAGGGAGTGAAGGGAAGCTCAGCGGTGACTCGGCCACCGAAGAAAAATTCCGAGTTATCGATATCTCCCAAAACACCGTTGTCCTCGGTGGCGTTGAGGTATCCGACTTCCGGAGCAACGTACCAGTCACTCTTGCGAGCGCTGATCCAAAGTCCGTAACCATCGACGTCGACGAGATCCTGAGGATTTTCGTCGTAGTCATAGGTTCCATAAAAAGCGCTGACTTGCCCCGAATATGGTTTTTCGATCGGCTGATCGACTCCAGAGAAGGGGGACTTCGTGTCAGGTCTTAGACGGACCCAATCCTCATTTCCGGCGCAACCGGCGAGGAACACGAGGCACAAGAGAGCGATACTTGAGGTTTTGAGACTGGACACTTTGGGTCTCCAATTCTTCCATGGGCTAGGTGCACTAAAGGGCACCTTCGGTCGCGACAGAGGGCATCGACGCACAGGTTGCCGGGTAGGCTTCCTGTTCTCTTTAACCGTGTCTGGTTGATCGGGTTACTTTTCGGACTCCAATACTGCCAAATCTAGGAACCTTGGAAGTCTCAACTCCTTCGGTATAGATGACAGCATAAGAGCGGGATTCTAGACCGATGTCTGTCGAGCGGCAAGGGTCCCGCCTCAGGCTTTTCTTCTCAAGGCGTCCAACATCTCGTTATCGGAGCGGATTCTGGAGTAAATAAAGACCAATGTTGGGCAATTCTTGACTCGAACCGGGCATCTCTTACGATCACAGGTTGGTGGATCCCCCTTCGGGAGGTCCGTCAACCCCAGAGTTCCCAGGGGGGGCGGCTCAAGCCGTCTCTTCATGTTTTCATCACGATTCGGGGAATCCGGTTCGAATCCATGCGGATGTCGCGCTGATCAGGATTCTTCCTTTGGAAGATCTTCTCATGCTCATCGAGCTCATTGAGGAGATTTTTTCGGGGATGTTGTTCTGCAGTTTGCGTCATTTGAATTGACTACGATTTTTCGTGGTCATTTTGTGGCGTTGCTGTGGCTTCTAAAGAGTCTCATGCATTGCATTCGGCATATATTCGATCGGGTCAACTCACGGATTGCCAGGAGCCCCTGCTAGGGAAGGCCGCGCATGAAGAAGAAAGTCGGAGAAATCCTGCTCGAAAAAGGCTGGGTTACCGAGGAGCAAGTTCAAAAAGCTCTCGCATACGGTAAGGCAGAAAATTGTCGTATCGGTGAGGCTTTGTTGAATCTTGAGATTTGCTCACAGGAGCAAGTCACGAGAGCGCTTGCGATTCATTTCCAGTTACCATTTGCCAATCTTGGTAAGCACGTGATTCCTCAGGAAATCATCGATGCTGTACCCAAGGATGTGGCTCTGGAACATCGAATTATTCCGGTAGCTCGTAAAGGTCGAAGTCTGGTGATTGCTCTTTCAGACCCGCTCGACTTCTTTGCTCTCGATAACCTCAGATTCATTCTTTCGACGGAAGTCGATTGTGCACTCGCTATGCCGGATGCCGTGGATGAAGCCCTCGACGATTACTATCGCCTTGCTGGGGGATACGACTCGGTTCTGGGCGAGGATGCCGGTTCAGACGATGACGTCGAATTCGGTCGTGGAGATTATTCCGGAGAAGATGGGGATGCCAATGATGCTCCCGTCATCAAATTGGTGCATATGGTCATTGCCAATGCGCTGAAGGCCGGAGCTTCTGATATTCATATCGAGCCGATGGAGCACCATCTTCAGGTTCGGTACAGAATCGACGGTGTTTGTCAGATCATGGACTCCCCCCCAAAGAAACTGCAGGGACCTGTACTCTCCAGAGTAAAAATTATGGCTCGTATGGATATGGCAGAGAAACGTCGACCACAGGACGGCCGTATCAAGATCAAGATTTCGGGTAAAGAGATCGACCTTCGTGTCTCTGTTATCCCGACGGTTCATGGCGAGAGCATCGTTATGAGGATTCTTGACAAGGACGCGGGACTGGTGGATCTGGAGAAATTAGGATTCCACGAATCGGATCTGAAAAGATTCAACAGGATCATCAAGCGCCCGAATGGAATCTTCCTCGTCACCGGGCCCACAGGTTCAGGTAAGACGACAACACTCTATTCGGCATTGATGAATCTGAATAAGCCGGACACCAAGATCATTACTGCAGAGCACCCGATTGAATACAACTTGACGGGTATCAACCAGTCGGAAGTTCGACACGAAATCGGACTCGATTTCTCTCGAATCTTGCGCGCCATGATGCGTCAGGCTCCCAACATTATCCTTGTCGGTGAGATTCGTGACCGGGAAACAGCGGACACCGCGATTCAGGCGGCTCTGACTGGACACTTGGTCTTCTCAACCCTCCACACCAATGATGCGCCGTCAGCATTGACGCGTCTCATTGATATGGGAGTGAAGCCGTTCCTCGTGGCCTCCGCAGTCCTCTCCATCATGGGGCAAAGACTGATCAGGAAATTGTGTTCGACATGCAAGGAACCCTACGAACCGGCTGAAACTGAACTGCGAATGATTGGTCTGACCTCTTCGGAGATACAAGCTCAGCAGATCTTCAGGCCTGTGGGCTGTGATAAATGTTCAGGTGGATACAAAGGAAGACTTGGAATCTATGAGTTGCTGGAGATGTCCTCTGATTTGAGGGACCTGACTTTCAACAAGTCGGTGTCGAAGGATCTTCGCAACAAGGCAAGAAGTGAGGGCATGGTGACCCTGCAGGAAGATGCGGTTCGGAAGTTGCTTGCCGGAGTGACCTCCGTTGAGGAAATCCTTCGCGTGACGCACTCCTCGGAGTTTGCTGGTTAGTCAATTTTGAAATCTAACGGTGCCGCCCCGTCATGGCGGTGAGGTGAGACATGGCAATGGCTTCTCAGCCACTCGGACAGATCCTCAAGGAGATGGGTAAAATCTCCGAACTCGACATCCAGGAGGCGCTGCAGGATCAAAAAGCCCGCGGCGGCGCTATTGGTAAGATTCTTTCTGACAAGGGACTCGTTACTGATGAGGACCTTCGCATTGCGATTGCAAAGCAGTCAGGAATGGAACCGGTCAATCTGGATGAAATCGTAATGACTTCGGATCTTCTCGATATGGTTCCTGCCCACGTGGCAGAGACGTACCAAGTAATTCCTGTGGACTTTGATGGCTCAGTTTTGACACTGGCTCTCGCAGATCCACAAAACGTGAGTGCACTCGACGACATGAAGTTCATGCTGAATGTCGACGTCAAAGGTGCTCTCAGTGATGCGACTTCTGTAGAAGCGGCATTGGCGAAATACTACAGTGATCGTTCGGAGTCGATGGAGAGCTTGCTCGGATCGATGGATTCCGGAGAGATGGAAGTCATGGATGACAGTCGTCATCAAATGATGGACATGGATCAGTTGGAGAAAGACGTCAACGCGGCTCCTGTGGTCAAACTTCTGAACATGGTGCTGTTGTCAGCGATCAAGGATCGCGCTTCAGATATTCACCTCGAACCCTTCGAGAAAGAGTTCAAGATTCGATACAGGGTAGACGGGGTTCTCTATGAGATGATGCCGCCACCCATTCAATTGGCTCGGGCTGTGATCTCAAGAGTGAAAGTCATGTCCAATCTGGACATCGCTGAGACTCGATTACCTCAGGATGGGCGTATCGAGTTGAACATTGCTGGTCGTCCGGTTGACCTTCGTGTTTCGACACTTCCGACCATGTACGGAGAATCGGTCGTACTGAGGGTTCTTGACCGGGGTCAGGTTTCTCTCGATCTTGAACAGATCGGATTGAGATCCAAGGACCTGGAAATCATTCGCAAACTGATCCTGAAACCAAACGGGATCATTCTTGTGACGGGCCCCACGGGTTCCGGTAAGACGACCACTCTTTATTCATGTCTGAATGAAGCGAACGATCCGATGACAAAGATCATCACGACTGAGGATCCGGTAGAATACAACATCGATGGAATCGTCCAGATTCCCATCAACGAGGATATCGGAGTGACCTACGCTGCTTGTCTCCGTGCCATCCTGCGTCAGGACCCGGACAAGATTCTCGTCGGTGAGATTCGTGACCTTGAGACGGCTCAGATCGCTGTTGAGGCGAGCTTGACGGGTCATATCGTGTTCTCCACCCTTCACACCAACGATGCTCCTTCCTCGGTCATTCGACTGGTGGACTTGGGTGTCGAAGCGTTCCTGTTGACCGCGACCGTTGAAGCGGTTGTGGCCCAGAGACTGGTGCGTCGTGTCTGTTCAGAATGTAAGGAAGAGTTTGAGCCGACAGGCGAAGTCTTGATGGAGCTCGAATTGACCCGTTCAGATGTTCAGGGTCGAACTTTCTTCTACGGAAAAGGCTGCAAAGTTTGTAATGGATCGGGATACAAGGGTCGTATTGCCCTATTCGAGATCATGATGATGTCAGACAGACTCCGGGATTTGATCATGGATGGTGCCAGTACGCAGGAAATTCAAAATGCGGCTCGTGAAGAGGGTATGCAGACCCTCAGGGACGCAGGATTGATCCATATTTACGACGGTGTGACCACGATTGAAGAAGTCGTCAAGGAGACCATCGTCAGTTAGGTCATCATCCACTAGGATATCAGCGACCGGGGCAAGAAGTCTTGGTCAGATTTAAGGAGCAACCCAGATGGCGGTATTCGAGTTCGAGGCAATCGGACCTGGGGGACAAAAAAAGCGTAGTACTATCGAAGCTGCAAACCAGGCAGAAGCGATTAAGCAATTGCGTTCCAGGGGCATGAAGCCAACTAAAATTCGTGAGAGTAAAAAAGCCGCTGCAGGGGGATCAGCCTCCGGCGGTAAGAAGAAAAAAATGGGTGGAGGTTTGTTCGGTGGCGGCGTGTCACAGGCTGACCTTGTCCAGTTTACCCAGCAGTTGGCCACTCTTCAGGACGCAGGACTTCCCATTGTGCGTTCGCTCAAGATTCTTGCGGACCAAATGAATCCGGGAGTCTTCCAGAACCAGCTCAATCAGGTGACTGAAGATGTTGAGGGGGGTTCCACTCTTTCGGAAGCTCTCGAAAAATACCCGAAGACTTTCGACACACTCTTTGTAGCCATGGTCAAAGCTGGTGAGGCGGGTGGTGTTCTCGATACCATCCTTCAGCGTCTCTCGGACTTCCAAGAGAAGTCGATGAAGTTGCGCAAGAAGGTTCAGGGTGCCTTGGTGTATCCGGTGGCCGTCATTTGTGTGGCCGCGTTGATCCTTGGTTTCATCATGACTCAGGTGATTCCTCAGTTCCAAAAAATGTTCGCCGATATGGATACTGCTCTGCCAGGTCCGACTTTGGCACTTTTGGGATTTGCGGAAGCGGTTCAGGGATATTGGTGGGCTGCACCGGTAGTGATTTTCTTGGTGCTCGCAGCATTGAAAGCGCTCGCCAAAACCAGCGGCGGTGAATTGGCCATCGATAAGTCCAAGTTGAACGCGCCGATCTTTGGGCAGATTGTCCGAAAGTCGACCATTTCCAGATTCTGCAGAACTCTTGGAACCTTGATCAGTTCAGGTGTCCCGATTCTTGAGGCGTTGGAAATCGTGCGGGCCGCTGTCGGTAACCGAGTGATCTCGGACGCCATCGAGTCTGTCTGCGGCGCCATCCGTGAGGGTGAGACGATCGCAGAGCCTCTTGGGGCCTCCGGTGTTTTCGATCCACTTCTGGTGAACATGATCGATATCGGCGAGGAAACCGGAGAACTTGATAAGATGCTGAACAAGATCTCCGATAACTACGATCTCGACGTGGACGTCCTTGTGGACTCCCTTTCCAGTCTCTTGGAACCCGTTCTGATTGTGGGAATGGGAGGGGCCGTGGGATTCATCGTTGTCGCGTTGTTCATGCCATTGCTCTCGATCATTCAAAAGGTCGGATAAGGCATTTAACGATCGATGACCAGATAGGGCCGTGTCGGGTATGATCCCGACACGGCCCTCTTTTTTGTCTCCAATCAAAGGAACCCTGTTGAGTCGAAACAAGGAAATACTATCCCAACTTCGTGAGTGGGCACGCAGCAAGGCGTATCACAAAGTGACCCTCTCCGAACTTCAACGTGAGTTGGAACTGACCGATTCAAAGACCTCGTCTTTATCTGAGGCTCTTGAGGAGTTGGAGAATTTAGGAGAGTTCGTATTCCTACAAGCGCGTGGCTGGTTTGTTCCATGGAGAGAAAACTGGTTTGTCGGAACTTTGACCATCGCGCGCAAAGGATTCGGGTTTGTTCGTGCTTTGAGCGTCGATCCTAGGGGTGATGTGTTTATCCCTGCTCGAAGATTGAAGGATGCTCATCACGGCGACCGAGTGCTCGTCGCATTGGAACGACCTCGTCGAGGTAAACCTGCTTCGGCTGAAGATGGCCGATCAGGAAAGATTCTCGAAGTTTTGGAGAGAAGTCCAAGGGTGTTTCCCGGCTACTTTCGTGATGCTGAAGGCGGTGCTGGAATCGTTGAACCTGCCCGACACGAAAGTGTCCGGGAAGTGTGGATCGACCCCAGTTTTCGATCAGGAATTGAAGATGGGGATCGGGTGCTGGTTCGACTGCGTCAGGGATCTGCCATAGACGGACTTCCCCCTGGTGAAGTCCTTTGCGCTTGGGCTCCGGAAGGAACTTGGTTGGCCGACCTGCAAATGGTTTGTGCCGAGCACGGATTGAGAGAAGCGTTCCCTCGTGAGGTGGAAGAACTTGCCTCACAGTATCCGAACACTATTCCCGAGGAGGAGCTTTCTCGACGGAGCGACTTGAGAGACGAGCCCTTCATGACCATCGATCCTGTCGATGCCAAGGATTTCGATGATGCTCTCGTGGCTTCTCCTCTTCCCGAGGGAGGGGTTCGTTTGGGAGTCGCTATTGCTGACGTCAGTCACTTTGTCAAACAGGGCGATCCTATCGATGCCGAGGCATTGTTGAGGGGAACCAGTGTTTATATTCCAGGTAAGACGATTCCCATGTTGCCGGAACGACTGAGTAATGATCTTTGCTCGCTTCGACCGAACGTTGATCGTTTGGCAAAAGTGGCATGGATGGATATCGATTCGGCGGGAGAGTTCCAAAATATCAGAGTTGAGCACGCAGTCATCAGAAGTGCTCGTCGGTTTACCTATGAAGAAGTGCAGTCAATTCTCGACGGTGTTATCGCTGAAAAAGAAGATCCTGTATTGGTCGACCAGGTGATGATTCTCAATCAGGCACGTCAGCTTCTTCATGACAGACGCATCCGCCAGGGATCACTCCAGTTGGAAATTGAAGAGATGAAACTCGTTCTTGACGATGAGGGCGAAGTGATCGACGTGGTCAGCAGGGAACCTCTGTTGGCCCATGGATTGGTCGAGGAGTGTATGTTGGCCGCGAATGAGGCAGTGGCCACATTGGCCAGTAGGGAGGACCTCCCGGTTCTTCGCAGAGTTCATGCTCCACCCGATGAAGCAGAACTGGAAAAGTTTATTAAACTCTGTCGCGTTCTTGTGCCTGAAGCACCCATCAACACAGTGACAGAACTGGGCAAGTTGGTGGAAGCCGTGAAGGGAAGCGACGTCGCGCCTGTGGTTTTCTTCGCTCTCTTACGAAGTTTGAGTCGTGCGGAATACAGCCCGGTGAAAGCGATACACTTCGCATTACAGAAACTTGAATACTGTCACTTCACTTCTCCGATTCGTAGATATCCTGACCTCCAGGTTCATCAGGCTCTCGACAAGCACCTCTTTTCAGGAGGGGCAGGTCCCAAACTGGGGCAAGAATCTGTGACATTGATGGAACTGGGAGAATCTTGTTCCACTCGAGAGCGTGCTGCGGAAAGCGCTGAGCGTGATATGACCCGATTGAGGGCGATTTCTTGGCTCAGGCACAGAGTCGGTGAGCGTTTTCCGGGGATTGTGACAGCGGTGCGGGATCAGGGCTTCTACGTCCGCTTGGATGGGGTTCTCGTCGATGGATTCGTACATGTCTCCAGATTGCGAGATGACCATTACGTCTACAACGAGACCCATTTTGCCTTGAGAGGCATCAATAAGGGCAACATGATTCGTCTCGGCGATCCTGTAGAGGTGGAACTTGAAGGAGTAGATCCCCTGCAAAGAGACGTCGATTTAAGGTACCTTCATACCAGACCGGGTGCCCGCAGGGGCAAAGGAGCGGGAGGGCATCCCGTGAGTACGGGCGGTAAGAAGAAAGCCGGTCGTGATTCACACCGTAAGGATGCCGGAAAATCTGGGAGAGGTCACCGAGGTTCCTCTCCAGGGAGGAAGTCTGGCGGTGGTCAGAAAAAACGCAGAAACTCGAGGTGATGGGTAATGGGCGAGCGACAGCAATTCCAGATTTGGACAGATGGCGCATGTCGTGGCAATCCCGGTCCCGGGGGTTGGGGTTACATCTCAAGATCAGCCTCCGGTGATGAGTCTTCCCAGTATGATGCTGAGCAACAGACTACGAATAATCGAATGGAACTGATGGCAGTGATTGAAGCGTTGAGATCATTGCCGGGGTCCAGTCAGGTACAGTTATTCAGTGATTCTCAGTATGTGATCAAGGGAATGAAGGAATGGATCGTGGGCTGGCAACGACGTGGTTGGAGAAAATCCGACGGGAAGCCGGTCGTGAATGATGATCTTTGGAAGCAATTGATAGAAATAGCAGCCCTGCACGAAATTCAATGGGAATGGGTAAGAGGGCATTCAGGTCATGAGGAAAATGAACGGTGCGATGGTCTTGCAAACAGGGCTATAGACGAAGCGTCTTGGGCACCATGAGAGGAAAGAGAATGAGCACGATGCAGATTCTAATGATCCTTGTCGTCATTGCGATGGCGGGAGTTTTGACAGCAGCGATGGTCGCGGATTATTCAACTATTCCGCTAGAGGCAAAAGAGCTTCACAAGCTTGTTTCTGGATCAGAAACAAGCTTGAAGGGTGCGATTGACATCGCCGAGGAGTTGAGTGGTGGAGTCGCTACCTCTGCAAAGTTTCAACTAGGATCTGCATTAATGCTGATCAATGTAGAAACTTGCACTGTTGAGAAGAATGAACGCTTCTTGATCAGTTCCGATGGCAAAGTAAATAATCGTGATGAGATCATGAGGTTCCCTGGAATAGAAGCGAAGGGTGAACTTCAGACGACCGATTCAGGATTAAGTTACATCGAAATCATCGAAGGTGAGGGTGCGACCCCCGCTTCCTCCGAGACGCAAGTCACCGTTCACTACTCGGGATATCTCACCGATGGCTCGATGTTTGATAGCAGTGTCAAGCGTGGCCAGCCCGCCACTTTCGGTTTGAACCAAGTGATCAAAGGTTGGACTGAAGGAGTAGGATCGATGAAGGTCGGTGGTAAGCGGAAATTGATTATTCCGTTTGATTTGGCATATGGTCCTAATGGACGTCCGCCTAGCATTCCACCCAAGGCAACTCTGATTTTTGACGTGGAACTGATCTCGATTGTACAAGAGTAGAAATTGAACCCACAAGGCCGGTAATCCCTAAATGTTGGGGTTTAAGGCCATCTGAGCGGCACAACAGGAGAATCCATCGTATTCTCCTGATGGTGCCGTCGGTCTTCATGCCAGCTTCCGTTGCAGGATTTACGCCGGCACTCTAGGATCTCTAATTAGCTTTCCTGAACTCCGTGTTGGGGTTCTGTTCACGAAATTTGGGTTTAACCCAAGGAGAGGGAGGACCGGAGATGTCCACCGGCTTCTTCAAAAGTAACGAGAAGGTCATCATGACCTTGCTCCTCTTGATTCTTGCGCCGACTTTTGCGGCCACAGGTCTCATTCAGTCCTTCTTTGAAGGCGGGAATCCCGATTCCTATGTGGTCTTTGGCGAATCCATCGATGCTGAAACATTTATCGAGGCACGAAGAGGCTTGTCTGAAGCTCTTTGGGTCAACAATATTCGCAGGTTTGGGCCTTATGGTGCTCAGGTATCAAGGCGATACCAATCTGCGACCGTTGATGACGTGCTGCGACATCTTGTGTTCCAGCATGATTTGAATGAGCGAGGCATCGAGCCCAGTATGGAGCGGAAAGCGGAAGAGATCCGCAATGCTGCACTGGATATCATCGCTTGGCATCAAGTGATGGATCAGTCTGGTTGGGAGGGGACTTATCAGGATAATTTCCCTGGATTTAGCGTCAAAAGAAATGATCCCAACTTCATCTTTAAAACAGCTGATTACAAAGCTGTCTTTGCTGATTCAAACTTTTGGAACTCTTCGACCAATCCTTTGTCGATCAAGGATTTTGAGGACAGCATTGTTCGCAACTTGAGAACTCAAGAGTTGCTGAATGCCGTGACTTCATCGGTGGTGGTCTCCGAGCAGGAAGCCTTCAGCGATTTTTCCGCTTCTTACGAGAAGCGAATTCTGGATGTCGTGCAGATTCCCGGAGATGACTTCATCGATGAAGCTCGCGAGAGTGCGACCATCGAGGAATTCGAAAAGTACTACCAAGACAATGCCGATGAGTTCGTACTGAATAATCGTCTGGTTGTTGAGGTGGCCCGAATTAACCGGAATAATTTGATCGCCAGTACGAATTATGAGCCGACTGCTGAAGAGATTGAGGCCAAATACTCGGAAGACAGAGATGTCCTTTATCGTGTTCGTCGTCCGGATGGATATGTTCCACCTGAGGACGCCGATCCCGAAGATGACTACAGGCCTTTGGCGGAAGTCTTTGAGCGGGTTGTTCGATCCTTTAATCAGGAGAAGGCCCAAGTCGTTGAAGGTGACCTCCTTCAAAGTGCTCTCGATGCATTGACCGAGTTTCGCAATCAAGGTGAAACCGTAGAGCTTTCGCAAGTGTTTCCTGAGGGACTGGATTACGTCGAAATCGTAGAATTGGATCCCTTTACCCAGCGTGAGATTAATACCCTAGAGTCACAGTATCGAAATCCTGCGGCTTACGGGGAGTTCTTCACGCGTGAGAGAAACACTCCGGGAGCGGTTCAGCCGGGAGATCTTTACTCCTCTATCGCTACCAACAGTCAGGGTAACTTCCTGATCAGGGTGAAAGAGATGGAGCCACAGAGGCAAATGACTTACGAGGAAGGACTCGAAGACATTATCAAGGCCACTGAAGTTGCTAAAGCAAAAGAACTCGCTTCCAGTACTGTAGAAGGCTGGATTGAGCAGATCCGTTCAGGTGAAGAGGGCGTGACCCTGGAGTCGATCACAGATGCTAACAATTACTCCATCTACACGATGGATCCTGTGACTCGCTCCCAGTCCTTTAATCTGAAGATCAATAATGTAGTGATTTCGGCAGCGAGAGATATTTTGACTGCGGCATTCGACATTCAGGAAGTTGGTCAAGTGGTGGGGCCGGTGGGCAGTGATGCCGACAAGGCCGTGTATCTTGTTCGTCTGAGTGGAATGGGTGATGCTGATCTGGAGCTCTTCAGTTCGTTGAAAGAAAGCACTGAAAGACGTCTCTTGTTGGACAAGCAGAGAGCGATTCTTGAGGCTTATGAAGCAGAGCTCATGGAAAGTGCCAACATCATGTTGTACCAAGAAGATGGAGGCGCTGTTTCTCGTGAGGAACTGCAGAATCAGTCGGAAGAAGGATCAGATACCTCCGGGTAAGTCCTTGCTTTGAAAGCTGTATACACAAAAGGGCCGCCAACGAGATTCGTTGGCGGCCCTTTTTTTGATGGCGATCAGTTAACTGGGGATTTTGTCGATCTTGTCGACACGGGTACCATGACGTCCTCCTTCAAAAGGAGTGTCGATGAAGACCGCGATCAAATCTTTAATTTTTTCTGTTCCGATGACACGCTCGCCAAAGCAGGCGATGTTTGCATTGTTGTGGCCGCGAGACATTTCCGCAGTAAATGAATCGGTAATCACAGCTGCTCGGGCTCCTTGATAGCGGTTTGCGGTCATGGCCATGCCTTGCCCGGTTCCACATACGAGCACTCCGACCTCTGCGAGTCCTGTCGTGACTCCGACAGAAACCTCATGTGCGATGTCAGGGTAATCGGCTTTTTCTTCTGTCGTGCTAGGGCCGACTTCTGTGACTTCCCAACCACGATTTCTGAAGACTTCAGCGACGGTTTTTCTACCGTCAATTCCTGCATGATCCGAACCGACGAATGCTTTCATGGTTTCACAATCCTCTCTAACCAGTATTTTTCGATAGATGCGCTGATCTGTTCAGCACAGTTTCTGTAGGCTTCTATTGGCCTACCTACAGGATCAGAGACTCCTACAGCATCAATCATGAAGAGTTTTGACTGCAGATTTAGATCGTCTTGGAATTCGACAGAAATGGTGTCCCTGTGATTGGGAGCTAATGCGAGAATTAGGTCAGCGGATTCGAGCATGGAGACCTGAAGTTGACGGGAAGTGTGTTCGGTAGCATCCGATCCCATTTCTTTCATGACCGTTTGTGCATGACGGCTCGCTGCTCCTCCGGAGGAATAAAGTGCTGCGCTATGAATCTTGTAACCATGTGCTGGTAACTCGCTTACTGAGATACCTTCTTTTTTAGCAATCATCTTTTTGCATAGAGCTTCTGCCATGGGACTACGACACGTATTCCCTGTGCAGACAAAGAGGACATTGATTCTTCCCAAGGCTTTACTGATGCTCTCTGAGCTGATAAGTCCTTCTCTCAGAATCCGGAAGTCCCCTGACTCGTCGAATTTGACGATGGTGGAGGCTTCGCCAATGACGCACGGGCCACCATCGAGAGCGACATTGACCTCTTCCCCTATGCTGTTCACAGCGTTTGCACAAGTCAACGGTGGAGGCTCCCCATTTTTATTAGCACTGGAAGCAATCAGGGGCCCCGTTAAGTCCAATAGCTTTCGAGTGACCTCATGAGCGGGAAAACGAACCCCTAATCCCGATTTTGATCCGTCGGGAATGATGATCGTCATCGGGCCTGGCCAGAAGTGATCTATCAACTTTTGGATATCGGAGGGGATCTCAGTGATCAGTGGTTTCAACTGATTCATATCAGAGATGTGAACTGTAAATGGTTGGTTTCCTGAACGTCCTTTTGCTTGAGCGAGTTTCTCTCGGGCTTCTGGATCCCCTTGAATCGCACCGAGTCCATAGACCGTTTCTGTGGGGAATATTATCAAGTTGCCGATTGCGATCTCATCCACTGCTTGTTGGAGCGAAGCGGAATCGGGACTTTCGTTATCGAAAGTTAATATACGTGGATTCATTTCGATCACATTTCATGGAGATTCTTCACCGCCCAGTTCTGTGGAAGAATCAGGAATCAATACTGCCACCCGATAGGAGGGAGGTCAAACATCGTTGGGTAAACTGCGTTGATTAAACTGCGTTGATTAAACTGCGGCGTGATATGAGGAGCGAACCAATGGAGCAGATTCCACTTTGATGAATCCGAGCCCTCTAGCGAAGTCTCCGAGAGCGTTGAACTCTTCTGGTGACCAATATCGCTTCACCGGAATATGTCGATCAGAAGGTGCGAGGTACTGCCCCAGATTGATTCTTCGTGAACCTGCATTGAACAGATCCTGAATCGTTTCTTTCACTTCGTCCTCTTGCTCACCCAGTCCCAAAATGAGACTCGACTTGACCCGATCTCCTCCAATTTTTTCAGCTGCACTCGCGAGCAGAGAAACGGAGTGATCGTAGTTTGAGCCGGGCCGCGCTGCCGGGTAGAGGCGCCTTACTGTTTCTACGTTATGTGAAAATATCGTAGGATTCGCATTGAGGACGATTTCGAGTCCAAGAACCGGATCGGGTCGGAAGTCAGGGACCAAAACTTCAGTTGTGGCACTCGGCAACTTCTCTCGAAGAGCTTCTAATGTTTTAGCGAATTGACCTGCGCCTCCGTCTGGGAGGTCGTCACGGTCAACACTTGTAATGACGACATGCTTGAGGTCGAGGCGAGCGGCCGCTTCTGCAAGCTCGCCGGGTTCGTCCGGGTCGACTGGAGTGGGCGATCCCTTACTGACAGCACAAAAACCACATTTACGTGTGCACACTTCGCCAAGAATTAGGAAGGTGGCTGTTCCCCTCTGCCAACATTCGTAAATATTGGGGCAATGAGCTTCTTGGCAGACAGTGTGAAGCCCACCTTTACTCATCAACTCTCCGACACGTTTGAGAGAGTCGTCTCCGGGGACGGCAACCTTGATCCAAGATGGTCGTTCAAGTTTTGGTTTTTTACCGCGATATTCAACGGGACTCATGAGGAGACCTCTGTCCTGTTGAGGAGATTCAAAAGGTGGAACTTGAGACGAGCTTCCACTGCGGGGATCTCTACAGAAGAACCCAATAAAGATTCCATAGTCGTGATTTTGCAGTTCTTCAACCCACAGGGAATGATCCACTGAAACGGTTCTTGATTTCCACTGACATACAAGGCGAGCCCATGGCCGGTTACCCAACGACGGACGCTGAGTCCGACGGAAGCAA
This sequence comes from Planctomycetota bacterium, assembly GCA_016776905.1. Taxonomy (GTDB): domain Bacteria; phylum Planctomycetota; class UBA8108; order UBA1146; family UBA1146; genus UBA12191. Next base: position 21,990 of record JADHSM010000010.1, on the reverse strand, counting down.
TTTTGGAATCCCCGACCCACACTCCTGTGTTGTCTTCATCTCGTTGACCTTCAATATTCCAGTCACCCAAGGTCAGCAGAATCGCTTCCTCTAAGTTCCTGAGAAGTACGTGAAGATCTCGCTCATGTTCTTGAAGTTGAATCACGGGGTAGGCCAGAAGTTGACCTGGTCCGTGATAAGTCGCTTCACCGCCACGGTCGACACTGTATCGGTCGATACCATGTTGGGAGAGCTTCGCTTCTTCGAGGATTGAATTCTCGCCCTGTGCTCCACTTCCGAGAGTCACCACTGGCGACGGTTCGAAGAGGAGGACTCTTTGCTGTAGGTCTGAATCTACGGCTGTTCCAAGTTCCGCTTGAAGGTCCAGCATATGCTGGTGAATTTCAGCGAAAGGAACTCTGCCGGGAGACTCGACAAGGACAACATCAGAATCTGTTTTCACTGCAGAATTCATCACGGCGACATTAACCAATCGAAGATTCGTCAAAGTTTTCGAGAGTATTTTTTACGTGTGACATGAAATGATCCGCAAGAGCCCCATCGACGATGCGGTGATCGTATGAGAGGCACATGTAGAGCATATCCCGAATGGCGATCTTGTCGCCGTCTACGACGACGGGACGTTTAATGATTCCGCCTACACCCAAAATCGCGACCTGCGGCTGATTGATGATCGGAATGCCGAAGAGCCCTCCGAATTGACCCGGATTCGTTATCGTGAATGTTCCTCCAGCGACTTCGTCAGGAAGCAACTGTTTGTTCCGGGCTCGGTGGGCCACGTCAGTGACTGATTTTTGAATCCCTGCGATACTCATATCTTGAACGTTTTTCACAACGGGAACGATCAGTCCATTTTCCAATGCCACGGCAATGCCGATATTGACATCGTTGTGCAGGAGTAGGTCATCTCCGTCGATCGAGGAATTGACATGCGGGAACTGACGCAATGCATCGCAACAAGCTTTCAGGAAGAAGGGCATAAAGGTCAACTTTGTGCCATTACGAGAGATAAACTCGTTCTTCCACTTCTGCCTCATTTGAGAAATGGCGGTCATGTCCGCTTCGAACACAGAGTGAACATGTGCCGAAGTTCTGCGGGATTCCACCATGTGCTCTGCGATCTTCTTGCGCATGACGGACATTTTTTCGACGCGACTGCCTCCGCGGGGAAGTCCCTGGGAAGGCAGTGCAGAGGGCGCTGCAGCAGATGCAGAGGGAGCGGCCACAGGTACTGATCTGGGAGCAGCGGGTGCTGCACTGACAGGAGTTGCCGAGGCTGCGCCTGTAGCAATGAAGCCTAGAATATCGTTCTTGGTGATTCGGCCTCCGGCTCCTGTTCCTGAGATCACGGAGAGGTCGCCAATGCCGTTGTCTTTGGCAATCTTTCTGACCAGTGGAGAAGATCTGACCTTTTGACCTGAACCGGTTGTCGTTCCGTTCACTGCAGTCGCTGCCGAAACGGGTGCTGGAGCAGCAGGCGCTGCAACAGCAGGCGCCGCAACAGGAGCGGGAGCAGCAGGAGCGGGAGCAGCAGGAGCTGCAACAGGAGTCGCAACAGCAGGAGCCGCCGCAGCAACACCCGATCCGATGCGTGCCACAATCGTATTGACGTCGACAGTCGTGCCTTCTTCAACAAGGATTTCTGCCAAAGTACCACTGGCCGGTGCAGGTACTTCTGCATCCACCTTGTCAGTGGAAATCTCGAAGAGAGGCTCATCGCGCTCGATGGTGTCTCCCGGTTTTTTGAACCAACGCGTCAGAGTTCCCTCGGCGATGGACTCTCCCATTTGGGGCATAGGAACATCTGTGAGATCTCCACCCGAAGCAGCAACAGGAGCCGCAGCAGGTGCGGCGACAGGTGCAGCGACAGGCGCAGCAACAGGTGCAGCAACAGGCGCGGGTGTCTCTGCCACCGGAGCAGGGGTCGCCACGGGTGCGGCGGGTGTTTCCTCTGCGACAGGAGTCGCAGGTGCCGCATCATTCGCGACGGCACTTCCGCTACCGAGAAGGGCGACGACAGTATTCACTTCGACGGTCACACCTTCTTCGACGATGATCTTTTCAAGAATTCCATCTGCGGGAGCGGGAACTTCTGCATCGACTTTATCTGTCGAGATTTCGAAAAGAGGTTCATCGCGCTTGATGACATCGCCGGGCTTTTTGAACCAGCGGGTTAGGGTGCCCTCGGCGATGGATTCGCCCATTTGGGGCATCAGGACTTCTGTCGACATTTTTGATCACTTCTTCCTGGACCAGGGGGCTTGCGGGTATGGAACCCGAGATTGCCCCGATTTTGGTGACGGCACACTCTTCCATCACGAAGGGTGATCATACCCGGGGGCACCGGTTTCAACCACCGCAGTTGGGTGACAGAGACTGTTAAATTCATGGAATCCTGCTGAGAAACAGGACGGAGTGATCAAGAAAAGGCGAAGAAGAGACTAAGGCTCACCAGCGGGCGAGATCCCGAATTTCGTCAAGAATTCTGTTTTCGTCGGGAAGGGAGGCATCTTCTAAAACAGCGGCGAGCGGAATGGGGACGTCGAGGGCAGCCACTCTCCTGACAGGAGCGTCGAGGTCCTCAAAGCAGTGTTCGACGATCCGTGCGGAGATCTCCGCTCCAGCCCCTCCGGTGAGGTTGTCCTCATGGATCACGAGAACTTTTCCGGTTTTTCTGACGGTGGAATAGATCGCATCGAGATCTAGCGGGCAAAGAGATCTTAAGTCGAGGATTTCACAGGAGATGCCGTCCTCCTCCTCGGCTCTTTTTGCCGCGGAAGCACAGCGATGAAGCATGGCTCCCCATGTGATGATGCTGACCTGATCCCCTTCTCGGTGGAGACGTGCGACCCCGGGTGGAATCGCTTCAGGAGTTCCAGAGACTTCTTCTTTAAGGGTGCGATAGAGTCCCTTTTGTTCCAGGAATAATACTGGATTCGGATCTTTCACCGCACCCAGAAGCATTCCATGGACATCCGTCACAGTTGCCGGAACGACTATTTTTATCCCCGGAGTATTGAGGAAAAAAGATTCGACCATCTGACTATGAAAGGGGCCGGCATGAACCCCTCCTCCGGATGGACCTCGAACGACGATGGGGACGTTTTGTCCCCATCTGAAATGACAAGTAGCGGCAAAATTGGTCAATTGGTTAAACGTGCATGAAATGAAATCGATGAACTGCATTTCGACGATCGGTTTCAATCCGGCCATGCTCGCCCCGATCGCAGCTCCTACGAGTCCTGTTTCAACGATAGGGGTGTCGATGATTCGATCCTCACCAAATTCCTTCAGGAAACCATCCGTCAATTTGAACGCTCCACCATAGGCACCGATGTCTTCGCCTATGAGGAATGCCTTCGGGTCCTCTTTGAGGACCTGACGCAACGCTCTTTGCAATGATTCAAGGTATGTGATGGTTTCTGCCAAAGCTTTCTCCTACATATGGATGGCGCCGCCGACGAGACCGTGGGCTGCTTCCATCATTCCTTCACCCAAAGTGGGATGTGGGTGAATTATATGTGCCAGATCTTCGGCAGTTCCTTCAAGTCCAAGAATCGCACAACCTTCACTGATCAGATCTGTGGCGTGAGGTCCGACGATATGGATTCCCAATATTTCTCCATACTTTTCATCAGCGATGATTTTGAAGAAGCCTGGGATCGCCTTGCCGACGATGCCTGCTTTTCCGAGAGCAGACAGGGGGAACTTCGACACTTTGATGGAATGACCTGCTTCTTTGGCAGCATTTTCCGTCAATCCAATACTGGCCACCTCGGGATGACAGTAGGTCGCATTGGGGACGCGTTCGTTGACGATGGGATGCGTGTGCATTCCTGCTATCGACTCTACAGCAATGACCCCTTCCGCACTGGCTACATGAGCGAGTTGCGGGGTTCCGTGAACGATATCTCCGATGGCAAAAATATTGGGGCGTGTGGTGCTCTGATCCGGGTTCACAGGAATGAAGCCACGTTCAGTTTTGATGCCCACCTGATCAAGTTTGAGGCCCTCAGTGACAGGCTTACGCCCTATAGCGCAAAGAAGAATATCGGCTTGGATCTCTTCGGTTTTTCCATTTCCATCGGTCAGAACCAGATCCACTCCGTTAGACGTGGGTGTGGCTTTTTCCAACTTGGTGGAAACCATACTGCGTATGCCGTGTTTCTTGAATGATCTCTGAAGTTCTGAAGAGCTTTCGTGATCCTCGATGGGCAATAGGCGATCCATCATTTCAACCAGTGTGACATCGCTACCGAATGAATTGAGAATGGATGCGAACTCGCAGCCCACTGCTCCGGCTCCAAGAACTACCGTTTTACCGGGGACTTTTGAGAGTCGAAGAGCTTCGTCGCTCGTGATGATCTTGTCGGTAGACCAGTCGAGGAAACCTGGACGTGCGGCCACAGAGCCGGTCGCCAAGATGATATTTTTTGCTTCGACGGTTTTTTCAGTGTTGTCGTCGATGACGACACGGATCGAGTTTAGACCGTCCAGTCGTCCAGTCCCGTGAACCGTGGTGATTCCATTCTTCTTCAGAAGGTATTCCACGCCCTTGGCATTTTTCTGAACGATTTTTTTCTGGAAGGAGAGGACTCCGTCCATATCGACAGAAGGATTTTCAATGTTCACTCCGAAATAGGAGGACTCTCGGGCGACATCGATCACGTGTGCACTTTGAAGAAGGGCTTTAGTGGGGATGCAACCTCGGTGAAGACAGGTCCCACCGGGTTGGGAGTCCTTTTCGATCAGAATAGTGGACAGGCCTAGTTGTCCTGCACGGATTGCCGCGACATATCCACCGGGTCCGCCTCCTATGACAGCAACATCGAAACTGCCGATCTTCTCGACCATTTCAGGTCCTTTCTGCCCCATCTCGGGCAAATAAATCCATCGAATCTCAAGTGTGCTTCTGAGGAGTGTGATTCACGAATCGACAACATCCGGGCACGGGTGCTGTGACGATACCCGGAAGGTGCCCTGCTCATCCAGCGAAGAGAGCTTTCAGGTCTCGTTGAATGGTCGCCGCTTGGACCCTAGAATGCCAACAGGTCGTGAATGTCCACTGAGGAGGCATTCGCTTTATCTTTCCGGTCTCCCTGAAAGTGGTGAGGACCCTCAATGCCGACGCAGAGTAAAAAGAACAAGAAATCCCCCGGTCGCCCCAGGAAGGCAGAGGAGCCCAAAGTGGACCTTCAAGGACTGGAGAAGCCCGATCTTCTCGACATCTATAGAAACATGTTCCTCAGTCGAGAAATCGATGAGGAAGAGATTCGATTAAAGGGCAAAGGGAAGATCTTCTTCCAGATCAACGGCTGTGGTCACGAAGCGATCAACACAGTGTTGGGCAGGGTGCTGGATCCGGGAAAAGATTGGTTTTTTCCTTACTACCGCGATCGTGCCCTCATGCTTCAACTCGGATTGACTCCGACAGAAATGTTGAAGATGGGAACAGCGGCTCATGATGAGCCTGCGGGTGCGGGTCGACAAATGCCGTCCCACTGGGGAGCGAAGCATTTACATGTCGTCAATCAGTCGTCGTGTACGGGAAGCCAATGCCTTCATGCAGTGGGAACTGCAGAGGCTTGGAAAAAAGGTCAAGAAGACGAGTCTCTAAGAGAGCACATTTCGGATTGGTCCGAGGGCGAAATCGTTCACGTTTCAGTGGGAGACGGAACGACGAGTGAAGGTGAGTTTTGGGAATCTCTGAGTACTGCCTGTAATCTCGAATTACCCGTGCTGTTTGTCGTCGAGGACAATGGCTATGCCATCAGTGTTCCCGTCGAGGTGAATACCCCTGGTGGATCCATCTCTAATTTGGTTCTGGGATTCCCCGGACTGGATGTCCGAGAAGTCGACGGCTGTGATCCGATCGCTTGCCATGCCATGTTGACCAAAGTGGTGGCTGACATGCGAAGAGGCAATGGTCCAACCCTGATTCATGCCAAGGTTGTTCGCCCTTACAGTCACAGTTTGTCGGATGATGAGAGACTCTACAGAACTAGCGCAGAACGTGAAGAAGAGGCGGATAGAGACCCTCTGTTGTCCTTCCCCAAGTTCTTATTGGAGAATGGGCTGGCCGATGAGGAGACTCTAGAGGGTATTAGGACAGAAGTGAAAGCCGCTGTCAGGGAAGCATCTGACATCGCTGTCGCTTGTCGGCAACCTTCGAGCGATACCGTACTCGATCATCTCTATTCACCTGAAGTTGACCCCACCTCGTCAGAGTTTGAAACCAAAGTGGAGGCTGAAGAGGGTGCGACGCCGACCACGATGGTCGATCTCATCAATGCTTCCATGAGGGACGAGATGCGTCGGAATCCTACCATTCATATGTTTGGTGAAGACGTCGCAGATGCCAGTCGTCCCGAAGCGTTGGCAGAGGTCAAAGGCAAGGGTGGCGTTTTCAAAGCGACCTTTGGCTTACAAAGGGAATTCGGAGAGGCTCGCGTCTACAACTCTCCTTTGGCAGAGGCCAATATCGTGGGGCGGGCCATCGGAATGGCTGTTCGTGGACTCAAGCCGGTCGTTGAAATTCAGTTCCTCGATTATATCTGGCCTGCTTACCATCAGATTCGTTCAGAATTGGCACTGATGCGCTGGAGATCTGCGGGCGCGGATAAATGCCCCGTCGTGATTCGAGTGGCCAGTGGAGGCTACCTTCGAGGTGGAGCGGTTTACCACAGTCAGTCTGCAGAGACGCTTTTCACTCACATTCCCGGCTTGCGGGTGGTGATGCCCAGTAATGCGACGGATGCCAATGGATTGCTGAGAACAGCAATGCGCTGTGACGATCCGGTGATTTTCTTGGAGCACAAACATCTCTACCGTCAGACTCACAACAAAGGGGCATATCCCGGATCTAATTTCATGATTCCGTTTGGAAAAGCAGCCCGGGTTCGCGAGGGTGATCGATTGACGATCGTCACCTATGGTGCGCTCGTTCAGCGATGCATGACAGCGGCCAAGACTCTTGCCGAAGAAGGAATAGAGGTCGAAATTCTCGATCTTAGGACACTGGCTCCCTATGACTGGAATTCCATTGAGGAGTCGGTCAAAAGAAACCATAAGGTCCTCATTGCTCACGAAGAGTCGTTATCGTGGGGATACGGAGCAGAGTTAGCAGCCAGAATCCAAGATGAGCTCTTTGATTATTTGGATGCGCCTGTGAGAAGAGTCGGTGCTATGGATTGTTTTGTTGCATATGCCCCAGAATTAGAGGAAGTCATCCTTCCTCAACCAGAGAATGTGGCACAAGCAGCCAGAGATCTGGCATTATATTAGATCCCTCATTAAAGGAGGGTCCTGATGGAACCGGCTGAAGTCCATATCCGTTGTTCCTGAAGGTTGAGATCCGTCACGGATCTGTCGAGGCCCTCGTTTCTCATTTGTAGGGGAGCGAGCTGAACTGCCGCCGAAGTGTCGGCAGTTTTTGTGTGCAGGATATTTACGTTCCTGTGTGTTTTAGAGCGAGGAGTTTCCATTGAGAGAATCTGACCAGAGAGATCCTGAAGATAACGAAGAGAATGAATCCGAGGCTCCGTCCTGGAATCAGAGGCCTTGGTTTTGGTTCCTGATGCTCATGCTCTTTGTCGTGACCTTGATGAATGTGTTCAGTGACAGTGATCGCATGGGGGCACTCGAGGTTGAGTCCACGCGCCTTTTTGAAGAGGCACAGCGAGGCAATATCGAGAGGCTGAAGGAATCGGAGCAAGAAATTTTCGTGGCTCAGCTGCGGAGTGAAATCATCGTTCCGAAAACACAGCTGGGATCGAGCGAAGATGTTTCGAGTAACAAAATCTTCGCCACAATTCCGAGTGAAATTCAACCAGATCTGTTTGCGATCTGTGCCGAGCGTAATGCTCCGGTCATCTTTCTGACCAACAGTACGCCTGCTTGGCAGGTTGTCGTCAGTGGCTTCCTTCCAATTCTAATTCTGGTGCTCTTCTTTTGGTGGATGAGCAACAGAGTGAAAAGGCAGATGGGTGGACCCGGGATTTTTGGAAAGTTTGGCGGGAATCAAGCCAAGCGATTTGAAAAAGGTGAAGGTTCCGTCACATTTGAAGATGTCGCAGGACTCAAAAATGTAAAAAAAGAGCTTCAAGAGTTGGTCGAATTTCTGCGAGAGCCCGAAAGATTCACTCAACTTGGAGCAAAGATTCCCAAGGGCGTTTTGTTGGTCGGACCTCCGGGTACCGGAAAAACACTTTTAGCCCGCGCCGTTGCAGGTGAAGCGGAAGTTCCCTTCTATTCCATCTCCGGATCGGAATTCATCGAACTCTTTGTCGGTGTCGGGGCATCCCGAGTCCGGGAACTTTTCGAGGAGGCCAAGAAGAGCGCTCCTTGTATCGTCTTTATTGACGAAATCGATGCCGTCGGTCGATCCCGCGGAGCGGGTCTCGGTGGAGGGCATGACGAGCGAGAGCAGACACTGAATCAAATCTTGTCGGAAATGGACGGATTTGAAAGTAATCAGGCCGTGATCGTTCTCGCTGCTACAAATAGACCCGATGTTCTCGATGCCGCTCTCGTGCGACCGGGGCGATTCGATCGTCAGGTGGTGGTGGAGAGACCCCAGAAAGATGGTCGAAAAGCGATTCTCGGCGTCCACACCCGAAACATGCCATTGTCTTCGGATGTCGATATGGAATCTCTGGCAAGAGGGACGATTGGTTTCTCGGGTGCTGATTTGGAAAACCTCGCGAATGAAGCGGCTTTGATGGCGGCTCGTCAGGGGCACAAGCGCATCACTCAGGGAGATTTTGAGAGAGCCAAAGATAAAATCCAACTCGGAACTCTTCGTGACGAGGCGATGAGTGAAAAAGAAAAGAAACTCACCGCATACCACGAAGCGGGCCACGCATTGCTAGCACTGCTTCTCCCAGAGACGGATCCCGTACACTCTGTGACCATTGTTCCTCGTGGTAGAGCTCTTGGAGTGACACAACAGTTGCCGCTTGAAGAGACGCACAATTACTCAAAAACCTACCTTCTTAACCGTATCGCCATTCTTCTCGGAGGGCGTGCCGCAGAGGATCTTGTTTTTCAGGAGTTTACTACAGGGGCATCTAATGACCTCGAGCAAGCGACTGGGCTTGCAGAGAGAATGATCTGTCTGTGGGGAATGAGTGAAAAAATGGGACCTGTTTCCTTCAAACGAGGCGAAGAGCACGTTTTCCTTGGCAGAGAGCTGGGGGAATCGAAGAACTTTAGTGAGCACACCGCCATGCTGATCGACGAAGAGATCAGAACGATGCTCGATGAGGGTTACCAGAGAGCGATGCGAATCCTCAGTGAATCCCGTGAAAAGCTAGAGTTGCTGACCCAGGAATTGCTCGATAAGGAAGTTCTCAATGACCGGGAAATCTATCATTTGATGGATATTCCGTTACCAGAAGCGCTTCTGGATACGAATGTGGAAACTTCTGGATCCTCAGAGAAACCTTCGGGAGATCGAGTGGAAGAAAAATCGGATCTTCCTCCAGAGGTTGATCCTGGTTTGCTGGGCCTCGAAGGATCCTGATCAGAGTTTATCTTTTTGACGGCTGAGGCGGGCTTTTCATCTGATGGCAGAGCTTCGGGTTGTTCCATTGGATTCTCCAGTGCAACATTCTTGCATGACCGCAGTCATCAGGGGGATGGTTCAAAGTGTCGGGTAATCCAGGAAAATTCTTCGTAGAAGATACCGAAAACACCGGGGGTGGCAGGCATGATCTCCAGCCCGATTCGGGTCTCAGCGGAAGACCTCCTGGAGAGGGTGAAGTAGATCCTACGAAAACTACTTCTGACTGGCATTCCCAATTGCGGTGGCTTTCCTCAAATATGGATCAGCGCACCGATCAAACTGACCTGAGACTGATGACTCTGGATCAACTGCCAGAGAATGTGATGACATTGCAGGACGGTGTTGCCCTGACCCGTTCGGATCCCTCCCGGAAGTGGGATGTCTTGTTGATCGGTGGAATGCATACCCTGGTCAGCGAGTTTGCAATTCTCGCCAGATCTTTTTCATATCTCTATGAATCCGGAGTGCCCGTTTCTGCGATTTCTCCAGATGCGATTCTCATGGGCAGTGATCGTAGGCTCTACATTGTCTCGAATCGATTGCAGCCAAAAGAAGAGCAAAATCTGGATGAAGTTGCCGCGAGAATCGCTCCAGAAGTTCTGCTGGCAAGTCATGATTCAAAGTTGAATGAATCCCAAATCGTTTATGCATTAGCGGTCTTGCTACACGAATGCGTTCTGGGTTCTCCTCCCTGGTCCGGTCGAGACGCGACAGAGGTCGCGGATCGATTGTTATCCGGTGTTTGCTTACTGGACCAATCAGAAGTTCCCCTGAACCCCCCTGGATTGAAGGGGCTTCTACGAGATTCTCTCGCTATTGATCCTGCTCGAAGACCGGGAACCCTGAAGGGATTTGCCAGCATGCTGGAAGCGGTCAGGGATGGAGAGAGACCTCGATCAAGATCGCGGTCGGGATCGCTAGAGCCGCCCCGATTGTGGCGACTGAGAGTGGCGCTTTTTGGAGTCCTGTTGGTGATTGCAGCCTTGATTGGTCGTTTTGCAGGGACTGAGGAAACCTCATTCGACATGTCTGGCGAACTGGCCAAAGTGATGTTGATTCGACCTCTACCGCTTCATGGCGAAGAGCCACCCGTGGATCCTTTCGCTATTCGTTTGTTTCTTCGTTATGAACTGCGCGCACGATCACAGACTCAAGACCCTGAAGTTCAAAGGCAGTTTGCGTGGGTCAGCCTTCGAGCGGGGAGGAACCAACTGGCCAGAACGGCAGCGCAATATGCGACTCGAATAGAACCGGGGCGTCCCGGTTCGTGGGTGGTCATGGGGATCTCTGCTATCGAGTTGGGAGATTCGGGCGGAGTGATCGAAATCGAAAGGGGGCTAAAGCTTGAGCCCCTCGATGATTTTGATCGCTGGAGTCTTGTCGCAGGAAACTTGTATCTGTTGAGGTTTGACAATGCACTGGAAGAATTGAAGCGAATGGTCGTCACTGATTCGGGCGATGCTGACCTGTGGTTTCATAAAGCTTTATGCGAGATGCATATGGGAGATCTCAAATCTGCTCGAACCTCTATCGATAGATGCCGGAAATTGAATCCTCTCGACGGCTGGAATGATTGGTTGTTTGCAGAAATCGCTCATGCGGATGGGCGTGTCGGTGTCACCCGAGAAACACTCGAAATCTCTCAGGCACGATTGCATGCAGCAGACTCTCTCGCCTTGCGGACCGCGTCACTTTGGGATCGCCTCGGAAGTAAAAAGACGGCGAATGATTGGTTGAAGCGATCTCGAAAAAATGTGAATGACTGGCAAGATATTGAGTGGCGTAGAGGTGGAAGAATTGTTCTTCCGAAAAGGGCGATTCTTTTCTTAGGGCCGCCCGCTCCCCCGGAAACTTCGAAAAAAACATCTGAATAAGGTTCTGTGCGCTCCGTCATCCCCTTCATGAACGATCCAGTGCAAAGGGTGTACTGGCGATCATAAGATGAAAGGAGCGGGCTATGATGACCCGAATCTTGATGGGGATCAGCACCCTCACGCTATTTTTCACACTGGCTCCAGAAGCCGTAGAAGCGAGTCCCTCTAGAGACGGGTTGATAACTCTGACAGCCCAACCATGGCTTTCAGGAGGGTGTCAGACCGGTCCCCGGAGATCCTCGAGAGTCTTGCGTTCACAGAGGTCTTTGCCACAGAGAAGCCTCCGCCAACGAACGATCCAAAGAGGTCAGCAACGTCTTGCCGGAGTGACGTTCTGTATCGATGGGGTGAAGAAAAGACGCCTTTCATGCGGAATGGTTCAGAGATGGATTCCAGCGCATTACAAAACCCGAATGCAGAAGGTCAAAATTCAGGGGCAGTGTCGTCCACAAGTGAGATACAGGAGTGAATACCGTTGTGGAGTTCTTGTCCGGACACCTTACACAGTCATGGTTCAGGCGCCGGACCATTGGGTTCATAAGAAGGTTCGTCACTATGTTCGCGGTGCATGGTCGACTGAAAAAGGCCAAAGGTGCAGAGTCAGGGATTGCAGCCATAGAGGCTTGTCCCGCCATTAATGACGAAGTTGGAGTGATCCCGGAGCTGAATCTGATTCAGCTCCGGGATCATTTGGAATTCAGTCCCTTGATATCGATATATATGTCATGCATATTTCCTTTCGGAGAGCCCGTTTACCATCCCATATCCACTCCGCTCTCTAGGGTGCTGAATCGAGCACCTTCTCAGCAAGAGATTGAATAGATGACATTGACGCACATCAGCCTTGGTATTGAGGTTTGCGCGTCTTGGAATCCTCGCCAGAATTCGCTGCAGGCTCGCCCCCTGTTGCAGGTCGGTTCTGGAGTGAGGGTTTTGGGGAATCGATTCGGGCGAGCAGAATTTGGGCCTTGAGGCCTGTCCGGGATGGGGGTTCCGGTTTCTGCAACGGGGATCTCATTCAGACATCAAAAGAAGATGTGTGTCGACCCTTCCAGCGGTCGATCCTTCAATGGGTCGATCCTTCCAGCGGTCGACTGAGCTGGCGGGCGACAGAGCTGGCGGGCGACAGAGCTGGCGGGCGACAGAGCTGGCGGGTGCCTCGTCATCATGGGGGTCCCCACCAGGTCTTATCTTGAGATGACTGGTCCTGAACCTCGAGAAGATCATGAGGACTCCTACGAACACGCGGGTGCTCTGCGAGTAGCCGCCGAAGTGTTCTGAGTCGATACGGAGTGCCTGCTCCCTTCCAATTGCCACAATGACGCTTATCTGTCCCTGCACTCTTCCGGATAAGTGCCTTGACGTACCGTCACACAGTCCAAGCAAATCCCCGTCGTGTAGGGACGACGGGGAATATTTATAAGTAGTTCTGAAACATGTACTTGTGAGAATTCCAATAAAATAGGCCGTTATAAATCTTTACGGTCGCAACTCCCGTCGATACCCTATCCGTCTGTATTCATTACGGCCCTCGAAGAGGCGCCGAGTGTGAAGGAGAAGCACATGAGTGAAGATTCCGTGATGGAGAACCCCAACTCGACAGAGGATCAGGGGCGACAGAGAAATCAAATTATCCATACTCTGCGCCAATGGATTCATGGGGGAGTGGAACCGGATACTGGATCGTTTGCCTCATCGCACTGCACTCTCTCTCTCATCGAGGGAGAGATCGGCCTAGGGAAATCCTGGTTGATCGAGGAAGCCCTGAAAGGCACATCCACGGAGTTAGAGGAGCCGCTTCTCTGCTGTCGGGTTCAGTGCCATGAGCGACAAGGGATCCCGTTCTTACCGATTCTGAGATTGATCAAGGATTTGATCCTTCAAAGCGGCGAAGAGTCGGCTCTTTGGAAAAGATACGCCCATGTTCTCTCGAGGGTGTTTCCTGAATTGACTCTGGTTTTGGGAGAAGAGACGCATCAGGACCCGCTTCCCGGCAAGAGTGGAAGAATACAGTTCCATGAGGCTCTGGGAGAGATTCTCTTCGAGATGGCACAGGGCCGAACATTGATTCTGGTTCTCCATGATCTTCATCGCAGTGATCCGGGAACCGTGGAATTCGTCGAGTTCTTGGCTCGTAACAGTTCTCTTTCCTGGAATATGAGTCGTCATGGCAAGTCTGATTCAGCTTCGGGAGACACCCGAGACTGGAAGCAGATTCGATCGAGAGAAGGAAAATCCGGCGAATTTGCGTCTTCCATCATCGATACCGAGAATGGGGAAGAAGATTATTTAGATCCCGGTGGCCGACTTCTATTGCTCGCTGACTTCAGTACAGAAAAGGGCAAAGAGGTCGAAGGTCCTCTTAAAACGCTGGCTCAGCAATCTTATTGCCAAGTGATCGAAGCTCCACCCTTCACACGTGACGAGTCGACACCCTTCATCAGTGATATCGTCGGCGCAGAAGTGGATGAAGAACTGTGCGCACTCGTGACGACTGCTTGTGGAGGAAATCCACTCCTGATCTCTGAATTTGGGCGGTTGCTCGTGGAGAGTGGCGTCGCTGCTCCTCTCGAAAAGGAAAGTGTTCAGGCTTTGATCGAGAGTGCTCAAGGCCGATCGATGGCCGGAATCCTCATCGAGCGACGCTTGGCGGGGCTCCCTCCTCTGGAGAGAAAAGTCTTGGAGCACCTGGCAATGTTGCGTCGACCTGTTCAGGTCGCTCTCTTGTCACGTTCTTGTTCAGTCACTGAGGAGAGATTGGTCACCGCACTGGAGCACCTCAATCAGAGGGGTTATCTGACGATACAAGAGGTGCGTGGGAAAATCAGATATGCGATTGCCCACGAGATGTATCTTCACGGCATTCGCTCATTCTTGGGTGAAGAGGCGGCTTCTCGCCTGCAGTCTGAGTTGGGCAAAACACTGGCAGCAGATAAGCGTAGCGACGACCCTGTCCGAGCCTATGAAGTATACGAATTGCTGGATGCGGCTGGAGATGACCTCGCCGCGGTTCCTCATGGATTGACGGCGATGAGATTTTTCGCAGAGGCCTATGCCGAGCCTTTGGCGATTAGGATTGGTCGTAGATTAATGGCCACCCTAGAGTCCAGTTCTCTGGAAGAGGAAAGACGAGAAGTCCTTTCTACGCTTGCCAGAGTGGAACTCGAATCGGGTCAACCTCAAGCTTCCAAATCTCATATCAAGGCATTGATCAGCGAGCCTGGTTTGGATGTCAGGATACGTTTCGAATCGCAGATTTTCCTCAGTAACATTTATTTGCAAATCAATGAACCCCTGAAGGGGATCAAGGTATTAAACAGAATTACAGGAGTGGAGATCGAGGCTGCAGGACCGCTGGCACCGGCTCGTATCAGTACGCTGAGAGCTCGTCTGAGATTAAAGAGACTCGATATCAAGAGAGCCATGAGCTTGTGCCTGAGAGCACAGAAAGAGATCACTACCCAGGAATCCTCTCATGGCGCACAAGAGATCCAATGCCAAATTCATGAGGTGACCGCTGAGACACAACTCGCGAGGGGAGACTCCGCCGCGGCCCTCAATAGTTACCAGAGAGTTCTCGAAATTTTGGAGGACTCTGGGCAACCTCTCGCCCTCGGAGCGGTACTGAGAACTATTGGACGTGTCTACTACGACAGAGGAAAACACTTCAGAGCCGCACGGTACTTATTCCGGGCTATGGAAGTAGTTGAGAAATCACAAGATTTGAAATCGCTTGCTGCAACTTATGATCTCCTCGGGAAGATCTACAGAAACAGCGGAGACTTTTCTCGAAGCCTCAGTTACTTCCGAAGAGCATTGCATTTGAGCGAGAGAATCGGGGATACCACAGAGATTTCTCCGACACTCAATTCAATTGGTAGTTTGCATGCCCACTCCGGGGACTACTCCCGAGCGGTGCGTTACTTCAAGCGGAGTATTTCCAACAGTGAAAAGCAAGGAAGCACGAAGGGGATCGTTCGTTCTTTCCTGCATCTCGGTTGGACATGGTTTGCTCTTGGAGAGCGAAAGCAAGTTGAGAATCTCGTTCGACAAATTCTTATCTTGACCCAGGAGTTTGAACTTCCTGAGCACCAGTGCGAGGGGCACAGACTCCAAGGAAATCTTGCGCTCTTGCGAGGTGAGTGGAAATCCGCCAGCAAAGAACTCAAAAAAGCAGAAGAGTTGGCCCAGAAGATGGGGTTGGATCGAGTCGTAGCCGCCAGTTGTTTTGATCAAGCACAGTTGTCGATCGAGAGAGAAGAGTATGAGAGTGCTCTCAAGACTGTCAGCCGTGGCATGATCAAGGCTGAATCTCTTCAGTCTGTTCCTCTTCTCGTAAGAGGTCTCCTGCTGAAGGGGGCGATCAGCCGCCAGAGAAACGAAGAGGGACAGGAGAAGGCACTCGAAAATTATGAGAAAGCCCTTCAAATGATCACGGGGGATTCTCTTTTGCCTCTTCAGTGGCAAATCCATTACGCGACGGCTCGACTTCTTCATGCGTCGAATGAGATTGAGCGAGCTCGTACCCACTACGAAAGAGCATCCGCTTTAGTGGAGAGAATCTCTCAAAGACTTCCTGAGGATATGAGGGTGGTCTTCAGAGACGACCGTCGCAGAAAAGACTTCTTCACAGATTTACTCCGTTTCCGCAAAGAGACGGCAACCCATATTCATGTCCCTGTGGTCGCCCAGCCCGGAGATAGACCCACCCCTCATCCTGAAGTGATGTCTCAAGGCATCGAGACTGTTCAGAGTAAGGATTGGTCAGATTTCGCCAAAATCATCGAAGTTCTCGGTCACCATACGGATCTGCGAAAATTCCTGGATGGCCTCTTGGAAGAGATTCGTAGAAAAGTTCCCAGCCCTCGTGGCTTTATTGCGGCGAGGAGACGTCGTTACTGGCAAAGCCTTGCTGACGTAGATATGGGACCGAGTGAGGAATGGCTTCCGCCGAATCTCGCATTGGGCGCATTGGCCCAAGAGAGTTTGTCTCGGAGGAAGCCTCTGCGGACTGGCGATAGTGATTGGGAGTCGTGGATCGCAGCCACGGATGCAGGGGCTTCATTAAGAGGTCGAAGTCTGCTTGCGATTCCATTTTATGCTTCGGAGCTCTTCGAGGCCGCGCTGGTTTTGGAGAGACCGACAGCAGGAAATCCATTCAGGGTGGAAGACGTCCAACTGATCGAAGAGATTCTTGTTCTCGTAAAAGGGCAACTGACAGCCTTGGCTCGAAATGCGGATCTTCTCGAGTACGAACAGAGTGAGATTTGTTCTCATGCGGCCTTTGATGAGGATTTGGTGGGGATGCTTTATCGCCACCAACGAGACAAGGAGCCTCTTGGATTCTTGGAGGTCAGTCTTCCTGGATTAGATCTGATTCTGAGAGATCGCGAGGATGAACTCTTCGTTCGTCAATTGGTTGAAACACTGCAACCGATTCATGGCGTGTATCACACCGGAGGCGATCATTTGATTTGTGCTCTTATCGGTGCAGGAGAAGATGACTTAAGAAAGCGCAGCAAAGATTTGCAGCACGTTCTTCACGATCTTAGAGACCAGTTCAATTTGCCTGTCGATGTGCCGGTCACAGTTCTCCCTCACTGGTTTGCTGTGGGCTCACCAGAGATCTCTTCACTCGCTTCAAGCCGTAGTGATTTCTTCCGGGCTGGGCTGAAGCCTGATTTGGATCAGGAAGTGGCGGAACTGACTTCTGGAGAGATGTCCCTCAAAGAAGCGAAGACTGCTTTGGAGAAGAGATACATCATCGCAGAACTGTTCAGGTCAGGGGGGAATATCACTCGGGCTGCAGAAGCTCTGGGTATTCACAGGCCTCAGTTATCGAACTTGTTGAAGAGGCATGAGATTCGCAAGGAAGATTTCGAAGGTGATTCTCCACGGACATAGCTCATGAAATCACACCGCTCGGATGATTGATCATGAGTCGATAAAAAAAGAAGGGGGCCCGATGCTCAGCATCGGGCCCCCTTCTTGTGATCACAAAGATCAATCGACTAGCATGTGAAGTCGTGAGCTCTGACTGTCTTGCGCCCGTTCTCAGTCGCACGCTTCGCGGCTTGACGGATGTAGTCATGAATCACACTGTTGAGACCATCGAGGGCGTCTCCACCCACATTTACGTCGTGCTCCTTGAGCGCAACCTTGGCCTTGCTTCCTACGAGCAACATTTCCTGTTCTGCCATCGGATACCTTTCCTGCCCTCACTGGAACCGTATCCCAGTCTCGAGGCGCAATTTCTATTGTTCAAATCCACATAGCCAGATTCAAGAGACCTCCGCGAGTCTCTCCGGCCAAAACGTGAAACCATGATCCTGGCATGTAGCCCGCCACGGAGCGGGTAGGATCTTTCTCACGAGGGTGAGGATATCCTTCATGGGACAAAGAATGGAAGAGGGAATTTTACGAATTTTGCCATTCTGGTGGCTTTATTCGGGGATTTGTAAAAGCAGGAGCCGTCATCGGTGGTGGCCCGATGACGGCTCCTGAATCCTTTAAGTCTATTGTTTTTAGTAGTTTACGTTAAGCGTTTACGAACTTGGCCGGCGTTCTCGGGCCATTTTCGAGGAAATTCGTTACGCCAATCCTCATATCCTGAGTGGAGCAAACTTCCCCGAAAAACCGGGCTTCAAGGGCGATTCCGTCCCTCAGGGGCAGTCTACAACCCTCGATCAGCGCTTTTTGGAGCAGTCGGTCGACCTCTGTGCTGAGGTGACCGAGGTCGACCACAGGGAGAACATTCGGGGTTTCTATCGGTCCTTTTTCGATTCCTTTGAATGGAGAGTCTCCCGAAGCCGCAAGTTGAACCAATTCGAAGGCTCTTTGGCGTAATGCTCTTGGATCTCCAGCAATCTCTTCGGTCGTGAGTCCTATTGAAAGTGCTTCAGAAGAGGAGATCGGTCTTCCTGTTCTCATCAACTCTGCCGCTTTTTCAACGCCGACCCAACGAGGGAGTCTTTGAGTTCCACCCGCTCCAGGGATAATGCCGAGATTCACTTCGGGCTGTCCGACCAAAACTTTGATCCCTGCTCGTGAAATGCGAATATCACACGCCATTGCGATTTCATTGCCTCCCCCAAAGGCGAGTCCATTGAGAGCGCATACGACGGGTTTGGGACAATCTTCAATCGCTTGTACCGAGAGTTGTGAACCCCGAGAGGTTTCTTCGCCCATACTCGCGGAATCAATCTTTGCGAGGAATCCTACATCTGCGCCAGAGACAAAAGCTTTGATTCCGAACCCGGTGAGAACTGCGCCCGTGATGCTTTCATCTGCAGTGATATCTTTGAAGTGTTGCTCGAGTTGGTTAAAGGCGTCGTTGTTGAGAGCATTGAGATGACGTGGGCGTCGGATCGTAATCTGAGCGATGCCATCGTGGTCTTGACGAAGCACCAATGGAATGGCGAATGACTGATCCGCTTCCGCTTGTGCTTTCAAGCACTGGGGCACTGGGAAACCCGGATTGTCGGCAGCGTATTTTTCAGTCAGAGCCAACGATTCACGGACGCCCATCGCATTCATTAATCTGAAGGGTGCTTTTACATCGAGTGCGGTTTCCACCGCCATGTCCATATCTGCGACATTCGAAATCTTGCTGTCGACAATTTCGCCGACGATGCCGAAGTATGCTCCGAGGAGTGCATCCTTGACGGCTGCAAAGGTATCTGCAGGAACGTCGACCTTTTCACCCCTAGAAGGCACTTCCCATGGGGTTTCGTCTGCGACTGCTTTTCGCAGGATTTCTGGTGTTCGGTACCAGGAATGGATCTTTTCGTTGTAGTTGTCGAGCCCTACAGCGGTGATCGGATTCCCTCCGGTGAGGTTCATCGCAGTGAAAGGTCCCACTGTGTAATCGAGGACATCGCAGGCGACCTGATCCACTTCCCGGCTCGAGGCGGTGCCATTTTCAACCAGAAGGGCAGCAGCGAGGAACATTCCTTCGAAGACGGGATCGATGGCGTACCCATAGCGGCTTTGTACCTGAATGGGGATCTTGCCGATCGCTTCGTAGAATCCCATCATATCTCGGGTCAACTCATGACAAGTTTCTGCACTCGGAACGATCTCGACGATGGGATTGCGCTCTGCAGGAAAGAAGTAGTGAACCACCATCGTTCTCTGAGGGTTTGAGATACCGTCGAAAATTACCTCTGGTTCGAGATGGGAAGAGTTGGAACAAAGAACGGCTTCCGGAGAAACCAGTTCTTGAACCTGTTGGAAGATGCGTCCTTTGAGAGATTTATCTTCGGTCGCGGCCTCGACAATCAGATCACATCCCTGAAGTTGGGAGTAATCAGAGGTGAAGATGACTCCTTGCTTCATCTTTTCACCCTGCTCGGGGCGGAATGCTCGCGCTTCTACGCCGCGGTCGACTTTTTTATTTAGCTTTTTCTGTCCGTTTTCGAGAGCGTCCTGTGAGATGTCAACGACGACCACAGGGACTTCGAATGGAGAAAATACTTTAGAAAAGTGAAGGGCAATGTCGGGGCCAATTTGCCCAGATCCTATCACGCCAATGCGTTGAACAGGTTTACCCTGAATTTCTATCATGGGGGAATCAGAATTCATCCTTGAACCTCCGGTACTCGCTTTAGTTGTTCACGCCGTTTCGGAACAGGTTTGGTGATTGTAAACCGATGCAGAGATGGGGATACCCCCGCAGGAGAATTCGCAAAAAATCCCTGACGATTTCGTGACATGTGAGCCTTCTCTGAAGGGCTCAAACCTGCTGTGAGCCCAAACGATCCGTCAGCCAACGGGAAATATCACCGATTTGCTGGGGATGGAGTCCATGGGGAGCGGGGTAATCCAGCCATTCCACAGGCCAGCCCAGATCCTTCAGTTGCTCAGCGGCTGCGTGTCCTAAGGCATGAGGGACCATGGGATCCATCGTTCCATGACAACAGAGGAGAGGGACCTCCTGAGGTGTCGCCTGAGCGGCCTTCGGGTCTGCGAGATAGGCTGATAAGACCATCAGTCCTCTGAGGGGAGGATGATGGGTGAGACCGACATGGTAAGTCATCGCTCCACCCTGAGAGAAACCGGCGAGAATGATGTTTTCGGTAGGGATGCCCAAATCGACCTGTTGCTGGATCAATAATCGTATCGATTCAGAACTCGACTCCAGGCCTTCATGATCAATTTTGCGATCGATGTTCATTTCGAGAATGTCATACCAAGCTCGCATCACCATTCCGTTATTGATCGTGACAGATTTCATCGGTGCATGAGGGAAAATAAAGCGGATCGGCGGGCAGTTGGAAAGATCTAGCTCGGGGACGATGGCTTCAAAGTCGTGCCCGTCTGCCCCAAGTCCGTGGAGCCAGATCACTGCGAATTTTGGCTGTGGGCCCGTTTCGACATGAATCACTTCAAGGGTTTCTGGAGAATTCAATCTTTACTCACTTTCCTGAGATCGTCAGAGTCTCAATTATCACTGGAGTATCTGCATTAGAGAATCTAGAAGAGATCGATTATGCGTTGAACTTGTCCAACAGTGTTATCAACTCCTTGAGATCCTGAATGGTGTGATCGGCAGACGGGTCATATCGTTCTCGCCAATATTGCTGGATTCCGTTATCCACCCACACAGTCGTCATTCCCATCGATTTTGCACCGGGAAGTTCGTGTGAGTTGCCATCTCCGACATAGAGGGCGTCAGCCGCATCAATTTCTAATAGGTTTAAGACGTGCTGATACATTTTTGGGTCCGGTTTTCGGGTACCCAAATGTGCGGAGCTGGATTTGTGAGGGAAGAAATCTCCCAATGGAGTCTGGTCAAGAATTTCCGGGGCGGATGACGAACAATCGGTCACTAGCGCTAAAAGGAGTCCGTTATCTCGAAGTTGGGTCAGAGTTTGAACAGCATCGTGCTTGGGTTTTAGGGCTCGTGCCAAAAGATCTCTATGGATTTGGTAGGCAGCAGATTTGATTTCGTCGGAAACCTGATGATCGAGTTTTTGAAGAATGTCATCGAACTGTTCTGGCCCGTCGAGAATCTTGCCGGTCATTCGGTCTTCAAACTTCTCACTCCATATCCGGGTGTACTCATCTTCAGGGATGCCGAGAGTGCCTGAGATGAGGCGGCAACTCTCCGTCCATAACTCCGGAGGTAAATTGGGAACTAGGGTACCAAAGAGATCGAATAACACGGCCTTCATCTCACCTCCAAAGCGAGATGATGAGGCTCAAAAGCCAGCGGAGCAAGCCTGACGCTAGAGAGTAAAAAAAAAGCCCTCCGGGAAAATCCCGAAGGGCAGGTCTCAAACAAGTGTTGGCACAAATGGTGACTTCAACTCGCTTGAAGTGGAGGTGAATCGAGAATCTCCGGTCAAATGACCGGAGCCCCCAGATTTTTTCTATGAATACTAGCAGTTCGTATCGTCACTATCACAGACCGGAAGAGTGTCGTCCGGAGTTGCGTCCGGTCCATCTTCGTAGGGTCCCGGTGCCGTTGGAATCGGTCCGAACTTGAAGAGCCAGTTCAGTAGGTAGACTGAATCAGCCATATTCAAAGTTCCATCGTCGTTACTGTCG
>JADHSM010000002.1 GCA_016776905.1 Planctomycetota bacterium | reverse complement strand
TCCAGCAACACCACCGGCGACTCCAACACCGCCAGTGGAGGAGATGCGCTCTCCAGCAACACCACCGGCAACGACAACACCGCCAGTGGAAGAAGTGCGCTCTTCAGCAACACCACCGGCTTCAACAACACCGCCCTTGGATATCGTTCTGGCTTTAACCTCACCACCGGTAGCAACAACATCATGATCGGCAACGAAGGCGTCGCCGGCGAAGCGAATACGATCCGCATTGGAACCCCAGGGACTCATACCCAAACCCACTTGGTGGGAACGGTGTTTACCCCCTCGGGAACGGTGACCACTTCTTCTCGTCGTTTCAAAGAAAACATCCAGCCTCTGCAGGATGTCAGTCGTGGATTGGATCAGTTGGAGCCTGTGACCTACTTCTACAAAGAGGGTTACGGAGACGGAGGCAAAAGCCTGCAGCATGGTCTGATCGCTGAAGATGTCGCCAAGATCTTCCCCGAGTTGGTGGTCTTCAATCAGGACGGTACCGTCGAAGGAATTCGCTACGGCATGCTGACACCGATGCTGCTCAGTGAGCTGCAAAAGGTCAAAGCACAGAAAGATGCCGAGATCGCTGCGTTGAAAGCGGAGAAAGATGCCGAGATTGCAGCACTGCAAAAGCGCCTTGCCCTTCTTGAAGGTCTTGCCGGTCGCTTGGCTTCGATCGAAGCCCAGCTGGGTGTTCCCGCTGCCGCCGGAGAGGAGCAAAAGTAATGTCTTCTCTTCTTCGTTCTGTGAATCATCTGGGACTGCGACTCGGTTCGGGCTCCCTGTTCGTCTTGCTGGGATTGCTGGTGTCGGTGGGAATCACCGTCGCCGGCGGCCCCGGTGGGGGCGATGTGGAAATGCCGGTCGGTACTTTCAGCAGTGGCGGTGCCAGCCTCAGCGCCACCTTGCCCAACGGCGACACCCTCGATGTCGATGTAACTCTCGGTGCGCCGATGGCCGCCGAAGGCAGTGGCAGCGGTGAGTATTCCCTGATCAGTGGTTTTCAGGCTTTGCGTGAGGCCGCCGAAGAAAGCAGCGGCCCGGTAGGGACCCCCTTCCGCCGCGGCGATGCCAATGGCGACACCCTCTTCGATATCGGAGATGCCATCGCCATGCTCAATCTGCTCTTCGCAGGTGGAAGTGTCACGTGCGACGATGCCGCAGACTGCAATGACGATGGTCTGGTCGATATCGCCGATGCCATCAAGGTTCTAAACGTCTTGTTTACCAGTGATGCTCCGCCAGCGACCCCCGGCCCCGACACCTGCGGCATCGATCCGACGGACGACAGCCTGGAATGTGAAGTTTATAACGCCTGTAGTTGATCAGCCAGAGCATGGGATTCTTTTCCCACCTCGCTGATGCTAAAAAAGTAACGCCACGGCCGCTCGGCCGTGGCGTTTTTTTTTAGGTGAGTTGAAATTGGAGGAGTTAGCTTTGAAAACTCCAAAGCGGTAAGACGTAATCGGCGGCGTTTTTGCCGGCTACTGCCTGTTCGAAGTGGTGGCGGATCTTCTTAGCGACCAGATCGTTGTTTAGGAACGGCATGCCGAGACAGTCCCAGAACTGGTGGTGCACTCCTCCCGGGAAGGTACGGCAGAAGGTCGTGAAGTCATCGGCGTGGCCGAGGAAGTAATCGTCGAGATCGTTGGCCCAATATTCTTCGTCTGGTGTTCCGTCCCCTGAAACTTCGCGGAATTCGAGATGCGCGAAATCGATAGCGTAATCGCGGGTGGTCCATTCTGAAGAATCGCCATAGCGAATGCGTACTCTTGATTCTCCGAGGCCGGCAGAGAGTCGGTGTTCGACCGCCGGTTGACGCTGGCCAATCAGATACGGGAGGTATCGTTTCTGGAGCTGAGAGAGAATCGCCTCGTGTTGTTTTTCTCCATCTCGTCTTCCTTCTCGGAGGGGGGCGACAGGGAAATCGGCAATAAGGTCAATATTTTCATCAAAAGTGCGCGATGCTTCAGAGTCGAGAACTTCGAGACCAGTTACCGATGAGCGATCAGAGATTTTTCCGTCTGAAACGGTGATCGACTCTCCCGGTTGAACCGCTGAGATTTGAACGGGCAACCCTTCACGGGTGGCCACTTCTTGTTCCAATCGGGCACGATCTGCTAGAGAAATCGGGAAAAGAACCTTGTTCCAAGGGTCTGGAATCTCGTGGGGGAGTCCTATTCCCTGACCAATGATCAGTCGAACAGTTCCCGGATTCGCCCAAGCACAATATTCGCTGCCGTTGGCGGCTATCTGTGATTCCGCATGTTCTGCCAATTGAGCCCTCTGTTCGAGAGTCGATTCACGGCGTTCGTCGAGGTCTTCTGCATCGATGCTCGCCATCGTTGCTTCCAGTTCATTTCGAGTTGTGAGGAAGACCCGTTGTTCGGGTCCTGCCTCACCCAGCAACATTCCGACCAAATTTCTGACTTCAGGATCTTCATTGGGAAGCAAAGCATCTGCTTCAGAAAGCAGAGCTTCACGACCATTACTCAACAACAAGATCATGCAATCGTCTTCGTTGCTCGCCTGCGGTGCCAGATTGAAGAAAGCCTGGGCCTCAATCCCGCCCAAATCGATAGGTTCTTCTTGTGCGATGAAAGTGATCGGCCAACTCGGCAAGTACTCTTCAAAGATGTCTTTCAGATAAGCGAGGCTGATGGGGAGTAGCAGTTGTGGCGCGGGAGTGAGGTCTTCGTGAAGTTTGATGAGCGAATAGGGACACAGATGATCCGTATGGGCATGCGAAACCCAAACAGCATCGATGGGGCCCAACTCAGACCAATCGGTCCGTACCCGTGGAAAGCGTCCCCCCACATCGCCAATGACATGATCGTCGAGCCAAGGATCGGCGAGAATTCGAAAACTTTGTCCCGAATGACGATCCATCTCAGCGATAAAGCAGGAATGTCCAAGTGCCTGAATTTTCAAGAGAGTTCCTCCTCAATTATTGATGCCCTGAGAGTGTAGCCGCTGATCAGTCTTCGTGGAGAATTTCCTTGTCGATGGCGACGACGACAGCGCTGCGGTAGTCCTCAATAAAGTTGATCAGGTTCTGGAGCCGGGATTGGGCGTTCTTTCCATCGCTGGCGACGAAGGAAACTCCGAGGACACAACTCTGATGAAGGTCCTGATCATCGACTTCAGCGACGGATACTTTAAAACGGGACTGTAGGCGATCTTTCAGACTACGAATGGCGTGGCGTTTTTCCTTGAGGGAGCGGGAACCCGGCACCTGTAGATGGACTTTAATAACACCGACTTTCATTAGGATTCTCCCTCTCCTGTTTTTGGTTTTTCTGGCGGGTCGATACCCAGATCTTCTATTTTTCTTCGAAGAATCTCGATGGGCATATCTAGACGGTCTGCGACCTCATCGTTACGGCCACCGGAAAGAACGAGGAGATGCTCTAACCACTGTCGAAACTCCTGACGAAGTTTAACGGGAGATAATCCCAAAGTACGTGCCGCTGGGCGCAGTTTCCAACGGGTTTGTCGCAAGGTTTCGGTGATGATCGAGCCGCCAAATTCTCGTTGTAGTAGGGCCCAAGGGCGTCTGTCTTTCGGTGCGTCCTTAGGAACGGATCGAATCAAATCTGCGATGGCGGATCTGTCGATGTGAACAAAGCGGCCTGGAGAAAACTGTATTTCTTCGACCCCAAGGGTGTCTTCAGCATCGCCTTCTCCACGAATGTTGAAGACTCTTTGTAAGACATCTGGGGAGATAATTTCAGTAGGGGTGAGGTCGACGCAAAGTTGAATCACATTACGTAATTCTCGAACATTGTTGGCATGCCAATCTCGGCTGGAGAGAAGAGCGAGTGTTTCTGCATCTAATCCTCGGACAGGAGGATTTTTTCGCTCACCAAACAAGGCCACAAAATGCTCCGCAAGTCTTGGAATATCTTCGCGGCGCTCTCTCAAGGAGGGCAATCGGAGTGGGAATTCGTGAATACGATGATAAAGGTCAACGAGGAAACGATCTTCTTCGACCTCCCGTGCGAGATCACGATTCGTCGCGCAGACGACTCGTACATTGACGGGTCGCCAGTCACGATCCCCGACTCGACGAATTTCTCCTTCTTGAAGAACTCTTCGTAATGCCTGTTGCATGGGGACAGATGCGTCACTGATTTCGTCCAAAAAGACGGTGCCACCTTCTGCCGCTTCAAATGCTCCAACCTTGTCGCTGGTCGCACCTGTGAAGGATCCTTTGGTATGACCGAACAATTCGCTTTCCAAGAGAGTCTCTGACAGACCAGAGCAATCGACGACGACGAAGGGTTGTTCGGCTCTTGGGGACTGGGTATGAATCGCCCGGGCGAGTAACTCTTTACCAACCCCTGATTCTCCAGTGATTAAAACGGTGCGATCGAGATGAGCTGCGGTCTTTGCCAATTCGAGAGTGCGTTGCATCGCAGGAGATTGTCCGACGATATGCCCCATATGGGCTTCCGCCTCATTCCGGCTTCGTAACTGTCGCAGTTCTCTCACATGTTTTTGGTGTAGCAGAACTGTGTGTACGGTAGGGGCGAGAGTCTCTGCGAGGGCTTCCACGAAGTTACGATCACGCTCTCCGAAAAGATGTCGAGCATCTCGACGTTCGATGTACAGAGCGCCGCTGGTAGTTTCGTCAGTGAGAAGCGGAACGGAGAGAAGAGTGAGAACTCGAAGACCCCTCAGACTTTCTGAGGATCGAAATCGAGGGTCGTCCAATGCATCCTCACACAGAACCGATTTTCCCGTTTGAATAGTTTCTTCAACAATAGTCCGACTGAAGGTGAAATCTTCTTCTCCAGCGCTCCAGCCAGCACCGGTTTCCAATAGTTCACCATCACCTCCACGAGTGATGAGCAAGGCTCGCTCGACGGGGGCGCCATCGCCAAACTCGATTTCTCCTATCGCCAATTTCAGGATGCGTTCGAGTACTTCCCTGACATCATAGTCCCAATCCACTTCCAACTTCATGCTGAATTGATCGAGCATCTGGCGGATGCGTGCGAGTACTGCACGCGCGCGATAATCAAGAGGTTCCACGGTACTCTCCTGTTTCTAACTGGGAGATGAATGACTCAGTCATGGACAACTCTTCAGTGCTTTCCAGTTGTCGGAAATGTTTTGCCGCACGCTTGAGCTGCTGAAGTGCTAATGGCTGCTCTTCTACTTGATAGAGGAAGTGAGCGAATTCTCGGCACGTCACTGCTAGTGCATGCTGGCAATCGTTCTCTTCGAAAATCTTCAGAGCCTTTTCGAAAGCTTGTCCTGCTCGGTCAGCCCACTCGAATCCCCGGTCTCTTTGTACTTTTCCTAAAGTTCGCCAACAGCATCCCTCTGAATAAGGAAGGCGCTGATCTCGCACCTCTTCCAAAGCCGATTCCACCTTTTGTAATGCGACATCGAGTGCTCCTAAGTGGCGGTGAGCCTCCGATTGAATTCTCAGTGCATCGATGATCAGTGGAGCACTGCGAGCCTCGCGTGAACGTTCTTCTGTCGTTAATGCTAATTCGAGCGCTTTTGAGTTGTCTCCTGAGCGACCAAACGCCCGAGCCTGAGTCAGTTTTGCGCGCAGGATTCCTTGGGCGTCGCCCACCTTCTCAAACAATGCAAGGCCTGACGTCAAAGAGTCATGGGCTTCTGAAAGTTGATAACTCTCCAATTGAAGCATTCCTAGACTGACGAGGGCGTCCGCTTCAGCACGGACGATCCGGTGTTGCATTGAAAGTTCAAGATAGTTTGTGAGCAATTCGTGAGAACGTCGATGTTCGCCACGGTGATAGTGCAGCGATCCCAGATTTCCTAGGGTAAGAATTCGACCTTGCAGATCGCCTGTTTCGCGAAACAAATCGAGTGCTTGTTGAAGGCTCTCTTGGGCCCGAATCGTCTCACCGCTACTGATCAGGGTTCGACCCAGATTCATCAGTGTGATCGCAAGTCCACGCCGATCTCCGCATTCTTCGCGAAGTTGGCGTGAAGTGATATACGCCTGAACGGCTTCTCGGAATCGACCCTGGTTTTGGAACAACGTGCCGCGCTGACCCCAAATGCCCGCTTGTTGCATCGGGTGGCTACTGCGTTCAGCGATAGGCATCGCTTCGTCAAGCCTCTCGAGGGCTTCTTTCAGTTGTCCGCTTCTTCGATCGAGGGAAGAGAGTCCGATCAAGGCGAGGACGTAATTGCTGTCGAGTGATTCATCTCCTGCACATATGTGAATCGCTTCCTGATAACAATCTCGTGCAGCGTCGAGTTGATCATTGAAAGTGTGTGCCGCTCCTTGTCGACAGCAGGCACTTGCGGTCAATGCGGTCATTTGGGCACGACGAGCCAACTCTCGAGATTTAGAAAAACTGCTGAGGGCATGCTCATATTCGCCGGCATGCATCTCCGCCTCCCCAATCTTTTGAATCAGTTCGACGTACTCATTCAGGTGTTCATGGGATTCTTTGTCATCGGTCAGCATTGATTGTGGATCTTCGCTGAGCCAGCGACCTTCGACAGCGGTCCAAAGACCCATCGCCTCTGTGTATGCCTGTCGTCCTGATTCAGGCTTTCCTGTTCGACAACGAAGATCGCCGATGCGTGCTAATAGGATGCGTCGCACTGCATCTTCTCGGGTCCATTGAAGTGCTCGTTCGCACAATTCCAGTGCTCGATCGTGTGCCCAGGCGGCTTCAGCTCGGTCGGCGGCTTTCAGTAACCACTCTCGGCCTTTTCCTTCGTCACCTCCCAGAGAAAAGTGTTCTGCGATCGCCTGTACCGGGGCATCGCTCGAGTCATAACGAGCCTCAAGGATCTTGCCCAATCTTAAGTTGAGTCGTTGAAGCATAGGTTGGGTCAATTCGCCCTGAACGAATTCCTGTTCCCAACTGTGACCCCAACGAAACCCCTCGGGCTCTTGATAGAGAATGCCGTTACGGATTAAGACTCGTGCTTGAGCATCCAGTTCAAAGTCGTCCAGGCCACAGGCTTCACATAGGACATCAAAGTCGAGGAGACCGGACATCACCGAAGCCACATCGAGAACCCGACGTTGTTGAGCGTCGAGTCCTTCCAGAAGTTGCAAGAAATGGTTGCGAGCCATTTCCGGCACCGGCAATTGAGCCAATGCCTCAGGATTTGCGACCCAGAGATCATCTTGCCAAGTCAGAGCTGATCGATTCCACAGCCCGCCAAAGAGTTGAACCATCAAAAGCGGAACACCATTACTGCGTTCCAGTAAGACTTGAATCAGCGATGGGTCGATGGGGCCTTCCGGAATGAGGAGAGACTGAATCAGGCCTTCGCATTCATTTTCTTCAAACGCTTTGACGGGCAGTAATGTAAATCGGTTTTCTAATTCGAGTTCGTTGGAAAGTCGATGTAAAGGACTGCCCGAGCTGCGCATCGGGGGTGTTGCTGTGGTAATCACAAGAATTGGCAGATCGACAGCGGCTAAGATAAGTCGTCTTAAGAGTTCCAGATCAAAATCATCTGCGTGATCGATGTCTTCTAATATGAGGGTTCGCGGTTCGATTTCTGAATCTTGTGTGAGGCCTCTGATCACGGCATCGAAGACCCGCTCTTGCATCAATTCTTCAGGACCCTCTTCAGTGCTGGGGGAGCAGCCTTCAATCCAGCCATGGCCGAGTAATCGCGGCAAGATGGATTTCAAGTCGTGACCCCAAGGACCGAGTGCATCTGCGGCAATTTGCGTGTCACCGCTTCTTCTTTCGATGTGCCCTAATACTTGTTCCAACAGCCTACGGAAACCGCTGTGAGGTTCGCGACCATCGAAGGTGCCGTGGAAATGTTGCAGGCCTTCTTCTATCAAAGCTCGTGAACGAAACTCGCTGCGTTGCAACAGCCAAGTCTTTCCGATGCCTTCTTCTCCTTCGAGGTGCATCCATGAGCCGTGGCCCCGTGCGCTTTGAGACGCTGCTATTTTTAAGGTTTCCAGATGGGATTTTCGACCCTTGAATGCCGGATTATGACGTCTCATCACCCGAACTTCGGTGGTGGACTTTTCCATGCCTGTTGTCGCGTCTTGGAGCAATCCATGGGCGAGGCTGGCATCGGCGGGGCGGCGGTGCGGCTCAAATTGTAGAAGCGACTGAACGACTTCTGACAGAGGTGGCGGCAAACCTTCGAGTGCGGGAGCGGGTTGACGAGAGAGAGCATCGCTCAATCGTGGAAACGGAAATCTCCCTGTTAAGCCTCTGTACAGCAGGACTCCGACGGAATAGAGATCGCTCCGTTCGTCGATGGCGATGGGGCTTTCGATGCGTTCGGGCGCCATGTATTGCGGAGTTCCCAAAGCACTTTGAGTGAGTGCACTGTGCAAGTCTGCGCGGGCGACTAAACCAAGATCTGCAAGTAATGCTTGGGTTCCTGTTTGTTTCCATAATTCGGTGGCGTCATGCGGCGCATCGTGTGGGGTTGCACCTGCAAGCTTGAGCAAAACATTGGCGGGTTTCACATCTCGATGCACCAGGCGTTGGCCATGCAGGTGTTGCAGGGCTTCGAGGACTTCTCCAGCACGAGCGAAGAGCCAAGGTCTGGCTTCCTCGGGCAAGCCCTGAGGATGGGCGACGATAATATCTTCGAGAGTGAAGGGGCCGATGTACTCCATCACATAGAACAGTGATTCGTTATGCCAGCCCAGGTCGATCAAGGGGACGACATGAGGGTGATGCACTTCACGGAGGATGCGCACTTCTCGTTCGAAGCGACGGCGGTCATTGGCATCGAGATCAGCGGGCATCATTTTGACGGCGACGGTGCGGGCCCCGTGGGCTTCATCGTTGGCCTTCCAGACCTCGCCCATGCCTCCTTGGCCGATACGGACCGAAAGACGGTAACGATGATTGAGAAGCAGGTCCGGTTGGGCTTGAGGCATCGGATCCTTGTCTGAAGTGCGTCGCTGAGTTCTCGGTCCCACATCCCCTATATAGTGGCCAAGATATAACCGCATGGTACCCTGTCTGGGGACGACTCGCTACTGCCGGCCATAGTTTGTCCACTATGACCGGTCAGTTTTCATTCCTTGTCGAGTGTTTTGGAGGCGTATGAAGCTATTGATGCTCCATGTGAGAGAGTTTTGGCTGAAATCCTACGAGCGCAATCTTGAGACAGAACCGGAACAGCAGACGGAAAAGACCATCGCCGGAGGTGCGGTGCTCGCTTGGATTCATGTGGAACCCCACGATGTGGAGGACGAAGCCACCGCAGTTCGCAAGACCCTCAAAAACCTCAAATGGCACGCCCGCAAAGTGGAGGTGGATCAACTGATCTTGCATTCCTTCGCGCATTTGGCAGAGGAAACCGCCGAGCCTGTGGCGTCCCGCCGCGTGATCGAAGCGGTGGGTGAGCGTCTCGAATCGGTGGGGTATGAGGTCCACCACACGCCCTGGGGACATTTCAATGAGTTTCAGATGCATGTCGAGGGCCCCGGCATCGCCAAGGTGTTTAAAAGTTTTTAATGGGGCTGTTTAGAAAAATGGGGCTGTTTAGAAAAATGGGGCTGTTCAGAAATGCGACGCAGAGACCCGTGACCCGGAGAAACTCTGCAGCCATTAATTCCACAGTTGTAATAAGCCTGCTTCGACGAGACCGACGATGAGACCCAACACTCCGCCGAGGAATTCGATGTGGCGTAATTCTTTTTTGGCGACCCTCAGTACCAAGCGTTCCATCTGATCCAGTTCGAATGCCATGATACGTTCACGCACTTTCTGTTTCAGATCGAGTTGTTCCCCCAGAGTTCCGTGAAGATCGTGTCCCATCTCATCGACAAAAGAGAAAACCTCTTCTTCGATGCGACCTTTGATCTTGTCCACGAGGTCGGTCGGAAGAAAAGAGGCCATGGGGCCGAGGCTTTGCAGTTGTTCTGAAATCAAGGCATCGATGCGCCCTTTGAGTTTGTGGCGAACGGCATCACTCGTGGCGATGGTTTGAACCAGAGCGGCGACGTCTTCTGCGGAGATCAACTCGTCCTGCACCGTTTCGGCGATGCTCTCGGCAAGGGCTTCTTGACGACGGGGAACGACACCTTGAAAGCGAAGAGGACCAAAGCCCTTGGGTCGATGCGGACGAAACAGCATTTTGACGGCGAGCCAATTGGTGGCGTAACCGATCAGAGCACCGACCAAGGGGAAAACGATCCAGGGCAACCAGGGATTTTCAGACATCATGTCAAACCTTCAATCTCGAGTGGTGCCGCTTCGATTCGCAAATCGAAATCGAGCGGGCCTTTGAGCATGACCGCGAGGCGTGAATGGGATCACAAGGCATGTCCCCGCCACAAATCCACCGATGTGGGCCCACACCGCCACCATCGTTTCCAGACCGATGTAGGCCGTAAAGACATCTTTGGCGAACCAGAAGCCGAGAAACCAGCTGGCACGGATTTGAAAAGTGCGGATAAAGATATAAATCCAAAAGAAAATCGTGACTTCTGAATGGGGGTAGCAAAGCCAATACGATCCCAGAATTACGGCGATGGCTCCCGAGGCACCGACCATCGGTGTCGCTGAGCCTGATTCGAGCACCACATGCACCAAAGAAGCGAGCACGCCGCCCAGCAGATAGAAGATGAGGTAGCGCACGTGACCCAAGCGTCCCTCGATGTTGTCACCAAAGATCCACAGGAACAGCATGTTTCCGAACAGGTGCATCAGCCCGCCGTGCAGAAACATGGAGAGCAAAAGGGGCAAGAAGGCGTTACCAAAGGTTAACGGAATGGTTTTTTGTGAAGTCGTGGGGGCACCGTAGAGGTCTTGATCGGCAACGGTCACGGTGACGGATGTTTCTCCTCCGAGGTAACCGAGAAACCATGCCGGACGTAACCCGCCCTCTTCGATCAGGGGGTTGGGTCCAAAAAATTGAATGAGGGCGATCACCGTATTGATAACGATGAGGCCGATGGTGACGTAGGGAGTGATACCGCTCGGTTCACTGTCACGGATAGGGATCAAGCGTTACTCCTTATGGAAGTCGATGGTTTTATCGCTCAGATTCGTCGCTGTTACGCCCACAGATATGGGAATAAAGGTGCAAGTTGGCTTCTCGCATCGCCTCGACGCTGTAGCTCTGAAGGCAGCGTTTCTGACCCGCTTGAGCATACCCGGCCGCTTTCTCTGGATCATCCAGAAGTTCATCGATGCTCACCGCTATCGCTTCCGGATCACCGGGGGGAACCAGATGACCCGTGACCATCTGTTCGATCACTTCGGGGATACCGCCGACGCGACTGGCAACGACGGGGCGCAAAGCTTGTAGGGCATCGAGAATACTGGTACCCAAGCCTTCTTCGAGGCTGGGATGGGCGTACACATCGAGAGCGTGTAAGGCACTGCTGACATCGTTTTGAAAGCCGATCAGGTGGACTCGATCAGAAATGCCCAGTTCCTGTGCTCTGCGGGTCAAGTGTGCCCGTTCCGTTCCTTCGCCGACGATCACCAATTGGACCGCTTGCTCCCTGATGCGGAGATGTGACAACGCTTCGATCAGATGCACATGGCCCTTTTCTTGTGAAAGGTGACCCACACTTCCGATCAATAGACCCTTGTCGGGTATTCCATGTTGCTGTCGCCAAAGAGTGGGAGCGGTTTCGGGAGTTGGTAAAGCGGGGACTCCATCCGGAATCACACGGATCTGGTCGGCGGGGACACCATCGCCTTCGAGGATGCGGCCCACCTGTTGAGAGACGGCGATCAGGTGATCGGCGAGACGGCGATATTTCCATGGTGTAAAAAATGGAGTACCGCTCCGATGGATTGAAAAAGGGACCCTTCTTTGGGCAATCACGGCAGGACGGAGGTGCTGAGGACCTCCCCAACGGATCCCGAGCCGAGCGAGTCCACACAGGGTGTGGGCATGGGCGGTATGGGCTTGAATGATCTGCGGGGATTCTTGGCGGATGACCTGGATCAACTTTCTACACGCGGCCAAATCCACCTCACTCTTCATCGGCACTGGGAAAACAGGGAGGCCCTGTTGGCGACAGCGCTCTTCGAGTGGAGAATTGGGAGGACAGATCACTCCGCTCGGATGACCTGCCGAGTGCAAGGCTTCCGCTAAAAGCAGGGTTTGACGCTCTCCTCCTCGCCAATCGCGGGAGGTGTTCACGTGCAGAGTAGAGTAGGTACTCCGGTCAGACATCGGCAGAGATCCTCGTTTCGAAGGTGAGGCTAACTCATCCACGAGCATCGTGGGAGTCCTTGCTCCATTCCTTTCCCTCTCTGACAATAAGAACAGAAGGGGGTCCCATGACCTTTCCCGCACATCTCTTTCGTCCGGTCGGTGAACGCATCGGTCTTTTTGTTCTCGATGGCCTCGGGGGGCTGCCCCATCCCGAGCAGGGTCAAACTGAACTGGAAGCGGCACACACACCGAACATGGATGCCCTCGCTGGGCGTTCTTCTCTCGGTAGGGTGCAGCTGTTGCCTCCGGGGATGACTCCTGGATCAGGACCTGGACATCTTTCTCTCTTCGGTATCGATCCTCTCGAACTTGAGTTTGGACGTGGGTTGCTCGAAGCGCTCGGCAGTGACTACGCTCTCGAAGCAGGACAGATCGCAGCCCGTGGAAATTTTTGCACCGTCGATGGCGAAGGCCTGGTGCAGGATCGCCGCGCCGGTCGTCCTTCCGATGAAGAGTGTCGCCGACTTTGTGCAAAAGTGACGGAGCAGGTTTCCATCGATGGAGTCTCTGTGGAGTTGATTCCGGGGAAGCAGCATCGTTTTACTTGGATTATCACAGCCGGAGATCTGGGTGCACAAGTCAACGACAACGATCCGCAGGTGACGGGAAAGTCAGCCTTACCGTTTCGTGGACAGAACGCGACTTCAGAAACCACGGCGGCCATCGCCACCGAGTGGCTCGCAAAAGCACAACAGTGTCTCGCGGATGAAGCGATAGCGAACAGTGCCTTGTTACGTGGATTCTCAACTCGTCCTCACGTTCCCGGGTTTGCAGAGAAGTATCATCTGCACGCTGCAGCTCTGGCGGTGTATCCGATGTATCGCGGCGTGGCTCGACTCGTGGGCATGCAACCGCGGGATGCCGGTCGGGGATTGGATGATCAGGTCGCAGCGGTGAAAGCCGCCATCGCCGAGGACTTCGATTTCATCTTCGTCCATCACAAAGATCCCGATACCGCCGGCCACTCTGGAGATTTCGCCGCCAAGGTCGCTGCCATCGAGGCTTTCGATCAGGCCATTCCTGGTTTCTTAGAGAGTGGTCTCGATGTCATCGCCATCACCGGTGATCACTCGACTCCGACGATCATGGAAGAGCATTCTTGGCATCCGGTGCCTCTATTGGTGCATTCCAAACGCGCCCTGCCCCAACCGGAGGCCACCTTCGGCGAACGCGCCTGTATGCAAGGTGACGTTGGCACCATCCGCGGCCCCGAGTTGATGCCGCTGCTCCTCGCCCACGCCAACCGTTTGGATAAGTTCGGGGCGTGAAGCGCGATTTTCTGCGGAAAAAGAGGTCGTAATGTCGATCGAGTATGAAAAAGATTGGCGCAGGATTGTCCTCTACGGAAGAAATACAGCTAGTTATAAATTCGCGTTAGCAAGGGCCTTGTTAAAGATCTCAGCAGATACTCAGGGTGAAGTTTCCATGGAGGAACTTGCTCTTCCATTTTCGAAGGAGATTACAAGGCATATAGGAATTTGTGATACCCAGTCTACTAATGCAAACAGTCAATTTTTAAATGCGTGTCGAGCATACAATCAAGGAGAAGTTGACGACGAACACCTTCTTGATAGAGCTCTTCATCTTGGTTTTAAAAATGTCATTGGAGCATTCCACTACGTAGATTCTGGAAATGTTCAAACGCAGTTTTTCGATGATCAAAGAAAGATAAAAGGGAAGTTGGTGTTAACCGACGAGTTTTATGTTCTTGCAAGTTCTATTCAGAAGTCAAACTTATTAGAAGAAGTAGAGGCCAGATGGAGGCTCGTTGAGGCAGCATGGGCGTTGAAATTGCCGTCTCGACTATTGAATGTTGACTACAATAATGAAAAGCAAGAACTATTTATTCAGACGAGATTAAGAAGAGTGAATTTGACTTCAGCGAGATCTGCCCTTGATGGGTATCAAATGGGAAGGTGTTTTTACTGCCGTACTCCAATTCAGGTGCTTGGAGAAGGCAGCGCTCATTCAGAGGTCGACCATTTTTTCCCTTGGGTGTTGATGAAGAGGGGCTTCGATATAAATCTCGATCTCTTGTGGAATTTGGTTTTGGCGTGCAAGGATTGTAATCGAGGATCGTCAGGGAAATTTGAGCGGATCCCCGCTCGTAAATACTTAAAGCGACTACATCATAGGAATGAAGCTCTTATTAAAAGTCATAAGCCATTAAGAGAAACATTAATGAATTTGTCAGGCCCTCACTCTGCCGATCGTGAAATATTTATAAATGAAGTGTATAAAACGGCCTTAGATTATATGAACCCCAATCCATGGACAGTGGATGAAGTGGAGGTTTTATAAAGATGCATTCATCAACGATTCGATTCTATGAAGATAATGCTTCAGAGTACTCATTGAATACTATTCGAGAGGATATGAGGCACGCCTACTCTAAATTCATTCCAATGATTTCTAAGAATGGAAGCATCGTGGACGCTGGTTGTGGTTCGGGAAGAGATAGTATTTTTTTTCTTAACCAAGGCTTTGAGGTGTCTTCGTTTGATGCCTCTTCCAAAATGGTAGAAGTGGCGTCTCGGAATTCTGGCATGGAGATTTGGGTCGGCGAATTTAAAGACTTTCATTCGGAAAAGTTATTCGATGGTGTCTGGGCATGTGCTTCTTTGTTGCATTTAAGTCGAGATCTCATCCCCGGGACTATTCAGCACCTCAGTCGATACCTGAAAAATAAGGGAGTATTTTACCTGTCTTTTAAATTCGGGACTGGGGAGAGAGAGTCGAATGGTAGATTCTTCTGTGATATGGACCATACATTATGCATGGATTTGATTCAGGAAATCGATGGTCTAGAATTGCGTGAATATTGGACTTCTGTCCAAAGTAGCGCTGACCACGAAACCAAGTGGAGTAATTTACTGCTTCAAAAAATAGAAAATTGTATCTCTTGAGTACATTCATTGATGTGATCTCTATACCACGATGGATAGATGTCGATTTCGCTTACTTGTCGCCACTTTCCTCAAATTTATCTAGATCAGTGGGTTACTTGAACAAGTTGAAGTCGGCAAGGAGTCATGACGTATGAACACTAAAGAGGTCATGGATCTGCTTCGCGAACATCAAAATGAAGTGGGTGTTCATAAATGGAAGGCCAAGACATCGAAGCCTGGGAAACTGAAGAGTTTCGGCATCGGTCTCACGGTTTTACGTAAGTTGGCCAAACAGGTCGGCAAAGATCATCGCTTGGCCCGAAAACTCTGGGAGAGTGATTACTACGACGCAAAGATCATTTCACTTTTGATAGATGATCCCAAAGAGATCACTCGTGAGCAGGTGGAACAGCAAGTGGAGAAATTGAATCAGGGTCACCTTGCCCATGTGTTCTCTTCTTGTGGGACACCTGTGGTGAAGACGCCTTTTGTTGTCGATCTGGCGGCCGAATGGGTGAAAAGTAAAGATCCTCTCCGAAGAAGTTGTGCCTATGGACTGCTTTATGAGCTGTCGAAATCGAAAAAGAAGAGCGCACCGGATACCGCATTTTTCCTTGAACATGTGGAGTGCATCGAAGAGTCCTTTGAAGGCGAACCACTATTGGTACAGGGGTCGATGGGGGGGGCACTGCTGGGAATCGGCAAAAGAAATGCGGAACTCAACGCCGCTGCATTGAAAGTCGCTCGCCAAATAGGCCCCATCGAGTTTGTCACCGATAGCGGCAACTGTGAGCCCTTTGATGTGGTCAAGCATCTCACCAGCGACTACATCCGAAAGAAACTCGGAGTTTAAGAGTCTTCCACTCGCCATCCGTAACAACACTCGGGTCTATTTCGCAATCATGACCGACTCTTGGATGGCCCTCACTCAGATGCGGTCTCCTCCCGTCGTTCAATTGATATATAAAACCCTGTAAAGGGCTCCGGTCTATCCTAGAGTCCGATCTTGGGATTAGTTTTCGAGTGCATAGAATTAGTTTTCCCGCTTTTTAAGATTCCTCTGCGGAAAGCCGAGCCACCGGCCGATAGAAAATATAGTCAGGATTGAGTGCCTCTATCCGCCCTGAAGAATGCACTCCCGCCTTCTTGATCACCACCGCCTAAACACAGTGAGGTTGTTGTTCCTGTTTTTGCAGGTCATCCACCTATTCACAACCTAGGAACCTGCTTGAGGAGGTGGGAAATGGGGATCGATGATTCGCGCAGCATTTTTGATCGGGGCTAGCTTTCTACTGATGGCCGCAGATACGCCTCTTCGCCGACCTTTGGATATGCCCTCGGGAGGATCCGGAGCAAAAGAAGATTCCGAAGATTTTCCTGAAACCATAGAATTCTTTGGAGGAGAATATGAGGGGGATGCCTTCATGTTCGTCATCGATGTCAGTGGATCGATGGGTGGATACGAAAAGATGGAGA
The DNA here is from genome assembly GCA_016776905.1 of Planctomycetota bacterium. Classification (GTDB taxonomy): domain Bacteria; phylum Planctomycetota; class UBA8108; order UBA1146; family UBA1146; genus UBA12191. The sequence continues at coordinate 262,978 of JADHSM010000002.1, read as the reverse complement.
CGGCTCAAGAGGAACTGAACCAAGCCCTGATGAGTCTCTCTTCAGATGCTGAGTTCGGCATCGTGGCCTTCAGTAACAATCTTTATCAGTTCAATATCGCCATGGTGAAAGCGACGCCTCCTCACAAGGTGGCCGGATCCGCATGGGTCATGGGTCTCGAACCGGCGGGCGGCACCTGTATCGATGTGGGGACGATTCAAGGGCTCAATATTCTAGGAACAACACTGGTGCCGACAGCGAACCGAAGGTTGATACTCCTTGGGGATGGAGCACAAGGGTGCGGGAATTTTGGTCCGGAAGCGAATGAGGAAGCCTTGGCCAACATCATGGCTGCGAACTGGGAACAGGTATCGATCGATACCTTGTTTATCGGTGAGCCCTACGATGATGCTCTCTGGTTGTTTGAAAATATCGCGCAGCACAACTTCGGTGAGTTCCGCATGGTCAATTGATGGCAGGACGACTCAAAAGAATGTTGAATTGAAAACGGGTCGAAGCCTGAGCTTCGACCCGTTTTCAAATTTGATCCTCTGGATTTACGGTGCTTCCGGCTGCATTTCGCTGATCACCCGCAGTTGCGCGAACTGGCGGTGGCCGTCGCGGCCGGAGTGGAAGCCATAGCCAGACTGTCTCGCGCCAACCCAGGGAGTGCCGCTGGCACCACCGCAGCCTTTGTTGATACCGACCATGCCGGCGGTCATCTGTCGTGCGATCTGATGGGCGCGCTCGGAGCTGCCGAAGATGGAAGCGCCGAGGCCGTAGGGGGTGTTGTTGGCGCGGACGACTGCTTCTGCGTCATCCTCCACCTGCATGAGACAAGCGATGGGACCGAAGGTTTCTTCGCGGATGATTTCCATCTCTTCCTGACAGCCATCGAGGACCGTCAGCGGATGGTAGTTCCCCCCGAGGTCCTCGCTTTTGAAAGCGACTTGAGCACCATCGGAGACCGCGCCGGCCAGTTGCTTTTCAACGTGAGCTTTTTGGCCGCCGTCGATCATGGGTCCGACTTCGATGCCTTCATCGCAGCCGTCTCCGACTTTGACCTCTTTGGCGAGTTCTACGAGGCGATCACGGAAAGCATCGGCGACCTGCGATTGCACGTAGATACGCTCGGTGCTGACACACACTTGACCGGCATTGCGGAAAGAGTTGGCCGCAGCGAACTGGGCGGCGGCTTCGATGTCGGCGTCATCGAGAACGATCAGCGGATCCTTGCCGCCGAGTTCGAGGATGACTCGCTTCAGACTGCTGCCGGCACTCTCGAGGATGTGAGCACCCGTGGCTCGCGAGCCAGTGAAGGCGATGAGATTCACATCCGCATCCACCAGAGCTTTCCCCTGTTCTCCATCTCCATGCATCACTTGCAGAACGTCTTCTGGGAGAAAGGACATCAGCAGGTCGGCATAGGCCTGGGCGACAAGGGGAGTTTTCTCAGAAGGCTTGAGGATGACGCTGTTGCCCGCCATGAGAGCAGGCATGACGGTCCAGTGAGGCATCGACATTGGAAAGTTCCACGGCGTGATGCCGGCACAGACCCCGAGAGGATCGAAGACCATCGTCGAAGAGATGTTGGCATCCTCCATCGGTTCCGGAGTGAGGGCTGCGATCATGCCATCGAGGGTGCGGTCGATAGATTCTCCACAGCCGCGCGCCTCGCCGATGCCTTGGGGTAAAGGTTTACCCATCTCTCTCGTCAATAGGGTGCCCACCTCCTCGGCGGCTGCCGCCAGTGCTGGGCCGAAGGGGCGGATGGCATCCGCACGATCTTGGAGAGACATTTGGGCCCAGCCGACCTGAGCTTTGCGAGCGCGTTCGACGATGGCCGGAATCTGATCTACGGGAGTGATCGGCAAGCGGCCGACCTCTTCACCGGTGGCTGGATTCAGAGAGATGAGGGTGTGATCTTCGATACGGTTCATCGGGAGTCTCCGGTCTTTTCGGTTTTCTCTGGGGAGGTTTTTTTCTTCGTTTCTTTTTTGTCAGCGGTGGGCGCTTTCCAATCGTCATGGCCGGCAGCCCAGTAGATAGCCCCTGCGAGATGTTGAAGGAAATGGGGTTCTTGAAAAGAAGTGTAGGTGTGGCCGCCAGCGGTATAAAAAGCGCGCCCAAGGTCAACATGGTGACACCAGACGGCAGGATGCTTCCCTGGCATCGAAGAACCTTGGTAGCTGTCGGTATCAAGCCAAGCCAAAACTTGGACATGTTGGGGAACCCGATTGTAGTTGAACCACTCATCGGTTCGTTCCCAAACTTTTGGTAAGAATGAAGTCGCGGGGTGATCGTGATCGGTGATGTTGATCTTTGCCGATTGGATCGCTGGGTGATCGACGAAGTAGGCTCCGACCACATCCGCATAAAAGGGCCAGTCGTACTCGGCATCACTTGCGGCGTGAATACCGACATAGCCGCCACCAGACCGGAGGTAACCCTCAAAGCCCTTCTGTTGATTACCATCGAGCAGATCTTGGGTGCTGTTGAGGAAGACGATCACTTGATGTTTTCTGAGCTGGGCCTCAGAAAACTGAGTCGCATCTTCGGTGACCTCAACAGCAAATCCATATTTTTTACCCAAGCCTCGAAATGCAGCTTGACCCGGTTCGATGCTGCCATGGCGGAATCCGGCAGTTTTGCTGAAGACGAGGATTGAGGTCAGAGGGCGGACCGCTCTGTCGGTGACGGGATCGTCCTCGATGGCTACCGTTGGTGAAGATGAGAGCATGAAGAATATGGCAAGTAAATGAACCGACATCTGTCCTCCTTATCAGTGGGTGATGTTAGACCGATCTGGAGCGGGACGCCATGCTTCCCGAAGGAGAGAAAATTCAATTGGAGTCGTCAGCGTCCAAAATCACTTCGATATCGAAAAAATGTTCTCCTTGTGAGTTGAGGCCATAGATACGGAGGCTGAAGCTCCCTAGACCTGTCAGGGAGAGGGTTCCCGATGCTTCGTCTAGATCGATGGATCCCGGAGGGGCTTCGGGGGCGAACGCACCCCAGGATTTGATCTCTCCTGAACCCGGAAGAATCAGCGGGCTCATCAGCAGAACCTCATCGGGGTCGAGGGTGACTTCGGAGAGGGGGTATTCGAAGAGGGGTATGCCGGGCTGGACGATAATCGTCAGTTGGACACTGGCACTGTTCAGTGGGAACAAGGCTGTGACCTCATGCTGTGTCACCGAGTTGCCATAATAAGGTGTGCCATTGATGGTACCGGTCGTCTCGCTAATAAAGAGCCCTTCCGGCAAGGGAGGTTCACAGATGTATCCGCCTGGGAGACAGGTGACGCCGATGGGAGGTGAGGCGATCAGCGGAACCATCAGCACTCCCGGTAGAAGCTCTAAAAATGTGCTCGGGTATCCGGGAGGATAGACCGTATCCGGCGCGAGATCGCAGGGATCTGGAATAGGAATTACATCGATCGACCCTGGTGAGAGAAGTTGGTCACCTCTCTGACAGCCGGTCATTCCCATGAGGATGAAGATCAGTATCAGAGAAGAATAGGATCCGTTCTGATAAAAGATCATCAGTGTGGCCTGTCGATTTCATAGGTCGCCGTGGTGTCACAATACCCCGTTCCACCGAGGCGACCCACGGCTCCCATTTTCGCAGCATCGGGCAAGTCCTTATCGAGGACATCTTCGCGAAGGTGCACTCGAATCACTTCTAATAGAAATAGATCGATGGGGCCATTACCGATCTCTTGATGCTGAACAACGCGTGATTCCATGGCGATCGCCGCAGTGACAATTCGAGGAGGGGCGACATCGATCGAAGGTAATGTTGCGAGTTGCAGAAAATCGATTTCACTCTCTTCTGGATCTAAGCCGGCACTGCTCGCGACCATTTCCCTTTCATTCTCTCGTGTCGAAATGTGAATCACAGCTTCGGAATTATCGATCAGATTTTGTGAAGTATCCTTATGAGATCCATCTCGTCGCCTTCCAACGCTGAGCATGACGGTCCACGGATCGCTACTCACGCCGCCAAAGAAACTGAAGGGCGCTAGATTTGAAATTCCGGAAGAGGAGAGTGTCGAGGTCCAGGCGATCGGTCTGGGAACGACGCAGGCCGTCATCAGGTGATATCGACCCGCACGATCCAGATCGTTAGGGATGAGACTTCGGTGAGATTCAGACATCAGGGTTCACCTTCCTTGTCAGGATGTTGACTGCACCAGAGGCCCGGGGCAAGAAGGAAAGATTCGGTCCATTTCACCCACCACTTCAGAGGATTACGATGAGTCGAGAGTCTTGCAGAGGTAATCTGGGCTCACTGTAAAGATTCAAATTGTTGTCCGAGGAGGTTCATTTGATCTATCTCGATCATGCCGCGACAGCCTATCCCAGACACCCCGGGGTTTCTGAAGCCATGTTGAAAGCTTTGGAAGTGGCGGGAAGTGTCGGTCGTGGGGGTCATCAAGGAGCCCAGTCTGCGAGTGCTATCGTGGCCTCTTGCCGGGAGAAGCTCGGTCATCTGATGGGGGCATCGGATGCCAACAGAATCTCATTGTTTCCGTCATCGACGTTGGCCCTTTCCACATTGATTGCGGATTTGGCTCAAAGGTCAGATTCGCAAGCCGAAATATGGATGGGGAAACTGGAACATAATGCTGTCTGGCGTCCGGCTGTTCGCGCTTTTGGAGATGACCGCGTCCGGTTTCTGCCGACAGATGAAGATGGCGTGATCGATGTATCCCAATTAAAGAGTCTCGATATGAGCCGTGCCGCCGGTGTTGTGGTACAGCATGCCAGTAATGTCACCGGAGTTTTACAACCGGTCGAAGAAGTGGGGGCATGGTGCCTCCAATTGGGAATCCCGATGATCGTCGATGGAGCACAGGCCGCAGGGTTGGTGCCTTTTTCCGTGGAGCGGTGTCCGGGTTTGAAAGCCTATACGATGGCGGGGCATAAGCATCTGGGAGGCCCTCCTGGCATCGGCCCCTGTTATCTGGCACACGATTATGAACCTGAGCCTTTATGGATCGGAGGCAACGGTATCGACAGTGAACACCCGTCTGTTCCTGCTTCTGGGCCTGGAAGATTCGAATCAGGAACACCGAACTTGCCCGGTATCGCTGGATTAGATGCGGCTTTGAATTTCTTTGAGGACCACCCCGTGTCTGAGCGTTTTCAAAAAGCCGTCAAAATTCGTCAAGCATGGCGGGACATGATCCAAGAAATTCCGGGAGTGGTGATTCCGGGTGAGTCCGGTACCGCACCTCGTACTCCTGTCATTGCTATACACGTGCCGGGGCACTCTGCGGATCAGCTTTCTGCAGAGCTCGATGTTCGGATAGGAGTGAGGTGTCGTTCAGGGTTGCAATGTGCTCCTCTGGCTCATCAGCATCTCGGAACTCTCGAGGCGGGAGGAACTTTGCGGATCGCGCCGGGAGAAGAAACAGATGGAGAGACTCGGGAACTGGTGTGTGCCACCTTGGCAAAGTTGATTCTCTGATCTTCCGAATTCGGTGAGAGACGAGAATCCGATGACGAGTTTAAGAAGTGTACTGAGTGCATGACAGGGCGAGTCGGACGAAAGCGGCTGCCAAGGTCTAAAGCGCTACTTTGCCGCGAAATGAGTTCGCCGAGATTTCCATCACTGCAGCAAAAGCCACCAGATCGGCAGCGATGCTCAGGTGGGAATTCCGCCAGTTCCTTCAGGTGGAATGACGGGCTTCTGTAGGAGGGTTATCTGCCACATTTATGCGACAGTAACCTCTCTGAATCTCAGGCCTGACAGAGTAAAGAGAGTGAGCGAGGGGGGAATCGAACCCCCACCCCTTGCGGGACCAGAACCTAAATCTGGCGCGTCTGCCAGTTCCGCCACCCGCCCAGACCGTGAACGTTAACGGCTTTGGAAGATTCCTGCAATGCTGCTTCTGAATATCGTTAAAGCCTCAGCAGAGGGCTCTATCGGCACAATTCGGGAATTTTTGGATCGAGGCTCATGTTTTGTGCTTCAAGAGCCGATGAAACCCTTAACAGAAAGAGCCCCCGAAAGGCGTGATGAAGATGATGACCGACGACCAACGCAAAAAGATAGAGATTCGTCAACTGGCAGGAGAGCTCTCCGGAATTATGAATCGTCTCCATCAACTCCATGAAGAGTTGTCTCAAATCATGGTGGATCTCGATGAATCACGCATGCAAGCCGATTACGAAACCGTGGCCCTTCATGGCAATAAGGAATACAGAGTCTTATCCAGAATCGTTGATGAAGAACGCCAGCGATTGATCATCGGAGAAGAACTGGGTGATATCCTTGGCTTAGAGATTCCTTCCCAAGTCACTGTTGAAGATGTCATTCCATATGTAGACGACGAGTTGGCAAAGAAATTCCGTTCTCTCAGAGATGGGATTCGTCGCCAGTCCTGTGAACTTAGAGCTCAAAATCGTCTTGGAGAAATGTTACACGGACAAGTCTTTGAACATGTCGAGGTGTATCTCAGTCCTGGAACCCGTGCTTGGGTCGATACCACAGAGAATTTGGAACAAGACAGAATCGAACAGGGTGATTCCTTCGAAGCCGATTTCTAGTCGCCAATAATTTATTTTATTATTCCTGTCCGATGCCTGTTTGTATTCGGATTCCATATTGGTTTCTAAAATCGGAAAGTCTCGCTTAGTCGGGAATGCATAGAGATTCATAAAACGAAGTGGTCCTCTTGAGACCTTTTCGTGTGTGATTTCATGGGTAAACTTCTCCGTCTATTCTTGTCGATTTACAGATCTCTGCCTTCTGTGAGATTCCGATTCCGAAATCCTGAGCTCGAAATTCGAACTAAAGTTTCAGAATTCATATCGTTGTGAATAAAGGGATCAGCGGGCGGGAGCACTCATGACATTCAAGTTGTATGTTTTCGATCTTGACGAGACACTTTGGTGCACAGATCAGGACGAGGAGGACATCTATCCGATCGAAGGACCTTTTCATCTCGAAGATCAGCATTTGGCGAGGAGTCAGAATTCTAAAGTCAGGCTGCGGACGGGAACCCGGAGATTATTGAACGCGATCCACAAAAATGGCGGGATCTCCTCCTTAGCTTGCCGAGCAGAAGAGGGCACTTGTAATCAAATTTTGGAGACCTTTGGCATCCGAGATCGATTTTTTTACCCCAGATATGGCCTGATGGAGAAGGGGGAGGCGATCCTCGAAGTCCTCGCTGAAATCAAAAAAACCCTCAATTTCGAAATCTCTACGAAAGAAGTTCTCTTTTTGGACGATGCTCCAGCGAATACTGCAGAGGCCAGAAGAGTAGGTGCTAAGGCACTTTTGTACGGGCGTGATGTGAGAGACCTGTCAGAACTGAAGAAGTGGTGCTAAAGAAGTTCGAGAACACTTGAAATCGACCCCCAGTTCCTTACATCCTGTGGTAGTGACATTTCTCGGTCACTGTTCGACCCGCAGGTTGGAAGGAAGAGTCCGCAATGAATTTGGAACTTTCGAAGGGTGCTGCGCACTCAGCCACTGATCCACCTCGTGGTGATGGTCATGGTGTTCCCTTGATAGAGGCCTCCGGTCTCCGCAGAACTTTTGGCGCTACTCTTGCCGTCAATGATGTTTCGTTTCATGTCAAAAGAGGTGAGATTCTCGGTTTTCTGGGGCCCAATGGTGCAGGGAAGAGTACGACTCTTCGCATGATCACGGGTTTGATTGCTCCTGATAAAGGAACCGCTCGTATCAAAGGAGTGGAGATTTCAGAAGATCCACTCAGCGCGCGAAAAGGATTTGGATTTCTTCCGGAGAGCATTCCTCTATATGAGGAAATGGAAGTGATTGAATACCTCCGATTTATTGGAGGAGCGAGAGGTCTCCAGGGTCGTCAACTCGAGGACAAAATTGCTCACCTCGCAGAGCGTCTCGGATTGAGTGTGATGCTGAAGAGACCTTGTGGAACTCTTTCTAAAGGATTTCGTCAGCGAGTTGGACTGGCTCAAGCATTGATCCATGATCCTGAAGTCGTGATTCTGGACGAGCCTACGAATGGATTGGATCCCCGGCAGATCATCGAAGTGAGAGAACTGATCACTGAACTCTCCAAAGATCGGGCCATCATTTTCAGTACCCACATTCTTCAAGAAATCGCAGCGATCTGTACCCGGATCATCGTCATTAACTCAGGGGGACTTATCGCAGATGGTACCCCGGAGGAATTGACGGGAACAGAATCCAAAGGTTGGCAGGTGATCGTATCTGGATCGCCACTGGATAAAGATTCCTGTGCCAAACTCTGTCTTTCAGCAGGAACCTCCGGATCATCGGGGGAGTCGATTCATGCTTGGACTGGGGAAGGTGATCCGAATCTCTCACAGCTTTCCGCTGCTCTCTCGGAGAACGGCAATTCTCTTCTAGGAATTGAGAGAACACGAGAAACTCTTGAGCAGGTCTATCTTCGGCTTACCGGTGCGAGAGGAGGCCAGCGATGAAATCGATTCTGGTTATCATGAAAAGAGAGTGTGGAGCATATTTCTACACTCCTATCGCTTGGATCTTCATCGCTCTTCAAATGGCGATCATGTCCTTCTTTTTCTTTCAGTTTTCCCCTTTCTTCATCATTGAAAGTGCGGACATGCGGGTTTGGTTTGGCCTGACTCCTTTCATGATGATGGTATTTGCACCCGCAGTGACGATGAGGCTTTGGTCTGAAGAGATTCGCACTGGAAGTACCGAGGTGTTGTTGTCCTTGCCTGTGAAATCGAGGGATCTGGTCATTGGAAAGTGGCTTGCAGCTGTCATCGTTTTGGTCGCCAGCGTTGCCGCTAGTTTGGGTATTCCCGCTGCGCTCTCATGGCTCGCCGCCAGTCCTGTCGATTGGGGACCGATTATGGGGGGATACATAGGAACGGTGTTAGCCGGGATGATGTTCCTTGCTCTGGGATGTTGGGTATCTGCACTTTCCAGTAATCAGGTCGTCTCATTGCTGGTCGGTGTGACTGTGGGAATCGTTCTGGTTCTCGCTCTCAGTCCAGACTTTGCTTCGTACTTGTCAGCTTCACAACCGGGGCTCGCTCGTATCGTCGAATCCTTAGGGGTTCAATCACACTTTCAGGCCATCGAGCGAGGAGTGCTCGCTGTGAGTGATGTGGTTTATTTCCTCTCCGGTTCTGTCCTCTTCCTGACACTTTGCGTGTTTCAGGTTGAGTTGAAGAAGCAATAGGGGGTCGCATGATAGAACGAAAAAAACAATTTTTAGTACGGTGGACGATTTCGCTCATCGTTCTTTCTGTCCTGATCGTCTTGGTCAATGGAGTGTCTCGCAAGTTTGATAAAAGACTCGACTTGACTGCTGCAGGTATTCACACGATTAGTGCTGAAACCGGCAACATTCTCGGGAAAATGGAAGAGCCGGTCACGATCGAGTACTGGGTGAGTGAAAAACTTCCTTCCGGTTTGCAAAATTTGCGTCGAGATACCGTTGATTATTTGGATGAGTTCAAGAGGGCTGCGGCTGATGCGGGAAGTGTCATCGAAGTCAAAGTGATTGATCCAGCAAGAGTGATCGAGCAATACGTCAAGGAGAAGGAAAGTGCTGGGGACACCCCCGAACCCGACCCCATGGCGGCATTGATGGGGGGACCTTCTTCTCCTGCTGATACGAAGAAGCAAGAGTTGGCTCGCGAGGGCATCCCCGAGCTTCAAGGTCGATCGATCAAAGATGATGGTGTTGAGGTTGTTCCCTTCTTTAGCGCTATCGTCCTCAAATACCTTGATCGAGAAGCAGAGGGTATTCCGGTTCATACCAGCCTCGATGGGCTCGAGTATGAATTGGTGAGCAGGATTGCCAAGTTGGCTCTTACTGAGAAGCCGGTATTGGCATTTTTTCAGGGACGCCCCGATGACAAGATTACCCAAGGGCCAGACGGATCACCGCTTCCCCAACCCATAGGTCATTTTGATCCATTGCTCGATGCGATGAAGGATCGATTCGATGTTCAAACGATCTTGCTGACTGAACAATCTCTGATTCCAGATACGGCGCAACTTCTGATTATCGCAGAACCCGATGCCGTCACACCAAGACAGAGATATGAGATTGAAAACTCTATCCGATCGGGCAGGCCCGCCATTGTTTTGGCTTCGACGGCCTCTGGAAGCATGGATAGGGGATTTCAATTAACCCCCCTCTCTCCAGGAATGTCCGAAAGTTTTGTTCCATGGGGCATCGATATCCAGCCCAACATGATTGTCTCAAGTCAGAAGTGCGGAAGCATTGAGACGATAACAGAAGGACCTCTCGGCATTCGCATGAGGATTCCACAGCCTTTTCCTGTGTGTCCTGGTGTTGCAGGTAATGGTCTCGATGGAACATCACCGTTCACGAGGGGAGTGGAGTCATTAATCTTTCCATTCCCGAGTCCGCTGATCATCAATGAAGATGTTGCCCGTGCCGCTGGAATCCGTGTCTCAGCATTGGCGACTTCAGATGAAGATGCTTGGGTGACTCCATTTGGTCCTGCTGTGACCTCGCAAATGATTTCTCCTCCACAGGATCCCGGCTTCCGTGCTCCACGAGTTCTCGCTCTCATAGCAGAAGGCGTCTTCCCAAGTTCATTCGAGGTCGGATCAAAGGTTCCTTCATGGGACCCGACTTTGGAAATGACCGGTGGAGAAGCAGACGCACCATTGGTCGAGGCGATGGACGAGAAAGAGTCTCGCTTTCTTCTCATCGGCTCCGCTGATATGGCGAAGTATTCGTCTCTCAATCAATACCGACAAAATGTGGGTTTTCTGTTGGGTTCCATCGAGGCTTTGGCATTAGATCCGGATCTCGCAAAAATTCGTGGAAAGGTTCAACTCCCTAGTGCGCTTCGGGAGACGACCCGGGATGAACGAAATCTCGTGATCTACGGCAACATCGCAGGGATCCCATTGTTGTTGATGGCCGTTTACGGATTGATTTCTGCAGGGCGAAGATCCTCCGCACGTCATCATGAATCTCTACACATGTTGAAGATTCCTGAACAGGGCACTGATCAGCGAGATATTGATCAGGAAGCGGCTGAACAGGAGGATTCCCGATGAATCCAAAAAGCATCACGATCATGCTGCTTTTGATTATCGCTTCAGCAGCATTGCTGTACGTCAATCAGGAGCAAGATTACACAGCACCGACGAAGGACCCTAAAGGGATTGTATCGTTGAAGAGCCTCAATCCTGAAATCGTCGAAGTGATCGAACTTGGACGTGGGGAGCAGGCATTTGAGATCAAAAGGTCGGGGACGGCTTGGATTCTTCCAAGTCTTTGGGATTCGATGGCTGACAGTGAAGAAGTGATGAGTTTCCTCGCCGATTTGAAGACCATTTCGGAAGCGGAAGAAAGAGGACGATCTACTGCCAGTCATGAGACCTTCAATGTTGCTGCACAGAGTGCTATCCGCGTTTCGTTAAAAGACCCTGATTTGAATCCTATTATTGGGTTCTATCTTGGGAAAGTAGATGGAACGGGGCGGACATTCATTCGTATTGCTGGAGAAGATAAGGTTTACAGTGTGAAACCGAACCTTCTCAGGAGAGCCGCTTTCGCCGGGGCTGAACTTCGTGCACAGAGTTGGTTTAAGAAGTTGCTTTATCAGTTGCCTGCGAAATCTGAAGTTCGGCAATTGATTGTGGAAAATGGATCAGAGCGCATCGTTCTCGATTGGATTCCGGGAGAAATTCCGGAAGCAGAATCAGGAGAATCTGACGACTCAGATTTGGTGAAGGTTGGATCCGATCCTCAATGGTGGATTTCTGAGCCGGAAAAGATGCGGGCTGACGACAATACCGTGAAGGGGATGATCTCTTCATTGAAAAATGTGCGTTGCGAAGAGCCACTAGATCCGAGTTCTGCCGAATCATTGGGTTTTGGGGATCCCTCTGGAAGTATCACTGCTGTGCTGGCCAATGGAGGGAAAGTCACCCTTGAATTTGCCGCAGATAGAGAACTGAGCTTGGGTGGGGAAGGCGTTGCTGTCCGCATCCAGGGTGATACCCGGATCGTCCTATCCCGACTCTGGGTCAAAACCAACTTGCTGAAATCCCTCGAAGAACTCAAGGCTGTGCCACGAGCGGCACCAGAACAGTTGACGCCAACACTCTTGACGCCAACACCAGAAAAGACTTCTGAGACTCCGGGGAGTCCTGAGAATCCTGTTTCCAATGGAGATTCGACAGAAGAAGGCTAGGGCCATGGATGACTGCTCCATCCGGGGATAACCTGCACCTCAGGATTTCCCCCGGATGGAGGCCTTTTGGCAAAACTATACTTTAGGCATGGCACGGTCGGCAGCGCAAAAACTCTCAACCTTCTTGCGGTGGCTCACAATTATGAGCGCCAAGGGAAGAAAATCATTGTGATTAAGCCTGGTTTCGATGATCGCTATGGTCAAAACGACGTGACGTCGAGAGCCGGACTGACTCGGCAGGCTCACTTGATCATTTTTCCTGGAGATCGCATTGAACTTGAAAAGTTTGACGGCATTAACTGTGTACTTGTCGACGAAGTTCAGTTTTTCGCTCCAGAGCACATTGAGCAGTTACGAGATGTCGCTGATCAGAAAAGAGTGCCTGTAATTTGCTATGGTCTCCGCAGTGATTTCCGGACAAAATTGTTTCCGGGCAGCCAGCGGTTACTGGAACTCGCCGATTCCATCGAAGAGATCAAAACCACATGTCACCGTTGTAACAGCAAGGCGATCTTTAACCTGAAGTGCATCGACGGTAAAGCCCAGCTGGATGGTCCCAGTCAACAGGTTGCTGGAGATGAAACTTTTCAGCCAGTTTGTTCAGTGCATTTTACAGAACAGGTCGATCTCACTTCTTATGAAGATTTGCAAACATCCCACAATGATAGGGAACTGGCATGAGTGATAACGTCTCCGTCCAAACGGATCATGAATCGATAGTTGAGTTAAAAGGTCATCTCAAGAGCATCGCGCTGATTCAACACGCGGCCACGATATTGTCTTGGGATCAAGAAACGCACATGCCGGCGAGTGGCGGGGGTGTGAGAGCGGAAGCATTGGGTGAACTTGCAGGAATCGCCCATGAACGAGCACAGGATCCCAAATTAGGTGAGAGCATCGAACGTGCAGAGGAATTTGCTCACTCATCGGGGGATGAGAAAATCATCGCATTGGTTCGTGAAGTTCGCCTTGATCATGAAAGATCCCTCAAGATCCCGGTTGAGCATGCGACCGAAACTGCCGAAGTCTCTTCCCAGGCGGTTCAAGCTTGGCAGGCCGCGAGAGAGAAGGATGACTTTCCAGCGTTTGCTCCTTTGCTCCAAAAGCAGATTGAACTTGAAAGTCGAGCTGCAGAATACTTGAGAGAAGATGAGGACTGCATTTATGACGTTCTCATGAACAAGTATGAACGTGGGATGACTAGCGAGTTCTTCTCAGACATTTGTCGTCAAGTGGTTCCAGGTTTGAAAGGAATCATCGACCGGGTTGTCGCTCGTGCATTGCCAGCCCCTGATTTTTTCAAGGGTCCATGGGACAAAGACAAACAGCTACAATTCTCGAGAGACGTTGCCACTCAAATCGGTTACGACTTCACTCGCGGTGCTTTGGATCTCACAGTTCATCCATTCTGCACTTCTCCAGCTTCACCGGTCGACGTCAGGATTACGACACGTGTATATGAAGATAACTTCACCAGTAATCTATATGGCGTGATCCATGAGGCGGGGCATGCGATGTACGAACAGGGATTTGACCCTGAATGGATGCATACACCTTTATGCGATGCCATTTCTCTCGGGATTCATGAATCGCAGTCTCGATTCTGGGAAAATGATATCGGGCGAACCGAATCTTTTTGGAATCACTTTCTTCCTCAAATGAAAACGTACTTTCCAAGGGTTTTGGAAGGGGTTTCTGCCAATGACATGGCTCTTGCCGTCAATCCTGTGAATCCGTCTCTGATTCGAGTGGATGCGGATGAAGTCACATACGGACTTCACATCGCTCTTCGATTTGAGCTGGAGCAGGCCCTGATCTCCGGAGACCTATCGGTTTCGGATCTTCCGGGGGCATGGAATGAAAAGATGCAGGAGTATCTCGGAGTCACACCTGAGAGCGACAAAAACGGAGTCCTTCAGGATATTCACTGGAGCATGGGTGCATTTGGATACTTCCCGACGTACTTGTTGGGATCTCTCTACTCTGCTCAGTTTTTCGAAGCGATTTCGGAGTCGATTGATATCGACAAGGATGTCTCGGCCGGTGAGTTTGGTGGAATTTTTGATTGGTTGCAGGAAAGAGTTCACAGACCTGGTCGGCAATACGTTCCTCTGGATCTTCTCGAGCGAGCCGTCGGTAAAGGATTGGATCCGGCGATCTTTATCGATCACCTCGATCGCAAGGTCAAAGCGATTCACGGAGTCTGATCTTTGCTATCAGATCTCATGAACAGATATGGACAGTGGCTTCACTTACAATGGCCAGGGGGATCAACCGAGCCTCTACCAGAAGTGAATCCAGATCATTCGACTTCAGTTCCAGGACTCTACGTTGTCGGGGAGTTAACCGGGATTCCCTTGCTCAAGCATGCGGTCGATTCCGGTGCCCGGGTTGTTCGTCAGTTAGTTTCTGAAGTCGATGGATATTCCGGTGAAGCTGTTCCTCTGGTGATTGTTGGAGGAGGTGTATCGGGTCTTTCTGCAGCACTAGAAGCTCACCGTCTGGGACTCAAGTATGAATGGTTGGAGTCGCATCGACTGTTAGAGACAGTTGAAAACTATCCTCAGGGGAAACCTATCTATACAGAGCCCCCTGAGATGATTCCTGATTCATCCTTGAACCTTCCTTCCTCAGACCCGCTCGATCGGGAAGGGCTTTTGCAAAGTCTCCTCGATCAGGCGAAAGAAAAAAACTGCCTTCCCAGATATGCGACGCTTCATGGGATTCGAAAAGACGGCCACGAATTGTGTTTGGATCTTCTCGAAAAAAATGAACTGCGAGCCGAACTGCGAGCCGAATTGCGAGCCCATCGTGTGATCCTTGCCATCGGCAGAAGCGGGGAGCATCGAAAACTCGATGTGCACGGGGAAAATCTTCAGCATGTTTCGCACCGATGTCATGATCCGGCCCTCTTTGTTGATCAGCAAGTCGTGGTCGTGGGAGGGGGTGATACCGCATGTGAAACAGTTTTATCTTTAGCAAGAGCGGGAGCTCAAGCCACATTATGCCACAAACAAGGAGTGCCGAGTAAAGCCTCAGCTCGGTTGCGGTTAGAGATCGATCACGCTGTCAAAGCAGGTTTGCTGAAGGTGGTTCCACAATGCACTGTGGCGCAGATCACTGAAAACGATGTCATGCTGACGTTGGATTCAGGGGAGACGACTTCGATTCCTGCACAAGCCGTATTTACGATGCTGGGTAGGAAGCCTCCCTTGGAGCTCCTGAAACGTTGCGGGCTACGTATTCAGGGTGAGAAGAGTGGATTTTGGTGGGGCTCATTCGCCGCCTGTATGATCTTCTTCTTTGTGCTCTATCACTGGAAACGCGAAGGTGTCTGGATTCCGATTGCTGAAGAATGGAAATCTATCGGAGGATTTCCCGCAGGCCTCGACCTTTGGTGGAGTCAAATATTCACAGATCCTCAGACTCTGGCTGGAAGTTTAACGGGGGCGATGGATCAGCCTGGGTTTTGGTACAGTCTGCTCTACACCGCATTGGTCTTTATTTTTGGGATCCGACGTATTCGTCGACGTCCCGCACCCTATATTCGAAAACAAACCTGGTGTCTGTTTTGGATTCAGGCCATCCCTCTGTTTCTTCTTCCCTACATGATCTTGCCGTGGCTAGGGAACAATGGTGTTTTCGACAGTGGGTGGGGAAAGAGCATGGCGGATGCTCTATTCCCAGCGGTCGGAGAGAGTCGTGAGTATTGGCGTTCTTTTGGATTGATCCTCGCTTGGCCACTCTTCTTTTGGAATGTATTCACGAACACCCCCATGGGAGCGTGGTTGGTGATTTCCCTGATTCAAACTTTCGTATTGCTTCCGCTGGCGATTCGTCGCTGGGGGAAAGGGGTTTATTGCGGCTGGATTTGTTCCTGTGGCGCTCTTGCTGAAACGTTGGGAGACGCGCACAGAAAAAAGATGCCGAAAGGAGACCTGGCCAAGAAGTGGAATTTTGTAGGTCAATTCTTTTTGTTGCTTTGCATGATCATGTTGGTGGGCAGAGGAGTGTCCTGGTTATTCCCTGACAGCTCGGCGGGCGTTCTGGGAATCGAATTCGCTCGCGGGATTCAGAATGGAATCCCACTGCTGAACTACGAATGGTTCGTTGATCTATTTTGCTCCGGAATTTTGGGTGTCGGACTTTATTGGCATTTCTCCGGTAGGACTTGGTGTCGATTCGCATGCCCTTTGGCGGCATTGATGAACATCTACGCACGCTTTTCGAGGTTCAGAATATTCGCGGAAAAGTCGCGCTGTATTTCATGTAACGTCTGCACCGCAACTTGTCATCAGGGGATCGATGTCATGACATTTGCACGTCAGGGTATTCCAATGGAGGACCCTCAGTGTGTTCGTTGCGGAGCTTGTGTTCACGATTGCCCAACAGATGTTCTCCGGTTTGGAAGATTGATGGACGGAGGTATGGGAGTTCATTTGGACCTTTTATCTGCGCGATCAGGGATCTCCGGAAGAAGCGTACAGCAAGGTGTTATTCCTGAGTCTTCAGGATAAGTCTTTTGCTCCGTCAAAGGGGACAGGAAGTCCCTCATCGTCGAGACCCCAACCTGCATATCGGGCAGTTCTACCCTGCCTGAGGAGTCCTTCTTCTTTACGCTTATCGAATCGGTGTATTCTTTGCTGAACGTTACGCATGAATTTTTTACGCGATTTTCGCCGGCTCATGAAGTCTGTAGATGAGGCTGAATATTCGCCGGATTCATCTGCCCAGGTTGTGCCGCCTGCTTCAAGGAATGAGATGAGGCAGCGCCAACGTATCCGGGGGGAAACTGTTGGAGGAAGGTGTCCTATTTGAGCGAGAGAGTGCATCACCTGGTCCACTCCCGATTCTCCTTTTGGGCACATTCCTACCCGAGCTTCATCGAGATCGACGATGTTTAGACTCCATGGACCATTTCGATCACCGGAGATCATGACATTATTGGGAGCCAAATCTCGGGTCCGGAAACCTTTATGGAACAAGTGGAACAGTTGCTGGCCGAGCCAACGAGAGAACAAGATTTGCCACTCCACTCCGGAATCTTCATGAAGATGTCGAGCATGCCAATGGTGGAGGGGTTCTCCCGGAACCCAACTACTGACGAGGCATGCACTCTCGCGGTTCTCACTCCGAACGAAAGGGCGAGGTATCGGTAGTCCCGATTCTGCACCTTTCAACATGGCATTCCATGATCGTCGAACTCGACCCCAGCGCATGAAGGCTGGAAGTAGTTTTACAGCAGTCCCATGCAGTGATTTTTTTGTGATTTTGTAGACCTTGCGGGCATAGGCCACACCATCGACTTCGATATGCTCAAGTCTTCCTCGGCGTCCTTCAGAGACGATTCGGATGGCAGGAGACTCAAGGAGTTTTCGGCCCTGCTCCAGTGAAACGGGAGCCGCTCGAAAAATATGACCATGGATCGAAGATCTATCCCGTGGCACTCTGCTCCTTCCTGTTCTGGCGACTGTTGAAGAAGGTGATATCTGTGGGCCTTTGTCGGACGAGTCTCACCAGTTAGGTTTTCATTACTTCAGAGGATAAAAGATCGGTCCCAGTCTCTCGACATTAAAAAAGAAACTTGTGTCCTGAATCGAAATTTAGGAACTGGAAAGGAAGTGTCGATGCAAATTCAGGTGATCGACCATCCGCTGCTGGATCCCGGTGGTGGGGTATTGGATCTTCAGAAAGCTCAAGGAGAGGTGAGTCCTGACTGGTTGCAAGAAATGCTTCGCCCCGAGTATTCATGCCCTCCTATGGAAGAAGGACACCGAAAAGCTGTCCGTGATCTGCTGAGGCATGGGGGGTACAGACCTGCTGGCAGAGGAAAACCTTCGAGTGAATGGCTGAAGAAAGCGGCAGGAGAAGGAAAGTTAGGTTCGATTTTCCCACTGGTGGATTTGGGCAATGCCGCTTCACGAATGGAAGGGCTGCCTCTGAGTGTCGTCGATTTGGACCGAGTCCGCGGAAATCTGAGGATCCAGCTGGGAGAATCGGGTCAAAGATATATCTTCAATCGCTCGGACCAAGAGATCGACATCACGGGCCTTCTTTGCCTGAATGATGAAGAGGGACCTTGCGCAAATGCCGTGAAAGACTCCCAGAGGACGAAAACTGACCCCGACACGAAACGGGCTTTGATCTTGATTTGGGGAACACGTGAGTTGGCTGGAGCCACAATTGCACTCGAAAATAGGCTCAGGGAGCTGGCAGAACGACTGGGAGGTCGACTCGAAGGGGTGGAATTCCTTCCGGAATGAATCGTGGATTCAGTGCCACTCGACACATCATCGTCTTAAAATAGAGACAATCGAGTCCATACCCCGGCCGCGACCGGGAAGATTCCAGATGGGAGACTTCGATGGCCTTCGCCACTGTCGAGGAACTAGTTCAGGAGATAGCCCGGGGTCGGATGGTCGTATTGATCGACGCTCCGGACAGGGAGAACGAGGGGGACCTCGTGATGGCCGCCGAACTGGTGACATCCGAACACATTAAGTTTTGTGCTCTAGAGGGGCGTGGCTTGATCTGTGCACCTCTCGATGCGGAATACTGTGACCGACTGGATTTGCCGCCCATGAGCGACAGACCGACATTACCCGGTGAATGTGCTTTCACGGTTTCTGTCGATGCATCCGAAGGAATTTCCACGGGGATTAGTGCTTCCGATCGGGCCATTACTGCTCGTTTGCTGGCCGATCCCACCTCGCGACCAGAACAGTTCAACAGACCTGGACATCTGTTCCCATTGAGGTCCAAGCCTGGAGGAGTTCTTCGCAGAACGGGGCACACGGAGGCGTCGGTAGATTTAGCCCGCATGGCAGGTCTGAAGCCTGCCGCCATCATTTGCGAAGTCATGAACGATGATGGAACCATGGCACGTCTTCCCGAGCTCGAAAAGTTTGCGGAGAAACATGGTTTACTTCTCGGAACGATCGAGAGTCTCGTCGAGTATCGCCAACAGAACGAAACGATAGAGGAAACGGCAACTCCCTGCCCTGTTCTGCAAAGTCAGGCAAAGTTGCCCACGCCCTATGGGGTTTTCCAAGTGGAATGCTGGAAAACAGACGAGGGCGATCCCGTGACAGTCCTTCAAATGGGCTCTCTTGAGGATAGCGATGAAGAGCCACCCTTGGTCAGGATCCACAGTGCGTGCATGACTGGAGACATTTTTGGGTCTCTCAGGTGTGATTGCGGACAACAGTTGGATCATTCCTTGCAGATGATCGGCTCAAAGGAGCGTGGTGCTCTGATCTATCTTCCGCAGGAGGGACGAGGGATTGGCCTCGCCAAGAAGATTGAAGCTTATGGTCTTATGGAAGAAAAGGGACTCGATACTGTGGAAGCCAATGAGGAATTGGGATTCCCCGGAGATTTGCGTGAGTACTCTGCCGCTGCAGATGTCCTTAAAGCCAAGTTTGCGACCACAGTCAAACTTCTGACCAACAATCCTCATAAGGTGAGTGGGCTTGAAGACGGCGGAGTGAAGGTCGCTCAGCGTATTCCATTGGAGCTGGGTATCGGTCCCGTCAATGTGAACTACCTGAAAACCAAGAAGACCAAGTTCGGTCACATCTTTGAAACCATCTAAGTCGAGTTAGAAGTGAACTGACATATAAAAGGAGCGGGCCCGCAGGGGATTACCCTGCGGGCCCTTTTCTATAGTTAAGTGATCAAGTTGAACTACGGAGCACAGGTGCTTGTCGTGTAGTTCGCGCAATCCAAACTGTCATCTGTGCCGTCGATTCCACAAGTGGTCGGACCCGGAGCAGGAGGAACAGCTCCCGTTCCAAAAATGTAGTTCAGAGTGGAGATGGCATCTGAAATGTCGATCAGTCCATCGTCATTCGTATCGATGGCATCGAGGCAGAGCATTGCACTTCCCTGGAACAGGTAAGTCAGCGTGCTGATGGCATCAGAGATGTCGACGAGTGTGTCGGAGTTGACGTCGCCTCTACGGAAACGCTCAGGTAGGCATTCAGCAGTGCAGCTGACTTCAGCGAGACTTTCGCCACAGCTTCCCAAGCTTCCAACGGAGAGGTTGAAAACGGTCATTTCGCTAGTGAGAACGTAGGTGGTGCTGGTATCTGTACCGGCAACGCTGGCGGTCAAGGCGCCATTCACGCTCAACTGAATCTCTTGGTATGTGTCATTGTTGGTCCAGTTGAGAGTTGCGGTGCAAGTCTCATGGTCCACAGTGCAGGTCAGATCTGAAATCGGAGTACCTGCGGGTGTCGAGTTACACGTGTAGGAAGTTTCTGCGGGAGCAGATGGGAGACTGTTACGGATTCCCGAAACACTGATGTTTGTGGGAGCGCCGTCACTCAGATCCAAGTCCAGGTTCGTCGTCGATCCTGCGTATGAAGAGGAGACTCCATCAATCGAAACAGCGATAGAGTCGTATGTTCCACCATTTGTCCAGGAAACATTACCTGCACAGGTACATGCGTCGGTGACCGTCACGATAAGATCGCTCGGCGCTGGAGTTTCAACCGTCACTGAACCATGTACAAGAGTCGGCGATTGAGATACGCCTGCTACTGAAATGACACAAAGAACCGGGGGAGATCCCAAGGAACTTGTGAAGGTGATCGGAGAAATGCTAGAGGGTTGGGAAGTCGAGAGGACTGTGAATTCCATACGGGTGATCGTTTGATCTAAACCTGCAGGAATCGACTCAATGGGTGCACCCATGCTGACGATCGCACCAACAGTGACTCCTCCGGAAGAAGGCTCCGAGAAGAAGAAGTAATCCGCACCTTGTCCGCCTCTGAGGGCCTGAAGATCTGATCCCTGGGTCAGGGAGGTCAAGGTGAGGAGAGCGGGATCAAAGTTGATCCCAAACTGGAACCCCTGAGATTCCGCAGCATTGTCCATTATGATGTCTACCGCGACGTTTCCGCCCGGCAATGCACTCGTATTAGGAGCGTTCAGAGCATAATCCTGACCTTCGATGATGGGCAAGAAGCCAATAAAGGAGGATGAAATTAGAATGATGGCCAAAAATTTTGACATGGAGCACGTGTTCCTTTCTCGCTGGTTTCTCAGGAAAGCTGTCATTCCCGAGAGGTGTGCCTGATCCCTAGGGGGGAACCGACAGAATCTTCCTATTCGATGTATGTATTCTATTGGTTAACAAACGTATTTGAAGTTCATTGGTTAGAATATTTTTGTATTGCCAAATATCGGGCTTGTAAGGCGGGAAAAAATCGAGATTTCGTCAGTAAATCATGTATTATGTGACAAATTTCGTGAGGAGCGGTGAATTGGGGAATATTTTCCTTCAGCGAGTAGGGCACCCTGTAATTCGGAATAAGACCCGGATTCTTCAAATAAATTTGGGGAAGATTTGTAATCAAGTTTGTAGGCATTGTCATGTGGGGGCTGGTCCTCACCGTACCGAGCAACTGGCCGATTCTGACGTAGAAGCGTGTTTTCACCTCATGGAGAGGCTTCCCGATCTTCAGATCGTGGATCTGACAGGCGGAGCTCCCGAGTTACATCCTCGTTTCCGGGATCTGGTGGATGGAGCACGCCGTCGAGGCCTCCAAGTGATCGATCGTTGTAATCTCACCATTTTGGAGGAAGAAGGGCAGGAGGATCTTGCTCTTTTTCTGGCCGAAAAATGTGTACATGTCATCGCAAGCTTGCCCTGTTACGAGCAGAAAAATGTTGATCGGCAAAGAGGTTCAGGAGTCTTTGAAAAAAGTATTTCAGCTCTTCGGCAATTGAATGCTTTGGGCTATGGGATGTCTGAAGGGGAGGGGGCCGCTGAGGGTTTCTCTGAGAAGTGCTCTCTTGAAAAAAGTCTCGAAGGTCCCCTTCGACTCGATCTTGTTTTCAATCCGCAAGGAGCGAATCTGCCGCCTTCACAAAAAGTGTTGGAAGCTTCCTACCGTGATCTTCTCAAAAGAGACTACGACATTATTTTTGATCACTTGATCACAATCACAAATATGCCGATTGCTCGGTTTCTTGATCAATTGAGAGCCGAGGGGAGTGAAGAATCTTATCGTCAATTACTGCAATCGTCGTATAACCCAGACACTTTGAATGGGTTGATGTGCAGGGATACTTTATCCATCGATCATGAAGGACATCTACATGACTGTGATTTCAATCAGATGTTGGACATGAGATTGAAAGATCCGCATTCGGGGGATGTTTTGCATGTGTCTTCAGCGGAAGAAAAAAACTTGCGAGGCAGAGAGGTCGAGACGGGAGACCATTGCTTTGGTTGCACAGCGGGAATGGGATCCTCCTGCGGCGGGGGCCTGGTCAGTACCCCCGCCGCGGAAGAATCAAAGTCGATCAGTTCGGAATGACAAGTGTGCTGCCTACAGGAATTTGACTAGGATTGGCCAAGGATCGGCCATTTGCGGCGATGAGATCTCTGTATCTCTGGCCATCTCCATAGAATTTGATGGCGAGTGACCACAGGGTGTCACCCTTGCGAACCTTGTAGGTTTTTTCATGGATGTCGAGGGCTTGCCAACTGGGCCTGACGGTTTCTGGGGTCATCAGAACAGATTCCTGTGAGGTGATCTGTTCAGATATCGGTTCCGCATTCACGATGCTCTCCGAATATTCATCGCTCACAGGATATTCATCGACAGACCAGTCGTCGTCGTCACTTGCAAGATAGCGGTTATCGTCGATGGGAGAAGATCCCATGGGTATGGGAATGACCATCAGTGGATACAAAGTCCGCTTTCCATTTTTCTCCTGATAACGCCAGAAGGGGAAGAACCAATGACCGGAACTGTTCTCTCCTTCGGAACTGAGAGCCCTGCTGTTTGTTTTGCCAGCGATCCAGAGAGGTCCTGCAGTGACGCGTTCCTCTCCGATCTTTCTACCATTCAAAGTTTTTGAGGTGGTCATGTCGTAGGACAGGAGTCCTCCAAGAGTCGCCATGCCTCGACGGTTCTCGTTTTCGACGTACCAACTCCCAGTCAGCATCGCGCCCACATCTGCGGGGGTCAGAGATTCGTCTTGGGAAATACTTTCACTGCGAGGAGCTGGAGCAGAGCTACAGGCCGTGAGTGAGAGCAGCAGAATTACGATGGAACCACAGGAAATAAGCCTGTGAAAATTTCTACGGTGTTCAGGGAATCCGTATGAATCGGTCTTTTGATTGGGCACGTCTTCGCCCCTTCCTGGGCCAGTGTCGCGCGGCGTGATGGCGATGTTAGGAAATTTCGTCATTTCTAGCAAGCCCACTCGAAAGTAACCGCAGAGGTATGAGCATCAGGAGCGCTGAGGCAAAATAGGGCGCTGCTGAGCCGAGTTTCCAATAGAGCACGGCCGCCAATAAAGGCCCCAGAGCCCTCGCTAGGCTACCTAGAGAGCGAAATACTCCCAATACAGCCCCTTGTTCACCTGGGCCGACCGATTGACTGACGATGGTGGAAAGCATGGGCATCGTCATGGCGGAACCTGCACTCAATGGAATGAGCGCGGCCCAGAGGTGCCAATTTTCTTGGATGAGTGCAATCCCAGCCAAGCCTAGAGCGACCAGAACCAAGCCGCGTCGGGCCGTTTTTTCGGGGCCCCAGGAATGCGCGAACCTCCGCGTGAATCCACCCTGCACCACAGCCAGGATCAACCCAATGAAGACGAACATCGTTGCGGTCTCTGTGGTGCCAAAGTCAAGTCGCTGCCGGACGAGAAAAGAGAGAGTGAACTCCATGCCACTAAAGGCGAGCAGGTAGATCAAGTTTGCAAGATTAGTTTTCTTAACTCTTGGTCCCCATTCGCCTCCCAAAGAAACAGAGAATTTTACGGGGCGAGGCTTCGTATTCTCGGGTCGGGTTTCAGGAAGTTTACACCAAATCCAGATCAGATTGATGAGGTGAAGAACGACAACTCCGAGTGCTGCAGCACTAAAAGAGGTGAATGCAAATCCGAGTCCTTCGTGAATAACCCCATGTGATGAGAGATCGAAAAGAGAAAGGTAGCCACCGATGGCCGGTCCCAGAATGAAACCCATTCCAAAAGCGGCACCCACTAAACCCATTCCTCGTGCTCTCTCTTTTCCAGGAGTTACATCTGCAACGGCTGCCGTCGCTGTTGCTATGTTGCCGCCGGCTATTCCTGAAAAGACTCTTGAGATCAACAACCAGGCGAAAGTACCGCTGAAAGCCCAAAGCAGAGCGGCCGCCAAATTTCCTGTGACAGTGATGAGCAAGACTCGTCGGCGTCCTATTCGGTCAGACAGGCTTCCCCAAAATGGACTCATAGCAAATTGAAGAATGGAGTACAGGGAGCCTAGAACTCCTCCGAAGAGGGTGACCAAGCGATCATCGTCGATCATGGGAGACAAGGACCTCAGCGCAGAGAGCAGGCTTTCCATCCAGGGATCTGCGCGATAGGAGTCCAGAATCGCTGGGAAGAGGGGAAAGATGATGGAGAAACCGACCAGATCGAGAAACAACGTCAGGAGCACTGCTCCCAGTCCGGATTTTGCGGGGGGGGACTCGTTCTCGGGAGATTTCGAGTTCGGGGATGAAGAAGCGGAGGATTTTGGGGCAGGGTCTCCCTGAAAACCAGAATTCTCGTCTTGTGATTCCCCCGACATCTCATGTTCCTTCCGCGTGATCGTGTAGGACAGAATCCACGAAACTTGAATAGTTCGTTGGCCCGACAGATCTCTGCCGGTTGGATTTGGTCTGATCCGCTGTCGCCACCCTAACCAATCCGGAGCGAAATTCCCTCCGGAATCGTGAACACGGAAATTCCTGTCGACAACGGTGCCAAGATCTCCACACTGGTTTCGTGGTCTGCGTTCCCACCGCATGGACCTTCGACTATGATAATAGACCTTTGTATCAAGTGCCTGCCGGCGAGGGGATCTGAATGAGTTCTGAAAATAGCGAGGCCCGCGCCGCAGACCCTAGCCAAACCTCCGATGATCACGGAGGAGAGGAAAACATCCGTCCAGGGGATCTCTCCGAATTCGTGGGGCAGTCTCCGGTGGTCTCGAATCTGAAGGTATACCTGCAAGCGGCCAAGAATCGTGGTGAACCTCTGGATCACGCGTTGTTTTCTGGAATGCCGGGTTTGGGAAAGACGACTCTGTCATCTCTGATCGCTTCGCAAATGGGAGTGAATTTCCGGGCCACCAGTGGACCTGTTTTGGAGAAGGCCAAGGATCTTGTCGGTCTTCTCACGGAGCTTGAAGAGGGCGACGTCCTCTTCATCGATGAAGTTCATCGTATCTCCAGAGTTGTGGAGGAGTACCTCTACACAGCGATGGAAGATTTCCAGATTGATATCCTGATCGACTCCGGTCCGAACGCTCGATCGATGAGGATACACCTTCCTAAGTTTACTCTTGTGGCAGCGACCACTCGCGAAGGAAATCTCACGGCTCCCTTCAGAGCTCGATTTGGGATCCACGAAAAGTTGGAACCATACGATGTGAGTGACTTGATTGAGATTCTCAAAAGGAGTTCACGTATTCTGAGTGTTCCGCTTGAGCCATCTGGTGCAGAGGTTTTGGCCGGACGTTGTCGAGGAACTCCTCGTATTGCTAACAGATACCTACGGAGAGTCAGGGATTTTGCAGAGGTTGAAGGTCAAGAAAGTGTCGATGGGAAATGTGCTGCCGCAGCCTTAGACCGATTAGGTGTTGATCCTGCTGGACTCGATGCCGTCGACCGCAAAATTCTTGAAGTGGTCGCGCGTGCTGATGGGGCTCCAGTGGGGGTCAAGACGATCGCCGTCACTGTAGGAGAAGAAGAGCGAACTATTGAGGACGTTCACGAACCTTTCCTGATTCGAGCGGGATATTTGGAAAAAACAGCTCGGGGAAGGGTATTGGGTCCTGCAGCAGAACTCGGCGTGAATAAGATTAAGAATCAACACAGAGAGCAGGCCTCCCTCGATTTGGAGGAGTCGTCTTGATCCCTGAGGGATTTATTCCGACGCAACGGGTCGAATCTCAGCTGTACTTATTTTTCAGGAACGTGTCCTGGATCCTCGTTCTGATCTGTTGTGTTTCTCCTTCAGAGAACGTCTTTGCCCAATCTGATACACGAATGATCAAAGAACCCATGATTGGAGTGGGTCTTGCTTCCGGCCTTATGGATCTCACTGTCGCTGCTAAAAATTCAGTGATCAAGGTTCAGAAGCGAAGAGAGATTCTTCGTTTCGAATCCCCACTCTCTATTTATGTTCGTGCTCAATCAGTGATCATCGGAGATTACCAATTCAGCGAACCGATTCGGATTCGTGCTGAAGAAGGACTCATGATGGTAGACGGGCGATCATTGACGGGTTGGGTTGAATTCCAGCCACTGTCACGGGAGTCGGGGGGGTGGGAAGTCATCGAACGAATTCCCATGGAGCAATATCTTTTGGGAGTTGTCAGTAAAGAAGTTTCTGCCAATAGTTTCCCCATGGCTTCCCTGAAAGCACAGGCCATAGCCTCAAGAACTTACGCCTACTTTCATGTGCTGTCCCGACCAGGGAAGCGAAGGCATGTGCATTCGACGGTTCGAAGTCAAGTCTATGGAGGGCTCTCCGATATCCCTGATAAGATTCGGCAAGCGGTAGAAGAAACTCGTGGGCAGGTACTGATTCACAGCGGGAAAATTTTTGAGAGCTTTTTTCATTCCACCTGCGGAGGCACGACCTGTTCGGGTGTCGAAGCATTTGGCCTTCCTTCTCTCGAAGTGTTCAGTAGCGTTCGCTGTGAAGGTTGTACCACCTCAAAATATTTCCGTTGGGAATTGGAGGCACAGGAATCTGTGGTCCGTTCTGCACTTCTGAAAGTAAAAGGAGTCGATAAGATTTCTTTGGGGAAAATCAAACGCATCGAGCCGGTCGATAGGGCTTCATCGGGACACGTGGCATATTTTAAAGTTCAGCATGGAAAAGG
Organism: Planctomycetota bacterium; assembly: GCA_016776905.1. Lineage (GTDB taxonomy): Bacteria > Planctomycetota > UBA8108 > UBA1146 > UBA1146 > UBA12191. Next base: position 235,930 of record JADHSM010000002.1, on the reverse strand, counting down.
TTCCTTTGAAGTGAGTGCGAATTCCTTACGATTTGGGTTTTCCTCTTTGAAAACTGAGGGAAAACTTCGTTCGCAAGCATTCGATGTTGAATCCCGCGGTGACAAGTTTGTCTTTAGAGGCCGTGGCTGGGGACATGGCGTTGGAATGTGTCAAATGGGTGCCAGAGGTTATGCTCTCTCCGGCTGGACGGAAGATCAGATATTGCAACATTTCTACAGAGGGACTGAGATAAGGAGACTTTGGTGAGTGCTCCAGTGCAGGCCAAATTTCCGATGACCGCCGGATTCAATTTTGCAATCGAAGCGACTTCAGATGGAGCGAGGGCGGGAGTTCTCACGACGCCTAGAGGTGTTGTACAAACTCCCGCTTTTATGCCGGTAGGTACACAAGGGACCGTGAAGGGTTTGACTCCTGATCAGATAAAAACGACAGGGACACAAATCGTTCTATCGAATACTTATCACCTTGCCGTGAGGCCAGGAGTCGACACGGTTCGTACTCTTGGAGGATTGCACAAGGTGATGGGATGGGAAGGTCCCATACTCACCGATTCCGGTGGATTTCAAGTGTTCTCTCTGGCGCATCGAAACAAGATCAGTGAACACGGTGTTGAATTTAGAAATCATGTGGACGGAAGTCCGCTGCTTCTGACTCCAGAATCAGTGTTGGATATTCAGGCAAGACTCGGCTCGACCATCGCCATGATATTGGATGAGTGTCCTGCGGGAGGCGTTTCCAGAGACGAAGTGGCGAAGGCAGTTGTTCGCACCCACCGCTGGGCACTGAGAGCTCATGAACATAGAAGCCGTTTGGATTTGTTTGAGCCGATGGCTGTTTTTGGAATCATGCAGGGTGGTGTTCATGAAGATCTTCGGAAGGAATCGGCTCAACAACTGTTGGAGATCCCTTTCGATGCATACGCAGTGGGTGGAGTGAGTGTGGGAGAGGGGCGGGATGCTCTGCTCTCAACCATCGGTTTGAGTGCGCCGCTTCTGCCCTTCGACCGTCCTCGATACCTGATGGGTGTCGGAGGACTTGAGGAATTTATGATTGCCGTTGACCAGGGGATCGACATGTTTGACTGCGTTATTCCTACTCGAAATGCCCGAAATGCCAGTCTATTTCTCGGTGACGGATCGAGTCTGAATATGAAAAATGCACGTCACAAACAGGATCCTAATCCTGTTGAGGAAGACTGCGAATGCCTCGCCTGTACACGATATAGCCGGGGTACATTGCATCACCTCTACCAAAGAAAAGAGATTTTAGCCTATACGCTGGGCTCTATTCACAATCTGAGCGTGTTTCACAGGTTTCTTCGTAAAGCCCGTACAGCGGTGCTGGACGGGGTTTGGGAGGACTTTAGGGATGGCTTTCTCAGTCGATTATCCCTCCGGTCCGGTTGAATATCTCAGTCCCTCCGACTAAGATTCGCAACTTGCTTTAATAGCACGTCTTGCGATTTTATCGGCCAGATGTGCACCCCGTGCTGGTGAGCCTTTTAGGTTCTCCAATCACAGAAAATTTAGGAACCCGAATAATCCGGGAGCAGGAGTGCCGAAATGGCCTTTTCTATCGAGATAATTGAGTTCATTGGCGTGCAGAATTTACTGCACACTGATCTGATCTCCTTGGCAACAGCCGCAGGCGGAACAGAGAGTTCTGCACCTGGCTTCATGGAATTTATTCCATTGATGGTGATAATTTGGGCCGTGATGTATTTCATGGTGATCCGTCCACAAAAGAAGCAAACCAGCGAGCATGAAAACATGATCGCGAGTCTTGAAAAACATAAAGAGGTGAGAACTGTCGGTGGAATCATCGGCAAAGTGGCTCTGGTTGACAAAGATCAGGGGCATGTCGTTCTCGTCATCGACGAATCCAAGAGTGTTCGAATGAAGGTTTCATTGCAATCGATTGCAGCCGTCACCGAGAGCACGTCTTCCACGACCAAGGAAGAGGAAGCAACAACATGATGCAAAATTACTTCAGGGGAATTGCCCTGATCGCCTTACTCATCGGAGCAGGTATCTACCAACTTCAGGACTACCAAAACGATATCAAAAAAGGTATCGACCTTGAGGGTGGTACTGAACTTCTCTACGAAATCCCTCTGGATGAGATTGATCCGAGTCAGAGGTCAACCGTCGCTTCGGATATCAAAGACGTGATTGCTCGTCGATTTGACAACTATGGTCTCAAGGAGATCAGCGTTGCCATTTCTGGCAGAAATCGTCTTCTGATTCAGCTTCCGGGTTCGGACAATGATGAATTAGAGCGACTCAAAGGTCAGATTGAACGCGCCGGAGAGTTGAACTTTCAACTCGTCTCAACGGATGCGAATCAAACAGAAGCCTCTGTGATCAGGGTTCGACAGGAGATGTCGAACTATGAGCGTGCACTCGTGGCCTACAACAATATGGCTGACGATGTTCGTCCTGAGAACCCTCCCGTGGCTCCTGCCCAAATTGTGGTCGAGGTCAAGTCGCGTTCTGAAGATGCCGTCACCGGTAGTTTTGTAGTCGTCGAGAATCGTTTGCCCAATTCCGTAAGCGCCTCATTGCTGAGTAATGCTAATCCGACAACTGATGAGACTGGGCGGCCCGCTGTCGGTTTCGAGTTCGGAGGTAAGGGCGCGACTCTTTTCGCGGATATGACCGGCGAAAACATCAATCGTGAAATGGCGATCGTCCTCGATGGGGTCGCTTATAGCCGCGCCAACATCAACGCCAGAATCTCAAGATCTGGAATTCTTGAAGGTGGGTTCTCCAATGAAGAGGTCGCCGACATAGTTTCCATCTTGCGTGCTGGATCACTTCCAGCGAAACCGTTCTTGGTCAATCAGCAAACTGTTGGAGCGCTCTTAGGTAAAGAATCCATCGACCGTGGAACGCAGGCGATGATCTTTGGCCTGTTGATCGTCGTGATCTTCATGTTGCTTTACTATCGTGCAGCAGGATTCGTGGCGGACCTTTCGCTGGTGTTCAACCTCATGTTGGTGGTGACGCTACTGATCACCTTCCGCAATACGTTGACGTTCCCAGGAATGGCGGGATTACTTCTGACAGTGGGTATGGCTGTTGACGCCAACATTCTGATATTCGAGCGAATACGAGAAGAACGAGAACGCGGAAAAGCTCTGCCCGCGGCCTTCAGTGTCGGATTCCAAAAAGCATTTTGGACTATTTTCGATGCGAACCTGACCACGCTGATTACTGCTTTTGTTCTGTTCCAATTTGGTTCAGGGGCCGTGAAAGGTTTCGCGGTCGTTCTGAGTATCGGAATCCTGACCTCATTCTTCTCGACGGTGTTCTTCAGTCGCTTCTTGCTCTCTTTCCTGATTTCAAGGAATGTCATCACTGAGTTGAAAATGGGCAAGATCATTTCTAAGCCGAACTTCGACTTCATGAGCTTCCGCGAAACAGCAAGAATATTGCTCTACGTGATTGTCATTGGCGGCTTTGGAACATTGGTTTGGCGGGGATCGGATTCTATGGGAATCGATTTCACGGGGGGGACCCGTTTGACCGTCAATCTGGCTTCCCCGACGCTGGAATCCTCTCTGAGATCTGTATTGGGTCAAAGGGGAGAGAGCTCTGAAGACATCCAGTTTGACGATTTGCAGTTGCAAGCTTTGGGCGACATCAATGAGAGCGGAGCGGCTCGTTATTCGATTCGAACCAGCACTCTCGTTGAGGGCAAAAGGCAAACCGAAGAGTTTAAAAAGCAGATGGAAGAATTGATCGGTGGGGCGAATATGTTGGCCCCGAATGCTGTCACTGATGTTTCATTCAGCACTGAGCAGAATGACGACGGCATTACGACACATGTATTCACTTCAAGATTGAATGTGATTCAGGGACTGGGTGTGAACAAGGATGTCGCTGTCACCGGGAGTCTTGTCAAAGATTCGCTAGTGGAATCAGGCTTCCCTGTGAATTCTGTGAAGGAAGTCAGCGGTCCTGGGAAAAACGCCGGGATCATTTCATTCGAGATCGTCAGTGATGGTCAGATTTCCCAAACTGATGCAATGGCTCTGCAGCCTGTATTGAGTCAAACCTTGAAGGATATTACTCGTTTGGATTTCTCCGAACCATTCCCTGAGGTGAGTAGCATCAGCGGGCGTGTTGCCAAGGATATGCAGGGAAATACATTCATTGCACTGATGATCAGTTTCCTCGCGATCATCTTCTACATCAGTATTCGCTTCGAGTTCAGTTACGGTGCGGCGGCTATCACAGCGCTCGTGCACGACATCTTCTTCACCTTAGCCGCTCTCTCTTTAGGTGACTTGCTATTGGGAGATTCTTTTTCTCTCAAGATCAATCTTCCAGTGGTCGCTGCATTGCTGACGGTGGTGGGGTACTCGCTCAATGACACCATCGTGATCTTCGACAGAATCCGCGAAAATATGCGGGATGCCCGTCGCGATGCCAACTACCCGGAACTGGTCAATCACTCGATCAATCAGACTCTCAGTCGTACATTACTCACCTCGTTGACCACGTTTGTGGTCGTGGTGATCTTGTTCGTCTTTGGTGGAGAAGCCCTCCATTCCTTCGCATTTGCATTGTGTGTTGGAGTTCTCGTGGGAACTTATTCCTCGATTTTCGTCGCCAGTCCTGCGTTGATCCGTCTCCAGGAGCAGGCCCGTCAGCGTCGGGAACAGGTGATCGCAGAGGCCGCATTGGCCAAGAAGTCTTAAATATAGGCGTTATTGTCTTAGTTTGAGCATTTTGGAGAAACCCGTCCACTTCTCAGGAAGTCGACGGGTTTTTTTGTTGCCGGCGATCTGGCGGACCGGGAAGGATATCGGGTCAGAATCCGGTGTGAGTCGTGGATTCACGATATATATCGGGTTACCCTCTTCGAAACGGCAACGACAAATACTCTCCTTTCCGGGAAGTTTTGTTGGAAGCGAGTCACACAATCCGGGAATCTTTGATCAGGTCGGGGGACCTGTCCGGACTCAATCATAAGGACTCGTTGAAACAGGGGGCACACCATGAACTCCATGGGCACTGGTACAAAAATCGGATTTATCATCATACTGATTCTCGTCGTTGTGGTGATCGTGAATCTTATCGACAGTGAACTTCAGAGTGGTCCCACCGCTAAAGAGCAAGTGACCGGGCGAGCTGGAATTGCGAACTCCACATCGGGGACATCTCAAGTCGCATCCAAGAAGACTGTCACAAGGCCGATCACTGCAGCGGGAACGAGTACAGCAGGAACAAGATTGAATCGTCCTGTGCGTCAAGGTGGGACTTCGACCGCAAGTACAAGAAGTGGAAGTAATAACACTTCACAAGCAGCGGGCCCCACTCGGACTCAAAGATCAGGCCAAGGGCAAATCAGTTCAGGGACAGCGAACCCTTCTGAGGTCGGCCTTGCAAAAACTTCTGGAGTTCTGAGAGGAACTTCAAAGAGTAATTCCGCCCTGGTCCAGTCGGGTGTTCAAAAGCCAGCAGTTCGCCAACCAAAGCCTGCGCCCCCAAAGAAAAAAGTGAACCGCACAGAGTTCCGTCAGATTAAGGTTCAGTCCGGTGACAGCCTTTGGAGAATCGCCGAGCGATACCTTGGTGATGGAAAGTACTATCGCAAGATTATCGCTGCGAATTCTGGGTTGACGGAGAGCACCGTTCTTCAAAAGGGAAAGGTCCTGCGTATTCCTGTTGCTGGAGATGCAGCTGTTGCGGTGATAGAAAAACCAAAGAGTTCATTCTCCGCCGGGACCTCGACCTATGTCATACAAGACGGTGATAGTCTATGGCGAATTGCAGAGCAGAAACTCGGTAACGGCCTGCGTCATGCAGAAATCAAATTAGCAAATCCGAATGTGAACTTAGATGTTCTCAAGGTGGGAATGGAAATCAGACTTCCCTGATCACTAAGGGGCCATCCCTACGAGCAGGCATTGCCTGCTCGTAACCCGACTCTTCTGAATGACGGCTCTCTCCACAATTATGTAGTAATCGGGATGCTGTGAGCTCCGCAATAATGTCATGATTTCAGGGACAGGAATTCTGTCAAAGTTTAGGAATCGATGCCCTGCTGAGGGGATTCGAGGAACAGATCCAGCCTGAATTCTTTGAGGTCTCTATGCTGGGCGTTTTTCCGATACTGAATCCACTGAATAAACTCATCAAACTTCAAAGCATTGGATAAGTTCTTGCCATCGGCGAGTTCTTTTTTGCGGATCTCGACCTGTTGTTGCGTCGACGCCAGTGTTTCATCCAAAGCGTCTCGTCCCTCGATGGCAGGGGCAAGAATTTGGGTGAAAAAAAGCAAAGAGGAACCCAATAGGATGGCCCCAAACTGGGCTGAATTAAATTCACAGAGGCGTCTTGAGAAGCTCAAGATTTTTGCTGCAACAGTGGAATCAGAGGACAACGGGTCCAGTCTCCAATCGGGGCGGCCAACAGTGGGCAGATCTGTTAGACGCAGTAGATCAGGAACGCCCTAAAACTGCAAGGGTCCCAGAATCGCAGACTCTCCCAGATCCTCCTCGATGCGCAGAAGACGATTGTACTTGGCATTTCTCTCTGATCGGCATGGAGCTCCTGTTTTGATCCAGCCTGATCCTGTGGCGACTGCTAGATCTGCGATGAAATCGTCTTCAGTCTCTCCGGACCGGTGCGAAATGACGATTCTGAATCCGGCTTCCGAGGCAATCTTTATCGCCTGAAGAGTTTCAGAGACGGTTCCGATCTGGTTCAGTTTGACCAATAGAGCGTTGCCTGCTCCGACTTCGATCCCACGCTGGATACGAGTGGGGTTGGTTGCGAAGAGGTCATCTCCGACCATGCGTACCGCTGGGAGTTCCCGAGTCAATTGACTCCAGCCTTCCCAATCTTCCTCGTCCAATCCGTCTTCAATGCTCGTGAAGGGGAATTTCTCCGCAAGATCGACCCAGTGTTGCACCATTTCGCCCGAGGATAATTTTTCACCGGAGGAATCGAGATGGTAATGTCCCGCCTGATGCAGTTCGCTGGCGGCCACGTCCAGGGCGAAGGTGAACTGGCCGTCATGACCGAGGGTGTAGCCCGTCTCGTGAATCGCGTGGGATAGTTCTTCAAGAACTTTGATATCGCTTTCGAAATCGGGAGCAAAGCCACCTTCGTCGCCGACAGCAGTGACCAGGCCAGCGGCCTTGAGCCTTTTCTTCAGAACGTGATAGACCTCTACTCCGGCTCTCAGTGCGGACCTGAAATCATTGAAGCCTGTTGGGGCCAGCATGAATTCCTGAACGTCGACCGAGTTGTCCGCATGGGCGCCGCCATTGATCACATTCATCAGCGGGATCGGCAATCTGACCGAAGAAGGGCCTCCGATATATCGATAGAGGGGTAATTGGCAACTGGCGGCTGCTGCTCGGCAAACCGACATCGAAGCTGCCAATATAGAGTTGGCTCCCCAACGTTCCTTGTTTTCTGTTCCATCTCCTTCGCAGAGAACTCGATCGATAGACTCTTGGTCTCTCGCCTCATGGCCCTGCAGCAGATTCGAAATCTCTCCATTGATGTGGGACAGGGCTTTTTCGACACCTTTGCCACCCCACTCTGAGCCACCGTCACGGAGTTCTAGAGCCTCCGCTTCCCCTGTGGAGGCCCCTGAGGGAACGAGAGCCGATCCCCGGCTACCATCTGAGAGAATGCACTCTGCTTCGACTGTGGGGAATCCTCGACTGTCGAGGACCATGCGGCCCTGCAATTGTGAAATGGTGCTCATTTTGAAATTCCGTTTCTTCATTGTCTGGAGGTTCCTTTGTCCCTGAATCTACAGGGATAGTTGCCTCAGCCAGATCGATGCCTCACGATGTGGTCTGTGGATTGTCTGTGTCCAGGACCCCACATGTCAACCGATCGGGCAGTCAGGAGTTGAGTGGATGAAGACAGAGACTCAGGAAGTGCAGAGCAAAGGATTGTTGGGGGACCGACTGACACGTCACGGGACACCCGTGATTGCTTGGATATCGCTGTTTTGTGCGGCCGGATCCCTTTCCTTGATCTTGCTGGAAGGGCTCAGCGAGACGCTTCGACTCGGCGGCTGGATCTTCTGCGGAGCTCTTTGGCTCTTCGCTCTCAACTTTTTCAGAAATCCTCGTCGTATGGCACCTGCGGGAGATCAACCGATTTCTCCTGCTGATGGCAAGGTGATAGGTGTCGACCTTGTCGATGATGAATCGTACGTCGATGGACCTGCGTTACGAATTCACATTTTCCTGTCAGTCTTCAATGTTCATGTGAATCGGATCCCCGTCGATGGAGTCATTGAACATCTGCGCTACGTCGAGGGCGAATTCCGTAGTGCTGTGGGTGCAGAGGCTAGAGAAGTAAACGAAAGACAAGAGATCGGGCTCATGAGCTCGGATGGTGTTCCCATCCTCGTTCGCCAAATTGCTGGACTGATCGCAAGAAGAATTGTTTGTCCCCTCAAGGTAGGGGATGAAGTGAAGAGGGGATTCGATTTCGGTATGATTCGATTTGGTTCTCAGACAGAAATCATTATTCCTTCGAGAGATGGAATTCCTTTCAAGTCCACAGTGAAAGTGGGCGACAAGGTACAAGGTGGAAAGACGGTGCTGGGTGACTGGACCAAGTGAGGCTTCCAGAAGAATCGCCTTCATTCCTAATACCATCACGCTCTGCAATGCAGTTTGCGGCTTCATTGCATTGACGTTGATTGCCGGAAGTCTTGAGGGAGGGGTCTCAGATCCTCTCGAAAGACTAGAGAAGGCCGCTTGGTTTATTCTCATAGGCATGCTCTTCGACGTCTTTGATGGCAAAGTAGCGCGAGTGACGGGTGGGGGAACGACCCTTGGGGCTCAACTCGATTCCCTTGCGGATTTGGTCTCGTTCGGCTTGGCTCCTGCTGGGCTTGCGCTCGCCATGTTCCACCATTCGGATGCGGACAACATCGTGACGCCGATAGGGCGATTGATGTGGCTCTTCTCGTTGGCATATTTTTTGGGCGCTCTTCTCCGCCTCGCTCGTTTCAATTCCATCAAGGCAGACAGCGATCATCAGGAGGACAGTGACGCATTTGTGGGTCTTCCTACTCCGGGGGCTGCTGGTATCGTTGCCGGATTGGTCATTTGTTTCTTCTGGCTTCGTCGGTGGGAATCCTGGGACCTCAAACTATTGAATTCGACTTCCCCTGATTGGGTTGAAATCGTCAATCTGAATATAGTTTCTTATCTTCCTGTGACCTGTTTTGTCTTGGGATACCTCATGGTGTCTCAACGAATTCGATACATTCACATGGGTACAGTTCTTCTCAGCAGAGGAATGCAATTCGACCGCTTCACCAGTTTTGTGTTCGGCATTACCCTGCTCGTCTTTTTCGCTGAACCGATGATCTTGCTGGGATTCTCTATATACGGAATATCCCCATTCCTTGCGTTTGTGACGAAACCATTTCGTCGTTCTGTTTCGAATCCTCCTGTCACAGGAGACACCTCGACGTCTGAGGGTCTCGAAAATGATGGTGTGGAGGAGTGATGGAGTACCCGGTCCGACTGGCGCTGGGTTCGAACCTAGGAGATAGAGGCGCTCATTTAGAAAGTGCCAGAGAGCAGATCTCATCTCGCTTATTGTCTCAGATGATCAGTTCCCCGATTCATGAAACCGAACCGGTGGGCCCTCCACAGGGAAAGTATTTCAACCAAGTGGTCAAGGGTTACAGTTCGCGCACTCCCCAGAAAGCTCTCGAAATTTGTTTAGAGATTGAGCTGGGAATGGGGCGAGAGCGAAATGAACTTTGGGGACCGAGAACTATCGATATCGATATCTTGACCTTCGGTGAGTTTCACATGGAGGATGAGTTTCTAAAAATTCCTCATCCCCGATTGTCAGAACGTCGTTTTGTATTGGGTCCCTGGGCTGATCTCGAACCTGATTTCAATATTCCTGTTTGGGGAAAAACAGTTCAGGAACTGCTCAATGCATTGCCGTCTTCTTTGGAAGGGTCTCCGGGATGATAATTCTCGGTCATGATCAGAGTGGGTCGAATCCGCCTTCCTTGATTGAAGCCGTTCGGACCTGGAGGGGGCAACTTCCCGCAGGGGAGAGTCTGGCCCTCGTTCCCACCATGGGGGCTTTACACGAAGGGCACCTGTCTCTTGTTCGAGCTGCGAGAGAAGAATGCGATCAGGTGGCCTTGACGATATTCGTGAATCCCACACAGTTCGCTCCTGGTGAAGATCTGTCTGAATACCCCCGCACTCTCAAAAAAGACCTCGAGAAGGCTCGTGAGGCCGGTGTCGATCTCGTCTGGCTGGGTCAAGCGGAGCTTTTGTATCCCCCGGGCTTTTCTACAGAAGTTTTTGTTCCGGAGTTGTCGGAGCGTCTTTGTGGCCTTTCGAGACCTCACCATTTCGGTGGAGTGTGTATTGTCGTATTGAAGTTGTTCAATATTTTTCAACCGACTCATGCCTACTTTGGAGAGAAAGACCTTCAGCAAGTCACGATTATCGAACGAATGACTCAAGATTTGAACTTGCCGCTAAAAATCGTAAGTTGTCCTCTTGTTCGAGAGCCGGATGGATTAGCGATGTCGAGCCGGAATGTTCGTCTTTCAGACGAAGAGAGGGTGACGGCTCTCAGTCTCTCCGCAGTTCTCGGCCAAATAGTTTCAAGTCATGCCGCAGGAGAGATGAATGTCGAGAAGTTATTGAAAGACGCTCGAAGTCTGTTGCCGGCGGAAGTCTCTCTGGAGTATCTGGAAATATTGGATCGATCTTCATTGCAGCCCCTTCAAGATTTGTCAGAAAGCCCAGATGCTGTGACATGCCTCGCCGCTCGGGTGGGCGAGGTCAGACTGATTGATAATATGGCTTTGGTACACCCTCGATGATGGCTTCACTTCTTCAAGTAGAGTCACGAGACGAACTTGGAATTTCTGTTTTAACTCCGGCAAAAATTAATCTCTGGCTGGAAGTTCTCGGTAAGCGAGATGATGGATTTCATGAAATCGTTTCCCTGATGCAGCCGGTCGGCTGGTACGACCACCTCTCCTTTCAGTTTTCAAAAACGAGAGATGACTTAAAAGTACAGGGTGGAGCCGCTCCGGAAGATAGTAGCAACCTTGTCATGAAGGCATTGCACCAGGCACGAAGGAGTCGTGACATCGATCCTGTGCACATCGTATTGAAGAAATCGATCCCGGCAGAAGCCGGCTTGGGTGGGGGGAGCAGCAATGCCGCTGCAACTCTCGCTTGCCTGCATGAGTGGACTCCTGATCCTCGGGGATGGGCCGGAGTTCTAATGGATGCTCGCTTATTGGGTTCCGATATCCCTTTTTTCCTAGGGCAAGGGCCTGCTGTCGTCAGAGGCCGGGGAGAGCTTATCGAGCCGGTATCACAGCCACTCTTCGGAAATACTGAAATGTACGCCTGTATTTGGAAACCCGACTTTGGTTTGGGGACCGCAGATGTGTACTCCGGTTTGACCGGTCCCTTGACTTACGCCACAAATTGCCGCAATTTCAACCAGTTGATCTTCAAGGACTCCGAGTCTTGGAAGCATCAATTACATAATAGGCTTCTGGAAGCTGCGAAGATTGTTGATCCTCGGATCCGAATCATTGCAGATTTACTGGAAGTACATTTTGCCGGTCGGTGGCTCATGACCGGGAGTGGCTCTGGCTTCGTGATACTGTCAGCTCAACGTAAGTTTGCTCAGGAAGATAGCGATCTTCTCGGGCAGACACTTAAGCTTCTTGGGCAGACACTTAAGGAATCAGTATCTGAAGATCGAAGAGAAAGTTCGAATATTCACTCGGGTGAAATTAAAGTCGTTCCTCTTCTCACAAGTTGAGGGTTCTTCGCCCGGCATATAAGAATGTGAATATTCGATATCGGATTTTTTGCAGCATCTCGTGGCGCGAATTGTGGGACATACGTAGTGGGACATTATTCTCCTGGAGGAGTGTGCCACCTCGTACCGATGAAAGGTGAGCACCGTGGAAATCACAGAAGTTCGAGTCAGTCCGGCAGGATCTCGAGAAGATAAACTCAAAGCATTTTGCAGTGTCACCTTTGATAATTGTTTCGTCGTCCGTGATATCCGTGTCATCGAAGGGAGCAAAGGGCTCTTTATTGCGATGCCTAGCAGAAAACTGACTGTGAGATGTGGCGGGTGCGGATTCAAGAATGTGGTCCGCAGTCACTATTGCAATCAGTGCGGCGATTCGATCGATCGCTCTCTGTCGGATCAGGTGGAGCAGGGTCGCTCAAAACTGCATGCCGATATCGCTCATCCTATTCTCACCGAATTCCGTGAAGAAATTCAGGAGCACGTTCTCGATGCATACGAGAATTTCTTGGATGATCAGGAAGATGGATTCTCCGAAGACTCCCGTGAGAAGTCGGTAGAAAAGCCGGCTGCGAGAGCTCCCAGAGGCCCCCTTGAAGACGAACAGCATGAACCGCAGTTAAAGCGAGAAAAAGCAGAGTCTGAAGCTCGTTTCTTGGGCAAGACGGAAGAAAAGGTTCCTGAGCCTGCTGACGAAGACTCGGATGCAGCGATGCCGCCTCCCGATGACAACTTCAGTACGGGTATCTTCTAGTAGGATCTTCTGGCATTTACCCCCAAGTCCTGATATTCCGGTACTTAGGGAATGCGATCCCCGCTTTTTGAAGCGAGATCTACTTTTTAGGCGAATCGAAGTTGGCGGACTCTTCAGTCAACCCGTGTTTTCAGGCTTGAGGTTTCCAGACTTCTGGAGACCCCATCGCGCCTGCGATACGCCAGCATGAAGTTCGCAAATGACTTACAGGGGGAATCTTTCTTTGAGACAGATAAGGTCCACACCAATCGGCGAAAAGGATAGACGGCTATCTCTGGGATTCTCCCCGGTGATATTCACAGCACTGATGACATGTTTCGTTCTGGGCTTTTCGTTAGCCGTCGTTTCTCAGGAAATCCCTGTGAATCCCGTCGAACCCGCTTTGATCCCCGAATCTTCTCCTGCGGAGATCCTGTCGAAAGAGTCGGAAGTCAAAACCACTTTATCGATAGACCCAGAACTTCAGGATCCTCCCACTGAAACTGAGGGCGTCCCAACAGACCCGGATGAACTCTTGCGTGGGAAAGTGACATCCTTTTTCGAATCCGAAGATGCGGTGGACTGGGTTAGAGCTCTGACTCTATTGGGGGCTCGGTTAGAGCGAGAAAATGCACCCGAGTGGATTAATCCTCTTCTGTTGGCTCTGCTGACGGATAAAGCATTGGAAAATCCCTCAAGAACTCGGACGATTCTCAGCGATGAATTGATCACCAATAGTAATACAGGAATCTTGATTTTGACCGTCCTTCTTCGCCAAGAAGCGAACTGGCCCTTCCTTGAAGAGGTGGAACGAAGTTTCAGAAAGTGGGCACTGGATGAGACTGTTCGCGATCGTTTGATCACGGAGTTCCGTGTTGCGAGTGATGTACTTCTCATTCGACGTCTCTTTGATGTTTTGACGGTGGGTGATCCTCGAGATGTTGTCGAGGCTGCCATCGATCGATTGAGGTCCACAGAAGATGGTTCTTCAGAGGTCGTGTTGAAATCCTTGAACGAGTTCATGAAACTTGATCTCGGTCGTGAGAAGTGGGTCGAATGGTGGAAAGAAAATAACACAAAACCGATTTTTGAAGGCATCGTCTCTCGAACTGAAGAGGCGGGGCGGTCGAAAGAGTTGGCCACCTGGAGCCGAGCTGATCGCCATCTGAGAGAAGCGGGTCTTCCCCAGCGATATCTCGCATGGTTGCTAGAGTCTATGGATGTTTCAGAAACCATCTCGATTCGCTCTGCTGCGATAGTTCGAAGCGGGCAATTCGCTAGAGATTTGATGCGTGCAGAAAGTGCCACTAGCCCCGCAGAAAGAACAGAGTTGCTCAAACCTGCTCTTGATCGATTGGTTCTGATTCTGAATGGGGATGTCAACGCTTCAAAGAGGTCGGGTGATTTTCAAGACTTGGCCCTGCTTTGTTTGGCCGCACTTCGAGAATTTAGCGACTTCGAGTCAGAGTCAAATTTAGTCAATGTTTTGAAGTTTCATATCGCACGATTAAATCCTAACTTACGAAATGGAGCCCGTCGTTTGGCACGAGAGGCGTTGGAGACTGCGAGTGCTCTTCGATCGCCAGTGGTGGAAGACATCGATGCTGCGTTGGAAAGATTCCTACCGGGAATCGATGAAGTCGCAGATGAGGGTGAACTTCGGAGACTTGTGCTCGCTGCGAGGACGGTTGGGTTTTCTCCGGATACCGTCGAATTACTTTTCCGAGTTGCTCAAGTTTCACCCGAGCTCGACGAATTGGTTTTAGAGGCTTTGGTGTTTGGCCAAGTTCCTCAAAACTCCATTTCCAGGGTTCTTGAGTATTACGGTTTATTGATGGAGTCTAGAAAAGAATCCAATGTGCGCTCTCTCGCCATCAATGGCATCGGGAGACTGGGAGTTCCTGAAGGGATTCCGTTATTGGTTTCTATGGTTCTCAAGGAAACTGCCGAGAGTGTTGCTGAACGTAACGCTGCTTTGGCAATGATAGGCTCCATCGGTGGTCAGGGAGCGATCAATGGTTGCATGGAGGTTCTCTCCGGGTTGCCCGAAACTTCCGAGCTTTACAAGCTGGCTCTCCAGCAGACCTTGAGCTTGATATCAGCAGATCAGTCTTTGATTTTTGCTGAGTTATTCGTTCTTAATGAATCAGGTGAGTTCAGATCATGGGGAACCGATGCATTGCGATCAGAGGATCTGATCTCTGTCTTACGTGCAAAGGGTCAACCGACAGATTTGAGAGAGAGAGATCCCCTCAAGTTTCATCGGTGGGTTCGCCTACAGGCAAAGAGATTCGAAATACTTGTGGGTGACTTAGTCCAGAGAGCTCCGAACGCCACAGATGAATGGACCCCGCTCAGGCAAGAGTTGGTCGATTCTCTGAGCCTACTTGGAGATTCACCCTTTACGGATGATGTACAGATACCCGCTTCCCGATTACTTCAGCTCGCAAGAGAACTCGACGGACGTACCGTTGTCTCCGAGGCGATTGTCGGCGGGACTGTAACTCGTGTGGTGGATACATTTACGATCTATTTGGAGGCTGCTTCCAATACTGGAGGTATAGAAGCCGGAAATAGTTATTTCCCCCGTGATCCATGGACATGGCTATTGGACCGGCTCGATGCCAGTCGTCCAGGAAGCGGAGATATTGTTTTGGTTCGTGCCTTACGAGTGCTAGCGGAAGGTCGATCTGAACGGGACAATATCCTAGAACGTATAGATGCCCTTGAGGCACGATCAGAACCTATTAAAGAAAAGACTCCCTCCCCTTCCCCTGAAGAGAAGCCTCAGGAGGAACCCATCAGGGAGTAAGTATTGACCGGAGGAATCTATGTCGAGTCATTTGGGAAACCATGGGTCTATTCGCACCGATGTGTTCCGCGGGACCCGTCTAGAGTCTTTCCATGAAGCCGTTGCGGTGGCTTATCATGCCTCGGGTAAGGTTTTGCAATATGGCCCGATAGATGAGGGGACTCATCTCAGATCAGTCGGGAAGCCGTTTCAGGCTTTGGCAATGCTCCGAGCGGGGATCCTAGAGAGCTTCTCCATCACCCCCAGAGAACTTGCTGTGATCTGTGCGAGTCATGCTGGACAGCCTGTCCACAGAGAATTGGTCAGAGGGTTGCTCCAGCGTGGGGGGCTCTCAGAGAAAGATCTGCAGTGTGGAATCCACCCGCCCTTTTCAAGAAGTGCTCGGCAAATGTGCATCGCCAACAAGGAGTTGTTGGATTCCACATGTAATAATTGCTCAGGAAAACATAGCGGAATGCTCCTTGCGACCATCTGTCAGCAGCAGAGCAAAGAGAGTTATCTTGATGCTGACCATCCATTACAACGAAACATCAGGGCGATTTTCGAGCTCTTCACGAGTGAAAAGATCGAAGAAGGCAGCGCATCCGTCGACGGTTGTGGGGCACCCACTTATCACATGAAATTGATATCGATCGCACGAGCATTTCAAAGATTGCATCAAACTGAGTTTCTTGATCGCAGTGGACTCACCGACCGAGTGAATCAGATTCACGATGCGATCGCATCGCATCCGAAAGCTTTCAGCGGGGAAGGCCGTTGGCCCTTGTTGTGGAGACCTTATCTCGCTGGAAATTTTCTTGCAAAAGAAGGCGCAGAAGGGGTCATGGTGATTTGGGGAAAAAAAGGATCTCTCGTCCTCAAGTGTCTTGATGGCTCAGATAGAGGTTTGATACATGCTGTTCCCGAATTGTTGCAGCGACTTCACTGGATCGATCAAAATACATATGAGCGTTGGGTTGGTGAGAATAATCCTGTGGTGACCAATGTCTCAGGAAGAATCGTCGGCCAAATTCAGGTCGACATTCCTGAGCCGCTCGAATTAGATGACCCAAATACGTCTGTATCTGGAATGGGCTTGGTCAGATAGATTTTTTGGCAGGGTGGACACAGGTCAAAATTTATTTCTCTGTAAACCTGGTCTTGAGCTTCTTCG
Source organism: Planctomycetota bacterium (assembly GCA_016776905.1). GTDB lineage: Bacteria > Planctomycetota > UBA8108 > UBA1146 > UBA1146 > UBA12191. The sequence goes on along the minus strand of JADHSM010000002.1, from coordinate 219,415 downwards.
GCAGAGAGATTTTCCAGTTTTTTCAGGAGTGATTTCCAACTGTCAGGGCTGGTTTTCTCTAAGTCTGTAGTGGAGATTTCCATGGGGTCATACGCAGCCTGAACAACGACTTTCACTTGGTATCGTACTTCTTCATCGATGAGTAGGCTTTTGCTACAGCGATCACAGGAAATACCATCCACGGATTCCTCGCCTTTCAGGTGCAAGACTCCACTCAGTCTACGAGCGACCACTTTTCAAGTGTGCCCTTTGAATCCTCCCATTGCGAGAGCCTGTCAGTAGATCTCGCATGATTAAGCGGAGGATTTTGAGTCCAGCTTTTATAGAACCGGTGATAGTTCCCGAGATTTTGGATCGACCGATACGCTTTCTGTACGGTAAATCTATCTCGAGGTGTCTTAGGCCACGTCGAGCACTCTTGAGTTGCATTTCGACAGTCCAGCCAAAATCGGGATCTTGCATTTCCAAACTTTGAAAAATGTCGAGTGTACAGGCTCTGAATGGACCTAGGTCTTTATATTGAACCCCGTGAATCCAGTAAATCAGGGTGGTCGCTAAGGCATTGCCGAATCGCTGTTGGAGAGTCAGGGATCCCGGGTCAATTTCGGAGTGTGCCCTATTTGCTAAAACGATATCGGCTTCATCGTTGATGAGCGGCATGACGAGGCGTGGAAGTTGGCAGGGATCATCGGAAGCATCACCATCGATGAAAACGATGATCTCTTTATTTGTTGGGCCACATGTTTGCAGGACATCGTCTAAAGCAGCCAAGCACGCAGATCCATAACCTCTTTTTGGAGCGTGAATCACTTTTGCTCCGAGTGATTGCGCCACTTCCGCGGTCCTGTCAGTCGATCCATTATCTCCGACGTGTATTGAATCGACCCATTCTTTTGGAAGTTGGTCGATGACTTGCCCGATTGCGGCTTCTTCATTGAGAGCAGGGATCACAACCCTGATCTTCCACTCGGAGCTGGGACGAGCAGGCAAGGTTTAGAGATCTAACGGCGGAATGGTCCTCACGGTCTTCGCGAGAGGCTCGAGTTGATTGAGAAGAGCATCTAATTGATCGAGTGGCAGTGCATTGGGCCCATCGCACAATGCATTTTCAGGATCAGGGTGTACTTCAAAGAAGAAGCCATCTGCGCCCGCTGCAGCTGCGGCTCGTGCAAGAACTGGAATGAAGTGTCTTTCACCTCCGGAAACACCCTCGGGGCCTCCAGGAGTTTGGACGCTATGTGTCGCATCGAAAATGAATGCTGCTCCAGTTTCTTGTGTCACAGGTACCGAGCGAAAGTCATTGATTAATCTTTGGTATCCAAATGAAGAACCACGTTCAGTTATCCAAATATCGACTGCGCCTGCGGACTCAAGGACTCCAACTCTGCTGGCAATATCCCATGGAGACAGGAATTGCCCTTTCTTCAAGTTGACCACTTTGCCCGTTGCAGCTGCGGCTTCGAGAAGAGAGTTTTGTCGACATAGAAATGCAGGAAGTTGTAATACGTCAACAACCTCGCCCGCCAGTTTTGCTTGTTCAGCATCATGAACATCTGTCGTGATGGGTAATCCTGTTTCTTCTCGGATTCGTGCCAGTATGGGGAGACCCGCTTTCAGACCGGGACCACGGAACGCCGCAGTACTGGAACGATTGGCTTTTTCATAACTGGCTTTGAAGACGACTGGAATATTGCGTCGTTGAGCACATTCGGAGATCACATGAGCGACTTCGAGAGCAAAGCCTTCGTCTTCGATGACATCGGGACCAATGATCCAGAGAGGAGCAGGAGTCTCTATATCACCAATTTTGAAACACTCGCGCATCTTGGCCACAGAGGCCTCCTTTTGAAAATCAGGGGACTGAACCCTGTAAAAATCCTAGTTTGGGGAACTGGGTTGTCCCTTACAGCGTCAGGATATCTTGAGAGAGTACCCTCATCCAAGTCGCTCCACCGGACTATTTGGCCGAGATGGCCGGGTAATGGGATGGGCATATCGTCGTGAGCTCATGAGGGGCTGTCAAATCCCAATCGTTGCCAATCAGGGGCTGTCGCCCTATCTGGGCCAATGTGCTAACATTTCCACGGTCTGTTCTTCCCGAATTGCCCGGCTTGGAAGACCCCGTGCCTGATGATCCTGAAAAGAGGTCTTATGAACGAGAATGTCCGTATCCAGCTTTATAGTGCTACTTGGTGTCCTGATTGCACGGTCGCTCGTCGCTTTCTCGATAATCATGATATTCAGTATGAAGTGATCGACATCGACAAGACGGAAGGTGCTGCAGAGAGGCTCGAACAGGAAACGGGAAAAAAAGGTATTCCTTTTCTTCTCGTCGGCGATCAGTGGATTCGTGCCTACACCCCCGGCGGTGGAGAGTTTCCAGACAAAGAAGTTCTCAAGGCAATTTCAGGTCCGCCGGAATCTAACCGTTAATCAGTCAACTCATGGCGTTCAATATTGATGGAGATCCTACATTGAAATCTTGGTTCCCTTCTTTCTCTCGAGTCATCTCTTGGGCTTCCTGCATTGTCTTACTCGCTGTACTGAGTCCGATTCCTGAACTGTCGGCTCAGGATGGGGCCGGTGGTGGGCTGCTGGACCAATTGGAGAGTGAGGGACTGGGGGGATCTGAATTTGGTGAATCCGGTTTTGGGGATTCTCCATTTGGTGAGTCCGACCCGGTTCAACTGACGGTCAAGGGTGTCGCAGCGGTGCTCCCCGGTGCTCGCGCAGAGATTCTGATTCAGGCAAAAATGGATCGGGGTTGGCATATTTATGGGATCGATATGGATCGTGAATTGGGTATTCCCACTGCGATCATCGTTTCCGAAATGGCTGACCTTGAGATGTACGATGATGTGATTGAGCCTGAGCCTCATGAGCGTGATGCAGACGAAGGCGTCTATCTGGAACACGAGGGAGAGATCACCTTTAAGCTTCCTCTAGGCGTACCAGACGACGCTGAGTTGGGACCTCGTAAGGTGGTTCTTGAGGTCACCTATCAAGCCTGTGATGCCACCCAGTGTTTGAATCCTGTCACCCGAGTGATCGAGGTGGCAGTCGAGGTGGGTTCTGGGGAAGGTTCTGACTCCGCAGTAAATCTGAACATCGAAGCCCAGGCTCCCGATTCTCCGGTGGTGTGGAAAAGTAAAGGTTTGTCAGGGATCCAGCCTGGAGAGCCCTTCACTGTGGAAGTGGTCGCCGAGATTGAACGGGGATGGCACATCTACGGATTGGAAATGGATGAGGAATCAGGATTTCCGACTCGTTTCAGTTTGGCCGGTGAATCCAACTTTGTTCTCAGTGCCATCAAGGAATTGACACCTGCGCACGACCGTTTTGATCCCCTGATTCAATCCACCAGTATTGAGCATGAGAAAGAAGCTCGCTTCCAACTGACCATGGTTTTTGAGGGCGAAGAGCTACCCGACGAAACGACGATTCCTCTGATCGTGGAATCGATGTCCTGTGACGTTCAGATGTGTCTACCTCAAGAGCGGCTGGAGTTGAATCTTCCAGTCGTTCGAAATGCTTCGAATGAAATCACGACTGGGACGTCGAGTGAGACAAGAGAACCCAAAAACCTTCATCAGGTCTCCTACAAAGGCGAAAACTTACAACTCTCGGCCCGATTCGATAGAGCGGAGGTCTCCTCTGGCGAGATCGTAGAGCTCACGATTGAAGGTCAGTTATTAGAAGACCTGAGGATCCCTGCCTTTCGCAAAGATGTTCAGGGAGAAGCAGAAGAGGAAGGATTGTTGGGAATCGTACTGCTGGCGATCAGCGGCGCCTTATTGGCTTTGGTGACACCCTGTGTGTACCCCATGATTCCTATCACGATTAGTGTTTTCACCAAGCAGGCCCATGAAAGCCGATCACGCGTACTCGGACTGGCGGCACTCTTTGGTGGTGGCATCGTCGTCTCATTCACCTCTTTGGGATTTATTCTCTCAGCGATTCTGGGAGAAGAAGGCGCAAACTTCATGGCCACAAATGGGTATGTCAATTTAACGATTGGCGTTCTGTTTGTTGTCTTCGGTTTCAGTTTGTTTGGCTACTACGATATCCAATTGCCCGCCTTTATACGGAATCGTGTAGGAGGGGGTGGTGGAGGTGGGGGCGCAGCCAGCGTTCTCGTCATGGGGCTCGTGTTTGCGGTCACCACATTTACATGTGTAGGGCCGATCGTCGCAGCTCTCCTTGCATTGGCAGCCGGTGGAGGTCCAGGCTTTGCAGCCGTAGGAATGCTGGCCTTCAGTTCTACGATCGCTCTCCCCTTCGTGGTGCTCGCACTGTTTCCCAAAGTCATGACCGGTTTGCCCCGGTCAGGAGGTTGGCTTTCTACTGTGAAAGTAGTTTTGGGATTCATCGAGTTGCTCGCTGCATGGAAGTTTTTCAGTGCAGTCGCCACCTATTGGCAGTTTGGAGAAGTGGTCAATCGTGAAGTCATCATGGGAATATGGGGACTGACACTGGTCGCTCTGGTGCTCAATCTCGTCGGGAAGTTGAAATTTCCGCACGATTCTCCGGTGAAATCAATTTCGGTGGGAAGAGGCTCATTAATTGCCGTCACTTTCTTAGGTGCGGCTTGTTGCTTCTACGCCATGACCGGTTGGAGACTCAATGAAAATATTGAAGCTCAATTGCTCGTCCCCAGTCTTCATGCGAAATCATCTTTACCTTGGAAGCATCTCGACCGGAACAATCCGTTAGATTTTGAAGCGGAGATGGAAACATTGAAGTCTGAGGTGGCTTCTGGAGTGAGAGAACGGAAGCCTGTCTTCCTGAATTTTACAGGACACACCTGACAGAATTGTCGCCTCATGGAAAATGGTATTTTCCGTGAACGCGAAGTTGAGCAGTTGCTCAGCCAATACGAGTTGTTTGAGATCTACACCGATGACGCCGTCAGTGAGATTGAGGCTTCCTACCGGGAGCAACAGATCAGCATTACGGGTTATTACGCCAATCCCACCTACATCATTCTTGACAGCACAGATCATCTGGAAGTGGGCAGAGAATCTTTCACGAATAGTTCCAAGGATTTCATCGCCTTCCTAGAAGCAGGAATTTCTGACACCCCTGCTTTCGAAAGCCGTATCCAAATTGAGGGACTGAAGATCAGTGAGCGGGGAGAAGAAGTTCGAGTATTGATGCCGGAAGGGGCCTGGGATTATTCGGGCGGTGTTGCCAGCAACTATATGAGTCAGCCTGTCGAATCGTTAGATACTCGTTTTTCAGCGACTGCTCAGTTTAGAGTGGGCGAAGATCTGTCGGGGGAATACGTGATCCGTGCCAGGGTTGTGGGTGGTCTCTATGATGGAGACCGCCGCCTCAGTACTTTTGCGATTCCACTCAAACTCGTTCTGAATGTCGCTGGAGAAACGCGCTCTGGAGATCATTAATACTGAAGTACGTCCGTCAAATTGAGATCTACAAACAGAAGCGTTTTCAGATGAGTGCGCTGATGGGAGAGTGAGCAGTGCTCTCTCTAGGTGGAGAACTTGCAGATCTCCGTCAGCGTTCGTGAATAGAATCTTCCTGTATCGATGATCATAAGATTTTTCGAAGATGCCATCTCCGGGGTGGGAGACTTTCACCCATACGGCATGAGGGTCTCCATTCTTACCCCACTCGATTCCGAGGAGTCTCTTCTCTAGGGCCATCAGTTGGCCTAGCGAATAGTGAGAGAGTTGCCTGCCGTTGATCTCGTAGGACTGCACGGCTCCTCCGTCCATCAATGCATCGATGGCATCTCGGACTTTCTGGAGTCGTGTCGATGTAGAATTTGCCATGGGAGCATTGTGAGGCACTGGCTAGGAGTTTGCCGGGGTAGCATGATGTCAGGCGGAAAGTTACCCTGATGCAGAAGAGGAGATTTCTATGAGAGTTGGCGTTGCACTGATTTGCATGATGGTCGTTGCCTCTGGGTGTGAATTGTCTAAGAAGAAAACTTATTCGAGAGGCAATTCGCATGAGCTGTTTCGATCGTTGGCGAAGGAGATCGATGGTGGTGGGGTGGATAATGTTCGTTTACTAATCAGCAAAGGTGCGGACGTCAATTACAGAGGCAACCAAAACTGGACTCCGGTGATGATCGCCTCCAGGTACTCGTACCGTGAGATTGTTGAGTTGCTTATACAGGAGGGTGCGGAGGTCAACGTAAGCAATAATTTTGGTAGGACCCCGCTATATTTTGCTAAGACCCCTGAGATCAAACAACTCCTCATCGACGCAGGTGCCAAAGAATAGCCACGGTGGGGGGATGAGCAGTCCAGCATTCGACTCTGCTAGGCGTAAAGATACCATTTTGCAGAGGAGGAGAGTCCCATGAGATTCAGCGTTGCATTGATTTGCTTGTTGGTCGTTGCCTCTGGGTGTGGACCGTCAGAGCGGGAGAAATTCGAAGCCACTGAGAAATTGCTGTCGGTGTGGGATAAGGAGTTCCAGCAATCAACGGCAGAGTACATCCGGGTGCTGATTAGTGAAGGGGCAAATGTCAACGTCAAGGACAAGGACGGCAGGACCCCGTTGATGCTCGCCGCAAAGAACTCCACTCCTGAGATTGTTCAGCTGCTCCTAGAGAAGGGTGCGGAACTCGAAGCGAGAGACACCGATGGCTGGACCCCGCTGACGTTCGCCGCATGGTACTCCACTCCTGATATTGTTCAGCTGCTTCTCGAAAAGGGTGCGGAAGTCAATGCGAGACACACTGATGGCAGGACCCCGCTGATGTTCGCCGCAAGGAACTCCAATCCTGAGAAGGTTCAGCTGCTCCTAGAGAAGGGTGCGGAAGTCAATGCCAAGGACAAGGACGGCGAGACCCCGCTGATGATCGCCGCAGGGTACTCCTCCACTCCTGAGATTGTTCAGCTGCTTCTCGACAAGGGTGCGGAACTCGAAGCGAGAGACACCGATGGCTGGACCCCGCTGATGTACGCCGCAAACAACGACAGGCTTAAATCCGTTGAGATCATACAACTCCTCTACGATGCAGGTGCCACTGAGTGATCCAGTGCTCTGCCAGTACAATTTGAGTGGGGACTTGGCCATTGCCGATGGCGATGAGTTGAGGTTTGCGGAGTTTGAAGTCTTCAGCGATCCGGGGTATTCCTTCATCCGCTGGATCAACATCCCACCAAGATTGATCAAGGCTCTTCTGTTCCCAATCCTTGAACCTTTCCGGCGGAAGTGGTGCGAGATCGGTCCAGCCAATAGGCCAATTCATCAGCCATTCGACCCAGCGAGGATTCCAGCGAAAGGTCGGCTCGTCTTTGTTCTCTAGAAGACAGTTAAGAGTGTCCCGGCGTTGAGACCTCGATCGAGAGTGGTACTGCTCAATAGTCCCTGAGGAGATCTTCTCTCGCGAGGTTTCCGCTGCTTTTTCATCTCGGAAAGCAACGACTGGCGCGGAATGACAGAAAAAGGCATAGGGAAACCTCCCTCCTTGTTTCACATCTCTCATCTTTGATACGTGCTCTTCACTTTGAATCCGTTGGTCCGCATCCGGGCGAGTTCTCGATCTGATCCCGTGATGTGTGTCGGATCATCCTGCAGATTTCATATCGCCCGTCAGGTCAGAAAGAGGTGAATATGGAATCCACGTCAGAGTTGTTATGGAACATGATCCCATGCAGAGTCCACGGCACAATTGAGCTGCAGAGGAGAGGGAAACAACGACGGTACAGTCGAAAGAGTCTTCGGTGCCAAGCCTTATTGGCTTCTGTCAGTCTCGGAGTACTGTTGTTCATCGCACCTGCACTGAGTGCTCAAGTGCCCCCTTTTAGTACTGACCCTCCCGCCGGGTATGGCTGCGACGAGGCGTGCCCGAATATTGGAACAGTTCGACGGAATTTTATTCAAATTCCTTCCCCGACCTCAAACCCTTGCGTGGATATGCCCCTCGATATCTTTCTCGAAAAGATCGGCGCGACCGTCAAATTCAAGGAAGAGCGGTGTCCTCTTTGGATCATGTTTTGGCCGGAAGTTGCCGTTCCGGTGGGAAGACCCGGATGCTGTCTTTTAGAACAGCAGCAGCGCTCTGTTGTTCAGCAGGATTTGAGATGTGAGTGCACAGACTTTTTCATCATCTGCTGGAGACGAGATTGTTTGCCAGAGGGGGCCCCTCGGCCATGGGAATCCGTGGATCATTGGGTTTCGATTCCGTGTCAGGGTGAGAGCTCTCCGCTTCCTTGTGAAGGGAGCTCTCCTTGATGAAAGAAATCGTTCATAAGAAACAGTTTCAGTTACTGATCTGCATTTTGGTCTTACTGACCGTCTTCTTTGTTGTTTTCAGAGGACTGTGGATTTCACAAACCTTTGATTCTCAAGCGACGATCAAGACACCCAGAGAGCTCATCACATTGGGAGAATCTTCAAGCAGTGAAGAATCGTCACGGATTCGCGAACAGATACGGCAAAAGTCAGGGTTCCCTAGAGAGGTCCACTCTTCGGTGGAACGATCGGCGGAAGACCCTGTGGAGGCTCCTCAGGCAATGGAGGGGAATCAGGAAGAACCCTGGAGAACTCCCATGTCGGAGTTACTGCAAGCGGGAAGAGCGGGCACGGACCCAGCCCCTGCGCTCGAATCCTTATTGCTGTGTCAGCCACATATGGGGGACGAATTGGTGTGGCTCTTGCACCGGGGGAATTGGACTGCAGAAGAGAGACGAGTTCTTCTGCTGGCCTTAGGGACTGCTCTGAGTATGAAGTCTGTTCCTGAGAATCTATGGTTCGATCGAAGAGGGGCGATTGCCTGGGTTTCTAGAAGTTGGATAGAAGGGGTCGAAGAGGTTCGGGAAATCGAACGCTGGTTGTGGCAGGAAGATGTCTTAGATCCTTCATTAGGAATGGAGTTCTTACAAATTCTTGAAGAAGAGTTTCAAGGGAAAGATTTGGGGAAAGATTTGGGGGAAGGTGTGCATGCTCGATTACAAAAGATCGTGATTCATGCACTCCTCCAGTTTCCACAAGACGAATATCCCGCTTGGCTAGAAGAGGTGACTCAGGATTGGCTTCATTCTTCTTCCAGCGATTTGCAAAGTATCGCCATGGCAGTCTTGGGACATTTATGTTCGTGGGGGGAGAAGCCTGTCCGGGCAGCGATTGTCCAGAAGTTGTCAGGCTCACTCAAGGAAGAAGCGTTGCCTCTTTTAAAGTCGTTACTTTCGAACGCAACACCCGATTCCCTGCCTTGGATATTGAATCAATCGGGGCCATTGATGGAGTCCCTCGAGTTTCGTGGAGAAGAACTGTTGGAGGCTTTTCAGAGATGTTCACAACTCGATTTGGAGGAACTGATCTACCAAAAGGGCTCTGAGCCCATCTCCGAAGGGTATCGAGCTATCGTTGTTTACGGTTCGCTGGGAGCCTTGGATACGACTCAAAAACTTTCGAGTGAATGGGCAGAAGTTTTAGAAAAAGTAGCGAGGACCGATCCTTCTCAGATGGTGCGGGGGCTTGCTCTTCGGGTCAGAGCACTCAGTTGGTCGAATGGGAGTGAAGCGGATTTACTGTCTTTGATCCGGCAGAGTGATGTCTCACTTTCTGCAGCTCAGATCGTGCAACAAATCTTTGAGAGTCGTGATTGAAGGAGTTGCTGATGACAGGTGATTTAAGAGGTAAATTGACGGCCCGCTTAAAGAAGAGTTTTCATGAAGAGACTGACACTCACCCTTCTGTGTTTCTTAGGTTCTTTTTCTTACTGGATGATCTCTTTGCGGGTGGGGTTTCGCCTTCTCTTGAGGCATCCGGAGATGCGAATAACGACGCCGGTCTCGATATCTCTGACGCAATCTTTTTGCTGACATTTCTCTTTGATTCGGGAGCGTCGCCAGCGGCTCCATACCCCGATGCAGGGTGTCCCTGATCGAGCGAGGCGGTCTCACTCCATTTCACTTATTGGAGTCGAATCCCACAATCCGGACATTCTTCGGTTCCGGGTGCAATACTGGAACAGCAAGCAGGGCAGGCATCATCCGATGGTTCCTGCCCAGAAGATTCGGCTGCGGATTCCTCGGCGGCGAGTGAGGCCAAGAGTTGTTGTGTTTCCTGAACATCAGTCCTCGCGACCGCGAGGATCAATTGGGTGCCTCAGCCACCCGGAACCGCTGTGACCTTGGGGGGGATGTTCGCGTTCTCAAGCGTTTGAGCGAGAATGCGGATCTCTGAGGGGCCTCCCTTGGCGACCGGGACCCAATCCGGAACTTCGTGATCATTCATACCCGTCTCATTTCTGTTCGCTCAACTTTTTCAGGAGGTCGAGATTTTTGCGATCCATATCTTCCACCTTAGGCGTTTCAAGAATTTTAGGAATACCGGAAAAGCGAGGATCTTGCATCACTGATTCAAATCCGGAGTTTCCAATGAGTCCTTCTCCGATATGCATATGTCGGTCGAGATGGCTCCCTAGATCACCTTTGCTGTCATTCAAATGGAGAGCGAAGACGCGGTTTGCGCCCAGGGTGTCATCGAGTTGCCGCATCGTTTCATCGTATCCCTCTTCTGTTCGCAATTCATATCCAGCTGCAAACATGTGGCAAGTATCGAGACAAGTACCGGTTCTTTCAGGAGTATCGATCGCATCGAGGAGATCACGAAGTTCGTCAAAGGAACGGCCCATGGTGGAACCGCCTCCGGCTGTATTCTCCAGTAACACTCGTGTCTTCGTGTGTGGAACTTGCTCAAAACTACGAAGCATTCCCTTTGCGATACGATCAATTCCGGAATCGACTCCACTGCCGACATGCGCGCCCGGGTGCATGACCAAGAAATCAATACCTAGGAGTTCAGCCCGTTCTAGTTCGTCACTGAATGCCGCAATCGATTTTTCAAAGAGCTCATCCTTGGGAGAAGCCAGATTGATGAGATAGGAATCGTGACTCAATAATGGGTGAGGGCCCCAGTTTGAAATCGCATCGTGGAATCGATCAACGGAAGAGGGGTCGATCGGTTTCTGTATCCAGCGACTGGCATTTTTAGTGAAGATTTGTAATGCACGAATGTCGAGTTCGATGGCTTCTTCTACCGCTTTCCAGGGACCACCCGATACTGAGAGATGACTACCCAGGCATAATTTTTCGTCGATGTTTTTAAAAGAGCTACGAATCTGTCGTGTTCCTGAGGTACTCGTACTCATGGCGGTTCCTTACTTTTTTCAAATCAATAACGTTACGATTTAGCGTCGTTCTGATTCCGTCAGCATTACTGTGAGCTGGGACAAATCTTCGATCCACTGATCCGGTTCAGGTGGAGTGATTTTTCCATATCCACCTTTCAAACCCACAGTGTAGATTCCTGCGGCACGACCTGTAGCAAAATCGACGGCAGAATCTCCAACAAACACTGCGGACTCGACCCGTGTTTGCTCCATCTTGAGAATGTTGAGCAGGCCACTCGGATCTGGCTTGGCGACTCCCGCGTCTTCGGGGCAAATGATATGACACCATGGGAATGCAGATTCGAGACGAGGACGTAATACGGCTGTCACCTCTCGAGGCTTGTTGGTGAGGATCGAAGCCTGAATCGTATTCTTCTGAAGGAAAGCCAGAAGTTGGGGAGCCCCTGGCAACCATTGCAAGGTATGTGAAGGGGCCGAGGCTTGTTGAATGTAGGTTTTTCTAAAGGCTTGATAGAGATCTTCTTCCGTTTCGCCTGGTAAGGCTATATCGGAAAGAACTTGGCGGCATAATTCTCGAGCACCATGTCCTACAGCACTGCGAACAGTGTCGAGATCATGTTCTGTGGCGGAACGAGATCGCCGAAACTCGTTGACCGCCTCTGAGATATCACCGATCGAATCGATCAGAGTTCCATCGAGGTCGAAAATTAGCAATTCCGGAAAGCACGGAAGCGAGGTCATGACCCCGTGGGGTTGGCTCCCGTTCCCCCGGTACTCTGGTTCTTTGTGCCCGATCTGTTACCAAAGCCGATAGAAACAATCATCAGCAAGGATTCCAGTCCCCAGAAGGACAGAAGCAACAAAAAGACGCCATCTGTAAAGCCATAGGAGTGTAAGCCGACACCTAGCAAGTTCACACCCCACCAAGAGAAGGCAATGATCATTCCGTTGAGAAGAGAGAGAACATGAACCCCGTGGTCTTTGATGTATCCACCCATGCGAAGGTGCAAGATGATCAATTCAGCGAGGCATATCATGAGAGCGCCGTTTTCTTTAGGGTCCCAACCCCAAAATCTTCCCCAAGAGTAGTTTGCCCAGATTCCACCAAGAATTGTTCCGACAATGCTAAAGAAGAGACCAAAGCATATGGTTCCATAGACCATGCGAGTCAGGCTCTTGTAGAACCCTTTGTCGTTTGGCTTGAATCCGATGAGCTTGCCTATGATCCATACATGGGCGATGGCGGCAGCGAGCAATCCTGCGGCATATCCGAGAGTGACGGTCGTGACGTGAGTGGAGAGCCAAAAGTTAGTATCCAGAACAGCAACAAGGCTGGGCATCGTATCTCCAGCTGTGACCGCTTCTTTTAACTCATAGCGATTGCTCAGGAAGCAACCCAGAGCTCCGAGGAATGCTGCAATCGTCAGGGCGATCCTTTTTCTGTCGAAGTATTCAAGTACGAGTGCTGTGATGACACAGCAACCAGTGATGAATAGAATCGTCTCATACAAGGTTGTGACGGGTGGTCTGCCTTGAATGATACAACGAATGGTGACACCCGTGACCAAGAGTCCCAATGCAGTTCCATTCAAAACCCAAGTGATCTTGGTAGGGAACTTACTTTTTGGAATCAACCAACCGAGGGAAATCGCAATAAAGGCCAGCATGAAAAATACGAGGGCCTTCGTGAAATAGTCAACGTTGTAGAATGACACTTCACGCGATAACTGAGATCCACTCCCATGAATTTCGGCAAGCCCCTCGAGTTGGGATCCGAAAAGAGTCGACTGAATGAGGAATTGGTCACGGTCATCCAGATGTCCAACGAGACTCTCTAAAGATTTGAGAGCCGCTCCCCGTTGTTTGTACTCTTTGAACAAAAGTGCTGCCTGAACGACAGAGGAAGATGTTTCCCATGTCACCGGAGGACTTTCTTCATCTGTTGAAACCTCTTCGGGTGGGAACCAAGAGATACCCAGTTCCGAGATCTCCAAATTCCTAAGAAGATCACTTCTCAGTTCAGTGAAGGCATTGATGAACTCAGATCTTCGATCTTGAGAGAGTGAGTTCAAATAGTCGGGGCTCGCAAGTGTTTCGACCTTATCGATTTGTTCAATGAAGGTTGAGTAACCCGGTGGAGATGATTCCCCAAAAACTTCGTCGAACTCTTTAATACCGTGAAGGGGAAGCTGATGCCGAGAACTATCCATGGAATGGAGGAGTATCTCGAGTTCCCTAATCTTATTCGTCAGCTGAACCGTTTGGCGTTCGACGAGAGTCCATTCTTTGGATTCGGGCTTCGCCATCTGAATATCCCGAGCGCTGGAATATAGAGCGGAGAGAACAGGTTGTAGTTGGTCAAAACTATAACGATCGCTTCTTCGGAAATCGGTGGTGTCGAATCCTACTCCTATCAGTACCTCGTCGTTGGGTACGTGAATACACCGATAAGATCTCGCGATTTCCGGATAGAACATGAAATCGAGAGCCCATTCTACAGGGCCTATTTTTTCATCTTCTAACTTGAGGCTTCTTTTACTGTTGATTTTCAACATCAAGAAGCCGGCATAGGTCTGGAAAGGCTTGACCCTTCCTCCGTGCTGAAGCGGCCAATGGGAAACTTCGGATACAATCTCCTCAGACCAAGGTGTCCGTTGAGTCGTAGCCGCTTGCTTCTCGGCAGGGGGGGCTGATTTCGAAGTTTCATTGACTTGTGGAGCAGAAGAATCTTGGCCTTGACACAATTGTGGCAAAAGAAGCCCTACGCAGAGAAACAACGTCTGAAGTATGAAACTGAGATTTTTATGCTTCATCAGGAGACTCTTTTCTTCTTTTGGACTGGCGACGTCCATAAGCCACAAACTTTTGGGTGAAGGTCAGTGCCATGCCGATGCCAATAATGATGCATGAGTAAAGTGGCCAATGATCAGAAGGATTGTGGACCACTGCGAATACGCTGTAGAGGGTATCACCGGGCTTGGCATTCGGAGGTCCCCAACTCGATTGAAAAAGAATGAGACCCTGATCTCTGAGAGGGTCGTTCATCTCAATCCGCACCTTTCGAGAAGTTCCATTGGAGGCTTGAGTGACATCGCTTCGAAACTCTTTCGCCATGGAGATACCCGGATAGTCGACTTTTTCAAAGTTGTCGAGTTCAATGCTAAAGGGCATCGAATGTCTGACCTTACGTAAAGCAACCGCATAGTCCTTCCCCTCTGCCTGGAATGTCCAGGGGAGGTATTGCCCTCCGTAGAGAAAACTGACTTCCGAAATCTCCTGAGCGTCATTGCTGCCCATCGGAGAGGTCCAGATTCTTAATCCGGGCAGATTCCGTTCATTTTCAGCATCCATGGGTCTCGCTGAAAGTGTCCAGCCATCCAATACGTAGGTGGAGTCCATGGAGGAGTTCCCCGGCTCGATTTCCTCGGGCATGCAGTTATCGTGCATGAAGTCGAGGTGGAGGTCGAAGGGAAGGTCGGCATTGCCGGACATGACGAGGGCTTCTGGCGTATCCTTTGCGTCGGAGTGCCGCCAATGGCGTTCGTGCAGAGTATACTCTTTGATCTCGCCCGGTACGTCTTCAAAGACTGCAATCTCCCACTCATGGTGACTGACGTACTCGGAAGATTTATCACCCTCGAGGAGTCTGAGGTATCCTTCTTGCCCTGCCATTAGTTTGACGAGTCCTGCACTCATCATGAGGGCGATACCGACATGAATGATGAAGACACCTATATTGTTTTTGTTGAGACGAAGTCTAAGGATTCCACCCACCATAAGATTGAGTGTGAAGATAACCATGCAAAGCATGCCTCCCGGAAGGAAGATGGGATATCCAAAGCATTCGGTGACAAACAGGGACTCAAAGTATTTTTTCTGAACCTGGTAGATACCCATGTTCATCTGTTCGAGTGTTCCTAGCAGGGTCAGTAGCAAGAGGAAACTCATCATGGAAGCAGCAAGACCCAGAGATCCGAATGTCTTTATCGCTTTAGAATCCCAGAAAGTAGAGTGGGTGTTTTTCATCAACGCTCCTTTATGGAATCAGCGAAAATCTTGAGACTTGGCCTTGCGGCTTCTACTTCACTGGCCGGGCCAATGAGTTTGATAAAGACTGCCTTGCCTTCGAGGTTTCGAATAAGTCCGATCAAGGACCAATTCCCCTTCGCTTCCGATCCCATGCTGGAGTAGCTCCCGGTTCCTTCGACGACGAAAGCATCGCCCCCTAAAAGATTCATTTTGGGGAGATTCTCAAGTTCGTTGGGGAGGAGGGGGTCAAGCATCAGTTCACTTCTCCAGCGATTGACATTTGCGAGTGTTCCGCCACCATCTCCACCGAGGATTGTGATCCAGCAACGGGCTTCTTTTCCCGCTGCAAAAGTAACTTCGCGCATCGGTTTTGCACCGAGTGCGGTCCAGCCTTCAGGTGCCGTCCATTCGAGAGAGGAGACGGTTTCGCCAGATGCCCCTTGTTGATTGGGGGACTCTGGACGACTGAATCGTAAACTCTTGGCGAAATCGTTGAGTGCATCTGCTTCGCTGATGAGCAGTTGTCTTGGGGCTGTGGCTTTCAGGAAGATGGTGTTCCCCGCAGAAGGGACCATGAAGGCGATCATGCGAGCGTCTTCAATAGGATTTGAACTCATTCCGCCATCGAATGATCCGTCGATTTCAAAACGAATCGATTCTGCACCCAAAAGTGGTGCGCGCGGAAGAGCCATGAGGCTCTCGTCGCTGATCATGTCCTGACCCATTTGGCGGCACCAACGAGCCACATTGTCTTTCAGTGAACCCCCTCCTTTGAATGCTGTGAGGTAGCACTCTGCATTGGGGTCTCCATTGATGAGTAAGTTGACCCTCCGCATGGAGGTCTGAGAAGCAACAGTCCAACCCTCGGGTAAATCATAGTCCACCTTCAGTTCTCCGGAGCTGGAGTCTGAATTTGGGCGGGACTGTGGCCCTCTAAATCGTTCATCGAGAGTTGCTGATTTGAAGACTGGTTGGGATACTTCCGAAATAATTCGGGTCTCATAGACCGGTTCGGATTTACTTTGGCAACCGGAAGACAAAATGGTCAGGCCGGTTGCAACTATGCCCATGACTAGACTCAACGATTGCAAATGACCTGACCTTTTCATCTCGCTTCTCCCCATTCTGATTTCAATTCAACTCGTGATTTCGTCGAGGGCTTTTTCTAGAACTGGCTTGGGGTGTGCCCCTGTCATTTGATTTACGACTTCACCGTCCTTGAAAAAGAGAAGGGTGGGTACTCCCTGAATACCGTATTTAACGGCCAGGCCTTCTGCTTGTTCGATGTCGACTTTTCCTATTTTTACTCCCTTAGCGGAGTACTCTTCGGCGAGTTGATGGACAATGGGTTCAAGTGTTTTGCAAGGCCCGCACCAAGTCGCATAGAAATCCAGCATGGCGAGTCCGCCACTACCTATTTCAGCCTCAAAATTATTATCATCAATATTGATCAGATTTTCTGCCATATCTTCCTCTTCTTCCCTCAATCGAGGGGGTAAATCAAATCTTCTGTATCCAGATCTTTATTATTTACGATCAGGGGAATCCGCTCCCCTGGTTCTCCATCTACCGGCCTCCAGGCCTGAATAGAATCCTCTCCCGGTTGCCATGAAAACCACGCAAGGCAGCCATCGATCTCACCTAGGAATTCCATTGTTACCTGATCTACGTTTACCAAGAGCCCGCCCAGCTCTTTTATTTCTTCTCGGTATGACTCCAGCTTTTTCGATAAGACTCGAAGTTCGTCCTGTAGCTTCATCACAGTTCCCGTATATCTGCTCGTTGGCGAACTCTCTGATTGACGCTCCTTGAGTATGTCATCACGTTTATTTTTCACCCTGATGATGTCAGAGCCAATCTTTTGAAGAAGTGGAATTCTTGCAGATACTTCATTGAGATCAAATGTGTGAGGTGTGCTCTGTCGATCAATCATTCGAACGAAGTTCCCTTCGGGGGTAAAAATTGGGAGTCTCTCAGCAAAGTTCGTCAAAGATTTGGGAAACCTTCTTGTCGTCGTTCACTCGGGTAATGCTGCTCATCTTCTCCAGTGAGGCACACGAGTTCGGCGCACGAGTTCGGCACACGAGCTCACCCCAGAAGTCAAAAAACTGCGTGGGCAAATTCTGCCTCATCTATGCTGTCATGGTAGTGATACGGGCTTCCGGAATCAATCGAGGCGACCGAATTCCTGAGTCAAGTGTGACATTCTAGGCTATAAATCATGCAGGGAATTCACTTGCATGGAGGGATATACAATGTCCGGATTCGTAAAGATAGGTCGGTGGGAAATCTGCACCTTGGAAGGGGGGGGGCTGCATCTCGACGGGGGAGCCATGTTTGGCTCCGTTCCCAGAGTTGTCTGGGAGGGTTGCATTCCACCAGACGATCAACATCGGATCCCATTGGCCACTCGGTTATTGCTTTTGAAGGACAGTGAATCTGATCGTATTGCGGTCATTGACGCAGGCGTGGGGGACAAAGAAGACCCTTCTTTCAGGGACAGGTTCGCCATCTGGCTACCGGAGGGGCATTCCGAGCCTCCTCTCTGGTCGGCGATCCGGTCGGCGGGGGTGGACCCTGATACCGTCACCGACTTGGTCATTACCCACCTCCACTTTGACCATGTGGGTGGAGCGACCCAAAGAAATGACGCGGGAGAATCGGTCCCAGTCTTGCCGAATGCGAAGCATTGGGTTCAGCAGAGAAATTGGGACACCGCCCTTTCCCCCAATCCAAGAGAGAAGGCTTCATATCTCAGAGAAAATGTCGAGCCTCTCGAAGATACTTTGTTGGAGCGCATCGATGGACCCGGTGAAATTTTTCCTGGAGTTTCAGTGGAAGAGGTTCACGGACATACGCTCGGGATGCAGACCGTCAGGATTGAAGGGGGTGGCAAGGTTGTTCGATACTTGGCCGACCTTGCTCCAACTCTCCATCATCTGAGAGCAGCATGGACGATGGGGTACGATATTCATGCTTTGAAAGTTGTCGAAGAGAAACAAGCACTACTGAAATCAGCTTCTCAGGAAGAGGCTCTCCTCGTTCTTGAGCATGATCCCGTGAACTCTTGGGCAAAAGTGGTCCACCAAAATGGACGATTCAAAGCTGAGCCTGTTCAACCCGAATACGATTCTTCTTCATCTGCTCAAAGTCCGAGCCTTGAGGAGCCACTGTAGCAGTTCAATCCTGAGGAACTTGCGAACCCACAGAGAACCATTCCCGCTTCTTTGGAGGTTTCGATAGCGAGACTGGATGGTGCCCCCACGGCTATCAGTGCTTCGAAACCTGCAACAGCTGCTTTTTGCACCAGTTCAAAACTGGCTCTGCCGCTCACGGCACAGACGCGTCCTGAAGCCGGAAGTTGATTGCGCATCGACAATGTCCCGACCAATTTGTCGAGGGCATTGTGACGTCCCACGTCTTCCCTGATGGCGAGTTCTTCTCCGGAGATCACCCATGCACCTGCGGCATGGACGCCACCGGTACTTTCGAATAGTTTTTGAGATTTTCTCAATAGATCCGGCAATGTCGCTAACCACTCAGGGTCAAGATCAGAGCGCGTCTCGAGAATAGGGATCTTCGAAATTACATCTTCGATTCGAGTTCTTCCGCATATACCGCAAGCACTGGTGCCGTGACCCAAACTGCCCAAATGTTTGGTATCCGGTTGCGCGCCATCCCTCAGAGTTACGGTGACCACATTCAAAGGTTCTTCTGCTTCACCATTGGTGCAATGAGAGGATCCCGCTGGAGATTCAGTGGCTCCAAGAATGCCTTCAGCCACGAGAAATCCTTGGGCTAATTCAAAATCATTACCCGGGGTTCGCATCGTCGTGCCGACGCGCTCTTCACGCATGCCGGAGGAATCCAGCCAGCGCAGTCGGATTTCGAGAGGTTCCTCCACGGCAATTTGGTCGAGTCCCCTGGGCGATCGACCCGGACGGGTTCTTCGGACAGGGAGCTTCCGCGTCGGACGATGTCCGTGGGAGGGGAGTGCTTCGTCATTTGTGGGAGGCATTGCTGCATCTACCCTTCACATGGGATCTGGAAGTACAGGATACCCCAACGTGGCGAGGTTGCACGTCTCAGCATAAGGAGAGATTTAACAGAAAATCCACTTCGATCACTGAAGACAAGTGTGCCTGATCAGGTTCCGGGAAGGATGGGTTCTCCTTCTTCCCAGACAAGCCTGTCGATAGAAACAGCTTGAGGGAATAGATCACGCAGAACGCTCGCATCGAGAAGTCCAGGATCGTAGCCCCAAGATCTTTCTGGGGGTTGATATACTCCAGATTTTCCCCACCGCTCAGTGGCTTGGCGGCTTTGGAAAAGGTTGATGAACGCTCCATTGATATTGCACTTCACTTTGCTACCACTGGAGTTTTTCCACCGTTCGTGGAATCTGGGTAGGTTTTCCAGTCCACCAGAGTAATCTCCTCCACCATCGGGAGTCGGCACATTTCCTGTGATCATCGCCATGTTATAGGTGGTCTCGGTAGCACGGTCGATATCTCCGTAATCATCCCCAGCTTCTCGTTCGTCGTCCCATGCTTCGGAGAGAAGATTGACCGCATCGCTAATAACCGCCACCGTTTTTTGATTGGAGGTTCCGAAATCAGTAGTATTGAAATCTCCCTCAACGTAGATGGGATTCTCGCTAACGAAGAGCATGTCTGCTGGAATGGTTTCTCCATTGAGGAGTCTTATTCCTTCAAACCAATTATTGACGCTACCGGGGTCCCAATTTGCTGGCTCCGGTTCGGGTGATCGGTATGCGTATATTTGATGGATGTCATTGGTAGGGTCTAGGTCCTGATTCGCCGATTCGATGTAACTCACCAATAATGGGTCAGAGAGATCAATCTCGGTGAGAGGGACGTAGGTTTCCTCTCGAGCGTCATACATATCACTCGAGGATTCACTGACTGCAGTCGAAACCTGGGAAGTGATGTCGACTTCCACGCCATTTTGAACGTGATAAACACGATCGTTATGGAAGAGAAGGTCCGCATTGTTTCTGTAATGCCCGTTATTTGAGATCGAACCAATCTCAGGAGCATTCTGGGTCAATATCCCATGGCTTCCGGTTTGAACTGTTCCATCCCAACGTCCGTCTGCATAATCAACCCAGGCTTCTGGGTCATTCCAGTAATCGTAATCTCGATCATTTCTAAGCGACTTGAACTCTCCAGCACTATTCTTGATTCGGACAGTGCCGTTAGTGGTTTGGTTGTTGTTTTTTCTTTTTCTGAAAAGTTCGCCGGTACATCTGAAGTAATCAGAGTCGATATCAAGGGTTCCACCAACACCGACATAAATGTCGCCATTTGCATGAACCTTCCCTGAAAATGTCATTGAAGGACCTGGGAGTAATTCCAAATCGTCATCGAAAAATATGGCAAAATCGAAGAGGGGATTTCTTTGAACTTCAATAGTTCTGCGAAGTCTGCTCCATGCATCTCCGACTTCTAGGCCTGAGTTAGCATTCTCCCCTGGGTAGATTTGCACGACACGTGTGTAAAGAGTCTGTGTTTCTGAACCACCCCCTTGAGTGGAGTCGTAGAGAACTTCGATGGAGCGCCATCCATTTTCGTCTAATTCTCCTGGATAAATGGTAGGAGTTAGATCTTCTCCATTCCAAGAGTATGTTTCGCCACCAATAGTGACGGTCCCTGATGCGATGGTCGAATTTGCAAACGGATCATCGAAATTCGCTGTGCGGACCAATATTTGTTTCTGGGCGGCATCAAGGATGGCCTCAGCGAGTGATCGAGCTTGAAGGCGATCCATTTGGAATCTGGAATCTTTATTCCTCGTCAATGTGGTAGTCACCGTCACGGCGCAGACCATTCCGAGAACGAGAGCCATGAAAACTGTGACAAACATCGCCACCCCTGATTCCGAGGAACGCAGTTTGTTTTCATGTGTCAAAGTCTCCCCCGAGATTTGGTCATGCTGAGTATTCAATCGGTTTCTCCTGTTCATTGGTCGGAATGTTGGCCTGGTTATTGGCCGTCTAAGAAGTTTCGTTGCTGGATTCTGCTGCGAATCGAATAAGGAACTTCATTTTCATCTCTCTGCATATGAAGTCTCACCTCAATAGATTTCCCACTCAGGATAAATTCAAAAGCATTTTTCCTATCACCATTTTCGTGTGTTTCGAAAGTGCCAAGATTATCTGAGAGGGTCCACATTGTTGAGTTCACTCCTCCATCGGAAAGTGTGCAGATGAGTTTTCCAAAGTAGTAATCGGAAGAGTTGGGATCAGTGGAATTTCTTTGCCATTCGACGAGGCAATTCGCAACGGGTAGTTCGAATCCATCTCCGTCAACAAAGTAGTAACTGGCGGTAGAAGTATCGTACTGACGTTTCCAAGTTGCTGGATCGATACGTTGCCATGTCTCATTTACAGAATCGTACTCGTATCCCAAAACTTCAACTTCTACAGAGGTTCCATCTGAAGAGATAACAGGTGTTGTCCAGCCTTGCCTCAATATGGATTCGACTCTTGAGAATGCACGGTGGCAGTCGAGCTGAATCCCTGCATCTGCATCGGCTTGTTTTCCATAGTCAGAGAATTCTGTGGCAGCACCCAAGCTCAGTATGAGAACAACGATGAATACCGACGAAGCGATAAGTATCTCAATGAGAGTTGCACCGCTTTGAGGGTTATTGGATTGGAATTGCATGCTTCACTCGCTATCGGGTTCTTACGACCCAAAATTCGCGGCTGACCAAACCGGAATCTCGGCCTGTCCACGACAGTGTGACTAAAATCTCTATGGGGTCTGATTCAAGATCAGTGACCTGGATAGATACTGTCGGAATTGTAGGGTCGTTGAGTTCTTCGAAAGTTGCATCTTCTCCAAAAATCTGAGCGCCCTTTTTTGGCCAATTGGAGGAGAGAAGATATCCGTCTTCTGAATTGGTTAAATCTTCTAATGATCTTGAATAAAGTTCTTCAAGAATTGCTCGGCCATAGGCCGTCGATCGGGTGATCTCACGCGATTCATTTTGTGCCTGAACCACCGGGATCATGACCATTGCTGAGGCGAGACTCACCACCGCCAGAATGGCGATGGACATCATGACCTCCAGTAAGGTGAATCCAGAATCAACGGCTGGTCGACTATTCATGGCTTCCATCCAGCATCTCTCAATTGGGTAACTGCTCTTCAAGACCTCCCTGACAGGGGAGAGTTCCTGAGAAGATTACGACTAAATCTTGAAAGCGAGCAAATCATGAGGCTGGAAGTCGAGGCTGAAATGGGACCTTATCGGAAAGAAATACCCAACGGAGTGCTGGGAATTCGCTTATAGGCCTATTTCCATAAGGCAGCGGAATGAAAATATATCTTCAGCTTGCCCGAGGTTTCCGGAGAGATTGATCGGGGAATTGTTTCTCGTCCATGCACTTTCAAGAATCCAGCGTATCGACTGTGTCTGCTGTTTAGAGAGTACTAATCGGAGAGAACGTAGATCTGATAAATCATGTTCTGTTTCCAGCAATCCTTCGTTGAGCAGCCTCTCTTTGGGAGAGAGTTGCTCATATCGAAGGAGAAGATCCACTGGGAAATCTTCTTTCTGGTCCTTTGGGCTGGTATCAGAAATCTGTCCGGGAAGATCGAGGGGAATGGAAACTGGCAGAGGAGTCTCTGAACCTAATCTGAGTCGGAAACTAAATTGGAAGCCGGTGATCTCACCTGGCATATCGGTTTTGTCATCTCCAACCCCATAGAGGCTGGTTCTGTTCCATTCATTTTCGATGTGAAAGAAATCTGTAATGGGGAGTCGCCAACCGGTTCTGACCCAGTTTGCGTTCTCCATTTCGAGATCGGTAGATCTATACAAAGACACATCTCCGGCAGAGTTAATCTGAAGTTTGCCCTTGGCATTGTGATCCCAACGTCCTGTAACAAAAAATGAAAAGCCTTCCAGTAATTCGCCGGCTTCGGCTGGGCCGCCAAAGAGATATCTAGAGAAAGGCCTCATCGTGAAGCGGGTGAGTAATCCATAGCCACCAAAATCTTTACCACCTACGTCAACATTATCTCCAAGCGATAGTTGGATATCCCCAGTCAGTGAATGATTCACCCAGCTTCCGCCTGATCGAACTCCCCAAGCGGAACCTCCACCTAACCAATCTAGTAAACCGGGTGTGATGGTGATTCTCTTCTCTTGACCGGGGAAACTCTCGAGACCCATGGTGATGGGCAGTCTTCCTGCGGTCAGGTGAAGTCCGCTATCAAAAGCTCTATCTAGCCATAATTCTGAAATCACTCCAGTAGACTTATTTCCTGCTAAATCGAATCTCACTAAAAACGAATTTTCCTTGAGTAAGTTTCCTTCAAATCTGATTTCGCTCTTCGTCGTAGAAACATCAGGATCTGGACTACCTTCGGAGGAGTGAAGGAAATCTAATCGGAGCGAGGGGAGGATACTCAGGTCCGGAACACCCCCTGGGCCAAGAATTCGAATGCGCCCACTTTTTGCTATCGATATGGAACCCGAATCGACCTGTGTATCTTGAGGGTTCTGGATATTTTCAGCAAAGGGGTCTACGCCAAAAATCCCATCGGGAGTTGATTCTGCGAAGGGGTCTTCAAATGGATCACCATCGATTTGGGCTTCCAGAATTGAAGTGGACTGGAGAATACTGAGATTCAATGAGACCAGAAGGAGTGCCCGTAGATATTTATCCCACCTGAAATTGGTGAAGAAGTTAAATATCGAAGACCCCATCAAAGGGTTCTCTCTCAATAGATTCGTTTCCCCTATTGCCACGCGCACTCCCAACCTGACTTCCATTAAAACGATATTGAGAGTGTCGTCAACTTTTGATGCGACTTGCAGTCATGAATTGCAGTTGATTCCTGGATTAAGGGCAGGCGTTGTATGTTTCGCAATCCAGAAAGCCACTCGTGGGGTCTGATCCACATGATTGAGTGGGCTGAGGTATTTGCTGGGCTCCGCCAAAAAGCCACGTCAGCAAGAATACCGGATCACTGATGTCTAAAGTGTCATCGTCATTGACATCTTGTGAATTTGAGCAAGAAGGCTCAGTTCCGGAGCCTGTTCGTGGGAACAGTGTATTCAGTATGCTCACGACGTCAGCGATGTCTTTTTGAATATCCATATTTGCATCGCCCCTTATGAATTCCGCATCGGACCATTGTTCCATGATCCAAGCACCGGTTTCTTCAAACACTGAGGGTGGCATTCCATGGCCGGCACCGGGCACCGGGTGCCAGGTGGAGGATAATCCTAATGAGACGAGTTCTGTATGTAACTTTTCACCTTGCTGGAATGCGATCACGGTATCGAGGGTTCCGTGCGCTATGAATATTGGAGCGGCATGAGGAGGAGTGACTGCAAATAGGGGACTCGCATCGTGGGCGAGTGAAACGAGATCGAACCAAGGAGCTGAGTCATCATTTTCATGTGCAAGAATTTCACCCATGGATAGACCTGTCTGGGCAAATCCCAACAGTAGAGATTCCGGGGAGCCCGCTGCCTCATGGTTGAGTGTGGATCCAGGGGGAGTTGTGACGTCTTGATCGAGCCTGAGGATATCGGAAGGACCGTAGTAATTGACACCCAGTTGTACTGCCGAGGAGACGTCGGTCCAATCGCCGATCAGACCTGTCGTTCCGGGAGCATCATTTGTGAGAGCGACAGAAGCCGCAATATGTCCACCCGCGGATGTTCCCCAGATGACAAAAGCGTTGGGGTCGACGTTGAGATCGGCAGCATGTGCTCTCAGCCAACGTATCGCTGCTTTTGCATCGTCACGCTGGGCTGGCCAAATTACAGGTTCGGATCCGAACTGTCCTGCTTGTGTTGTGAGACGGTAATCCAGAGTTGCGATTGAATAACCCTGAGCCCGAAGATTGAGTATTGGGCCAGGGACAGATTGTCGATTTCCATTCATCCATGCTCCGCCATGCACAAAAATGATCAGCGGTTCAGGCTCGGGGTCATTACCGAATTCCGGTAGGAAATCGAGCCAGAGTGGAGTTCCTCCGACTGTTGCGTAGATGTGTTCTTCGAAAAAAGGTCCTTGGGCGGTGGCGATATTCCCGTATGGAATAAGGAATCCAGAAAGCAGAATTAGCCACAACGCTAAGGTTTTGATCATCGACTACTGTTTTTCAAGTTTCACGTCGTCGATCATGATCAAATGATCTGGACCCGCGGTGTAGATCAGTCGAAGAGCCTCGACCATATCCCATTCGACTTCGCCCTTCCGGGTGAATTTTTTCAAATCTAAGCGATATTCACGCCAAGAACCTTTGGGATTCACTGTGGTATTGAAACCATCCCGCTGGAAAGCTCTTGCGCCTCCGCGCCGCATTCCTCCGCGAGGTGCTCTGACTTGTTCTCCATCGACATCGAATAGAACCAGAATGTTTGGCTTTGCGGAAGGATTCTCACAGCGCAAAGATATTGTTAGATATCTGTAATCTGTAAGGCTTACGCCGTCTTCCAGCATTTTTTCAAAAGCTTTATTTCCCAAGGTGACCCAAGAGAGTCTGTCGGATGTTTGCCAGTGCATGGCGAATTTTCCGTTACGAACATCTCCATCTTCAGGGGTTCCGCCGACGATTTTAGAGGCGCCTCCTTGTTGGCCTCGCTGACCTCGACCACCTTCTTCTTCTTCCTCTTCGTCGTTATCTCCTGAAGTAGCGGTCGATTTTTCGAAGTCTTCGAGAACGAAGAAAATCTCGTCCAAAAGCATCTCACGGAGCTCAGTTAATTCTTCTCCAGTTCTCGTGCCTTCGTATTCCGTACCTTTGGGATCTTCCTTCAGAATGATTCCTAAAGCTTTTCGGTAGTTTTCTTTATCGGAGTATTTCTGGGCTTTGTCGAGAACAGTTCCGGCTTCTGCTTCTCTGAAGTAACGATCGATGATGGTTGCGACACTATCCTCGGGCTTGCGAGTTTTAGACCGAACTCTTTTGATGATCGCTAATGCTTTTGAAAATTCGCGGTCCTCTATGTGTTGACGGAATCGTTCAAGATCTTTATTGAGGTCTTCGGTCAGTTCTAGGGGAGGGAGGGGGGGATTTTTGTATGAGCGTTCACTGTCTTCAGACTCCTCGGAGTCCGCTTCATCGGATTGAAGGAGCCGCTGGCTCTGAGCAATGTGATTCTGAGCAATGTGATTCTGAGCAATGTGATTCTGAGCAATGTGATTCTGAGCAATGTGGTTCTGATCAATGTGATTCTGAGCATCTGAAGGAGCTGCACAAATCAGTGCTCCCAAAAAGGAGGATGAAATGATGAGTATCCCGATGAGTGTTCGAAAAGAGATCATTCTTTTCCTCCAGACAGTTTCTAGTTATTTTTATACCGCGAGAGATCGGTAAATCTCGGCCAACTGTGGCCATTTCTCACACCAAGATCAGGTTACCGGACAATCGAGGAGTTTCCAGAGAATCAGGTCCTGAGCCGTATTGCTTAAGCCCTTATTTTAAAGGGATTTGCGACAACGTATGAGAGGTATTGATTCTCTTCACTCAGAGAACCCCAGATTTGGGGGCAAGATTTGAAGAAATCCGCTGCATTGAGTGAAAAAGGCCTGATCGGGTCCACTCGAAAGTGAGTCGGTGCTGACTTAGACTGCTGGACTAAGATTCTCAAAGCCTTCCCCGGAAAGTTGTCCGGTTTGGAAAGAGGTAACGAAATGGTTCGCGAAGTCGTGATCATTGGCTCAGGGCCAGCAGGATATACCGCTGCAGTTTATTCCGGTAGGGCACAGTTAAATCCTTTGGTATTTGCGGGAGCGAATAGTGGTGGACAGTTGATGCTCACGACCGATGTCGAAAATTATCCAGGCTTCCCAGAAGGCATCATGGGGCCGGAGTTGATGGAAAATTTTCGTAAGCAGGCTGAGCGGTTCGGTGCAGAGATCCATTACGAAAATGTGGTAGAGGTAGATTTTTCAAGTCACCCTTACACCGTTAAGAGTTCCACACAGGAAGTGAAAGCCAATACCGTTATCATTTCCACAGGGGCGAGTGCAAGAATGCTAGGGCTAGAATCAGAAAGCCGACTGATGGGACACGGAGTCAGTACATGTGCCACATGTGATGGGTTCTTCTTCAAGGGGCAAGAGATCGCTGTAGTCGGTGGTGGAGATTCTGCTATGGAAGAGGCCGTCTTCCTGACAAAATTTGCCGACAAGGTGACCGTCATCCATAGACGGGGTGAGCTTCGGGCCTCAAAGATCATGCAGCAGAAGGCATTTGATAATCCCAAGATCGAGTTCATGTGGCATTCCGCCATTACTGAAGTATTGGAAGAAGAAGGTAAAGTCAGCGGCGTTGAAGTTGAAAATCTGGAGAGTGGTGACAAAGTGACTTTGCCACTTCAAGGAGTTTTCGTTGCGATCGGGCATACTCCCAACACCTCACTTTTCGAGGGCAAACTAGATTTGCATGACAATGGATATATCAATACCCATGAGGTCACTAAAACCAGCGTCCAGGGAGTCTTCGCATGCGGAGATGTTCAGGACTTCACCTACAGACAGGCGATTACTGCCGCAGGAAGTGGCTGTGCTGCTGCTATCGATGCTGAGCGTTGGATAGAGCACCACGAATCTTGAAATAAAGAGCCCAGACCTCGAGATCCGGTTCAGGTGAAAACATCCTGTGAACAAGCAGGAAAGTTGCTTGGCCCTGAGTTACCATAAACTGCGAAAACTTTCTGAAGACTTCGGAAAGATAAGAAAGCGAGACGTGAGCCCATGCGTATCTTTGACCCTCATAGCCATATGATTTCGAGGATCACTGACGACTACGAAAAGATGGCCGTTGCAGGAATTGTAGCGATCACTGAGCCCTCATTTTGGTTGGGTGAACCTCGCAAGTATTCCGGTACGTTTTACGATTACTTCGATCACATTACGAACTTTGAGAGACAACGTGCTGCAGAATATGGAATCCAACACTTTTGCACTATCGGAGTGAATCCACGTGAAGCCAACAATACGGAATTGGCGAAAGAAGTTCTCGAAAGAATGCCAGAGTGGTTTCAGCATCCTTCAGTAGTTGCAGTTGGTGAGTTGGGATTTGACCTCATCACTGATGAGGAAGAGCTCATTCTTAGAAAGCAACTTGAAATGGCGTTTGAGGCGGATCTGCCGGTTATGATCCATACGCCTCACCGAAATAAGTTGGAAGGTACAGAGAGAACAATTCGGGTGATTCAAGATATGAAATTGGATCCCGCAAAGATTCTCATGGACCACAATACTGAAGAAACAATTCAAGTGAGTAAAGATAATGGTTTCTGGTGTGGGCATACGGTCTACCCCGTCACCAAGCTGAGCCCTGAAAGAGCGACTGCGATTTTTCAGGAGCAAGGTGCAGAAATGATGTTGGTCAACTCGTCATGTGACTGGGGGCCGTCTGATCCTCTTAGCGTTCCAAGGACTATTTGGGCTATGAGGAGACAGGGATTCACCGAAGAGACGATCAGGAAGATTGTCTGGGACAATCCCATCGATTTTTATTCACTTTCAGGCAAGGTCGATTTAAAACCAGGATGGGAATAATTGAATCTAACCATGAACGAATTTGATTCTGAAAAAATCCGCGAAGGCGTAAAGTTGATTCTTGAGGGTGTGGGTGAAAACCCCCTTCGAGAAGGTCTCTTGAATACCCCGGACCGTGTTGCTCGTATGTATTCAGAAATTTTTGAAGGACTCCGCGAGGATAGCTCAAATGTCTTGAATACTGTTTTCGAAGAAGATTATGACGAGATTGTTCTTCTGAAAGACATTCCGTTCGTCTCTCTTTGCGAACACCATCTGATGCCTTTTACCGGCAAAGCGCATGTCGCTTATCTTCCTTCAGGAAAGATCGTCGGTTTATCCAAGCTTGCGAGAGCAGTGGATCACTTTGCAAAGAGGCCACAGGTCCAAGAGCGATTGACGGCGCAGATAGCCGATCTGATTTCTACGGCTCTTGAACCCAAAGGGGTCACTGTTGTCCTCGAAGCCTCGCATACTTGTATGACGATGCGAGGAGTGAAGAAGCCCGGTGGAGTTATGACCACCTCAGCAATGCGTGGTCTCATGAGGGAAAATCAAGCGACTCGTAACGAGGTTCTCAATCTCATTTACGGAAAGTAAGCGTGGATGACAAATCGCCCAGATGGTCTTTTTGAAGTTGAATGTCCCCATTGTGACTGTCGGTTAACGATTGATCCCCGTGCGCGAAGAATCTTCCATAGCGTTAAGGGAGCCGAAGAGGGAAAGACAAAGTCATTCGAGGATGCTGTTGGAGATGCAGTTTCTGCGCCTGATCGAGCCCAAGAAAAGTTCGAAAAAGAACTCGCCAAAGAAGATGGGCGCGAGAATAAGTTGGATCAACTTTTTGACGAGGGATTGAAGAAGGCCGAAGACGACCCCAATAAAAAACCTCCCTCGATCTTTGATTTTGATTAGAAATAGTTACGAGGTCAGGTGCTCTGGATTATCGATGGAAATAACCTGATCCATTCCGATCCCATGTTCCGTCAAAAAATGACAGAGAGTGGGATGGAGTCTGCGAAGAAATTGTTGCACTCTGAGCTTTCGCGCGTTTGTGGAAACGATCACCGATTTCAGCTGGTGATGGATGGCGGCTCCGGTGGCCCGGAAAGAGCGGGCTTAGAGATTCTCGTGGCTCGCAGAGGGCAAACCGCTGATGACCTGGTTCTTTCCTTGGCCAGAAAAGCACCTTTCGCAGAACAGACAAGAATCGTCACCAATGACCGTTCAGATATTGGTAGCCGAATTGATGGGGGTGGAGTCATTTGGATTTCATGTTCAGAATTCAGATCTTTGGTTCTCAAGGGGCGTAAATCGAGCAAGGGGAAATCCTCCAGTTCCGATTCAGGGGACAAGCCTGCCGCGCCTAGAAGTAAGAATCAGGTTAATTATTGGCTGGATCAATTTTCTGAAGAAGACGAATCTTGAAGTCTTCGTCTGAGGTTGAATTGAAACTGCTTCTTCCTGACGAAGCGGCTCTGCTCCAACTCTGTTCTATTCTTCCTGGATATATCGATACGCTTCAGCAAACAAATATCTATTTCGATTTCGAAGGCATGATCAAGGAAAGTGGAGCAATACTGCGCCTACGCCTCTGTGAGAATGAAGCCGAACTGACACTGAAAGTTCGGGGTAGTCTTATTCAAGGGGTTTCAATCGCTCATGAGTATTCGGATATTCTTAAGGAGGAATGGGTTTCTGCGCTCATTCTGAGAGAGGAGAACTCTTCTTTGAACCGATTGGGAACGGTGAAAGCTCTATATGATCATTGCGGCTGTGAACTCGTGCAGCTCACTGAATGGGGGAGATCTTCCAATGAGCGCAGACGGTATCAGGTGGAAGATGATCTCATGATCGAAGTGGATAAAACTTCATTCCCCGGAAATGTCATGAGATGTGAAGTTGAAATTGAATGTGATGATACGGAGACGGCGAGAAAGTACCTGAGCCGTCAGTTGCAGGAACTCAATATACCTATCGTGAACTGTGACGAATCGAAATCAGCGCTGCTCTTCAGATTGCTGGAAGCCGGGGCACATGGTGACCCTGAAGAAGTTTAAGCTTCTGAAACCCAGGGAACGTCCGAGAGTCCATCCGATTGATTTGCTGCCCGTGCTTGTAGAAAGAGTAAATCTGACAGCCTATTGAGAAAGACGACGGCCGAATGCCCTTCAGCCGCTTCCTTGAGAAACTGGACAGTGTTTCTTTCTGCTCTACGACAGACGGTACGTGCTCTGTGCAGATGCGCTGCATTCAGAGATCCACCCGGAATAATGAACTGTTTGAGTGGAGGCAAAATAGCTTCCCATTCATGAATCCATTCGGTGAGAAGATCCGAGTGTTTATGAGTTATTCGAGTACTTGGGCCACTTTGAGTTCCGCAACCGGGTTGTGCCAAGTCTGTTCCAAGGTCGAATAGAAGTGATTGTAGCTTTGTCAGTTGAAGTTGAATCTGCGGGGCGAGAACTCTTTGAGGATCGCAGTGTGGAGGTGATCCTGCTGCTAGAACCACTCCGATTTCGGAATTGAGTTCGTCGACACTGCCGTACGCTTCGATGCGGGGATTGTTTTTGGAGACACGACCGGATCCGAGTATCCCGGTATCCCCTTCATCTCCTCCACCTGTTGCTATGGAAGTCACTCTCTTATTCTCCTTTGTTTTCCTAAAGCACCAGTGAAGCTGCTCCACGTTGTTGGTCCTGTTTCCCCACCGATCCATGCTCGAGAAGGAAACCTCTTTGAGCATGTCTTTTTTGAGAGTGTTCAACGGCGACAACAACAGGAGAGAAATCCTGAATGTTGACCAACATGCTGGACGTCATCAGGTTTTTTGTATCGGGTTCAAGGATGTGGCGAATGATGGAAGCATCGTCGGACACGCTGTCAGAAGATCCCAATTTTTCTCTCTTGGGAAGTTGGAAACCTGCAATCAAGCATGCGCCTTGCTCAGTTTGTAGAATGGAGCCCAATTTTGCGCCCAATTTTTCGGGTGTGAATTCATGGGTGGATTCTCGAGGAAGAATTATGGGAACAAATCGACATCCTGGAGCGAGGACTTGGCAGAGTAGGGGAACCATTCTCTGAAGTGAGAGAATATTCTTCGAATCACCGGAGACAATCTCGAGAGAAGTTCCCAGTTCAGAGGCGATTCTTGCTGCCAAGCGTTCATCTACTGAACTGGCTCCAAGGGCTGTTTGTATCTGTCCCATCGCCACTAGTTCAGGCTTCTCGATGTCTTCACTGGACAATACGACCAAGGTTCGGGGTCGGGATCTCAGTACGAGAGTATGAAGAGTACGAGCCGTGAACTGGGCTCCTTCTGGGCATTCGGAGTTGGGGACTATGGCCGTGGAAAGTCCTTGAGGAACCTCCTCAGGGATCGTCCAGCCCGTGACGAGACCTTCGACGACCTGAGTCGTTTCGTCACGGGTCAATCTGGGATCGAGTGCCGGTTTATTCATGCGGGGTCACCTGCTGAGGAGAAGGGATCGGGCGATCTTTCAGGCGGCGATAACCGGCATTACGCAGTCCCGGCTGGAAGCCCGCTTCTTCAATCGTATTCCTGAGGAGAGTTTCGGTCGCTTGGTGATTCGCACCTGCCACGGAGATGACATTTTCTTCAATCATGACTGACCCCAAGTCATTTGCCCCACGTTGCAAACCGAGCCGTCCTTCTTCAAGGCCCACTGTGAGCCATGAGACTTGAAGGTTGTCGATGTTGTCGAGGAAAATGCGAGACACCGCAAGCCAGCGAGAGTACTCGTGTGGCGGAACTCGTTCGGTAATCTTTTTCCCAAGAGGTGTGTTGTCGGGCTGAAAGGTCCATGGAATGAAGGATATGAATCCTCCAGTTTGATCTTGGACATCTCGAACTCTTTTAAGATGCTCTGCTCGCATCCAATTTTCTTCACCAAGCCCGATCATCATCGTGGCTGTCGTAGGGATGCCTAATTCGTGGGCCGTTGCGGAAACATCGAGCCACTCGTCTGCTCCACAGGAGGATCGTCTTCGTTTTCGAATGGCATCGACGAGGATTTCTCCACCTCCGCCGGGAATCGAATCCAGCCCCGCTTCTTTCAGTTGTCCTAGAACCTCTGCTGTCGATAGCCCTGTCACCGAAGTGAAGGCATGGACTTCTGTAGGTGAAAAACAGTGAAGGTAAAATTCTGGATGGCGATCTTTAATGCTGCGTAGCATGTCGGTATACCAGCTCATAGGAAGATCCGGATGCAGTCCGCCCTGCATCAACGTTCCGCTTCCTCCTAGCTGGATGGTTTCATCTACCTTCTGATGAATATCATCGAGGCTCAAGACGTACCCTTCAGAGTCGCCTGGTTTTCGGTAGAAGGCACAGAAGGAACACACAGAGGTGCAGACATTACTATAGTTGATGTTCCTGTCGACGACGTAGGTCACGATCCCGTCAGGATGCTTGTTTTGTCTGACAGCATCTGAGCATGCGAAGAGTTCGTCGGCGTCCGCATACAGAGCGAGTGAAAGTGCTTCTTCGACCTGAATACGCTCACCGCCAACGACTCGGCGAAGAATCTCTCTACAGCCTTCGGCATCGGTGCATGAGGGTTCGAAACCCTTGTTGTTTTCGTGGGCATTGCTGGGCTCGCTCATCTGAACCTCCGGATCCTCTTACGGAAAATGTAACTCTCTTGATCCTAAGCCTCAGATTCGGTTGAGGCTACCAATACAGAGCCCTTCAACCCCTCACATGCGTGGGGGATTGATACCCGTTTGTCCCTGATACTTACCACCACGATCTCCGTACGAGGTTTCGCACACCTCGTCACTCTCGAAAAAGAGGACCTGAGCCAGGCCTTCATTGGCGTAGACCTTTGCTGGAAGGGGAGTTGTGTTCGATATCTCCAAGGTGACATGTCCTTCCCATTCGGGCTCAAACGGAGTCACGTTGACGATGATACCGCAACGGGCATAGGTCGATTTTCCGAGGCAGATCGTTAAAACATTTCGGGGAATCCTGAAGTATTCAATGCTTCGTGCCAGTGCGAAGGAGTTGGGCGGAATGATGCAACAATCGGTCTTGATATCCACAAATGAACGATCGTCAAATTCCTTGGGATCGACGACAGATCCATGGACGTTCGTGAAGACCTTGAAATCATCGGCAACTCGGAGGTCGTATCCATAAGAGGAGACTCCATATGAAATAGCTCTCTGGACATTGCCTTCATTGTCGACCTTCTCGCGCACCTGTTGCGGGGCGAATGGTTCAATCATTTCGGCTTCTGTGGCCATGCGGCGAATCCAGCTATCGGACTTGATACTCATGGGTGCTCCTCACCTTCCGTGACGGTCTATGATAGAAAACTCAGTTCAAATCAGTGACTTCTGTGCAGGACTGCTCCAGCGTATGGGTCACATTCTGCAATCTTTTAACTTCGGAAATATGAAAGCATGCGAGAGAGATAGGTATCCATCTCTCTCGCACGACATTCCATCCATTGTTATTCCTTTTACGAAATCAGGAACAACCGGTCGTCGCACCGCACGAATCACAGCGTAGACAGGTACCATTACGAACCATCGTCAACGATCCGCATTCGGGGCATGGATCACCGGTGTAACCCTTTGCCCTGGAAATGACCTCTGCAGAAAGCGTCTCTTCTTCCGTTGCAGTCGAGGTGGAAGCCTTTTTCATGCCGCCGTCATTTTCTGCCAACCGTGAGGTGGAAGCGGCAGACGGGATTCCCACAAAATTGCCATCCGGCTGTTCGACCTCTTCGGTGATTTCAGGAGTGCTACCGAGACTGCTGGAGCTCAGGTCGTCATCGATAACTTGCGCGAGGTCATGACGACCGAGGTAATTGATCGCCAGTTCTCTGAAGACGTAGTCGAGAACACTGGTCGCCATCTTGATGCTCCGGTTTCCGGAGACGATGCCATTCGGTTCAAAGCGAGTGAATGTGAAGGCTTCCACGAACTCCTCAAGAGGCACCCCATGTTGAAGGCCCAGTGAGACACAAATCGCAAAGTTATTCATTAGGCTACGGAATGCAGCCCCTTCTTTGTGCATGTCGAGGAAGATCTCTCCCAAAGTCTCGTCGTCGTATTCACCTGTTCTGAGGTAAACCTTGTGTCCTCCGACGATGGCTTTTTGTGTGTAACCATTCCGACGGTGTGGCAGGCGACGGCGACGCGCGAGATATCTGTAGACCACTTTTTCCAAGTTTTGCGGCATATTCGAAGTGGCTTCGGGAAGTTCTGTTTCGTCGAAATCTTCACCCCAGGAAGAGAGCGGTTGTGAAAGCTTGCTGCCGTCCCTGTAGAGGGCGACCGCTTTCAACATCGACTTCCAACCAAGATTGTAGGATTCACGAACTTCATCGATCGAAGATTCGTTTGGCATGTTGATGGTCTTGGAGATGGCCCCGGAGATAAAGGGTTGAGCCGCAGCCATCATCAGTACGTGAGCATCTGACTGAATGAATCGAACACCTTTACGACCGCAACGATTGGCGCAGTCAAAGATGGCGAGGTGTTCATCCTTAAGAATGGAACCCTCGATCGTCATCGTTCCGCAGACGTATTCATTGGCTTCGGAAATTTGCTGAGAAGTAAAGCCCAGAGCCTTCAGGGGTTGTGTGGCCCATTTCTCTAGGCTCTCTCCGCTGAGGCCGAGAGTTTTTTCAGCAAAGTTTTCACCCAGTAGGTAGTCATTAAAGGCGTACTGGAGGTCGAATGAGCTCTCTAGGGAAGACTCGACTTTAGCGATGGACGCTTCATCGAATCCGAGAGTTCTCAGATTTTCATGGTCGATGTGGGGTGCACCACGAAGAGTTCCATGACCGACTGCGTGCTTAGTGATTTGAGTGATTTCTGCATCCGAGTAACCGAGACGGGTTAATGCGGGCGGTAGACTCTGGTTGATGATTTTGAAGTAACCACCCCCGGCCAACTTCTTGAACTTGACCAGCGCGAAATCGGGTTCGATTCCGGTGGTGTCACAATCCATCACGAGGCCGATGGTTCCCGTCGGTGCGATGACTGTGGATTGGGCGTTTCTGTATCCGTGTTTTTCGCCCAGAGCCACGGCTTCATCCCAGCAAGACTTCGCTGCTTCGATCAAGGTGGAGGCGCAGGAGTCAGCCTTCAACGGCATCGGAAGAATGGAGAGACCGTCATACTCGTTGTCAGCGACATCATGAGCGGCTCCGCGATGATTCTTCATGACACGAAGCATGCCTTCACGATTTCGTTCATATGCGGGGAATGGACCGAGTTCTCCAGCCATCTCTGCACTGGTAGCGTAGGACTGACCGGTCAGAATCGCGGTGATCGCACCACAGAAGGCTCGGCCTTCTTCACTATCGTAGGGGAGTCCCATACGCATGAGCACTGTTCCGAGGTTGGCGTAGCCCAAACCGAGAGTGCGGTACTCATAAGAGAGTTGCGCGATTTCTGCACTCGGGTATGACGCCATCAGGACGCTGATCTCCAAGACCATCGTCCAGATACGTGTCGCATGGCGGAAAGCTTCGATGTTGAAACTTCCGTCTTCTTCCATGAACTTCACGAGATTCAGGGATGCTAGATTGCACGCTGTGTCATCGAGGAACATGTACTCGGAACAAGGATTTGATGCATTGATGCGGCCGTCACGTGGGCAGGTATGCCACTCATTGATGGTCGTATCAAATTGAACGCCCGGATCGGCGCATGACCACGCAGCGCGACTGATTTCATCCCACAGTTCTCTTGCGGGCACGCTTTTGATCACTTCACCATCGGTTCGGCTAATCAGATCCCATTGTGCGTCTCGTTCGAGAGCTTCGAAGAATGCATTGGGGACTCGTACACTGTTATTGGCATTCTGTCCGCTGACAGTGGAGTAGGCTTCGCTTTCCCAGCCGGTATCAAACTCATCGAATTCGATGGAGGTGACACCTTGATCAGCCAGTTGAAGAATACGATGGATGGCCGGCTCGGGGACTGCGACTTCACGGGCAGCACGAATCGCAGAAGCGAGTGTTTTATTTGTCTTGGGTTGGATGTCTGTGACGACATCTTCTCCGGTGTGGTTATGACAAGCTGCGAGAACGGCTTTGAGGTTTTTGGCGCACATGCGTGAACCGGAAACCAAGGCGGCGACTTTTTGTTCCTCGCGAGTTTTCCAAGTAATGAAACTTTCGATATCGGGATGGTCGAGGTCGAGACACACCATTTTGGCGGCTCGACGAGTTGTTCCACCACTCTTGATGGCACCTGCAGCAGCATCACCGATTTTAAGGAATGACATCAGGCCGGATGATTTTCCGCCACCTGATAGGGCTTCTCCTGCTCCGCGGAGTGCTGAGAAGTTGGATCCCGTTCCCGAGCCGTACTTGAAGAGCCGGGCTTCCCGGGTCCACAGGTCCATGATGCCACCCTCTCCGACAAGATCGTCGGCCACGCTCTGGATGAAGCATGCATGCGGCTGGGGTCTGGAGTATGCACTGTTGGCAAGCTTCAACTCACCGGATGCGGGGTCCACATAATGGTGGCCTTGCGGGGGGCCGTCGATGCCGTATGCCCAATGTAATCCGGTGTTGAACCACTGGGGAGAATTGGGGGCACACATCTGATTGGCAAGCATGTAGCAAAGTTCATCATGGAAAGAGCGGGCGTCTTCTTTGCTGTCGAAATAATTGTGCTCGAATCCCCAGTGCGTCCAACAGCCTGCCAGGCGACCAAAGGTCTGACGACAATCTGTTTCTCCACCGAGAATCTGTTCACCCTTCTCATCCAGCTGCGGATTGCCTTGCTCGTCCAGTTGAGGAACTCCCGCTTTGCGGAAGTATTTTTGGGCGAGGACGTCTGTCGCAACCTGACTCCAATTTTCTGGAATCGTAATATCATCCTGGCGAAAGATGGCAGTCCCATCAGGATTCCGAATTTCGGACTGTCGACGGGTCATGGAGATTCCCTCGTAGGGACTCATGCCTTCTTTCGTAAAACGACGTTCAATTTTCAAGTGTCTTCCTCTTTTCTCTTCCCTCGCACCGTGGCCTACGAATCACTACCGCATTGATTCGAAAGCACCGCGCGTTCCCAGCTACTCATGAGATGGAACGCATTCCCTTGGGGGATGACTCCTTCTGATGAGGTTTTTCTCATACATTTTTTAAAATCTATCAAAGTCGATACGAAGCTCGTTCGGATCTACTTTGACACTCCAACAAGAAGACACACTGACACACGAAAATCGTGTCATTACGTATCAACATTTTAGGGCGCAGGAGTTTCGGAAACCGTGACAACTCTGTGCAGACCCGAAGATCCTGTTGGTCGCCCAACAGTTCATCCGGTTCGAGTACGGATCAACAGAAGATCGCACTCGCCGGGGAATGGCTCTCTGAACAGCAAAGTTTCATGAATCTCAGGCCTTTTCCCAACCTACCGCGAACACGTCTCCTAGACGTGATTCGGGGTTGATCGAGAGTTGCCAGAAATCCCGCACTGACGTCGAACCAACTGTTGTCGAAACAACTGAGGTCTCAATATCGGTGCCACTCTTCTGTTCTCGAACCAATCACCGTAACCCAAGTGATAGTCTTTCGTCTACTGAGATTGGCCGTGCAATCTCGATAAATGAAAAAACACCTGGTTCCACACTTGTGGCAAAGGCCGCGAGAGTTTCTCGAGCAACCCTTGCACATCGGTCACAAATCCCGAGAAGAGAAAGACCTTACCGAGCCTTCTCAACTCATGTCCCACAAAAACGGGCTGCGAATGTCATGAACAAGGTGTTCTTCACCCCCTGATCAAAGCCAGTCGTATCCCGTCGAATGCTGTCTGTTACCCGGGCCGCAAGTACCCCCGAAAGTCAACAGCGTGAGCTGTTAGACGTGGGTGGGTCATCGCAGCGACATCAGGGCGAACTGACCTCACTCTACTCTCAACAGGGAGAACTCAGGGCGGTCACAATTGACCTCTGGAGCCCGAAGTCTCCAGCCCGAAGTCACCTCTCTTGTCGTCGACAAGAGTCCGTGACGTCGTCTCACCGGTTTGCCAAAACTGGAGAAAAAGGCATTTCGGCCTGATTTCTCCGCAAAATCTCAACTAGAAGCGGGTTTCTCCTGCTTCCAGGCGGTTTTTTATTTCTACCCGCCTTGTGAGCGAAGATTGAGAGTCCTTTGGCGCCGAGAAGAGGCGGACTGAAGCGAAGAATGGACACTGCGGTGTGTCGGCGACTTCGATTCTGACGTCACATCTTCGAGGAGAACCTCGGACTTACTTTCAACTCACACGTTCAACTCACACGTTCAACGTACACTTTCAACGTACACGTTCAACGTACACAGGGAGAGTCCTGTGGTTCTTCTTCACCCAATTTCGAGCCTCAAGGCAGGCGGAAAATCTCCCCCATGTGGAATCTCGGGAAAGCCCTAAGAACCACTGCCATGGCATCGAAAAGTGAAGTCAAATCCCGCAAACCCGGTTGGATTTCTTCAGGATGGCCCCCCGCATCGATTTCTCACCTAAACCGCATTCCGCGGTATTTTTTAGGCGAGGGCCGCACAATATCTAGCCTTAGGCCGGTCATCAATATGGTACCTGAGAGGCGTTTTCAGATCTGGCCTGAAAGGGTTCCCTGAGCCTTCTGAGAGTGGTTTTCGAGACAAAAAAAAATCCTCGATCTCCGCGGTAAATTTCGCGGAGGTGAGGACCGGTATTTGGGGG
Organism: Planctomycetota bacterium; assembly: GCA_016776905.1. Taxonomy (GTDB): domain Bacteria; phylum Planctomycetota; class UBA8108; order UBA1146; family UBA1146; genus UBA12191. The sequence goes on along the minus strand of JADHSM010000002.1, from coordinate 180,035 downwards.
TGGGGAACCTTGGGAAATTAATCCCTAGAAGGGGGCTGTCGAAGGCCCTGCGGGACTTTTTCGAGTGAAAGGGGGCCCGGCCAGAATCCGGAGGGGAAGTCTTAAGGGGAAGTTCTCCGCGCGGGGGGAGAGGTGGAGTCTGGCCGGGGGGGAAGGGTTAAGTGGCTGCACTGCCGGACTGGCAATCCAGTCCATCTGCGGTCGGATCAGGACCGGCAGAAGGGAACGGTGCAGGGGGTGGATTGGATCCTTGGTAAAGAAACTCGAAGATGAAGACGGGGTCGTCATCGTTGACGATTCCGTCGTCATTGGCATCTGCCGCATCCTGACAAGAGAGAGGCAAGCCAGTTCCGATCAGAAGTTGTAGCTGTGTTCCGTCGGTCAAGTCGATGACGCCATCACCGTTGACGTCACCACGGATGAAATGGTCGAGATGACTGTCGCTGGAGTCGTCGTTGTTCTCTGAATTATCTTCAGGAAGAGTGCTGCCGCTCGTCCCTCCGATAGTGACAGTTCCGCTGATCAATTCAGGGTCCACCGAACTTCCAGACACGACGAAAGTATTGTTCGTGGGTGGCGAGGTGGATGCCACAACACCATTCGCAGGACCGAAGGCGTAACTTCCGGAAGGAGCATTGGCGCTGATGAAAGCTTCACCAGTAGCGACGACATATCCACTCCCGGGGGAGAGAACCTGATTATCAAACGGCGGGGCAAGGTCGAGGATGTTGGCATAGATAACGGTGCCATTGGAGTTGTCGATGTTGGGTAACTCGAACTCCACAAGTCCAGCAGCGTCAGTGCCGTCGATAGTGATGTTATTCAACCCCATGATGGTGGAGTTGAATTCCAAGGCGAGAGTCCAACCTTGCAAATCCTCAACGCAATCGATGAGAACTTCATAGGTGACTGAAGAGTCGCCTGCATTTGCATTGATGTCTTCTACGCGGACTCTGTTCGCAGGCGATAGCACGACGGGCTCAGAGCGAAGAACCTCATAGCTGCCATCGTTTTCAGCCAAGGCTAACTCCAGCGATCCGTCTCCATCCGTATCTCCGAATGAAATACTGGAAACCTGAGAGGCGTAGTTGAGCAGTTCGGGTGTCGTGAAGTTTCCGTCGCCGACCCCGAGTGAAAGCCATAATCCTGTGGTTCCTGGGCGGGGAGTGAGGCAATCCAGATGACCATCGCCGTCCCAATCAAGGAGTTCAACCCCCGGGAATGCCACGTCATCGAAGAGGACTCGCAAGGAGAAGTTGAAGTCTCCGTCGGAGAGGAGTGCAGATGGTGTTCCTCCACTGACGGGGATGAGGAGAAGATCTCTCAAGGCGTCACCGTCGAGATTGACGGCATGAATACCCGTCGTCAAATTGTAGCCGAGGATCGAGCCCTCACTGGTGAATTGTCTCGCGGTGGATCCGGAGAAGAGAGAAATGCTTCCGTCTCCGAGAACGCCTGCCAGATCGATGAAGTCATCTCCATTGAGATCGGTGGCGATGGGAGCATTGATGATCGGAGTCACATCCACTGTGGTTCCCACGGACAAGGGAGACGAAGAATCTCCCCATGAAACACCCAGTCCACCCGGACCACTTCTGACCAGGTCGATGATTCCGTCTGAGTCGGCATGTGCCGCGACGATGTGGGTGGTGTCGGTCTTCAGACCAATGGTGACAGGATCTTCAAGCACGATAGCGATGCTGAATGAACCCTTGAGCAGGTAGATCGAGTTGCCTGAGTTTCCGAGGCAAGCGAGATCTATTCTCCCGTCTCCGTCGAAGTCTCCTGCGGTGGCATCGACGATGGTCTCGGGAAGTACCCAAGAGGTGGTTCCACCGAGGCCTGCAGGTGTTGAATCCTGAACAAGGACAGTGCCGTCGGAACGAACTTCTGCCCATTCGTCTAATCCGTCAGCGTCGTAATCAAAGAAAACCAGGTTCACTCCCACTGTTCCTGATACGGAGGTCACGGGATTGCCAGGCCAGTCGAATCCTAAGTTGGCAACTTGAGTGGCCAATATGGTCTGCGGCAATTCCGATCCGTCGAGTCCGAAGACTTCGTCGACAAGTGAAAGGGTGATGCGCTCTCCGGCAAGGAAATCTCTGTCAGGAGAAATTTGTAGAGTGTTGACCCCTGTGAAAACATTCTGAAGAGTGGTCACTCTTTGACCACTTCTGGAGCCTTCGACACGCAGGAGGGAAGATCCGATAGAAAAAGGATCGTAGGGTGCCGAAAGAATCGGATTCAGCGTGGTTTCAGTCGAACTGTTGTACGCCTCGATGCCGGGAGTCATTCCGGTCACGATAAAGTCCGTCGGAGGCGGCAATGTTCCTTGTTCAATGATGAATTGCCACTGGTATGGGTTTAAAGCCTTACCGGATTGAGACGAAATGCTGTCGGTGAGGACGACTGTGATCGTCTCGCCACCCACAGGAGTCGCAGCAGGAGAAAAAGTAATCTGCCGACTATTTCCCACAGTGGAGAAAATACCCTCGATCGCACCACTGGTAGAACCCGAAACAATGAATGTTTCATTGGTAAAGGTGGCAAGATCCATTTTATGATCGAAACCTACCTCGATACTGAAATTGATCAGTTCCGCTGTTGAACCTGGTGCGGGACTGACAAAATCGATCTCCGTTTTGATCGGCGCGCAGCCGACAATCCCGATAAAAATCAGGCAGGGGAGAAAATTTCTGAACATGATCATTCTCCAATCCAATCCAGCTTGACAGTTGCAAGCCGTGGGCCTGCTTTCGTTCACGTGTTGCTGGGAACCGTAAGATACACCAGAACAACGTTTTACAGGTGGTCTTTCCGTGCTCTTCAGCGGTGCGTATGATCGCTATAAATCAAGGATAGGTCCCGGAGAGGAACCCGGGTGTACAGGGAGTGTGCAATTTGAGCTTGGATCCCAATCGGTCAAATTCCGCTTCAAGAGCGGATTATTGTGACGAATGGAGTGTTCCTGGCGACGGTCCCCATGTGGTGGTGATCGATCACCATGATTCCTTCACCTACAATTTGGTCCAATCGCTCTCTCGCACTGGAGCCCAAATTTCGGTGCGTCAGGCAGATCGAGGGACGCCGGATAGGATTGAAGACCTTCACCCCGATAGAATTCTTCTTTCTCCGGGTCCCGGAGCACCCAAGAGCGCTTCTCTGGCGGCTTGGGCTGTTCGGCACTACAGGGGGAAGATTCCTATTCTTGGAGTTTGCCTCGGCCATCAGGTTCTTGCTGAATCATTCGGGGGAGAGGTCGTCCAGAGTGGCAACCCGGTCCATGGGAAAGCCCATCCGGTATTACATGCGGGGGTGGGAATTTTCTCGGGGGTGTCCCAGCCATTCCTTGCTGCTCGTTACCACTCTTTGAAAGTGCTTCCGGCGAGTCTGACACCTCCACTTGCGGTGATGGCCTGGACTGAAGAGGGAGAAGTCATGGGGTTGGCTGTTCCCGGAGAGGCGACTTGGGGGTTACAGTTTCACCCAGAGTCCTTTCTGACGCCGGAGGGGGATCTCATTCTGGAGTCGTTTGTCGAAGGGGTTTCTTGCCCCGAGGATGTGGATCGAACTGCATTTTTCGAGTTTTTAGAGAGCGTCAAAGAAGAGGAGTTGTCTTGATCACTGATACCGCGGATTCCCTCGCATGGAGAGTGGTCGAAAGGTTCTACAGGTCATGGACCAACTTTCAGTCGATGCATGATCGGTATGAACAGATCGTGCAAGACTATGTGGAAAAACTGGGAATCCCCAGAGACAAGATCCGGTTGGATCCTCGAGATCTGTTTGAACTGCTCTCGACCCAGGATCTCGAAGTGTTGCGCGACAACTACCTCACGCCTTTGAAAGAAGCTTGTCACAGACTTTTCAGAACTGAAGACAGCACCGATTTTCTCGATCGTTTGGTCAATGATATTTTTCATGAACTGAGCATTCTCAAAGAAGAGCATTACAACGTTTTGACCTATGCGACTGACGAAACTGCTTTGGTTTTGGGACCAGACCGGGACTTGCATGAGGAGCAGCAGGCGATCCTCGATGAAGTTCACGATATGTTCCCCTCTAAAGTTCACAGGATCGCACATTTGTTCGAAACGGGTTCTGTTGCCCTAGAGGCATTGCTGCACCGGTGGAATTCTGACGTGGTATTGATCCGGTCTCTGTTCTTGCAAAGAGAGGGCTTCGTTGAGCAGGCCTATCCAGATGGGCTCGATCAGTTTTATAAGTTGATGTACGGTCCGGAAGATTACCTCAATGGATATCATGTTGTGGGCCATTCCTTTTTTCAGTCTGGATTTCTCGAAATGGCAGTGACCGCTTTCGAGATAGGGCGGGCGAAATCGGAAGCCACAAAAAACGAGGACCTTGTGGAAGAGTTTAAGAGGCTCTTGACAATGGTCGAAGAAAAACGTGAACAGAGACTGGCTGAAGAAAACGAGGACAGATGAAGTTTGATATCCCATTTTCCGATCGTCTAGCGAGCAGTATTGAACGTAAAGAAAGCCGCCTCGTCGTCGGCATTGATCCGCGCTTAGACCGACTTCCTGCTGAACTGGCTGCGCTGGATCCCGAAGACGCTCTCACGCGATTGGGCTGTGGAGTCATTGAAGCAGTCGCCGCTGAAGCGGCCGCCATCAAGCCTCAGATTGCTTTTTTTGAACGGTGGGGCTGGAAGGGATGGCGTGCTCTCGAGGCGGTCTGTAAATCTGCCAGTGAACAGGAACTATTGGTGATTCTCGATGCAAAGAGAGGAGACATCGGTTCAACAGCAGCTGCATATGCCGAAGCTCTTCTTGGAGAAGAAGCTGGAACCCCTGGGCCTTTTGTCGATGCGCTCACCATCAATCCTTATCTTGGGAGCGATTCTTTGGAGCCCTTTATTCAGAGAACGAATGAAGGCGGTAGAGGCCTCTTCGTATTGGCCAGAACATCAAACCCAGGAGGGGCCGAATTTCAGAGTCGACCGGGAGACCCTGAACCGGTCTTCTTACAAGTCGCACGCGCATCTGAAAAGTGGGGCCAGGGGTCTATGGGGGATTGTGGATTTCATGGAGTGGGTCTCGTTGTCGGGGCGACACATCCAGAAGAAATCTCCAGGGTTCGTGAATGCGCCCCTTCAGCAAATCTTTTGATCCCGGGTGTCGGAGCTCAGGGTGGAAGTGTTGAAGATTTAGGCCCCGCATTTGATGCTCGTGGATTGGGTGCCGTGGTCAATTCCAGTCGGGGTGTCGTTCAGGCATTTGAGAAAAATACGGAGTTACCCTGGCAAGAAGCGGTGCAGAAAGCAGCCCGGGAGACCCGATTACAACTAGAGAGCGCTCTTACCGCCTGATTTCGAAGACGATGGTATCCTTCTCAGGGAGTTTGTTTGAAGACACTCCCACGTTTCCGGCGGGATCACTGGCCGGATCATGAGGAGTGAAAATGAGACCCGCCCCATACAGTCCGAATCATTCGAAAACATTACGGAGTTCCATACTTCGTCAAAATCTGGCGCCCTTACCTTTAGCCACGCTAGAGGCGGACGCTGCTGTTCCTGTGGATATATACCTAGAGCACGACCGGAGCATTGTTCTTTGTCGCGAAGGTGGAGAAGCACTCTCTGTAGAAGTGAGGCGTCAACTTCTCGAGGCCGGCAAGGATGCACTTTGGATGCCAGAGATACACCGACCCCGATATCTGGATTATTTGAAAAGATCAGTTCATGCTCTGTGCACTTCGGGGCCGAAGTTGATTCAGGCCCGGTCTTATTTGGAATCCCGATTCAGTCGAACACCAGAGTCGTTGGAGGCGGCTTATCGTCGCGCCTACTACGCCGGACATTTGGCTCAGGATGTGGGCATCGATGGCGGCGCGCTTCTGGATGAACTCACCCGAGGAGTTCTGTTGCTCGGTGCATGCCTGGAAGGATTGGAGATTCCCCAAGATCTCAAAACTGGGGATTCTGTCGGAGAAGTTCTTCGAGGCTATAAAGAACGATTTGATGGCTGTGGACCCCTTGGGTGGAATCGGGAACAGCAAAGATTACCCGTTCGAATCGCCTGTTTAGTGGTGGCCTTTGAAGAAGCCACGATGAACCAGAGTGGCGAAGAGCGCGGGTGCAGTTTCGATGTTCTGCGTTCATTTATCGTTGACCGACATGGAGAATTCGATCCTCGATTGGTCGCTGGATTTATTCGAATTCTGGAGCGTTAGCCGATCAGTTCGACGGTATCACCAGGGCGAATGGTTCCAGATTCGATGATTTCACCGTGGAGTCCTCCTCGCCAATCGGGTTGCAAGGCTGAAAGCAAGCCGAGCTGTTGATCTTCCATTTGCTGACAGGGGACTAATTCTCCATGGATATGAATCAAGACTTCGCCGATTCGAAATCTCTTACCGCTGTGTTTCTCTGCGAATTCTCCCCCGGAGATGAAAAGGTTGGCACGACGTGTCGTCCACGCCACATCGCAGCCCACCTCAGTACAGGCGGTTTGCCACTGTTCAGCAGAGAGCAATGTGATCTGGCGTCGTCGTGAAGTGCCATGATCACCGATGACCCCTGATTCGGGATCACAGGAGATTTCCATGACTCGTTCTGGAGTTGCACCTTTGGTGGGTCTTACCGCAAGGTCGCTCACTTGCATCAAATCAAACCGATCTTGTGAAGGATGACGCTGAGGACCCCGATGGGCACGACGTATCGTAGGGTGATGAGCCAGTGCCAGTACCAGCGCATAAAGCGCGATCCATTTTTGAAACCTTCTTCGCGTGCACGATCGCTGACGCGCCAAGAAACGAAGAGGGCGATCAGTAAGCCTCCTATGGGCAGTAACCAGTTGGAAGCCAGATGATCAAAAGTATCAAACCAATTCTTGCCTGTCTCTGCATCAAAGAGAAAAGCGGAATGATCCTTGAAGCCATTACCAAAGAAGGAGTCTTCCGATCCTGAAAGGGCAGAGGGCAGACCGAAGAGTGCGATGGCACCTCCGCAAAGCAGAGTCGCCACCGGTCGCGACATCTTGAATTCATCGATGAAGGTCGAGACCACGACTTCGAGGAGACTGATGGCGCTAGTCAGTGCCGCTAGAACCAGTAGGGCAAAGAAAAGGGTACTCCAGAAGACTCCTCCCGCGAGCTGGGAGAATGCGATCGGTAGATTGACGAAGACGAGACCGGGTCCCGCTGCAGGCTCTAGGCCAAAACTGAAGGTGATAGGGAAAAGCACCATGCAGGCAACGAGAGCAATCACCGTGTCTAGGATGGTGATCATGCCTGAAGCCGCGACCAGATCCTCCTTCTTCTTGAGGTAGGATCCGTAGGTGATCATCGCACCCATTCCCAGAGACAAGGTGAAGAAGGAGTGCCCCAGTGCTTCGAGGACCCCTGCGCCGGTGACCTTGCTGAAGTCAGGCTTGAAGACAAAGTCGAGGGCTCTGCCGAAACCGTCGGAGGAGATGGCGAGACCGAGGAGGACCAGCAACATCAGTAACAGGACAGGCATTAAGATTCGTGCCGCCCGTTCGACGCCTCTTTGAATTCCTCCGAGTATGACACCGATGGTGAGAAGCATGAAGATCAGATGCCAGAAGACATTCGTCGAGGTGTCGGCATATAGGGTACCGAATGCCTTACCGATGGCGTCTGCCTCCATCCCCGTGAATCCTTGGGTGATGGAGAACCAGGTGTAGTGCATCGCCCAACCGGCGACCACCGAGTAGTAACTGAGAATGATGAAGCCGGTCAGAACACCGAGCCAGCCGGAGAGAATCCATGGGCTGCCTTTTTTGGACAAGGAACGAAAGGCTCCGACCGGGCTTTTTTGGGCCGTGCGTCCCACGAGGACTTCCGCGACCATGATGGGAAGGCCGATCAGCAAGATGAAGATGAGGTACATCAAGACGAAGTAGCCCCCGCCATTCTCTCCGGTGATGTATGGGAACTTCCAGATGTTGCCCAGTCCGACAGCTCCGCCCGCTGCAGCGAGGATGAATCCCCAGCGACTGCTCCACTGGCCTCTGTTTTCGGAGGAAACTTCTGTATCACTCATAGTGTTTTGCCCTTTCTCGATTTCGTCTCTCTCGATGTCTCTCGCGAGAAGTTTGGCGTCACGACGCCTCTCTCAGGAGGGGAAGCGCGAGTTCACTCGCTGATACGGCTTAGAAGTTGCTCTTCATCGAGCACTTCAATTCCTAGTTCATGGGCTTTTTTTAATTTAGAGCCCGCTTTTTCGCCAGCGACCAAGAGGTCTGTTTTATTGGAAACAGACCCGACTACTTTTCCACCGGCGGCGATGACCCGTTGCTTTGCTTCATCTCGACTCAGTGTGGGCAAGGTTCCGGTGATGACAACCGTCAATCCTGAAAGAGGAGCCGTAGCACCGGTCGCTTCGACTTTGTCCTGATGCAGAGTTAATCCGCTCTTTCGAAGCAGATCGATTTCCTCCTGAACGGAGTTCTTCGCAAAGAATTCTACGATCGATCGGGCGATGATTTCCCCGAGCCCTTCGATTTCTGCCAATCTTTCCTCAGTGGCTTCCAAGAGCGCATCGATGTTTTCGATTTCATCGATCACCAGTTCAGCGACTCGTTCTCCCACATGGGGAATCCCCATTCCGTGTAAGACTCGCGAAAAGGGGCGATTTTTGGAAACTTCGAGCGAAGCCAATAAATTTTCTGCAGATTTGACAGCCATGCGATCCAGTCCTGAGATTTGGTCCACCGTCAGTTGGTAGAGGTCCGCAGGACGAGTGATCAGGTTTTCAGTGACCAGTTGGTCGATCAATTTTTCTCCGAGTCCATCGATATCGAGGGCTCGTCGGGAGGCGAAATGTTCGATGCGCCCACGGATCTGGGCAGGACATTGTAGATTGTCGCAATAAGGAATGATTTCTTCATCGGGGTAGTGCACCGGGCCGTCGCACTCGGGGCACTTGTCCGGGAATTGGAAGGGGACTTGTTGACCGTCTCGCAGTGAATCAATCGGCTTGACCACTTGTGGAATAACATCGCCTGCACGTTGAATGACGACGTGATCGCCAATGCGAAGATCTTTACGAGCGATTTCTTTTGGGTTGTGTAATCCTGCGCGGGAAACGGTCACACCGCCGACGTTCACCGGTTCGAGGTGAGCTACTGGAGTCAGAGCCCCCGTTCTTCCTACCTGAATCTGGATGTCTAGCAGTCGGGTCGTTTCTTGGCGAGCAGGAAATTTCAAGGCGATAGCCCAGCGGGGGCTTCGTGCGCGCATTCCTAGTTGATCTCTCAGTTCAGCACCCTGCACTTTAATCACGAGGCCGTCGATATCAAATGGAAGAGTATCCCGGACTCCCATCACCTCTTCGTAAACTTCGACAAGAGCATCCGCTCCCTGAACTTCACGCAAAAATGGGCATGGCAAGAATCCCCAGCGTTGAATGTGATCGACAAGATTCTGTTGAACCGAGAGGTCGATGCCTTCCTGATCTCCGATGCCGTATATGAAGACATCGAGGGGACGGGTGGCTGCCACACGCGGATCAAGTTGTCGTAATGTGCCGGCTGCCGCATTGCGTGGATTGGCAAAGATTCCCTCTTCCTGACTTCGTGAAGCATTGAACGCTTCAAAGTCAGCATTTTTTAGAATGACTTCGCCTCGTAACTCTATGAGAGTCGGAGGTGAATCATCTTGCAGTTGATGTGGAACGCTCCGGATAGTTCGTGCTGTCCCGGTGACGTCTTCCCCAGTCATGCCGTCACCTCGAGTTGCTGCTCGAATTAAAACGCCATCTTCATAAAGCAGAGAAATCGCGGCACCATCAAATTTGTATTCAACGGTTAAGAGTGGATCGGCATCTTCATCGCCCAATGCGAGTCCCTTGCGAACACGATCGACCCAGTCGCGCACCTCGTCGGGTCCCATCGCATTCTCAAGGGACAACATGGGAACGGAGTGATCGACAGAAGGAAGTTTATCGGCAACGAAATCTTCAGGGGTCCAGGTGACTCCGACCATTTGAGTCGGTGAATCATGAGAGATGGCCTCGGGGTAAAGGGCTTCAAGATTTTGAAGTTCTCTCAGTAAAACATCATATTCGGCATCAGAGATCTGGGGATCATCGAGGATGTAGTAGCGGAAATTGTGCTGATGGAGCTTCGCGGAGAGAGCTCTGATACGCCTGAGATCGTTAATTTCGCTACTCATCGAACTCCTGATAGGCGGTTCAAAGAACCGGTTCACCTTTCGGCACCCGTTCGTCGTTCCTTCGGTTATCCTTCGGTAACTCCCCCAGACCGGGGACCAGCAGGAGGAGAACGCACGAAAATGCCCGGATCAACCCCCAAGGCAAAGCCTGATTTCCCTCTGGAGATTCCAGAAGAGGTCCGCCAGGTTCATGAAACCCTGACAGCAGCCGGGCATCGCAGTGTTCTTGCTGGAGGAGCTGTTCGAGATTATCTACTCGGTTCCCCACCCAAGGATTTCGATTTAGCCACTTCTGCGGTTCCTGAAGAGGTTGATAAACTGTTCGAAAAAACAGTTTTAGTGGGGGCTCAGTTTGGAGTCGTCAAAGTTCTGATCGGTGATGTTGAGGTCGAGGTTGCTACTTTTAGAGCAGATATCGGCATCGCCGATGGACGTCACCCTGAAGCGGTCCGGTTTACGGATGAGAAAGAAGACGCTCTTCGTAGGGATTTCACGATCAATGGTCTCTTCTGGGATATCGATAGCGAAGAAGTGGTGGACCATGTGGGTGGGCTGATCGACCTTGAAAAAGGTATCATTCGCGCCATTGGAAATCCGGTCGAGAGATTTCGAGAAGATCGTCTCCGCATGATGAGAGCCATCCGGTTCTCCACGGTCCTAGATTTCCCTATCGACGAAAAAACATGGCAAGCCATCTCAGAAGAATCTGCGTTTGTTAAAGATGTCAGTTCAGAGCGTATCCGTACTGAACTAGAAAAGACGCTGATTTCTCCCCATAGAAAAAAGGGTTACGAGATGTTGTCTGATAGCGGATTGATGAAAGTCTTTCTTCCTGAAATCGAGGAGATGAAAGATGTTCAACAGCCACCGCAGCATCATCCAGAAGGTGATGTTTATGTTCATACTGGACTCGTGATTCATCATTTGGAGGATCCTTCTCCGACGTTGGTGATGGGAGCTCTTCTTCATGATGTTGGAAAGCCTGGGACTTTTGAAGAGGCCCCCGATAGAATCCGTTTCCACGGACATGATGAGCTTGGCGCGAAAATGTCCGAAGAGATTTGTGAGCGTCTAAAGTTCTCCCGTAAGCAACAAGATAGAATCGTCTATCTCGTCAGGCGGCATCTGGTATTCATGAATGTTCCAAATATGAGATTGGCGACTCGTTACCGTCTCTTTGAAGAAGAGGGCTTTCAGGAGTTATTGGATCTGTGTAAGGCGGATTGTTTGGGAAGCCATAGGGATATGTCTCTGTACGAGACTTGTAAGAAAATGTATGAAGAGTGGCTGGCGCTGGGCCCTCCTACGGAACCCCTTCTTCAAGGACGAGATTTGATCGCGTTGGGTATGAAGCCTGGCCCCGGGATGGGGGCGATGCTCGAAGCTCTTGATGATGCCCGCAGAGAAAGTGTCATTACCGATAAAGAATCTGCCACCCAATGGGTCAAAGATCGATTATCGGCAGGAGGTTCTCCTGAATCTTCGGAGGGCATCTGAGATGTGGATTCCGGGTTACATCACGAATGGCCTTGGGGATCATACTTTGGAGCAAGCCATCTTGCTTTTGGAAGAATCCGGATATTCCGCGATCGGAATTACTTTAGGCCCGACCCATCTCGATCCAGAGCAAGTGAAATCGAGTGAACTGGAATCGCTACAGCAACGTCTAAAAGATTCAGGCTTGAAACCATCGATCGAGACAGGAGGCCGCTATCTTCTTGACCACAAGAGAAAGCATTGGCCTTCATTGGTCAGCCCTGAAGAAAAGCATCGACAAATTCGACAGCAATCTTACATCAAGGCGATAGATATTGCGGCTGCCATCGGCGCAGAGGTGGTCAGCCTCTGGAGTGGTCGACTGGAATCAGTAAGCGATTCTGTCCCAACTCTTGAAAGAATGATCAGTGCTTTGGAGCCGGTTCTTCAGCATGCATTGGAGAAGGGTGTCATGATCGGATTTGAACCCGAGCCTGGCATGTTTATCGAGAGTCTTTCCGATTGGATTCGATTGAAGGCTCAGTTGCCGCATCCCGCACTGGGTTTGACGGTGGACTTGGGGCACTTGGGAGTGACGGAAGCGAGTGATCCTTCTGGAGCACTCGAATCGGTCGTCTCCGAAATTACTCATGTACACATTGATGACTGCAAGGGAGGGGTGCATGAGCATCTTCCCTTGGGAGAGGGAGAGTTGGACTTCTCTTCGCTTCTGGGTGTTTTGACGCGGGGTGATTATTCAGGGCAAGTTCTGGTTGAATTGTCACGTGATTCACACAGGGCTCCGGAACTTGTTCAGTCCTCAATACGTTTTCTTGAAGGTGCCCGGTCCAAGGAATCCCCTGGATCCACCTCTTGAAAGATTTAACTCTAGATTATGGAGGATGTTCTTGAACGAAAAATCTCCTCGTCAGAACAGAAACTCAAGTCGATCCGGTTCAGAAAGTAAGAACTGGTTAGACATGATAGCCATGGCGATACGTACCCCAGTTTATGACCAGCACCGTGCGGTTTACACCAATCGCACCATGAGGTTTGGACAGATCGAGGCGGTAGGTTTCGACTTTGACCACACCTTGGCCGTTTATAATTGTGAGGCATTGGATGCTTTGGCAGAAAAATTAGTTGCCGACCGTTTAGTGGAGCATGAAGGAATACCTAGGGAGTGGCTTCAGGGAGTACCCGATCCATCCTTTGCTCGGAAGGCATTGATTCTGGATCTGGACGAGGGTGTCATTCTGAAAACGGATCGCTACGGACATGTATTGCGAGCCTTCCGCGGCAAAAAGAAACTGACGGTGAGTGAGAAACGAACTTTGTATGGAGATCGGGATATTATTCCCCATGCCACAGACGGAGATCGTTTTATTCAGGTGGATCATGCTTTCAGCCGTCCCGAAATATTGTTGTGGACTGCGTTGGTGGACTACACCGAAGCAGGGCAAAGAAGAGCTTTGTGGGAAAAAATACGGAAGCATACAGATCGGATTCATAGAGATGGTTCTCTTAAGAGTGTCATCACTGCGAATCCGGGTGATTACATCTATCCCGATCCCAGAACTGAAGCGCTGCTCATCCATCTTAGAGATTGTGGCAAAAAGGTCTTCCTGCTGACCAATAGTGAGTGGGAATACACTCATGCCATGATGAACACAGTTCTTGGAAGAGATGAGAGTAGGGGCACTGAATGGTTGGATCTCTTCGATGTCGTCGTGGCTCAAGGCAATAAACCATCTTATTTCGATCCCGTCCGTGGGAAAAATGCGACTGCAGGAGTCACTGACAAAGTTTTGATCGGTGGAAACCTGACAGAGATTGAGGACCGATTGGGGTGTGCCGGCCCTGAGATTCTCTATGTCGGTGATCACATCTATGCTGATTTGATTTCTTCAAAAAGAAATGTCTATTGGCGAACAATGCTTGTGGTACCTGAACTTGAAGAAGAAATGGTAATTCAGTCGGGAATGCCAGGACTCGTCAGTCAACTCCGGGAAGTCGACGAGCGACGTATTTCCACCGAGCGTGAAGTGATGCACTGGAAAGCAGTGGAGGCATGTCTTCAAAGTATCGAAGGAGTGGTAACTGAGGAACGTGAGGGTGTGAAAAAGTTGAGACAAGAGTGTCACGTCGCCCGTAAAAATGCTTCAGATACCTTGAAGGATTTCATTCGTCAAAGAGAAGAATTACGTTCCAAATTAAGTATGGCGACCAATGAATATTGGGGCAGTCTCTTCAGGGCAGGGAGCGAGTTGACTCATTTTGGACGGCAACTAGAAGACTATGCGTGTGCATATACCAGTAGAGCATCTAATTTGCTCTTTTATCCTTCTGGGCACTACTTCCGCTCAACGATGGATTACTTACCACATGAGTTGGAATCTATGTAACCGATTTAAGGTTTCTGCATAAAGATTGCGGCAGTGTCTTCTATAGCGGCATTGTTTTCTATAGCGGCATTGTTTTCTATAGCGGCATTGTCTTCTATAGCGGCAGTGTTTTCTATAGGTGCAGTGTCCCACTGATGCAGCGAGTGCTGACACCGCCTACCCATATTTCTCCATTTTCTTCGGAGATGTGAATACGGCCCTGACGCTGTAATTTTTGTCCTTGCGCAATGGTATAAGATTTTTCGGCGAGGCCTTCACGAGAAAACCATTGTGCGATTCCCGCGGCAAGGCTTCCTGTTACCGGGTCTTCAGGAATATCGAGAGAGTTCACGAATGCGCGAACTTCATAGTCGGCATCCTGGTGCGAGTCGTGGGGGCCTATGATTCCAAAGTTGACAGATGTCAAAAGTGAGAAGTTCGGGTTGATGGAGAGAACTCTCTCTGCGGAATCTAATGTGACGACGGCCCAACCAGGGCCATTGTCGACCCATTGATGAAGAAGAATCTCACTTCTTTCGATGCCTAATCCGTGACAGATGACTTGCAGTGTCTCTTCATCCACGGGACCTGTTTTGAGTAAATCCGGTGCTCGGAAAGCGAGCATTTCTGCGTCTTTACGTATGGGGATGAGCCCGACTCCACACTCCTGGATGATGCGTTGAGGGTCAGCGGGGCTACCCCCGGCGTTGAGCCAGGCGTGTGCGCTCCCCAGTGTGGGATGACCGGCAAACGGGAGTTCACCTTCGGGTGTGAAGATTCGAACTTTGTAGTCCGCTTCAGGAGTTTCCGGAGCCAGAAGGAACGTCGTTTCAGAGAGTTGTGTCCAGCGGGCGAAGTGTTCCATTTGCGAAGTCGAAAGCGAATCAGCGGAGTGAACCACTGCTAATGCATTTCCAAGCAGAGGGGTCATCGAAAAAACATCGATTTGATCAAAACGAAACATGGACTCCGTAGTCATGAAAACACCCTTTATCCCCTTCGATGATGATTCGGTTCTGATTAAGAAACTGTGACAGACTTCGCAAGTGCTCTGGGTTTGTCAACATCTCGCCCCAGAGCTCTTGCCGTGTAATAGGCAAACAGCTGTGCTTGCATCAATTGCAAGAGTGGCAAAGTCCACTGTCCTGAAGCAGGGCTCTCAACGATGGACTCTGGACAGGGTTCTGGGGATGGCGATCCTTCAGGCTGAAAACAGATCACCTTGCCGCCCCTTGTGGAGATCTCTGCTATTGCACCCATGGCGTGTTGTCGCAGTTCGTGAACGTCTTCTCCGGGTAGAAAAATTACGGTATGCATGGCATCGTCGATGAGGGAAATGGTCCCATGTTTGAGTGCTCCAGAAGACATTCCTTCTGCATGGCAATAGGTGACTTCCTTGAACTTTAATGCCGATTCAAGAGCGAGTCCGTGTTGAATACCACGGCCAAGAAAGAACCAATTTCGCATCACGCTGTGATGTCTCGCTAAATCACGAATGGAATCGTGGTCCCCAGTGGCTATCGAGTCTAGTTTTGAAGGAAGTTCTAAGAGATCTTGTCGAAGTTGGGTGATTTCAGCGGCGGACTTGGTTTCTTTACGTTCAGCCAATCGAATGGCAAGTCTCAGAACCAAGGCGAGTTGAGATATTGTAGACTTTGTAGAGAGTACACAGATTTCGGGGCCGGCATTCTGGTGGATGACTTGGTCGACTTCTCGGGCCATCGAAGAAGAATCGACATTGAGAATGGCAGAGAGATTCACTCCGTTTTCTTTTGCGAGCCGGAGTGCTCTTAGGGTGTCGTATGTTTCTCCCGATTGACTGATGGCAAGAACGTGGTCTCCTTTTCGAAGGGGGACCATATGCGGCATCTCATCTGAGGACATGGCTGGAGTGAACTCGCCTGCCAAATCGCTGATCATGTATTGACCCATGAGCGCCACGTAATAACTCGTTCCGACTCCAGTGAGGATCGTACGTTCTGAGTTCATGATGACATCTACAACGGCGTCGATTTTGGAGTCGTCGATGTCGAGAGCGGCTCTGACGACGGCTCCATTCTCTGAGATTTCTTTCGTCATGAAATCAGGATGACCATCGAGGTCTACCGCTCTGGCTTCGATAGAGATGGTTTCTGGAGATCTCTGGAAACTTTGAGAATCATTAATCTTAAAGAGAGAGCAGCTGCCATGATCGATGCGGGCCATTTCTCCATCTTGTAACCATATCACCTGGTCTGTCAGTCCTCCGAGTGCGAGAGGATCAGAAGAAAAGCAGGTGAAGTCATCGCTGATACCAATGATGAGCGGACTTTCTTGGCGAAGTGCATAGAGGACCCCTGGTTCCTTGCTGGTCATCACTCCTATGGCATACGTGCCTTCGAGTTGATTTGCAGTATGAAGAATCGATTCCTGAACTGAGAGACCTTCTTTGAGACCTCTTTCGATCAGATGAGCAATCACTTCGGAATCAGTTTCGGAAAGAAAGGTATGGCCTTTTTGAGTCAGGTCTTCTCGGATTTTTTCATAGGATTGAAGTATCCCGTTGTGAACGATGGAAATTTCTCCATACGAATCCAAAAGAGGATGGGCATTGATACGACTCACTCGACCATGAGTGGCCCAGCGGACGTGTCCGAGTCCTGAATTCCCCTCGAGTTCATGGAATCGCTCTTCCGCAGAGACTCTTTGAACAGGTCCCGCTCCCTTGCGGACTTCGAAGTCCCCTGTGGGTTGACTGATCGAGAGGCCACAAGAGTCATAGCCTCGGTACTCGAGTTTTTCCAAAGCCTCGACGAGGGTTTTAGAGATGTCGGTCACAGATGCGATTCCGAAAATGCCGCACATATATAGTCTCGCCTTCTAGTGATCTCCTCGGTAGGTGCAGCCTGTATTGCAGGTCTCGTGAACAGTCACGGCGCTCAGTTCCTTGATCTGGGGTTTAAGGCGATCCCAAATCCAGATGGATATGTGCTCTGAAGTTGGATTTTCCAAGCCCTCGATTTCATTGAGGTATCGATGGTCGAGCGCTTCGATGAGGGGTTGAGTCGCTTTCTTAAGGTCTGCGAAATCCATAACCCAACCTGTTGTTTCACCAATTGGACCGGTGACCTTGATCTCGACTTGGAACGTATGCCCATGAAGTCGATGGCATTTGTGATCCTCGGGAACATTGGGTAACGAGTGTGCCGAATCAAATGAGAATCGTCGAAGAAGTTCAACCTCTTTGCTCATGAGTGGAACAGACCTTTCCAAGAGATGGGTCATGGCGCAGATTATCTCCCACGCTCAGCCGGATCCCAGATGTATTTATGTTGTTGCAGGTGAAGGCGGACAGGGATTCGATCCTGAATGATCCATTCTGCTAAGACAGCGGGATCTAATTCTCCATGAACGGGGGAGAAGAGTACAGGAACCTTTATTTCATGGTTTTGAATCGTCTGGCAGGCCCACTCGTAATCGTTTCGGTCAGCCAATACAATTTTGACTTCATCGCCGGGTTTGAGGACGGTTAGGTTTTCCAGCAGATTCCGGTCGTCTTCTCCGGACCCGGGGGCTTTGAGGTCCATGATCACCGAAACTCGGGGATCAATATTTTCTATAGGGTAAGAACCGGAAGTCTCCAGCAGGACTTCGTCGAATCGATCACAGAGCATCTTGAGTAAGGGCCAAGCTTCTTCGTGCGCTAGAGGTTCTCCTCCAGTTAATTCGACCATTCCCAATCCGTGCTCTGTAGCGCTCTCACAAATTTCGTCGAGGGTCATCGCTTCTCCGCCTTTGAAGGAGTAGACGGTGTCGCACCAGCGGCATCTCAACGGACAGCCTGCGAGTCTGACAAAGACGCAGGGGACTCCTGCCTTGGTGCTTTCTCCTTGGATAGAGGGGTAGATCTCGACGACTCTCATGATGCAGATTCCAGAGATGCGAGCATTTTACGGACGGACTCTGGGATTTCGATCACTTCGAATTTGTTTCCCGGCCCAAGCGTACAGCAGACTTTCCCGATTTTGGCGGAGAAACAGTTCACCCCATTTTGGGTTCCCTCAAAGAGAAATCGAACCGATCTGAGCCCGATTTCGTAAGTCGAGAGCCGAATTGTGATGTGGCCCTGATACTCGACAGGGGAATGAAATTCCGCTTCAACACTTCGCGTTGGAAAGCCGACTTTCTGGTCGATGAACAATTCATGGTAGGGAACAGGGCCACGAGCCGAGAATAAATCCTCGAAGGCCAGGTGGCACATATCCAAAAGTCTCGGGTAATAGACGACACCTGCAGCGTCGACATCATCAAATCTGACGGGAAGATCGATTTCGAATGCCATCTCCCAACGCTCCTCTCTGAGTCCAAAACTACCCTAAAGCCCGCGAATTCACTGCTCCGGGCATAATTACTTCAAGAAACAATCTGTGTACCCATTCGAGTGCATTGCCGGGCACCCGTCCAGTCGATAAACTCGGGTTTCAGCCTAATTTGGGACGATCTACCGGAGCACTGCTTTCGGTCATTGAAAAGGGGAGGCCCGTGGAGCCCATTCGCCAGTTGCCAGATTTGATTCAGGCTTTTGAAGATACAATTAGTGTCGAGCAACAGGAACGTCGACGTATCAATTCTCTCGTGAACATCGTGGAGAGATATTGCGCCGGTGTTTCCGATGAGTTTTTGAATCAATTCGAAACGGGATCTCAGAAGTACACCCGTCATCTTCTTCACGCCGATGCTGAGGACAGATTCTCTCTGTTGGCATTGGTATGGAAGCCGGGGCAAGGTACTCCCATTCATGATCACCCGTCTTGGGGTGTTCTCGGAGTGCTACGTGGTCGCATGAGGTTTACGAACTACGCCCCCGATGAAGTCGATGGACAGCGTTGTCTGATTCCCGTCGAGACGTTCATAGGTACCGCAGGCTCTGTGGGGACTGTTTACCCTCCGGCTATGGATCTTCATCGTATGGACAATTGCTCCGAGGATGAGGTTGCTGTCACACTTCATGCATATGGGCTTCTCGTGAAAGAATTTCACATTTACAGCCCAGAAACTGCAGAGAAGCGTGAGGCGACCAGTACATTCGATACGATTCTTGAGGGAGCCATGCCATAAGCCAGAAATGGCTATGAATTCTGCGATTCATTCATAATGCGCCCTTGCGTCAACCCACTTCAAAGGCTGTCATCGCCTCTGTCTTCATAAGAAAGAGGGATAACGGTGCGCATCGCTGTGATTACCATCAATTCAGAACTTCATACCTGCCAGAGAATTCTCAAGGCGGGTGAATCCTTAGGGCATGAAGTTTTGCTCCTCGATGTACTGAGATTTTCAATTCACACTTCGGAACCATTTTTACGATACAGGGGTGAGCCTTTGCCCCATGTGAGTTGTGGAATTCTCCGGCTAGGAACTCAGTTGCAAGGGTTGGCGATCGCTATTGGAAAAACGTTACAGTCCATGAGTGTTCCGTTACTGGATAACGTGGTCGCTCTGGAAACTGCTCGAGATAAATTCGAAACGCTCCAAATCCTATCCAAATCAGGTCTCCCAGTTCCGGAAACAGAGTTGGTGAGAGACCTCGATCAATTGGCCGCTTCTCTTCAAAGACTGGGCCCGCTCCCCGTCGTGATCAAACCACTCCATGGATCTCAAGGGCAAGGCACTATCTTGGCGGAAAGTGAGATGGCCGCTGTCTCGATGATGCAAAGCATTCTTTTCCAGTCACGGGAGTTTGTTTTACAAAAATACATTCCTTGTCAGGGGATCGACACACGCGTGATGGTCGTAGATGGTCAAGTCGTGGCAGCAATGCAAAGGGAAGCTCCTCCGGGTGATTTTAGATCAAACCTAGCAAGGGGCGGGACCTCTCGTGCAGTTGAAGTTTCAGAGGGAATGTCGGAACTCGCACTGAGAGCGACCCATGAATTGGGACTGAATTGTGCTGGAGTGGACATCGTTGAAGGGCCAGATGGACTGGTCATTCTAGAGGTGAATGGTTCGCCTGGACTATCGGGAATAGAGCAAGCCACAGGTGTAGATGTGGCCTCCTTATGGATTTCAGCTTTGGAATCAAGAATCGAGGAGCAAACAGAAAATAAGAAAAGGTGGGATCATGTCTGAAAAATCCAGTATTGGGAAAGCAGAGATCACGCGCACTCTCGAGCAATTAGGTCACATTCTTGAGATTGCGGGATCCAGTCCTTTTAAAGTGCGTGCCTTCGTCAATGGTTCAAGGGCATTAGAAAATTGGCAGGGAGATCTCTTTCAGTTGGTAGGAGATGGGAACGTCTCTTCTATACAAGGCATAGGAAAAGGTCTCGCCTCCATTATTGAGGACCTTGTACAGGATGGTCAGAGTGAAGCAGAAACCGAGATACGCGCCCTCATCCCAGAGTCTCTTCTGCAACTATTAAGAATTGCGGGCTTGGGGCCCAAGAAAGTTCGAGCGATCTACGAGAAGCTCGAAATTGAGACCATCGATGATCTAGAGAAAGCGTGCAAGGAAGAACTGATTCAGTCTTTGCCAGGTTTCGGGAAGACCTCAGAGAATTCCATTCTCAAAGGTATCAATAATCTTCGTCGATTCTCGGGGCGATCATTGATTCCAAATGCCCAGTCTGTTGCCGAAAGATTTTTGGCTTCTGTTAAAGATGCGCAAGGAGTCACGCAGGCTGAAATCGCGGGTTCTATGCGACGTAATAGAGAAACGATCGGTGATATTGATGTCCTTGTTGCCAGTTTAGAGCCGGAAGCAGTCCGCCAAGCTTTTCTGTCGACGGAGGGTATCAAAGAGGTGCTCGCAGAGGGCGAGACAAAATCTCGCGTGATTTCAGAAGAAGGAATGGGCGTAGACCTGAGGGTTATTGAGCCGAAATCATTTGCCCCAGCACTGCATTATTTTACCGGGAGTAAGGAGCACAACACTCGTCTTCGGCAGCGAGCCCGAGATAGAGGTTGGAAGTTGAACGAATATGGTCTCTGGAATGAAGCGGGTGAGGCCCTTTCAACTCCAGAAGAGAAAGATATTTTTAACCTATTGGATCTTGCATGGATCCCTCCTGAACTCCGGGAGGACAACGGAGAAATCGAATGGGCAGAAAAACTCTTCGCTGAGAAGAAATCATGGAATGAACTTGTTACGGCAGATCAAATTCAAGGAGTACTCCATTGCCACTCGACATGGTCGGACGGTAAGGCGACTTTGCAGGAGATGGTGCAGGCCGCGTCTGATATGGGCTGGAGTTATTATGGAACAGCAGATCATTCACGCACGGCGGCCTATGCCGGCGGGTTAAGCATTGAGCAGCTGGCGGAACAACTTCTTGAGATCCAGAAACTTCGAAAAGGGTTCCCTCAATTGACGATTCTTCAAGGAATAGAGAGTGACATTCTTCAAGATGGATCTCTGGATTATCCAGATGAAGTATTAGAGAGACTCGACTATGTGGTGGCGAGCGTGCATTCTTCTTTCAGTATGTCTCGTAAAGATCAGACTGCCAGAATAGAAAAAGCGCTTCGGCATCCTTGTACGACTGTTTGGGGACATCCTACTGGACGATTGCTCCTGCAAAGGGATGGCTACGAGATTGATATGGATCATCTCCTTAAAGTGGCTGCCGAAGAGGGTGTTATCGTTGAGTTGAATGCACATCCCAGACGACTGGATGTGGATTGGCGTTGGGGAAGAAGAATACAAGAGCTCGGATTAGATGTTGGAATACATCCGGATGCCCATTCCACCCATGGATTAAAAGATGTTCAATACGGTGTGATGGCGGCGAGGAAAATGGGTTTATCTTCTACTCAGATCACCAATTGCATGGAACGAGACGAATACCTCGAGCGAATTAAGCGATGCCATCAATCTTGAACCATCTCTGGAAAGGGATCCTGCGATGAGCCGAAGTCAAAAAAATCCACAGGAGAGTTCCGTGGAGATGAGAGAACTTGTCTTACCGAACGATACCAATAGCCATGGCAATGTATTGGGTGGAAAAGTTCTTCATTTAATGGATCTTGCCTGCGCAATGGTCGCGATGCGTCACTGTAGAAGGCCGGTGGTGACAGCCGCGATGGATAATGTAGAGTTCTTGGCTCCGATTCCTGGTGGGCACTTTATGATCTTGAAGGCGATGGTCAACTATACCGGACGAAGTTCGATGGAAATCGGTGTCAGAGTTGAAGGTGAAGACCCTCGAACTGGAGATATTACCCATACGTCGAGTGCATATCTTTCCTTTGTCGCTCTCGATGACCTAAAGAATCCTGTTGAAGTCCCTGAACTTATTCCTTCCTCAGAGGAAGAGAAAAGAAGATTCCAGGAAGCTGCTCAGAGAGCACAACTGAGAAAAGAGCATCGTCGCGACTGATGTGAGGTGCACTGTTGTGAGGTGCACTGTTGTGAGGCGCACTGTTGTGAGGCGCACTGAGTGGGAACCCGTGAATATCGCGCTCTTACTGGTGTGACACGAATCTATCCGTTGAGTTTCTTGCGGATGTCTTTTAGTAATAGATTGATTTGGGTATTTCGGAACGTCAGAGGAATCTTCTGAATCAATGTGAACGCTTCATTCGTGCGTCCATTGATGTGAAGGCATTGAGCGAATAGCCCTAGAACCTGAAAATCATTCGGGTACAGCTTGTATGCCTTTTGAATCGAAACGGTCGCTTGATTCCAATCTTTCCGTTGCAGGCTTAATAAACAATTTTTGACCTCTACTTGAAGGCCTGTTTTCAAGCCTTTCATAGAGCGTTCTGTTTTGTCTTTAAGAATGACTCTCTCGGAATCTAAAGAGTTTCTGAAAATATTCTCAATATCATTCGTGGCTGCAATTTGTAAAATTAGATAAGTTTTTCCTAGAAGATAAAACGGGTAGGGACTTTGTCTGTCAGAATTCGTAATCTGAGTAAGAATTTCAAGTGCTACTTCAGGCTGACCGCTTTCGAGTGAAATTTCTGCAAGAGTTGTTTTGAGCGGGAAAGAATTAGGAGAGAGTGCCAAGCATTGATTTATTTGTTCGCGAGCTTTTCCAGGGCTTCCAGAATCAAGCAGACTTGTTGCTAAGTAGTGACGTGCTGGAAGGTACTCAGGGAACTTTTTACAAAGTTGAACTAGTTTTTCGTTCGCGCTTTCAATGTTCCCCAACATAGCGATAGATCGTGCCGTGCGGTACTCCCATAGTGGATTGTTCTTATCAAGAAGAGCTGCTGCTTTGAACTCATCTAAAGATTCTTGAAATGCTCCATTCTCGAATAAAGCAAATCCATACTTCCCACGTGAAGTGGCATTATCTGGAGATCTTAAAGCCAGAGCTTCGAATTTAGAAATCATCTCTTTTTGTAAAGAATCAATACTCGTTTCTGGGCGCAGTTTTGATACTGGGGGAAGCGGCTCATTGGGTGAGCAGCCTGTCAGTAACAAATGAGTCATGACTAGAATAATGATGGGTAAGTAAAATTTGGGGCTGAAGATCATCGACGATCTCGATTCACGGCGTCTAACTGTTTCTTAAGTGCGGAAGACCTATTGTTATCAGGTTCTAAGACGAAGATTAATTCGACGTCTTGGATTGCACTTTGAATCTTTCCAATTTCGATGAAAGCCAAGGCTCTATTGTGAAGCGTGATCGTTCGCGATCCGTCGATACTGAGACTGCGATTAAAGTATCGCACCGCTTTTCTATATTTCCCCAAGCGAAAGTAATTTCTACCAATGCGGTCTAGGACAACGGGATCATTAGGGCGTCCTTCATTCGCAATTTTTAGGCATACAATTGCGCAACTGAATTGTTTTGTTTTGTCGAACTCTTCAGATTTAGTTATCCAAATATTAGGGCTTTTATTCAGTAATTCCACATTGAACTCAAGTGCATCTATGAGCGAGAAGGCGATATTTTCTACACCGTCTTCTGTCAGCAATTTTTGGTACTCGGCAAGCTCTTCCATATTACCTAATCGTAATTGGACTGTTGCCATAGAGGTGAGGCTTATTTTTTCATTCGGGTGAACCAAGAGAACCTTAGATAAGTATTCCTTAGCTTCAGTGTACCTTTCGGCAGTGACGAGACTTTGTGCAAGTCGTCGCTGTCCCGCTACGCAATCAGGCCGTCTTTGAAGATATTTCTTCAAGTACTCCACAGATGCTTCAATCTTTCCTGCTCGGCCTAATAACTCTCCGATCCTGAAAGAGAGAGGGGCGTAGTCAGGGTCGAGGACAGCGCACTTTTGATATTCGGCAAGAGAAGATTCCGATTCGCCCAAAAGCTCTAGGCTGATTCCGTTTAAGTAGTGGGCTTCCATGTTATCTGGATTGAGTTTGATAGCCTCCATGTATTGAAGTTGGGCCCATTTGTGCAAATCGTGACTGGCCAAGACTTTGGCGAGTTGAAGTTGCACTTTGAAGTCTGAGGGCGAGTCCTTCGCAAAGGAGTAACTCCCTAAAATCGCTTTTTTAACAGGCAGAGCGATTTCTCCAGAGGTGAGAGTTTGAATATCTTCTTGGGTGATTTGAGAAAAGGATTTCGTAGTAATGAAAATCGAAGAAAAAATGACTAATAAAATTAGAATCCTCAATTGTAGAAAAGGATTTATTTGATGGGTCACTTTTTTTCTCCTTCTCCATAGGTCAACTGAACTCTTTGATTCCATTTCTCAATGTTGAAATTTTCACGTATTCCTCCAGGCCAGACCACTTCAATGTTGTTTCCTGGATTTACGGCTCCGAAGTGAACTTCAGCAGGGAATGCTGATGCGTAACCTTTACAGGTCGTGAATGTTCTCGTCATCAATTCCTCGCCGTCTTGGGCCATAACAGTGGCACCTTCTGTGACGGGCCCCCCTTTTATTCCTAGCAAGTCGACGACGAGCCATTGACCTGATCTCGGCGCGTCATTTCTAAAGATTTGGGTGGGTTCCTGCACATTAGATACAATGAGATCAAGATCTCCATCCCGATCCAGATCCGCATGAACAATACTTCTGCTGGTTCTGACGTCTTTTGAGAACTCACAGAGTGGATTGTTGTCTATTTTGAATTTCCCGGATCCGTCATTCAGATATATGTGATTTGGTTCCGAATATTCAGTCAAGGGTGGTGGTGTATTACATTTGAATATGGAGTCTCCTCGAGTGACTTTGCCATTCGCAATGAAAAGATCGAGATCCCCATCCAGTTCTAGGTCCATGGCACTCACTCCGAAGCCTGTAAAGGGCATGCTGCTGGTTGCCAATCCCGATTGCCCTGTGGTGTCATTGAATCCAATATTGGGTCCAAGATTCTTATAAAAAGTATTACTTTCCATGACGAGGTGCGTCACGAATAAATCCAGGAATGAATCATTGTCAAAATCTGCGGCAATGACTCCCATGCCGGCCTCTTTTTGTCCGTTCATATTTAAAGCGGCCCCTAATATCGGTGCCAAATCAACGAACTTTCCGTCACCTTGGTTTACATAGAGGTTATTCGCGTATGCGTCATTGGCAACATAGATGTCCATCAAGCCATCTGCGTTCTGATCGAGAAAAACAATGCCAAGACTAGCCGCTGCAATTTTATTAATTCCGGATTCTGTTGATACGTCAATGAACTTACCGTCACCGGTGTTCTTTAATAGGACATCCTTAGATGGCGGAAACGCTTTTGGCCCACAAAATTCTTTCCTTCCAGCAGCGTCAGTACACTGAGTAGTAATGTCATACTCGACGTATTGAGTGACGTATAAATCAAGGTCTCCATCGAGGTCATAGTCCAACCAGCCTGCGGAGACAGAAGTGCCTTGAATATCTATGCCCGCTTCAATGGTGACATTAGTGAATTGTCCTCCTCCGAGGTTTTTATAGAGATGATCTTGGCCATTGTTGCACACGTAAATGTCAGGAAGTCCATCATTATTGTAGTCACCAGACGCCACTCCCATCGTAAAGCCTTCGTCTGCGAGACCACTGCCTTCGGTAGAGTCGATAAATTTCATCGGAGCGACCTGTTCGAAAAATCTATTCATTCCCGCTTTACTCGGAGTTCCTTTGGGCAGGGTATCGCTCGCTTGGGCTAAATAGATATCAAGATCGGAGTCACCATCGGCGTCAAAAATTGCTATTCCTGATCCCACTGCGGCAATCAGGGGGCCTGCTGTTTCGATATGAATCTTGTATGTGAAATCAATTCCACTTTGCTGTGTTACGTCTACGAGCCAAGGATCGACGGCTGTTTTTGTATGATCAGCAACATTCTGGGGTAGGGATTCTTTATCGAATGGTGTGTTTAATTCAAGTTTAGAATTAGATATCGGCTTTTGTTTGTTGTCGGAACTACAAGCTGGAATAAAAGTCAGCGATATCAAAGCCATAGCGGCGACTTTGAGGTTTGAAGCCGGATATCGAGGAACTCTAACGTTGTTTTGTAATCGTGAAAATAAGATGCAAGTACTCTTCGGAATGAAATCCAAGAACAACCTGTCGCAACTTTTTATGACATCACTGAATCCCAATGGATTAGCCCTCCCACAAGAGCAATCTAATGAGCATTAAGTATAGTGATGTTCATAACAATTTTGTATGTAATTCTACATGAACTGTTTTCGTGATAACTTCTTGCGGTCACTGTTTATTACCGTTGTATTCGGATTTTCTTAAACAAGTTTATCTATTGAACTTAAGATCGACGGTTAAAAGGTCTATGGCTTGTTGAACTTAACCGAGCCACGATCCGCCGTTTGACAGCATATCCGTGTGCTAGCCATCCAGTCTTTATACAGTTAAACTTCACACACCTTAGGGGAGTGTCATCGGCATGGGGGAGCGTCATCGGCATGGGGGAGCGTCATCGGCATGAGAGTGCTCTGGCTTGAGAGTGCTCTTGGAATCGAGTTCAAATGGGATTTTGGCCCAATCCAAATGAGAATACTCATCATAGAAGTGCTGCATTCCGCACAGCATATCGGCAAGTCCAATCCTCTCTTTTCTCCATCTTCCACCTTCGTTCCATCGATTGGGACATTCTTCTCTTGCCACTCAGCGGCTCTCTTGCCATAGAAAGTGTGATTCGAACCTTCGGAGGCACTGTTCGAGTGTGTACGGAGGGGGGGTTCAGTCACCGTGTTGCTGAAGTCCATCATTCGGAAGACTCAGACCTCGCCTTTGGCGTTCTTCATGAAACGAATGATTCCCGATTCTGCGACGTGAGCGGGTGTCATATCGTTGATGCGGTTTCTGCATTGCCCTACTTTCAATTTCCAGAATCAGCCCAGGTGGTTGTCACAGTCAGCTCTAAGCAGTTTGGAGGCGACACTGTCTGGTCGATGGCATTCGTTCGCAAAGACTTTTGGCATCGAGTTCAACCGCTTCAAGGCTATTTAGATCTGAATCGTTACCGAAAATTTGAACAGATCGCAGAGACTCCCTGTACTCCGCCGATTCGTGGGCTGTTTTCCCTCGCCGATAAACTGGAAGGATTTGACGTCCAACAGTTTAGAGATCGTATTGATCGGCGATATGCGGAAGCAAAAAATCTTGTTCTCTCTGCAGGAGGGGAGGTAAAAGGTGGCCCGCCTGCATTTACTTTTCGGTTTACTGAGTCTGATGGCGTCGATACCGAAAAATTATGGATACCCCCGAATTCAGAAGGCTGGCTCCAGGCCTTCTTATGGTCAGGAAGTGATGGGGAGTTCGACAATTTTATGGAAGAGCTACAGCGATTGACGGTCTCAGTCGATTAGAGAAGTATTTTCCGCTGATGAGGATATCGCTGGCAAGACTGGATTCGTCTGTGAAAGATCAGAGTCTACGGATGCTGGGACCGCTTCCCTGATCGAGTCGTCCTATCATGAGCAGCACGATTTTCAAAGATCAACAATGAGTACACTCCAAAAAATCAACTCGTCCGAGATGATAAATCTCGGACGAGTTGATGAGCTATTGAATCCTATCTACAAATTGTAGAGCGGATCTATGGCAGAATTTCTGGGATAATACGTTCCAAGCGTTGTTCGACCGCGGGTAATGCGATCTCTTCAGTAAGGGCTCGTTGGCGCGCAGTGATGATGAGAGTGTTTTTGATCCGAACCGTATTGCTCAACGTTTCATAGGATTGCTGTATACGGGTTTTATTGACGTCAGAGCCTGCGGTAATTGTGTTGTCGCCGTGCAACCCAGCGGTTCCACTTCCTCCCGCTTTTCGTGAGTTATCTTTGAGCTCTTTGCTGACAGTTCCACCAACAGTTTCATCTATTCTGGTTTCGATGATCATTGAAAACGCTTCGCTACGAGTCTTACGGTCCAGCATTTCACCGAGAACAGAGCCGACGATGGCTCCAGCAATGACACTATTTTCACGAGTGGAGTCACCTTTGCCACGAACTTGATTTTTAGCGATGGCGGCTCCTGCTACGGTTCCGAAGAGTTGTCCCATTTTGCTGGAATCGTCAGGAAGGTTTTCATTACGTCCCCAAAACTTGACGACAGCGGTGAGATCGTAGAGGGCTTCTCCGGGGTCACGAGTGACTGTCCAACCGTCTTCTTCAACGCGAGCTGCGAGAAGAGCTCTTAATTTGCGAGTATCCAGATCGATACCGGATGGATTGCGGACTTGAATACTGATCACACGCTCGTCGCCACCGGGCCGATCCCCTACAAATTCGGGGACACCGTCGACCCATTCGGCCTTTACGACCAACTCTTTGTAGCGTTCACTTCCACCAGACGCACTGACACATCCTCCAACGAGGAAGAGCAGTACCAAGATGAGCCCTACACCTTGAGTGGTAAATTTTCGGGCATTTGAATTCTTTGTCATCGTTCATTCTCTCTTTCGAAGGTGCCACGTCTGCCTTGGACTGCTTGTGAGCCCTTGGCACAGGAATAACGTTATCACAGGAGGAATATTCACCTGATTTTGGGTAAATTACAAAAAAAAGGCCTGCCCGGTTGGGCAGGCCTCTTTGCGAGGTGTGAGTCTGAGGAGGGGATCAGTTTCTTTTCAGCGGAGGACACGCCACTTTGCGACGTTCACGGCTAAAGACGAAGTCGATACGAGTCTGATTTTTATTGTGGCATGTGAGGCACGAGGTCTCCTTGACGGCACCCCAAGGGTGATTTACGGGGTCTTGAGGGTGCCCAGGATTCAGTCCATGACAGTTTTCACACTGTACATTCTTGTAGGGTTCCGCTTCTTCTGGAGCGATAAAGGCTTGTCCGTAACCCAGAACATGACAGGCGATGCAGTCCTGACGCCACTGATCACCTGTTTCCACCAAACTTGCAAAAGCATCAGCGTGGGTTGTACCTTTCCAGAAATCGGTTTGCTCCACATGGCACATCGAGCAGGTGCTCGCCGTCAAATACTTGTCCTTGTGGGGGAGTTCTGGAAGAGCATCGATATTGACGAAGGCGGATCCTTTTCTGAAGGCCTCCACCAAACCCATGATGTCAGGGTCTTCCAGTAGGTGCGGTTCCATAGAGGCTCTCTCGTACCAGTATGTAGAGCGTCCAGCAGGTGGAGCACTATCGAAAGAGAGGGAGACCATCGGTCTGCCTCCGTCTATCCAGTCGATATCGAGAGTACCGAGCCGAGCACCTTGGGCATCTGTGCGTACCATCAAGGTTTCACCCAGTTGTTCCATACTGAGTTCTTCGTCAACCCAGACTTTGTGATTTCCTAATTCGATCAGAGGGTCAACGATGACGTCGATGCCGGGTACGGCAGCCGCAATCTCTCGGTTGGTTTCTGCAGAATTGGCGGAGAGGAGAACAAGAATATCACACTGAGATCGTAACTCGGGGATAAGGCTTTTTGCCTCATCGATCGCTTTTGTCAGGACGAGAGGACGGTCAGGGTTTGCTCGCTCAAGATAGTATTCTGGAATGGTATCGATCGTGAGTCCTAAAACACCCACTTTGAGACCTTTGCATTCGACCACGGTAGTGGGGGCAAAGACTCTACTGTTATCATCTTTGTAACGCATGTTTGCAGAGAGGAAGGGGAACTTTGCCATCTTTTCACACTCTTGCAAGATTTCGAGGCCGAGTGTGATGTCGTGATGGCCGACCAGCATCGATTGGTAGCCCATGCGATTGTAGGACTCGACAATCAACTTGGCTTTTTCCTTCAACTGCTTCTTCTCAAAGTCTTTGGCCTTGCCATCGTCGGGGCCAAACAGAGTGTTTCCTCCATCGAGTAAGCAAATATTATCATGATGGAATTTTGCCTGTTTCAGGTAAGACGCCCTACGAGTGAGCGACCCTTGGCGTACTTTTTTGCGTTTGCAGCCGCAGACATCGATGTAACCCACATTGTTTACCGAATAGACCAGAAACAGGTTCTGACTTTCGGCGGATGGCGTTGAATCGGGGACTGTAGGAGCATCATCGTCACCCATGAGGGGACGGCTTTTGACTTCTGATGTCGTCCCTAATTTTGCTTCAGCAGATGGACTATCTTCAACGAGTGCAGGCAGTACCAAAGCTGCCAGAACGAAGATGGCCAACAACTTGGGTGCGGATCTCAGCATCGAGGTTTTCATCGTTTCAATTTCCAATCTCGAGTCTTTAATTTCTTTTCATGGGCGGGCAGGAAACCTTTGGTAAGGCTTCTGCTGGATCAAAAGCGACCCTAGTCTCATTCGGATTATGGCAAGCCCAGCAATTGTTCACGTCCAGCTTTGGCCACGGAAAGGCCTTGGGCTGAATGGGATGACGGGGATTGTTTCCATGGCAACTTTCACACTGAACGTCTTTCCAGCGACCCGGTTCATGGGCATCGACAAAGGTTTCTCCATAACCGGTGACATGACAGGGCATGCAGTCGTAGCGAAATTGGTCGCCCGTATCGACGAGTGTCTGATACGCATCTGCGTGTCCCGTGTTCTTCCAAAAGTCTGCCTGCTGAGGGTGACACCCTGAGCAAGTCGTCGCTCCCAGAAAGTTCGTGACAGGTTTGAATGAAAGGTCGATGTCTCCAGGGTCTTTAAAGCGAGTAGACCTCACGAAACCCTGAACAATTTTTTCCATGCCAGGATGTCGACCAATGTGAGGAGCAAGTGCAGCAATCGAGAGATCTGCAATATTGCTTCCTGGTGGAGCTTCTTCATTCCAGATATCAAACCAAGGTTGGCGATCAGCTCTGAGCCATAGGTCAGCACGCGCCATCTCTGAACCTTGACCACTGGGCTTAAGCATGACGCAACCCTCATTGACGGTCGCTTTAATGTCATCATTTACCCAGGTCGTTTCCGTTCGTGAGATAGAATTGGGTTCTACTATCACATCTATTTCAGGAACCTCGGCCGCGAGTCTGTCGACATCTGTTCTGTCGATATGTCCTAAGACAATACAGAGATCGTACTTTTCTGTTTGTCGAGCAATCTCTGATTTGATGGCTTCGACAGGGTCGGTAAAGGATGCTTTTGGGCAGTATTTGCCAATGAATCGGTCATTGGGAATTTGGATCGCACCCACCATTAATACCTTACGTCCCTGGCTCTCCAGAAGAGTGCTACCGGAGAAAGGCTTTGTTCCATCTTCTCGTGAAAGATTGGCACAGAGGAGAGGGAACTTCATTTTTTCATTGAGTTCGATCAAGCGATCGAGACCCAGAGCCATGTCATGCTCTCCTAGACAAGCGGCTGCCGTACCAAATCGATTGTATGCATCGATCAATAACTGGGCCTTTTCATCCATCTGCTTTTTGACCAGCGGATTCGAATGCAACTTGTTCAGATGGAAGAGCCAATCTCCGCCATCTACGATGAAGGGCTGAATGCCTTCAGATTTCAGTGAGTTCAAGTAAGTGAGGCGTCTCGACAAACTGCCGAGCTTGATTTTTCGCTTCGGTCAGCCACACGGTTCGACATAACCATAGTTGTGAACTGTTGCCAAAAGAACGAAAGGTTTCTCTTCTGTTGCGTCCGCCTCAACAACCCGAGAAGAAGCCGGATCATCTGTTCGAGTTTCCACAGGCATCGCCTGTAGCCACCATAGTGGCAACACGATCATGAACAGAAAACTGAGTTTCGGCATCATTCGATGGAGTCCTTCTTAAATCTCAGGGACAAAGTTCGTAACAGGGGAGAGCGTTTTGATGCCCTTGATTGTAGAGAATGGTGGAGTCGAGTCCTGCACCTTCAGTGAGGTGGGCCAGAGCGAGAACAGAATCATCGATGGTGATGACCCCATCGTCGTCGAAATCACCTGCTGCGAGACAACGGGGAGCGGGACCATCTTCCTGGAGGAAATCGATCAAACCCTGAAGATCACCCCAGTCCAAGTGTCCACTGGCATCGATGTCCCCTCGTATGAGGGTCATGGCCATCATTGCGGGTTGCGGGTCGGAGGGTGTCGTAGAGTTCTCCAAACCTGAAAACAGAAGTGCCGCCAACATGAATGAGGCGGCGATACTCCACCAACGGCCAGAACTTGCACTTGTTGGGGTTTCAAGTGGAGACGGATCGCTGGCTGGGATGGGGCTTTGGGGAGGAAGTTGGTCACCGAGGGCCATGACCAAGCGTTGTGCGTCAGAGGATTGAACCCCGTTGACAGCAGATATAGTTTGAAGCCAGTCTTGAGCGAGTCGATTGTGCTCAAGGCGGCATCGACTGCACAACTCCAAATGCTGGGCGACACGTGATTCTTCTACGGGGCCACATTCTCCGTCGAGGAAGCGTGGCAAAGCTTCAACGATGGTGGGGCAACTTTGTAGTGAAAAGAGTGAATCTGCGCTCATCCTCGTCCTCCATTCGATCGGTCTGGACTCGATGTCTTTTGGGCATCAAGTCTGGATTTCAGAGCCTTTCGGGCTCGTCGCATCAGGTAGTCGACCTGATGAAAGGAGAGGGAGAGTCTTTCGCCAATGGTCTCGTAATCGTGACCATCAACATATTTCCAGGTGAGGGCCAACCGCATTTCGTCGGGGAGACTTTCGAGCCATTCTCGTGACTCTGATTCTCCAGCCTCGGTGAAGTCATCCGCCTCAGATCGTGTTTGAGCCCTGAGTAACAACTCGTGACGGGCTTCCTCAAGAACAACAGTTTTTCGTTGGCGGCGTTCGATCCAGCGATGGGCACGGTTACGTACCAGCCGGGTAAGCCAGCCAAAGAACGCCTGCGGTTCTCTGATCTTGGGTAAGGACTTCCACAGATGAAGCATCGCTTCTTGTGCGAGATCTTCGGCATCTTCTCGACCGACTTTTCTTCGAGCCATTCCTAGGACGAGTGGAGCAATTCGTTCTGCCAATTCGGTAAACGCTGATACATCACCCGCCATCGCCTGACGGACGAGAGCGATTTCTTCGCTCTCACCGGCAGTGGCATCTCGATCAGGTTTATTCTCGGCAGAACACATGGCTTCTCCAACACGTCCAATGGAGGCATGTACCCTCCATCAGCTCGGGACTAGCGGTCAAGATCGGGCCAGAAGGCCCTCGTGAGGAGTATAACACGCTGACCGGATTCGACCGGTTTACTCCTCGTCTCGGTGACCACACCTGTGGACGTCAAAGGCCTCTCAGGCCCGGATGAGGGTGCTGGGAGGGGTTTCTCGGAGACTCTCCATCTCCACCCCATCAGTACCGTTCCGAGATCAGAGTTCGGAAGGATATCAGGAACTAAATTCAGCGCTAAATATCTCCAGAGCGCGTTCAATAGCAGAATCGTCAATTTGACGATGCACGACGGCTCTGAGGCCTCTTTCTCCGATATCGAAGAGTTTGACTCCTTTTTCTGCCAGCGAGGACGCATGGTTTTGATAGTCTTCCGGGCTGGCTCCTTCCCGACACATGAACAGAATGTTCGATTGGATCGGAGCTGGATTCACTGTAATTCCCGGAAGTGCCGCGAGTCCCTCGGCAAGTCTCTGGCATCGTTGTTGGTCTTCTGCGAGGCGTGCGGTGCCTTCCTTCAGAGCGAGCAGCCCTGCCGCGGCGAGAACTCCAGCTTGTCTCATTCCTCCGCCCAGCAATTTCCTTAATCGACGAGCCTCTGCGATCGTTTTTTTGTCGGCACACAGCATCGACCCGACGGGGCAGGACAATCCTTTGGAAAGACAAAAGGAAACAGAATCGAAATCTTTCACGATTTCTTCGGCAGGTGTATTGAGAGCGACTTCGGCATGAAAAAGCCGGGCCCCATCTAGATGGAGTTTGAGGTTGTATTTTTGGGTTGCTTCTACGATGGGAGCGACTTGCGTCGGAGTCAGGACGAGCCCACCACACATATTGTGAGTATTTTCTAGACAAACCAAAGAGGTCACAGGCTGATGTGGGTCATCAGGCCTGATACGCGCATGAATATCAGCGACATCAATGCAACCCTTCACTGAGGTGAGTGGTCTAGGGTGAACGCCCCAGAGACGCGCAGATCCACCGGCTTCGTAAAGATAGATATGACTGTCTTCCAGAAGAAGCATTTCATCACCAGGTCGGGTTTGTGCACCGATAGCGATGCTGTTTGCCATCGTCCCTGAGGGGACAAAAATGGCGTCTTCTTTACCGAGGCGAAGAGCACTTTCCTTCTCCAGTTGATTGACGGTGGGGTCTTCACCCATGACGTCATCGCCGAGAGGGGCGGATCTCATGGCATCGAGCATGGCTTCCGTGGGGTGGGTTACCGTGTCTGAACGTAGGTCTATCAAATCCATGGGCCTCCAATTCGAGGGCGGTTTCCCTGTGCACCTCGTCCGTGCATGATACCGGGGATGCTGATATCATCCGCCTTTCCGGCGAAAATTCCAGCAAGACGACTCTGGTTATGAAAGAGAGCTATCTGTGAAACTCGACGATAAGGTCTGCTACTGCTTTCATGTTTCCATGAGAAAGCTGGTCAATTTCACACGCCAAACTAAACCCGTGAAACCGTCGCAGTTATCCCAATGTTTCGGTGCTGGAACAGGGTGTGGTTGGTGTGTCCCTTTTCTTGAAAGAATTCACGAAAACATTACGGGTGAAAACGGGGACGTGGAGAGCACATTTGGAATGAGTGCGGGTGAGTATTCCCGTCGTCGTAGTGCCTACAGAGGCGAGGATACGAAGAGTGATTCCACGGCGGATGAATAAATCGTACTGAAATGCATGTCTCATGCCATCGATGGAAATGTGTTCACGAGTCAGAGTTTATACGACAACCCCGCACGGGAAAAAATACGAACTGATATCTATCATTCGTCGGGGTCGGGGATCTGTTTAAGTTTTCGATTGATGGCATCGATCTGGATCCTCAATTCGACAATGCGACGAGGATAACGACTCAGGGTCGTGGTTCGGTCACCATCCGAGGAGCCCAGTTCTACGTTTAACTTCTTTTCCAGAAGTTCAAGTTCGGTCTCCAAGGCTTCTCGCTCGGTCGTTAATTCTTTGCGTACCCGTTCATTCTTACGACGCTCTTCTTCCCGCTTCTTCTTACCAAAGAAACCGAAGATCATAGCGACTCCTATCCTCGAAGGATTTTGGACTCGATCCCGGACTCCTGAAACGACAGGGGACCTCGAGATCAAAATTCCTCTGTGGGTCAAAATAACCATCTTGCGGAGAACAGTAAACAACCGATTGATTCCAACGGTGGGTGAACTGACGGAAAAGACTTCAGGATTGTGGATATGACCACTCCTGAGTCGATTACTTATCGTCCATTCGGCGGATCAATTCCCCAAGTACATCTTTGAGATAGGTGCCTGGGCAACCCGTCTCTTTCAGATCCCCATGACCAAAAATTTTACTAGGAGGGATTTTGTAGAGGGTTCGAAGGTCTTCTATCAGTTGCTGAAGGCTTCGGATTTGAGCAGTACTCGGTCGAATTTTGTCAAAATTTCCGATCAGGGCCACGCCAATATTACCGCGATTGAGAGAGTGATTTCCCGCATGGGCTCCCTGATATTTCATCGGGCGACCTTCCCAGATTCGTCCGTCTTTACTGATCAGGTAGTGATACCCGATGTCTCCCCAATCGAGATTATTTTGGCAGTATCCCTGTAATCTCTGAAGGTACTCACGGGGATTACTCGCGCCGAGAGATTCAAGATTAGATTGATCCGCAGTGTGATGCACTGTGAGGCGGAAAGGACGAGTCATCGGATTCACGGATGATTTACGAACAGGTTTTGCAGACCATTGATTTCGTTTGTACAACCGGATTCGGCTTCTGGGCGGAGTCAGTTTCTTTGGCTTGGAAATGACCGTCGTTTTTTCGGGGAGCGGAGGTCCAGGAGATTTTTCGATGGTCGGGCGAGGGGTCGACCAAATTCCGGAGTACTCCGGAAAGTAAGCGTCACCCATGGCATCCCTGTAAAGAGTTGGAACCTTATCATCCAATTCATCCAGGGTTCTCACAATCATAAATGCTGCCCGGGTTCGAAGGTCTCGTCGAGCCAGCCTGTCAAAGGCACTTTCTAATTGGTTAAGTGCGCTATTGACGGCTTTTTTTCTCAATAGAACTTCACCGAGATAAAGTTGTGCACGTGCTCGGATTTTGCCTTCGGGAAGAAGCTTCCGAGCTTTATCGAGATGTCGAAAAGCTTCATCTAAATTTTTCTCGGCCAGTGCGCAACGACCTAAACCTAGGCGGGCTTGTCCGCGGATGGAATTGGGTTGCTCCGGACTGGCATAGGGTTCTAGCTGACGACGAGCTTGGGCTGTTTTTCGTGAGTCGATCAACTGTTCGATATTTTCGAAGGGGGCTGTCACTGGGGCGGCGAGTCGTGGATCAGGGCCACCGCCACAACCACTCACCAAGAGTGGAAGAATGAGCAGAATGAGCGCTCTACACCCGCCCACAGGATACTGCTTAAAAATGGCGGATAATTTCTGGGGAGCAGGGTTGAAAGCAATTTGGAGATCACGGGTGGAGTGACCAAAAAAGAACTTCGATGTGCTGTTGTCGGCCAAAAAATCACCGTGTCTTCCCCATTGAGGTGAGTGCCTCCGTACCATACCGGAACAGCGTCAAATTGCCAAATGGATCATTATTTCGGGGGTAACACTGCTTCGAAGGGCTGCTTCTGGAAAGAATGTTAGGTATATGTTAGGTTCTGAAGCCCAGATCCATTTTGAGAACAGGAGACCTCTATGAATCAAAACCCCAACTCGGATGCTTCCATATATGACGCTGATAAGGCGATCTCTTCTACTTCCGGCTTTACGGTCAACAGTGTGCAAAGAAAGGGCTCAGCTCCGACTCCTCTGGAGGTTCTTCACGGGGTAGAAGCGCGGATGGGATCCGCGGAAGAATTAGTCTCGAGATACGCAATTCCTGCTCGTGATGCTGAGTTTGCTCAGACGACCCCGGACCTAGATCCTCAAATCATCGATCACCTCAAGGCTTCGGGGACTTGGCCTCTCTATCGACACCAAGCGCGATCATTGACCAAGAGTTTATCTGGAGAGGATGTGGTGATTGCGTCTTCTACTGCAAGTGGAAAGACCCTCTGTTGCACTCTTCCTGTGATCGATGCCATGGTCAAAGAACCGGGTGCACATGCTTTGCTGCTGTATCCGACGAAGGCCTTATCACAGGATCAACATCGACATCTCAGAGGTTTGATCGATGGTATAGGCCTCTCCCTTGAGACCGGTATTTATGATGGCGACACGGAGCCGACTTTGAGAAGACGTTTACGGAGGTCGGGAAGAATCATTCTGACGAACCCAGACATGCTCCACGCATCAGTTCTTCCTAATCATGGTGGCTGGGGAGCATTTTTTGCGAACTTGAGATATGTCGTCATCGATGAAGTTCACACATTGAGAGGTATCTTCGGATCTCATGTCGCCAGTGTACTGAGAAGACTTCGAAGGATTTGCCGGCATCATGGATCTGACCCCACTTTTATTGCTGCGAGTGCAACGATCCAGAATCCAGGAGAGCATGTTTCACGATTGATTGGCAGAGATGTCAAAGTGATCGAGGACGACGGCTCTCCCAGAGGTCATAAGGAAGTGGTTTTGTGGAATCCTCCGGTGATAGAAAAGCCGGACGGAACTTTGGCCCGAAGAGGACCGACTTCTGTCGCCGTCAAACTTCTTCCAGAATTGGTTCGACGTGGATTGAGAACCATCTGTTTTGCCAGAACTCGAAACAGTGTGGAGTTGATCCTGAGGTATATCCGGGAACGTGCGAAGGGGGCGAGAGACAGGGAAGAGGTTGCGGATCGTATCGAACCCTATCGTGCGGGGTACCTCCCGTCGGAACGTCGACAGACTGAAGCGTCTCTATTTGATGGGCAATTGGGGGGGGTCGTTTCCACCAGTGCATTGGAAGTCGGAATCGATGTGGGAGGTTTGGATGGTTGCATCATCGTGGGGTGGCCTGGAAGTGTCTGTTCATTCATGCAGCAAGCTGGGCGAGCAGGACGGCGACAGGGAGAATCCTTGGTATTTCT
This sequence comes from Planctomycetota bacterium, assembly GCA_016776905.1. GTDB lineage: Bacteria > Planctomycetota > UBA8108 > UBA1146 > UBA1146 > UBA12191. Next base: position 141,675 of record JADHSM010000002.1, on the reverse strand, counting down.
CATCGCAGGTCAGGATCCCATCGATCAGTGGTTTGTTCGTCATCCAGATAGCTTACATGAGAGTTCTCCTGAGAATGCGGTCATCGAGACCGACAACCCTTATATCGTTGCCCGGCATCTGATCTGTGCTGCCTATGAATTGCCATTGAGTGGAGAAGATAGTGATTTGTTGGGCGAAGATCTGACAGCGATGTGTACTGTTCTTCAGGAAGAAAAAAGACTGCGCGAAGAAGGTGGAGCCTGGTATTTGGCGAGAGAGGAGTACCCAGCGACTCAGGTCAAATTACGTACTGCAAGTGAAGAAAATTTCACGATTCTAGAGTTGGGTCCTGAAAACGTCATCGGTGAACTGGATTATGTCGCTGCTATGCTCAGTTTGTATGAAGGTGCGATTTATATCCACAGAGCAGAAACGTTTATTGTCGAGGAGATGGACCACGTCAATTGCCTGGTCAAAATTCGTAGAACAAAAACAGGGTACTACACTCAGGTTTTGACACAGAAAAAAGTGACGGTGACGGAAGAATGGTCACATCGAGAAGTTCCTGGTGCAGGATCTCGACTTGCTGAAGTTGAAGTACGAACGCGACTCACGGGATATAAAAAAGTGCGTTTTCATTCGACTGAAAATATCGGGTATGGCGAAGTTCATCTTCCTCCATTGGAATTGGATACCGTCAGTCATGAGATTTCGCTCAATCGAGACACGGTTCTTCAATCTGAACGATTTGGGACAGCCTTTTTACGATCTGGCATGCATGGTGTGGCGCGACTATTCCGTGATTTACTCGCGATGCGGGCTATGTGTGATCCGGGCGACATCGATCATCATGTCGATGATAATTTGATTCATATTTTCGATCTTTACCCGGGAGGTATCGGGTATTCAGAGTTAGGTCATGAACTACATCTCTCGATGATGTCGGATGTTCTTGAAGCAGTGACAGAGTGCCCTTGTGCCGCAGGTTGTCCAGCATGTGTTCTTCCAGGAGCGTCACGGATTGAATCGGCTCTTGAAGCGGAAGTCCTTGAGTATCCTTTTCCTAAGGAAGCAACACGGTGGTTGTTGCATCTATTATTAGGGAAGGAGTCCTACGAGCCTCAGCTGGAAGGGATCCCTGCACCTTGCGAAAACCCCATGATTCCAGTGCCCCCTTTGCTGGATGCACGAGTGGAAAGAAAAATACGAAAAGTGGCCCGTCTCACATCGCGTCGAGGGAGGCAGCGATGAAGCGATCTGCTTCCGAACGAGTACGTCGCATGATTCGCAAGTCAGAAAGTCGAAGGCCGAAGACACGTCGTTGTCCAACAATCCCTCTGGAAGTCGATGAACAGATCAAAGGAGAAATTCCGGAGGAGGTTTTGTCAGCGACATCAGAAGATACCCTTTTCCTTGACCTTGAAACCACAGGCTTGATGGCACATCGGTCCCTGACTGCGATGATCGGAATTCTTTATCGAAGAAACGACACTTTGAGACTCCGGCAATGGTATTCAGGTGACGTCTCCACAGAAAGGAAACAACTCGATCGACTTTATCAGTGGATGGCGTCTTTTCGAACGGTGGTGACTTACAACGGGGACGGATTTGATCTGCCTTTTTTGAGGCACCGTGCTCAGTGGCATGGGTTGGAAACCGAGAATGAGCCACAATCTGTCGACCTCTTGCCCATCATTCGTCGGCATTATAAAAAAAAGTGGCCCAATTGCCGGTTGGTGACCGCAGAAGAGAGGTTGTTGGGGATACCTCGCTGCGCAGACGATGTTCCAGGATCGGAAGCTCCTTTAAGATTTCAGGATCTTCGAGAGGGATCTCCGCTCGAAGTGATTACTCCGATTTATACCCACAATCGTAGAGATCTGATCTCCCTCGTGTCATTGCATCATCGATTAGTGGCTCCGATACTCATGGGGGAATGAGAACGAACAAGGAGACGTCTCCATCGAAGTGGGTTGGATGAAATGCTTGTAGAGATGACTGATCGTATCGCGCCAGGATGTTGTTTGATCGCAACACCCTTTCTGAAAGTAAAAGACGACCCTATGTTTGCGAGGTCGGTCGTTCTCATTACTGATCACGATCCACTCGAAGGAGCGATGGGCTTGATTCTGAATCGTCCTACTGGGCAGTCGTTTCAAGAAATATTCCCGGATGCTCACACCGTCCCGAAAATAGAAGCTCCTATTTTTGTAGGGGGGCCCGTTGAGCAAGTTGTTGGCTACTCCCTGATTACGGTCAATGATGAATTTGATGCAGTTGAAACTCTCCCGTCTTCGTTTCTTCAAGTCGCCCCAGGAGTTTACCGATCCCATCCGGATGAAGTTTTTAAATCCTTAGAAGAGGGTTTGATATCTGACGATCAGGTGAGGTATTTTTGTGGCGCATCAGGATGGGAAAAAAGACAGCTGAAATCAGAATTAGAACAGGGCGCGTGGATTTTGATTTCAGGACTGGCTCACCGCTGTATGCAGTGGGAGGTGAAGGATGTTTGGCGAAATAGCCTTCGCTGTCTCCCGGATTCTGTCTTTCAGTTATGGTCGATGCTGCCCAATAATCCGGAGCATAACTAAGCGTGTCCCTTGGGACTTTAAAACCGTATTTGGCGAATGAAGCGGGGCACCTTTCCTGAATGGAAAGGTGCCCCGCAGTGGTTTATCTGTCGACAATTTCGAAACTGTAAACCTGCTCGATGTAGATTTACTCGATGTAGATTTATTCGATGTAAATTTATTCGATGCTGGCCTTGACGAGGACGAGGGGTTCACTGGTCGCACCCTGTCCTGATCCACGAGATTCCAAGGCTTCCAGTGTCGGATCTCCGGCAACAACGACTCCGTAGACGGTGTGATTGTTGTTCAAATGTGGAGTAGCGGTGAACGTGAGGAAGAACTGGCTTCCATCCGTATTCGGTCCAGCATTTGCCATTGAAAGTACGCCACGACGGTCATGCCGTGCATTCGGAGAGAACTCTCCAGCAAATCGATACCCGGGACCTCCCATGCCAGTTCCTTCAGGGCAGCCACCTTGAGCCATGAAGCCTGTGATCACGCGGTGAAAGCTCAGTTCGTCGTAGAAACCCAATTCTGTGAGGTACATGGTGTTTCTCACATGGTTGGGGGCAACGTCAGGCATCAATTGAATTTTGATGGTGCCATGATTGGTTTCTAAAACCCAAAAAAGTTCTGCACCTTCCTCGAGTTCTGTTTGCGGGAACATAGGAAGGGAGGTTCTCCAGCCATCGACCTCGGTGTTAATTTCACCCGAACTTTTCAGAGCTTCTGCGGCCTCACGCATGGAGTGGATTGATTTTTCGGAGGTACTCATTGTTGACCTACTTTCGGAACCTTTGTTGTTTTTTTTGCAGCCACGACAGTGATGGTGGCTTTGTTGATTTTCAATTCTTCGGAAGGGCGACCACCCCGACTACCAGAAGCCTCAAGAGCTTTGAGAGTGCTCTCGCCAGAGATCATCTTACCGAAAATGGTATGTTTTCCGTCGAGCCATGGAGTTGGAACAAAGGTGAGGAAGAATTGACTCCCGTCAGTTCCTGGACCTGCATTGGCCATCGACAAGAGTCCATTTGTTGTGTGCTTTACATCAGCGGCGTATTCCCCGTCGAATCGGTAACCTGGGTTTCCACGGCCACTGCCTTGTGGACACCCGCCCTGAGCCATGAAACCTGTGATGACTCGGTGGAATTTCAGGTCGTCGAAAAAACCTAATTCAGTGAGGTAAATAAAGTTTGCGACATGGTTTGGAGCGACAGAGGGCATGAACTGGACTTTGACATCGCCTTTATTGGTGGCAAGGTTCCAAATGTACGTTGTTCCCTCTGTGAACTTCGTCGTTGGGAATTTAGGGAGGCGACTTTTCCAGCCCGCCACTTCCTTATTAATCTTTTTGTCTGCGACATTCTTTTTGATGAAGGCCTGAACGCTGGCGATAGCCGGGTCCGTGACGACTTTGGCTTTCTTTACGTTCTCTTCTTTTTTCTGACCACCTTCGTCTTGAGCGAATGTGGAGAGTGGCGTTAAGTATGCCAAAATCAAAATGAGGAATGAACAGCACAACCGGGAGATTTCCTGAGTTTTACTCATCAGTATTCTCGCTTTCCTTTGTGAAAATTTATCGTTACCAAATTCGTAAAAGGCCTTCAAACGATGGCACTTTCAAGAGTTTCAATTTCTTCCCTGACCATTTCGATCAGTTCTGAGAGATTATCATAAGAAAAATCGAAGCGGGTACCCGTTTCCTTGTAGAGCTGTGGCAGGGTCACGGTATTGCCCTTAGATAGCCCGTTACGATACAAACGTATTGCTTCGTCAGGATCGTTCCGATGATTTCTCCACACCTGAAGAGCACCCAATTGCGCAATCGCATATTCCACGTAGTAGAAAGGGACGCCGAAGAGATGAGATTGTCTCATCCAACGGTGTGCTCTGATTTCTTCGATGCCAGTCCAGTCCATTTGACCCGTTCCAAAGCGGTCCATGATACCGAGCCAGGTTTGGCGACGTTCATCGCGGGAGTGCCCCGGAGTCGTGTAGAGCCAGTGCTGGAATGAATCGATCATGGCCACCCAAGGGAACAGGCTGATGATACCTTCCAAGTGATCGATACGAGCCCTTGTCACTTCTTCACCCTCACCGTAGAAAACGTCGAGGTGAGGTGCTCCGAGAAGCTCCATCGCCATCGATGCCACTTCGCAGTATTCAATCGGAGCGTGACGATTGGCAATCAAAGTGTGATCACGAGCCTCAATCGAATGGAAAGCATGCCCGCCCTCATGGAGAAGAGTTTCAACATCTCCCTGCTTGCCGGCAGCATTCATGAAAATGAAAGGTTTACGTATCTCGTGGTATGTGGCCTGGTAACCACCAGGTGCTTTTCCTTTACGTGAATCGAGATCCAGCAAATCTCCATCGATCAGGATATTAAACATGTCTTCCAGATCTGGGTGAACCTTGCCGAAAATCTGGCGGCAACCATCAATCAATGGGGTGCCCTTTTCGAGGGGTCTCAGTGGAGATCTACCCATGGGATCGACAGCGGTATCCCAAGGCCTCAGTTTTTCGAGGCCCATCTGTTCTCTACGTCTTTCCAAGCGATCCTTGATCAGTGGCATGACCACTTTTTCGATGGAGTCATGGAACTGGAGACATTCTTCCGGTCCGTAGTCAAAGCGTTCCAACTGACGAAAACGAAGAGATCGATAATTGTCTAACCCGCAGTTGACAGCCATTTGCTGTCGAAGATCAAGTTGACGATCGAAGATGGTTTGAATCTGATCTTGATCTTGAAGAATACGATCGTTGACAGCACGGAATGCTTGTTCACGTCGGTCTCTGTCAGTTTCTTCCAAAATTCGTCCCATGTAGGGAAGCGTTCTTGTCTCTCCATCGAATTCAACAGTCATTGCGCCAATGACTTCGTCGTATTTTGCGTCTAATTCTTTCTCTTCAGTTTGCAGAGGAATATTTTCCTCACGGAAGAGTTCGACGCTATTGCGGACGGACTGAATCCACATGCCAAACTCAGCGGTATCGAGTTCACTGAGGGCTGGGGAATCGATGAACTTTCGATCCATATCAAAACTGATCTTTTTTAAGCCCGGTGCGATATCTTTGAGCCACTCCATGAATCGAGCTTTGACGTCCGGATCTTCAGTGAAGCAAGTATTCTTGACGTATCGCCGAGAGCTTTCCTCTGCGATGACGGAATCAACTTCACTCCAGTCTCGACACCACTTTTCAAGAAGGTCTTTTGTCGAGACGTCTCTTTCGAGAAGGCCTTTGTAGACCTTTTCAATAGCCTCGAAGCTGTTGGCGGTGAAATCCGCTGGCAGAAATTGTCTTGGGTATGTTGAATCACTCATGGTCTGATTTCCCTTCCGGTTACAAAACGGCCGGTTGCCCATGGGAACCGGAAGAGAGATTCTAACCTGTGGTGACGTGGAGACCAATGACACCTGAGGAAAGGGGAGAGTAACGTGCTCAAATATGAAGGAGTACGGGGTCGTGTGCAGATTGTCGATCACACCTCGGAATTGCTCGCCAATAATGCTCTCGGAGATCCTCCTGTTCGTAGGGTCGCTGTATGGACACCCCCAGGATATGAGGGGAATGGTGAGACTCGATATCCGACGATCTATTATCTCGCTAGTTTTACCTCGAGTGGGCTGAAGGCTCTCAACTGGGATGGGTTCAGCGAAAATATTGTGGAGCGACTCGATCGGCTCGTTGGCACTGGAAAGATGGCTCCCACCATCGTGGTGATGCCAGATGGCTTTACCTCTTTGGGGGGAAATCAGTACATCGATTCTCCGGCTGTGGGGCCATGGGCGAGTTACCTCACCAAAGAACTGGTACCTTTTGTCGATGAAAATTGGAGGACTCTGGATGCTTGTGAGCACCGGGGTGTCTTTGGATATTCTTCTGGAGGATACGGTGCACTTGTTCACGGGATGCTTCATCCCGATGTTTGGGGAGGAATTGCCTGCCATAGCGGTGACATGTACTTCCCTTATGCATGCCTTCCCGATTTCCCTTTGGCGATCGATACTCTAAGAAGATTTGAAGGAAACCCGGCAGCCTTCCTTAAAAAAATGAGAACGAAAATCAAACTACGAGGAAGCGATATCATGACGCTCATGATTCTCGCACTCGCTGCCTTTTACGACCCTGACCTCGAAAACCCTGACTGTATTCAGTTACCCTTTGATGCTCGGACGGGGGAATTGATCGATGAGCGTTGGCAGCAATGGCTTCGTTGGGACCCCGTACAAATGGCAGAAGAACATGTCGATAATTTGAAAAAGTTAAAGTGCCTCTTTTTCGATTGTGGTTCTAGGGATCAGTATCGCTTACATCATGGAGCTCGAATCTTAGCTCAGCGATTCGAGGACCTCGGTGTTCCTTATCGATATGAAGAGTTCGATGACGATCACTCGTCGATTCAATATCGTTATGATGTTTCTCTTCCATTGCTCGCGGACACACTTTCCTAATGGGAGAGCATGAGCAGATGTGTCACCGATGAAAAAAGAGCCCCTGTCGGTAACCGGCAGGGGCTCTTTTTATGTTTTGGTTGTCGTGTGACCTGATTAGCAGCCTTCGAATTCCTGGCAGATCAAGTTGTCGACGGTGTCATCTGTTCCGCAAGTGCCCGTGGGAGCCGGCATTTGAGGTCCTCCTTCAAACAGGAAGGAGAGCATGTATATGGCGTCTGAAATATCTACAGATCCATCGTCATTGGCATCGAGAGCGTCGAGGCAAAGACTGGGATCTTGACCAGGTGCGAATTGCAAGATGAGGTGCTGACTCACATCCACGATGTTGATGTCCCCATCAGGAACGACGTCGCCCCGTATGAAATCGGATCCGGTTCCACTGAGATCTGAGGAAAGCATTGTGATCACACCCGAGTCACGTCCAATGACATAACTAACCGGGAAGCCAAATGGTCCCGATTCAGTTCCGTCGAGGCCGTGAATGTCTCCAGAATTGACAGAGGGTGTCAGGTCAAAACCAAGACCGACGGGGGATCCGCCCACCAAACGTTCTAGGCGAGTGACTCCACCTGAAGCGAGAGATCCATAGGCAAGGTCAAACACCAGTGTGCTGCCACCTCGTATTGCGATTCCGCCAAAGAAAACAGTAGGACTGGTTCGAGTGGGTATCTCTGCGGGATGAACCTCCACGATACCGTCTGTGGAAATGGTTAAAATCTGTTGTGTGGACAGGTTCACCGTCAGGTATTTACCCAGAGTCGGTGAATATGTAAGACCGCTGAGAACTTGCCCTGAGGAAACGTTCAACAACGAAGCGGAAACTTCTGTTCCAGCGAGATCTGTGATCCGGAAATCTGCGTTCTCAGTGAGCCATGCCAACTGATCCGTATCTGAATTCCAAGCGATGCCCGAGAGAGTTTGGCTACTGGAGAAGGGTCCAGGAATAGCAACTCCGGTGGGGGTGAGATCTTTTTGGTAGGACCAAGCGCTGAGGCCGGAACTGTCAGCGACCAGCAACTGATCGGTCGATTCCACGACTGCTACGCCTCCGGGCAATGCGCCAGAGTGAGTCACGGCACCGAGGAATCTACCGAAGCCTACGACCACTTCACAGGTTGCAGCTGGAAGTCCGTCAGCAGATCCAGCAGGGGTCGGTATCACCTCGTAGGCGTATGTTCCGGGGTCGACATCGACATCCACATAGGAGTCAACTCCGGCACCGAGGACGGCGATTTCAGCACCATCTCGGAGGACGCGGATATTGTCGTATGTGATGGGATTCGTCCAGTTCAGGTTGACATCATTATTGTTGTCAGCAGAGCATGCAATGTCTGTAATCGAGGGTGCTAAAGGAGTGGGAACCGCGACTTCGACCACTGTTCCATTGGTGAGATCGAGGAGATAGTTACTAGGACCTCCGTAGGACCCGAAGGGAGTCCAAGCAATACCCGTGACCCAGCCACTCATGTTATTGAGGCTGGCCAACGGAAAGGAGAGTCCTTGTACTTCGCCAGTCACAGAGACGCGCTCGACCTTATTGGTGCGATTGGCTGCAGGAGATCCGACAGGGAGATCGAAGAAGAATTCTAGAGTATTCAAATCCTGAACGACTGTGATGCCGAGACCAAATGCTCCAGCTGCTGAGCCATCTTGTTCGGGGTTTCCGAAAGTTTGTCCCGTGAAGGTCCCGTCAGGCAGAAGTTCATGGTAGGTGTCGTTTTCAAAATCATTGGTCCAAAAACTATTACTGCTGGGGAACCAAGCGAGTCCTGTCAGACTTGTTACGCCGGTTGGAAGGTTCAGCGGAGTTTCAGAAATCAGACTTCCACCTAAACTCGAAACCACCAACAAGTCGTTGCCTTGATCATTGATAATCCAGTAGAGATTATTGTCGATCGCCGACCAAGAAAGACCCAAGTATGTTGCGGGTCCTTTGGGAGCAGCCTGAGCTACGGGTATTTCTGAGATATCTTCTGAGAAGCGATAGAAAACGCCACTGAGGTAATCTGCGACAAAAAGATCTCCTGTGCCGACATTGACCGTCGTTGCAAAGGGGAGGTCGCCAGGAAAGGTACCTGATTGAAGAATGCAGGTTCCGTATGTGGGGTCGGCGGGGTCACAAAATACTTGACCCTCAACCTTTCCAGGAAGAGAACCCAAGAGCACGAAGCATGTGATCAGCGCTAACCAAAGAGCGGGACGCGCTCCAGCAGTTTGAGAACCGATAATCGAATCATTGAATGACTTCATCTGGACATTCTTTCCTCGAGCTGACCTCGCAAAAGGCCCCGCATGCGGACAGTGTCCGAAGCGGAAAGTGGGTAGTGGAGAGTTCATATCTTCAGCGACCATAGGGTCCGATAACACTCGCACCAACAAAATTCAGGGGGTAGGTTCATCAAAAAAAACAGATCGGAATTAGGAGTTATATCGCCTCAATGAGCGGCGTAACCCAGTCTCTGAAACCCCGAATTGGGGTCATCACAAATGAACTACCTTCATGAATTCTAGCCGGGGAAGGCCTCATGTCAATAAACACAGCCTTGAGAAGGATTATCTGGGTAATTGCTGAGGAATAGTTACCGGATGAGGGTTATCCACCTGAGTTGCGAGAGAACTCCCGGTTTTCGAAGTGCTTGCCGACGGCTCTTCGAGCTCGGACAAGGGCATCTGCCACCGCCTGCTGGGTCACCTTTAATCGATCCGCAATCTCCTGTTGTTGGAGTGATTCACGATAATACAACTGAACCACTTGCTGCTGGCGGGGGGTCAGAAGGTGAATATTGTCCAGCAGAACGTTCACCGTTCGTATTCCCATGTAGAGCCTGGGGAGGTCTTCGGCATCGACCCGACCTTTTTCCATACTCGGAATCACATTTTCAATCAGATCACAGACTTTGAGGCATTGGGAGAAGATCGGGCAGCGAGAACAGACGGGACCGTAGGCCCCGGGGGTCAAAGTCTCGTTTCCTGTGATACCAGGAGGTAATCCTGCACCAGTGATCGACATTTCTATCAAACCGTCCGTTTCGTGACCTGTAGAGCGAAATCAGGCTCGGGGGCCTATTTCCTATTCCACTCGTAAGGAAGCATACCCCGAACTGGCGAGATCGACACCCCCAGATTGCACAGTGGTTTGTAGATGGACGGTGGTTTGCAGATGGACGGTGGAGGGGTCAAGGTCGTCTGAAAAGAGGACAACCCCCGCCGGCATTGCCGGCGGGGGTTGTATCTTTCGAACTTTCGGAAAGCGTCAGCCCTAGTAGGGGGATTCGATGCAATCCAGAGTATCGTCGGTCGGATCGAGTCCTGCATCCGGGTAGTTATTCGCCGGTGGCATACTGGGCATTCCTTCGGCATGCAGGTAGTAGAAGATCATCAGCATGGCGTCGCCAATGGTGACCAAACCGTTGTCATCGAAGTCTGCAGAGTCGAAGCAAGTCGGCTCCTGTCCACCGATGAAGAGCCAGTTCAAGACCCAGATACCATCTGCAATATCACAGTTGGTATCTCCGTTGGCATCGCCTCTGAGGAATCGCTCCACATGTCCGGCGCACGTTGTCGAGGTGGTCACCCCGTCAGCGTGCTCACCGTAAATCACGTAGGAGTAGTCACCCTCGACCGGGACGATGTCCTGGTAGCTGGTGGCGTTTCCTGAAATCGAGGCATGGAGTACGCCATTGCGTTCGATGTGAATCGTGGTGTAACTGGCTTGGTTTTCCCAGTTCAGGTTGACCGGAGCACCATAGAAAGTGCACGCCAAGTTGATGGGCGGAGGCAAGATGGTCACCGAACATGTGAGTCCGGCTGTCTCTGAAGTACCGATTCTTGCGACGATCTCGTAGTTGTAAGTGCCGGCGTCCAGAGGGAAGTCGGTGAAGAACTCGGTGCCACCATTGGCTGAGCCGATCTTGACATCATCTCTGTAGACAGCAATCGCATCATAGGTTTCGCCATTCGTCCAACTCAGGTTGTTGCCGTCACCAATGGTGGAGCAACTGAAGCCCGAAAGTGGAACTGGAACAACAATAGAGCAAGAAGTGGCGGGTGAGGTGCCATCGGCACTTCTGTTGACCACTGAATACTCATATGTACCAGGTCCTGGAGTATCGGTGTAACTGGTTGAGGATCCACCCAGAGTATCGATCAGGCTTCCATCACGATAGATATCCACCGCAATACCAGCAGCCGGGAGATCCCAGCTCATCTGGACTTGAGCTCCATTCGAGAGCGTGCAAGAGAGATTCTCCGGAGTGGAGGGCACGTCGACAGTGCAGCTGGTGGGATCACTTTCAATGGATCCAGCAGCAGCGACCAAGGTGTAAGTATGTGCACCATGGGCTTGAGAATCACTGTCATGGTAGGAAGTGGCATCACCCGGGAGCAGTGCCAAGAAGTTGCCATCGCGACTGAGGGAGATCGACTCGTAGGTGTCATTGTTACTCCAGGAGAGATCTACCTCACCTGCAGTTACGGAGCAACCAAGGCCACTGGTTGGAGCCAGTTCATGAAGAACTGAACAATCAAATGTTCCGCTGGTTGTCGAGTCAGCTTCTGCACTCGCAGTAATGGAGTATGTATGGTTACCCGTCGCTGCCGAATCATCGACATAGGTGTTGGTGCCTCCATTGAGAAGTGCCAACTTGACACCATCTCTTTCGAGAAGGATTGATTCGTAGGTGTCATTGTTGTTCCAAGACAAACTGACGAGACCTGCTGCTGAGCCGCAAGAGAATCCGCTCGGGTTCGCAAGGACTCGTGCTGCTGTGCATGTTGTCGCACTGGTACTGGCACCAATCGTGTTTGTCACGCAGTAGGTGTAGTTTCCAGGGGGCACGCCGGTGTCAGAGTAGCTGGTTGCAGATCCAGAGATGGTTGCAATCGGATTTCCATCACGTGTCACAAGTTGTTCACTCCCTGGTGCCGCAAGGGTCCAGGTCAGGGTCACTGTGCTGTCCAGTGTGGAAGAAGCCATATCCATAGGTGTTGCCGGGACATCCACATTGCATGAGGTCGGATCACTGTCGATGGATCCACCGGAAGCGACCAAGGAGTAACTTCTGGCACCGTGTGTGGCTGAAGCATCGTGGTAACTGGTGATGTCACCGGGAAGGATAGCCAGCAGGGTTCCATCGCGACTGACGGTGATAGATTCATATGTATCACCATTGGCCCAACTCAGATCAACTTCGCCACCTGTGACAGAGCATGCAAGCCCTTGTGGAGCGGTTAAGAAGTGATCGACAGTGCAATCGATGGTTGCGCTAGTACTGGGACCATTTAACGCCGTCAGCGTGTAAGTGTGGCTGCCCACAGTAGCGGAGTCATCAGTGTAGGAGGTGCTGTCTCCATCTAGAATCGTCAACAAATCGCCGTCTCTGTTCAAGGTGAGCGTGGCGTAGGTGTCATTGTTTTCCCAGGATAAGTTGACGAATCCCGCAGCAGAGCTGCATGCGAGGGCACTTGGATCTCCTAGTACATGAATGGAAGAGCAGACTGTTGGACTGGTTCCTGCTCCGATGCGCATCGTCAGGCAGTACTCATAATCACCCATGCTATTACCCGGGTCTTGATAACTCGTTGTGCCGCTGTCGAGGGTCGCAATAAGAGTATCATTGCGAGTGATATCTACTTCACTACCCGGACCGCTGTGATCCCAAGAAAGACTGACAGTACCTGCGAGGGCCGTCAAACCTAGATTGGTAATAGCGGCAGGGACATCCTCGGAGCAGGAATCCGTGGTGGAATCATTTTCAAGAATGGCGCCCGAGACGGTGTAAGTTCTGTTTCCCGGGGTCACTGCAGCATCGATGTAACTGGTCTCAGTTCCACCGAGTTCTGCGATCACATTTCCATCACGACGAAGTTCCACGGTCTCGTAACTGTCGTTATTTGTCCATGAAAGAGCAACATCTCCAGAAATGGATACGCATGAAAGATTGGTCGGCGGGAACGGCACGATCAGAGTACAGCATGTCGAAGCACTCGTTTTTGAACCGTCGGAGTGATCGAAGACGTTGACCACGCAGTACTCATAGGTTCCGGGAGCCACACCTGCATCGGTGTATCCACCTGAATCAGGAGCGAGAGTCGCGATCAGACTGCCGTCTCTGTAGACAACGATGTTGGTCGAGGGTTCAGTATTTTCCCATGTCAGTACCGAGTCGGTACCACCACTCAGGCTGCAAGCCAATTGGGCGGGTGGATAAGGAACAGTGACTGTGCAATCGAGACTTTTAGAGACGAAATTCGCAATCTTTCCATAGACCTGATAAAGGTGAGGACCAGGCCCCGGATTCGGATCAAAGTAAGAACTGCTTGTTCCTGGGATATTCTCTTCAATGGTTCCGCCGTCACGTTTCACGATGATTTCGTCATAAACACCGTTATTCGTCCATGTGATGGTCGTTTGTGCGGCATCTACAGAGCATATGATTTCTGTGGGTGGCTCGGGGACGATAGCGTTTTTACAATTGTTAGTGCTGTAATTCGCATCGATATCGGCTCTCACGCAATAACTGTAAACTCCGGGAAAAAGATCCGGGTCAATGTATGAGATAGTTGTTGGCGGCAATGATGCAATCTCAACGCCGTCCCTGAACAATCTGATGGAAGTGGCTTCTGGAACTGGGGGCGACCAACTGATGATGGCGTTTGATCCATCCAGTAGTCCCGTACTGATCGTATTGATCGGTTCGGGGATCACAGTTTCGCACTCAGTCACATCGCTCGTACTCGTGTCGAGTCTTGCTTTGAGAGAGTAATCGTATGTCGCAGGGCTGAGACCCATATCGACATACTCCATGTCGTCTCCCGATACTGTCGTCAGATAGTTACCTCCACGATAAATATCGATTTCGGAGTAACTTGGAAGTGGATTTGTCCAACTCAGTCTGACTTGATCTGCTTCACCCACACATGTCAATGCTTCGGGTCTGCGGAGAACAGTGATGCCTCTCATGAGAGGATCAGTCGTTCCAAGGCGAAGTCGAGCTTTCAACATGTAGATGCGATCTCCAAAGGGAACTTCGTCATCTGTGTAGTTGGTCAAAGTTCCGGAGATGGTCTCTAGGAAGAGATTGTCTCTGTAGATATCAATAAAGTCGTATAATCCGCCATTACTCCAGGAAAGATGGACGGTCTGTCCCATCGCTGAGGCCATCAGATTACTGAGAGGAACGGGTACGGAGAGGGTGCAGTCGATCCTGCCACTCTGACCGTTGAACTTGCGACCTCTGATAGACACTGTGTAGTTGTCGGGGCCAAGCGAGTTCGTTTGGTAAGATTGTGTGTTTCCTGGAAGTTGTGCTAAGACAGCAACGGGATAACTACCGTTTGTCGGTCCAAACTCAATTTCGATAAAGTCGTAGGCATCCGTATTGACCCAGTTGAAAAATACAGTGCTACCTTCAGCGCTGCATGTCAGCAATTTCGGTGCTACTGGGTCAGTGACTTCGCAATAAGCGCGGACCGAAATGGCTCGGTCGTTGTCAGCCCGACCTTCGACGGAATACATGTAGGTACCGGGTTCCAACAGAACCTCTGTGTAACTAGTTTGCCATCCGTCAAGGCTGGCCACTTCAAATCCATCACGGTAAATCTTGATGCTCTCGTAGATTGTGTCAGGCCCATTACTCCAAGTTATGGTGGCCTCAACATTGTTAGATACCGGATTTGGTTCGGCTGAGCAAGCGGGATTAGTCGGATTTTGCAGCACTGTAATCATGCAAGATACAGGCAATGTTTCTGTGCGATCTCCGCGTGAAACCAGTTGGTAAGTGTGTCCCATGTAGTCGACGTCGATATCCGAGTAGGACACAGCTCCACCTGGAACACTGGCAATCAATACTCCGTCACGGTAAACATCGGTTGCTGTGTAAAAGGCGTCATTATTTTCCCATGTCAGGGTGACATTTCGGCCTAAAGACCTGCACATAAAGTTCGAGATGGGATTCAGAACACGGATAGAACTTCCGCGCTTTTTGGTTGTGATATCTCTACGAATTCCACGAACGTGGTATGTGTGATCTCCGTATTGAACATTCTCGTCAGTGTAGGAAGTATCTTCCCCACCAAGCGTATCAATCAGAACATCATCCTTGAATAACTCTATGACGTCATAAATGGCTCTGTTATTCCAAGTGATGTCTACAGTTTGACCGACAGCACTGGTTTGTACTTGGTTCGGTGAGCGCAGCTCATTACCGAGGTAGAAGTACACGACTCCTGCACGAAGACGTCCGTAGGGGCTATCTCCGGGGGCACCGATCATCAAATCATTGGAACGGTCATTATTAAGGTCACCAGCACCACCGACGGAGCGTCCAACGGACTGATTGTCTTTGGTGCCCAGGTATGCACGACCATCTTGCTGATGAAGATCAAGGACTTCGCTAGAGCCAAGGTCCTGATTACCATCAATTCTGTGAGCACTTCCTTTTTCCTGTTCGAGGATCACTGTTCTTGGAATACCAACAATGTGGTCGTCCAAACCGTCTCCAGAGTGGTCGTAAACGCCGTGAACAGTTTGGCCATCTTCGTCATTATCGAAGAGGGTTTTATAGGCTGTAATACCAGGGCCACCCTGTGCAAGATTGATGAATTCGGGTCTGTCACTGGATCCACGTACAAGGTAAGCCACCGTTTGTAACGTTGTGGGATCTTGATCATGGAGCGAACGACTGAGAAGCAATTCGGAGTCGCCATCATTGTCGGCATCTCCGGCACCTGCTATAGCCTGTCCAAGTTCATGATCACCATCTGGTATTCTGATCTTTGTTCCGGCGAGTCCAGAACTGGAAAGTGAATTCAGGTTTGCTTCAGCTGGAGGAATCACTCCTCCGTAAATAACCCAGGCACGGCCTGCGTGAAGTCCACCATCGTCTCCATGACGTATGGAAGTGATGGCAATGTCTGCATACCCGTCACCATCGAAATCTTCAAGATCGGCAACAGAGTGACCTACATTGTGATTGTTTCCTCCGGTTTTGAAACGTGTGACGCTTGCGTGACTCATCTTAAGATCGATGACAGACGGAAGAGATCCACCACGGATGAGATAAGCAGCTCCACTCGAGGATTCACCATGCTCTTCTTCAGGTGCGCCAATGAGGAGGTCAGGAATACCATCTCCGTCGAAGTCACCAGCACCACTGACTGAGTAACCCAGTCTTCCATCTTCTTGGCCACCAATGATGGTGACACCCATAGATCCAAGAGAAGCTACGGAAATCGTATCTGGAAGGTTTGGGGAACCATAGATCAGGTAAGCACGTCCGTTGCCGCTTTCGTCCATTCCACCGCTGCCGTGGGCATTCGGAGAACCCACTAGGAAGTCGTCGAATCCGTCATTATTGACGTCACCCGCATCGGATACTGAAAATCCGAGTTGGTCTCCTGCATGAAGACCTCTGATCTTGATCGTTGTCCCCGGTGTCGGAGTTTTGAGATCAATCTCAGTGTCCATGTTTTGTGATCCCAAAATGATGTAAGCGTGACCTCTTCGGCCATCCGATTCATTTTTTGTATCGGGCGCACCCAAGATCGCATCCTTGTATCCGTCATTGTTGACGTCACCTGCTCCTGAGGTTGATTTACCAAGGTTCGCGTCACTGCGATTTCCAGAGACTTTGATCTGGGCAGAATCGATGAATACAGCATCTCCTGCTATGGAGATGGTCGGCAGGGCGAGTCCTATACATAGGATCGCGACCGCCAGGAGAATCGTCGGTAGACGATGGCTTAAATTTTGATACATACTTTCTCCCGGTTGAAATAAGAGAGTCAAAGGACCCCAGGAAGAACCCACTCGCACTTTCAGTGCGGGGGACACACCTCCTAAAGGCATTAATCAAAAACATGACCACCAAAACGGATGGTGGATAAATAAACTGAATACCCCACAAGAATATGATTACAAACTGCCGTGTACAAGCGTTGTTAACTCAATATTCACCAGCGATATTGTTCGATGAATAGGAGCACTAGGTATTCATAGGGGCAAAAAAAACAAGCCCGTGCACCAGATAAAGGTGCACGGGCTTAATACTTACGTATGTAATTATTACCGAATTCAGGAAGTGTATGAAGCGGCTTTCGAGTCGTTTGTGACATTCATGTCATTTACGACTGAGGTAGCAATACCACTCACGTTATTTCTGATGGCACTCGCATTGACCCAAGCAACAGCAGTTGTGGCGCAAGCTGAAGACACAGTTTTGCAACTGTAGTAAGCACAAAGACCGATGAAGAAGGGGAAGAAAGCCGGAGCAAGGGCGTTCACAATGTTGGTGCTACCGGCACTGGCAAAGAAGGCCCCCGCGGTAAACACGACACATGAGATCACAAAACCGGTTGCAAGATTTGACCAAAAGGTTCCTGCTTCGGAGATGTTATCTACGTTTCCTGAAAAGACCTGGAATCCATTTTTCCACATACTGGCAGTGCACACTGCGAAGCAGGTGACTAAAGCTGTGGCAACCATACCAGCGAAGACGTTGACGTCGAAGTTGGTTGCAATGGAGTAGTTCGTAGCAATTGTGCACAAGGCATAAAAGCCCAAAAGACCACTGACGACGCGTGCCGTCGGGAAAATCACACTATTCACGTTTGTGGTCACATTCTGACCATTAGCAATGTTGTTCATCTCAAACCCTTTCGGTTGGTGGCCCACGGGCCCTTCTTACGGGCCTTGGCCCATGGGGACGGTCCATCCGTGCCCAATGAGTTTGTCGGCAAAGAACGGGGGGAGACTGAAGTTTTAATTTTTAAATTCTTGAAAACGAGCTCTTTGGAAAGAGAACTCTATTGCTCTAAATGGCCATCTAGAGTGTTGATATGACGATTTACGTCCAGTTGTTGGGTTGCGAAATTTCGTGCATTTTTGGCCATACTTCTTCGCATTTGGGGCTCATTCGACAATCGAAGGATCGCAGAGCACAGATCTTCAGTGGATTCTGTCGGGAGGTGGATTCCTGAGTCTGAGGGGATCAGTTCAGGAAGGAGTCCTCTTTTACTGGTGATGACTGGAACTCCAGAAGCTAATGCTTCTCTCGCTGCCCGGCAGGTTCCATCCGAACCGGGAACCAGAAACACGAGCATATCAAATTGGCGTAATCTCTCCGGGTAGCTGGAAGGATCTATGTAACCAGGGAATCGAATACGCTCGCCTAAGCCACTCGCTGCTGCGGGCTTTTCTGCCACCTCTTCCTTATGAGTACCTCTGCCTAAGATTTCGAGAACCAAGCGTGAATCGGTTTTGGCAGCCTTGGAGAAAGCCTCGATCAATTCGGGGAATCTTCGATGTCTTTGCATTCGAGCGACGACGCCCACCCTCATCACATCTGTTGCCGGAGACGGGTCTTTTCCAGAGTCGGAAGGTCTGAATCGATCGATGTCCGTAGGAGGTGGCATTTCCATGGTTTGCTCTGCCGGGACCTGCCATTCGATCAATCGGTCTCTAGATTTGGAGGTGGGGGCGATCCAGAGATCTGTATTACGGCGACAGAGTCTGCCGCGGAAATCATCGGGAGGATTCAGATCGTACTGACTTTTTACGAGTACTCCTGGCCTTGATCCTTTGGCGATACTCGCGACGAGATGATCACCTTTTAAATGACAGTGAATCACTTGGGGAGAATCTTCTTTTAGCCATGATCTCAGTTTTCCAATGTCTCGAAGTGTATTTTTCCAGTGGAAATGCTTCGAGAGTCTGAGGCCTTGTCGAGTATCGAGTCCTCTCTCGATGGCGATTTCGAGAACAGCATTGGTATCGCTACCAGAAATCGTGCTGGGAATGAAAGTGACTTCGTGACCGGCATCTTTTTGAGCAGTAGCAAGGAGAAGGGCAGGGTCCGCAGGACCGGTGAACTTATGATTTGCGAAGAGATGGAAGATTTTCAAATCTTGGCTCCCTCTTCGTCGCTTCCCATTTCAACCTCTGGGGCTTTTCTAGGGGGACGCCACTCAGGACCTCTGTGATGACGAGGAAGTTCGTCGGGATCGATCCCTCTCGATCTCAATTGTCGTCGTTCCCAATAACAGGCGTACTTCAGGAATACATATAGCATTCCTATTCCGGCCAATACGAACCCGGCAAATCCATCTCGGAAACCTTGTCTCAATATGTACATCCTGAAGAACATCCAGGGTGCTCTGATCAGCATGCCGACAAGGGGGCTTCTCTCATTTCGAAGTTCCATTTCCCGCCCAGAAATTCCAGTGAAGAAATCCATGCCTTCAAGATGATGGTGCAGGTCTCGGAAGGAGTAATGGAGGAGATCTCCACTCAGAGCAATGGTTGGACCTTTGATCTCAATTCTGTCATGTGGATTCACGCCAGCCCAACGAGCTAATCTTCGATCAAAAACTCTAATCTTTCTGTCGGGGTACCAGCCCCCGTGTCGAATCCAGCGACCAAGATGCCAGGTCAGACGTGGCATCGAGAATCCAGAAACTTTTGGAGTTTGAGCGAGATGTTCCAGAAGTTGTTCTCTCAGTTCTTCTGTGACTCGTTCGTCCGCATCTAATGAAATGATCCATTCAGTGGGTGCGAAATCTATGGCTCTGTTCTTTTGTTCTACATGGCCAGGCCAGTCCGTTACAAAGACTCGGTCCGTATACTCTTTTGCGATCTCTACAGTTTTGTCTGTCGATCCGGAATCCACGACAACGATGTTGGGAACCCACTTTAAGGATTCCAGACAGGCACGAATGTTCTGTTCTTCATTGAAGGTGATAATCGTCGCTGTGATATCGATCATGATGATTGCCCCTTCAAATCGAAAAACTTGGGAACCCATGAGGTGTCCAGTGAGGAATCTAGCTCACAGCGAAGTTTGTGGAAATAAACCAGTGCTTCGATTTGGGAGTCGCCGAGTTCATATCGAATGTTGTATTCAAGGTAATGAAGAGCTTGCTCCACGTCGAGGACTCCAGAATGTTGGCGGCAAAAGTGTTCGGCCCATTCACGACGTCGAGAAAGACCTCTGAGTGCAGAATTCTTGATCGAACTGATCACCCATTCGGGGAGATCGGAATTTGCCAGCCATACAGCGAAGACAAAAGGAAGGCCTGTTCGACTCTTCCACATCGAACCGAGGTCGTATTGCTGGAGATCTTTTTTCGCATACCTCAGAGCGGCATCGCCGATGAGAAGAACGGCATCTGCGGGGTTTGGACCCTTCAACTTTGAAAGATCTGAGGGACCTTCCTCAATCTCTAGGGGGGGGAGTCCATCGAGGTGCCTGAGAACTGATAGCAGAGCCAGAGAAGAATTACTCGCTCTGTCGACTGCCACTCGTCGAATCTCTTCCCATGGTTGATCACCGAAAAGCAAAATAGATCCGACGGCGCCATCGCACGAGATGCAAAATCCGGGAATGATTCTGTATGAAGGTTTTAGGCAAGCTTCTACTTGCGGGACAAGTGCGATGTCCAGATCTCCCTTGCGTAATGCAGCAGCGAGTTCGCTCGGTAGTGATTCAATGATTTCCCAGCGGTTCTCGACCGCCCCGAGTTCTTTGCAAAGGGGGTCAGCATTGAGAAAGTTAATAGAGCCGATTTTTGGAATCATCTGCATCGCTCTTTCTCAGGAACCTTCGATATGCACCGAGCGATCGCTTTCCTGAGTAAGGATTTGTTTCCACCTGTGGCGTGATAGAGGAATCTAAAACGATCTCCACTGGCGAGAGCTGTGCCTCCTTTAGAGAGAACTTTGGCATAGGAGCGACATAGGCGAGCAAGATTGGAAATACGATCCACTCCCGGACTCAAACCTCCTGGGTCGAGATCGACAAGTAGTACCTGAGTAGGAGAATGTGCTGATTTATTCACTAGGATGTTCATTAAATTCAGATCCCCGTGAAGGAAACCGAGTTCATGGAATGCATGAATCTGTCGAGCGATGGCAGCGACGCGATCCGATTCCATATGTTCACCGGAGGAATCCTCCAGAAGTTCCTGAACCGAGCAGACACCCGGCTCTAATTGAATGAGCATTTCAACTCGGTATCCCAGTAATCCAGGAGTCAATGAGATGGCGTGGATATGGGAAGTTGGAATCTGATGTCGTCGAAGAAGATCTGAAGATTCAATTTCTCGTCGAAATCTTTTTGTTCCAAAATATGTGCGACGGTTAAAGAGAGAGAGCCAACCGCCTCTCAAGCATGACTTCCACATCACTTTTAGGTTTGGACCCATCTCGTAAACAGGATGATCTGTTCGTCCAGGAAGACTTGAATGCTGTCGCACTTTTGGGTGACCGTCTTGAAACCCTGTTTCGATGACCAAAGTTTCTGATTCCGGATAGAACATCACAAGACGTTGTCCATGACGAGTTTGACGGAGTGGCCTAGGGGACACCCCGGTATCTCGGTTTGGAATGTCAGAAGAGTTATTTTCGGATTGAAAATTTTCAGGTTTGGGATGTTTAGATTGGAAATTTTCCGGGGTGGGATTTGCGCTCACGTGTTGACGCTCCACCAAGATAAATGAAATGAATGGTCGGGCCGAGAGGATTCGAACCTCCGACCTCCACACCCCCAGCGTGGCGCACTACCAAACTGTGCTACGGCCCGACTTACAATCAAACTTTTGGTTAGATTACCGATGCTAGTCGGGAAGTTTCTCTCGTCAAGCCTTCGGAGCATTATCATCTGAATTCGTTGGGGTTGAATCGTCTTCAAGCCCTTTCACTGCCTCAGAGATGGCAGTCTTGGGAATTTCTCCCGGAGGGATGATGACCCCCCCTGAAATGGTGAATCTGAGCACTTCGTCGACACTCAAGTCCAGGGGGATCGTCTCATCTTGAGGGATCATGATGGTGTATCCGGTGATGGGAGTCGGGCTGGAGGGGATGAATATGGCGACCATGGGAGTCTTCGTCAAATTTCGGATCGATCTGAATCCACCACTGGTGACAAATCCAAGTGACCAAATCCCTTTGCGGGGATATTCCACTGCAACAGCGGTATCGTATTCAATCTTGTTTTTTTCCTCGAAGAAAAATTCTGTGACTTGTTTGGCATAAGGATAAATCACCTTTATGAAAGGGATTCTCCGGATGAGGCCTTCGATCAGCCGGAGTAGTTGGCGTCCAAGAACTCCTCGGAAGATAATTCCTACAGCAAGAACTAGAACTATAGCTAGAATAAAACCAATCCAAGTGGGACTGATCTCTTCTACTCTTATCGAGAGCGGAATATCGTTTGCTCGCTCGGGCAAACCACTGCTGTCGATCTCTTCATCGAGCTGCCAGTCCTGTAGGTTTAATGTACCTTTCCAGAAATACTCTTGAGCAATCTGGGAAGAAAAACCTTTGCGGATCATTTGAGTGATGGGCTGAGCGATTTTTTCGTCGAGGAAATTGTAAGCGATCGTAATGATGATAATGGTCAATACAGTAGGAAGTAGAGTCGCAAGCCCTGTAAGAAAGGCACGCGTGAATCCTCCTCGTACTTTGTTTTTTTGTTTTGCCAAGGCCATCTCCTCAAATCCTGAAGCCACTCTAACCTGCGAAAGTCCCATGAGGGAGGCGATCACTTCATAGTGACCCCATATCGTGACCCCATATCGTCACCCCATTCCGATCAGGGGCATACCACATGAATGGTGCTTCCGGCTCTATTCTGCTCAATCAGGGGCATGAGAACAAGTTTTACGGTCGTTATGGAGTTTCCTGATGATTTCTGTACTCTGAGTTCGTGTCACGACCTTGAGTTGAACATTTCCTCGAGAAGATCAGGATATCGCGATGAGCCAGGTAACCCTGTCAGGATTGACTCCGACCAGTTCGGGAATACACCTCGGAAACTACTTCGGTGCCGTCAGGCAGTGGATCGACCTTCAAAAGGAGGGTGGGGCACACTATTTCATTGCTACATATCATGCTCTGACGTCGGTGAAAGATCCTGAGGTTCTTGCAGGAAACATTTTTGGTGTGGCATGCGATTATTTAGCGTTGGGTCTGGATCCTGAAAAAGCGCTGATCTACCGGCAAGAGGATGTTCCTGAAGTCTGTGAACTGTCATGGATTTTATCGACACTGACACCGATGGGCCTTCTCGAGAGATGTCATGCCTATAAAGATAAGGTCGAAAAGGGGATTTCCGCTGATCACGGACTCTTCGCGTATCCGGTTCTTATGGCTGCAGATATTCTCATTGTGCGATCTCACAGAGTGCCCGTCGGGCAGGATCAAAAACAGCACGTTGAAGTGACGAGAGATATCGCCGGAAAATTTAATCAGCTCTATGGTGATGTTTTTCCTCTGCCCGAGCCATTTATCCTGGAAGGAAGTGCGGCAAAGGTCCCAGGGATAGATGGTCAAAAGATGAGTAAGTCTTACGGGAATGATCTCGGAATCTTTGAACCCGAGAAAAAACTTCGTAAGAAAGTCATGTCTATCATTACCGATTCTCAAGGTGTCGATGATCCCAAGGAGCCCGAGGGCAATACGATTGTTGATCTCTTCAAGCTCGTTGCAAGCGAAGAAAAGGTCGAAGAGATGGCTGAGAAGATGAGATCTTCGGGGATCGGATACGGTTACGGGCACGCCAAGCAGGAACTCTACGAGGCTATTCTGGAGCATTTCGCAGATGCTCGCACAAGGAGGACCGAACTGGTCAATAACCCCGTTAAAGTGGAAGAGATTCTCCACGAAGGTGCGAGAAAGATCCGACCCGTCGTCGAAGAGACGATGGAAGCGGTCCACAACGCACTCGGGATTCGGAGCCGATCAAGAAATGCCTGACAGGGTCAGTTCTTTCGCTGACCTTGATCGTGACGCTGAGAGATCCGATCGGTCATGAGATCTGATCGGTCATTCCAACGTTAGAATCAGATTCTTGTCGGGAACTGCTCACACATGTCCCTGACTTCTGCCCTGATGGCTTCATGTCGAGAATGGTTCTCAGGATCTTTAAGAACCTCAACAATCCATTCTCCGATGCGGGTGATTTCTGTACTACCCATACCCCTGCTCGTCACCGTCGGCGTTCCGATGCGGATCCCGCTGGGTCTCAGTGGGGGATTGGGGTCGTGGGGAATCATGTTCATATTGACTACAATTCCTGCAGCACCCAATGCTCTTTCGGCAATATCACCCGTGAGGTCTAGGGATCTTACGTCCGCAAGGATCATATGATTCTCGGTGCCACCTGCGACTAAGCGAAGTCCTCCTGCTGAAAGGATATCGCCTAATTTTTGAGCGTTACTGACGATCTCGCCGGCGTACTCTCTGAACTCGGGAGTCATCGCCTCACGGAAACAGACGGCGCGTGCCGCCACGAGATGCATCAGGGGCCCTCCCTGATCACCAGGGAAAACACCCGAATCAATTTTCTTCGCCCATTTTTTACGACAGAGAATGAGTCCACTTCGGGGTCCTCTGAGTGTTTTGTGCGTGGTTGTCGTGACAACATCTGCATAAGGGATGGGGCTCGGGTGAACACCAGCAGCCACGAGGCCTGCAATATGGGCCATATCGACCATCAACTTTGCTCCGACTTCGTCGGCAACTTTTCGGAATCCTTCGAAGTCAATAATTCGGGGATAGGCGCTCGCTCCTGCGATGATCAATCGAGGTTCGACTTCCCGAGCGATCTTGAGGACTTCATCGAGGTCGATCATCTCCGATTCAGGATTCACCGGATAATGAGAGAAGTTGTAAACCTTGCCGGTAAGGCTGACCTTCGCTCCGTGTGAAAGGTGTCCACCGTGTGCGAGGTCCATCGCGAGAACTTTGTCTCCTGGTTTTAACAATGCAGAGTATGCGGCGATATTTGCCTGAGTGCCGGAGTGAGGTTGAACATTGGCATGATCCGCACCAAAGAGCTCCTTGGCGCGATCACGTGCCAGATTTTCAGCTTCGTCGACAACTTCGCAGCCTCCGTAATAACGACGACCGGGATAGCCCTCTGCGTACTTGTTTGTGAGTACCGATCCTTGGGCAGTGAGCACCGCCTCGCTGACGATGTTCTCACTGGCGATGAGGTTGATCTCTCGACGCTGGCGCTCTTCTTCACGAGTCACGATGGCAGCGATATCTGGGTCTGAACTTTGGAGTGTTTCCATGACCAATTCCTCTCTCACTGGGATTCTGTTTTCACTGTGTTTCAGTCTCTCACTGTGATTCTGTCTCTCACTGTGTTTCAGTCTCTCACTGTGATTCAGTCTCTCACTGTGATTCTGTTTTCACTGTGATTCTGTCTCTTCTCGGTTCTGGTATCTCAACCAGTGCTCGATGAAGGGTTGTAGTTCTCCATCGAGGACGGCATCTACGTTACTGGTTTCATGATCAGACCTGTGGTCCTTGATCATTTTGTAGGGATGCATGACATATGAGCGAATTTGGCTACCGAATGCAATCTCACTTTTAGTGCCCTGTATGGCATCCATCTCTGCTCTGCGTTTTTCTTCCTGAACTTCAAGAATCCTCGCCTTGAGAACACGAAGCGCCTGGGCTTTGTTTGCATGTTGGCTGCGCTCATTTTGACACTGCACTACGATTCCCGTGGGCATGTGAGTGATTCTGACGGCAGAATCGGTCGTATTGACATGCTGCCCTCCTGCTCCACTTGCCCGGTAGGTATCAATCCTCAAATCCGCATCCACGATCTCGACACCTTCTGCCAGATCTGTTTCAGGAGTCACTCGAACTGAACAAAATGCAGTTTGACGCCGTGCTTGTGCATCGAAGGGTGAGATTCTGACGATTCGGTGCACGCCAGATTCTGAACGGAGATAGCCATAAGAGTAATCACCCACAAAATGAATGGTGGAAGACTTCAAGCCTGCTTCTTCACCGGGTTGTTCATCGATGACTGAGGTCTTATAGCCTTGTTTTTCTCCCCAGCGAATAAACATTCGCTGAACCATCAACGTCCAGTCTGCGGCATCTGTGCCGCCCGCACCGGATTGAATCTCAAGAAATGCGTTGGATTGATCATATTTGCCGTTGAGTAGAGTCTTGAGTTCAAGGCTCTCTGCGCTGGCTAATAGATTTTGTGTTTCTAGGTCGGCTTCTGTGAGGGATTCTTCGTCGGATTCGGAATCAGCGAGTTCTAGCAGCACCTGAACGTCTTCGACTCCTTGGGCGAGCTTTTCAATCGAATGAACGGCTGACTTCACAGATTTCATAGATTTGATGACTTTTTCCGCAGCCTCGCGGTCCTCCCAGAAATCCTGAGCGGACATCACCTTTTCCAGTTTCTGGAGGCGAACCTTTTGTTCATCAAATCGGGTGGCATGTCGAATTCTGCTGAGTAGTTCTTCGATGCTCTTCAGACGAGCCTTGGTGTCAGAACTCAATTTAACCCGCTAACCTTCAGGAACCATGCGGAGAATCGACTTATGACCGCCGCTGCATGATCATCTTGGCGATGGGGCACTCATATACAAGGGACATGGGGGTGTATGGGGCGTTTTTATCTGGAATATTCAGATAAATCGGAGGAGTGAAGACATAAAAAAGAAGAAAGGGTCCGGAGGGTATTCCCTCCGGACCCTGTTTTCTATCAGGTGAGCAAGGCGGGTTCTCCGCCTCCCCCGTCAGAGGAACGGGTTAGCGAACCCACCTCCTGATAGAGCCACGGACAATCATCAATGGACCACCTCCTTTCTTGGATTGGAGTATCCCAGTCTCACGTGGACGTGACACCCACAACCGGGCATCGTCCTCACCGGTAGCGTCCTACCAGTTAGAAATTTTCGTCTAAACCCCGAAGAACTTACGCACGCCGCAAGTTGAACATCAGGGGATCTGGACCCTGTTGCGATCCATATCTACATGATATCACCCACGTCAGATCACGGTCATGACTTTTGTATGCCGAGCTTTTGAAGTGGATGGAGAAGTGAAAATTGTCCCTGAATCCGGAAATTGAGCCTCCCCAGGCAGACATTGGGGAATCATTGCCGGGCAAGCCTCCTGTGGGGAGACTGGCTCCGAGTCCAACAGGGGTTCTGCATTTGGGGAATGCGAGATCTTTTCTTCTGGCTTGGCTCTCGATTCGTCAACAGGGGGGGAAGTTGCTGCTTCGTATCGAGGATCTGGACGGCCCAAGGATCAAGGCGGGTGCCACAGAGTCTGCTATTGAGGATCTGGAATGGCTGGGACTGGACTGGGACGAAGAGATTCGAATTCAGAGTCACCATCTTCCGTTGCATGAGAAGGCGCTTCAGGACCTGATCTCAGCAGGATTGGCGTATCCTTGTTGTTGCACAAGAAAAGAGATTGAGGAAGCCGCGAGCGCACCCCATGAAAAGGTTTCTTCTGGCGATCATCCCTCCGAGACCATCTATCCAGGAACTTGCCGGGGACGTTGGGGGAGTATGGAGGAAGCGGCTGAAGCGACGGGGAGAGATCCTGCTCTCCGGTTACTTGTGGAGGAGCCCGCCATCCCATTCTTCGACGATTTCAGAGGACAGGAAGAAGGGCTTCTCAATGGAGATTTCGTCTTGAGCAAAAGAGATGGAACCCCTTCCTATCAACTGGCGGTGGTGGTGGATGATGCTCTGGATGGTATCTCTGAAGTGCTTCGGGCTGATGACCTCATCCCTTCTACGCCAAGGCAGTTATTACTCTATCGCCATTTGGGAGGGATTCCTCCTCGACATATTCACGTCCCGCTCATCGTAGGCCCTGACGGGAAAAGGCTCGCCAAGCGTCACGGAGATACGAGTTTGGCTTATTACAGGCGGCAGGGAATCTCTCCTGAAGAGATCATCGGAGCTTTGGCACATTTGTGTGGCTGGGCTCCTCGAGGGGCACGCCTCCGTCCCGCAGATTTGGTCGCGGACTTTCAACTCGATCGACTTCCCAGTGAACCCATGGTCTGGGAAGACGAGAGGTACCTGACCGCAGACCATTGAAGTTTTTTATCAAATCCGTCATAGTCTGACCTGACCGGAATGCCGCTCCGGTCTGCGACACCGGAGTATCGTCATTACGCAATTGCCAGCGTCCCGGATCTTTCCGGATCATGACCGGTTATTGGCTCTTTTCTCACGTATTCAACGTGCCGGCTCATTTCGTCTCAAGGCGAAAGGGTGGAAGGTACTTTTCCTTCTCGTCGCCAGCTTTGTTGGTTTCTGTAATGCACCTACTTCATCTGCAAATGCGTCGGACGTTTCGCTCCTCATCGATCACCTCACGAGTGATCGCCCCATTGTTGGCAAAGAAGTCTTTTCCATCGATATACCCGCTGGAGAAGATGAGCGTGTTGTCGAAGTGATATTGATCAGTGCGGGGCAAGAAATCACTTTGGCAAGTTATTGGATCGACGGTAGTCGAGGAAAACTTCTTCTCGATGGTGAAGGTGTTCTTGGTCCAGATCCTGGACGTTTACCTCCCGGAGAAATCGTCACGAGATTGATAGACTCCCAGCAAGCCATCACGGAATTATCTCAAACTATTCAGTGGGAGAATTCTCCCTGGTATCCCAATGGTGATTCCACAGTTCAAATCCTTGACCGAGTGGGTAGGAAACTGAGAGATGGGAAACCAGCAATTGCTTATCGAGAGTTGAAATCTGTTTCGAAAGAAGGAATGGATGTAGATCAGCTTGCCGAGTGGCACAGGCTTAATGCATCCGTGCTAGATGTGTTTTCGAAGATTGATCGTGTTCACATTCAGCCATCGAAGCAACAATTGGCTAGAGCTTTCGAGATCTCCAATGAGTCATCCTCCGTAAGAATACGAAGTTTAATTGACCGAGCCGAGAGACGTCTTCGAGAAGGTCGGATAAGTCAAGATCCCGAGGTTCGCAGAGATGAATCGAACGGGGCATTAAAAGATGCCAGATCTGCATTGAATCTCGCTCTAAAAAAGGGAGATCGGCGACTCGCTTCAATGTCATTGGTAGAGATAGCTAGGGCTTCCGCCGAACGAGGCTGGAAATCAAACACATTGGCAGCTATCGAATCTGCGCGAGATCTTAATGGCGATTCAGATACAAACTGGAGAACAGAGTTAGCTCTCGCGAGGTTACATGAGGTGTCCGGAGATCGTGATAAAGCCATAGACTCTGCAAGATCAGCGGTCGCAGTTGTGGAATCGATGCGGTGGGGATACTCGGAAGATTCTTCAGCGATGTTTAAGAGAAGAGGGCCCGCACTGTTCCTTGCGGAGCTTCTTGCGAAGAGCGGTAAGGTTGTCGAATCACTTGCCGCTTGTGAATCACTCAGAATGAGGCGACCCGGCGAGATTGCGTTAGACGTTCTTCAAATTAATAGAATCGCTAAATCTGTAGGAGATCAGTTCTCTATTCAGGTTGTCTTGGATACAGGACGTCATCTATTGAGTTGGAAAACAAGGAATGGTGAGTGGGTCGTTGATGTCACTGACCATGAAAATGGCGAACTCGTTGGTCATATCAATAATCTTCATCGAACCAGAGGAAAGGCGATCACGTCTGCGAGATGGATCTCCAAAAGAGTCTTCGATGATATTCCTCCGAGTGGGGATAGATTTCTTTTGATACCCGTAGGTGATCTACGCCGTGTGCCATGGAGTATGTTGCCGGTGGACGGGCGATCGCTCCTCGATCATTGTTCATGGAGCATGCTTCCAAATTTGCGAGCGGCAAAAAGAGAACTCTCCTCACTACCTTCACGCAAATGGTTATCCCTCGTCGATCCCGAAGCGATAGATAGACCTCGTCTTCCAGGAGCATTGGAAGAGGGGAAATTAGTGAGTCGTTCCATCCCAGAATCCAAAGTGATCAGTGGATCAGCGGCTAATGTGGAATCGTTGATTGCCGAGGTTGGAAACGCACAAGTTCTCCATCTGGCATGCCACGGAGATTTCGATCCGAGAGCTCCTCTGGAATCAAAATTGTTCCTTTCGCCAAGTGTCGAGAGCGAGAGTGGAGAGTTCAAAGCGAGAGAATTGGCTCATCTTCCTCTGGCCAATTGCCGACTCATTTTGCTCACTGGTTGCGAGACCGCTTTGGCAAGTGCTGTCGGTGCGGATGATCTGGCGGGGTTCACTGGGGCGGCTTTCGACGCGGGTTGTGATGGGTTCCTAGGATCTCTCTGGCCAGTTGAAGATGCGGTGACACGTGAGGTGATTGGGGAAATAATCGCGGCTGCAAAAGATCAAAAGATGGCTTCAGAGGCTCTGAGAGATGCTTGTAGGTCGATTAAGCGACAATTTGGTAATGACCAAGTTTCCGCCTGGAGCGGCTGGGTTCTGGTTGAGAATGGAAGATGACGTGCCGATAATAAGAACAATCAGTCACCAGACCAGTTGGAGTGCCCCTGTGAGACAGGGGCTGAGGCTAGATCTGTGCGCCGATCATAATAACTTGCTGACCCTAGATACTGTTTCCTGCGTCGGGAACTCTTCGATGCGATCAAACGTCTTAAATAGGTCCGTTTGTCGAACAGGAAACACGTCCGGGGTAAATACACAATCGAGGAACACCATGGCTTGGCCCAAGAGCAATATTATTCTGTTGATTGCCACCCTCTTATTGGCGGTCGTTCCTATCGTGCCTGGTGTGGGAACCGCAGATTTACATCGACTAGAAGCCCAAGTTCCAAACATTACTTTTGTGGAGTTGTTTCACTCCACCACTGAAGAAGTGTTTGGTTTTCTTTCCAATATTCCAGACCTGAATAAATACATCGAATCAGGAGCGATTTCCCAGTTACCGAACCGGGAAAACTCTTTGATGCTCAATGCGGACCCTGCGACTACCGAAGCCTTGATCAAGACGATCAGGGAATTTGAGTTGGTGGGAATCCGCGGCCGCTTGAAGCAAGAGTCGATCACTGTGAAATATGCGGGACTCCAACTAGTTCTTGAAGCTCTGGCAGCGAGTAAGGTATGTCAGGTGTATCACCGGACAGAAGAAGTCAAAAATGACTCTGTTAAACAAGGCAACAGAACCATCACTCGAACATACAAAAAAGCTATTTATTCACGGTATGAAGCAGCCAGTGACACGGTCCTACATTCATGGGATTTACCAGAGTTTCCATATGTTTTGGAAATACCTCATGTCGATCCGATCTCATTGCCTCCTGTGAAATTGGGAACCGGAATAGAAGACTCCTCTTTGTCTTTGACTTTTGAAGAGTCGCCCTCGACGGAATCTCGTAACAGGTTATTGGTGGTGGGAACGACGGATGACGTGAAGCGCATCGAAGAATTTATTGCGATGATCGATGTACCTGCTCGCCAGATAATGATCGAAGTCCAAATCATTGAATTGGAAGCTGACGCTCTCACCGATTTGGGTATTGATACTCTGGCTTTTGAAAAGCGAAGTTCTGTTGTGAATTTCGCTTCACCTTTGCCTGGCGAGGCCATTCAGAATATCGGTGACAATTTCAATCCGATTCAACAGGCGGGCCTGTCCTTCCTTTTCGACGATACCACCGAAGCGCTTTCCTCCCAGTTTCTTGCTGGGGTTCATGCATTGGTGAGAAAAGGCGATGCCATTATCAAGGCACGACCAAAACTGTATGCCTTGGATGACCGTCAAAGCCAACTGCATTTGGGCGAAAAGATTCCCACCTTCATTTCGACTGACGTTGTCAGAGATGTCAGCGGTGGAAACTTTGTCGAAAATGTCAACACGGTTGGCACCGAGCATATCGGTACGACACTTGTCGTGAAACCTCGTATCAGTGGTAACGACGAGAACGAAGTTTCAATGCTGATCGATATCACGGTCAATAATTTGCAGGGCAGGCAGCAGGTTTTCGCTGAAGATCTATTGGGTATTCCGCAAGTTGCTACTCGTAACTTCCGTGGACAGGCCAGAGTCAAGAACCACCGCCCCCTCATTCTGGGTGGACTGATCAAGGAGAGTGAGTTCGACTCAAAGAACTCCATTCCAGGTTTAGGTGACTTGCCCATCATCGGCGAATTTTTCGGTCGCAAAAGTTCTAAGAAGCAAAGATCAGAGATCATCATTGTTCTGACTCCGCACATTCTTGCTGAAGATGGAGTCGATCCGATTTCTATGCCCAAAGAGAGTCGGCATTTCGACACACGTAACAGTGTGTTGTTCAATGATCGCTACATTCTTAAAGGTAGAGATCTCGTTGG
This sequence comes from Planctomycetota bacterium, assembly GCA_016776905.1. Classification (GTDB taxonomy): domain Bacteria; phylum Planctomycetota; class UBA8108; order UBA1146; family UBA1146; genus UBA12191. Next base: position 109,605 of record JADHSM010000002.1, on the reverse strand, counting down.
CTTGGATCCGGTCAACCGGACCCCTGTAGAGGGATTCTCTCGTGATGACGTTCTCGATCTGACTCTTTTGAGCATTGTGAAGAAGCGAGAACTCGTCAGTAAATTGAAAATCTTTGAGGATTACCTTCCGGAGGCGAGTGAACAACTCAGCTATTTGAAGTTGAGGCACCCGGAGAAGTCTGTGGTCACTTGGTCCAAGGAAGAGAGGCAACTCTTCTTCCAGGCGGCGGCGATTCTCGTTGAAAACATCAAAAGTTTGAACCCAGATCTCACCTATGACGATGTTGTCTCTCCACGCAGGGAAATCGTTGTGCCTACGAGTCCCTATCACGTCAGTTTGTCCTTCGACAAACTGAGAACCTTCTACGAGAAGGGTGATATTGTACTGATGCGAGGCGAGACAGATCTGTCCGATAAAACCATCGACCTCCTGCAGCTATTGGGGAAAGATGATTTGGAAGATTTTGCACTCTTTGTGGAGTCATTGGGCAGGACAGAGCAAGAGCATGGCAAGTTCAGGGATCTACTGGAAGATCAACTTCTGATTCTTTATCCCGACACGCGGTCCGTTTCAGATCTTGATTACAAAGAACTTTTGTCGGCTCTGGCTGAGAAGAATGTGGACTTCCTTGCGATTGCCACCTTCTTAACTGTTCGACTTCAGGAAACGATTTCCAGTGGTGAGATACCTCTGGGGGTTCTTGAAGATGATCTTGTAGCCTTTAGTCAGAGAACCGTGACTCTCGATCAACTGGGAGGTCGTCTCCAGGATCTGGATGAACGGTGGGATGATCTGAACACCTCGACGAGTCGGCCCGTTCAGGGGCTTTGATAACATCAGTCCGAATCATTCGGCCGATGAAACAGCGGAGTTTCCATGGTTCCAGCACACGCGCTAGCTCTTCGCCCTGGTATTGTCAGGTGGAATCTTGTTGTTAGGTGGAATCTTGGCAATGTCCTCTCCGCTGGGTCAGTAGTCCTTCCACTCTTTCTAGGAGCCATCCTGCTCGGGGGCTGTGCCGGTCCTACTCCACAGGAAAGTCGGGAAGACGTCCTGAAGGACATTCGAAGTACAACATTGATCCCTAATCTAGGGGCTTACGATGATGAAGTTCAAAAGCATGCTCTGGACCGAATCCTTGTGAGTTTGAGAAAAGCCCCAGTGATCACCCGTAATCTGTTGGTGGCTGAACTTCAGGACCCTTTTATCGGGGCTCGTACTAAGCGAGTGATCTGTACGATATTGGCAAGAGAAGGGGATCCAAGAGCGTTGCCCACACTCTCCTCCATGCTCGCTGAAGGCAATGTCCTCGATGATGATCTTATCGAAACAGCTCTACTTGAGTTTGGTGAAGTCTCTATTCCCCTCGTGATGACAGTGCTTCAGGAGGGACCGGTGACCGCTCGAAGAATGGCGGCCTCAATTCTACTTTCGCTGGGGGTCTCTCAAGCGTTCGATGCATTAGAAGATCGGTATCCCAATGAGCGGGATACTGAAGTTCGATTTTTGTGCGTGTGTGGTTTTGCAGATGACAAAAGATCGAGCTCCAACAGGAGTTTGACGGATGCCCTCGATGATACCGAAGAAGGAATACGCCAAGCAGCATGGGGTGCTCTTCAACGTCGAGGACTGCTTCCGAGAAGTTTAGGGTTTGACCCGGAGGGTATGCCTTCTATTCGTCAATCCCAGATCGAAAATATCAGATCATGGTTTGCCGGTGACAGTACTCCTGTAGAAAACAGAAATCAGGGAGCACAGTCCTTGTAGTGCAATTTGTGTTTGTTTGTGGGATTGCTTTTAAATATGAAAAAGGGTCGTGAGGAGAATCTCCTCACGACCCTTTTTTGATTTGATCAGAAATGATCTGATTAAGCTTTCTGGTTGTTCACGAACTCTTCCCAGAACTCGATGGGCATGTCTAGTGCCACCTTGAGGGCACCGTTGGAACCTGCATATTGAGGTTCTTCAACAGCCTTTACTTTGCCGCCTCCGTATTCAACGAGAGCTTCTTCCATAGCACGGGCGAGGCCTGTGATCTGGCTTCCACCTCCACCGAGAAGGATGTGATTCCGCATCTTCTGTTGGAATTCTGGATCGTATGTGGCGATGAGGTCCTGAAGTGCCTCGATCGTCGGTTGGACGATTCCCATGCATGCTTCATGCACTTGATCGGTGACGTCGAATTCTGTGGGTTTACCTTTTACCGGGAAGGTTGCGAGCACTGAATCGTGCTGGCGTCCGACGTTGGCAAAGTTTTCTTTGATCTCACGAACCATGTTGGTGGAAAACTGTGCTTCCGTGTATTTCTCAGAAATCAGGTCGAAGAGTTTCTGATCGATAGCATCTCCACCAAAGTGATGGGTTCTCTGATCCTCAGCCTTGGGCATTGTTCCGTGAACTCTGCACAAGTCGACGGTTCCTGCACCGATATCGATGACGAGTGTGTCGGCGAGAAAGTCGAGTCCATAAGCGACAGAGAAAGGTTCTGAACAGACGATGATGCTGTCCATGAACTCTGAAGCGGCTTCGAGGATGTGAGCCTTAGAGTCAACGCTGGCTTCAGCAGGTGCTCCAATGACTCCGTAGACGGTGCTGCCGGAAGGAATCTCTGCCAATTCGATAATATGCTCGATGAGGTCACGAGTGGCCCGTTTGGCATCGACTTCATCGCGAATGACTCCTTTGTCGAGTGGACGGACCAGATTCACTGACATTCTGTTTTCGACAGCTTCTTCACCGAACACTTTATCTCGGCCACCGAGAAGCTTTTTACTCACATGATCCTGGGCGTATCCAACATAGGACCAAACAGTGGTCCGGATACCTGTCGACGTGGTGATCGAGGTTCTACTCGTTCCCAAGTCCATTCCCACGTATACGATTTCACTCATGGGGGTGTCCTCCTTATTGCCGGGAAGTGATCTCAGGCGAGATCCTTCTCGACGGACTTATTTTTACTTTGTTTCTTTTCCGAAGATCCATTGTGCACAATTTTTTCTCGAAGTTGACGATTTTCTGAGACCAGATCTGCGAGAAGAGCACGGCGCCTCTCGCTATTGGAACCGTCTTCACTGGGGGATACGTGAGTGACACCTGTGTGAAGGGGATTGGGGAACCCGTCACGGCTCTCTGCACGGCGGACTGTTTCCAGTGCGCTGTCACGCTGATACCGGGCATCATCAAGGTTTTTAGCGAGTCTCTTCACTTTTCGTTCGAGGAGATCGATGTTCTCGCTTCTTGCCGTTTCTTCTCTCTCGCGAGCCTTGGATCGTTCCAGGTCGAGGGATTGATTGACGACAGCACGCAACTCCTGCTCGACAGCAGGGTCGAGATCTTCTCCGTGAGTGGCTCGTTGGACAATTTTTTCTAGAGTCTTTTCGAGCCGACCCAAACTTTCTTCAGAAAGAGTGAACCGATCCCGTTCTACTTCTCTTTCTTTCTCGGCACCCAGAAGGTCTTGTGTTCGATTCATCCGGGCCGTCAGAGTCTCTATATGAGATTGAAGGTCAGCTTTTTCGTTTTCAAATTCCGCAAGTCGTTCCTTAAAGCCTCGTTCGGATTCTTCCCGCAATCTTCGTAGTTCTATTTCATCGAGAGATCTGCCACTTTCTCGGATCGTTTCCTCGACAGAAGCCTGAATCAGTTCTTTTATTGCTGAAAGATTGAGGACTCTGACGCTGTCTCTTTGAGCAGCGATGGCAGAGGTTCTCACCAACCTGGAGCGGGATCGAAGTGCGGATTCTAAATCTCCGGAATCAGAAGCAGTGGGTGTCTTATCAACAAAGAGGCGTTCCAGTGCGGTGATCTCGCGGGGGTGTGCAGGATTCCAACGGAGGAGAAGGCCCGCTTCGCTTCTTTGTGAAACCTCAGCATGAATCAATTCTGCGTGCCCGTCAGGACGTTCGACAATCAATTCGTAACGCTGCCCAATTTGAAGGCGAATCGTTGAATCGAGAAGAACCTCTCTGGAGTCGATGCGTGCAACAGGAAGTCTGAGGATGCCTGCAGAAACCTCAACCACCACGCTCCATGTCGTGGAGGAAGACGCTGCTGAATCGGTATCAGACTTTGAACTCATGAATCAATACTCCACTTCGCCTGGGTTGTCGGCGAGCTCTGAAAGGGTTCTCTCTTCTTTGTGAAGAACTTTCCTGATGTCGGCAATTTGGGTGCTGAAGCGACGGGCAGATGCCGGACTCACGACCACGCTATGACCTGAGAAGGCTAAACAATGAGACCGTAAAGTGCAAGTTGAGGTCGATCTTCGGGCTGATTCGGCCTCAAAGAGAGGGTATCGGTTGCCGGAACCGGGAATAGAGGGGCAGCGTCCTGTATAGAAGTCGCAAAGGTATATCTCTGTTTTTTGCAGGTTGGAGAAAAGGGCCATATAGGTGATGATGTCCTCACAAGCCTGTCTGGAGTCCAAATCGTCAGGTTATTTGAGTCTTAAGAAGTTTTCTGAACAGGAAGAGCGAACAGTACTGAATCCTCGTGCCTGAGGATCCTGTTCTCAAGAACCGACACGGAGTAGAACCCCATGACCAGTTGTCTTCTCGCCATCATTGCGGGAGCTCTCTACGGATTCCCTGTGGATGTCGTCGAAGGATCGGAACGGGTCCCCTCAGAGACGGTCAAGGTCGGCAGCATTCAATTCGAACCGAAGACAAAAACGATCTATCTCGATGGGTTTATGAATCTGTCCGGCGGATTTGTTGAATATCTTGTAAATCTGCCGAGTGCGAACGCTCATGAGTGTTTGGTCGCTGTGGACTGCGATCCCGCAAATTTTCAGACAGCACTCATGCTCCTCGACTTAAAAGAGAGCAGGAGTCCAGAATCGAATAGAGACCTTGGCCCCCTCGATGACGGTGACCGTGTCGTCATTTTCCTTCAGTTTGCAATTGAAGATGCTGAGGGAAGAACCCTGATTCGAACCATCCGTGCCGAAAATTGCATTATCAATGCACCTATGGAAAGAGAGATGGCTCGTTGTGGATTTGCCTTTACAGGTTCTGGGTTTATGAAGATCGATCCTCCGCCGAGTGCTCCGGAGGGGACTCCACTCAAAGAAGAATTCATGGCGAGGGTGACCGGGGAGTTGATTTCATTGAGCCATAGACCTTGGGCAATCCTCGATAATCCTCTGGCATTGCCCTATACGGACGGCGATTATTTCGCATACAGCGATGTGTTGCCGAAGATGCGTCGAAATGATCAAAGAGATCAGCCTCCTAGTGTCAGGGTGATATTGAGAAAAGCGCGTTCCTTTGAAATTGACGCCAGTGCTGTGAGAATGGAATTGCCGAAGTTGGAAGCCACACCTGCAGACGAAGCAGAAGAGGATCGATAGTGAAGTTATTTAGTTTAATTCAAATTCCCGCCCGGGTGATCTCCGGGATTGCAGTCAAAGTTGCTTTTGTCAGCGCTGTTTTGGCCTTGGCGCAAGGAGTGACAACTACGGATCTTGTCGCTCAGGTTGAAGAAAAGAAAATCGACCGGGCCACGATTAAATCCGCCATTGATCGCGGGGCGAACTGGTTGATTGATCACCAAAGGCCTGACGGGTCGTGGGGATCACAAATGGGTGATCCTGGAATCACAGGAATGGTTCTCAAGTCGCTTGCCGATACTCCGAGAGCTTATCGGGAAGAAGATGGTCCATTTATTTCTTCCGCTGTGAAATCATTGTTAGATCATCAACAAAAAGACGGGGGTGTTTACGTACCCGATCAAGGATTGATGAACTACAAGACTTGCATTGCTGTGTTGGCTTTGACGGCACTGGATGCTGACAGAAAAACTCCACGCTATCTTGAGCAAGTTGCTCGAATGCGCGATTACATCGCTGGGTTGCAATGTGCCGAAGACTCCAGTCCTCTTGCCTTTGATCGTCAAAAACATACTGGGTCGTACGGAGGCATCGGTTACGGGAGTGACCGTCGTCCGGATATGAGTAATACCCAACTGGCATTGGAAGCATTAAAAGCCGCGGGTCTTTCCGAGGATTCCGAAGTTTGGAAACGAGCCACGGTATTTATTTCTCGCTGCCAAAACCGTAAAGCAAGTAATGACGTCCTTGATGGAAAGAGCAAGAGTTCTAGCCAGGATGGGGGATTCTTTTATCACCCAGACGAATCGAAGGCTGGAAAAGAGACCGATGAAAATGGGGTGGTTACGTTTTCTTCTTACGGATCGATGACATATTCGGCGGTCAAATCGCTCATATATGCGGGTCTGAAAAAGGATGATCCGAGATTGAAAGCCGCTATCGACTGGATTGCAAATAATTGGACTGTCCAAGAAAACCCCGGCATGGCCACTCCCCTGCAGCCTGCGAGAGGTCAAACAGGGTATTTCTATTACCTCGCAGTCATGTCTCGAGCTTTAGAAGTTCTGGGTCAGGAAGAATTTGTCGATGGTGAAGGAATCGCCCATGTGTGGGCAGAAGAAGTCGCCTCGGCACTACTTTCTCGACAAAGTGGAGATGGTTCGTGGAGTAATCCTGTTGACCGATGGTGGGAGGGGGACCCTGTCCTCGCTTCTGCTTATGCACTTCAAGCGTTAAACATTTGTTACGCAAACCTGGAAGAGTGATCCGATGCCAAGAATGAAAGCATTTCGAGGATTTGTCCCCAACGAATCTGCCGTTAATCCGGGTGAAGTGATTTGTCCTCCATATGATGTGATTCCGGAGGAACTACATGCTCAGCTTCTAGAGTCTTCTCCGCATAATGCGGTCAGATGGATTCTTGGAGATGACCCTTCTGCAAAACCGGATGAAAACGTATTCCGTAAGTGCGGGAACTCGATGCGTGAAGCAGTGGAATCGGGAACGATCAAGCGCGAAGAGAAGCCTTCAATTTATCGCTATGGTATTCGTTACCAAAATAGTGAAGGTGGACAGTCCCATCTTCAAGGAGTCATCGCTGTTGTCGAAGCGTTGCCCTGGGGACAAGGCGTCGAGAGACACGAAGAAATCCGAACACATACCGTGTCCAGATTGGTCGATCAGGCTCGCTTGACGACGATTGATACCGGTGTTGTCCAGTTGAGTTGTGAAGGCCTGGAAAAAGCTCTGGAGAGCGTTGGGGCCGGCCCAGACTCTGGAGATCTGGTTTTCGAGAGCCCTGACTGGAGGGGCGACGTGCACACTCTGAGAAGAATCGATGACCCCGATCAGATCAAAGCCATCGAAGAGGTTCTCGAACCGATGCCGTCGGCCGTGGCGGATGGTCACCATCGGTATACGACAGCGATGGAGTTGTCGAATGACGATCAACTTCGCGGGGGTGGATTCGTCTTGGCATTCATTGGAGACCTTCATCAAGAAGGCCTTCACATTCGGCCCACGCATCGAATTTGGGATTGGTCTCCGGAAGTAGGGGTCTCACCAGAAACCGTCGCAGAGCGATTGGTGGAGGTTCTGGATGATGGAGAGGGTGAGCCTTGGCAGATTGTGTTGGGAAATGGGAATGCCATCCATTTAAAGACTCGACCTGATTCAGAGAAGCCCACTTTGGCACGTAGACTTGTAGATGTGATATCTGAATTCGAAGGGCTGGGGGCACCTGCTACTCCGCACGAAGAAAATGTCGCTCGCAAGCTCCTGTCTCAGCATGACAGTGGACTGCTTTGTTTGCTTCCCCCTGTGGGAAGAGAAGAGTTTTGGGCCAGAACTATGGTCCATGAAGTTTTTCCGCCAAAGACTACATTTTTCGAACCCAAGATTTCTACGGGAATGGTGGTTCGTTTTACTGATGAGGAGGACGTCTAATGTCAGCGACTCATGAGAGTTCACTACGAAGAGAAGTACCCCGCTTGTTTATTCCTGGCCCAGTGGAGGTTGAGGAATCCATCATGCAGGCGATGTTGCGCCCTATGATTGGTCACCGTGCTCCAGAATTTTCAGTTCTGGGTGAGGAATTGCACCGCAATTCTCAACGGTTGTTTCGTACTGAAGATCCGGTGTTTATTTTGACCTCATCCGGAACTGGGGGAATGGAGACCGCCGCGCGATGTGGAGTGAAGGACAAAGTTCTTTGCTTTGTAAACGGCGCGTTTAGCCAAAGGTTCTACAAGGTTTGTGTCAGTAATGGCAAAGATGCGACCCGGGTGGATGTCCCTTGGGGTGAAGCTGTAAAGCCAGAATTGGTTCGAGAAGAACTCTCAAGAGGCGATTTTGACGCAGTTTCTATCGTTCACAATGAGACCAGCACGGGAGTGATGAATCCTCTTGCTGAGATTGCTGAAGTTGTCGCTGAATTCCCCGATGTGTTTTTGTTGGTGGACGCCATCACAAGTGCAGGAGCTGTCCCCATTCATATGGACAGTCTTCCTCCGATGGATTATCTCGTGACGGGAAGTCAGAAAGCTTTGGCTCTTCCTCCGGGGCTCGCTCTTCTCGCCGTTTCGGAACGGGCTTTGGAGAGGGCAGAAAAAGTCGAGAATCGCGGCATGTATTTTGATGTGCTGGCGATGCATAAATCTTGGAAAAAGCACCAGACTCCAAGTACTCCAACGATTGCATTGATGCAGGCCCTAAAGGATCGATTACAGATGATTCTGGCAGATGAAGCATCCTGGTTTGGGGCTCATTTGGAGAAAGCGGAACGGGTTCGCGAGTGGGCGAATGGATCTTTCAAACTCTTTGCAGAAGAAGGCTATGAGTCTGTTTCGCTCACCTGTATCGATAACTCGAGGGGAATCTCCATCGCAGATCTAAATGGTTTTCTCCGGGAACATGACATGTTTCTCTCAAATGGATATGGCGATCTGAAGGAGAAAACCTTTAGAATTGGTCACATGGGGGCTGTATCCATGGAACAAACCAATACTTTGCTTTCTCTCGTGGACGATTTTGTATCTCGGTCGTAGCCATTTTACCGGAATCGTTTTTTGTTGTTCACGTTCCCTTGACCAGAGGTGCTGGATTACGTACTGTCACCGTTTGACTGAGTAAAAGAAATTGTCGCGGGGTGGAGCAGTTGGCAGCTCGTCGGGCTCATAACCCGAAGGTCGCAGGTTCGAGTCCTGCCCCCGCTACCATAAATATCATTCCCGGTTCTGATCCCAGAGCCGGGATTTTTTTTAGCCATATGTTTTGGCTCTCGTCTTTCTGAGAGAAGACCTTGTCTTTCTTGAAGGAGATCCTGTCCTTCTCTAAGGAGACTGTGGTCTTCTTGAAGGAGACTCTGGACCTTCTTTAAGTCGGAGAAGCGAATCGGGACATGCTCAGCCGGATATTATTTCCGAGGTGGTCGCCGAAGGCTATTGCTGGGGAATACCCGAGAAATCGAAATAAGACCCATCTCGGGTGGATATTCGGGGTTTTATCAGTAAGACGCAGGAGACTGGAATAATGAGCAAACTCTCTGCGCTCAATCTGTAGCAAGGATGACCTGAGTGATAGAATAGAAGAACATATATATGTTCCCAGAAACTTCCCTTGGGAGTGTTTGTGGGCATTTTGCATTTACTGACGTCGATTTTTATCGACCATTTCGAATTCCTAGGAGATCGATCATATGTTGAAAACCAATGGCCTTAAGAGAGCACTTTACATGAGTGTCCTTCTTGTTTTCATTCAATCGGGTTTTATTCAGGCACAGCCTTGCGACCCCGGGGGTGGACTGGGTGGAACAGGAACCGATGTTATTATCGGTGACTTAGTGGGGACGAGTAATTACGGTGCTGCAGGGGGGTTCCATGCATATTCAGTGGGAACAACTTCCTGCAACATTGGTACCGAGCCTCTCCTTTGGATTCCAAGCACCAATGAGCATCCTGTGATCGGTCAAAACTTGTTTCGTCTCCATGACGGTAGGTTTGAGCAGATTGGGATGAGTTGGTTAAAGCACGGATTCTTGGCTCTCCAGCAAAATATCTGTGGGTGCGGTTGTGTTAATCCGGGAACTGGAACATTGCTCGGAGTGGGTTGTTCTGACCCGTATTCCTCTGGCCTTAATGGACAACAGGGAGGACTCGGTCCTCGCTCGGAAGTCTTCGACGTTGCCAATGGTCTTTTTCAGTACCCCATCATCAATTCGGGGCTTATTGCTGATACGACCTCAAAGCGACTTCGAGTCGCCACCAACGACATCGATCCTGCGGCATTCCCAGGAGCGACATTTATTGTCGAAGGTCAGTATGTGACCGTTGATGATTCTTCCGCAGGAAACGCCAACAACAATTGCTCTTACCGTACCGTTTCCTTTGGAGCGACAGGGAACAGGAACATGAGCCTTTTGGGGACGACTCAGCGTCAACAGCCGGCAATTCAAGCATGGCAGGATCTTGATCCTCAAGTGACCCTTACCGAAGTGATCGATGCTGATAATGGACTCGTGATTGTCGGATACCGCGTGACTGAACTCGGTGGCGGCCAGTTCGCATACGAGTATGCGATCTACAACATGAACTCGACTCGCAGCGTCAGGTCCTTCGAATTCCCTCTTGCAGGTGGAGTGACGCTGAACGGTTTGGGTGCGACCCATCCGATTTATCACAGTGGAGAGCCTTACAGTAATGCTGCCTGGGTGGCCAATCAGGGTGCCGGCACATTGAGCTGGTCTACCGAAACAGAAGCGCAGAATGTGAATGCCAACGCTATTCGTTGGAGCACAATGCACAGCTTCAGATTTGTTGCCAATGCTCCCGCGACGACGGTGACGGCAACATTGGATCACTTCACAGGGGGCGGATCCGCGACTGTGGAGATTCTCGCTCCTAGTGGAGATTTCACCCTTCCAGTGACAGCAGCGACCTGTGTTCAAAATGGAGAACAAGTTGATCTGTCATGGAGTAACGGTGAAATCTACGACTCGATTGAGGTGACCAGAGATGGCGTATCTCTGGCGACTCTTGCCGGCTCTGCGACGAACTGGACAGATGTCAACGCTCTTCCCGGAGATCACACCTATGGCTTGAATGCCACAGTGGGTGTCGTCCCTTCCGGGATCGTTCCATGTAACATTCTGGTACAAGCGGCATTGGCGATTTCTGTTCCCAACGGAGACCCACTGGAATTCAATCCTCTTGGAGGCGAGACCTTTGCTGTCACCATTTCGCCATTGACCGGATCAACAGTGGCTGCCGGTACCGAGAATTTGCGTGTCGTTGTTGACGGTTTACTGAATGAAACGATCGCTCTCAATTTTGTCAGCGGCCAAAACTACGAAATGGTGTTCCCGCCGACTCCCTGTGGAGAAACAGTACAGTGGTGGATTGAAGCCCAGAGCACCGGTGGCCAACAAGTGTCCTACCCTGAAGGTGGAGCATCTGCAGCGGTACAAGGAATCAGTGCATTCGGTTCGACCAGTGAACTGACCGATTTCGAAGCTGCGAGCGGTTGGAGTTTAGGTGCTCCTGCTACTGCAACGACGGGAATCTGGGTCAGAGGAGTACCGATTGGTACTGCTGCCCAACCGGGTGAAGATCACAGTCCTTCAGGAACAAACTGCTGGTTCACAGGACAGGGTTCAGTGGGTGGAAGCTTGGGCGAGAACGACGTCGACGGCGGTGAAACCGCCCTCTACAGTCCCGTCATGGATCTCACGACTTCCAGTAATCCTGTGATCAGTTACTGGCGCTGGTACTCCAACAATTCAGGAGCCAGTCCAGGAGCAGATATCATGTCGATCCAAATCTCTGATGATCTGGCCAACTGGACGAATATCGAAGTTCTGGGCCCCACCGGTCCAAATGCAAGTGGTGGCTGGATTCAGCATTCCTTTAATGTCTCTGACTTTGCCCTCTTGACCAGTAATGTTCAGGTGCGCTTTATCGTGGGTGACCTGGGTGCTGGTTCGATTGTTGAAGCGGCCATCGATGACTTCTCCTATGAAGATGTCGATTGCTCTGGAGTCGCTGATTGCAATGGCAACGGTGTTATCGACGCCGACGATATTGCGAATGGAACCAGTCTCGACTGTGATCTGGATAACATTCCAGATGAATGCAGTACTGCGAACGGATCCGTTGCTGATTGCAACGCCAATGGACTTCCAGATCTTTGCGAATTGGCTTCCGGGGCTGCGGACTGTGACTTCGATGGAAACCTCGATGCCTGTGAGCTGGATACCGACTTGGATGGAACTATCGACGATTGTGACGATGACATCGACGGTGACGGAATCCTGAATGCATGTGACACTGATCAGACTGCGGGTCTGGACTGCGACATTAATGGACAGCTCGACAGTTGCGATCTTGCGGCCGGAGCTGCCGACTGTGATTTCAACGGTCAGTTGGATTCCTGTCAGATCAGTTCTAATCCAGCTGTCGATTGTAATCTGAACGGTGCGTTAGACGTTTGTGATCTGGCCGGCGGAGTCGAGCAGGATTGCGACGGAAACTCTACTCCGGATAGTTGTCAGATTTCAGCTGATCCGACACAGGATTGTGACGTGAGTGGAACGCTCGACAGTTGTGATCTCGCAAGTGGTAGCGCATTCGACTGCAATACCAACGGAGTTCTCGACAGTTGTGATATTTCTTCAGGAACCAGTACTGACAATGACTCGAATGGTGAACCTGACGAGTGTGCTGTTCAGGAATGGGTCCGCGGAGATATCAATGGCGATGGCGCCCATGATATCAGCGACGCGGTAGCCTCTCTGGATTACCTCTTCAGCAGTGGAGCACCGGGCTGTGTGGCTTCTGTCGACGTCAATGATGACGATGCGACAAACATAGCAGACACGGTGAGTTTGCTCTCCTACCTGTTCGCAGGTGGAGCACAGCCTCCCGCGCCGTTCCCTGCCTGTGGTGTGGATCCGAATGGCAGTGCTCTGAGTTGTGATGCGTTCCCGCAGTGCCCTTGATCAGGCTGAGCAGGTTCGAGCTACTTTGACATGACATGGAGACTCCCGTGACCCTTGAGGGTCACGGGAGCCTTTTTTGAATCAACGCCGGGGGATCAGACCCGTTTTTCCGTTGCTGGAGGGCACATCGGTTTCTATCGCTTTGCAGCTCTACTCCTGATGTTTGTTTGGGATCCTGGTGCGCTCTCTGCCCAGGGTGTCGCTGGAGAAGATTGTGCATCGGCAACTGTGATCGGTGCGATGCCCTTCTTTGATACCGGTAATACCTGCGGCGCATGGGATGACTACAACGAAAGCTGCCCGTTTACTCCGACGGGTGGACGCGATGTCGTTTACCGCTACACGCCCGATAGGGATATCACCGTCACTATCGATCTCTGCTCTTCCGACTTCGACACGAAGGTTTACCTGTACGCAGGCAGTTGCCCGTCGGTTTCAAACTCCGGAATACACGAGGCGTGTAATGATGATGCCTGTGGAGTGAACGGTTGGCGCTCTCAGTTGGTCGATATTGATCTGTTGGCGGGAGTAGATTATTTCCTGGTGGTCGACGGTTATGGAGCGGCCGACTGCGGAAGTTATGACCTGAGCATCGCTGAGAGGGCCCCCTCGGATCTTTGCGAGCAGGCAGAGATGATTTCGATCCCGTGGAGTGGCACCGTTTCGACCATCGGCGCTGTCGACGACTACAACGAAGCCTGTCCTTATGACGTGGTCGGTGCCCCCGATGTGGTCCGCCGATTCGTCGCCACAGAGACAGGCGAGATTCGTATCGATCTGTGTGATTCCAATTTTGATACCAAGGTCTACGTCTACGAGGGGAATTGCCCGCTGGCGGGATCACAGAATGGAACTGCAGGGTCTGGTACCGCGATGGGTTGTAGCGACGATGCCTGTGGTGAGAACGGTTGGCGATCCCGCCTGTCTTTCATGGTGACGGAGGGGATCGAGTACTTCGTGATTTTTGATGGTTACGGAATCAGCGACTCCGGTGAAGTGGTGGGGACGATGACAGCCGTTCCTCCACCGGGGCCCGGCGAGGAGTGTGAACAGGCTTTTGTCATTTCTGCACTGCCTTTTCAGGCAGATGGAATCACGACTGGAGCCTCCCGTTTCGAGCATCAGTGCCAGTTCGTGTTTGCTGGCGCACCTGAACACTTCTATCGCTATACCGCGACACAGGACATGTGGATTGAGATCGACAGTTGTGGCAGTGATTTTGACACTGAGATCACGTTGATCAGCGGCCCATGCCCGTCCATTTCGACAGAGCCCACCAATGCCGATGTCAGAGCCTGTAATGATGATGGTTGCGGAATCGATGCGACACGAGCGCGTATCGCGGCTGCCTTCGTGGCCGCAGGTGAAACGGTCACCATCGTCATCGACGGTCACGTCAGTGGAGAATCAGGAGAGTATTCCCTGCTCGTGCGAGAGACGTGTGCACCGGATCATCCCTCCGAACTCAACAGCCTCATCGAGGTTGGAACCGGTCCCATCGGGCTTGCCCTGCACGAGGGAACCGGTCGACTCTTCGTCACCAACTTCAGTGCTGCAGGCGGTGGGAGCTCCCTTTCCGTGATCGATATCACCACCGATGAGGTGGAGGCCACGATCCCGGTTTCCTCGGGTCCCTATCGTCTTGCACTCACTCCGGATGGGACTCGGCTCTACATCGTCAATTTCTTGGCGGACCGGATCGACTGCATCGACCCGGTGACCCTTGATCTGATCGATTCGTTTCCTGCGCTGGGCGTGAACCCGCTGGGGCTAGCGATTACGCCGGATGGGCAATCCCTGTTTGTGGCCACTGCTGGAGATGGCCGGGTGACCCGGTGGTCGATTCCGGGACATCAGGTGATGGGCGATGTCGGGGGATTGGGTGCTCCCCGTGAGATGATTGCCGCTCCGGAAGGGGATCGGGTTTACGTTTCCGATCCCACGGGGGTCAGGGTGTGGGAAATCACGGTGGACACCCTCGTCGCGACCTCGATTGCTGTAGATGAGTTTCCGCAGGCCCTGGCACTGACCGAAAATGGACAACACTTGTTGGTGGGCAACTTTGGATTTGATCGATCCCTCGACCATGCCTCGGTCATCCATCGCCAATCCCGCGAGGTGGTCGCAAAACTACGGATCGGAACCGGACCGGAAGAGATGGTCCTCATTCCGAACACTCCCTACCTTGCCGTCACCAATTGGGGGTTCAGTCGGCACCCCAATACTGGCGCAGGAGAGTTGGGTGCCGGACTCGGCAATGTGGCGATCGTGCGCCTTCCTGATTTCAACCTCGTCGGAGATCCCAACTCCCCGCCGATGATCGATGCCATCGAAAGGATCATTCCTGTCGGAGGGGATTACACCTTTGGAATCGCCGCGAGTCCTGCCGGGGACAAGATCTACGCTGCCAACCTCGGTTATGGCGCGCAATCGGGCAACACCGTCAGCGTGATCCAGTTTCCGGAAGGGTGGGTGAAGGGTCGTTTCGTCCGCGGAGATTCCAACGCCGATGGGGTGATCGACGTCGCCGATCCGATTGCTCTGTTGGGATTTCTTTTTGCAGGAGATGTCCTCAACTGTGCAAATGCCGGAGATGTGAATGATGACGAAGTCCTCAACATCGCCGATCCGATCGCACTCCTCTCGACACTCTTCTCCGCAGGAGCTCCACCGCCGGCACCCAGCGTCTGTGGGGTAGATCCGACATCTGGAGAGCTCTGCTGCAACACCGGTTGTTCACCCTGAAGGACAAAGCTCAGGGTGTCGTCGGCCGACTCTGGATCAGGCTTTCAATTTCTTGCTTCAATTTTTCGAGGATCTCATCGTAAGGATAGGCTCCGAGTGATTCCTCTCCCCGCTTGAGATTGACGAAGCTGGGGGCACACCAGAGCCCGAGGTCTGCATCGTCGGTTTCTCCAGGGCCGTTGACCCGGCAACCCATGACAGCGATGGTCAGGGAGTGCTCCTGGTATTCTTTGGAGAGGTGCTTCACTTGTTGGGCGAGCTTCACAAAGTCGCCATTCTCAACCCTCGAGCATGAAGGGCACGAGATGATATTAGGGCCTTTCGATGCGTAGTGGACAACACTACGCACACGGCCGGCAAAGACATCGTCGATAATCTTCTGTCCCTCTGTGATTTCCTGATGCTTCTCGTCATTGGGAAGTGTCAGAGATACGCGAAGAGTGTCCCCAATCCCTTTTGAGATGAGTTGCTCAAAGGCGACCCGAGTTTTGATGATCCCATCGGGGGGGAGACCTGCTTCGGTGACTCCCAAATGAACAGGCACTTCAGGACGCTGTTCTGCAAATCGGCGGTTGGCTTCAATCACAGTGTTTGGGTCGGAATCCTTGAGCGACACGACATAGCGTTCAAAGCCGATCGAGTCGAGGAACTCGGAGTGTTCCAACGCACTCGCGACCAGTGGAGAGATCGCATCATCAGCAGGCCACTTTTCCTTCTGAAGGGGATCTACTGATCCACAATTGACTCCGACTCTCAGAGCGATGTCTGAGTCCATTGCCCAGTCGGCGATCCGTTGAACTTTTTCTTTCCAAGGAACCTTCTTCTCATGGTGATGAAGATGCCCGGGGTTGTAACGGATTTTGTCCACATGAGGAGCGAGAGTTTCAGCGAGTCGCCAGTTTTCCTGTAGGTCGATGCAGATGTTTGCCTGTACTTGATCAGTGATTCGAATCGCAGCTTCCGCATCCTTGCGTGAATCCACGGCAAGTCTCACGATCCCTGCACCCGCGGCGGAGAGGGCATCGATCTGCCGGCAGGTGGCTTCAAGGTCGGTGGTGTGGGTCGCGCACATACTTTGCACCAGAATCGGATTTCCCGCTCCGATGGTCCGGTCACCAACGCGGACTGCGCGGGTTGCATTTCTGGAGATTTCTCTGTGGGACAATGTGCCTCCATGCACTTATTTGCAATCCTCGTGTCAGGGCGAATGCTCTCCTCTGCTGGGAGAGTATAGAGGAGTGGACCCTATCCGGATGAGATTCTTTCACGCAAGAACCTGTTCGGCCAGTAAGATGGGGAATCCACTTGTCGGAGTACCAAATGCCTCACACCACAAAGCTAAGAATAGCCGCTATTCCTGCAGTGTTATCACTGTGCCTCTGGATTTTTGCCCATCTCTCAACGGATCTCTCGACCTCTTCGTCACCAGATACGGTGATGGGCAATTCTCAGAACCGAATTCTTAGCCATGAGAAAACCTCCGAGATCATGTTCCCGATAGCCGGAATAATTTGCTCGATACTGATCTTTGGCGCCCTGACTGTTCAGGAGTCCTTGCACGATCATGCCAGGTCTCACTAGGGGAGAGATCTCGCCTGTTGAAGCTCTCGAGGGGAATGGCCATTATTATGACTGCTGAGCCTGCTCCCGCCAAAATTCACGGAAAACTACCGCCTTTCATATATCGCTCTGAGATGGTCAAATAGAGGTGCAGTAAAGATCTCGGATACATTTATTTTTCTATCCGATTTCTGGGCTTGAAAAACTGCAATGAGGTGTGTTTCGTAGGCTTAAAAAATCTCTAACAGGAAAAAATTTACAGACTATTTATGGGTGAACTTGTTCAGAAGTTCTAGGCCCGATCTTCTTCATGTCTGTGAATTCGGTCTTCCTGATGGGGGATCTTTGAACCTCTTTCAGCGAGTTCGGAACAGGAGAAACCTTTGTCCAGAAGTATGACAGGTGGCCAACTGCCCCCTTTGAATCATAGGACTTCTCATAAAGCTCTCCACGGGGTCTGGGCTCGGTGGGGTCAATTGCAGTGCCAGTTACCCTTGGTGCTGATGATCCTGTTCATGTGCGGTACTGATCTGTCGGCACAGTTTCTTCCTGGCGTGGAAGTGACTCCACCCGGTGTTCAGTTGGTCGATGTGGTCTTAGAGGCCGATAAATCTTGTCCCGACTGTATTCCTGCCTACGTCACCCTTACGGCTCATAACAATGAGAATATCTTCTTCGGCGGCTCTCTCCTCGGATTCGCTCCAATGGTTCCGGTGATCACCGGATTCCCCGGAGTGGGGCATGTCGATCACAAACAGGGTGCGGTCGCGGGAATGCACCTTCTGTATGATGCTCCGCTTCCAGGAGGACAAAGTGCGATCTTCCTGAGCGAGAGTGTTGCGGCAGGATTCAACGATCCTGTTCTCTATAGTTCAGGTGCTAATCCTGCTACCCAACCGAAAGTATCTGTACTTCAGGACGGTAACTGTTTGGCAACATGGATAGAAGATACTCCGGTAGGCCCACAAGTGATTTTACGTGTCAGTTCGTTTGCACCTGTTCTCGCCGGTAATGGATCCTCCAGCGAAGTCGCTTCGTTAAACGATGGAGTTGGAGTCTTGCTTTGGAGTGAGGGTAGCTTACTCCGATTCCGATTTTTGGATTCAGTTTCCTTCGGTGCGGAACAATTACTTTACGATTTTCAGTTCGTTCCAGATGAATGGAAAGTTTCCGTTCTTCCAGACGGGACTGTTCACGTGGTTGCTTTTGAAGGAACAACTCTGCATACCATCACCGGTGACCTCAATTTGGTTTCGGTGACTTCAGAAGCCAGTTTGAGATCCCCGGGTGGGATAATTTCCGATCTGAATATCGACACCATCTCAGAAGATAAATGGGTGGCTGCTTGGTTGCAGGATCAGCAGGTACATGTGTGTACCAAGGAAAATGGCCTATTGACGACGAGTGAGATCGAAGAAAATCCGAGCGGAATTCCTGAGTCCGTGAGCATCAGTCTTGATGCCTGGGGGATTACTCACTTGGCGGTGTCTCATTCGAACGGATCTGTCCACTACAGGCATAACACACCGTTGCCTGAAGCCATCTTTAGCCTTTCAACTGAAGACGATGGCGTCGCTGATCACGAGATCTTTTTCGAGAGTTACAGTGAAGGATTAATCCTAGAGTACCTTTGGGATTTTGGAGATGGTTCGACAAGTACTGAGTCTTCGGGTTCTCATACCTATCTCGAGCCTGGGCAATTCTGGGTCAGCCTGCAGGTCACAGGGCCGGGCGGAGTCGATATCCATCAACAGCCCGTACCCGTCACTGTTACTGCTCCTGAAAATTACATGAAGTTCGAAGATATTGCGGTCTTTGGTGGGCAACCCGTGATTCATCCTGTGTTGGGTACTCACACAGATCCATTGCAGGGATATCAAATCGGTGTCAAATACGACTCCACCTATATTCAAATGACTGAGATCTCGATTTACGGAACTCAAGCAGCACAATTGAATCCTGAGTTTATTATTTCAAACATCTTTGAAGATGCTGAGAACTCCGATCTATACCTTGCTGTGATCTTCGACACTCTGCCTCCTTTTGATGGTCGTACCGTTGACCCAGGCATCAACCACACTCTGTGCACCTTGAATTATTCTGTCGAGATGGGGCATCCACTCGGTAGTTCGACTGAACTACGATTTGCCAATGGTATCGGGTTTCCACCCATCAATACGATTTACGCCATTGAGGGTGGGCTCGCTTTAGAGCCCTACTTTATCAATGGGACTGTGCTGATTTCTGAACAGCCCCAGTTTCTGTTTATTCGGGGTGATGCGACGTATGACCAATCCGTAAATATTGCGGATGCCATTTTCATGTTGGATTATCTGTTTGTGGGTGGAGAACCATCCGTCTGCCCAGACGCGGCCGACACAAATGATGATGGGATCTTGAATATAGGAGACGCCATCTACAGTCTTTCCTACCTATTTTCGGCAGGGGAGACGATTCCATATCCCTATCCCGGATATGGACTAGATCCTTCTGAGGACGATCTGGACCCGTGTCTTCCCTAAGTGGGGTCCGCTCATATCAAAGCAATATCTTCTCTGTGTTCCTTCCTGAACGCTTTTGTGGGAGAAATTACGAGTTCCCGATGCATACTTCTTCGGACGGCTGGAAACAGACCTCGTCACTGTTTCTAATGCATTCAGAAATTGAACTATCCTGATCAGGAAGTCTGGAGGTCGTGGATGAAGATCCCGAGAAGTCATGTTGGAGGAAATTGGTTTCAGGCGAAAGAAGGATCCGGAGTTGAACTCCGGAATCCTACGACTGAAGAGGTGATTGCCTCAGTGAGCAGCTCCGGCTTGAACATGGGAGAAGCTGTTCAACATGCCCGAGTGAAAGGTGGAGCCGCACTCAGGGAACTTTCCCATGCCAGCAGAGGTGAATTGCTCATCGGTATGTCCAAGGCTATCCACTCGATCAGAGATGAACTGCTCGAGCTCTCCATGACATCATGTGGAACGACACGCAAAGATTCTAAGTTCGACATCGATGGAGCTTCTGGAACGCTATACCACTATGGATCCTTAGGCCAAGAGATGGGTGACAGCTCTATTCTTGAAGATGGAGAAGGTGAACAACTGGGTCGTTCATCCGTTTTCTGGGGACGTCATGCCAGGGTGCCTCGCGTTGGAGTTGCTGTGCATATCAATGCATTCAATTTTCCGGCATGGGGTTTCGCCGAAAAGGCAGCGGCTGCGATCCTCGCAGGTATGCCAGTGATCACGAAGCCTGCTTCTAGCACTTGTCTTGTGACTGAACGATGCATTGAAGCCATCGTTGATTCCGGAGTCTTGCCCGATGGAGTCTTGAGTTTGATCAGCGGCTCCGTCGGAGATCTTTTTGATCACCTCAATGAGCAGGATGTCGTCGCCTTTACAGGCTCTGCTGATACTGCTTTGAAGATTCGTTCACATCCCAATCTTCTGGCCCGTTCTGTGTCTGTGAATATTGAGGCAGATAGTCTTAATGCTGCTGTTCTCGCCAGTGACGTGGAGCCGGGGTCAGAGACTTGGAATCTTTTTGTTCGTGAGGTTGCTAAAGAAGTCACCCAGAAGAGTGGACAAAAATGCACGGCTGTCCGCCGGATTTTCATACCCGAAGAATCCCGCGATGCCGTTGTGGAATCTTTGATCGAGGAACTTCAGACAAGAGTCACTGGGAGTCCGACGGATGATTCTGTCAACATGGGCCCACTCGCGACTCAAGACCAATTAGAGAGTGTCTTGGAGGGGATTTCGAAATTGTCCGAAGTCGCCGACATGATTCATGGCACGGGCAAGCGTTGTGAGGGTGTGGGGGCTCCCGAGGGTAAAGGATACTTCGTGGCTCCTACTCTCTTTGAGGCCCGTGAGACGGGTGGAGCCGGCGTTATCCATGAGCTTGAGGTGTTCGGTCCAGTTTCTACTCTGTGTCGCTACGACGGAACCTCAGCGACTGCAGCCTGCCTGAACAGTCTGGGGGCCGGGACACTCGTCACTTCCCTCTATAGTGACTCAGAAGAGTGGACTCATGATTTCCTCCAAAAAGGAGGGTCATATAGCGGTCGCTTCTATCTCGCCTCAGAGAGAATGGCCAGCCAAGCTCCCGGATCAGGTCTTGCATTGCCTTCTTCCCTTCATGGGGGACCCGGTCGTGCGGGTGGAGGAGCGGAACTCGGTGGACTCCGTGCGCTCGATCTTTATTCGCAGAGGATTGCTCTGCAGGGAGCAAAAAGAACCGTTGAAGGGTTTGTCCGTTCCTAATTTATGTTCTGTCACTCCGTTCCTGATTTTGAGTGGATGAGAAAACGCCCGGAAGGCCAAAGTGGTCTTCCGGGCGTTTTTTTAAGAATCCTGATCCTGAGATCGGGATATTACTGAAGAAGTCTACTTCTTATCTTCAAGCTCCTGCTTGTACTTGGCGATCAGTTCTTCCTGAACGTCTCGTGGAGCAGGAGAGTAGCGAGCGAACTCCATTGTGAATTCTGCCTTACCCTGTGTGGCCGATCTTAGGATCGTTGAGTATCCAAACATCTCTGCCAGGGGGACATCCGCCTCGATGCGAACAAATCCGTCATCGTCGAAGGTGTCGGTCAGAATTCCTCGACGTTGGTTGAGGGTTCCAATCATATCTCCTTGGAATTCACTCGGACCTTCGAGTTCTACTTTCATGAGGGGCTCGAGCACCTCAGGCTTCGCTTTCATGTAGTACTCTCTGAAGCAACCTTTGGCGGCGGCTTGGAATGCCATGTCAGAGGAGTCCACTTGGTGATAGTTACCGTCGCTGAGGATGACACTCAGGCCATCGACAGGTGCACCGATCAACTGACCCTTGACAATACTGGCAGCAAAACCTTTTTCGACGGAAGGAATGTATTCTCTGGGAACGTTTCCTCCAGTGACCTTGCTCTCGAACTCGAAGGCACCATTTTCATTCGGTCCTACTGTTCCAATGATGCGACCAAACTGTCCAGATCCACCGGTCTGCTTCTTGTGAGTGTAGTCGTAATCAGTGACTTGAGTAATTCTCTCACGGAAGGCGACCTGAGGTGCTCCAACTTCGACTTCGGCTTTGAACTCACGCTTCATGCGTTCGATGTAAACCTCAAGGTGAAGTTCTCCCATTCCTGAAACGATGGTTTCGCTACTGACAGCGTCAAAGCGAACCCTGAAGGTGGGATCTTCTTTAGTGAATCTCTGAAGAGCCTTCGACATGTTGTCAGAAGCTTTTCTATCAACAGGCTTGATGGCGAGGTGAATCACAGGCTCGGGAACATGCATCGAATCGAGGACGAGATTGGTGTTGTTAGAACGGAAGGTGTCTCCCGAAGCACAGTCGATACCGAACAGTGCCACAATATCACCGGAGCCTGCTTCGTCGATGTCGTCCATGTTATCCGAGTGCATTCGGACGATTCTGCCGACCTTGACTTTTTTCTCTGTCCTGGCGTTGTGAATGAAATCGCCCTTTACCAGTTTCCCTTGGTAGATACGGACGTACGTCAACTGACCGTATGCCCCATCTTCCAGTTTAAAGGCATAACTCAGCAGAGGGTCCGAGTCGTCGTTGGTGACAAGATGACGCTCTTCTTCGTTTTCCGGGTCAATGGCGTAGTTGGGGATGTCAGTGGGGCTGGGCAGGAACGCAAGAACGGCGTCCATCAATGGCTGCACGCCCTTGTTCTTGTAGGCTGATCCACAGAATACCGGGCAGAGCTCACGTGATATGACTCCATTGCGCGTGGCTTCCATGATCAACTCTTCAGTGACCTTTTCGTCCAACATTGCTTCAGTGAGCTCGTCGGAGAACATGGAGATCGCATCGAGCATTGTTTCTCGACGCTCTTCAGCTTCTTCCATCATTTCTGCTGGAATGTCTTCGTAGCGAAGATTTTCTCCACTATCGCCATCGAAGTAGATCGCCTTCATGGTGATCAAATCTACGACTCCAACGTGGTCATTTTCCAGTCCGATAGGAAGTTGGAACATGACGGAGTTCAGGCGCAGTTTTTCGCGCAGTTGATCACACACCCTGAGAGGGTCTGCTCCGGTTCGGTCACATTTGTTCACGAATGCGAGTCTCGGAACGTTGTACCGTCTCATCTGACGATCGACCGTAATGGACTGACTCTGAACACCAGAGACGGAGCATAGAACAAGAATAGCACCATCGAGAACGCGCAGAGCTCTCTCCACTTCGACGGTGAAGTCGACGTGTCCTGGCGTATCAATGATATTGATATGCTTTTCTTTCCACTCTAGGTAAGTCGCTGCGGACTGGATCGTGATGCCACGTTCCCGTTCGAGTTCCATGGAGTCCATGGTTGCCCCGACGCCGTCCTTGCCACGAACTTCGTGAATGGAGTGAATTCTATTGGTATAGAAGAGGATCCTCTCGGTGAGGGTCGTCTTTCCACTATCGATGTGAGCGCTGATGCCGATGTTTCGCATCTGCGTAATGTCTTGACTCATCTGCCTTCTCCTCGGGATCTATCCCGGTGTTTTTGGAGGATGCCCGATCGTTATCTACTCTCGGGTCCATGCTTACAGACGCCAAGGATATCGTCGTGGATCCTCTGTGTGGATAGATTCTGGAAGGAAACGGCAGGATTCCAGAGTCTCTTTTGGAACCCCCGAGAGGGTTGAGGCGCAGATCGGGGCTGAAAAAGGCCCTCAGGACTCAGAATCGACCTCGGGTGGGATCGGCCAATCTTTCACAGGAAGTATGTTTTTACCGCGTTGTGGAGGGCTAAAGAGCAATTCTCGAGGTAATTCTGCCTCGCCGAGTAGCCAGCGGGCGAGGGAGGGCACCTTCTCTTCTGTGATCTCGGAAAACCACGACCCATCCGGCTCAACGGCGACCACAGGACCGTGACCACATTGGGCAAGGCAGCCAGATTTGACGACCCTGATGCGGTGAGTGAGACCTTTTTGGAAGATTTCTTCACGCAATTGAGAACATGTATTCTCGGCTCCTTGAAGCGGGCAACTTTTGCCCTTCACACAAACGAGCACGAGACGGTCGTAGGGCCGTGTGACCTCATCAGAGTTTTCAGGATCCTGAGGCAAGGAGTCTCCGAATAATAGTTCTGTAAAGACCTTCATCCCAGAACATGGGATCAATGACTTCCCACCTAATTTTTTTCTCTGCATCGAGGAGGAATAAAATGGTTCCGCCATGAGAAACCAAATGACGATCAAGGACGCCTTTATCTTGACCGGCCTGCACTCCGATTTTCCACCCAAGGTTTTTGCTCTGGGCAATTTTCATCATGGCTGCACTTTCAACCGGTCCTCTTTCTTCCCTGAGAACTCCGCTGATCCAAACTACAGATAAGCCTTGAGAAGAAAACTCCGCTTCCAATTTCTTGACGATGTCAAGAAATCGACCCTGACGATTATTTCCACGACTGCTATCGCAGAAAATACGTAACTCTAGTTTTGAATCCGCAGAGAGAGGGTTGTCCTGAATCCAAGTTACACCATCAAGAGAAGGTGCTTTCTTTCCATGAAGAACATCGATTCTCTGGGACATAGGAATCGACTGGAACTCGAAGTATGTTTTCGTAGGCATCGACAAGGTATCACCGCTATTGATGCGTTCATAAATCGAGTCATTAAATGCGAGTAGTGCTTGGAGAGCCGATTCTTTTTCACCTAGGGCGAGCTGATAAAAGCCTTCATAAAACCCTGCCCGGTCTGCCATCATCGCGAAGTCATTCTCTTTGCCTTCAGGAACCGTAAAGGCTTGCTCCACTCCTGGGAGTTTTATTTTTGCACCTGCGGTCTTACCAGCATCAAGAACTGGCCCCCAAGTTCTCCATAAATCACGACCTGTACTTAGCTTTCCAAGGTGTCGGCAGGCTTTATGTGTGAAGTACACGACGTGGGGAAGAAAAGCGGTCTCGGAATGATCTTCGAGTATGCCCAGTCCGGACTTGAGCATCGCAGGGTATTCTCCAGCCAATTCGAGTGCTTCGACTTCTCTAATCCGTAGTTCGTTCCCATCCACAGCAGAAAGATCGAGAAGCAGTGCACGGCTAAATGCTTTTGCCGCTTCTGCTGGCGCCCTTGATTTGAGGAGTGCATCACCCAGCGCGATTTCTGCACGACAGATTTGAGAGGGTGGTAGATTTCCTGAAAGGGCTGTTCGTGCGAGTTGGAGGACTTCGGAGAGATAGAAAGTCTGTTCTTCAAAGCGTTGAGTCGCGGTCATCGGTGCACCGGACTCTTTAGAAGCCTGAGCCAGGAGACCGATGTGGCGATCCACATTTAGAATCAATAGTCGACTCAGATCGATGCATACCTTTGGTAAGAGTTCACTGTCGGGGTATTCCCGAACAAAGCGACGTCCCGCATCGATACCATCATCAAGAATAAGAAAAACCGCAGGGAGGTCTTCACGCTTGAGTGTTCTCGGGTCAGGAATCAAGGCCAATTTTTCCGCGACCATTTGAGCGAGCTCGGCTGCCTTTTGATCTGTTTCGGTGGGTGACTTTGAAACTGGAGTCGTCGGAGGGACTGAAACTTCATCTTGTGCCATGAGTGGGGGAGAGACGGTTCCCAATACCAGCAGCAGAACCATCAAGATGGAGATTCCTGAACGCTCACCCACACCTTCTTGGGGCGTGCGGTTGTGAGCACCAGAAATATTAGTATCAGTAGAAGAGATATCAGTGTGATGCATGACACTCGGTCCTTTTCTATCGCTATTTCAGTCCGTCCAGCGAGGTTGTGTGGGTTTCTCGCCGGGTTGATCCTTCAGGATATTCTGTCACCCAGCCTTTAGAATCCGTGCAGTAGGGCTTTTCCGCAGAATAGTACCATAATGAGCGGTTGATTCGTAATCGAGCCGGATTTCCGGATCCCTGCGATTCTAGGGCCAAGATGGTATTCTATTGTGGTAACCGGAATGAGGTTTCGTGATAAATCTCATTCTAGGATTCAGTCGTAGGAATACTGTGAAGTTTTAGGGGTTGGATCATGCATTACGTTGTTCTTCTGGTGACAATTATCGCTTTGCTTGTGAGTGGTGTTTCCAGTTCACAGGATGCGCAAGATTTGGCTCAGAAATCTCCACAAAGTTCCGAAAAGAAAATTGTGGTTGAGGACGAGAAAGAGCCTTCTGCCCCAGTGCCGAAGGCATTCGATCCGATTCGCACCCTCGGTATGGATTTTCCAGATGTTGAGGTCAAAAATATTGAGGGCGAAATCGTCAGATTGAGTGACTTCAAGGACAAGACATTGATTTTGGAGTTCGCTGTACCGAGTTGTCGCTTTTTCCAAAGACTTTATATCCAAAAACGAGTTCAACCGATGATTCGTCGTTGGGAGACGCAGGGAGTCCCGTGGTATACGATCGACTCCACCTTCTTTTGTCACCCCCAGCGTTTTATCGACTGGAAAGAGAAGTACTCCGTTTCCCAAGAGTTTCTTCTCGATCCGGATGCCAAGCTCGCCGAATCCATCGGGGTGAGTGTGAGTCCTACATACGTTGTTGTTCACAAGGGCAAGATTGTTTATCACGGCGCTATCGATGATGATATTTGGGGACGGAACTTGAACCGAAAATTGCTCCTCGATGAAGCGCTGAAGAAAATCGTGGCGAATGAGGAACTCGGGGATTCATTTCAGCGCCCCTATGGGAGTGCGATCCGTACACGTAAGGTGGAAGATCAGCGCCGTGAAGAGATTAAAGCTGCTCGGCGAGCCGGATCCGGCAAACCTGAAAAAGGATCTGAGGGCGGTTCCAGTAAAGAAGATTCGAGTACCGGGGGAAGATAATCCCGGATTCGGATCGCAGACTTCAGCTCGACTCCGACCAGCAGTGACAGTCTCGCTCAACCGATACAGTCCCGGCCAACCGATACAGTCCCGGCCCGCTGAACCAGTGTCAAAATCTACACTTTCAGTTTTACCTCTGGAACGCTATCCTGTGCGCACTCGGGGGGACGCTCGTACGCCAGGGTCATGCCATCTTTCCAAGATGGTTGCCATTCGGCTCTCCCGGGCCTGACGGGGGAAATGCGTGCTTTACTGGCTGGGTGAAAATTATCAACATCTCTGGGGGCCTTTACGCCTTCTCAATTCACATCTTGTCCTTTGTTCAATAGGAGGGCTCCTCTCTGCACTGGGTACATTTTGGATATTGAGAACTAAGAAACAGTTTTTGCCGACAGATCGAGGGCGTGAACACGCAGCAGAAGGTCAAAAGTCTGTCGGAAAACCGACAGGTGCCGGCGTGCTCTTCATTCCAGTCCTGCTTCTGGTCTGTTTGTTAGTGGTTCCCTGGGATCCGTACCGTGGTGTGATCTTGATCGCGGTGCTCTGCGCCATGCTGGCCGGTTTCCTCGATGATCGAAGCGAAAATTCGTGGGGACGATTTCGTAAAGGACTCCTCGATTTTGTGATTTGCGCTGTCGTTTCTTGGGCAATGCTGAGGGGGCAGTCAAATATCGAAATCTGGTGGCCTATCTACGCGCCCAAGATGGGAATGGAGGCGGCTCTCGATGGCACTATGGGAATGTTAGCCCCCATTATGATTCCAAAGTGGTTCTATTTCATAGGCGCGACATTTTTATTGTGGTTGGCGATCAACACGACAAATTGTTCCGATGGGGTCGATGGATTATCCGGAAGCCTCTTGGCGATCGCATTCCTTCCTTTGGGAGGAGTTCTATACGGTGTTGTCGGGCATGTTGAAGCTTCCCGTTACTTACTCGTCCCATTTTATGAGATGGCCGCCAACTGGGCTGTCGTGGTCTCTGTCACTCTAGGAACATTGGCTTCCTATCTTTGGTTCAATGCTCACCCATCATCTTTATTGATGGGAGATGCGGGATCTCGATCTCTGGGACTGTTGTTGGGGATCTTTGTTCTCGCGACAGGGAACCCCGCCTTGATCTTGGTTGTCGCTCCTTTGATTCTTGCCAACGGAGGGACTGGATTGGTCAAGATCACCTTGATCAAGCTGTTCAGTTGGAGGAATTTCATCAAGGTGACATGCCCGCTTCACGATCATTGCCTTAAGAACCTTCATTGGTCTCCGACTCAAGTCTTGATTCGCCTCGTACTCATACAGGCTGTTCTCGGACCTATCCTGATCGTGTTGGTTCTGAAGATACGCTGAGCGTCCATTCAGGAGCGGCGGGAATGATTCATGAGGGAATGTCGACGTCTGCAAGAGACGGCCGCATGCGACGATAGGGGAGAGACGAGCAGGTAGCGACGATAGGGAGAGACGAGCAGGTAGCGACGATAGGGAGAGACGAGCAGTGGGGCACTCGCATTGAGGATTCCCAAAGTGTTCTCGCTTCCCTCCCCCCAAAAAAAAAGAACTCCGGTGGCTGTTGAGCCACCGGAGTTCTTTTATTTGAAATCTGTCAGGGTTTAGTAATCGACCTGACGGAAGTTTCCACCATTCATGGCGGAGAGATTCACGTAGAAGGATTCTTCACCCGAGTAGAAAGAACTGGTGAAGTAGATCGTGTGAATCGGAAGATTCTCAAAGTTTGCCGCTGAAATCGAATCAAGGCAAAGATCAGCGTAGTTACCACCACTGGAACCGTTGCAGTAAGGTTCGCGTGCACCGCAAATGATGACTTGCTTGTGTGAACCTGGCGCTTGCTGAGCAAGGCCCATGGCGACCAATGCGGCATCAAGAAGGCAGTGATTTTCGATAGGAGCCAGTCCGCCGAGCCATGCTTGTGCCGATGCTTTGTTGCCGGCATTGGCACTGCAGCAGTCAGGGCGCCAGATGTATGTCTGCGAGTTGTAAGCCACAACCGAGAAATCTACAGCACCTGAAAGTTGGTTTAATGTTGAACCGACTTCTTGACGGATACTATCGAAGATATCTGTTTCTCCACAGAACCCATAGGCGGGAACGCAGAATACAAATGTATCCCCCTCGAATTCACCCCCATAAAAGTTGATGGATTCGGGAGCATCTTCTTCTTCTTCGTCTGAGGAAGATCCACCGGAGGGAAGATCCAGTGGCTTGCGCAGATCATCTGCCGCTTGGGTGACAAGGGTATTGCCGCTCACCAAGCCAGAGACGAGGAGCAGAATTATGAAAAGAGAACGAAAGGACATGGATCCTTCTTTCAATGGTTCTGTCAAAAACAATTCTCAGTAAACGATCATACCAGAGAAAAGATAGATAAAGATATCCACCTATACTGATAGACGTTCCCCAGTTAAGAATCCCTCGCGAATTCAGGAGAACCTGAAGTCTCGAATGGATACACGTCGTTTTTCCCCAGACGGTTTTCACAAACTAGAGCACTGTCTCCAGAATACGGCATATTTGTCGTTGTGACCAGCACCTAAAGTTGCCAGGGGCCGGGTAATACGGGTTTTTGCCGCTGGACGGCAGCTGGAATGCGGTTTGAACCGTCCCTCAGGACTGTAACGACGTCCCTCAGGACTGTAACTAGAGGGGTTGCTGGGTTGCGACGAGGGGCTATTGAGATTAGGTTTATGGACCTGAGAAGCCGTTATTTGGGGTAGATTCACCTCAAAGGCTCACTCCGGGGCTCCATTTCTCTCGCGAAACGCCGTCGATTGGAAAAAAGAATGATTCGACCCAGTTCCCGCTATTCTTCAGGCCTTTTGGGAAGACTTCAAAGTACCGTTTTTCTCATGCTGGCAATTCTCGGCCCCTGCGGAATCTTTTCCTCAGAATCAGTATTGGCTTCGGGGAATCGACCCCAGCCGGTCTCTGTTGCGGACGACCCGGTGGCCTCTGCAGTCTGGGAAGTTCGGGAGGTCAAAGGTAAAGACGAAACCCGATACGACATCACGATTTATCAAGTTCCAGCTCCGGGGGGAGTTCGTTGGATTTGGCGAGCCTTTGATGAAGAGACAGAAAACTACCCCGGGGGGTTCCCCATTGGGTCGCTGAGAATTCAAAGAAAAGGTAAACCCCGTCCTGAACTTTTCGATCCTCTTTCTCCAGGAGTGATGCAGGCTCTGGTGGCAATCCACGCCGCGGTGGAAGCAGAGGAAGGGGAAGGATGGGCCGATGGAAACGCGATCGGAATTCGTCGAACCATTCCTGTTGTCAGGTCAGATATATCAGTGGAAACAGGATTTTCTTTGAAGGGGCAGCTGAAGCCTAAGGAAGTTGAGATTCGTGGCGGGAAGAAGCCCCTAAAGTTGACTGCGTTTGAAGAAGAACTTCTTTATGACGAGAAGGGCGCATTGATCGAGGCTCATTGGGTCGGTGGTTTTACTCGCGGAGGTGAAGCTTCTCCTGGCAGAGAATTGCACCTGAAGAGATCGTCTGTCGAAATTCTTGAACAGGAGAAGGGGGATGAAATTGAATCCTGCTTCGAATTCCTACAGCCTGTTGTCAGAGTTCTACGAAAAGGAATGTCACTTCCCGCTGTAGAACTTGCTGAGGAAATGTTTAAGAAAGAGCGTAAGACTCATGAGAAGGGTGCACTGGGTGCCGTTGTCAAAGAGATTGCTGGCTTGCTCAAGGAGGCGAGAGAACTCGCAGCCCAACCCCTCGACCCCGACGAACGTGCGAAAAAGATGCTGGGCAAGCCCGCTCCCGACTTCACTCTCGAAGATTTAGACGGTGACCCGGTCAAACTTTCCGACTATGTCGGCAAAGTCGTCATGCTCGCATTCTGGGGATATTCGTGAGGTATCTGTCGTGCGGAGTCTCCGCACCTCAGCAGGATTCAGAAAGAGTATCGTCAGCAGGGTGTCGTCGTTCTTGGAGTCAATGCGGACAATGACGGTCCGATCAAGATCCGTGAATACGTTTCCGAAGAGGGTTTACAGCAGAAAATGCTTCTTCAGGGCGACGGAGTCGGGTTTCAGCAGTATCATTTAAAGAGAATGCCGACGGTCTATTTTATTGATCGCAAGGGCGTTTTGATTTCGAGGAGCCCAGGATTCCAAGACTATTCAGCTCTAGAGAAGTCACTGAAGAAAGTGTTGCGAAAGTAATACAAAATTAAATTTCACCGGTCGAGGCCATGGCGATCCCCGTTGAGTGGAGATCGAAGCCATGTGTGCTGAACCGCGTGAGGAGAAGAGGCTATCTTATGTCTTCCATAAAAGTATTTTTGTGCGTGCTCTTGGCTTCGTTTGGTCTCTGCTTGACGGCCAACGGTCAACCTCAATGTGATGTGACTTACTTCCTCACAGTTTCAGAGGGTGACGATCTTTTGCGAACCGTAGAAGCTTCGTCAATGACAGTGGAAATAGAGATGTCATTGTCATCCACCTCTTTTGAAGTGGATAGTGTCAGAGGCCTCGCAATAGATCCTGTGAATGGTCTTTTCTACATGCTCGGCATCGGAACGGTGCCGCCAAACCCGCCATCGGCGACTCCCATTCTTTTTTACTACGATCCGGTCGGTCTTTTTGTGAGTCCAGTCGGTTCAACGTTGTTGGATTTCAATGATCTTGCTTTTCTGCCTTCCGGCGAAATCCGAGCGATCACGAATCCATTGGCGAATGGATCCGCTAATTATTGTGAGTTGAGTCTTTTCACCGGAGGCCCCATCGATCTGTGCAACTTCCCGGTGGCTGATTCAGGTGAGTCGATTGGCATCGATGGTAATGGTCAGCTGTATCGTGCTTCAGGTGGGGGAGCTTTTGATTCTCGACTCCAAGCGCCCAATCCGAATGGTGCAGATCCTTGCGATGTCGTGACAGTGACCATCCCACCGGAACTGATTTCTGAACCGGTGAGAACTATCACTTGGTGGGAAGATGAAGGTGCATTTGTCTGGGTAGCCGGAGATGCGGCCCGATCGATTTATCTTTTGGATACCTCTGGAATTGCCACTTTGATAGGAAATGCCGACCACGACATCAACGGTTTGGCGATCGTCACATTGTCGACCCCATGCCCACCCGGAGGCGACCAGTTTATTCGAGGAGACTGTAATCTGGATTTGGGAGTGAATGTGGCGGATGCCGTATTCCTACTTTCAAGTCTATTCGTTCCAGGATCGTCCCCTCTGGGCTGCAGAGATACGGGTGACGTGAATGACGATGGCGGCGTGAATGTGGCGGATGCCGTGTTCCTGCTTTCAGGTCTTTTCGTTCCGGGTGCCTTACCCGTGCCTTTCCCGAGTGTTGTCGATGGTTGCGGGTCGGATCCCACTGACGATGGACTCGATTGCCTCACAACCGGGTGCCCCTAGATCTTCAGGGTAAATTTCTCCTGAAAGGGTATTGCCCGTTCAGGGTGTGACCCATGTGACGATCTGATAACATTCCCTTGCGTTGCTCGTGGCGAGCATCAAGGGAGGACCGGGATGTCCAGTAAAGCAGATCAGAATGAGACCGGGTTTGAGTTTCCTGAACCGGTCAGTTCCCCCAAATTTCCAGAACTGGAATCCAAGGTTCGACAATTTTGGGACGATCAATCCATCTATGAAAAATCTCTCAAGGCTCGCGAGGGCGCTGAGAAGTATGTCTTCTTCGAAGGACCTCCTACTGCAAATGGATTACCCCATCCGGGTCATGCCTTGACCCGAGCCATGAAAGATCTGTTTCCCAGGTACCAAACGATGAGAGGCCGGCTTTGCGAAAGAAAAGCGGGCTGGGATACACATGGTTTACCTGTCGAAATCGAAGTCTGTAAAGACATGGGGATTCACTCCAAAGATGAAATCGAAGAATACGGCATCGAACCCTTCGTGAAGCGTTGCCAGAAGTCGGTTTTTAAGTATGTCAAAGAGTGGGAATCTCTGACTCGCAATATCGGCTTTTGGGTCGATCTGGATGAGGCATACGCAACCTACCACAAGAGTTTTGTTGAAAGTGTATGGTGGGCATTAAAAAGGCTATTCGAGGGCGGCTTGCTCTACCAAGGCGAAAAAATAGTCTGGTGGTGGGCGCAAGGGGGAACCGGACTCTCTGCAGGAGAAGTCGGGGAAGGATATCGACAAGTCGATGATCCGAGCGTCTTTGTTCGCATGCCTCGTATCGATGATTCCGGCGCGAAGGATGGAACGTCCTTCGTGGCTTGGACCACGACACCATGGACCTTGCCTTCCAACCAATTTCTAGCTGTTCATCCAGAGGTGAAATACTCGGAGATCAAGGATAAGGAATCAGGGGAAGTCCTGATCATCGCCGAAGATCTCATCGCATCGCTGTCTGAAAAGTGGAAGCGTGATTTCGAGGTCGTCTCCACAGTCTCGGGCAGTGAACTCGTTGGAAACAGATACCTACCACCCTATCAGTATTACTACCCCAAGCATGGTGATCAGTGCTCAGCTCTCAAGGATGGGGGAGAGCAGTCGATCATGTGGAGAGTCGTCGCCGCTGACTTTGTCACAACGGAGAGCGGAACTGGGGTGGTCCATCAGGCGCCTGCATTCGGAGAGATCGACCACGAAGTTCTGATGAATGAGAGAGCTCGCTTTGAGGACAATAGCGTCATACCGCTCTTGTGTGCGGTCGAGCCCAATGGCACTTTCAATGAGGCTGCTGGAGAAGCATTCCAAGGACGTTGGGTTAAAGAGTGCGACAAGGAAATCTGTCGTGAATTGAAAAGCCGTGAACTCTTGGTTCACCAAGAAATGTATCGACACGATTATCCATTTTGTCCACGTGCACCTCAGGATGCATTGATTCAATATCCTCGTCATTCTTGGTTTATTCGTACGACAGATTTCGTCGATGACATGCTGGCGAACAATAAAAAAATCAATTGGCTTCCTGATCATATTCAGGAAGGCAGATTCGGAAAGTATCTGGAATCCAATGTGGATTGGACACTTTCAAGAGAAAGGTTTTGGGGGACTCCTCTACCGATCTGGGTCTGTGAGAAAACGGGACAGATGGAAGCGATGGAAAGTTACGAGGAACTCCTGGGTAAAACGGGAGCCTCGGGGCATGAAGTCTTCGATCAAGCCAAGGCGGTTGATCCGGAACTCGACGATAATCTAAAAGTACACCGTCCCTACATCGACGAAGTCACATATGATTCGCCCTTCTCTGAAGGGGCCCGTATGAGACGAGTTCCTGACGTTATTGATTGCTGGTTCGATGCGGGCTGCATGCCTTTTGCTCAGTGGGGCTTCCCTCATCAGGGGGTCGATCGTTTCGAAGGGCAGTTCCCGGCAGATTTTATCAGTGAAGCGATCGATCAAACTCGAGGATGGTTCTACGCACTATTGTCGATATCGACGATTCTCTTTGGGCCTCGTGGAGCTGCAAAAGGGGACGATCGAATCTCTGAAGACCTTTTCGCTGAGTGGCCCATGCCCTTTAAATCCTGCATAGTTTTGGGCCATCTTCTGGGTGAAGATGGCACCAAGATGTCCAAGTCACTGAAAAACTACAAGACTCCCGAGTACATCTTTGAAAATGAGGGTGCTGACGCAATGCGTTGGCTCTTCTATGCCGGGCAGGCCCCTTGGACGAGTCTTCGTTTCCAGGAGCAGGCGATCACAGAGGGACAGCGAGAATTCCTGTTAAGGTTTTGGAATGTTTATTCCTTCTTCGCCATCTATGCCCGCATTGATGATTGGCAGCCGAGTGGGAATCTCGTTGCAGAGCCCGGAGTAGATTTGGATCTATCTGATCTGGATCGTTGGGTGCTTGCAGAGTTGAATGCAACGATCGCTTCTATGCGCACTGCTCTAGATGCTCACGACAATCTTACTGCCGCTACAGCGTTAAACGAGTTCGTCGATGGATTGTCGAACTGGTACGTTCGAAGAGGAAGGGATCGCTACTGGAGTTCAGGGATGAACTCGGACAAGGCCGCAGCCCAAGCGACTCTTTATCATTGCCTAGTGACCACAACGATGTTGGCCGCTCCCTTCGTGCCCTTCATCACAGAGCACCTTTATGGCGCTCTTGTCAGTCCTCGTGGCGATGAGTTCCCTGAATCTGTGCATCTTTGTGATTACCCGACAGTCAGTGATCGTTTCCTGAATCCTGAGCTTTGTGCTCGAATGGCAATGATTCGTGAGATTGCTTCTCTTGGTCGAGCTTGCCGATCGCGAGAGAAGATGAGAGTTCGCCAACCACTTCCATCCGTGCGGATTATCCTCGCAGATCGTGGGCTTGTTCCTGCCTTACAGCAAGACGCAGATCTCATCGCTGAAGAGTTAAACGTAAAGTCTGTCGACTTTGTTGAGGATGCCTCTGAGTATGTTTCTTATGAAGTGAAGCCCAATTTTAAGTCGATAGGTCCCCGATTTGGTGGAGATGCTCGTCATGTTGCTGCTGCATTGGCTCAACACGAAGATCCTGCTTCAATTGTAGAATCTGCGAGTGCAGGGAAGTCGATCCCTCTGACAATTGAAGGTAACAGGGAAGTCACTCTTGAAGCCGGTGATCTGGATGTTCGAGTTCATCAGAAAGAGGGCTGGAGTGCGGCCGAGACAAAAGGCGCAGTCGTGGTCTTGTCGACAGAGGTGACACCAGAATTACACAGGGAAGGTCTCGTCCGCGAAGTGATCAGTCATGTCCAAGGTGTCAGGAGAGATTTAGATCTCGGATATACCCAGAGGATTCGATTGTTCATCGAGGTATCCGGAGAATTGGCTCAGGCTGTTGAAGAGCACTCTGAGCACCTCAAGTCTGAGATTCTTGCGGAAGAGCTCGTGCTGGATACGAGTGGGGTCGACGATGTGCGAGAGATCGAGATTGAAGGTCAATCTGTTAGAATTAGTGTTGAGGCTCTCTAGTCCATAAACTTATCGATACACCGGAAGGG
This sequence comes from Planctomycetota bacterium, assembly GCA_016776905.1. Classification (GTDB taxonomy): domain Bacteria; phylum Planctomycetota; class UBA8108; order UBA1146; family UBA1146; genus UBA12191. Next base: position 73,776 of record JADHSM010000002.1, on the reverse strand, counting down.
CGTCACATGATGCCCGTTGCCGAAATGATCGAATCTCTCTACAGCCAGGGTGTTATTGAGCAGGATTTGGGAGAGTTTGGAAGTGCTAGAACGCACTTTGAAAAGTTTCTACAGCACTGGGGTGCTGCTGACACTCATCTGCCCCAAGCCCGATAGAGACGGGTTGAATTGGACTCTCAATAATCCCAAAATGACACTTCTTGAATCGATGCAACGAAAAAGGAGTGGGTCAATGGAATGGTATCCGGGATTAAATGAAGCAAGTCTTGCGGCTCAAGAGGATGATCGTCCCCTGCTCGTTATCTTAGAGGCTCCCGGCTGACTCGGCTGTAAACGCCTGGGTGCCGTGACGTATCCAGACCCCGATTTTCATCAGGCCACTTCTATTCTTGTCGCTCCTGTTCGTATCGATGTGACGGAGCGTCATGAGGACTTCCGTGAAGCAGCAGCGATGACGAAAATACCTTTTTCTCCTCGTGTTCGATTCTTCAGCAGTGATAGAAAACGAATATTACGAGAATGGACTGGCTGGCTCCCCACGGATGAGTTTATTGCCGAAATGCATGTCGCTAGAGGCATCGATTGTCACGACCGCAAAAATCCTCTCGGAGCCGTCGAGGAATATAATATGGCACTCTCCAAAGCACCTGAAGGATCCTCTGTTGCCGAAATATTGTATCGCAGAGGGATGGCGGCTTATCTGGGGAACAAATTCGATATGGAACTCTTGAAGGCGGATTGGCAAGCCGTGGTCGATCAACACCCTGGAACTCGCTGGGCGACTCATGCTTCCGTCATTGAGGATTTGAATCACTCATAACAAGTCTGAACATGACGAACACTCATGGATATACGATGGGGTTTAAGGGCAAGCGTTGGTATTCGTCGTGCAGCCCAAATCATCATCGGTGGGGTCTTCTCCGCAGTTCACTGGGCCTGGCGGAGGAGGAACAGTTTGTGAGCAGCAGATTAAGTTATTCAACAGAGAGATGGCGTCTGCAATATTGAGAGACCCATCATCATTCACGTCGCATGCATCTGGACAATCTGGATCTGCTTGATTTGAAAACAGATGACCCAGTAAGAAGATGGGATCCGCAATATTCAATGCTCCATCACCATTACAGTATCCCCGCAGGAATATTGCAGCCGGTGGAGGAGGAGGCGGGGCCAGCACCATGACTTCTAGAACTCCGAAGGGAGAAGCGGAGTGGCTTTCTAAAGTGACGATCGTTTGTACTGGCGGAGCATCGGCGTCGAAGCCAAAGTTATGCATCCAGCCCCACGTCAGTGGATTCGAGGGGAGCCCCGCTGATATTCCAGGTGTCGACCAAGAAATCTCATCGGCGGGGTGACTCATGACCCAGGGGTCATCGGAGTGAAAGGGTGACCCTTTGACGGGAGCGTAGAAACGAGTGGCACTGATATTGACAGAAGGATCAACGGGAATCTTGAAAGAACCGATCCCTGCACTGAAATTGAAATTGTAGATCGCGTATTCATATCGCCATGTGCCATCTGTGTTTTCTGTAACCTTGTAAGCCAGATCGAGAGTGCCATCAATATTTGCAGGAGGGCTCACTGTGACGATCTCAGATCCAGGCCATCCATTTTGAATCGGTGAGTTTTCACTGACTGCAGACATGTCGATCGACCAGCTATCCCCAGGGGTTCCGGAAATCCCTACGGGTTCCCATGCTCTATTCGTTGAGGTGTCAACGTCGCTAGGTTGAATGACGTAGACCTCAGCAAGATAAGTCGATCCCACATTTTGTGCAGGGTCGAGGTCTCTGTCTTCGATGCTGAGACGCTCCTCTGTTTCATTCCAAGGACCTGTATCCTGAGACATGTATGAGCCATCCCAGACGAATCCCCCTCCCCAAGGGTTGATTTCGGAGCGGGGGCCCATATTGATCTGAGCGGCATTTCCGGCAGCGCCATAGGTATCGGAGCAACCAATACCGGTTTGTTGGTTTGTCGAACTGGGTTGGCAGCCGAACCCACAAGCGTTTGCTTGAGCTGAACTCCAACCATGTTTAGCCCATGAACCTCCGATTTGAAGAATACGATCTTCGTCGACTCGGAACATGTTAAACACCATCATGGGATGTCTTGGGTCTGGGTTTGCATACCAATTGAGGGGCTCATCTCCGCCATTACAGATGACGGATTCCATACCAAAACTGGCGATGCTACCTTCGCGACCCACGTAAACGGTGTTGTTCGTGTTGCCCATGATTAAATCTTGTCCACCCACCGGTAACGGCACAGTGTCAAAGAATTTGAGACAGACTTCATTTATGATTCCTGTGTTTCCAGAAATCTCATCGGAAACAGAAAGAGTCCAAACTCCGGGTTGATGTAGACCCGTGAATGAAAATAGATTTCCTGATGTGGGTTGCCAATATCCGCCGTCTGAAAATTCGGTGCTAGGTTCAGGACCATTCATCCACCATGTGAGATCCAGTCCGCTCCCTGCGGCTGCGGCGGGTAAATTGTGTAAGAGTTCAGTGGTTCCGTTGGGATCGGTGAGCTGAATCTGAAGATCACTGGCATCGGGATGGTCGATCACGAGTTGTACTTGTAGGTCCCAAATATTGCTATCGGGACTGCCTGCGACGACGATTGGAATTTCAACCGGTTCACCCGAGTCAGGGATGGTTGTCCCCGGGCTGGAGCAGGCCTCGTATAGAATGGGGCTGAGAACAGCAACCGAAGTGCATTGCTGAACTCCCAGTGTTTGTCCGAATAGGGGAGTTACGCAAAGCGTGGCCATGGTCTGAATCGAGGGACTCGAAATCTGCGCATTCACCATCTGACCCGTGCTGAATGGCCCCAGCACCTCTAGCGATTCGGAACCCACCGAAAAAAGGAGTGCTGAGCAATCCCCGGACAGCTCTACCGAGGCATCTATCTGATACGATCCGGGAACGGAGTTACCCTCGAGTTGTGCGATGACGTCAGTGACGAACTCCAGGACCAAATCACCGGTGCCATAGTCATTGGCACCCCAACCCCCAATTCGGAAATGAAGGATTTCGCCTGCGGTGACCGCCAAGTTATCAATATGGGAATTCCATGACTGAGTGGTACTCCCTTGCACGAAACAGTTGGGTTCATCTCCACTGCATGCCACTTCCTGTAAGTCGTCGCACTCTCCGGAGTAAACCATCAGATCGGTATCAAAATTAACCGTATCGCATGTACTCAAGTGAATGAAGCCATCCTCAGGAGCGACCCAGCGAAACCAGACATCTGCGGTCATTTGACCCTGAGAAGTACAGCCGGTTGCTGTGGAATATGGTTCAGGACTGGTCGTCGCCCCGATGGAATTGACGGGGTTATTTCCGATCTCAGCGGGGAAGGCATCGAGGCACTCATCATGAGAAATTGGCAGTGGTGGCGGTGGTGGCGAAGAGAGGCTGAGGTCGAAAGTTCCGGTTCCCTGATCACTGCTTCCCCAACCTCCGATACGAATCTTAAGGATGTCACCCTGGGTAACAGGGAGATCGGGAACGATGGTATTCCAAGAGTTCGTGGTGCCCTGGACAAAGCAATCAGAGGAGTCGCCGTAACATGCCGTGGGAAGTAATGAATCGCATGAACCCGTATAGACGATCACGTCTGTGTCAAAGTTCACCGTGTCACAAGTAGAGATCGTAAGAAAACCGGTTTCGGGAACAGCAAATTGAAACCAAGCATCGTACAGAACTTGTCCGAGGGTTGAGCCAGGACAGGTACTATCAGGAATCGGTTCCGTACTGGTGGTTGCCTGAGTGGTATCGATGGGGTTGGATCCGAGAAAAACAGCAGTAGCCCCAGAACAATCATCATTCACAGGTTGGGCGTGCAAGATCAGGGGAACCTGACTGAGTAGGATTAAGGAGACGAGAGAAGATAGAAGATTCTTCATGGGTTTATCCTTCCTGCATTGAAGTCCATTATATTCTCCAGCGTATCGATAAGCGATCTTCCGAATTGAGGAAAGGTAGAGAGAGAATGTTCCCCGAAAGCCTTACAGTCCTCGGTTCTGGTGTGGTGGGCCTCTCAGTGGCTCGCGAGGCCCGCTTGAGAGGGATACCCGTCCAACTGTTTGAAGCCAGAGAACTGGGAGCCGGGTGCACTCCTTCCGCAACCGGGGTTCTCAAAGCTCCTGAGCATCGTCGATCTCCTTATCTCGATCTCCGACACCTCAGCTGGGAGGATTGGCCCTTGTTGGCGAAATCTCTTTATGAGGAAAGTGAAGGGCTTGAGGTGGGCTTTTCACTTTGTGGTGGGCTCGATCTTCGCGATCGCACCATGAAAGATCCACAGCAGGCTATTGAAAAACTTTACGGTTCCGGGGGATCGGTTCGTGTTGTCCCTGAAGCGGAATTGAAATCGACTCTTCCAAGAGTTCGAAGGCCTCTGGGAGATGCCGTATTTATTGAGCACCAAGCCGTCGTTGACCCTGGTGCATTACTAAAAGCACTGACGTTATCTTGTCAAAATTTGGGAGCTCAACTCCAAAGTGGTTTGGGTTCCATCACTCTGTGCTCAGAAGATGGAAAATGCTCAGAAGATGGAAAAGTTGTACTGAAATCAGAGACGGACATCAAACTGCACGAGCCTTCTGAAAAGCATCCGTTGGTGATCGCTGCCGGGTGGGAAAGTGGATTCGTTGTCGATGGAGTGCGGGAAGGTCCACTTCCTTTGGAACCCGTCAGAGGAGAAGCCATCGCTTTAGATATACCAGCACCTCCGCACATCGTGACTTTTGATGCCCTGTTACCAGATCATCCTGATCCGGCTGGAAACAGGAGTCGCTTTTCTTGGATTCCAGCACCTGATGGATCTTCGTGGTTCGGAAATAGTGTGGGTGCAAAAGACTCGGCGAATGCGAGAGATCCCCAGCCCACACAGGCGGGAAAATCGCATCTTGTCGCTGCTGCAGAGACGATGTTTGGAGATGATGTCGGCTCTCTTGTTCGAGGACACTGGGCGGGTCTCCGACCTAAGGCGACACGGCATGGGGGGCCACTTCTCGGTCGAGTTAAAGATGTTGCAGGAGTTTGGATGGCGACAGGGCATTATCGAACGGGCTTATTGATCGGGCCGTTGACGGCTCGCTGGGTGGTCGAAGCGATATTGGGAGAGAGAGAAATCCCCGAAAATTTTGAAGTGCCCTGTGCGGGAGATCTTTCCCACTGAAACGTGACTTAGCGCTGATACTGAACTCTTGTCGTGAGACAGGACTACTTCAATTCCTGTAGAATCCAGGCCTCTATTTTTGTTCCTCTTCGCAGCAGAGCGAGGGTCCAGTCGCCCTTTTTACGGGGAAACTTACGTCCAAGAGCGGCAGGGTCTTCTTTCACTCCTCTGGTTTTAATCGCGCGAGGAGCTTCTCCACGTGCTTTAAACCAGTCGATTACTTTTTTCTCGTGCCAGCCGAGACGATCGACGACTTCAAAGCTTCTAAACCATGGACTCGTCTTATGATCTTGGCCCGCGAGCCAACCCAGTCCCGGGTGTAACTCTCCGGCTGCTAAATCGGCTTGAAGATGCCCAGTGAGGCCGGATCGTTCCAGAACGGGAACAGGTTCGTGCAAGAATTGAGGTGTTTTCAGAGTCAGTTCCTCAAGTGGAATCGGGTTTCCTGAGACGGATAAGCCCGTTTTTACAAGGGTGGCTCTTCTCCGATTCCCTCCATCGAATTGACCACACCACAATGTGGCTTCCACCAAGTCAGGTCCATCTTGTATCCACTCGATTTCCCCAGCAGGAAGATCGTCCGCAGAAACCCCGGGGCCACATTTGAGAGCCACATCCCGATGATGTTCAATGATGGATTCGATGACTGCGGGACCAGGTTGCATCTCAGAGTAAGCATGCAGGCGTTGAGTTTCTGAGCGGCGTGCTGGATCGATGTGTATCGGTAGGGGAGCGAGGGGGAGATTTTCAGCTTTTGCGCGAATCACTAAGTGAGAATCATGAGATTTGTTTCTAGAAAAGTGACGGAGGTTTGCACTCGCGAGAAGCAACTTCAATGGATCATGATCCACGAGAATAACAGGCCCTCTTTTTGACAGAGCCAAAGCATCGCTCCCGATTCCACAACAGAGATCGATGATCGGTTGTTCTCCTGAGACTTCTCGCACTCTTCGGGACTTGTGTTCCGCAACGATACTGCGAGTCGCTTGCTCTGCTCCTTCCCGATCGATCCACCACTCATCGGGTTGGCTCAATCGACCTCGAGCCCGGCGACGGGCTTCTAGAAGTTCGAGGACGGTGGAGACTTGTTCGAGCGACCCTTTTTTTCGTAGCCTCGAAATAGTTTGGACATCATCCGGAACGGCAGACTGAGCCGCTTCGATGAGGATGTCCAGATTTCCAGATATGAGTTCATGCCAAGTGGTTTTCATTTTCGAATAGTACGCCATAGGGCCGTGAACGTCGATATTTGGGCAAACCACCGAGAGTTTGATTAATATTTCAGTTGTTTGGGTTGCCAAACATTGGGGACTCGGGTACATACTCTTCATGGCCTTTTCGGTCATTTGAAAGTCAGGAACTCAGATTCGTAGGGAATCAGGATATGGAGCTAGAAAAGTGGACAAGAGCAGAATGCGCGGTCTTCAAACTCTCGGAATGTACCTCTTGGCACTGATTGTAATTGCCATGCCAGGGACTCTCCACGCCCAAGTCGACCGTTACGATGGACGGCCTGCGGCTGATGGTGATCGTGATATCCGTGTTGGCGGGTACATGGATCTTGAACTGTTTATGAATGGGGATCGATTCGATTTTAAGCAACATCGACTCGTTCCCATGTTCGATGCCAATATCAGTGACAAAGTCAGTTTCTCCGCTGAAATCGAATTTGAGTACGGAGGAAGTGACGCTGCTGCAGGCGATGGAGAGACAAAAGTCGAATATGCCTACGCGGATATTGATATGGGGAATTGGAGTCTTCGATCGGGAGCGATCCTCATCCCGTTGGGATCCACCAATCTCTATCACGACTCTCCGATGCGTCAACTGACGAATCGTCCTTTTGTCGCACGTACGATTGTCCCTTCTACGATGACGAGTGCAGGTATTGGGGGAGTCTGGGGAGCAGATGACGGAAGTTGGGGTATGGAAGTTTATGCTGTGAATGGTTTCCAAGGTGGAAATGCCATCGACGGTTACAACATCAGTACTTCCAGCGGAATTCGATCCGCGAGGCCCAGTCTGAAGACAAATGGGGGAGATCGACCTCCAAGTATCGTCGGTAGATTTTCTTACAGTCCAGTTCTTGGAACTGAAATTGGATTCTCTGCATGGTCGGGACCATGGGACGATGCGGGTGAACTCGATCTCACCATCTCCGTTTTTGATATCACGACGGACCTCGGAAGTTATGTCGAAGCACTGGGTTCTACTACAGTGAACTTTGAGCTGGGTAATGTTTCCATAGATAGAGATGCCGATGCTATTGCAGGGGGTGTTCCCGACGAATTGGGTGCGACTTCTATTGAGGTGAGCCGTCGATTCTTCCCAGATATGTTGAACAAAATGTTTGGTGAAGATGCGTCATGTGCTCTCACTGTTCGTTGGGAAGAGCAGGATCTTTCTGCAGCAGTGTCGAACCGCATGACATACGGTTTCAATGTCAGACCCACGGATGAAACCGTCATCAAGTTCGACTTTGAGCAAGAGTCCACCGAGGGTGAAGAGGATCCTGACGGAACCTTCATCATGTCTGTCGCCACATACTTCTAGGCCCTTTTTTTCCCCTATCTCTCAACCCACACGGGCGACGAGATAAGGGTTCTTTCTGTGGAGGGCCCCCCAGAAGTGAAAATAGGCCCGATATATTCGTAATTTCAGTCGAATTGCCCAGAATGATCGTTTGTTTGGCTTGCCAAACAGTACGTTTAGGGGTCTATTTCAACAGTCGTCGAGATGGAAGACCCAAGGACGTTGTTCGACCCCAAGTTTCGGAAATGAGAAAGAGCTTTGCTAGTTCCTAGAGAAGACTCCAACAGCACAAACCGAATCCAGGGATGGCTCTCCCTGATGCGGCTGAATTGTGCTGTTTTGTCTCTGGGGATGACGATCTTTATGGGGGTCCCGTCTCCACAATCTCTGCTGGCAAATGAGACCCATGAAGTCTCTGTCGAAACTCCGCTGGAAATCACTTCGGGTCAGTTTGATCGCCAGGTACTCCAAGAAATTTGGCCTGGAGAAGTGAATTTCGAAAGGGTCTCTCTTCCCGTTGAGGGTGAGTTGATGAGTTCGATTTCAAAGCGGAGTCGAGTGAAAATGAGAGATCATGTCGCCACCCTCATCAGGGTGAGTGACAGTCACGGCCTTGAACAAGGACATGCCGTGATCCTCGACGAGGTCGGGAAGTACCGACCGATTACATTTCTGGTCGCTCTGAATTCTTCCGACAAAGTGTTGGACTTGCAGGTTCTTGTTTACAGAGAGCACATTGGACAGGCGATAGAATCCAATAGGTTTACGCGCCAGTTTAGAGACAAAAAGGAAGGCAGTGTACTACGCCTTCACAGGGATATTAGAAACCTGACAGGTGCCACACTTTCTGCGCGAGCAGCTGTGAGAGCCGTTCGCAGAGCTTTGGCGACAGTCGGAGAAACAGTCCGAAAAGATAGAGTCCTCAGTTGGCGTGCCGAAAATGGGCCGCTCCTGAGTTATGGCGCTGAAGAACTGAGTGCCAGCATCGTTCCCGCTTCAGGTCCCGCTGATGCGTCAGTCGGTCCCGAGAACCAAGTACCCGAAGAGGCCCATGAATCCGATTCGATATCAGCGGCCTCTTCCGGAACTCAAATCCCCGTCACGTCAGGCATGCACAAAAGTAGTGAAACACTTCAGCATGATTCTTCAATGGGGGCCCAAAGGGCACGCCCTGCCATGGGGACTATCCTGAAGTTGGAAGTCTATGGTGAAAAAGCCGCGGAAGCTTTGGAGGCGGCATTTGAAGAAGTCGACAGGATAGAGTCTCTCCTCAGTCGTTGGCGCCCGAACAGTGATGTTCTGAGAGTGGAGAATGCCAAACCGGGAGTCGCGGTGAAGGTCGATCCGACGACGATACAGATCGTGCAACTAGCCCTTGAGGCCGCTCGGTCCAGTGGTGGCGTTTTTGATCCAACCCTTGTTAAAGGGGGTTATCAATTTGTCGAAGTTGATCCAGAGCTGAATACGATCTCTCTTCTGCAAGCCGGATTGATTCTGGATCTCGGCGGAATCGGAAAAGGTTTTGCTCTCGATAAGGCCTCTGAGATTCTTGCAAAGTACAACTGTACACAGTCCTTACTGGACTTCGGCGGACAGTTGCTGGCGATGGAAGCGCCTCCCGGTCAAGACGCATGGGATGTGGGCATTTTTGATCCTAGGGATGGGGAAACTGTCCTTCAGATGATTCCTTTGACACGCGCTTCATTGGCGACGAGTGCTCGGTACGAGCGAGGAGATCATCTTGTTGATCTTCTCGACACTGGATCCGCTACACGTATCTTGTCCACTACGATCCTCTCGCCCAAAGCGACGGAAGCGGACTTCCTCAGTACGACGGTCGCCTTGGTGGGGCCAGAGAATGCAGCACAAGTCCTTCATGGGCATCCCGGATCTTCTGCTGTGATTCTTGTCGAAGGGGAAGAAGAGCCGAGAATCATTGGGCAGACTCGGGGTGAATGAATGACGGGGACCCAAGAAAGGTCACGATGACTTCAGAATCCGGCGAAAACGAGTTCTCGGTCGCCCTCTGTGGAAACCCCAATGTTGGAAAAACGACCTTGTTCAATGCCCTCGTTTCAGGGAAAGCAAGAGTGTCCAATCACCCGGGGATCACCGCTGAGGCTCAGGTGGCCACGTCTGTCTGGGGTGAATATCAAGTATCGGTGACGGATCTTCCCGGCTGTTATAGTTTGTCTCTCGACCTTCCTGAAGCTCAACTTTGCCGTCAATACTTTGATGCAATACCTCCAAATACCTTAGTGGTTTGCGTGCTGGATGCCGTCAGCCTCCGTAGAAATCTGAGCTTGCTGTTAGAGTGCATGGAGATGCCGCTTCCATTGATGGTGGTATTGACTCGTATCGATGAAGCCCGTCTCCGCGGGATAGAAATCGACGTAGAGAAACTCTCGGGCATTCTGGGAGTTCCCGTGGCCGAACTGCCTCATAGAAATTCAGCGAAGTCATCAGATCTGAACAAGATCATGAGAACTCATTTTTCAGAAGCACGTGAATCATCGAAAATTGAGGAGCGGGTGTCTTGGAGTGAAGATCTGGTTGCCGCGGTGTCCCGACCCGTCCGTCCTGAGGAAGCGAATCGCCGTCGCAAACGTGAAGATCGGATCGATGGAGTCCTGATGCATCCCGTTCTGGGGCTGGTCTTTTTCATGTTGATCATGAGCGTTCTTTTCGGCAGTGTATTTTGGTTGGCTCAGATCCCCATGGAGTGGATTGACACCTTTTTTGCCGGTGCTGCGGAATGGGTGGGAGTCCAATTACCGCCTGGGGACTTCAGAGATCTGATGACGGATGGAATCATCGGCGGAGTTTCAGGCACTCTGATTTTTCTTCCTCAAGTATTGATGCTTTTCTTCATGATTTCGATTTTGGAAGAAACAGGTTACTTGGCGAGAGCCGCGTTTGTTGCGGATCGTTGGCTCAGGCCGTTCGGATTGCCCGGACATTCTTTTGTACCTTTGCTATCAAGTCACGCTTGCGCCATTCCTGGGATTCTCTGTACACGATTGATACCAAACCGAAAAGACCGGTTGGCTGCAATTCTGGTAGCGCCATTCATGTCCTGCTCTGCACGCTTACCGGTGTATTTGCTTCTCGTGGGGATTCTCTTTCCGGGAAGACCTCTCATGGCGGGGGCAGCGTTCGTGGGTTGCTATCTCTTAGGAGCTTTGGCAGCAGTCATCTCTGCAACTCTGGTGCGCCGATTTATTCTTCCTGGACCGAGTCCTGATCTCATTTTGGAACTTCCTCCCTTTCAAAGACCAGCCCTCATGGAATCTGCCCGAATCGCTCTAGAGCGAGGGGGTATGTTTATTAAAAATGCCGGAACCGTCATTCTTCTCATGTGCGTGATTCTTTGGTGGTTGGGGAATTATCCTTTCAGTGATATGAGCACTGAAGTGAAAGCGTTGAGGACTCAAGCCGAAGCCACTCAAAATATTGCCGAATCTGAAAACCTGACGGTCATGGCTGATCAACTGTATGCCAGGGAAAGAACTCAGGCTTCTTACCTTGGCATGATCGGGAGAACGGTGGAGCCCGTGTTCGCTCCTATCGGCGCTGATTGGCAACTATCTATTTCGGTAATGGCGAGCTTTGCTGCGAGAGAAGTTTTCGTTTCTTCACTCAGCGTTCTTTTGGGATCTGACGAGGATGCCGAAGCAGAGACTATTATAGATAAGATATCAAATTCGAAACGTGACGACGGAAGTCCATTGCTGACGATTTCTTCTTCCGCTGGACTCCTCGTGTTTTTCGTCTTGGCGATGCAGTGTCTTCCGACTCTCGCAGTGACACGTCAGGAAACAGGATCATGGAAGTGGGCGCTTCTCCAATTCGTTTGGATGAGTCTTCTTGCATGGAGTCTGGCGGCATTGCTCCGTGGACTTCTGATCATGTCGGGTTGGAACTGATGCATTTTTTATCTTCAGACGAGATCCAATTCTATATCGTGACTTTGCTGGCTGGACTGGCATTATTCCTATTGTTCAGGCGAAAAAAATCCGATTCTTCCTCTGGGTGTAACGACTGCTCCAGTTGAGAACCAAATAGGTCTGGATTTTTATGAGAGAATGAGATTCGATGGGTTACATCTCACTCCCTGAAAGGAGAGCAGATGCGCCCAATGCTTTTATTAATTCTGACCCTCACCATTTCGATGACGGGGGCTCCTCCGGTGCTTTCTGCTTCATCAGATGCACCTAGGGAAATGGATTCTAAAAAAGAAGAGGCCGAGGCAGCCTTCAAAAAATTAGACGAAGCCATGAGCCAGGCGAGGGATGCTTACTTCGAGCCATTGAATAAGGCACAGAAAGAAGGGGTTAGCCCGGAAGAGATGAGCATGATTGAGCTCGATCCGGATCTTCTGCCGATCAAAGTAGTCGGCCCCAAAATCCTCAAGGCCATTGAAAAGTACGTGGGTACTGAAGTCGCGCTAGAGCAATGCAGCGAATTACTATACTTAGCGTCGAGAGAAGAATCTCAAGCATGGATGTTTGATAGGGTCTCTGACCTCATGATCACGCATTATCTTGAGAGTGAATCTTTGAAGAACTTCTGCACTAGGGCCCATTATATGGGCGATTCTCCTGCGAATGTTAAGCTCCTGAGATCCATCTTCGCTGACTCTCCACATCGAGATGTGAAAGCATCCAGTGGTTATGCCTTGGCAAAAGTATTGGGCTCTTCGAAAGATACGCGTGAAGAAGGATTAGAATTATTAAAGAAGATCGGATCCGACTTCGGTGACGTGGTTTACTACCGCGATACAGTTTATGGCGACAAAGTCAAAGGTGATCTCTTTGAAATGGAGCACCTTCAGATTGGTTGTGTCGCACCAGAGATCATTGGTAAGGAAGTCTTTGGCAACCTGATGCAACTGTCGTCTTTTCGTGGCAAGGTCGTGCTCCTTGATTTCTGGGGTGATTGGTGAGGCCCTTGCCGGGCCATGTACCCTCACGAGCGGTCGCTCGTTGAGAAATACCCAGCAGATGAGTTTGCTATAGTTGGTGTTAACTCCGAAAGAACCATCGAAGCAGCACAAGAAGTCATTAAGAAGAACAATCTCACATGGCTGAACTTCTACGATGGAGGCACAGATGGGCCTATATCTACAAGGTGGAATGTCAGTGGCTGGCCCACGATCTATCTGATCGATGCCCAGGGAATCATCCGCTACAAGGATGTTCGGGGTGAGGATATGGACAAAGCCATTGAAGAACTGGTGGCTGAGCTAAGAACTGAAAAGCAGAAAGCAGAAACGAAGTAGTCGCTGAGGGAAATTGACAACCTCGAAAAACTAGTTACCCCGAAGGTCATTCTTGAAATGGTCTTCGGGGTATTTCTATTTATCGGAGTCTGGATTGTCGTGGCCTAGAGGACAGCGCCCTCCAGACTTTTGTTCCGTTCTTTTTTCGGGAAAGAGCGGCGCTGGGGGGGATGGTTCTTCTTGTTGGCGACTTTTTCTTCTTCCGCTGGCCCACCAGAGTTCGTCGAGACAGGCGAATGACCCCAGGGTCAGGGTCAATAGCAATCCTGAACCTCCTATGATTTGAGTATAGGTGGCGGTTGTACTTCCCGATTGGATGGCTAAAGGCGAAAACAGCATCGAAAAGAGGCATGAATATCCCAAGATCGAAAGCGCAATTTTGGGGCCTTCTGTCCATGGTGTGAGTTCTACAAGATGAAGGATGACAAAAAGAAGGATGCCCAATGAGAAAATATGGTCATGAATGAATGAAAGAAGTTCTCGTGGTGTTTTTTCTGAAATGAATTCTTTCGCCTCGAGATCTTCTTCATTTCCTTGGATCCACTGGCGCGCACTTTCGGAGTCATATCCCCCAGATCTGGATGAATATTGAAGCGCTGCGACCACGCACCCTGCAAGAGTGGTGAAGAGAAACAGTGTCAGCAGAATTTTTGTAGAGAGATTGGATCGAGCCAGAGTGAATCCGGATTGTTTGTAGAATTGAGTCAATTCAACAACTCCCGTTCAGCGAAGATTTATCCGATGAGCTAGCACGAGAAGGGGGGTTATCTTGAGCAAGGATTTAAGATTGAACAGGAAGGACGCGAATGGCTGTGGCCACTTCCTTACTGAGTCCCACTCTTTGTCCCGCCACCTCGAAAACACAAGATCCGGTGTTGTGGCAGACACGGAGTTCGCAGTCATGACACATTCCCATGGCTTCGAAGAGTGGTCTTTGAGCCTCAGGGACCGAGTCGGCGACAAGTCTGCCTCGCTCTCCTTTGCGCAGATCAAAGAGAGATCGCACATTGGAGTCGATATGATGGGCGACCGATTCGACGGTGAGCTCTTGTTGTGTCGTACGCTCGGGCCTCATGAGTGCTCCTGAATGGCAGTATTCTGCCCAGTAATGACAATTTGACTGATCAACGGACTGATCAACGGACTGATCAACGGACAGATCAACGGACAGATCAACGGACTGATCAACACACAGATCACAACAGTGATCACTATACGGCGATGACAGCCATGTGAGCGGTTCCAAGCTCACCAGTGCCACTTTCCCGACTCTTCCAGTCGAGGGAATGCTCACAGGAGTGTGCTTGTCAGGCTCTCTGAGGGGCGATAACCTGATCTAGGTTTCATCACTCCTATCCGGAGTCCCAGTTTTACCTTTTGTTTAGGTACTGGTCAACCTGTTTGGCAACCCAAACCCAAGGGGTTTTCTTGATCGATTGGCGCGAATTCGACCACAATCCGGTGAGTCACTCAGCCGCTCACCATCTGACGTCTATTCAGCAATTGCTGGAGGAACAGGGGTATGCCCGTGTTTCGGACGTGGCCAGAAAGCTGGGAATTACCCGAGGTAGTGTTTCAGTCACCCTAAAAGGCCTGCGACAAAGAGGCCTGGTGGTCGAAGACGACCATAAGCATTTGGGGCTTTCTGAGGAGGGGCTTCGAATTGCCCGCGGTATCCATACCAAAAGAATTCTATTTCAATCCTTTTTGAGTGAGCATCTGGGTCTTCCCTCAAATCTCGCTGAACAGGATGCATGTAAAGTTGAGCACCTTGTCAGTGATGTGACTGCGGAAGCACTCGCTCTCTTTTTGGAAAGCAGATCCGTAGAGTCCAAAGAGCGAGAAGCACAGGTTCATTCGCTTGAAGGTCGCATCAAGGATGGCTCAGTGGATATTTTCCCCAGTGACAGAGTTCAAACACTTTCATCCGAACTCGAGAAAAATTCGAGTTCTACACACGAGGACAACGACGATGAGTAATAATTATTCGCGGGCTGAAGCGATACAGAGATTGAACGAGCTTCTTGCTGAAGAGATGGAAGCCTCGATGAGGTATCTCCACCTGAGCACACTTGTTCAAGGCATCGATCGCCTGGTCATTCAAAAAGTCCTCAAAGAAAACCATGAAGAAACGATAGAGCATGCCGAACAGGTATCTGAAAAGATCATTCAAATAGGAGGCGCACCCTCCCCTAAGATTAATTTAGAATTGACCGGCGAGAAATGTACTGGAATTGAAGCATTGCAATCTGCTTTGTTGTTTGAACAAGCGGCACTGGATGGCTACCGAGAATTTCTTGAGTGTGTTGAAGGTAGTGGAGATGTGATCCTCGAAGAGTTCGCTCGCCAACAGGTGGCGATTGAATCCGAGCATGTCTCGGAGTTACAAATGCTACTCGGGGAGTCCCATCTTGGCGGTGAATGACCGACCAGGCGGAATGACAGCCCTCTCTGTTCTCAATGGTTTCTTTGCATTGGGTGTCGGAGGGACCACCATTCAGAGGTTTGTAGCCTCTTACGAATTGATGGCGAAAATGGATGGCTCAGGGCGCTTTGGGCGTCGTAGAGGCCAATATTTCCAAAGTCTCCTCGATGAAGGTTTGACCCCCTTGGATCTTCAAATTCTTGGAGTCATGGGACTGATCGCTACGATTTTCTTACTCGTTTCGATTTGGGGAATACTGAAGCAAAGTAATCTTCTCGGACGTTGGCTGGGAACAATAGGGGGGGTCGCTCTCGCCTGTTTCTCTGTGTTTTCCATACTATGGCTTCCCGATTCTTTTCTTCGGGGAAGCGGACTTTCCATAGCGAGGCAGATGTTCTTTCCTGTGTTTCTGATCTTCATGCTTCATGTAATTTTTCGCAGAGACTTCCTGAACAATAGGCAGAATTCATGATGCATCATCCGGCCCGTCATATTGGTCATCACGCCATGATGATGATGACCCATTCCATGCGCTCCGGTGCAGGAGTGGCTTTCATTTTCCTGACGATCATCATCGGCCTTTCATTAGCGAATCTCACCGTAACTCCTGTTGAGTTGGAAATGATCACCGTGGAAGAGTTACAAGACTCGTCTGCGAAGTTTATCGGAGTCGCATTGGCGACGGCCACTCTCAGAGCTTCTGGAGGAGACGACAATTCCGATTCTCTGACCTCCAGAATGGAGACAGGAGACCTGGTCGATTTGGGGATGTGGGCTCGATACCTCGTCGTCGAAAATCCGATGTTGTTGTCGATCACGGTCCTCTTATTGGGTGTAGTGTTACCTCTGTTGCTGCCTCTCGGTTCTTTTACGGTCATCTCTGGCGATGTCCAGCATAGAACAGTTCGATATTTGCTTCCTAGAACGACTCGTTCCTCGATTCTTTTGGGGCGTTGGCTCGGAAGCCTGATTCTGTCTTGGGCGTTGATACTGTTTCTCATTTCTTCAGTGGTGATATACCTCTCCATCATGATTCCTTCCGAGTCTCTTGAAGATTTGATTCCATGGGGAGGCCGGTGTTTTCTTGCTCTTTTCTTCCTGACGATTCCATACGTTTCATTGGGAATCCTGTGCTCGGCGACATTCAGTGCGCCCATGGTGGCATTGTTGGCCGCTATAGGAGCGACAGTCGGTATTCCCTTGCTCTCTCTGAGTCTTCAAGAAGCCTGGGAACCTCTTGGCAATCTTCTCTATTTACTTCCTTGGGGTTATTCCCATCAGTTGCTTTCTCCATCGATGGAAAATTTCTTTGAGGCGAGTGCTTATTGTCTGGGTCACGCTGCTTTGTTTTTAACTTTGGCTTTGCTGAAGTTTAGAAGGGCAGACCTTTGAACACCAAAACACATAGCATTCACATTGAGGGGTTAGAGCATCGCTTCGGAGACAAGGTGGCCCTCAGTGACATCAATTGGCAGTTACCTGAAAAGGGGATTGTCGGTTTGGTGGGACCGAATGGTGCAGGAAAGACCACGCTCTTTTCTCTCATTGCGGGATTCTTAAGAGTTCAGCGAGGGAAAATAGGAATCTTGGGGGCAGATTCACCCAACCATCCTTCATTAGTAGGGCGTATGGGGGTCATGCCTCAGGATGCTATTTTCGCCAAGGATATTTCGATTTTCGATCAACTTCTGTTTCTGATGAAACTTGATGGAATCAACGGAACTCGTGCAGAAAACCGTGCCTTGGAAATAATGAAGCGTGTGGGATTGGAAAAAGAAATCCATCGAGGAGCCTCTATCCTTTCCCATGGAATGGGAAAGAGATTGGGTGTTGCTCAAGCATTATTGGGTTCACCGGAGATTGTTCTACTGGATGAACCTACTGCTGGGCTCGATCCGGCAAATGCTCGCCAGATCAGAGAGTTCATGCGTGAGGTCGGGAAAAATGCTCTGGTGATCGTGTCATCTCACAACTTGTTGGAACTTCAGGACTTGATCGATGAAGTCGGAGTGATTGTCGCTGGCAAACTGGTCGCTAGCGGTACTGTTGAAGAGGTCACACAAAGAGATCGCAGATTTGAGGTGACGTTTGGGGTTCCTGTCACTCCAGAAATGTTGGTTCAGGTTGATCAGTTGGATGGCGTTCAATCCGCCAATTATGATGGTTTTCAAATGAGTATCGATCTCGATGCGAGTGGGGAGAACGGATTGAATCAGGCATTGTTGGAACTTCAGCAAAAGCTTGTCGACTTAGGGACTCCCGCTTACGAGTTGAGAGAGGGAGCCAGCCTCGAGCAGGCATATCTGAAACTCACCTCTGACACTCAACACACGTCAGAAGAAGGATAAAGAGTCTCCGTTGAAGGAGGCTTCTGTATTAGTTCTGAAGATTGATTTGGCGAATCCGCTCACGGTAGGCTTCGGCTCTTTCAGTTTCTCCACCCTCCTCCAGTAACTTTTGGAGATCATCTAACAAGCCCGGATTTTCACCTACCCAGGGAATGAGCGCTTCCAGATGACGAGCTGCGGCTAATGGTTGACCCGATTGAGCAGCAGCAATCGCCTGTTTTTGCCCCAACATACCTCTCAGTGTCACGAGAGCCGGTTGCAGTCCCCACTTCTCTCTGGAACGGTCAAGCCACAGCGCCAGTTCTCCTGGGCCTTCTGTTTTTTCAATCAGTTGCCCGAATCTCAAGATCAGGTCATGGCCGGGCTTCAAGGTCTGTTGAAGCGCAGAGTCCCACCAGTATCTCGCCTGATCCAGTTGGCCTGCGACCGCATTCATATACCCCAATCTTTCATCGAGAACTGTTCCCGAAGGTTCGAGAAGGGCTTCGCCTCCTCGTGTCCAACTCAACAAGGACGTCAGATGAGAGACTGCTTTCAGCGCAGATTCTTGAACCTTGACTGGAAGGGGGGGGCGACCCGGTAATAAGACATCGTCCAGATTGACGCTGGCGGCTTGCATTTGGAGGGTGGCTTGTCTCATTTGCCAGCGAGTCTGCCCTGCAGATGCTGTCCCCAGTAGGGTCAAGATGGTCAGGCCGATCGTTACGTACCCAGCGATCGAATATTTCCCGGACCTTCTCAGGGGTTGTTGTTGTAGGGATACATCTTTTTCGAAAAGTAGTTGGAATAATTTCCAAGACAAGAACGTGACACTGAGTGCGATACCGGTCGCCATCAGAAGAGGTATCTGTTCATAGACACCTCTCCATGCAAGCCAACTCAGAATGAATAGTATCGATAGTGAGATCTCTCCTGCCCAGGAAAGGTTCGATTTACGAGGCACCTTACGAGCCTCGGAACTCTTCTTATCTGTGAGGATTCCTGGCTTTCCGAATCCATAGGACAGGACACCATTTGGACAAACGTCAACACAGTCGAGGCATTTCATACAGCCCGGATCAACGACTTGTTGATGAACCTTGATCTCTTTTGAGATTTGTACGTTGGAAGTACAGTTTGCGGTGCAAAGTCCACAAGATTCACAGAGGCTCATGTCTGCAACTATTCGCAGGGGGGATACTCTTTCTGCGGCATTGAAAAACGCTCCGTATGGGCAGCCGTAGGTGCAAAACCCCTTTGCTCCGAGGAGATAAACCACAACGAATCCACAGATGAAGAAAAATGGAATCGCCACTATCCAAGAAGGAAAAGTGGACCAGAAATCTACGACAAAGAGATGAGAAGAGAATCCGGGCCATGCTTGCACTGGAGTAAAAAAGTCAAGCCAGGAGGGGATCACATTCTCAAGCCATGGGAATGTCCAGCGTTTCACCGTTGGCCAAAGAAACATATAGAACGCCAAGAAAAATGGGATCAGTCCTAGTAACCGACTTCGGAACGGTCGAGGGGTAATCCCTATTTTTTTCATCATCCACGCACAGAGATCTTGCAGTGCGACCATGTGGCAGGCCCAGCCACAAAACCAGCGACCGAGAATGGCAGTGGAGAGAATGGCAAGGATGAAGAAGATGAACCCTGCGTTGACTTCACCATTCTCGAGCGTGTACATGCTCTCGGATGGTTCGATCGGGGAGAGGGTTGACCCTGTGATCCACCAATGCAAAAGATGGCCGGCGATCAGCAGGTGAACAAACCCGAGAACCAGAGCTCTGCGGCGACCGGATCGCCCGGGTTGGCGGTGCGAGGGTCTTTGGAATCCCTCGCATCCTTTTTTCGGTTTCCCTGCCTTGGACAACGGCCCTCCCTTTCCTTGCCATAGAATCATATCCAAAAGGAACAGTTCGGAGAATGTTCCTCGACAGGTTCGGGCGTGAAAGGTGAATATTCTGGGGGAGAAGGTCGATAAATAAGCAAAAAAGCAGGGGTCGAGCCCATTATGGCTCGACCCCTGCAGAACTTTTACAGTCCCAAATCAGGGTTTCTTAGTGATCAGGAATCCCGTCACCGTCGTGATCGTGGTTTCCTTCGGCGTGATCCATCGCTTCGATCGCTCCCTGAATCATTTTCTGACCCTGAGGGTTTTCAGCCACTAGTGGATCGTTGAGCATTCGGGTAAGGAAGGCTCTTGCTTCTTCTTTACGATCTTCGCCGGCGAGCCACTGCTGGCAGAACCAGAGGGCATTCAGACACTCGGGTCCACCCAGATCCTTGTTCTCCTGAAGGAACTTGACCAAAGCCGGGAAGTCTGGCTCCTGAGTGTTGAGAAGATCTTGCAGGCGCTTTGAGGCTTTATGATTCGCCACCACCTTCTGTAGTTCCTCATTGTCGGACTTCTCAGCCATGTCGAGGAACTTGGAATAGCCCGGGTAACCGAGAAGCTCATTTTTGGACATGACGCTAAAGACTTCGAGGAACATGGCGGGTGGCACTGATCCGTCTTCCATCGCCAACATCTTCTTGAGCTTGTCGCCGGCAGTTCTGAGTTCTTCTAGGTTTTTCAAGTAAGCTTCAGGACCTCCGGGAACGTATCCGGTTCTCCCGTATGGACGCATCTGTGCATCCGCAAGCATGATAGTGGGGTATCCGTTGATGCCCATCTCTTCGCGATGCTTGTCATTCATCTCTGGAGAGATGACTTTGGCCTTGGGCTCTTCTCCCTGGGGAAAGTCCAAGTAAAGGTAGATGAACTGCTTACCCGCAGTTTCATCGAAGGCTGCAAGGTTGAACACTTCAGCGTCGAGCTTTTTGCACCAACCGCACCAGTCACTACCGGTGAAATTGATAAGGATGTCTTTGCCCTCTTTTTTCGCCATCTCCTTGGCGACTTCGATGTCCATGACCCAAGGAAGGCCATTTTCTAATTCAGCAGCGGCATCGTCTGCTGGAGCGGCCATGAGCGTTGGAGTCAACGAGAGGGTTAGAATCGAGAGACACAAAACCCAAATCAAAGGTGACTTCATGAGTTCTCCTTGCGAGGAATGAATCCTATGAGTAGTGACCCCAAATGTATGGATCTGAGGTCGAGTCCGTTTCGACCTCAACTTCTGAAGAGATCGTTAATATGATGAATATAGGAGCCTATCCGATGCCTAGCGGTAGCGGAAGGGGAGTGAACCGACTCCAAGGGCCAAAATAGACCGAATTTTGTAATTACCGGACTTCTGGGTTGTTCTCTGTTGCCCAAGGTCGACTGATCACGCAGGCATTGATGCCGCCCACGCCCATCGACAGTTTTCCGGCAAGTCCCTCTGGCAAGTTGACGGAGTCTCCCAAGAGAAAGTTCCCGTGGATTTCAGAGATCTGGCTGTTGAGTTCCGTATTCTCGAGAGAGGTTGGTGCGACGTGTCCTTCTTCACCTGCCATCATTTGAGCGGTGAGCTCCCAGCCGCCACAGACTCCCATGCCATGACCAAAAGTACCTTTGCGGGCTGTCATGAGGATGTCTTCGTGAAACAACTTTCGAGCATTTTGAACTTCAAGGAAATCTCCAGGGGTGGCTGTGCAGTGAAGGTCCCATGAGGTCACTTCTTCGACCTTGGCATCTGCAGAGCAAAGTGCGGAATGAATCGAAGCTGTCGGTCCTTCTTCACTGGGTGTGATGATGTGGTCTGCATCTGAAGTCAGGCCAACACCGATGGGTTCCATGCCAATGGGTGTGAAGCCTCGCGCAGTCATTTTTTCGAGATCACCGATGATCCAGACACAGGATCCGCCACTGATATGTGTTCCTCGGAGACCGGTGAGAGGTTTTGATACGTCCCCATCATTGGAGAGAACGCGGGCAGCATTGAAAGCACCGACAACCATCGGGTGGGGTGGAGGATCGGAAGCACCGATAACAACAGCTTCAGCTTCACCTCTTTGGATGGCATCCATACCAAGTTTGAGAGCGACTCCAAATGTCGAGCATGCCGCTACAGGTGAAAAACTAGGCCCAGTGATCTTGCCCATCATCGTAATCTGAGTGGCTACAGAACTGTGTATATTCCATAGGAGGTTAGGAGATATGGCATTCCAGGGTTCTTCGGGAACTCCCCAATCCTTACGCAGTTGGGCCGCTTTCTTCATCTTTCCGCGAATGACGGAAGTTTTGTTGCTCTCCACTTCTCCGACGACGTTGACGCCTTCTATTTCACGGCTTTCAACGAGGTATTCCTTTAATTTCGAAGACTGCGAAGCCCAGTATTTATTCCAAGTGATTCGTGCATCTTCCTGATCAGCGACGGGAAGAGATTCTGGTTGAACAGGTAATTCTGAAAGTGTATCGGGACGCGCATCTCCTGCATCAAATGCAGCTCGCGCTGGACAATTATCGGGGTGAGCCCAGAAAGCATCCCAGTTTCTTTGTGCCTTGTCTGCGGTCAAAGCGACTTCCGATATGGTCGGAAGATCTCCCAGACCTGTACCGACATAAACATGAGCAGCGTTCCCCAGTTCTTGAAGTGTTTTTTCAATTCCGGGGTTTTGTCCTAACGCCTGTATAAAACTGCCAACAGCCATCAGGGTCGGGAGTCCCATTTTACTTTGAAGTTGCCTGAAGCGATTGGGGGGGAATCTTTCGTCTATCCAAGGGTGATATTTTTCAAGATCAAAGTCGGGTTTACCCACCAAGAAATTGCTGGGACCAAAATCTTCAAAAGATTCTAACCAAGAGCCACCTTGGTAAAGTTTCTCTCGGAAGGATTCGACATCGTCGCATCCCGGAGCGACGACACCCCAGCCAAAGACACCCACTCGACGTCGGGATTGTTGAACCATATTTTCGCTGCGGTTTTCGCTCAATGAAGTTCTCCTTCGTCAGCGGACGAGTGCCCCGACCCGGTCAGTCCGGGTTCGATGGCATCTTCCTGTCTTTGAGTCCTGTTTTCTAGTCATTCGTAGGTGGGGGAATGTGTTTCAATGTGTTTTCCCAGAGTCTCCCGGCTGGTGAATGGAGGGCGGGGCCGTTTTCTTTGAAGCCTAGCTAGGGAGTAAGAATGGCTGGATTGACTTTAGAACCGCAATGCATCGATCACTCTGGAGCGCACAGCAAGGAGCGCACAGCAAGGAGCGCACAGCAAGGAGCGCACAGCAAGGACGAGATCGTGGCAAAGGGTTTTGTCGGATCTGGAATATACGAGAGATCTCGCGTTCCAATGATGGAAGTGTCAGTGACTTCCGAGATCAGTTTTATCCACGGGTCAAAACTGAGGGATGGCAACGAGCCGTTTCAACCTATGCCGGGACAGCGGATATCGATGAGTTCTATCGATTGTTTGAAGAGTTTTTGGGTCCACCACTCAAACAACAATTGGATCTCTTAAAGACGCTTAAAGATGGATCACGCTGACGAGTGAGGTGAGTGACGTGGCCGAAAAACTCTGGGCTTCAAAGTCCTAAGAACCAGCGGTGTAGACGAGGATCCGTGGTCAATTCCGGGTGGAAACAACAAGCGATGCAGCGATTTTGTTGAACAGCGACGGTTTCATTTTCTCGCCGAGCGAGAACGTTGACGGAATCCCCGATCCGTGTGAATCGTGGGGCTCGAATAAAGACGCCTTCGCTGGTTCCGGGTCCGGGGCCTTCATTCCATTCCACCTGGTCTACGAAGGAATGAACCTGACGCCCATATGCATTGCGATCCACATCCACATCGATCAAGCCGAGCCTAGGAGGGGCTTGATCCGGATGGTGTCCCATTAGGATCGCCCCTGCACACGTTCCTAGAAGAGCTAATGAACCCTCCTTTACCCGATCGGAAATCAAGGTGTCGAGCCCATGAAGCTTGAACAGGTGATGCAGTGTTGTGCTTTCTCCACCAGGAATAATGAGATGGGTCACTCCAGCCAATTGCTCGGGCTTGCGGACCTCGATGGGGTCCACGCCCGAGGCGTGAAGGGAGCGAAGATGGGGCTCGACAGAACCCTGGAGTGCAAGAACAGCGGCGTGAACCGAACTCAAGGTTACCAGCCTCGGTCCTGGAGCCGTTCCGCCTCAGGCAGCTTGCTGGCGTCTATTCCTGGCATTGCTTCTCCCAAATTCCTTGAGGCATTGGCGATCTCCGAAGCGTTCTCGAAGTGAGCAGTGGCATGCACGATCGCTTTGGCTGTTCTCAAGGGGTCTTTGGACTTGAAGATACCGGAGCCGACGAAGACAGCTTCTGCACCTAGGCGCATTGCCAAAGCTGCATCTGCAGGAGTCGCGATCCCGCCCGCTGCGAAATTTGGAACGGGCAGTCGACCTTCAGTTGCGACCTGACATACCAGTGAGTAGGGCGCACCATGATTTTTAGCAAGGGTCATCCACTCTTCTTGAGGAGCTGTGGAAAGTCGACGAATCTCAGAATGGATAGCACGCAGATGGCGAACCGCTTCCGTGATGTCTCCCGTCCCTGCTTCTCCTTTTGTTCGCAGCATAGCCGCGCCTTCGCCGATTCTGCGGAGGGCTTCACCGAGATTGGTGGCTCCACAAACGAAGGGAACTTTAAAGCGTTGTTTATCAATGTGGTGGGCATGGTCGGCAGGGGTCAGGACTTCTGATTCGTCGATGAAATCAACTTCGAGTGATTCCAGAATCTCGGCCTCTATAAAGTGACCGATTCTCGCTTTAGCCATCACAGGGATGGACACGACTTTCTGGATCTCTTCGACCTTATCAACGGGAGACATGCGGGCGACTCCGCCGTCTCTACGAATGTCGGAAGGAACACGCTCGAGGGCCATGACTGCGACTGCGCCGGCCTCTTGGGCTACGTGAGCCTCTTCTGCGGTGGTCACGTCCATGATGACACCGCCACGAAGCATTTCAGCCAAACCGATACGGGTTCTGTGGTCAGCAGAGAGTTCTGTTCCTCGCAGGGGAGACTGGAAAGAGTCGGTCATGGGTAGTTCCTTTCTAAAGGTCTCTCAGGGATCCCGGCAACTCGCGGGCACTTCCCAAAGGATATGTACTGGAATATGACCCCTGAATTCGGTCGATGCGAGCAGATCGGTTGGCATATATGGGTTTCGGAGGTCATATCTGCTGGTTATTCTGTTGAATGACCTGCGGGAATTCGGGAGTTCCAGTCGTGGGGATACCTCTATAGCCGTTTGGCGAGGGGTGGGGGATACAGAACTGGGAAGCACAACGATCCTTTTTTCGACCATCTTCGGGTGGGAGGTATGGGGATCTCGAGTTTCGACAGGGTATGCAAATTGAGGTGGATCGATCTCTTCATGGATCTTTCCGCCACACTTGGTCTGAATGGTGTGCATTCAGTCCGAGTGAGATGAACAAGGGCGAGAGATGCCCTTTAACATGACGTCCATCTGAAGTAAGTCTCGACGAGAGAACATGGGGCGAAGCCCTGTTCGTGTTGCGGATTTACGAACGATTTTTTGCGGAACTCTTCGGGTGCTGACCCGTTGAATGCTTTGAAGGCTTGTAACTTCTGAGCATGTTTCTTGCGACAAGAAAACCGGGATTGACTCCCGCTGACATTTTTTGACATGAGATTCTAACATCGTCGATAGTGAAGCTCGTTGAGTTTCTCGCGACAGAAGAAAGAGCCATATCGAATGAAATCTGTGCACATTTACTTGCTGGGATTCCTCTTGATGATGCCTGGAGTTCTCCAGGCTCAACTCTTCGAGAGACCCATTATCCTCGAGGGAGTGAAGATGATTTCACCCCGGGGAGAGGTTCTTGAAGATTTGATGATCACTATTCGTCGAGGACGGATCGCTGGTATTTCCCAATCAGGGGATGCTCCCATGATGTCAAAAAAGATCGCAGCGGATGGACTCTTTGTCACATCCGGACTCGTCGATCATGCGTCTGTATTGACTTTGCCCTTGGGTGGTGAAGGTGCAGCCGACCATTGGTCCTGGGATGCCTTTGACCGATATGACAAGGAAGCCATCCTCTCGGTACTCGCGACCGGAGTGACCCGTGTTCATTTAGTTCCCGTTCGCAGTGGCGGAATCTCGGGCAGATCCTGCTGGGTATCTCTTGAGCCCGCAGGTGAGAATGCGGCTTCCTCAGGCCAATTCGGGGTTTTGATGGAGGAAGAGGCAGCGCTCTGTATCGACCTTGCAAGTGGCTCTCCAGTCGCCCGCATGCGTTCCTACGCCGCGATCCTCGATCAGTTTAGTGCTGCTAAAGACCGTCGTGACGCACTCGAATCCTACGATGAAGATCTCGAGGAGTACCTCGAGGAACTCAAGAAATGGATCGAGGAAAAAGCTGAAGAAGGTGATGAAGAATCATCTGACGAGAGCGCTGAAAAAGATGAGAAAAAAGATGGGGAAGAAGAAGAAGAGAACAAAGGTCCCGAGAAACCTGTGCGACCGGGAGATGACGAGCCCTCAGATATTCTCTTGAAGGTCGTTGCCCATCAGTTACCTGTTCTCATTACTGCGCGAAAATCTGCCGACCTTATCAATGCGTGCGAGTTGATTCAAAAGTTTGAACTGGATGCCATCATTCATGGTGCTGATGAAGCAGCATTGGTGATGGATCATCTCAATGAGCTTGAGAATGTCTCCTTCATTCTCGATAACCCGGCAAACGCCCTTTCCGCTTCGGGTCCAGGAGTGATCGATGGTAAACCTCGCAGATCTGCAGATTTGATCTCGGTCATGGAAGAAAATGATCTCGATTGGGTCATCGGAAGTGGTGGTAGTGGCGCGGGACTTTGGAGAATGACTCGCAAGATGGCAGGATCTGAAGCGGCACTGAGTAGCGCTCAGACGACAAATCTACGAGGAGAAAAGACCCGAAGAGATTGGGTCAGTCCCGGAATGCGGCACCTTGTTCTTTGGAGTGGAAACCCGGCCTCAGACGCCGCTGCGCGTCCCGAAAAAATACTTATCAATGGACTTGTCGTCTGGCAGCGTCCCGCAGGAACCCGAGAGGGGCGGTTCTAATGCAGATCTCAATTCGATCTATGAGCATTGCAAACAATTTGAAGATGGCGACTTCCCAGCAAAAAATGCGAAGTTTGAGTCTTTTGGGGATGTGGGGCGTTTTGTGCCTGTCCCTTTTAGGAATCACTCCCCGCGGAATTCTCGCTGCTGATACTGTGATCACAGGAGCAGCAGTGGTCACCGCGGATGGCTCTGTCAATTCGGGGTGGGCGGTCATCGTCGGTCCTACTGGCCAAATCAAGGCCCTCGTTCCGAATGAAGAAGTCTCTGAGGCTTTTGAGGGGAGCATCTTTAACGCTCCTGAGGGATCGGTGTTGACTCCCGGTTTACACGATCTGATGGGTGCTTTGGGCACACGGGGTCAGGCCGCATCGCTGCAAGCGGGGACGGAACTCTTTGATCCAGACTTGGATGCCAGTCAGGCCTTTGACCCCACCGACCCTTGGCTCGATGTCGCCGCTCAGCAGGGTGTTCTCTACACGACTTTGGCGGCGATGCCCCTCGGTGTGGTCAACGGAAAAAGTGCGACTTTCCTGTGTCAAACAGCGAAGACTCCTCTCCGACTTGGAGAAGGGAAACAGACGATGGCGCTCGGGGACTCTGTCCTCTCCGGAAATCGAATGCCCACCAGTCGTACCGCATTAATTTCGCTCTGGCGTGACTGGGTTGCGAGTGATCCTGAAGAGTTAAAGAGTGCGGGTCTTCTGTATGTTTACGAGGGCATCGATTTACGTCAGGCGTTGAGTTTGCCGTGGTCAGTTGTCCCTGTGTTTATACATACTGGAGGAGATGCACGATCTCCGCTCGATCTTGTTTCTGGACTTCCAGGGCCTGTGCACATGGTGGTTGGACCTCTTCTCGAAGGGGGAGATGCATCTCACCTTTCGATGGCGGTTCAAGCCGCAAGTAAAGGGATCGAGTTGAGTTTCGCGGGTGGCTTACCGGCAGGGCCGGCAGATCACCTCAGAACGAGTGCTGCGATTGCAGTGGCAGCCGGTATGAATCCCGAGGCTGCTCGTCGGGCGTTGTTTAGTAATCCTGCAACGGTGGCGGCGGCGACAGGCACCGGAGTCATTGAAGCGGGTGCAAGAGCTGACCTCGTCCTCTTCTCAGGCGATCCTCTCGATCCTGCTTCAAAGGTGATCCACCTTTGGCGTGGCGGTGAGGGTCAGCGAGTTGCAGGAACTTCCCAGGTTGGCGAACTAGATACCTTCAGGAGATAAGAGGTTCAATATGATGAAACACCGATCAATAATTCTTCCAATGGTCCTTATTATGGGGCTGTGCTCCCTGCAAGGATCCTTGTCAGCGAATGATCTCTCTGAAGAGACCGTAGCGGATTCATATGTCGTGATGGCTGAGAAAGCTCATCTGGGCAATGGCCAAGTGATCGAAAATGCGATGATCACAGTCGTCGATGGACGTATCCAGCAAGTGGTTGCGAATGGGACTCCTCCTGAGGGAGCCACTGTCGTAAACGTTGCAGAGGTGACTCCAGGCTTGATTGATGCCAATGCAAAAATCGACGTCATGGATGCGCTTCTTTATCCTCAGCAAGATCCCCGACTGACAATTCTTAGAGCTCTGGGAATGGAAGAGCACTACCACGGAGGGGACGTTTGTCCTTGTGGAACAGTTTGTCCGGCGGTGACACTTCACAAGCATGATGAAAGTTGCCTTTTTTGCGGCTACCCCGAACACGATCCTCACAGCCATTCTGAAGATGAAGAAATCGAAGAGGCTGATTTTATGGAAGCTGAAGCCCGTGCGATGGCAGCCGGGGTTCCCCAAGCCAGTGGCTTGGTGACCGATCAGTCGAGTGAGGTGGTGCCACAGTTTTTGATCATGGACGGCATCGATCAGGGATCACAGGATTTCTCTCGCCTCCTCAAAGAGGGGGTCACCACTGTATATGTGAGTCCTGATGGTTCAGCAGTGATCGGTTCTCGTGGAGCCATGATGAGAACAGGCGGACCGGTCGAAAAAAGATTCATGGGAACAGGAGCGATCAAGACTGTGGTGGGAAGCGATGCTTACCGTTACGGCACAAGGAATCGTAGTCCCTTCAGAGGGTTTGTCTCTATCTACACTCGTCGTCCAGACTCACGAATGGGTGTGGGATGGGTTTTCCGTAGAGCATTTTACGACGCTCTTTTGAGAGCACGTGGACTGGAACCGACTGGAGCTGACAAGACTTCGGAAGAAGCCTCAACAGTATTGCAGGGTGTTCTCAAAGGAGAGATTCCCATGCGAATCCAAGCGAGAACCGGCAGTGATATTGAGACGGCTTTCCGTTTTGCTAAAGAGTTTAATATTCCATTTACTCTTGAAGACCCCGTCGAGGCTTGGAAGCGGGTGGATCTCCTGAAGAAATCAGAGATCCCCGTCGTATTCGGCCCCATTTTTGACAGACCGAGCGGCATTCTTGCGGGATCTAGCGAAACTCGAAACAGTCGTTTGCATACGGTGAGGGATTTGTCCAAGGCAGGAATCCCTATGGCGCTGAGTGCCCAAGATCTTCGAGGTGAAGAGGGGTTGGCAAGGCAAGCGATGTTGGCGATTCGATATGGAGTGGACCCTTCAGAAGCATTGAGAATGGTCACTCAATATCCCGCGCAACTATTAGGTGTAGATCAAGAAGTAGGAACCCTAGAACCCGGACGAAGAGCAGACATGATCTTTTGGAACGGTTCTCCGTTCTCTGCTCTTTCTCGTATTGAGAAAGTCGTTCTGGGTGGTGAGATTTCATACGAGCGTAACTGATAAATCTTCATGTCCCGAGGGACTGAACCGTTGGACTGAAGAATTGAAACTGAGGTAATCGATGTCGATCTTGACTCATAAAATGCTGATCTTCTCTGTGATCTTCTCTGTGATCTTGCTCACCTTTGGAGCGCACTCTGACTTGCAGGGGCAATCTTCTCCAAAAGTGGCTTTGACAGGAGGGAAGATCATCACCGTTTCCGGTGCACCGATCGATGGCGGGACCATCCTTATCGAGGACGGTATCATTCAAGCTGTCGGAGACGGCGGCATGGCCATTCCTTACGATGCCATGGAAGTGGATTGTACGGGCATGATCCTGGCTCCAGGATTTGTCGATGCCCACAACCCAGGAGGCTTGGACATCCCCAATGAAAATTTGGCGGTTGCTCCTTTTGTCGATGTCTTTGATGCCATCGACCCTTCCCGTTTCTTCTTCGAAGAAGCCCTGAGGAATGGCGTGACGACGGTTCATGTCATGCAGGGGAACAACTGTGTGGTTGGCGGAGTGAGCCGAGTAGTTCACCCGATCGGGCTCTCCCCTGATGAAATGACTCGACTCCCTGGACTGGCTTTAAAGATGTCCAGTTCTCCCAAAGGGGGATACGACCGTTTGCGTCACAGGGCAGAACTGCGTGGAGTCTTTTCCGAGTTTGATCGTTGGCACTCTGACCTTTCAGAGACCCGTTACGATCAGGAATCCGAAAAGAATGAAGATCTCAATCCTCTTCCGCCAGAAGAGGCTCGCGAGGAGGGCAAGGCCCTGATTCGCGAAGAGGATCTCGATGATCGTCACCGTCACTTGGCCTATCTCAATGATGGTCGTTTGGCGGCATGGATTCATTGTGGAGCCGCCACGGATGTCGCACCTGCTCTCGACATGATCGAGAAGCGTGGTTGGACTGGAAGAGCTGTACTTGTTCTTTCCGGCGACGCACATGTTGCTGTAAATGAAATCGCGGCCTCAAAGGTCCCTGTCGTATTGGGTGCCGATCTGATTCATAGGGAACGTGATTTGATCACCGGTGATGTTGAGGAAACCTTCATTCCCGAAGTCTTCCGTAAAAAGGGAGTCCCATTTGCGATTCAGGTGGGAAGTTCCAATGTGTTGCCAGAGAGATATCTCAATTATCAAGCAGCAAGACTTGTTCGGAATGGTCTTTCTCCTGAGAAAGCCATGAGAACGATCACTCTCGGAGCTGCTGAAATCTGTGGTGTCGCAGATCATTATGGATCCATCGAAAAAGATAAGGCCGCCAACATTGTCATGTGGACGGGCGATCCTCTTGAGATGACGTCATGGGTTCAAAAAGTCTGGATTGAAGGCCAGCTGGCTTACGATCGTGAAAAAGATGCACGATTGGAGCGTCTGTTCCCGGAAATGCCTGAGGAAGACGCCGAAAAGTCAGAACCATTGTCAGATGAGGCTTCGACAGATGAGGAGCCGATGCCAGCAGAGACTGGCGAATCAGCGGTAGATTCAGACGCCGTCGAAAGTGGCGACAAAGAGGCCGATGAAGCTCAGCCCGAGCCACTGAATAAGGATAAGAAGAGTCAGGACTCAGAGGCCGAGCCGGCCCCTGCGCCGAAACCGGCCCCTGTGCCGAAACCTGAACCTGCACCCGGGATCGATTCCGGAATCAAGGGAGGGCTATAGAATGCTCACTGGAAAGTTGCTCCGGTTCGCCGGGCTTCTCATCCTGTGTGTTTTGTTTGCCGGTCCTTCAACGGACTTGCAGGCCGGGGATGGATTCGTTCTTCGAGCGGGTCATCTACACACCGGGTTGAGATCCATAGCGGACGGAACTCTGGTTATCAGAGAAGGAAAAGTCACGCATTGCGGGCCTTGGGCAGAGATCGAGCCACAACTGCAGGGAGATCTTCCGGTTTTGCATTGGCCTGACGCCTATGTCACTCCGGGTATGGTCTCTGCGAGCAGTAACGTCGTCGGACCTCACAGAGGACAAGATTCCATCTCCGCCGCTTATCGCGCAGTCGATGGTTACAACACCTATGGGGATCATCGTCCTTTTCTTGCTACTGGAGTGACCACCATTCACGTCAATCCTGGTGAGCATCGATTGCTGTCGGGACAGGGAGCCGTCGTCAAACTTGTGGGTCAGCCACAAGGGCGCGTCTTGTCGAAGTCTTCTGACTTGGCAATATCAATGCAGGACAGTGTCGATAATCCTGACGCTCTCTTGGAGATTCCCTTTCCCGCTTCGAGTGATGTTCAGATTGAACCGCCCACTGATCAAAGACCGAAAGGCAGAATTTCAAGAATTCTCGCCTTGAAGGAAGCGCTCGCAAAATCTGCGACAGATCAGCAGGCTCATGGAGAGTTGGTTCGTTATTGGGGTGAGGGGAAACCCTTGAGAGTCAGTGCCGATTCTTTGGCGGACCTCCACGGGATGCTTGCCATGATGCAAGATCAAGGTCGCAACGGTTACTTTGTGTCAGATGGCACAGTGGCTGAAATCGAAGGCAAATTGGCAGAAGCCGGCGTGCCCGTCGTTTTGAGAATGAATGTTCCCCAAGGTGATACTCCTCCGGGTGGTGTCCTCAAGTCATGGGGGTTCCCGACTCTCGACTCTTCTCCTGAATGGGCTCTCGCTCCACCTGGAGATGATCTCGGTAATATGAGTTGGGCGATCACTGAGGCAGCCGCACACATGGAGAACCCGGAAAACGTGATCTCATGGGTCACTCACCATCCGGCAAAAATAATGGGAGTCGAAGATCGAGTGGGACATCTCGAGCCCGGTGCCGATGCTGACATCGTCGTTTGGAATGATCGTCCCTGGCATCTGCACTCTCGCCCTCTTGAAGTGTTCGTCGAAGGACTGCGGGCATGGCAACCCCAAGAAAAAACAGCCACTGTGATTCATGCTGATACGATCTGGATCTCTTCCGATCATCAGATTCACGATGGTGAAGTTCTTATTGAAAACGGAAAAATTACTTCAGTGGGTCAAAGGGTTGCTCATCCTCCACATTGCCAGGTGATTTATGGCGGCAAAGGTAGTTATCTCGTTCCGGGATTTATCGATTGCTATGGTCATCTAGGATTGCAAGGCGAAGCGGCTTCCATGGGAACTGGGGATCGACTTCATCGTCTTCTTGGAGTTTCTGGGGCGGCGGAGAACAGTGTTGCTCTTGCGGGCGTCACTTCTCAACTGCTGGCGCCTAGGCGGTTGCAGCGCGGTGCCGGAGTTGGGTTGATCGCCAAAACTGCGGGAGGTAGCAGAGCCAGTCGTATTGACGAAGAAGTTTC
This sequence comes from Planctomycetota bacterium, assembly GCA_016776905.1. Classification (GTDB taxonomy): domain Bacteria; phylum Planctomycetota; class UBA8108; order UBA1146; family UBA1146; genus UBA12191. The sequence continues at coordinate 41,015 of JADHSM010000002.1, read as the reverse complement.
CATGCTGCTTCTGCAAGCGAGTTCAAGCGATTTGTCCGCAATGAACAGGTTGTTTGGCCAAGCCCAAAAGTATCTCGATAGTTGGAATAAGTACGACAAAGATCTCGAAGAGTGGAAGCGTAAAAAAGCTGCAGGCGAAGAGATCGAGAAGAAAAAAGAAGTCGAAGTCGAAAAAGCTCCTGAGGAGAAGTTGGAAGATCCGTTGACAGGTATCTGGGAGTTGACGGTCAGTGGAGGACCTATTCCTGAACCTGAAACTGCTACAGTTTCGATGCAGTTAACGGGCAGCAATTTTGAAGGACGTGTGATCGAGCCCGCTCCTCCAATGCCGGTGAGAATTACAGGAACTCTTGAAGGAACCACACTCCAGGGAACGATCGAAGTTCCCGGTGACGTCCTTCCAGACTCTCCCAAAATCGAAGCCGAGTTGACGGGCGAAGACAGTCTCACTGGAAAGATTTCGATCCTGACATTTAGTGCTGATATTCAAGGCACACGAACCAGTAAAGAAGCCAAGACTTTCAAAGTTACTCGACGTAAGAAGCAAGATGATGACGGAAAGCCTCTTCCTCCGCGTGTCAGAGAGAATCTCGAACCATTGAGAGCCGTCCTCGAAAAGAAAATACCAGTGATGGTGAATGTCAGTGGATTCCAGACATTGCCTGCTGTCGTGAAATACTTCACTGAGAAGGAGATTTCTTTCTCTGTGCAACTTGATAACGACATGAGATTCCAGAGGGATCTCTTGGTGGAGAATAAAGTTCCAGTAGTGCTTCCGATGTCGAGTAGTTTCAACATTGGTGACGACGCATACGTCCCTGCCACTTTCCTAGGGAGAGCGGGGATAACGTTGGGCTTCATGTCTCTTGCAGAAGATGGCGCACGCAGACTTCCTCACCGGGCACGTCAGGAGGTGGCCAATGGCATGGCTGCTGATGCTGCATTGGAAGCTCTGACCCACGGTGCTGCTCGCGTATTGGGAGCACACGATCGCATTGGGCATATTCATGAAGGCATGGATGCGGACTTGTTGATTTGGAAGGGACACCCTTTCGAAACTGGTAGTCGCCTTGAAAGAGTCTTTGTTCATGGAGAGGAGGTCCAACAATGAGGATCTCAAAGAGTTCCATATTGTTCATGTTCTTAGTGATGTTCACCTCAGTGGTAGGACTTTCAACAGTCACTCATGCAGAGACTTTGGCTTTCAAAGTGGGCAAGGTCGTGACATTCGATGATCAGGAACGCGTGATCAACAATGCCACCGTGATCGTCATCGACGGTAAGATCACTGCCATTGGAAAATCCAAAGAGATCATGATACCGGCGGGTGCAAAGGTGATTGAACATAAAGACCTCTGGTTGGTTCCAGGTATGGTCGAATGTCATAACCACACGGGTGGCGGATCCTCTGATTTACACGACTACGTTTATCTGACAAATCCTGGTTTGCGTACTCTCGAATCTCTCGTTCCCGACAATCCTGAGATGGTGCGAGCCAGAGCAGGGGGAGTGACCACGATCCTGACGATTCCCGGAAGTGGAAACAACATGTCGGGATTCGGGACAATCTTGAAAACAGCAGGCGGCTCAGTTGAGGAATCAGTCCTCAAGGCTCCAGGTTCTCTCAAGATTGCTCAGGCCGGAAACCCGGAGAGATACTTTTACGGTGTTGGAAGATCCTTCATGAACTTCAATACTCGTCAGACTCTACGCAAAGCGAAAGATTACCATTTGGCCCGCACAGAGTGGGAAGAGGGCAAGTTAGCTGTTGAGCCCGCTTTCAACTTGAACTGGGAAGAGTTTAGACCGTTGTTTCGCCGTGAGACGGTCGCATCTGTTCATACCCAAATTTACCAAGTGCTGATGACGACCGTGAAGATGGTCGCTGGGGAATTCAACATCCGAACGGTGTTGGATCACTCCACTTTCGACGCTTGGAAAGTGGCTCCTCTGGTGAATGAGAATGATAGCATTTACACGATCAACGGGCCTCGTCAGTTGCATTACGACAGAACCCAGCGTCGATTGATGGGGAATGCCGCTCGCTGGTGGCAGGGTGGAGTTCGAAAGTTAGGGATCAACACCGACTCTCCGGTGGTCCCGCAAGAAGAACTTTTCTATCAGGCGAGCATGGCTTGTTATTACGGTTGGAAGCCTTATGAAGCTCTGAAGGGGATCACTCGGATTCCTGCAGAAGCCCTCATGATGGATCACCGACTGGGAAGTATCACTGTAGGACTCGATGCCGATTTCTGTCTCTGGACGGGCGATCCGATCGATCCCAGATCATCTTGTGAAATGACCGTCATCGACGGAGAGGTCACCTATGAGGCCAGTGAGAAGAGGGTGTTCTGATGAATCAAAAAAATAGAACGATGAGAATGAGTAAGGCGAGGCCTTGGAGCTGGGGGGGACTCATCCTTTTACTCCTCATCACTCCGAGTCTTCTTCTCGCGTCTGATCGTGTCACTGTGATTAAGGGTGCCACCGTTATTACGGGCACCGGTGAAGAAATCAGTTCTGGTGAAGTGGTCATCGAGGATGGAAAAATCTCGTTGGTCGGAAGCCAACTTGAAATTCCTGAGAATGCTCGGGTGATCGAGGCGAATGGACTGACCCTGATAGCGGGAATGATTCTCCCCAGAACGAGTCAAGGGTTACTCGGTAACCGAGTCAGTGGCATCAGTTGTGATCAGACCGTTGAGAATCGTTGGGTCGATGAAGAAATGGACTGGGATTCTTTCCTGGAAGCGGGTTATGTTGCTGCGGGGTTCGTACCCGCTGGCACTGGTTTTCATGGGCAGGCCATCGTTGTTCACACCGCACCAGAATCGAATGATCGCATTCTGAAAAAGAGCGTCTTTCTTCCCGTAAATCTGAGCTCTTCATCAAGTCTTCATAGAACTGTGAAGCAAGCCTTCGATGGTGCGAGATCAGAGATCGAAGGCCAGAAGAAAGCTCGTGAAAAGTGGGACAAGGAACAGGAAGAAGCCAAGAAGAAAGCAGAAGAAGCGAAGAAGAAAGAAGCTGAAAATAAAGACTCTGAAAAGGGCAAGGCTTCTGATTCAAAAGAGAAGAAGGACTCAAAAGATGAAAAGCCTCAGGAATACAAGGCTCCTCCTATCAACCCTTCGCTAAAGCCTTTGGTCGACATTCTGGAAAATAAAGATGAGGCCATGCCTCTGGTCTTTTCGCTGAATTCCCCAGGGCTGCTCCTTCATGTGGATGCGGCTTTCGAAGACATCAAAGAAATGAAGGATCGAGATCCTCAAAATGTTTTCATTCTTCCGTCTTCTCGAACGGGGGCTTTTCACGAAGTCATGGAGACACTGATCGAGAGGAAGTCTACAGTCATGATTCCGCCTGGAGTGAGCGCATTGCCAGATACTTATGTTCGGTATCATGTGCCCGCAGCTCTATCTCGCGGCGGTTGTGAAGTGATCACTCTTCCAAAGTCGGATAATGCTGCGGCCATGAGAGCTGTTCCTTCACTACTTTCTGAACAAGTGAGATTTGGAATGTCGTTTGAAGCAGCATTGGCGTCTGTGACATCTGCTCCCGCTAAATTTTTAGGTCTGGGAGATCGTATGGGCACTATTGAAGAGGGCAAAGATGCTCACTTCGTGCTCTTTGAAGGGCATCCCTTGAAACCAGGGGCTCGTGTCATGAAAACCATCATCGGTGGCGAAGTGGTATGGGATCGGGAGGATCGCTAATGCGTAGCTTTTTCCGAGGCCTTCTTGGCCTTCTGACCTTTGTTATTTTCTTTGCGGATCTTCCGGTCTTGCCGGGAGTGTCCAGTCTCACCGAGGGTATTGCTGAGGCACAGGACCCACCGCGTCGTAGAAGAGGTCGTAGAATGCGTCCTCAAGTTCCGCCGGCTCCTGCGCCCGAGCCGGAGAAGAAAGAAACTATCGCGGCAGACCCTGAAGATGAGTATGTCGTGATTCATGGAGCCACGATTCATACGGTGACAGGTGCTACGCATAGAAACGGCACGTTGATCTGTAAAAACGGAAAGATTCATCAGGTCTCCGCAGGGAGATTAGAGGCTCCCGAAGGTGCAGAAGTTGTCGATGCCAAGGGACACCATGTATACCCAGGATTGGTGGCTTTCCGATCTTCAGGCATCGTCGGAAGTGGTGAGGCAGAAAAAAGCCAGGACCCCTTTGATCTCGACACAACGATGGGATTAGCTGCTGGAATCACCTCGACTTGGAATGGCTCTCGCGTCACCAAGCTGATCCATGGAAGTCTTGAAGACTTGACGATTCGTCCCAAAAATTTCAGTTCGATCAATTACAGTTATAGAAATCCACGCGGACGCAGAGAATTAAAAGATGCTTTTGATCGGGTCCAAGAGCACCTCCGTGCCTTGGAAAGACATGCCGAGGAGAAGAAAGAAAATCCTGAGGCTGTTCCACCGGAAGACAAATGGATTAAAGGCATTTTCGCCGTCGTCAGAAATTTGTTGACGGGCCAGTCTACCGCGTTGGTGCGTGTGAGTACCATGCCAGATATCAGGGCCTACTCTGATCTTGCGCGCAGATACGGTTTTGAAATCGTATTTGAGGGTGCTGAAGAAGGTTGGATTGATCCCGGTGTTCTCTCGCGTACGGGGGCCACTGCTATCGTCACACCGAGAGCCCGTAGGGATGCCAACGAGAGCGTTAATCGTCCGACAGGGTCGAGTATCGAAAATGCCAAAATACTCCATGAAAACGGAGTTCCATTGGTGATTCTCCCAGGAAGCACGCAAGTGGCTTTGTGGGGACTTGCAGGACGCGATCTGGCTCACCTCTCACTGGAAGCCGCTTTTGCCGTAAGGGGTGGACTTCCAGAAAAGGCAGCGATCGAAGCGATCACCATCGAACCCGCTCGTTTGCTTGGAGTTTCCGACCGTATCGGTTCGATAGAGGTGGGAAAAGATGCCGACTTCATCATTACCGATGGTGATATTCTCAACTACATGACGTTGGTGAGATGGTCATTCGTGAATGGCAAACTTCAGTACGACAAGGAAGAAGAAGGGCTCTTAGATCATATTAGGCCAGGAGGAGATCTTGATGCTCCTGCTCCCGATGATCATTGGCCAAGAAGATTGGGAGATCCGCTCTAAGCCGGAGTTCTCCCTTTCCTGTCACAAGTTCTTGCAAGGTCCTTCCGGGATTGACAGTTTCGGAAGGACCGCAAGAATTGAACTCGCAGTAGCACTTTCCCCGGTGCCCATTACCCCTGCGAGAAACTACAACAATGAATCATTTCCGACATATTCTGATGCCGTTCTGCCTACTGATCTTAGTAGGTTTGGGAGGCCAAAATACACTGTGGTCTCAATGCCTCCAGAGTGATCTGGAGATCTTTGGTATCAGTGCTGGCGACCGTTTTGGAAGATCGGTGGCTGTGAGTGGTGGACGATTTTTTGTAGGTGCTATTGGAGATGATGGGGGTGGAACACTGAGTGGAAGTGTTCGATCATTCCGCAGAACGAGCAGTGGCTATCAGTTGGAAAATGTCTTCAGTGGCCAGTCAGGTTCAGAATATGGAAGTTCCATAGCCGCGAATCAAGATTGGTTGGCGATTGGTGCTGCAGGGTTAAGTTACATCGACATATGGAAAAGTACCCGATTTGGTTGGGAACTGTGCTGCACGATCGAGGATCCTGAAGGGCATGCTGACGACGGATTCGGTAGTTCTATCGCCTTTGAGGGTGATTTACTGGCAGTAGGAAGCCCCACATTCCAGACCGACGTAGGACCCGCAGGTTGTGTGACACTATGGCGGTTGAATGGGATGGCGAATTGGGAATTCGAAGAGCGGCTTGAAGCTCTAGATCGTGTTTCCGGAGATAACTTTGGCACTTCAATTTCAATTCACTCGAGTGGGCAGATTCTTGTGGGATCACCCGGTAGAGATGGAAATGGAATTGATAGCGGTGTGGCGTTCCTCTATTCGGGGGGCTCAGATGGTTGGACTGAATCAGCGGCATTCGGCCCAGGGATCGCGAATGAAGGCGATCGCTTTGGAACCTCTGTTTCCTTGATTGAAGATTTTGTTTTTATAGGTTGTCCATTTTCAGATATTGCGGGACCCGCTTCTGGAATGGTGGCTTCCTACCGTAAATCGAATGCGATCTGGATTCTCCAACCTCTCTTGCTTCCTAACTCTGGCGTATTGGGCACTGGCTTTGGAGCGACTCTCGTTATGGAAGACAACTTGTTGGCTATCGGGGCGCCCATGGATATGGGAAACGAAGCCATGCCTGCTGGGAAGATCAGCATTTACGCTTTTGATCAAGGCTGGAATTACCAATATTCATTGGCCGGTAATTCTGGAGGATTCCTTGGCACTTCGATCGCTATCGATCGCGGAGTCATTTTGGCAGGTGCGCCGTTGGATTCGTCCACTGCAATACTCGGAGGCGGAGCAAAGTTCATTGTCGAAGGAGACTTCGATTGTGATAGTGATGGAATCACTGACGCTTGTGCCATTAATAATGGTACAGCACAAGATTGTGATCTAGACGGTATTCCGGATCAATGTGCCATCCTAGCAGGGTGGGTTACGGATTGTGACAATGATCTGATACCCGATAGTTGTTCAACTTTGGCAGGGAACGTCGAAGATTGCGATGCCGATGGAGTTCCCGATTCATGTTCAACACAATCAGGGCTCGTCGATGATTGCGATCAGAACTCCATCCCAGATATTTGCCAGGGCGACTGCAATTTTAATGGGATTCCTGATCCCTGCGAAATCTTCAATCTTATGTATGATTGCAATTTAAATGGCCAAATTGATGAATGCGAAATAGATTCTGGCGCACTGTCGGATTGTGACGGAGACGGCGTCCCAGATATTTGTGAAAACGATTGTAATGAAGATGGGATTTCCGACATTTGTTCGGTCCTGTCTGGGTTATCAGAGGACTGTAATAATAATTTGCTCCCTGACGAATGCGATCTAGAGGATCCTCTTGAGAATTCGAATGCGAATGATTACGTGGATTTCTGCGAACCTAAGTTTATTCGAGGTGATGCTGATGGAACCCCTGGGGTTCGATTAGCGGATGCCGTCCTTCTGATTTCTCGTGTATTTGGTTCAACTGTAATTGAGAACTGCGAAGAAGCTGCTGATGCCAACGCCGATGGTTTTCATGATATTTCAGACGGACTATATCTGCTCTTCTACGAGTTCGCTGGAGGGGCAGCCCCGCCTGGGCCTTTTCCTGAGTGCGGAATAGCCCCAGCCTCGGCTTTGTTTCCTTGTACTGAACACCCATCTTGCCCTTGAAAAGATCCACATCTCAGGTTGGAATTTCGAGGTGTTCTATATCGCCATTTTGAGTAGTGGCGATCAGCAAAGAGATCTTATCAATGGGGATACCCCAGCACTGATGAACAGCCTTGCGGTACCATTCCATTTGGTCTTTATACTTTCCTAATGCGTCTTCGTTACTCAACAGAAGATTGTCGCTTTTGAAATCAACTATCTCAGCAGAGACAAAGCCCGTCGAATTTTCGCTTAAGACGAGTCTGTCGATTACTCCACTAAACCCAATACCGTTAATGTCAGTCATTAAAGAGATTTCTTTCTCAAGGATTAGTTTATCTTTGGAGTCAGATTCGAGTCTTTCTGCTGTTGCCGATGGATCAAAAATACTTGAGAAATTTTCTTTACTGAGTGCTGCAAGTACGAGGTTTGTGACCTCTTGATGAAGGTCTTTTTCTCGCGGGTGTAATGAAGTGAGAGTCTTTTGGATGTCTTCTAGCGATGGAGTGCTCCACGATATGGTTTCGAGTACCGAGTGAACTAATGTACCTTTCAAGAGAGCTCTACGTCTCTTCGGAGTCAATCGGATGACTTTCTTCGAGGCGGTAGTTCTCTTTTTCCCCATAGCGTCGGGGACCAGGGGTTCGACTCGAACAGATCTTCTCAGTCTTTCTTCTTCTCCCGGATTCCCTGAATCGTTCTTAGCAGAACCACATTCATAAATAACTTTACCGGGTAAGCACTCTTCTCCAGGTGCGAGAGTCTTCACTAGGAGTTGGGCATAAGAGGATTCTTTATAGTTCCCCTTCTTATTCGGTGGAGGGAGAATCATCGTCAACGTATGTCGTGCTCGAGTCATGGCGACATAGAGTAGGCACATTGTTTCGCTCAGTTGCCGATCCCGACTCTGTTGTGACATTTCGGGGTATGGATCTCCGACAAGAGCATGATCCGCTTCTCCCAGATAGCGAGAGAGATGGACTTGCTGTCCATTTTTCTCAAGCGTGAGGAGTTTGGGGACGGGCTGAAACCATGCGTAGTCGAGCTCAGGCATGATGACAGCGTCGTACTCGAGTCCCTTCGCTTGATGAATGGTCATCACCTGGACGGGAGATCCTCCCGGACGGGGAACTGAATTCTGACGAAGGTTTTGGATGAGGTCATCGAGTCGTAAGCCATGAAATCCAAATACCCTAATTTGTTCGATCAATTGATCGAGGCGTGATTGATCTTCTTCAGAACATTGCAGGGAAAGAGAGTTGACTATGGAGTAAATCGTATCGGTGAATCCCTCATCGTAGAGAAGTGCACGAAGGCGGTTGATCGCTTGATCTAAGAGTTCCTCATCTGCGACTTCCGCGAGATCGAGTTGAGGCATGCATTTCAGGATTTGTGGGAGAGGAGAATTTTCCACAGCGTACCGCAGAGTGCCATCCCCTGGGTGCTCGATAAGTTCGAGAAGAGCCACTACTCGGCCCACTGCGGGTGAGTCGACGAGGGGGTTTCCACGCTCTTCACTGGCTTCTATTCCTCTGGCTCTCAATGCCGCTACGAGTTTTGAGATATGCCGATTTTTTCGGACCAGAATCGCAATACTGCTATCCTTTGAGAGACTTCGCAGACGATCGACCTCTGCCAAAGTTTCATGATAGGGCCATATTTTTTCCGCTTTTCCTTCGTACTCACTCGCTATTCGTAATGAAACATGACCGTCAGGTCGATCTCCCAAGAGTTGGGCGACCTGATGTTGATCAAAGGAGTTCGACCATTTTTCTAAGCACCCTTGGTCTTCTGGTTTTGGTGGGAAAGAAGCGAGTTGAGAAAAGACCTTATTCACGGTGTTGAGTACGGGCTCTGAAGATCTCCACGACTCGTCAAGAGAAGACCCAGATTCGGGAAGAAGGAGAGTTTCAAATTGATCCATGACTTCTGCACGACCTCCGCGCCATCCATAGATCGCTTGTTTTCCGTCTCCTACACAGAAAAGAGAACGTCCTTCCTGACTTCCTGCTGCAAGCTCCTCCATAATGGGAAGCAATGCTGCATATTGCACAAGCGATGTGTCTTGGAACTCGTCAAGCAACATATGGCGAATTGTCGCATCGATCCGTTCGTCAATCAGTCCTGGCTGACCGAGAACTCGCGCTGCGATCAATGCGATGGGAACATCAAAGTAATCCAGCCCTGAATTTTTTTGCAATCCTCGTTCTCTCACCTGGTCATATAATTCGAGGAACTCTCCTGTCGATTCATTTTGTTTTCGAAGTAATTGAATGTACTCACTTCGTACGTTTTGAATGAAGATTTCTAACGGCTCTGCCAGATCAGGTGTGATATCGGTGCTGTAATATTTGAACTCGCCATTCAGTACTTTACTGATCAGGCCGCTCTTACAAGATTTGACTCGGGCCAACAGATCAGGGTCGTCCCAATTATTTTGTGTTGAAGCGAGGGCCTTCTTCCAACGAATGTCTTCTTTTCCGCTTTTGTTCAAGGGGCATTTGAATTTCAGAAGACTGTTCCATGCACTCTCTAGTTCTTTACTGGTGGGTCCTGGAACCGGTTCTGGAATTTGCCAAGCCGTAGAAGGGAACTCTCTCGATTTTTCATGAAAACCAGTCACCAAGTTTTCTAGATCGACTGCGACTTGGCTCCCTAGATTCCCTTTGTTGAGACGGTGCATCATTTGCCGAGCACCTTGAGGCCCTTGGGTTTCCAGTATCTGTTGGATTGAGGATGAGCGAATTTTTGCCTGCACATCCGAATCCAATATTTTCCAGCCAGGGGTGAGCCCACATTCATAGGTGAAGCCCGTGGCTAATTTTGCAAAGAAAGCATCTAGAGTTGAAATCTGGCAACGATGGAGCTGAGCGAGGAGGAGCCGCAATGTCGGAAGCAGGTGATCTTCTCTAGATTTGGTATGTCCGGCTCTCCTCAGCATTTGATGAAGCTCTGCAAAGCCTTCTTGCTGGAGGGACTCGAGTAGGCGTTTGTAGCCGTCCTCTTCCAGAGCGTCCAATAAGCGTTCGAGGATTCGTTCAAGAATCTCGCCAGCCGCTGTTCGTGTAAAGGTGACAGCGAGGATACTTTCCGGTGATTCACCAGAGAGGATCAGACCCAAATAGCGAGTTGTAAGGCGATGCGTTTTTCCAGAGCCGGCACTGGCTCTAATGATCCTGTGATAAGGGAAATTCATTCTGAGTCCTCCTCGTCGTCTTGTCCCATCTCGGACAAACTGGACTCTGCATCGACGGTGACACCGGCAAATGCTCTCTCCCAAGAATGGGAGAATGATTTGAGAACTCTCGTTTCAGGTTCCTCAGGGTTCAATATTTCCCGCACAACATTTGTCGCACATTCCACAGCATCTATCTGGTCGTCCTCGGTCCATTTCGCCAGCATGACGGATGGACTCTCTGATTTGCCGGGTAGACAGAAAAAGCCAACTTCACTATCGGAAGAGACTTGCTTCCCATCGATGACAAGGGTGGGCGAAAAATGTTTGTAGAGGGGTAACTGAAGTTTCTTCCATGGGGTTTCTTTGCCAGGCCTTCGACCGTGATCTCTTTCGGGAGAGTGCCCATGATCACCGGTTTTATAATCGAAGATACGCCATGCTCCGGTTCTCTTATTGTAATCGATCCTATCGATACGTCCGGAAACTCCTAAAGATTGCCCTTCGATCTCAAGTTTGCAATTCTTTGGATCCAGATTGATTTCCGTGGCTACGATGTGCCAACCCTGAAATCGTATTTTGGCTTGTTCTCGTGCCCAAATCTCGAGTCGTGCTTTGGCCTGTTCCACTTGAACTAAAACTGCTGCTCTCGGGTGGCGAGCTAATTTTCTTTTTGTATATTCTTGCAACCAGTTTTCAGCGGCCACATAAATTTCATTAGCGTCCTTGAGGTCTCTGTCGGTTTCAGATTTCCCATATTTCTCCAACACCCAGTGAAGCATGTTTCCAAATGAGAGTGGATTGAGCTGGCGATCCCGGTCATGACAATCGCGTAAGCTCAACATGGTTTCCATTTGAAACAAAACAGGGTCTGTCAGCCAACGACCAAAAGCGGTGACCGAGATTTTTTCTGGGGGGAGAACACTTTTCCAGCGAGGCGGCCCAAGATCTGCGAGATCTGTATTTTCGGTTTCTCGTTCCGGCCTTTTTTCTGAGAGCAGGATTCGATGCTTATGATCGAGGAATGTCTTTAGTCGCTCTATGCCATTATTTCCTCGAAGAAGTAATCTGCTCGGAAGCATGGGATTTCCTTCGGCATCTCTTGCTGCGAGTGCGATCGATACCTTTCGTCTTCCATCTAATAAGTTGTAAAGATGGTGACTGTCTCTGGCGACTCTGGCGTCGAATCCTGGAATATCTAATTCTCGTCGAAGTCTTTCCGGCAACAAGGGGTCTGAATTACTAGACCCTGAAAGTCGTCCTTCTGAAATGCCGGACAAAATAAGATGAGGTGCATTGTCCATGGGAAGTTCTAGCCAGCCCAATGCCTCGATGCTGAGGCCATCGTCATCTTCGGGAAGCATCGCATCGGTCGTTAACTCGTGAATTAAATGGGCCAGTTCTTCACCGGTGAGGTGGCAAGCCGTCCAAAGTCCACAAGAGCGTAGATTTTCCAGAATCTCGACAAGGGTTTCAGAGCCGGATTCGGGCCAATTCGGCATTCCCTCTTCATCAGATCCCAATAATCCTGATAGGACTTCGATGTATTGATCGAGACGTTGAAGGAATTCATCTTCGCGTCGATGGAGGGGAGCGAGAGCCGAGCTCAGTGCCGCAACGGCAGGAGGAGCCCCCGGATCATCTCCGAGTACGGGTTGCCGATCTCTGCACCACTGATCGAGATCCTTGATCACGGGGATGGTTTTGCCGTGACGGTCAGTTCGACTAGGAAGCCATGACAATATTTCAGGATATCGGGCGAGGGCCACCAAGGCTCCAGAGGTTTCGTTGGAGATGGCGTCTTTGATTCCTGTGATCAATCGACCACAGGCTGTCAGGCTGTATGGCTGACCTGCCGCGAGATGAAGTCGCGTAGAGTTCCGACGGAAGGATTCCGAGATCCATGGCATCAGATCATTGTCTGCCACTCCCAGTCGAACATCGCTGGTTTTTTTGATCTCGTCTATTTGTGAAACATGATCGATCATCGCCAAAGCGAGGTCTTGTGGTGTGTCTGTAACGAGGAAGTGTTCCGGATCTGGCATCGACGTATTTTCCCATTCAGCCGGGTCGGGTCTTCCATATTCGTCGTAGAGATGTTGGTCTTGTTCCAGAGCATCGGTCCAGATTTCGCAGCGGGTGTGTTCCGCGAGCCACTCTCGAGTTCTTTTCGGGAGTTCCATCAAACCGATCAGGATGACTTCGGCTTGAGGTTGGGTCGGAGCGCCATGATTGAATCCGCTCTGACTGACATCCCAATCTCTCAAGAATCCCTGTCTGCGGTTTTCGATTTTTTCTAATGCTCGTAAACGCAGGGCGCATTCCTGATCACGATCGGCGGCTATATGTGCCGCCGCGCCGGGGTTGAGTCCCTCGGTCCTCAATGTGGTTGTGATTCTGGAAAATAGTTTCCCCATGGCTAGAAGACCTGAGGTGCCGCTCAGGTCAGGATCTATGCCCAGAGGTTCGAGGTCTTCGGAAGGCGAGGATTTTAATGCGAGTAGCCAAGAGATCTTCTCTTCAGCAGGAGTGATGAGGGGTAGGTCACGAGTCGTCAGGAGCTCTTCGAGTTGACCCGGAGTTACGCAGGAAGGAGGCAGAAGGCTTCTACCGAGTTCCCCACAGAACTCCTGCAGGTATCTCATGAACAGCCGGATGGCCCTTCGGCCCGGCAGGGCGGCGTGAAACCGTCTGAGGTCGACGGGAGAGCCCTCAGGGGCGTTTGTACCCATACTGAGCATTCTGTGGGCAGCCAGCCTCAATACGAGGTCAGATTTCCCCAAAAAGACCTGTTTCATGTGTGGCATATCACTCCTTTTTCTCAGGTCTTCTACGAGCGAATCGAGACATCCTGACAGAATATGAAATTGCCCCCTGAAAACTTCTTCGTCAACCCGGTCTCTACTCATGGCCGAGAGTGCTCTACACGGGTAGATTCATGAGTATGAATTCCCGCAAAGACCCGTCCTATGGATTTGTGATCGATAACCGCAGTTGTATCGGTTGTCACGCATGCACTGTGGCCTGCAAAACGGAGCACTCCGATCCTGTAGGAATTAATAAAACCTGGGTTCAATACCTCGAAAAAGGGGTCCACCCCAAGGCTGAGCGATCTTTTCACGTCATGAGGTGCAATCATTGTGCAAATGCGCCCTGTGTTGAGATTTGTCCGACAGCCAGTCTTTCTGTTCGTAAAGATGCCATCGTAGATTTCGATCCGGCTCGGTGTATCGGATGCAAAGCTTGCATGCAGGCGTGTCCCTACGATGCCATCGATATTCACCCCGAGACGGGGACAGCGACCAAGTGCAACTATTGTTCGCACCGTGTCGATGCCGGGCGTGAACCCGCCTGTGCTGTGGTTTGTCCCACCGGAGCCATCGTGACAGGGGATCTCTCGAATCCTGAAAGCAGGATTGCACGCCTTGTTGCTGGCGAGCCGACGATGGTGAGAAAACCCGAAAAAGGAACTCTTCCAAAGATTCATTACATTGAGGGGCACGTTGAAGCGCTCGACCCGTTGGCCAGTCATAGACCCCAGCGGACTCTTTGGGGCGAACGTCAGACTGACGGAACAGATGATCGAACAGATATTCCTGCAGAGCCAGCAAGAGGAGCACCGACAAGATCCTACGATATCCAACAGCGTCATGCGCTCAGTTGGGGTTGGAAGGTCAGCGCATATCTTTGGACAAAGTCAGTGGCTGCAGGAGTCGTCATGGTGCCAGCACTACTCCTTCCTTTTGAGAGGCGTAGTCTCATCGATGGAGCTTTGGATAGCGCATGGTTACTTGCGCTGATTTTCATGGCCATCACTGGAGCGTTATTAGTCGGCGATCTCAAGAAGCCGGAGAGGTTTCTTTGGGTTCTACTGAGACCCCAATGGTCTTCGTGGCTGGTCAGGGGAGCCTACGGGATCACTGTCTATAATGGGATTCTTCTACTCGGAATTCTGTTGAAGAGCAGCGTGTCTTCGTGGCCTGGATTGATCATCCTTATCTTTGGAGGAATCTTCGGCACTTTTGTCGCAGCGTATTCGGGTTGGCTCTTTGGCCAAGCCAAAGGCAGAGACTTTTGGCAATCTGCCCTTTCTCCTTTGCATCTGACGTTACAAGCATTCGTGGCGGGGGCAGCAACTCTTTGGTTATTGGATCCCTCGGGGTTAGGTGAACTTAAAGGTTGGTTGCTGATCTTCCTCATCTTGGAAACACCGTTCGTTCTCTTGGATGTTCATGGTCGCCATTCAACCGAAGCGGCCCGTAGAGCGGCGAAGTCGATTCTTGTTGGGCATCGAGGACGGCTTTATTGGCTCGGTGCTTTGGGCCTCGGTCGCCTCATACCGATCCTATGGATCGTGTTTTTGGATTCCGACAAGGGTTTAGCGGCAGTCCCAGCTCTTCTTGCACTGCTTGGAATCGCGGTTTGGGAACATTTATGGGTGGAGGCGCCCCAACGTCTCCCCTTGGCTTGAGGAGTCTCATATGAAAGACAAGATCAGCTGGATCGAAAAACTGGCAGGGCTTGTCGGCCTCGTTCCCAGTGAGCGTAAGTGGCCTGAGCCCAAGCCTTATGGTGAGGGTCTTCTCAGATATCCTCCTTTCGAAAAATGGCTCGAGGTCGAGGAGTTGGATAGCAAGAGAAAGCCTCGTCGCTTGGCGATGGTCCCTACGACTTGCTTCAATTGTGAGGCCGCGTGCGGATTACTCGCCGCGGTGGATAAAGACAGCAGAGAAATACTTCGTATTGAAGGTAATCCATTGCACCCCGGAAGTCGGGGGAGGAACTGTGCGAAGGGGCCGGCGACTCTCAATCAGGTTCAAGACCCCGAGCGGATACTTCAGCCTATGCGGCGCGTGGGCCCCCGGGGAGAAGGAAAATTTGAACCGATCAGTTGGGATGCCGCTCTCGATCAAATCGCCTCATCGATACAAGAAAAATTTGATTCGGATCAACATGACGAAGTGATGTATCACGTCGGACGCCCCGGTCATGAGGGCGCTGTTGAAAGAGTGATCCAGGCATGGGGGATCGATGGGCATAATAGTCATACCACTGTTTGCTCTGCCAGCGCTCGCGCGGGTTATCAGTTCACATGGGGATACGATCGACCCGCACCTGACCACGCCAATGCGCAACTGATTCTATTATTGAGTGCTCATTTGGAATCGGGTCATTACTTCAATCCTCACGCACAGCGGATCATGGAGGCGAAGGAACGTGGAGCGCGTATCATCGTCATGGATCCTCGTCTTTCAAATACGGCATCTCGAGCCGATCTTTGGTTGCCGACACGACCTGGAACCGAGGGGGCTGTTCTATTGGCGGCTCTTCGGATCCTGATCGATGAGGGAAGAATTGATCTTCCTTTTGTCGAAAACTGGGTCGATTGGCGTGGGTATATGGAAGCGTTGCATCCGGAAGAAACACCTTCCGTAGATGTTTTCTTGAAGCGTTTTAGTGAACACTTGAAACAGTGGACTCCAGCAGAGGCTGAGCAGTATTCGGGTCTTGAAGCCGGTAGTGTTCGCCAGTTGGCAGATGAGATTTCTCGCGCTGGAAACCGAATTGCTGCCCACTGTTGGCGAAGTGCTGCGAGTGGAAATCTCGGGGGTTGGCAGATTGCCAGAGCTTTGGCGATTCTCAATGCCTTCACAGGATCTTTGGGGGTAGAGGGTGGAACCTCTCCAGCAGGTTGGAACAAGTTCAAGCCTGCCTTCTTTACCACTCCTGATCCCGGGAAGCGTTGGAATGAACTGATCTGGCCCAAGCAATGGCCTACTTCATTCTATGAAATGAGTCATCTGTTACCGCATCTGGTAGAGGATGGTGTCGGCAAGATCGGGGTGTACTTCACTCGAGTCTTCAATCCTGTCTGGACTTATCCAGATGGGATGTCATGGATGAAAATGCTCTCCGACGAAGACAAGGTCGGGCTCCATGTTGCTATGACCCCGACATGGAATGAGACCGCATATTATGCCGATCTTGTGTTGCCAATGGGGCATTCGACGGAACGGCATGATGTTCAAAGTCTAGAAACCCATTCCGCACGGTGGCTCTCTTTTCGTCAGCCGATCTTTCGGGCGTTAGCCCGATTGGAAGGGAAACCCAGTGGCGACACTCGCGGATTTAATCCGGGGGAAGTTTGGGAAGAAGACGAATTTTGGATAGAGCTCTCTTGGCGGATCGACCCAGATGGCTCCAGAGGAATCCGGAAGCATTTCGAATCCCCATATCGCCCGGGTGAAAAGGTGACCGTCGAGGAGCAATATCGACATATGTTCGAGAACAGTGTCCCTGGGCTCCCCGAAAAAGCGGCAGAGAATGATATGTCTCCATTCGAGTATATGAGTCGTGTTGGAGCACATGAGTTGCCCGGTGAAGCATATCTCCTGCATGAAAAAGCAGTTGAACTCAAAGATGATGAATTACCCGTAGTGGATCCGCGTTCAGGCTTAGCAACGGTCGAAGGCAAGGTCGTAGGTGTGGCTGTCGATGGTGCGATCAGGCAGGGCTTTCCAACGCCCAGCAAAAAGGTGGAGATCTACTCCGGAATCCTCGCGGATTGGGGATTTACTGAAGAAGCTCTCCCGGGTGTTCCTCAGAGTCATGTTGGTCCAGAGGAACTCGATCCAAAGATGGGAATCTACGTATTGGTTCCTACTTTCAGACTTCCGACGATGATTCATTCTCGATCTGCAAATTCCAAACACCTGATGGAAATCTCTCATGCCAATCCAGTTTGGATTCATCCCGACGATGCTCAGCTCCATGGTATTGAAGATGGAGAACTGGTCAGGGTAGAGACTGAAATAGGCCATTTTGTGAACCGTGGAAGGATCACAGATGGAATTCGTCCGGGAGTCATCGCCTGTTCTCATCATATGGGAAGATGGCGTAAGGAAAATGGTCCCGGCTCTCGTTGGGGAAGTGCCACTGTGAAGTTCGAAGACATGCCGGATGGCACTATTCGTATGCGTCGTCAAGAAGGGCCTAAGCCTTTCAAGAGTGACGATCCTGATAGCGAGCGTGGCTGGTGGGATGAAAGCGGTGTTCATCAAAATCTGGCTTTCCCTGTCCAGACGGATCCTGTCAGTGGGATGCATTGTTGGCACCAAAGAGTCCGATTGAGGGTCGCGAGTCCTACTGATAAATACGGAGACATCGTCGTGAGTCCCGAAAAGTCCCGAGAAGCCCATCGTAAATGGATCGCGATGACTCGTCCCGCAGATCCAGATAAGAATGGTGGTCTCCGTAGACCTCGCGAAATTCCAAGGCCACTGAGTCGGGATCCTGAAGCATATAATTTCAAAGTGAACGATGGAGAGTAAAGACGTGACCACTTCACTGCTGGAGGGACTTCCTCTTATTGTGGAGACTTCCCCTGAGTGGGCACCGTTAGCCTGCTCACGTTTAGACGAAGTTCTCCGCGATCATGCTTGGTGTGAATACAAGGCTGCGAGCGCGGGCCTTGGATTGATGGCCCGATTTCCAGAGAATGAATTTCTACACCGACCGATGGTCGCACTCGTTCAGGAAGAGATGTTGCACTTTCGTCAAGTCACAGATCTTTTGAAAGAGAGAGGAGTCTCTTTGGGGGCACCTCTACCGGATCCGTATGTGAAAAAGTTGCGGGGATTACTCTGTGCAAAAGGATCGGGCATTGGCGGACTGGGCGATCATCTGATTGTGAACGCGTTTATTGAAGCACGCTCATGCGAACGATTTAGAGTCTTGTCGAAAGCATTGGCTGAAGGAAATGAGGAAGAGCGAACCCTCTCCGATTTTTATCAACGATTAGCAGATGCAGAAGGTCGGCACTGGGAGTCATTCCGAGACCTCGCCATGGAAGTGTGTCCAGAAGAGGTCGTATTGAGAAGAATTCGTGAAGCAGCAGAGATTGAAGCTGAACTGATTTCAGAGATGCCAATAGAAGCAAGGATGCATTAGTGGCTCGGCAGGTGGTGGTCACGGGTTGTAGTCGTGGAATCGGGCGTGCTCTCGTCGAAGCATTTCAGGAGCGAGGCATCGCGGTCGCAGGCTGTGCGAGAAGTTCGAATGCTGTCGCTGAACTAGGACCTGCCCCTCGATTTAGGCCTCTCGATGTTTGCGATGGTGACGGGCTCGAGGACTGGGTCCGAGATCTCGAAGCAGATCAATTTGAGGCGGATCTGGTAATTGCCAATGCTGGTACGCTCAATGTTCGCGCGCCATTCTGGAAGGTCTCCAATAAAGAGTTCTCAGATGTTGTCGATGTCAATGTGAAGGGAGTTTTCCAGACTCTTAAAGCCTTCACTCCCGGCATGATAGAGAGAGGCCGCGGCACTTTGGTGGCCCTATCTTCTGGGTGGGGTCGAAGTACGTCACCCGAGGTGGCACCTTACTGCGCCTCTAAGTTTGCTATTGAAGGACTGATGGGCTCGATTGCTCAAGAGCTTCCTGGAGGCTTAGCTGCTGTCGCTCTTTCTCCAGGTGTGGTTCATACAGAAATGTTGAAGCGAGCTTTTGGCGAAAAGGACGCCTCCATGGCAGTGGAACCCAGTGATTGGGGCAGGGAAGCGGTAGAATTTCTTCTGTCGCTGGGACCTGATCACTCGGGGAGTTCTCTCTCATTCCAGAGGTGATCCCAGCGGAGACCCTTTATTTTAACGCGATTGTTGTTCTACCCAAGATTCCATTCGAGTTCTCAGGATTTGCAACGGCATCGATCCTTCTTTCAACATATGGTCGTGAAATCCTCTGATATCAAAATTCTCTCCCAGACTTTCACGGGCTTCCTTTACCAGAGACTGGATTTCTAATTCACCGATCTTGTATGCCAGTGCTTGTCCAGGCCATGCGATATATCGATCAACTTCTGCTTCAATATTCTTTTCTGTCAGAGCAGAGTTCTCTTTCATGACTTGTATCGCTTGGGCTCTCGACCACCCCAGTTCATGAATTCCTGTGTCCACAACGAGTCTCAGCGCTCGCCACATTTCATATGACAACTTACCGAAACGGGAATAGGGATCCGTGTAGAAGCCCATCTGTGTACCTAAAGATTCGGCGTAGAGGCCCCAGCCTTCAATGTATGCGGTGAAGTGTGTCGTCTTTCGCCACTTGGGTAAACCTTCTAATTCGCCTTGAAGAGCTAATTGCAGATGGTGACCTGGCACAGCTTCGTGGAGAGCCAATGCTTCCATCTCGTAAATAGGTCGGCTTCGCAAGTCGTAAGTATTGGCGTAAAACCAGCCCGGTTGAGATCCATCGGCGGGGGGGGACATATAATATGCCGTTGTTGCGCGAGGGGCTTCGTGCGCAGGAATCTCACGAACGCCATAAGGCGCTCGAGGTAATTTCCCGAACAGATCAGGGAGTCTTGCATCGGCTCGCTTGCAGATATCCCGGTATCCTTTGAGTAATTCTTCAGAGGAGGGGTGGTAAAATTCTGGACTGTTACGAAGGTGTGCAACAAATGCCCCGAAGTCCCCATCGAATTCTACTTCTTTAATGATCTCCTGCATCTGACTTCGTATGCGTGCCACTTCTCTCAATCCAAGCTGATGGATTTGAGTGGCAGACTTTCCTGTTGTGGTGTGTTGTCGAATGCAGTGACCATAGTAATCAGAGCCTGTTGGAAACATATAAGCCCCGAAGCTGTCTCGACAGAGAGGAATATAAGATTCCTCAAGGTATTGAGAGAGAGAGCTCAAAGCAGGGACGACTTCGTCTGAGATGACAGTTTGTGCTCGCTGACACAATAGTTGCCATTCGTCGGAGGTCATTCCAGGAGGCATCATCCGAAACGGATTATAGAAGAGAGAGTCTTTTACCTCGGGCTGTGTGCAGGCTGAAAATTGATCTAGCACCCCTTGAAGAGTTACTGCTGGAGGAAGAAATCCTTCTGCTACAGCTTTCTCTAGGATCTCTTTGATTCCAGAGATATATCGAGGGACTTGCCGGAGTCGCGAAAGGTACGCCTCGAAGTCTCTTTTCTTGAGAAATTTCATTTGAGAAGAAAGCCTTGGAAGCCACATTTGTGGGCCTCGTCTTTGATTGATAGGTGTGAGATGGGTTCCTACTCTAATCCCATCGAGTTTTGCCTCTAAAATCATCAGCAACATTTTTGCCTGTTGTTGTTCTGAAGCGGGAAGGACATTCAAGTCGAGTGCGTAGATGCCGGTTTGAAGTTCGAAGTAAATCTTTAGATCACGATCGATGGTGGCGACGCCTGACTCAGCAAGATGAAATTCTGCGTCTTTGTTTCCATACTCTGCAGACAGAGATGGGGACGTCTCTAATTTAAACTCCCAGTACTTTTCGTAGATCTCCGAAAGAGCCTTACGAACAGAATCTTCAGAGGAAGATCCTGAAGAAGCCGGGGGTAGGGGAGTTTGTGAACTCAAATTCATGGGAGATAGGATCAACCCAATAAGGCAGATCAACAGGCAGCCATGAAACGGACTTATCTTTATTGCTGAGATGTATGGGAAGCCTGAAATAAAGGCTCTCCCTATTTTTTTTGAACTCATGAATGCTTCTCCCTAGGCACGAGGGATAGATACTATAGACGGGTATGAGTCGAAGATAAATGTCCGATTATCTCGGTTGTGAAGTCTTTATCCGTGACGAGGCAGGGACGATATTGATCTCGTCTACGAGGCAGTCCTCTAGGGAAATCTGAAATCGATCTCTGAATTCTCCAGGGAAAAAGCGGTCCAATTTCCCGGTGGCCTCTGCGAGTGGGACTCCAATGATGGAAGATTTAATGGGTGTGTGAATCCTACCGTCGGGCCATTGAAAAATTCCGAGCATTAAAAGCCCGAAGAGAAGCGCTGCCATGCCGCCCCCCATGAGAGCTCCCAGTATCGAATCGCATGCCAATAGCGTTCTGTCGAAGAAACTTCTGAAGAAAAATGTAACGAGCATCGTTAAGGCTATACAGCAGATGAAAATCGTTAACCCCGACAAGATCTGAGCCCCGAGAGGGCCGAGTTCTAATCTGACAGTGGCAAAAGTTTCACTCATGGATAATGGAATAGAAAACTCCATGGAGAGTAATGCACCCAATGTTGAGCCAAAGAGAAGAGCTGTCGATCGATAAAATCCAAGTCCTGCACCAGTGAAGAGTCCTGCGAGCATTCCAAGAATAATAACGACGTCGATCCAGTTGGATTGAATCCAGAAGCGGGATAGATTGTCCGCCGCTCTGGAACCGTCAAGCCATTCAGGTAGGATGAATAGGCACTGAGGGAGGGGCAGAGAAGAGAAGATGGCAGGGATATTTGAATCGAGATCGAGCATCCGGGCGTTTTTCTCCTTTCTCTAGCGGTACTACAGATTCGTCCGAATGCGAAAAAATGTCAAGTGAGCCGTCGGATTAGCCTATAAGAGTCTCTCAAGACCATTCCTATGAGATCTGTTGAGGAACTCGTCGATTCCCAAAAGTTTTTCAGGACAGTAAAACAGGTGAGTGGCACTGATTCGGTCGTCTTCAGGTCAGCGAACAAGGGCTCGAGCCCCAGGAGTTAAAGTATGTCGGGTTTCCTCGATGGAATGACAATTCTCGTCACCGGTGCAAGTGACGGAATAGGTGCAGAGCTTGCGAAGGAACTTGCAGCTGCAGGGGCAGGGACTCTTGTTCTTTCTGGAAGAGATATGAAAAGACTGGAGAGAACCAGAGATCAATGTTCGGTTCCCTGTGAATTAGTATGCGCAGATTTGTCTTCGAAGAAGGGTGTAGAGTCGCTATTGCAGAGCATCTCGCATCTCGAAATCGACGGTCTCGTAAATAATGCAGGAGTGGGGTTAGGGGGAGGGTTTTCAGAATCGTCCTGTGCAGATCAGGAAGATATGATTTACCTCAATTGCCAATCAGTGATGCAGTTGACTCACCACTTGCTGGATCCGATGAAAAAGCGGGGAAAAGGTTTCATATTATTTGTGGGGTCGATGATTGGTTTTGTCGGAGGCCCTGGAATGACGACTTACAGCGCCACAAAAGGATTCGTAAATCGATTTTCTGAGACACTTCGGTGGGAGTTAGAAGGCACTGGGGTTCGTGTGACTCTTCTGGCTCCTGGAGTGACCCGAACTTCATTCTTTACCAGTGCTGGCATATCAGAGGACCATATTCGATCTGGGCAGATGGGCGCAGGTAAAGTAGCGAAAGTCGCCGTGAGGGGAGTCCTGAAAAGGAAAGCCACTGTTATCCCCGGGGTCCTCAATAACATATTGTTTCAAATGTTGAGGTTTGTCCCCAGAGGGCAGATTGGATTTGTATCAAGAAAGATGTTTGCAAAAATTTACAAAGATACTGAGGGAACATCAAACTAGAGCAGATCAAACTAGAGCAGATCAAACTAGAGCAGATCAAACTAGAACAGAGCTCTAGCAATATGAAAGTATTCCTTCGAGACTATTGGCGAGTCGTCGGTAAGCCTCTTGAGTGCCAACCAGGAAATGTCACATTTCCAAGGACGTCCGTTTCACCTATGAATCCTCCACGCATGTCGTGAAGATTCGTATAGCCTTTATCTGAGAGGATATCCGCTGCCTTTTGCGAGCGGCCGCCTTTTTGGCAACCCAGAATGATTTTTGAATCGGCTTTAAATTCCTGATCGACAACCTCAGAAAACTCCGGATTCATACGAAGGCCGACTCCGCCTTCTCCACGAATCATGACTGGAATGTTTCTGGAGTCGGGAACATGACCTTCCACAAATTCTTCAGGCATACGGACATCGAGATATGTGAACCCCTGATCCGATTGAAGCAGATCGTGCGCTTTGTCTGGATCGATACGTTTGATGACCATGAAACCCCCACCTTGTTCTTCTTACTCAAAGCCCGCTTGCATTACCTGTATGGTTTTTTCTCTTTAAAGCTCGTCAAAGATCCCGGACGAAAAGCCTCGGGAAAGATGTCTGCATGAAAGGAAGTGAACCTGGCAACTTGCCTTGTTATCAGGCAATCGGGAGGTCGTTGGCTCGCCCCACCAATGCCCTTATATCGTGTTCGGAAATAGGGGTGCTGTCAACCGACGACCATCTGTCTAAATGTCTGGAAATAGACTCCTTTGGCGATATCTAGACATTTTAGAAACGTCTGGAAGAGGTCCAGCCAAGAGCTTGATTTATCGGTCTTCGATTTCTCGAGGCGAAGTGGGATCAGGAATCGGGTTCTCGTCACTGGAGAAAGTTTTCAGCGCCGAATTCTTTCGGGCTTTCGAAAGATGCCATAAACCTAAGAAGTTGATGATGAAGTGAGCGGAAGTGGCCCCGGTCACTCCAATTGCAGGCTGTTCCGACAGCCCACCGAGCATGAGTCCTGCGAAGAAAGCCAAAAATGGCCAAACCAACAATTCTCGTTTTCCGGTCCAATGTGCGAGACCAAAAAGAAGACTCGTGAGCCATAGTCCTAAATAGGGCTGAATGAGTGCTCGAAACAAGAGTTCTTCAGAGATAGACGAAATCAGAGCCAGGAAGAAAATTTCTCCGATCACCATTCCTTCAAAGTGTACTGCTAAGTGAGAATCCATTTTTGAAGTCCAACTGAAGCGTTGCGATATAGATCGGTAACAAATCTGGAAACAGAGACCAATACCGGCACCGATCAGCAGAGATGTCGTGAGGTTTGCGAGGCTTTGAAAACTGAAGAAGTTTAGGCCTTTTAGAAGCAATATCGAGATCACTGCTACAGTGGCAATGATGAGATGGAATAACATTCCAGCGTTAAAAATTGTTCGAGGTGACGAGAGCAGTATCAAGAAGGAGACTCATTTCTCTCTTGGATAATTTGTTGGGCGTTTCGCTTTAATCCAGTGAAGCCTGTCCGGGTCACAGGTGTTCCAGCGAACATCTCCAACCATTCTTCATGAGTCGCATCTATTACCTGCTCGGAAGATTCTGGCGGAGTGCGCGGCTCAAGTTCCTTGTGTATAGGTGGGTCTATTCTGCCTGGACGAGTATTCCAGGGGCATACTTCTTGGCACACATCGCATCCGAAGAGCCAGTTGTGTAGTCGAGCATCTGCGGGTAAATCGCCACGATGTTCTATTGTCCAATATGAAATACATTTTCGGGCATCAATGGTGCGCGGCTTTACAATAGCTTGTGTCGGGCAAGCATCTAGGCAGCGAGTGCATGAGCCACAATGATCGGTAATTTGCTGAGTCACTGGGAAGATACGATCGGTGACAATCCCACCTAAAAAAAACCAACTACCAATTTCCTTATTGAGGATTAATCCATTTTTTCCGATCCAGCCCAGACCTGAGATTTCAGCCCAATCTCTTTCAAGGATAGGGGAGGCGTCTACACAGTACCAAGTCTTCCATTTTCCATTCTCCGAGATATGGTTGCTGAGATCCTGAAGCATCGGTTTCATGACTTTGTGATAATCTCTTCCCCGGGCGTAGCGGGCGATTTTTGGTGCAGTTGGCGGGGAGTCGGACTTCGAAGAATAAGGAAGATTCACCATGATGATACTTTTTGCCGCCTGAAGGCTTTTTCTCGGATCGAGGCGACGATCTGTGTTTCGGGTCAACCATTCCATATCAGCATGCATCCCTGAATCGATCCATGATTGGAATTTTTCAGCATGGGGGGACCGGTCTGCTCTGGCAACGCCTAGAGAATGAAAGCCGATTCCACGAGCATAGGAGTCAAGATTGTTGAGTGAGGAATTCTCACTCCCTAATGGGTCGGTTATCATGCCAGCCTCCGTCGAAATCAGATGTTACCCCAGTTCAATGAAATGTGGAGAAGGAGAAAACCGAATTTGATGCCTCTCTCTCAACATCTCCCCGAAAATGACTCTCGTTCTCCATGGGTTTTTCTGCGTCTATTAAGAGTTACCCACTGGATAAAAAATGTATTCGTTTTTCTTCCTCTCCCTTTTGCTTTGGCGACAGGGGCGGAATTAGATCCGCTTTCTTTTTTGTTCGGATTGTCAGGGTTTTGTCTTCTGAACTCTTCGGTCTACATTTTGAACGATGTGAAAGATCGACATCGAGACGCAGAGCATCCCTCGAAAAGGTACAGGCCTGTCGCCTCTGGTGAAGTTAGTTTGAGTATGGCCAATAAGTTAAGTTTCATTCTTGGGATTCTGGGAATGCTTCTATTGGGATTCGGGGCTTATTACGGCGGTTGTAACTATCTGGACTTCCGAGAAACTATTTTGAGTCTCCCAGGGATAGGACTCACATATTTTATCGCAAATGTGATCTACACAGTTTGGGTGAGGTCTGTCGTTTGGCTGGATGTGATTTTTCTGGGTCTGTTTTTTCTACTAAGGCTGATTCTAGGCTGTTCACTCTCGGGTGTTTATCCCAGCGCGATGTTATTGATGACCGGTTTTAGTTTGGCCTTGATGATGGCTATTGGGAAAAGGTATTCAGAACTCTCCAGCGGATTGGGTTCTGTATTCCGAAATAGCTTGGGTACCTATTCGACTGGAACTCTTGCCTTTGCTTTTCGAGGGAGTGCTTTAATTTCCCTGCTAGGCTATGGGTGGTATTGCTGGTCTTCTCCCTTGATGGATTCATCGGGATGGTGGTGGAGTATATGTCCTGTTGCGATCGGTCTCATGAAGTATCACCAAGAGGTGATCCGTGCGGGTGGTCAAATAGAGCCAGTTGAGTTAGTTCTTGGTTCATATTGGCCGATATTGGTGCTGGGCCTTTGGGTGGTGTCATTAATGACAAGTATGAACTAAAAATGAGTTTTCCTGATATATAGAGAGTGCAAAAAAGGTGTTCTCGATATATCTGCTTGTAGTATGCGTTAAGTATCCGAGATATATAGACTTCGTATAAAACACGATTTCAAAGAGTGTCTTGACGGATTTATGCCGTTATAATACTCATTAACGGTTAAATATTTTTTGCGATGACAATATTTCGTCATGTATGCGCGTTATTTCGTTATGTATGTGCGTTGCCTATATAAAATTGGAACATTATGTTGTCATTCAACTTGTCTCAAGCCATCGGTAGTTTGAAATCACCTATCTTGGTAGTTGGTTGGCCGGGTTTGGGGAATGTGGCTTCTTCATGCGTGAGAACTCTGATTAATTCTACAAATTCGGTAGTCGTCTCAGCTTTAGATCCACGTGATCACTTTGATATTGAAGATATTGAAGTGAAAAATGGCGTTTGCTTTCCTGGGAAACTTCCCCAATTGCTGTTTAGGATCATCGTTACAAATTCTGATCACGACTTGGTTGTTTTCACCCCAGAGAGTCAGCCACGGTCTGAATCTATGGATCTGGCCCAAAAATTAATATCTGTAGCACTATCAACGTTTAACATTGAGAAAGTGATCACTTTCGCTGCTATTTCAGGAGCCATTGAGCCAGAAGATGATCCCAAAGTCTCTTTTGCGACTACCGATAGTGTCTTTGGAGAAGAAATCGCGCGATTGGGAATAGATCCCATAAAAGATCAACGCATCAGTGGCCTGAACGGACTGACTCTCATGGCGGGATACGAGAAAGGCATCATGGGTGCATGCCTTGCTTCGGAAATTCCTGTTTGGGGTCTTCACACGATTAATCCAAAAACTACAAAAATGTTGCTTCAAACATTTTGTCGACTCGTAAACCTCAGGTTGAATTTGGACCATTTGAATGCCCAGATCTCCGAGCTGGAGGCAAGTATGGTTCGCCAGCGGGACTCAATTCGATTGGGACTGAATTCTGATTTCCATATGGAATCAAACTATGCCAATGAAGATCTTACGAAATCGGAAGTGAGCCAGAGTGATCTTGACGAACTGGAACTGCTGTTCTCGCGAGCCAATTTCGACAGAACTCAAGCTTCTACATTAAAAGCAGAGTTGGATCGATTAGGTCTGTATGAGAAATACGAAGATAGATTTCTCGATATTTTTCGCGAGTCGAGTTAGCTAAGGTTTCGAGCCTGCCGTGAGACTCACCAACTTAAAAAAGATCGATCCTCGTTTTGCTTTCGCATGACGGGGATTTTCTTTACAGCCCCTGCTCACAATCCAAAGAGTCATTGGTGAAATCTTCTCCAGGATTCGGAAACGGGACCCATGGTCCTGGTCCATCCAAAAAGAACCAATAGAGAAGAAATATGGCATCCGAAATGTCGGAAATGCCGTCATCGTTTGCATCGCCGGCATCTAGGCAAGCCGGTAATGGACCTGATAAGAACGTGTAATCCAAATGAAAAATCACGTCTGCTAAATCGACTTGAGAATCCATATTTACGTCCCCCCGAATGAATACTTGAGGGACGGGTGGGAATACGATTTCGATGGATCCTGGAAGCAAGACTTCGACATTTACAGATTGTGTCCCGAAGACGAGCATGTTCGAGATAGGAGGATTACCAAATCCATCCTCAGGATTGAATGAGACAACAGATTCAGGAGCGGACAAGGATACGTTTCCATGCAGGAATGCGATTTCCTGAGCAAAGCCCAGCGATGGTACGGTTTGGCCATTGAAAGGTGGGAGCGCGTCGAAGAGTACTCCGCAAATGATCGTTTGAGAATCGTCGTCGATTTGCTCTTGAACGTATTCTGCTTCAATCGCCCCTGCGAGAGTTCCTTGGACGTCTATCATCATGTTCTCGAGTGGAAAAGGGGTGGGCCCTGAAAAGCTCATTGAAAAACTGAATCCAGCGATGTTTCCGGACCAATTTCCCAGTATCGGCAAAGTGAAATCTTGTCCAGGTTCAACGGAGATTTCTCCCACATCCAGCAAGGTCGACTGAGCATTGAGTTCAGCGGATCCCGTTGGTAACGAAACAATCAGGCAAAATAGAAGACATTTCAAGAAATTGTCGATGAAGGTAAAGTTCTGTTTTCTAAGCATCGTCATAGTCTCCTGCCTCGTCACATCCTGTACGTATGCCCTGCAGGGGGGCGGATGTGAAGTGGGTCACTGCGGCGGTCCGCCCACTCCTTTGAATATGCTCCGGAATCGCTCCCGAGCGGACAAGTCAGCGATTATCATGCTGGCAGGCCGTTCAAAGAGAATCCTGAAACGTACTTGGATGATAACCCCTGAATCGTTGCTCTCAAGTAGCATAAGGGAGTGGAAAATGCTGAATATTACCAAAATTCGTGATCTTTACGAAAATGCCGCTGTTCGTCATGAACGTGCAAGGCATGTTTTAGGCAGGGGGCTCACCCTTGCTGAGAAGATTCTCGTGTCTCATCTCGAAGTCGATAGTAAAGATTTTGATAGTCTTCCTTCACGAAGGACCGACTATTGTGATCTTCACCCCGACAGAGTTGCCATGCAGGATGCCACTGCACAAATGGCTATTCTTCAGTTTATGCAGGCAGGACTCGATCAGGTTCAGGTTCCTTCTACTGTTCATTGCGATCACCTGATTCAGGCGCAACATGAAGCGAGTTCTGACCTTGCTGCTGCCGAAGAAACCAATGCCGAAGTTTATCGGTTCCTTCAAAGCTCTTCTGAAAAATATGGAATCGGTTTCTGGAAACCGGGTTCAGGAATCATCCATCAGGTTGTTCTAGAAAATTACGCATTTCCAGGTGGGCTGATGATTGGCACCGACAGCCACACACCCAATGCGGGTGGTTTGGGGATGTTGGCGGTTGGGGTTGGTGGAGCAGATGCCGTCGATGTCATGGCAGGGTTGCCTTGGAATGTACGTTGGCCTGGGGCAATTGCCGTTCACCTTAAAGGCGAACTGAATGGTTGGACTTCTGCCAAAGATGTAATTCTGAAAGTGGCGGGAGAATTGACGGTGAAAGGTGGAACAGGTGCGATAGTTGAATACATCGGGCCTGGCGCAAGATCTCTTTCATGTACCGGAAAAGCCACGATTACCAACATGGGT
Source organism: Planctomycetota bacterium (assembly GCA_016776905.1). Classification (GTDB taxonomy): domain Bacteria; phylum Planctomycetota; class UBA8108; order UBA1146; family UBA1146; genus UBA12191. The sequence goes on along the minus strand of JADHSM010000002.1, from coordinate 11,745 downwards.
GCCGAAATCGGCGCCACTTGTTCTGTGTTCCCATTCGATGAGGCCATGTCCAGTTACTTGAAGTCCACTGGTCGGGAAGATGTTTCCGCGCTTGCTGAAGAGTTTGCAGATCTCTTGCGTGCAGATGATGGTGTAGAAGAAGATCCAGGGACTTATTACGATCAAGTACTTGAGATCGATCTATCACTTCTGGAACCACACGTGGTGGGGCCTCATTCTCCTGATAGGGCCAGACCGATATCAAAATTGGCTGAAGAAGCCCGCGAGAATGGGTGGCCTCTCGACATCAGTGCTGCGTTGATCGGTTCTTGCACAAATTCCTCTTATGAAGATATGGATCGTGCTGCCGGAATAGCGGGAGAAGCCGTGGAAATGGGGCTGAAGGCAAAGAGCCAATTTCTGGTCTCTCCTGGATCGACTCAAGTCTTCAAAACTGTAGAGCGAGACGGGCAGGCAGGTATTTTTGAAGAGTTAGGTGGCACTGTACTCGCGAACGCCTGTGGTCCCTGCATAGGTCAGTGGAAAAGGGGTGATGTAGAAAAAGGAACGTCTAATAGCATCGTTAGTTCTTTCAACCGGAATTTTCCGGGAAGAAATGACGGCAATGCTGAGACACTTTCTTTTATTGCGAGTCCTGATCTTGTGACGGCATTTGCTATCTCTGGATCTTTAGACTTTAACCCTCTTACCGATTCCGTAGTGACTGCAGATGGACGTGAGGTAATGCTTCCTGTTCCCTCAGGCGATAGTCTCCCTGAAAAAGGATTCGTGGTAGATACCGAGGGATTTATTGCTCCTCCAGAAGATGGCTCGTCTGTCGATGTTGTCGTCGATCCGGCGAGTGACCGACTACAGTTATTAAAGCCATTCCAGCCGAGGGAAGAATCTCAACTTTCGGAAATGCCGTTGCTCTTCAAAGCCAAAGGCAAGTGTACGACGGATCATATTTCTCCTGCGGGTCCTTGGTTGAAATATAGAGGTCACCTCGAAAATATCTCAAGGAATATGTTTTTGGGTGCTGTGAACTCATTCCATTCAAGCCCTGGCCTCGGACACGACTCGACAGATTCAGGAGCCAGTAAACCGCTTCATGAGATGGCTGCAAATCTGAGAGATTCCGGCAAATTTTGGGCAGTCGTCGGTGATGAAAACTATGGCGAGGGTTCGAGTAGAGAACATGCCGCCATGTGCCCACGATTCATGGGATGCGGAGCAGTGATTGTCAGGTCATTTGCAAGAATCCATGAAACCAATCTCAAGAAACAAGGCGTACTTCCTCTCAGATTTAATGATCCTTCAGATTACGAGAAGGTGAAAGAGGGGGATATTGTAAGCCTAGCGGGTCTGACAGAGTTGGCCCCCGGAAGTTTGGTGACGGTAACCTTGAGGCACGAAGATGGATCTGAAGACACCTTCGAATGCAGTCACACCTGTAGCGAAAGTCAGGTGAAATGGTTTTGGGCGGGTGCAGCACTCAACACATTAGGCTGAACAAAGCGAAATCCTGAATCCGGACTTCGTAAAAACGCCTCTAGTGATATCCTTGAAGCATATTGTTTTGGGGATAATGCGGGAGAAGAATGATGCCTAATCAGAAATTGAATTTTTTTAAATCAGGGTCTCTCCGACAGATTCTTTTTTTGTCGTTGGTGATTTTCAGCATATCTAGCACCTCCTCTGTGCTGGGGCAGCAAATCAATCTCGATTTGGTCTCCAGTGAACAGATACTCACTCCCGGTGAAACCTTCGAGGTTGATTTACAGATTCTCAATCCAGAGCAGCAATCGATTCGTGGATTACAGCATGCGGTATCTTGGAATTCTGCTGTGTTGCAACTATTGGATATAGAGATCCCTGGCGACTTAGCGGGTTCACCAGTTCCTCAAATACTTGTGTGGAATGCGCCACAACCCGCAGGCTCTGGTGGTGACAGCGGCTGTGCCCAATGGTGGGATGGGAGCGGAGACGAAGCTCTGAGCTTGGGTCTGGTCTTTGAGTCTGCAATCGCGGACTCTTCAATTCCACTTTCAAAATTATACTTTCGAGTGGTGGGGAATGCCGCCAACGGAGAGACGATTCTTTCGACACCGGAAGCAGATTTATCCTGTGGGTGGCTCGGCTCTCTCGTCACAAATGATGCGGGTGCGATCATACCGACAGTTACTGATACAGAAGAAATCACGATTAGTGATGTTCCGAGACCTACCGAACTACTCTGTGGTGAAGCGAGTAGCATTTGTTATCTCAGTTGGTCTGAACCAATTGCATATGACCAGGTGAAAGTGATTCGCAATGGGATTCTCATCGGCGAAATAAATTCAGGTGAGGGGCAGTTCGAAGACCCCGATGGAGTTATTGGCTCGATTAGGGAGTATTCAGTTCAGGGAATTCTGAACGGTGTAGAGTCGCCGCTATCAAATTGTTCAATCAGTGTAGACGGTGAAGTTGAGCCACCTGTTGGCCTAACCTGTAATCAAAGTGGATCCGGCGTTTTACTCACTTGGTCGAACCCTTTACCTTTCAGTCAGCTTGAGATTATCCGTCAGGGTGTCTCGATTGAGATTCTCAGCGAAGGTTCTAGTTCTTTCCTAGACGGAAGTCCTGTTTCTGGAGTTAACCTGGCCTACCAAATCAGGGGAACCATAGGTGGTTCTGTGGCAACGTCTGAGGAGTGCCAAATCTTTCTTCCTATTCCAGAGGTCTTGTTTATTCGAGGCGATGTGAATAGTGATGGGCAGTTGAATCTGGTTGATCCTATTACAACGCTGCAGTATTTGTTTGTTGCTGGAGAAATGCCATGCGCTTCGGCTGCTGATTTTAATGACGATAGTTCACTCGATTTGTCTGACGCGATTAATCTTTTGGCTTTTCTGTTTACCGGAGGCGGTTCACCAGAAGCTCCATTCCCACTCGCCGGATTCGATCCTGTACCCGATTCCCTCGGCTGCGCACAGCCATGTAGTGACTCGACATGTGGTGGAGGAATATTGGGAGATGAATGTATCAGTGCCATTGAAATCAGTCTTGGTGATACGTTTTTTGATACGACTTCGATGACAGATTCTCCTGATGAATATAGCAACATCGATTGTGACACAACATTCCTTGGATTGATGCTCTCCGACATTTGGTTCGACTTCACGGCAACCAACACTGGAACAGTAACTTTATCGCTTTGTGACAAGGTCGTAACGTTCGACACTGACCTTGTTGTTTATAGCGGTGGTTGCGGACAACTGGTTCAGGAAGCATGTAATGGAGATGGCTTCGATGAGAATGGCATTGCTTGCCCATTCCTCACTTCTAGGATCAGTGGATTGCCGGTCACCGAAGGCGAGCAGTACTTTATTCGTGTCGGTGGATTCGCAGCACTATCAACGGGAGGCGTTGAATCTGGGCCAGGTATTCTGAGTATTACCAGCGACTGAGGCCGACAGGTTCGACATCTTTTTGGGTGATTTTTGCATGTCGTGCTCTGTACATTACGGCAGATCTCATTTGTTGTGATTCTTCGAAAGCCTGAAAGTTCCAATTTTCATTTCCGATTTCTGGCAACTCTGAGCGGATGGTTCCCGTTAAGACTTGTGGATCAGGAACCCCCTCGAACTTTCGAAGCGGAATCGTCATTCCGTTTCCATGTGCTTTGACGAGGGCCTCTTTTTGAACCCACAGATGAAAGAAAGAAATTCGCCTCTGCTGTTCAGGGACGGCTTTCCATAGTTTTTGTTCCTTCTCGCTAAAGCACCTTGTCGCTAGATCTTCGATAGGTGATTCCTCTCTAACTTTCTCCAGATCCACGCCTAATTCGGTATCTGTCGAAGCCACCAAGATGGCTCGATCTCTACAGTGGGAAAGATTGAACTGCAGTGAGCCGCTATCGAGAAACGGTTTTCCATGCTCCCCAATTGAGAGCGGGATTTTATGGGGTTCTATGTCCAAGTATGTCGAAAGAATTTTACGGAGCCCTAACCTTGATAATGCCGATCTTTCTCCAATAACGGGAGCGATGCCGCGATGGATGAATTTTTTCTCTTCGGAGGTGAGATGGTCGAGCTGCGACTCAATATCTTCTCTGGTCCAGTCGAGAGAGAAGCGCCAAACGTCTATATCGACATGGTCTGAATGATCGTTCATGAAGAAGTCACTCGTTCTTCTTCAGATTCCAAAGACTCTCGAAACTTTTTCATTCCTTCCTTGGTGGATACTTGCGGTAGCCACCCGAGGTCTCTCTTTGCATTATCTAAGTCGAACCAATGACTCGTCGCTTGCTGATGAACAACGAAACGTGTAACGGGCGGTTCACTTGTGAAGAATGGAAGGCAATAAACCTTTTCAATCAAATACCCAGCGATTTTTGCAAGAAGGGGAGAGATGGATGGCGTGATCCTCTGAAGGTTTGCACATTCAAGGAATTGATTAATAAGGTCATCGGGTGCGATGGGCTCGTCATTAGAAATGAAATACGCTTTTCCTCTGCAATCAACATTATGAGCGATCTGAGTCATGGCTAAAACATGAGCGGATACGGCGTTTTCGATGTAGCAAGCATCTATTTTCATGCCTGGTCTTCGCACAAGTTTGAGTTTTCCATTTTTTGCACGATCGATAATTCTTGGGTAAAGATGTCGGTCTCCCGGTCCCCAAACGAGATGAGGACGAATTGCGATTGTGAAAAGAGAAGCGTCGCAGTTATCTAGGACTAATTTTTCAGCAATCGCCTTAGTACGAGGATAGTCTGCTAAGTATGAATCGGGATAGGGCGTTGACTCATTGATACCGTTTTGGTCTTCTCCGGAAAATACGACGCTCGGTGAAGAGGTGAACACGAGCCGTCCGATTTTTTCTCGTCGACATGCCGTGATAATATTTTGCGTTCCTTGAATGTTTGCTTTTTCAAATTCGGCGGGATCGCCTGAGATAGCGGCTAGAGCGGCAACATGGAAAACTCCATCACACCCTCGCATAGATTCAGCGAGTAGATCTAGGTTACTCAAATCTCCAACTACATGAGTTCCACCTAAAGCATCCAAATGCGGATATTGTCCTCTTTGAAATGTGACAATCTCATGTCCGGAAGCCACTAAGTCTTTCGCGATGGCTCCACCAATAAATCCACCGGCTCCAGTGATCATGTATCTCATGACAGGGCCTTTCCTGCGATCAATGCCAGTTTTTCACGTTGTATCTTGGCATTATGACGAATGTCTACGGGGAAGGGTCCTGTGATTATGATGTGTGTAATGGAATCTGTGAGTGGATTTTTTTGCGACATCGCCTGAAGGTCAGAAATTAAAGTCTTCTTGTCGTCGTTGAAATCCGAGTTTGGTTCTACGCATAGAACTGGGATTTGCTGACCTTTAGTGCCCAATCCTACGAGAGCAGTTCTGTATACCAATGGATGCACTTCGAAGATTCGTTCGATGGCCACTGTATCGAGGATCCCCGTCGCAGTTTGAATCCTTTGTGATGCTCGGCCCCTAAACCAAATCCTGGAATTGGAATCGCGTAAACCTATATCTCCCGTTTTATGCCAGATTCGGCCTGTTTCATCTGTGAATTTATGTTGAAGGTTCGATAACTCATCAAACAAATATTCGAGACTGACTGAAGGACCTGTGACCCAAATTTCTCCAGCGGTTTCTTCCGGAAGAGGAGAACAATTCGGCTGATCGTTGGGTGAATGAATTTGCAGTTCAATGCCGGGAACAGATTTGCCAATGCAGACACCTTTTCCGGATTGCGTTTCTTGTTCGGTTTCCAAAATACCAGTATGAGAAATATGACAAAGAGGGAGACCCTCAGTTGCTCCGTAAGGAGTTTCTATTTTGGTATTCATGGAAACGCGCTTCGAGAGCGCAGAGATGGCACCGTGCCTTGCAGGCGCACCAGCACTTATGATTCTGGTTAATCCCTCTAGTTTCATTTCTTTCTCTTCGAGATGAGTCGACAGATTCCCCAAGAGGGCCGGCGAGGCAAACAGATTGGTGACTGAGAATGTCTTTATGAGTTCTAGTAAATGATCGGGATTCGCGTCTGCCGGTCGTGTGAAATCCATTTGAGGAACAGTTGAGGTCATCCCGAGTGCTACTGAAAAAAGACCGAAGAGTGGAAAGGTGGGGAGATCTACTTCGCCGGCTTGAAGGCCGTGACATTGAGCAAGGGCATCCACTTGAGCTTCCAGTTGGCCGTGGTGCGCCATTGCCCCCTTGGCAGGTCCAGTGCTGCCCGAGGTAAACAGTACCGCTGCTAATTCGTGGTAGCCCAGAACTGGGCCCGAAAATGGAACGGAGTCCTCTACCGAAGTCCTTAGCTTTTCTAGATCCTTGACGAAGGGAAGGCGTGGGCCCGGGCCTACAGTGAAACGATGGCGAATCGTCGAGCGAGACCAGCCCAGCAGAACTCTTCCTAGGTGAGCCTTTGGAATCCCGATAAAAGCTTCCGGTTTGGCATTATTAAGGCATTCACCTAGGCCCGAAATTCCCATGCCGGGATCCACCATTACGGGAGGTGCGCCGATTCTTAGCAGGGCAAACGTGCATGCCAGAAACTCTCTTCCCGGTGGAACCATGAGAACTGTTCTCATCCCGCGAGTGATTCCGTTTCTGACGAGTGCATGTGCGGTTCTGTCGACAAGAGCGTCGAGTTCTTTGAAAGTTCTTTCTTGCCAGCGACCCGACATCAATTCTCGAACTGCGACTTGTTGAGGACGCTCGAAAGCATGTTGCCGGAGTCTTCGAGAAACTCCGGCTTCAGGATTTCTTTTTTCGTGATCGGTGGTCAAGCCAGAGCTCCCCGGGGGTGTGTGGAATCACGGAACTTTCGAATCAAGGGCAAAATTTCTTCTGGGACTTCGTCCAGAAGGAGATGTCCTGCTTTATCCCACAAATGTACTTCTGCAGAGGGCCAGAGTTTGCGCCAGTGATTCAGGAAGTCAGTATTAAAGACAGGATCTTTTGCTCCCCAAAGAAGAAGAAGGGGATGATCTTGAAGTTTTTGAAGACCATTTTCGACTTCAATCAAACTTGACCAAGATGGATCTCCGGATTTGAGCGGAATGTCTTCAACGAAACGGTGGACTGCTAATCGACTTTTGTAATCGTGGTAGGGAGCTTTGTAACCGGCTTTTTCTGCCCGTGATAACTTTCTTGTTTTAACACCTATCGAAAGAGTTCCCAGTACGAAGGCGTTCCATTTACGTATGAGAAATTCACCCATCATTCCTTTAGCAGGTTTAAGAATGGGGGGGAAAGACATACCTTCCTGGAGCGGGAACGCTGCGGTATTGATCGCAACGAGATTCCTGAAGCGTTCTGGTTTTCGTCCTGCAACACCGAAACCGATGGCTCCACCCCAGTCATGGGCTACGAGAGTAGCGTTGTTTTCGATTCCGAGGTGATCGAGAAGCCCCTCGAGATCTAGGATTCTGTCTTGGAGGCGATACCCGTAGTTTTCTGCTGCGGGTTTGTCGGAATATCCACAGCCAACATGGTCAACTGCGATGACTCTATTCATGGTCGAGAGACCCTGAATCAGATTTCTAAAATGAAATGACCATGTTGGATTTCCATGAACACAAACAATAGGATCTCCGCGTCCTTCATCGATGTAATTCATCTTGATGCCGTTACCACGGTTCCATGTGTTCCTTGAGAAAGGATATTCTTCATTGAAAATCATACGTTTCCTCGCCACTCCCAAGCCAACATTCGACAAACAAGACCACTGCCAATTCCGAGGAACGCTACTTTTTGCCCCTCAGTCAAAAATCCACGCTCTTGGGCAAGAGCTGCTGTCATCGGTATGGATACGGTACCGATGTTTCCGAGATACGGATAGGTGATGAAATCTTGTTCAGCAGTCAATCCGAGGGCAGGAAGAATCTCTTCCCGGTGTGCGGAGCCGACTTGATGGCAAATCGTTCGATCGATGTCGCTTGAAGACCAGTTCATCTGGCTAAGAAACCGATCCCAAGTTTTCATTCCTAATTGGACTCCGTATCGCAGAACGCCAATGGCATCTGTTTCCATGTACTCGCGGCGATCTGCTCGATGGGGTGATTCTGGAACCTCTTCGACTCCCCAGCGACAAAGTCGATGCATACTGGCATCGCTCCCATGTCCTGATCCGAGAAAAAGAGGGCCTTTATCGGAGATTGACCCGGAAACCAAGAGGATCGCCGCTGCTCCAGATCCACCGGTCCAAGTCGCTAAGGATCGAGTAAATTGATCCATTCCTGGATTATTTTCCATTTTCTGACAGGCGATCTCGACAATTTCGCGAGCACTCTCGCAACAGACGACGAGGGTGACCTGATGTCGTCCGGTAGAAATCGCATCCGAAGCGAGAACCACACCGTCCATAGCACCTAGGCACGCATTGGATAAATCATGGAGTTCCACCGTGGAATTTGCTCCTAGATGGTCGGCGACAGCGCACGCCGTGGCAGGTTCAAATCCTTCTCTGCAAACACCGGCATAAATAATCCTGTCGACGTCGCCAATATTCATTCCCGCATGTTGAAGAGCTTTTGAGGCAGCACGGGCAGACATTTCAGAAATCGACGTTTTTTCTGGCCACCAACGTCGTTCCTTCACTCCTGTCAATTGTTCGATCTGTCCTTGAGGAATGCCTAAGGAATTCCAAGTGGACTCCATTCTTTCCTCGATAGATTGGCTCGTGATGACGCATGGCGCCATTTCGACACCGAATGCTGCGAGATGGGTGTTTTGAAGACTACTCATTTCTCATTCCTACGCTCTACTGTGAAGTTTTGCATCCCGTAGATAGGGAGATCATCCACGATCAGCATTCCGTCTGCTCGCATGATTCCACGCTCTTCATCCCGTTCATTGATATGAGCCTCGACGACGACCTTCTTTCGAGTCGGGATGATCTGTCCTCTATATGTCCAACTGTGGGCGACCCCAGGAGCGACGGTTCTGTGAGCATATTTCCCACTTCCCCAGCGATCATTTGCCACAACCTGTAATAGTTGAAGCATCGACTCCAGGCCCAGACTGCCGGGCCAAACTGGATCGTCTTTAAAATGAGCCTGGAAAAACCAAGCCGAAGCATCCACGTCGATAGATCCGCGGATATACCCTAAACCGGAAGCCCCACCTTCAGGAAGAAAGATCTCCACCTCGTCGAGCATTCGAAACTCGTCAGTAGGCCCAGGTTGCAACTCTTTGAGTGAAAATGCCCGCCCACTTAATGCGTCTCGAGGAGAGATCGTCTTGGGTACGGCGCCGGGAAGACCCACTTGGGCTGCCAGAGCTTCTGGGGGGAAGAAACCAAAGTAAGTGTTACCTCTATAAATAGGGCCGTTTTCGTCATCCACTTCGAGATCAAAGTGTTGAATCCACATTCCTGCACCATGATCGGCGGATGTCAATTTTACTCGTGTCGTGAGGCACTGGGTATCAGGAGTGATCGGGCGTAACAGGGTCGCTTCGCCTCCGAGGTTCCTGAAATGTAGGGGGCCTTCTTCGGTGAGTGCGGAGCCCACGTAACCTGCGAGCCAGCCACAAGGTTGAAGTGCGATTTCAAGAAGAATCGCAAATGGCATTTCGCCTGTTCCGCCTGCTGAGAAATACCACGCGTCAGATGGCACCTTGTATTCCGCAGTACACGAGGCTCCGGCGTTCACAACCCAAGGGTCTCCGGTGACTTCGACTATTCTGTCCAGGAAACAGTATGGAGGACCGGGAAGGCGGGCGATAAATCGATCGCCATCGAAAACTTGATAGCGATCACCAAATGCTGCGGAGGGCTTTCCCATTGCATAGTCGAGAATACTCTGGTGATCATAAAGAGTAGGTTTCGCTGACATGATCGCAGGATCGTCTCCACCTCCGCCAGAAGAGGTCATGGTCAGAGGTACGACCGGTGCCGTTCCCTGATGGCCAAGGGGGTGACTTGTTGAATCAAAAACGATGGAATTATTATTCTGGCGGGAAGGTTTTTGAACGGAACCCCAAAGACGATGGAGTTGCTCTTCGGAGAGCCCAACCAGTCTTAATGAGAGTCCTTCCATTTCGACAATGGCTTTTCCATCTGCAAACATTAATGCACTGGCGATGACGTAAGGTTCCGGTCTATATCCGACTTCATGTACGACCACTTCATACCGAACTCTCTGGGAATCGGGAGTGACCTGACCACGGCATCTGAGTCGTCCCGGTACTTCGGGAACCGGCATGGGTATGATTTGGGAGTCTTCTCCAACCCAACCCCACGACATCAGTAATACTCGAAGAGTATGGATGCAACTTTCGTACATCAGCGTTCCAGGCATGACTGGATCATCTGAGAAATGACAGGTCAGGAACCAGTCATCTGGTTGAATTGCCAGTTCTCCTACAACTCTCCCTAAACCATGTTCTCCGCCATGAGTCTGCAATTCAGGAATATGATCAATAAGAGTCATCTTGCCACCGGGGAGTGTCCATGGTGAGGAGAGATGGACCTTAGAAAATTCAGAGCCGAATGCTTTTTGTAAATCGCCATCTCTGAGAGAAGCCAATGCATGCGAATCCAGTGATGTCTCAGTTACGGAAGTATGGGGGGACCAGTTCTCAGGAAATTTACGTGGAGGTTTAGGTTTATGCGGCGATTGGACAATCCCTCGCCCAGAAGCCAATTCCGTGGGAGAGAAAAAGCCTGCGCAGCCCTCTTTCATCGACAGAAAGGGGACTCCGTCAACAGTGGCATCAAAGTGAAACCGGAAGAGAAGAGTTTTGTCTTGATGGAAAAACTCATCTATATGGATGTCATAGATGATGGTTTTCCCAGCTTCGGGAAGTTCCGAATGAAAAATTACTTGGGCGTCTAGTAATCGGTAGACCGAATATCCACGAGTATGAAGATCTGCTCCTAGGTACCCAGAAAGGAAAAGGTCTGCCTGGCCACTTTCTACTGCGATGGAGGTGGGTATGCGTCCCGAATCTAAGTACCAATTCCCAGGAAGTACATCATGAGCAGTCACGATTCTTCCTTTGCCCAGAGTCAAAGGCTCTCCCTCCATGGACAATATCCTGTCGACGAGCATCAAAGGTTCATCGGGGAGCCTGACTCGAGTTGGAAAAGTATCCGCTTCCCCATGTTTTGGCCCCAAGACAGGTCCGACTTGTCCTCTTGCGAACTCTAGGCACAGGTCTCTATCGAAGAGTGCTTCTGGATGAGGTATGCGAACTGCGGGCTGTGGCTCCAGCGTTACTGGGAGCACAGCCAGCTCTAAAGATTCGACTTCGGTGAGAAGGTTCGGACTCTCTCCGATGAGAGATTCTCGGAGAGTACGGGCTTTTTTGAGCCGCGACTGAATTTGCTCTTTTCTCGACATGGTGGATTGTTTTTCTTTAAGCACTGGTGGTGTGGGGTTTGCAATCAGAGGCGAACTTGTTTCTGCGACTGTCAGTTCTGAAGTCGGCTGGGCTAGCTTTGTTTCAGTATTGATCTGAGGAATAGGAGTACTCTCCCACTGCTGCAATGAGATTCGTTTCATGGAAATTGGAAGTGGGGGAATCGTCCTGTGGTTGCGTCCGTCTTCAAGAAGGATGGTGGGCTCTTGCCCGCTGCTGGGTGTCAGGCTGCCAAAGTAACGCCCAAGATCGACCTCTATTCTCTCAACGGCACAGGTCAACAATAGACGTGCCAAACTGAGCTCTTCATCTTCACCACGCCAAAAGAGGGGTAGCGTTCGATAAGAAGAATTTCCAAGAGTTTTTCTCACCAGTCGCGAACATG
>JADHSM010000009.1 GCA_016776905.1 Planctomycetota bacterium | reverse complement strand
CAAGGATAGATCCGTTGAACTCCCAGGAATCCTCATGAATGGTGAGGTCACAGTCGTAACAGACGGTAAGGGTGAAACCCTGAATGTAATCGTCGTCGTCTTTGTAGTAGAAGCAAAGATCACCCGTCTGACCGAGGTAAGCATAGTTACCCTCTTCGGTGTCAAACTTAGTTTCCATCCAAAGGATGGTGTCTTCTGCAGGAACAGGCACGGGGTCGCAGGTAAAGGTTCCGTCACTCTTCAATGGAGAGACAGAAAGGCCACCCACGACGATGACGTTCGCCAGCGCTGGAGATCCCAATACACCATCAGCGAGTGTTAAAGCACTCGATGCAGCAGGAGGAGCAGCTTCGCCCTCTGTGTAGATATTGGAGTCGTTACATGAGTATGTGTAACTCGCAAGATGAAGACCTGTTCCCGTTGGGATTGTCTGTCCATCAAATGGTGAGTTGAAGTCGAGAACGACTCCCAATGTTCCACCATCTGTGTAGATGTTGGTGATTTCAAACTCGGCGTTAGCCGCAGCTGTATCTGCACCAAGAGAGATACCTTCAAGAGTGATACCGGCAGGGTCATGAGTCACCGCAGTCACAAATCCCTGAACGCCACCCAAGCTATTATCAAGCAGAATACGCGCATCTCCTGTTGTGCCGTTTCCATCGGCAGGCGCAGAGCCACTCTCAACAATCATCGTTGCGGGTGGAGGCTCAAGCAGAGACAGAGTTCCTCCATTGAAACCCAATCCTTCACCAGCACCCACAGAAAGGCCACCTTGGACAATGATGTTGTCCAATGGAGGAGAGTTCAGAGTTCCGTCACTGAAAGAAAACGCGACATCGGTATCCGCAGATACCAGTGCTGTCGGTGTGATTTCAATAGTCGCGAGGGCGAGGCCTGCACCGGGAGCAATCGAGTTGCCATCGAAAGGAGCAGATGCATCAACAACACAGCCCACGGTAAATCCGTTTGCGAAGATCTCTGGAATAAAGAGCTCTGCATTTGCGCTGATTGTTGCGGATCCTTGTGAAATGTCTGAGACAGCACACTGTGATCCGTCAAACTCAACAGCACTGACATATCCCTCAACAGGAGCAGAGGCATCGAGAGACAAAGTCATATTCGTCGATGCAGTTCCCTGAGTTGAAGCATTAGAAAGATTCATCGATTGAGCTCCGCCTGCGACAACAAATGTCGTACACAGCAGAGACAGCGATAGAACACATAAAGTGCGCGTCTTCGCACACAAACTGGAGAGATTCATAGTCTCCTCCCTCTGGAATAGATTCCTCATGGGGGTAACACCTCTTAATAAAACGCCGACTCAACACCCATATGGCCTGAGGATCGGACGACCAATCTCGATTAATAAAAACCAGAAAACAGGATCTTGCGAACCTGAGATACATTCATTACGGCTAATCAAACAACTCGCATGTCAACATGTCAAGTAGGTTCCGTCATGTTTGAAAGTCTTACATACTTATTTACGAAACGTCTGACAGGTTAGTCACAAATGGAAGTTCTTAGATCTCGATATATTACGACACATCCCTTCCAAAGATCATTAATGGAAGGATTTAGAGTTCTGAAGATTTCTCCCAAATCAACTTTTCTTGGCCGCCTTGAGTGTCTTTGAGAGAACCATCACGGATCTTTTCCGTATTTTCTCCAGAATGAGCCAGAGTGTCGGGATCAGAAATGAGGGGCAGGGCTGAATATACGTGGAAATCGCTTTGAGCCTGAGGCGACAGGTCCCGAGCTGGAACTCTTCATCATCAGCGGGCTTCAGTCGTCTCAGAACATCTTTATACTCAAGCCAAAATTGCCTCTGGGTATCGCAGCTGTGAAAGCCGCGATACCCAGGAGCAATATTTGATCAACCGTCAATGGCTACGCCCAGAAAAAAGCGCAAGTCAGGATTTAGGCGTTTCTTCTTCATTTACAGAATCATCGGAAGAACTCTCTTCTCCCGAATCGCCCTCAGAATCAGACGCATCCTCGACCTCAGCCGAAGCGACCGGATCAGCAGACGGATCCTCGGCAGAACCCTCCTCTTGAGAAGCTTCGACCTCCCCCGCATCGGCGACGTCGCCAGCTGAAGCTTTCGCTCTGCGGTCTCCTTCTGGGAATTCGTCATCTTCGCGGACGAATCCAAAGTAGGCTCTTACAGTTGCGTCACCTAGGCGAGGCTTGACCAACCGAAGAATTCTCGTGTAACCGCCGGGTCTCTGCTGATAGTAGGGACCAATCTCGTCGAACAGAACCTGAACAACATCTCTGTCCCCGATCACAGCCATGGCACGACGGATGTTGTGAACAGTTTTCTCACGAGCCAGAGAGATCATCTTTTCCATCTGGGGCTGAATGTATTTGGCTTTGGTCTTCGTGGTTACGATGTGACCCTTGCCTTGCCATTCAATGATCATGGCTCGCATTAAATTCCGACTCAGTGCCTTTCTATGGCTACTGTTTCGGTTCAGCTTTTTTCCTGCAACTCTATGACGCATTACTCAACTCCCTGGGACTTACCCGTGGACTTGTCCCAGTTCAAGGTTCATATCCACAAGCTTCAATTTCAGTTCGTCCAATGACGTCTGGCCGAAGTTACGGATTCTAAGAAGATCATCCTCACGCATTCTCAACAATACGCGAAGCGTGGAAATGCTCATGGATTCAAGACAGTTCGAGGCTCTCACCGAGAGTTCCAATTGAGAGATCGGCATATCCAAAATGGCACGCATCTCTTCATCTTCATCATCGGGAAGAGAGATCTCTGGCAATCGTGGCTGAAGAACCTCAGACCCCAGTTCGAAGTACTTCACAACGGGTGTGAGGTGCTTACGAAGAATCTTTCCGGCTTCCACCAGAACACTCTCTGGATCGATAGTACCGTTGGTCCAAACCTCAAGGATCAGTTTATCGTAGTTGGTCAACTGACCGACTCGAGTGGCTTCCACATGGTAGCGAACCCGCGTCACAGGAGAGAACGTAGAGTCCAGCCAAATGTGGCCAATCTCTGAATGCCCCTCTGCATTTTCGGTAGCAGTCACATAACCCCGACCGATGCGAGCTTTAAGGACCGCCTGGAAATCAACGTCTGCAGTCAGAGTAGCAATGACGAGATCCGGATTGTGGATCACTACGTCATCGCCGTGCTCAATATCTCCCGCCGTGATCGGACCTTTGCCCGATTTGCGGATCGTCATCTCAGCTTCCTGAACTCCTCTGAGCTCTACGAGAACCTGCTTGAGATTCAGAATGACATGAGCGATGTCCTCAAGGACACCTTCCTTCGTCGAAAACTCGTGGTCGACACCATCGATTCTCGCCTCCACCAAAGCTGCGCCCTCAATCGAGGAAAGCAAAACTCTGCGAAGACTATTACCAATAGTGTGCCCATAACCCTTCTCAAAGGGTTCTATGACAAAGTTTCCGTACTGAGAATTCTTCGTGTCAAGATCACACTCGACTCGGTTTGGCAGTTCAAATTCACGCCAGCGTACACGCATAGACATCGGCTGGGCTCCCTTCTCGCACGGCTTCTCGAACACGAGGGCTCGATACCGGCAAGTGATTCAAATTCAGGTGGTTCAGTTCCCTAACGAGAACTGAATTCGACAATGTACGCCTCATTGATGGGAATAGAGACGTCCTCACGTGCGGGGAGACGATTGACCGTTCCCCTGAGTTCTTTGGCTTCCAGCGTCAGCCATTCAGGAGCACTTCTGCCCTGCATCGCTTCCAGCCTCTCCCTTGCCATAGACTCACTCTTTTTCCGCGTCTTGGGCGCAATGACATCTCCGACCTTGATCAGGTGAGAAGACGCATCAATTTTCTTTCCGTTGACCGTTACGTGGCCATGAGCCACGAACTGTCTCGCCTGGGAGCGACTATCCGCAAATCCCAGTTGGTATACAGCGTTGTCCAGCCTTCTCTCCAAAAGGATCAAAAGGTTGGCACCCGTGTTTCCGCGAAGGCGATCTGCCTCAGCGAAGTACTTTCGGAACTGGCGTTCCAAAACACCGTATATTCTTTTGGCCTTCTGCTTCTCGCGTAGGCGAACTCCGTATTCGGAAGGACGCCCGCGACGAAACCCGTGCATTCCCGGAGGATATGCACGTTTCGCGACAGCACACTTTGCGGTGTGACAACGCTGGCCTTTGAGGTAGAGACGGTCGCCGTCGCGACGGCAAAGACGACACTTGGGTCCGAGGGTACGTGCCATGAGACTGCTCCTCAGACTCTCCGGCGCTTGCGCGGCCGGCATCCGTTATGCGGAAGGGGGGTGACATCTTCGATTGCGATGATTTCCAGTCCACTTGACTGGATCGCCCGAATTGCAGATTCGCGACCGGGACCTGGCCCTTTGACCCTGAGGTCGACCTGAGTCATGCCCAATTTCTTGGCCATTCCGGCACAGTTCTCCGCAGCTCTCTGAGCGGCGAAAGGTGTCGACTTGCGACTGCCTTTGTAGCCGACGCTACCACCACTTTGACTCATGAGGGAATTCCCCTCAGGGTCGGTGATAGAAATGATTGTATTATTGAAGGTCGATTTAATGTGAACGATTCCTCTGGAAACGTTTCTTTTAACCTTCTTCTTCGTTGCTTTCGCCAACGCAAAGTCTCCGATCCTGGTGGATTACTTTTTCTTTTTGGCCATGGTCCGAGCAGGTCCCTTGCGGGTCCTAGCATTGTTCCGTGTATTTTGACCACGTACAGGTAAACCACGGCGATGACGCATCCCGCGGTAAGAGGCGATATCTTTCAGCCTTGTAATGTTTTGTTGGACCTGACGACGCAGTTCCCCTTCGACGACGAAGGTGTTCTGAATCACTGTTCCAATTCTACTGACTTCGTCTTCGCTCAGGTCTCTTGCCTTGATCTCCGGCTGAACACCTGAGGCCTTGCAAATCTCCTGTGCAACGTGCGGACCGATGCCAAAAATGTAAGTCAGTGCCACTTCGACACGCTTGTTTGCTGGTAGGTCCACACCCTGAATTCTTGGCATCGCCTAGAACCTGTTCCTAACTATCTACAGTTCGTCACTCGACGAACTGCGGAATGAATCACTTACCTTGACGTTGCTTGTGACGAGGGTTGGTGCAGATGATACGAAGAACTCCGCGACGGCGGATGAGTTTACAGTTCTCACATATCCTACGGACGGATGCACGGACTTTCATTTTGTCCCTTACTCCAAACGACCCAACGGTCTCTTGATCCCGACGCACAATGACGACTGAGGATCCGGTCACGGTTACAACAGCTCACAACCGAAAGATTTTTCAACGACCTTGGCGACGATTCGCCATACGAGTTGTTGAAACTGCATTCAGTTCCAGTTCCCTTGAAGGCACACGCCTTCGCGCATCAAAACAAGTCGCGCATCAAATCAAGTCGCGCATCAAATCAAGTCGCGCATCAAATCAAGTCGCGCACGTCGAAAAAATCCACGGGCAACACGACTCACACCACCCGTGGGATGACCGCGGGTGGGCGCTTCTCACCCAGATCAACCCTTGTCATTGCTCAGAAAAAGAGCCGTAAACGAGGGAAATCCGAGGGGCGATTTGCACTCCGGATGACACGATGGGAAGCGAGGAATATACAGAGTATGGGCCGTCATCGTCAAGCCGCATCACCTGAATTCCACGATATTTCCTACAATTAAAGGAAAATGACCAACATATGGGAATATTCCCTATTGACCGACGGCATCTTTGTGAGGCGGCCAGGACTCCCCCGGCCCGAGGGTCAATACCCGTGGACCGTCCCCTGTGATCGCCACAGTATGCTCACAATGGGCCGAGACTTGACTATCCCGTGTCACCACTGTCCAACCGTCCTTGAGCGTCTTCACACCCCCTGTGCCTCCGTTGACCATAGGCTCAATCGCAAGGACGAGCCCCTCTCGAAGTTCAAAATCACGTTTTTTGAGATCCACAGAGACGAAATTGGGGACTTGGGGCTCCTCATGCATGGTCCGGCCAATGCCATGCCCGACAAATTCCTTCACGAGTCCCAATCCTGAGGCCTGAATTACAGCTTCAATGCCGGATATGAGACCACATAGCGTATTTCCGGGATAAGCACCTTCGATGCCTTTTGCCAAGGCCGCCCGGCATACATCTAAAACGTTCTGGGTCTCCGAACTGGGCGATCCGACCAGAAAAGATCGAGCCGAATCTCCACAAAAACCCTGGGATTCGATTCCAATATCGATGGAAACGAGATCTCCATCCTGAAGGAGCCGTTCCCCAGGAATTCCATGAACCACTTCCTCATTGACAGAAATGCAACTGTGAGCGGGAAATCCGTGGTATCCGAGGAAAAGAGCTTTGCCCCCCAGATCCACGATACTGTCGCGGACGGCATCGTCGATATCTTGGGTGCGAGTTCCCGGCTGAATCATGGGAGCAATACGCTGAAATGTTCGGGCGACCATCTCCCCCGCCGAAGCCATTAAATCAATTTCACGAGAGGATTTGTACTGGATCAAATCTTTATCCGGTCTGATCTAGGGCATCCCTGAGAGCGGAGCCAACCATCTCTATCGGAGCGGATCCATCGAGGACAATCAATTGTCCCTTTTCACGATAGTGCTCGACAAGAGGTCCCGTTTCGCGCTGATAAACTTTGAGACGATTCAGAATCGCATCTTCCTGGTCATCACTTCTCTGGTAGATATCACAGGTTCCGCCAGCCTTGCATGAATTGTTTTCAGCGACGGGTGCAAACTCAACGTGGAAAGTATCTCCACATGTACGGCAGGTTCTCCTGCCACTCAGTCGGCGTACCAATTCAGATTCCGCACACTCAAAATAAATCACGTGATCTAAAGACTGGTCCATCTGGGAAAGGAGGTCACTCAGTGCGGAAGCCTGATCGAGATTACGAGGATAACCATCGAGAAGCCAACCCTGAGCTGCGTCGTCTTCAGAAAGACGATCCTTGACGAGACGCAGTACGACTTCGTCGGGAACAAGTTCTCCCGCGTCCATGAATTTCTTGGCTTCGAGGCCGGTGGGAGTTCCTCGCGAAAGAGCATCTCGCAAGATTGCGCCAGTGGAGATATGAGGAATCCCCTCGTCCTGCGCAAGACCCACAGCCTGAGTCCCCTTACCTACACCCGGAGGACCCAGAAACACAAGTCGACTCATGGTCTAGACTCCTGCCCCGGACTTTTTCTTTGAGGAGACAAATCCTTCGTATTGACGTGCCAACAACTGCGCTTCGATCTTGTCGACCAAATCCAGTGCAACACCCACCACGATCAAAAGACCTGTACCACCCAACATTCCACTCACGAAAAAGTTCACGTTGAGCGTGTTCGTCACGATCTGCGGGATCAAGGCAATCACTGCCAAGAATACGGCACCTGCAAGAGTGATGCGCGAGAACACTTGCTGAAGGTATTCGGCGGTACGACGCCCCGGACGAATTCCCGGAATAAAGGAGCCGTACTCCTTCATGTTTTCCGACATCTCGACAGGGTTGTAGTAAAGCGAGGTCCAGAAGTAAGTGAAGAATCCGATCATGAGAACATAGATCATCATGTACCAGAAAGTTCCAGGGGCCAAAAGATCGGCAACGCCTTGAGTTCCTGCAAACATGGAGAGAATCACTCCCGGAATGATCAGTAGTGACTGAGCAAAGATGATAGGAAGAACACCGGCACTATTCACCCTGATGGGCATGTAATGACGCTGGCTACCCGCACCACGAACAGTTCTCGCATTCTGAATCGGAATACGGCGTTGTCCTTTTGTAATGAAAACCACACCAGCGGTTACCACGAAGAACAAGACGAGCAATGACAATAACTTGAGAATGAAGAAGGGTTTACCATCCACATCCAAAGAGATCCATTGCTGCTGGAAATCCCCAAGACTTGCAGGAATCACAGCTACGATTCCCGCCATGATGATCAGGGAGATACCGTTTCCAATACCATTTTCAGTGATCTTCTCGCCGAGCCACATCAAGAACAGTGTTCCTGCGGTCAAGACAAGAACCTGCAAAAGGCCCATGCCAAACCCACCGGAAGAGAGAGCAACTCCCCCCCCGCTGTTTGCACTCGAAACCCAGAACACCACGAACAGTGCCTGGATGAGACAAAGGCCTACCGCTGCATATCTCGTCCAGCGAGCAATGACCTTTCGACCCGACTCTCCCTCTTTTTGGAGTTCCTCAAGTTTGGGGAACACCTTGGTCATCAGAGAGAAGATGATCGATGCACTGATGTAAGGCATGATTCCCAGAGAGAAGATTGTCGCTTGCGACAAAGCTCCTCCTGTCAGGAGACTGGTCATACTGATAAAGCTCAGTAGGCCTCCCTGTTCATTCTGGGTTTCCGTCATAGAACGAATCAGTCCGACATCAACACCTGGAAGGTAGATGAAGAAACCAATTCTGTAGATCGCCAAAGCAAGGAGCGTAAATACGATCCTCGATCTGAGATCAGCTATTGCAAGAATGTTACCGATGGCTCTGAACATGAACTCCCCTAGACAGTCTTGGCTTCCCCGCCACACTTCTCGATTTGAGCCTGTGCAGACTTACTGAATCGAGCTGCTTCTACAACCAGTTTCTTTTCCAGTGTACCTGAACCCAGAATTTTTAGCCTTGAATGCTTCTTCTTCACCATGCCATTATCGGCCAAAAGGTCAAGATTAACGACATCCACGCCTTCGGGTATCAAGTTCAAATCGCCAACATTGATGATGTCATAAGACACCCTGAAATTGACGTTGCTGAACCCTCTCTTGGGCAAACGTTGGAACAGAGGAGTTTGTCCCCCCTCAAATCCACGTTTTCTACTGAAACCAGATCTGGAACGCTGACCGTTCATACCACGACCGGCGGTTTTACCACCCCCGGCAGCGTGACCACGACCAACGCGTTTACGGCTTTTGTATTTATCGGAACGATGATTTAGTTCGTAGAGATTCATGCTAGGGTCACTCCCCGCAGTTTCTCAACCTGCTCACGCGAACGCATGCGACTGAGTCCTTCAAGCGTAGCTTTGACCACGTTGAGAGGATTGTTACTTCCATATTGCTTGGTCAGGACATCTTGAACCCCGAGACACTCGAGGATCGAACGCCCGGCCGCTCCCGCGATAACTCCGGTTCCCGGAGAAGCTGGAATCAACTTGACCTTAGCAGTTCCTGAAACGCCGATCACTTCATGTGGAATCGTCGTTCCCTTCAACTGAATGGTGACGAGATTTGCACGCGCATCCTTGAAAGCCTTTTCAAGTGCACTCTGCACTTCTTTGGCTTTTCCGAATCCGATGCCCACCTTGCCTTTTTTATCACCCAGCACAACGAGTGCACTGAAGGACATACGACGTCCACCTTTTACAGTCGCCGCAACACGGTTGATTTTGACAACTCGCTCTTCGAGACGTGGACCTTCATCCTCTTCTCGACCGCGACCTTTTCCGCGACCACCGCGTCCACCTCGACCACCACGGCCACCGCGACCACCGCCGCCGCCGCCACCACCGGGTCCGCCTCCGCCTTGACGATTATTACCGCCTCGGCCTCCTCGGCCAGAAGCGCCGTCACCGGAGGGAGCGGGAGTCGCCCCTGCCGCAGGCGCAGCTGCTGCAGTTTTTGGCTTCGCTTGTTCTGCGGGCTTGTTTTCTTCAGCCATGGTTAAACCTTGATGCCTTCCTTGCGAATCGCTTCGGCAAGTGCCTCGATCCGCCCGTGATACTTGTAGCCGTTACGATCAAAAGCGAGGGCTTCGATACCCTTTTCCTTCAATCTTGTGGCGAGAAGTGTTCCTACTGCTTCGGCTCCCTTGATGTTGCCAGAAGCACCAGCTGAGCTGATTTCTGACGCCTGAGAGGAAGCGCTGACGAGTGTGACTCCTGTAAAGTCGTCGATCGCCTGGCAGTAGATGTGCTTTGCACTTCGGAAAACTGTCAGCCTTGGACGGCTCGCAGTTCCGGAAACTTTCTTTCTGATGTGCCGCCTTCTGCGGAGGCGACGAACTGTCTTTTTCTTGCTGGCTTTCATAGCGTCTGACCTCCTTATGCTCCGAAGCTTTTGGCTTGTTTACGGCGAACGACCTCGTCCTTGTAACGGATTCCCTTACCCTTGTAGGGTTCGGGCTTACGGACGGCACGAATGTTGGCAGCGAACTGCCCCACTGCCTGCTTGTCAGTGCCAGAGATAACGATCTTCGTATTCTCAGGGCACACAACTTCAACACCTTCAGGCTTGTCAAATTCGACAGGGTGGCAAAAGCCGATCGATAAGATCAGTTTGCTTCCCTGAACTTTGGCGTTGTATCCAACACCAATGATTTCGAGTTCTTTTTTAAACCCTTCCGTCACTCCAACGATCATGTTCTGGAGAAGTTGACGAGAGGTTCCATGCATGGAGCGTGCAATCCGCACCTCGCTCTTGCGAGAAACGGTGATGTTGTCATCCGCCACTGTGATTTTAATTTCAGGGTGCACGGGTAGCAAAAGCTCCCCCTTGGGCCCCTTCACATTGACTTCGTCGCCACTGACGGCAACAGAAACTCCTGCGGGAATACTGAGTGGACGATTTCCAAGTCTTGACATATCGCCCCCCCTAGTAGACCTGACAAATCAGCTCGCCACCGACATTTTGCTGGCGTGCTTCATTATCACTGAGGATTCCGTGAGAAGTCGAGATCACCATGATCCCCTGACCGTCACGAATAACTGGAAGATCTGCGACAGAACTGTAGACGCGGCACCCTGGGCTGGAAACTCGGTCGATACGACGGATAACCATCTCACCTTCCGGTCCATACTTCAAATCGATGATCAGATTCTTTGTTGGAATCTCACCTTCGACTCTGAAATCAGCGATGAATCCCTCACGCTTGAGCGTGCTCAGGATCTGCTCCTTGATTCGGGAATAAGGTGCGCTGACAGATTTGCGTCCCAGCACATTAACGTTGCGAATTCGGGTCAACAGATCCGCAACAGGATCAGTCATACTCACTCTAGATCTCCTTCGCTCCTGACGCGACGAGCGCGCTGGTCAGCCATGGATTAAAAAAATGTACGAACTACCAACTGGCTTTGCGAACGCCAGGAATCTCACCTCGAGAGGCGAGGTTCCTGAAACAAATTCGGCATATACCAAACTTACGGTAGTAAGCACGGGGTCGTCCGCAAAGACGACAACGGGAGTAAGCCCTCGTTGAAAACTTAGGCTCAAGTCTTTGCTTATTTATCAGGGCTTTTCTTGCCAAAGCCTCATCCTTACTTCTTCTTGAACGGGAAGCCTAACTCCGAAAGGAGGAAGTGAGACTTCTCGTCATCTGAGTTACTAAACGTAATACAAATATTCATTCCCTGCAGAAACTCGACATCGTCGGGGCGCAGTTCCGGAAACACCAACTGATCTGTAAGACCCATCGAGTAATTTCCACGACCATCAAAAGCGGTCGTTGAAACTCCACGGAAGTCACGAACCCTCGGTAGCACGACTGAAATCAGTCGATCGAGAAATTCGTACATATGGTCACCCCGAAGGGTCACCTTACAGCCGATACCGCTGCCTTCACGAAGATGGAAGTTAGCGATCGACTTCTTTGCCCGAGTTGTCACGGGCTGCTGACCCGAAATCTTTGCCAACTCAGAGACAGCTTCCGTCAATCTTTTCTTGTTATCGAGTGCTTTACCCACACCACGATTAACGACGATCTTATCGATCCGGGGAGTCTGCATCACATTCGTGATTTCAAACTTCTCCCGTACCTTGGTAGAGATCGTTTCCTTGTAAAGTGTTTTCAGTCTTGACATCTATTTTCTCGTTTCCGGATCAGACCGGTTCGCCGCTGCGGGTGGAAACCCGCACCTTTTTGCCATTGCCATCCACTTCCATGCGGACGCGGGTCGGCTTTCCACTTTTGGGATCCACCAACATTACATTGCTGATATCGAGCCCAGCTTCCAACTGAATACGTCCCCCTTGGGGATGCTTCTGGCTTTTGCGAAGGTGCTTATAAACCATATTTACGCCCTGAACGGTGACCCGTCCTGACTCTTGATTTATTCGCAGTACCTTACCGCGTTTACCTTTTTCGGCACCGCTGACAACTTCTACGGTGTCTCCGCTTTTAAGCCGCGCCATGGACTTGCCTCTCTCTCGCCTTAGACCACTTCGGGTGCAAGGCTGATGATTTTCATGTAGTTCTTTTGGCGAAGTTCCCTGGCAACAGCTCCGAAAATACGGGTGCCCTTGGGATTGCCATCCTTATCAACCACGACGAGTGCGTTGCGGTCAAACCTCACATAAGATCCGTCCTTACGACGAATGGTCTTCTTTGTGCGAACGATCACACCACGAATCACTGATCCTGGCTTAATCTCGCTAGAAGGAAGAGCTTTCTTGACGGAACAAACAATGACGTCACCGACATGCGCAAACTGGCGCTTGGATCCACCAAGTACCTTGATGCACATCACTTTCTTGACACCACTGTTGTCTGCCACGTCGAGCTGAGTTTGCATCTGAATCATGCTTGGGCCTCCTCGATCTCACGAGCAGTCTCCTGTGGGCTGATCGCATTATCACGGGGAGCCATACGAACGATTCGCTTCAAATTCCAGCGCTTCATCTTGGACAGGGGGCGAATCTGCTCAATCTCGACAAGATCACCGACTACTGCTTCCTGACCTTCGTCATGGGCGTAGAACTTGGTGTGCTTGCGAATGAACTTTCGGTACTTCTTGTGCTGGACCAAACGCTCGACTTTGATGACGATCGTTTTTTCCATAGCACTACTCACCACGAGACCGATAGTCGTCCGTGCTGGCTTCTTGGTTGTTCCGGTTTCATTTGTTTCGTTACTCATCGTTTCTCCTGCTCAGTGGAGATCGCATTTTCCTGCGCTCTCTCACGAAGGACCGTCTTCATGCGGGCGATATCGCGACGCATTTCACGGATCTCACCGGCACGCTGAACTTCTTCGTTAGCCGCACGTAGGCGGATATGAAAAAGACTCTCGTGGCGTTTCTTGATCTCCATGGCCAGGTCCTCATCAGGCAGCTGGCGAAATTCGCTGACCTTCATACCGTTGGCCTCCTGTGAATCATTCTTGTCTGAACGGCAAGTTTGTGAGCCACCCTGTTGAAAGCCAACCGTGCGGTGGCTTCAGGTGCTCCCTGAACTTCGTACAATACCTGGCCCGGACGCACGACAGCTGCCCAGAACTCAGGTTCACCCTTACCTTTACCCATTCGGGTTTCAGCAGGTTTTGAGGTGACTGGCTTATCGGGGAAGATTCGAATGTGAACCTTTCCTGATCCAGCCAAAGCTCGGTTACAGGCAACACGCCCCGCTTCGATCTGCTTTGCAGAGACCCAGCCGGCTTCCATTGCCACGATTCCATACTCACCAATGTGAACGAAGTTTCCGCGGGTCGCACTTCCACTTACTCGTCCCCTATGGACTTTTCTACGCTTTACGCGCTTGGGCATCATCGCCATTGCGAGCTCCGCCTTTCCGCTTCTTGCCCTGCATCACTTCTCCGCGATAGACCCAAGTCTTCACGCCGATGATGCCATAGGTCGTTTTTGCTTCAGCAAAACCGTAGTCCACATCTGCACGCATCGTAGAAAGAGGAATACTGCCTTCAGAAGTTTGCTCGGTACGGGCAATCTCAGCCCCACCCAATCTTCCGGAGATCATGATCTTCACTCCCTTAGCTCCAGACTCCATCGTCACACGAAGCGTCTGCTTCATGACTCGACGGAACGGCATTCTTCGACGTAACTGATCGGCGATATTTTCCGCAACCAGTTGTGCATTACTGTCGGGGTTTTGTACTTCGACGATGTTCAAGTTGACGTCAAGTTCAGACCCTACGATTCTCGCGAGGTCTTCTTTCAACTGTTCAACCTTGACACCACGTTTACCGATGACAACACCGGGACGGGCGGCATGAAGATGCACCGTCAATTTATTTCCACTGCGCTCGATCTCGATCTCGGGAACGCCAGCAGAATAAAACTCATGCTTTACGAAACTTCTGATCTGCTGATCCTGCACCAGCTGATCGCCGAAATCCTTCTTGGAGGCATACCATCTGGAAGACCAGTTACGGGTAATACCCAGGCGAAGGCTCGTTGGTCTGACCTTGTGACCCATGCGGCTACTTGCCCTTCTTCACGGCGCTGCCGACCGCTGCGCGGTCAGCGAGGCTGATGTTGATATGAGAGGTGCGCTTAAGAATGGGGTAAGCCATTCCACGGGCACGGGGACGCCAACGTTTCATCGTAGGCCCCTCGTTGACGGTTGCATTCAAGACCACCAGTTTTTCAGGATCAGCGCCGCCCTCTTGGACAGCATTCGCTAATGCCGACTTGATCACTTTTGCGATCATAGGAGCCGCACGACGATTGCTGAACTTCAGCATATCGAGTGCACTCTCTACCGGCATACTACGAACCTGATCGACCACGTAGCGAGCCTTGCGCGCCGTGATACGGGCGTATTTATGTGTCGCCCTGTATTCCATTACCATCGGTCCCTCACCTCCGGGTCACGTCGCTACACTTGAGCGACACCCGTTTACTAATCTTGTTATTACTTGCCGTGACTGCCTAGTTTACGGGTGATACTGAACTCGCCGAGCTTGTGCCCGACCATGTTCTCATTCACCTGTACAGGCTTAAAATCCTTGCCGTTATGAACAAGAAATGTTTGCCCGATGAATTCTGGACTGATCGTGCATGCACGGGCCCAGGTCTTAATCGGTTCGGTTGATCCAGACTCAATATTCTTCTGGACCTTCTTCATCAACTTGAGGTCTACGTATGGACCTTTTTTCAATGATCTAGACATCGTTATTTCTTCTTCCGGTGACGGACAATACTCTTATTGCTCGCCTTGCCTCTGCGGCGGGTTTTTCCACCCTTGGAGAGTCGACCCGTTGCGGAACATGGGTGACGTCCACCTGCTGTACGACCCTCACCACCACCCATCGGGTGAGCGACTGGGTTTTTAGCAGTTCCACGAACTTTAGGACGACGGCCCAGCCAACGCTTTCGGCCAGCTTTGCCCAACTTGATCAGGCTGTGGTCTTCGTTACCGACAATTCCGATCGTCGCTCTGCATGCAGAGTTCACTTGGCGAATTTCACCCGATGGAAGAGCGAGAGTGGCAATCTTGCCTTCTCGAGCCAACAACTGGGCACTTCCTCCAGCGGAACGGACCAATTTTGCTCCACGTCCCGGGATCAGCTCAATGTTATGAACTGCAAGTCCGACGGGGATATCACAAAGAGCCATGGCGTTGCCGGGTTTCGGATCAGCACTCGGTCCTGATGAAATCATCGTTCCCACGTGCATCTGACGCGGTGCGAGAATGTATCTCTTTTCACCATCGCGGTAATGCAAGAGTGCGATACGAGCACTTCTGTTCGGATCGTATTCGATCGTCGCCACGCGTGCCGGAATGCCATCTTTGTTTCTCAAGAAGTCTATCCGACGATAAAGACGCTTATGGCCTCCACCGCGATGACGCGTCGTGATATGTCCCTGATTATTACGCCCACCGGTTTTATGCAGTGGCTCGCAAAGGGACTTCTCTGGACGAGTAGCTGTGATCTCTTTGAAATCAGAGACCGAAGCATTTCTACGTCCTGGAGACGTTGGTTTGTACTTACGGACGCCCATGTCGTCCCTTCTCTTTCGCCGACCCCATGGTCGGATTTC
This sequence comes from Planctomycetota bacterium, assembly GCA_016776905.1. Classification (GTDB taxonomy): domain Bacteria; phylum Planctomycetota; class UBA8108; order UBA1146; family UBA1146; genus UBA12191. The sequence continues at coordinate 111,366 of JADHSM010000009.1, read as the reverse complement.
GTTGATTGTCGGCCAGGCTCCCATGGGTAACCGGGAACCCCACCCTATTTATTTTCCCCCGGAATCTCCGGGAGAGACGATCAGATCAAATCGATCTCAAACCCTGGTTCAAGGGTAATGATCGCCTTCTTGTAGCCACTGGAGAATCCGATGGAACGCCCAACCCGACGACGCTTGCCGTTCTGGTTAAGTGTGTTCACCTTCCTCACCTTGACGTCAAAGATTTGCTCAATAGCCGCTTTAATTTCGATCCTGTTAGAATCGGGAGCGACCTTGAAAATGTAACTGTTGTTTTTCTCAGCCTGAAAAGTGCTCTTCTCGGTGATCACAGGCTTACGGATGATGGTGTGTGGATCTTTCATCACTGACCCTCCCCGGCAACATGCTGTGATTCCAAAGCCTGGATCTCTTCGAAGGCCGCAGCCGTCATGACCAGGTTGTTGCAGCGCAACAGTGAAAGAGCGTTCAAGTCGGAGACGGGCATCACCTCGACAGCGTCAAGGTTGCGGCATGAAAGCCACACGTTACGACGCTCCTCGACCGACATGGCATCGGGCAGACAGACAAGGTAAGAACGATTCATGCCAGCGGCTTCGAATCTCTTCTTGAATTCTGCGGTGGAGGGATTGTCCGCGGGCAAGTTTTCGATGATCAGGGCTTCGCCGTCGACCATCTTTGAAAGCAATGCGTGGCGAGTCGCCAAACGACGTTGCTTACGTGACATCCCATAGTCGTAGCTACGTGGACGGGGACCGAAAACGACACCCCCTCCTCGCCAGATAGGAGATTTCTTGGATCCTGCACGAGCCCGTCCGGTGCCCTTTTGGCGCCATGGCTTATGCGGTGAACCATTAATTTCTCCACGAGTCTTCGTACTGGCTGTTCCACGACGAAGTCTTCCCTGGTACCTCCGCACCGCCTCTTTCATCAGAGGGATGTTGGGGTAATTGGAAACTGTTCCGGGAGTAAATGTCTTACTTCCCTGATGATTTCCATCCGCTCCATGGTGAGGAACCTCTACGGGCTCCAATACCTGGACACGGTCCTGGGTCTCATTGTTATTTTCGAGTCCGGTATTCACGGCTCTCGTCCCATTCCATGCTTGTCTTCAGCGACACTGAGGTCACCCAAGACTGGCTATTTTTTAAAGGCTTTCTTCGACTGTCAGGTAACACCCAGTAGCACCGGGAACGGCACCGCGAACGATGAGAAGGTTCTTCTCTGCGTCAGCCTGAATGACCTTCAGATTTCGCACCTTTACTTTATCACTGCCCATCTGTCCGGGCATTTTCTTACCTTTGATGACACGTCCAGGATCCTGCATCATTCCTGTGGATCCAATAGAACGCTTACTTTTTGAACCGTGACTCTTAGGACCGATGCTATGGTTCCAGCGTTTTACCGTTCCGGCAAAACCCTTACCCTTACTCGTCCCTTGAACGTCCACCTGCTTTACACCTTCGAAAAGGGAAAGATCGATGGCCTGTCCAGGCTCTACTTCCTGCCCGTCTATGGGCGGAATCTCACGGACGTAACGCTGAGCTGGGGCGCCTACTTTTGCAAAGTGGCCTTCCATGGGCTTTCCCGTGTCCTTGTGGGTCACGTCAAAGCCAACTTGAATAGCGTCGTATCCATCACTGTCTACACTCTTCACTTGAAGAACAGTGCAGGGTCCAGCCTCGATAAGAGTGACTGGAACCCAGGTGCCCGATTCATCGAACATCTGAGACATTCCCAGTTTCTTCCCAAGGATAGTTTTTCTTATTCGACGAGCCACTGATCCTCCTAGATCTTGATCCTGATGTTCACACCCGCAGGCATGTTGATCTTGGTCAGTGCATCCATTGTCTTGGGGCTGGCCTCGCTGATCTCAATGACACGTTTGTGCGTGCGCATTTCGAACTGCTCACGAGACTTCTTATTCACATGTGGTGATCGAAGGACCGTGTATCGTTCGATACGAGTGGGAAGGGGAATCGGTCCGTGCACTCGGGCACCGGTACGTTTCGCCGTCTCCACTATGGAAGCAGAGGCTCCATCAAGAACCTCATGATCATAGGCTTCCATTCGGATTCGTATCTTGTCTTTCTGCATGGGTGCCTGTTCTCCGTCCCCAGCAAGTTCCAGTTCAAAACAAAATTCTTACAAATTCAAACCACTTGTGAGGGTGACCAACACCCAGAGCGAGTAGTGCACCGAGCACGAACCAAAATTCGCCGAAGCGAATTCAAAACTGCCTGACTCCGGGGGGCGTACTTCCCGGAGTTAAAAGCAGCGGTTCGTGCTGAGCACGCACCGGTCCCGATCTGCCAAAGAGCCTCTGGACCCGAAAGTCCTTCGTTCTCGTCGAAGAGGTTTCAACACAAGGTCAAACCTTTTCCCTGGCACGCAAGCTTCCGAATCACACAAAAGACCTGTCTGAAAGGGCTTCGATCCCGGTGAGTTTTTCGCAGGCGAAAAGCACCATTTTGGGATCTACCGAAACCGCTCCGGGGACAGGGTTTGCATTCACCGGAAGCGACGATTCTAAGAACCAGAGATTCCCTGTCAACGAAGACGGAACAATTTGAGGCATTTTGCTGAGGAACTAATTCGAACAGGGGAGCTGAAAGACTCCCCATCCTCGACGAAATCCCCTATTTCTAAAGGGATTCCACCCCTCAAGGGCCGAAAATCATGCCCAAGAAGAATCTTTAGAGTCGGAACCGAGCAGCCACTTCTTCGGGAGCCGGAGCAAAACCGATGGGCTCCATAGAGAACCCCGCTCGCCCCTGGGACAAAGACCTCAATCCAGTCGTATAGCCGAATACTTCAGCCAGAGGTACTTTCCCGGTAATTTTACGCTGGTCCAGAATCAGGTCGACACTCTCTATTTGTGCCCTCCTACGGACCAAATCCTGATGAATAGATCCAAAATACTCTTCCGGCGTGGTGACTTGAAATTGCATGAGAGGCTCCAAAAGAAGGTCTCCAGCCTTTTGGTGTGCATCATCGAAGGCTTCTCTGGCGGCGACAGCCAAGCCCGCTTCTGTCGTTTCAGGTGTCACAGGTGGCAAACTGATCCGGGCCTGAACCCTAATAAATGGGAATCCCAGATCCCCACCACCGCTGAGGGAAGATTCCACAGTATCCTGAACCGCCTGCTTCCATTCGGGAGCAATAGGAGGTTCTCCCCCCTCCCAAACGATAGATTCCTGATCATCTTCGACTTCCTGTTCGGTGAGTGGAGTGAGGCAGAGATGCACCTCCCCAAAATGATCTTTCCCACCGAGTTGTCGCTCGACTCGTGTCTTTGCTTTTCCTTCTTTAGCGACCATTTGACGATAGGCCACACGTGGTTGCCCGATATTCGCATTGACCTTGAAGTCCCGCTGAAGACGATTCCGCACCACCTCTAAATGGAGTTCACCCATTCCTGACATCACAAATTGACCCGTCTCTTCATTCACTTCTGTTCTGAAGGTTGGATCTTCTCTTTCGATGCGGCGGAGTATTTCCTGAAGTCGATCCCTGTCCTGACTAGAGCGAGGTTCAATCGCCATAGAAATCACAGTCTCAGGAAAAATAGGTTCTTCAAGCATGACCTGTTTTTTTGCATCGCAGAGCGTGTCTCCGGTTCCACTAAATCTTGGACCTGTGATCGCGACAATGTCACCTGCGACGGTCTTCTCAAGATTTTCACGACTGTTGGCATGCATGCGATGGATAGAATTGATGCGTTCCCGTTTTCCTGTTCTGGGATTCATTCCAGTCTTTCCTTTTTCAAGTTCACCAGAATAGACACGCATATAAAGAAGTTCACCGTGAGTATCGATTTGAACTTTGAAAATAAGCGCACAGAAGGGATCACCTTCTCCGCAGTTGATCTGGATTTCTTTGCCGGATTTCGGATCTTGGCCTTCTAAGAACTGCACATCGTCAGGCCCGGGAAGATACTCAACAACAGCGTCTAATAGCGGCTGAATACCCTTATTCCCCAATGCACTGCCCCCCAACACAGGCACCCAGTGTCGTGCCAGAGTCCCTCTACGTATTGCAGCCTTCAGCATTTCAAGAGGGATATCTTGGCCCTCCATATGCAATTCCATGACATCGTCATCGTAATCCGCAACTCTGTCGAGAAGATCACTTCTCCACAACTCTGCGGTTTCTTGTTGGTCCTCATCGATGTCACCCTCGACCACATGAGCTCCGAGACTCTCTTCATCGAATGAGTGTTGTTTCATCGTCAACAGATCGACGACTCCCTTAAACTCCGATTCTTGCCCCACCGGAATATTGAGAGGGAGTGTATCGATAGAGAAACTCTTGCTTACATTTTCTGCGACACGAAAAAAGTCTGCGCCGACCCGGTCGAGTTTATTGATGAATACGATGCGAGGAACATTGTATCGATCTGCTTGGCGCCAAACGGTTTCAGACTGGGCCTGAACTCCAGCGACTCCACAAAAAACACCCACTGCTCCATCAAGCACTCTCAATGCACGCTCAACTTCTGCAGTAAAATCTACGTGCCCTGGGGTGTCGATGAGATTGAGAACAGTGTCTGCCCAACGGAAACTTGTGGCAGCACTGGTGATAGTGATGCCTCTTTCCTGCTCTTCAACGAGCCAGTCCATATGAGCACTGCCCTCATGAACTTCACCCATTCGATATTCTTTACCGGAGTAGAATAAAAAACGTTCTGAGACCGTAGTTTTTCCAGCATCGATATGGGCAATGATGCCAATGTTCCTGGTCTTGTGGATAGACAATGCTACTCCAGAAATCTATGGGACAAATTCGTCAGACACAGCGAACAACAAAGTGTCTCTGAATTGATTTTCGGTCAAGAACTTCTGCTGCTCAAGTGAAGCCACGGTAAGAGCGGTATCACCCCCAGTAAAATCAAAATCCCCCGCACCCTAAAAAGGGAGCGGGGGACAAAAAACTCACTAAAATCGCTGAGGCAATGCTCCTGAGTAGATTCTTACCAGGCGTAGTGCGCGAACAGCTTGTTGGCTTCTGCCATTTTGTGGGTGTTTTCACGCCACGTCACAGAAGCACCCTCTTTACGGTAAGCCTGGACCAACTCGTCGGCAAGACGCTCAGCCATGGGCTTTCCACTTCTGCCTCGACAAGTTTCGATGATGGTTCTCACAGCCAATGCCTGAGCACGACGACGGGTCACCTCGACGGGAACCTGATAGGTCGCTCCACCCACTCTTCGAGACCGAACCTCGACTTGGGGCATCACATTGTTGATCGAGGCCAAAAAGACATCGAGTGGCTCGGCATCGGAAACCTTTTTAGCCAGGAGATCCATGGCTTCATAAAAGATCCCACTGGCGATGGCTTTTTTACCATCCCACATGAGTCTGTTGATGAACTTCGTCACCACCATACTGTTGAATCGTGGATCAGGCTTTTGGAACCGTTGTGTCGAACGGAACTTCTGCTTGACGACTTTATTCTTGCGCTTGGCCAAGATTCGCTACCCCGCTACTTCTTCTTCTTGCCATATTTTGAGCGACCCTGCTTGCGATCATCCACACCAGAGCAATCTAAGGTTCCACGTACGACGTGATACCTTACTCCGGGGAGGTCACGCACACGTCCACCACGCACCAGCACGATGGAGTGTTCCTGAAGGTTATGGCCCTCACCACCGATGTAAGCTGTGATCTCTTTTCCGTTGGAAAGTCGCACTCTGGCTACTTTTCTCAACGCCGAGTTCGGCTTTTTCGGAGTCATGGTGTGAACCTTGAGGCAAACCCCACGACGCTGTGGACATGACTCCAGCACCGGAGATTTACTCTTCTTTAACTTGTCTTTGCGGCCCTTACGGACCAACTGATTGATCGTCGGCATTCGTTCTCTTTCAGGGATCTCGGCGAATCTCTCCGCCTCCCCTTCGATGTTTCTCGATGACTAAATCGATCGACTCACACTCTGGAGTTGTTCCAGGCATGGCCTGTCATACTAACCCTCAGAATCTGTTTCGTCTTCCGAATTTGAACTTTCTGTTGGAGGAGACTCCTCCACACTCGGCTCACCACCTATCAAAAGATCAGGGTGAGGCTCCAGTTTTTCGACCTCAGGGACGCTCTCGGAGGGTGTATCAGGGGCAATACTGGTATTTCCTGCCTCTGAACTGTTCCCCATGAGGAACTCCCGCAACGGATCAACCGCCGAGGAATCTTCACCCAATTTTTCGGGCACCGCATCTGATTTCGGAGGATCCCCGATCAGAACAGTTTCCAACTCGGGCTTCTTCGGCATCGGAGGCTCTCCCAAATGACGCACACCCTTGTCGAAGTAACTGCGATATCCGGTTCCGGCCGGAATCATGTGACCCATGATCACATTCTCCTTCAGACCAACAAGTCGGTCCTTTTTGCCGCTCAATGCAGCTTCAGTCAGAACCTTGGTCGTCTCCTGGAAACTTGCAGCAGAGATGAAGCTGTCGGATTGAACAGCCGCCTTGGTTATTCCCTGAAGCATCGGCTCTGCAGTCGGAGGCATCATGCCCTCTTCGATCATACCTTCGACGATCTTTCTGAATCGGTGACGATCGATAACGGTATCGGGCAGCAAGTCGCTGTCTCCCGCTTCCTTAATCATCACGTTTCTCATCATTTGCGAAACAATGGTTTCGATGTGCTTGTCATTAATGGTCACGTTCTGAGAAAGGTAAACACCTTGAACTTCCTCAATGAGATACCTTTGTACTTCCTCGGAACCTTCAACACGAAGGATGTCCTTCGGCACTTTGTCGCCATCCGTCAGCGGTTGACCATGAACGACTTGATCACCCTTGGTCACACGGAAGTGCTTACCTGAAGGAATGATGTGCTCATGAATCTCGCCGGCTTCAGTAACAATGTTAATGACGGCCTTACCACGTTTCTTGTCTCCGAATTCAACAGCGCCATCCACCTCGGCAATAACCGCGGGATTCTTAGGCTTCCGGACTTCGAAGATCTCAGTAACTCGAGGCAGTCCTCCGGTGATATCCTGAGTACCAGATGCTTCCCTCGGAGACTTGGCCAGCAAGTCACCCGGTGAAACCTTGTCTCCGTCTGCAATCTGAATTATCGCTCTTTCTGGAACCGGATATGCGGCGACTGTCTCTTCAAACTTCGCATCGCTACAAATCCTGATTTGGGGCTGCATTTCACCTCTGTGATCAGTGATGATGCGACGCTCCTGGTTCGAGACCGGATCGATTTCCACCCTGAGAGTTGCCCCCTCAACGATGTCTTCAAATTTAGCGTATCCCACAACGTCAGTGAGAATCGACTGAGAGTGAGGATCCCAATCGAAGAGAGCAGTTCCCTTACGAACAGTCGCCCCTTCTTTGACGTGAAGAATCGAACCGAGATTCAACTCGTGACTCTCAAGATCCTTGCCGTCTTTGACAATCGTGATCAATCCACGTCGACTAATGACGACGTCGAGGCCTTCTTGATTGGTGACGTGACTCACTTCTTTGAGGACAATTTCACCACCATTGGAAGCCTTCACAGAAGATTCCTGAACAGATTTCGAGGCCACTCCACCAATGTGGAAGGTACGCATGGTGAGCTGGGTTCCCGGTTCACCAATCGACTGAGCCGCCACGATTCCAACAGCAAGACCTTGTTCCACCAACTTTCCGCTGGAAAGGTCCATACCGTAACACTTGGCACATACGCCCAGCGGGCTATCGCAAGTCAGGGGACTACGCACAAGAATGCGCTCGAATCCGATTTCGTGGATACGTGCAGCAATCTGTGGAGTGATCAAACCATTGGCCTCAACGACCACTTCACCCGAAACAGGATCTTTGATCTCCGAAACGGAGGTTCTTCCTCGAATGCGTGCGGTTAGAGGAATCGCTTCCTTCTCTCCGCGCTTGAGTGCTTTCTTGGAAATACCATTACGAGTTCCGCAATCGGCCTCGTTGACGACAACATTTTGAGCAACGTCGGCAAGTTTACGAGTGAGATATCCGGAGTCCGCTGTTTTCAGTGCGGTATCCGCCAGACCTTTACGAGCACCGTGAGTCGAGGAGAAGTACTCCAGAACCTTGAGTCCCTCACGGAAAGAAGCCTTAATCGGTGTCTCGATGATCTCGCCAGAAGGTTTGGCCATGAGGCCACGCATTCCTGCAAGCTGTCGGATCTGGGTCACAGAACCACGAGCGCCGGACTCCACCATGACGAAGATCGGATTCACATACTCATCACCGGGACGAGTATCTTCCTTAAGGCGTTGCATCAACATTTCCCCAACCACATTGGTGGTTTGAGTCCATTTATCGATGATTTGACTTTTTCTTTCGTCATTGGTGATGACACCATCTTGGTGTCTCTGCTGAATGGTATCGACCTGCCCCTGCGTTTTGGCGAGGACTTCAGGCTTGAGTTCGGGTGTCCGAAGGTCAGCAAGACTGAAGGAGAGACCCGATCGAGTTGCGGCCTTGAATCCAAGGTCCTTCATGTCATCGAGGAACTTGAGAGTGGATCGACGGCCAAGGATACGGAAGCAATCCGCAATCACCGACTTCAGATCTTTCTTCGTCAAAGCGTAGTTGTAGAACGGCATTTTTGGAGAGTCGAGAAGGTCATTAAAAATGATCCGACTTGGAGTAGTTCTGTAAAAACCATACTCATCGGGCTCTTCTGTTTTTCCGTGAGCCTTATAGACTTGCTTGCCTTCAGGAAGCCTGACTCTTGCAGTCGCATGTCCATGAATCTTGCCCGCGCCCAAAGCAGTGTGAACTTCTAGGGAGCTCGAGAAGACGATGTCTCCACCCTGCATCTCTTCCTTGGCCATCGTCAGGTAGTACATACCCATAACGATATCCTGTGAAGGAGCAATAATCGGGTTTCCATGCGCAGGAGAGAAGATGTTGTTCGTCGACAACATCAAGTTTTGGGCCTCAAGTTGAGCCTCGACAGAAAGCGGCAAATGGACAGCCATCTGGTCACCGTCGAAGTCGGCGTTGAAACCTTCGCAAACGAGAGGGTGCACAAGAATCGCATTACCCTCGATGAGAACAGGTTCAAACGCCTGGATTCCCATTCGGTGCAAGGTAGGTGCACGGTTCAGCATCACGGGGTGACCTTGAGTCACCTCTTCAAGAATATCCCAAACCTCATCGTCTTTGCGCTCCAACATCTTTTTCGCGCTCTTGATGGTGTCGGCATACCCGAGCTCTTTCAATCGACGAATGATGAAGGGCTGGAACAATTCGAGAGCGATCTTCTTGGGGAGACCACACTGATGCAATTTCAACTCGGGACCCACAGCGATCACAGATCGAGCTGAATAATCCACACGCTTTCCGAGAAGGTTCTCGCGGAAACGGCCCTGCTTACCCTTGATCATATCCGTCAAAGATTTAAGCGGGCGATTATTGGATCCCAAGACAGGACGACGACATCTGTTGTTATCGAACAGAGCGTCGACTGAATGCTGAAGCATTCTTTTTTCGTTACGGATGATGACTTCCGGCGCATTGAGATCGAGCAACTTCTTCAGACGGTTGTTGCGGTTGATCAATCGACGGTAGAGGTCATTGAGGTCACTCGTCGCGAAGTTACCACTCTCCAGCAATACGAGAGGACGCAAATCAGGTGGAATGACGGGAACAGCTTCCAAGATCATCCACTCGGCTTTGTTTCCGGATTCCATCACCGTACGAATGATCCCAAGCCTTCTGATGAGGCTGGCCTTCTTTTGCTTCGATCGAGTCGTATCATACTCTTCCTTCAACTCATCAAAGAGAGAAGGAAGATCGAGGTTACGGATCATGGTTCGAATTGCCTCCGCGCCCATATCCGCCTCGAACTCGTCACCGTACTTCTCACGAGCGAAGCGATATTCTTCCTCATTGAGAAGTGCTTTCTCTTTGAGCGGAGTATCACCCGGATCGATCACCAGGTAATCCTGGTAATAAATCACTCTTTCGAGATGGGTCGTCTTCATGTCGAGAAGATTTCCCAGTCTCGAAGGCATCGCCTTGAAGAACCAAATGTGAACCACAGGAGCAGCAAGGTTAATGTGGCCCATTCTTTCGCGACGTACGCGAGAATGAGCAACCTTGACGCCACAACGATCACAAATAATGTCTTTGTGCTTAATTCCTTTGTACTTCCCGCAGGCACATTCCCAGTCCTTTTCAGGACCAAAAATTCGCTCGCAGAAAAGACCATCTTTCTCAGGACGGTATGTCCGGTAGTTGATGGTCTCAGGCTTTCGGACCTCTCCGTGTGACCACGAGAGGATGTCCGTTGGCGAAGCCAGTCTAATGTTGACTGCGCCGTAATCGTTTACCTTGTCGTATACAGGCTCGATCATCTTCTCACTTCTTTTCCAGTTCGAGGTTCAAACCCAGGCCCTTGATCTCGTTAGTGAGTACGTCAAACGAAACGGGAGTTCCCGCCTGTAGACTGTTCTCACCCTTGACCATTGATTCGTAGATTTTAGCGCGACCGTCGACGTCGTCAGACTTCGCCGTCAGCAACTCTTGCAAGATGTGTGCAGCTCCGTAGGCTTCCAGGGCCCACACTTCCATCTCTCCGAATCTCTGTCCTCCGAACCTTGCCTTTCCTCCCAGCGGCTGTTGCGTAATGAGAGAGTAAGGCCCTGTGGCTCGGGCATGAATTTTGTCGTCGACAAGGTGATGGAGTTTCAGCAAATACATGCGACCCACCGTCACCTTTTGTTCAAATCTTTCGCCCGTTCGCCCATCATAGAGCACGGATTTTCCATCATCGGTTAAGCCAGCAGAGGTCAACTCCGCACGAATTTCAGCTTCGGTGGCTCCGTCGAAGACGGGTGTCACTGCGCGATATCCAAGTTTGTCAGCAGCCCAACCCAATTGAGTTTCAAGAATCTGACCAAGGTTCATTCGCGAAGGCACGCCCAGCGGGTTAAGGATCACCTCAACCATTTGGCCATCTTCAAGGAACGGAAGATCTTGGAGCGGAAGAATACGAGAGATAACTCCCTTGTTTCCGTGGCGCCCAGCCATCTTGTCTCCCACTGAGAGATTCCTCTTAGTGGCGACCCAGACCTTGACCATTTCGATAACTCCGGGGGCTAACTCGTCACCGCGGGTCAAACGATTGACTTCGCGGTTACGGGAATCTTCAACCTCTTCCATCGTCTGGAAACGTTTGAAGAGGGAGTTCTTGATCAACTGATTATTCTTTTCAGAAGATCCCAAGAACAAGTCCAACTTAAGAGCCATTTTCGCAGCGTGAACACTGCGCGTCATGAAGAGCTCTTCAGCCTTGAAGACTTGGCCATTCTCACTTCTTGGAGAGGATCCGGTGACTTCCTTGATCTCACTCAGCAAGGTTTCCAATTCGAAGAGAATTTTCTCTTGGCTGGTGCTCTCAAGCTCCTCCATCTTGGTGCGCATCGATTTGCGCTCCTCAGGAGTGATCTCATTCTTTCTCGAGAACTTTTTGGATCCGATGACCACGCCTTTAATCCCGGAACCCACAGTCAAGGACTCGTTCTTCACGTCCTCGCCCGCACGACCAAAGATGGCATGGAGCAACTTCTCCTCAGGAGAAAGCTCACTCTTTGACTTCGGTACTACTTTGCCGACAAGAATATCACCCTGCACAACTTGGGTTCCCGTTTTAATGATTCCCTGTTCGTCAAGTTTGAAGAGAACTCGCTCTGAAACGTTTGGAATATCACGAGTAAATTCTTCGCGACCCAATTTGGTTTCACGCACTTCGATTTCGAACTCGTCGATATGAATTGAAGTGTAGACGTCTTCACGAACAAGCTCTTCACTAACGATGATGGCATCCTCGAAGTTGTATCCGTCCCAGGACATAAACGCGACAAGCACGTTTCTACCCAGTGACAAGACACCGTTTTCGGTAGCCGCGCCATCAGCGATGACGTCACCTTTTTCGACTTGTTGCTCGAGGACGACGCAAGGTCTCTGGTTTTGACATGTTCTCTCATTGAGACCACGGTACTTGCGCAACTCAATGCGCTCGCCATCGATCTCAACGTGGCCGGCATCGACGCTGGTCACTGTGCCAGCAGCCGGAGAACGGAGAACCATTCCCGAATACTTAGAGACGTGCTCTTCCATCCCGGTACCCACCAGAGGCGGATCCGTGATCAAAAGGGGTACAGCCTGACGCATCATGTTTGATCCCATGAGTGCACGGTTAGCGTCGTCATGCTCGAGGAACGGTATCAAAGCTGCCGAAACACCGATCAACTGCTTGGACGAGACGTCCATCAGCTCAATCTTATCGGGGTCCACCATGATGAATTCGCCGTTGTAACGGGCCAGGACCAGATCACCGATCAACTCGCCATCTTGACCCACCGGAGAGTCGGCAGGAGTAAGATATTTGTTTTCTTCCTCGTCAGCTCGGAGAAACTGAATCGAATCTTTCTCGAGATTCACTTTACCGTTATTCACTTGGAAGTATGGCGTGATCAGGAATCCATATTTGTCGATGGTCGCGAAGACACTGAGACTGGAAATCAGTCCAATGTTGGTTCCTTCGGGCGTCTCAATCGGACAAATTCGACCGTAGTGTGAAATATGAACATCTCGAACCTCGAAACCGGCTCGCTTCCTGTTCAATCCACCTGGGCCCAATGCACTCAATCGACGCTCGTGGGTCAACTGCGAGAGTGGATTGGTTTGGTCCACCACCTGTGAAAGTTCACCTCTTCCGAAGAAGAACTCTACGGCACTGGAAATGGTTTTAGAGTTAATGACGGAACGAGGGGTCAGATTCTCCGGCTCCATCATGCTCATGCGCTCCTGCACGGTGCGCTTCAGCTTGAGGAATCCTTTACGGAGTTCATCCCCTGCGAGTTCCTCGACGGTACGAACTCTTCTGTTACCCAAGTGGTCGATATCGTCGAGTTGTCCTTTGCGATCCCTCAACTTGAATATGTAAGAGATCGACTCCAGGATGTCTTCCTTCTGAATCGTTTGCAGTGACTCTTGAATATCGAGCCCAAACTTACGATTGATACGGAAGCGTCCCACTTTTCCAAGTCTGTACTTGGCATCATTCTTAAACTTGTCGAAGAAAAGCTCCCGGGCCTTTGCGACCTGTGGAGGATTACCCGGACGAAGTCTTGTGTAAATCTTGATGAGTGCGTCTTCGTGATCGATGGAGTTATCTTCACGAATCGTCTTCAGGAACAGATCATCAAACTCCTCTGGAAGAACCTTAAAGCTGGATTTCCCACCACGCTTCGCGCTCATGTCTTCGGAGAAGAAACTGTTCAGGAATGTTTCCGTGAACACGTCTCCGGTGTGCAACAGAACCTCTCCGGTTTCAGCATCGAGGACATCCTCAGCACTGACACGGCCGGTTCTGACACCCTCCACCTCTTGACCGATCAACTTATCAACATCCTTGACCGATTTTGCTTTCACTGTTTCCAGATCATAGAACTGTGAAAGAAGTGCGGTGGATGTTCCAAACTCTTCCTCCATGGCTCTCAGCAACATGGAAGCAGGGAATTTTCCACTCTGGTCAATTCTGACAGAGAGAGCACCCTTTTTGGTGACATTGAATTCAACCCAAGATCCACGCTCGGGAATGATTCGGCAGGAGTGCAATTTGACATCACCCGTGTGGATTTCGGCACTGAAATCGACTCCAGGAGATCTATGCAACTGGCTGACGATGACTCGCTCTGATCCGTTGACGATGAATTCACCGCCGCCGATCATCAGAGGAATCTCTCCTAGGTACACTTCTTCCTCAAGAGTCTCTCCGCCTTCTTTAACAAGCTGGAGACGAATCTTAAAAGGTGCACCGTACGTCAACTTGAGTTGGCGACACTCATCAACGGTGTAACGGGGACTTCCCAGATCGTACCCGAGGTACGTCAGGTTGATGGAACCGTCGTAACTCTCGATGGGAAAGATTTCCCTGAGAATCGACTCAAGTCCAATATTGTCCCGGTCTGCCCAATGGACATCCCGTTGTAAAAACTGAGAGTATGCATTGATTTGCAACTCCATCAGATTAGGAATCTGAACGGCTCGGAGACCACTGCCAAATACTTTGACTGGTCTCTTTCCACGTTCCACTGACGCCGAAAAATCTGACGACATGGATACCTGCTTTCTTCATAGGCGGAAGCAGCACACAGAGCGATTGGCTTCTGTGACCTTCAACCCATGAGTCCCACATGACCGAGAAAGCGACCCAGCATTTCTCGATCAGCAACCTTCATGACGGAAACTGTGTGTTTCCGAGCGAGATGGACTACTTGGACAACCCGTTGACGGCTGCCCGGGACCTCTCAAGATCCTTCCAGACCCGGACTCCCTCCGGGACCTACCACTGGATCTTGAGTCCCGGAGAGGCATCCCTCGCAAGGATGCTCCCCAGCTCATATTCACACCAAGGACCCTTACCCGACCAATAAACGCCGATATCCCATGAAGGAAACCTTCATGGGCGACGTAGAGTCGAGTTTCAAATCACTAAGCGCTCAAGCACTACTTGATTTCGACCGATGCACCGGCTTCTTCAAGCTCGGCCTTTAACTTCTCGGCCTCATCTTTAGGAATGCCCTCTTTGACCGCTTTCGGCGCAGACTCAACAAGCTCTTTGGCTTCTTTAAGTCCTAATCCGGTGATGGAACGAACAGCTTTGATCACAGGGATCTTTTTGCCGCCGTCGCCGGTGAGAACGACATCGAAGTCGGTCTTCTCCTCGGCTGCACCACCGTCACCGTCGCCAGCAGCCATCATGGGCATACCCATAGGCATGGCAGACGCGCTGACGCCAAACTCGTCCTCAAGGACATCCTTTAATTCGACAAGCTCCATGACACTCAGGCCCTTGATGCTTTCCATGATGGCGCCAACCTTTTCGCTAGGTGGTGCCTTTTCAGTCTCGGTTGCAGCTTCATCCGACATGTCAGCTACTCCCCTTCTTCTTTTCTTTTGTCAGCGATTGCCTGCACAACACCGGGAATTCCAGTGAGCAGATTCTGAGTAATGGCGACCAGGCCAGTCAGCGGTCCGGCAATCGCGGAAACGACCGCTGCCTGCGTTTCCTGAACGCTTGGCATCTTTGTTAATTTTTCAGCATCATCGGGGCCGAGAACAGAGCCTTCAAGGACTCCGCCCTTGATCAGCAACTTTTTCCCGAGCTCTTTTCGCATGCCAGCCACTGCTTTACTCGCAGTGATCGCATCCGCTTCACCATTGATCAGAGCCAACGGCCCCGAAAAAGTGGCATCTGGGAACTCTGTGCCACGCTCGGTCAAGACTCTCTTAAGAAGGGAGTTCTTGACAACGTTCACACTGAGACCTGCTTCACGCAGTTTCGTACGTGCTCCAAAGTCTTCCGAGGAACTTAACCCCGAGAAATCTACGAGGAGCAAGTCTTCGGAATCATCGAGGTGCGTGGACAACTGCTTCGTCATCATCACCTTCAGTCTGCGGGCCATGGAGCCCCCTTTCCAGCTTACCTGCTCCTACTGCGCCAACTGAATCGCCACTGAGGGCGACATGGTTGACTTGATAAATACTTTTTTCATGTAGACCCCTTTGATCGTATTCGGGCGCAATCTCTCAAGGTGAGAAACGAACGCTTGAACATTTTCGACCAACTGGGTTTCACCAAAACTTCGTCGCCCCACAGGTGCATGGACGATGCCGCCGGCGTCGTTGCGGAATTCAATTTTTCCTGCAACGAACTCTTTCACAGCGGTCAAGACGTCAGTGGTCACGGTTCCGGATTTGGGCGTCGGCATCTTGCCTTGTGGTCCCAAAACCTTACCGAGCTTTCCGACAAATCTCATCATTGAAGGGTGCGCGATGGCGACATCGAAGTCGAACCAACCGCCAGCGACTTTCGCTGCTAGTTCTTCGCCACCAACCTCAATGGCTCCGGCGGCTTTGGCTTCGTCGGCAGCGGGTCCATCGACAAATGCGATCACCCGAACTTCTTTTCCGATTCCGTGAGGAAGGGAAAATGCTCCGCGAATATTTTGCGTACCCTGACGAGGATCGATTCCGAGACGAACTGCCACTTCAACAGTCTCGTCAAACTTGGCGGCCTGAAAACCCATGATGGTTTTCACGGCTTCTGCCAAAGGAAGTGCCTCATGCCTATTTGTTTTGCCCTTGTTGGAGGAGTGTCTTTTACTGGTTCTTGGCATCAGTCCCCCACCTCTATGCCCATACTTCGGGCAGTTCCAGCAATCATCAGCATCGCTGCTTCGATCGTGGCCGCATTGAGGTCATTCATTTTTGTTTCTGCGATCTCTTTGATTTGATCATTAGAGATCTTTGCCACGACCTCGTGCCCTGGATCATTCGCAGCCTTTTCGAGACCGACGGCTTTCTTGATCAGCACAGCAGCAGGTGGGGATTTAAATGCCAGATCAAAAGTACGATCTGAGTAAACGGTGATCACTACTGGAATGACAAGTCCTTGTTGACTTGCCGTCTCAGCGTTAAATCGCTGTACGAACTCTCCAATATTGACGCCATGTTGACCCAGTGCCGGACCTACGGGAGGAGCTGGTGTAGCCTTCCCGCCTGGTACCTGCAATTTGATCAGACCGGTAGTTTCTTTTGCCATGATCTCTGCCTATTCCTGCGGTCAACGAATGGAGCTGACAACACTCCACCCTCCCGCTGGGATCTCGATAAAATCGAGATCAGGTTTTTTCTACTTGCCAGTATTCTAGGTCTACCGGAGTGTCCCTGCCGAAAATCGTGACCATCACGCGTAGCTTTCCGGTCTTCGGCTGAATCTCCTCGACAACACCCTCGAAATTCTCGAAGGGGCCGTCCTTGACCTTTACTGCATCATTCTTCTTCACGTCAATCTTCAGTTCGGGCTGCACTTCACTTTCGCGCTGCTCCATCATGTCTCTTAGTTTCCTGACTTCTTCAGGCGTCATAGGCATCGGTTTATCGACGGCTCCGCCACCGACAAATGATCCGACTCCTTGAACTTCGCGCAACAGGTACCAAATCTCGTCGACCAACTGACACTCCATGAAGAAGTAGCCTTGGTAAAGTTTCTGTTCCCGCACACGCTTCTTACCGTCTTTAATCTCGATAATTTTCTGTTTCGGAACTGCAATGTTCCTCACATATTTATCGAGACCACTGAGCGCCAACTTTCTCTCGACCTTGCGAGAAAGAGTATCCTCTCGGCCATTCGCCACCTTGACAACGTACCACTCATGAGTGAGTTCGTCTTCCATGCCGGCTTCTGGCTTGATCATGCTGGGCATCACCGGAGCAGGAGACTCTTCCGTCTCCTCGTCGGCATCCTCAACATGACTGTCAGTCGCTTCAATTTCACTAGAAGCATCTTGTTCCTCTTCGAAAGTTCCGCCAGAGGCTTCCATGCCTTCGACAGATGTATCATCGGATCCGGATTCTCCGGACACGATTGATTCCTCACCCACTTCGGGTTCGACTTCCTCGGAGTTCAAAGATTCGGAAATCATCCGTATATCACACTTTGCAACTTACGTAACAATCCGTCAGCAACGGTTATCCAACCCAAGATGATCACGGCAGTGGCAAACACTACCAGAGAGTTCCTGGCTGTCTCTTCACGAGTCGGCCACGTCACCTTCTTCTCAAGTTCGGCTTCCGTATCGATCAGGAAGTCACTCAAAGTGGGTTTGTTGTAGTACCAGATCCCTGCCAACACGAATGGCAAAAGAACACCAACGGAAAGCAGCGATCTGACCTGAACACCGAACTCAAGGAACGGTATCGTGAACAAATCGGCATCTCCGTAGCCGTTACCTTCAAGCCAGTCTGCAATGGAAATGGTAGCGAAGAGACCCACGCCAAAAAGGATGACCGCAAGAGCACCACGTGCCCATTTGCCTTGTCCTTCTTTGTAGAGACGAAAACTCATCGACTCTCACCCTTCTCTGAATCGCATTAGCGATTTTTTCCAACGACTCGGCATGACGGCACCCTTCGCAAACCCAATGCGAAGGAAGAACTGTCAGCCTGACGGGCAACGAACTGCATTCCACACGTTACTAATTCGACCCTGCAGAGGTTGGCAGGGCAGGGAGGACTCGAACCCCCAACCCGCGGATTTGGAATCCGCTGCTCTACCAATTGGAGCTACTGCCCTCTAATGTCGAACCTCTAATGTCGAACCTCTCTCAAGCAACCTTCGCTCCCCAATCGCAATCACACCTGCGCAATCACACCTGCGCAATCACACCTGCGCTATCGCTTCTGAGGGAGCAGGAACGCCGTGGTACCTCATTGGGCACCACGGCGTTCCCGGTCGAACTTACCGGAAAACCGGTCTCTTACTCAACGACTTTACTCACCACACCAGCACCGACAGTCTTGCCTCCTTCGCGAATAGCGAAGCGCAAGCCCTCGTCCATGGCGATGGGCTGGATCAATGTCACTTTGATGGTGGCGTTGTCACCCGGCATGCACATGTCCGCACCGACAACTTCGGTGTTTCCAGTGACGTCGGTGGTACGGAAGTAGAACTGCGGGCGGTATCCATTGAAGAACGGAGAGTGGCGTCCACCCTCGTCCTTGGAAAGGATGTATACCTCAGCTTCGAACTCCGTGTGAGGAGTGATGCTTCCTGGCTTCGCCAAGACTTGACCCCGGGTCACTTCTTCTTTTTTGGTTCCACGAAGCAGCGCACCCACGTTGTCGCCTGCCTGACCCTCGTCGAGAGTCTTCTGGAACATTTCGACACCAGTGCAAGTCGTCTTCTGGGTATCTCTGATTCCCACGATTTCGATCTCGTCACCGGTCTTGACGATTCCCTGCTCGATACGACCCGTCACCACGGTTCCACGACCTTCAATGGAGAACACGTCCTCCACAGGCATCAGGAAGTCCTTGGCGGAATCACGCTCAGGAATCTCGATGTAATCATCGACACTCTTCATGAGCTCGAGGATCGGTGCAGCGGCATCGCTACCTGGAGCTTCAAGAGCTTTCAACGCAGACCCCTTGATGATTGGAATATCATCTCCTGGGAATTCGTAATAGCTCAGAAGTTCGCGGATCTCCATTTCGACGAGCTCGATGAGCTCCTCGTCATCGACCATGTCGGCCTTGTTCATGAAGACAACGATCTTCGGCACTCCGACCTGGCGAGCCAGAAGGATGTGCTCCCGAGTTTGGGGCATCGGACCGTCAGCAGCAGAAACCACCAGAATAGCGCCATCCATTTGGGCGGCTCCGGTGATCATGTTTTTGACGTAATCCGCGTGTCCCGGACAATCGACGTGAGCGTAATGACGCGCTTCCGTCATATATTCAACGTGAGCGGTGGCAATCGTGATACCACGCTCTCTTTCCTCAGGTGCATTGTCGATCTGGTCAAACGCCTGCTTCTCGGCCAGACCGGCCTCGGCGAGCACGTTCGTGATCGCTGCGGTCAAGGTCGTTTTTCCGTGGTCGACGTGACCAATGGTTCCGATGTTGCAATGAGGCTTGTCGCGTACGAAGACTTCCTTCGCCATGATCCAATCTCCTCGCCCTCAGACCGATTTTCATCGCTCGTTAGGGTCTCTTTTTCCCGCCCCACCTGCCACCCTCGTGACACGGCTACAGCGTAACTATTCTTGATTTATCCCTACACTCGTGTGTAGGTCCGATTGTCTGGAGCTGCTGACGGGACTTGAACCCGTGACCTCGTCCTTACCAAGGACGTGCTCTACCAGCTGAGCTACAGCAGCCCTGTTCTCTAATGTCAATACAACACGACTTCACATCTGTGTTGCTGAATTCCTTGGAGCGGGTGATGGGAATCGAACCCACATGACCAGCTTGGAAGGCTGGGGCTTTACCACTAAGCTACACCCGCAAATTGTTCACACTGTCAATGCGACTCCTTGGTTTTCAGTTTGTCGCATCGCAACAAAACCGATCACGCAGAAGTCAAACGTCTACTCGCAACGAAGTGATCCTTCGAACGTGTCGAAACTTCTTTCAACACTCTAGGAAAAGTTGGAAGTCAAAAGACGTCCTCTTTTTCCTCGACGATGCCTTCGCTCTGCATCCATCTCTTTTCGCCGGTATCTCTTTTCGCAGATACCACTTGTCACTCAGCGAAACTTTCCAGACAGCAACGTTCACTCAAGGGGAATCTCTGAAACTCCCGTGAAGTGCGAAGTGTGCAATGAGACGACTTCAGGACGCTTCTTTCAAGCAAATCCGCTTATTTGGCTAAAAAGAGGACGAAGAGACTGGGGGCGGTAGGATTCGAACCTACGTAGCTGACGCACTTGGTTTACAGCCAAGTCCCTTTAACCACTCGGGCACACCCCCCCGATTCTCTTCGTTCTCTTTCCGGCTCCTGAACAGTACAAACGTCAGGAAAGTACTGATAATTCAGTACTTTCCCACCTGGTCACTCACCCGGAATACACCCATAAGCCCTTACAAAGAAGAGCTTTATGAAAGCTAGCGGTGGGAGTCGAACCCACGACCACCCGCTTACAAGGCGGGAGCTCTACCGCTGAGCTACGCTAGCCCAGGTGTCTTGCGAGAAGAACGATATCGATAGGTTCAGTTTCCTGCAAGCCTCTCCGAAAGATCGATCCTGATTCGCAAAAAAACTATCGAATACGGGACCACGTCATTCCCTCAGGTCCATCCTCAATCAAAATGCCGGATTCTTGCAATTTATCCCGTAATTCATCGGCAAGAGCCCAGTCTTTGTCATTTCGGGCCTGTTCACGTCCCAACACCCAAGACTGCTGCTCTTCCGATAATCCGTCCTCTTCCGATGTTTCCTCGACAAAAATTACTCCAAGAATTTCATCGCAGTGACTCAAAAATCCCAAAGCGAGCCTCGCCGAGTCCCCCTTGGGCTCCTGCCGACCCAGAGATCGAACCGTTTCATGGAGCACTCCGAGGGCTCCAGAAATGTTGAGATCGTCATCGATGGCGTCATTGAATCCATTTCTGGCGGTCTCGATTTCAACCTCTAATCCTTCGATGACTTCTGAAGGATCGGCACTCCACTTTTCTAACTTCTCACGCAAAGATCGGATTCTTTGCAAAGCTTTGGCATCTCCATCCAGTCCTCCGATGGTGAAATTCATCGGCTGCCTGTAGTGACTTGCGATCAAGCTGTAACGAATTTCGTAACCTCTGTAACCCTTCTCAATAAGATCATTGATGGTGTAGAAGTTACCTTTGCTTTTCGACATCTTTTCACCGTCGACAAGAAGATGCCGAGCATGTACCCAAACTTTCGCAAAATCGCCGGTACCGGATCCGACTGATTGCGCAATCTCACATTCATGGTGGGGAAAAATATTATCCTCACCACCGGTGTGAATATCGAAGGTACCACCCAAGAATTTGTAGCTCATCGCAGAACATTCGATATGCCAACCAGGGAATCCTTTTCCCCAAGGACTCTCCCACTGCATGAGGTGTTTATCATCGATTTTCCAAAGTGCAAAGTCGTGCGCTGATTCTTTCCGGTCGTCCACTGCAACTCTTGATCCCGAATCAAGATTCTCAACAGTGTTTCCGGAAAGACATCCATATTGATCAAATGCGTTGACTCGAAAATACACCCCGACGCCTTCGACCGAATAGGCAAGACCATTTTCAATGAGTTGCTCAATCATCTCGATCATCTCAGGAATGTGATCGGTCGCTCTTGGGTACTCGTGAGCCTTGCGCACGTGAAGTTGATCGGCGTTCTCGTGGAAAATTTGTTCGTAGTTCCTTGCGATCTCGAAGGGATCTAAACCCTCTTCACGTGCTTTCTTTTCTAGTTTGTCTTCACCTGTTGCGTCTGCCACGTCATCTGTCGTCAGATGCCCCACATCCGTGATATTCATGATCTGGGTCGTCTTGTATCCCCTTTGATCACAAGTCCTCCTCAACAAATCTGCCATGAGGAATGAACGGAAATTCCCAATGTGAGGATCGCTATAAACAGTAGGTCCGCAGTTGTACATACGAACCTCACCAGCGTGGATGGGTTCGAGTTCGACGAGGGCATTCGCCATAGTGTTCCAGAGCTTGAGAGTCATCAGTTTCCTGTCCTCTCTAGTTGAACGATGGCGAAAGTATCGACAGCGAGGCCTTCACCCACAGGTCCGAGACCTTCAGCGGTCTTGGCTTTCAGACCAATAGCATCTTCGGAGATGCCCAACAGTTGAGCGAGATTCATTTTCATCTTCGGTACATACTCCTTGAGTCGGGGTTTTTCCAAGTGGACAACCGTATCAATCTGGACTGGAACCCAACCTTTTTTTTCCGCGAGTAGAAGAACCTCTTCGATCAATATTGTCGAATCGACATCTTTCCAGCGAGGATCGTCATCTGGGAAATGAGTTCCAATGTCACTCTCACCGCACCCTCCCAAAATCGCATCCGCTAAAGCATGCAATAATGCATCTCCATCCGAATGGGCGACCGCTTTTAACGGAGAAGGGATTCTGATTCCTGCGAGAACCAAAGACTCGCCTTCTTCAAGACGATGACGATCAGTCCCCAGTCCCACTCTTCTCGATGGGGTTTGAGATTCGGATGAAGAATCATCTTTCGACAAGTGATCGGGTTGTCTCGATGCTTGATCATCATTCAACGTCATAGATTCACTCCTGTAATCAAACACTCATGCAATCAAACACTCATGCAATCAAACACTCATGCAAACAAACACTCATGAGAGGCTGTGGATTGAGGATTGTAGGGCCTCTGGGGTCTTCTTGCGAGTTTCTACAGCGATACCAAAAAAAAGGGTCCCCGGGAATGAAACCCGGGGACCCTTTTTCAATCGTTGTCTGAAAAATCAGAAACGAACCTCTGAAGTCAGAGTCATCACTTCAACTCCAGAGCCGACACCCAATGCCTTGGCATTTTGAAGTGTGCCTGCATTGAGGTGGAAAGTCAGGAAATCTGTCGCTCTGTATGTGGCGCGAATATCAAACTCGTCACCCAACTTGTCACTATTGTTGGAGGGGTTCGATCCAAATCCTCCCGAGTTCGAATTCAAGTACGCGTATGCGTACATGGCCTGAATCGACCACTCCGGAGAAAGATTCATTCCTCCTTTGAACTTGAAGGCTCTGTAGTTGGTATCGAGATCGAGTCCATAGTAGGCGTCTTCGAGAACCACTGTGTCATTGTTGAACTCGTAAGAGACGAAGTTCCCGTTTTTCCCGTCAGCGGAATCACTGTCACCGGAGTAATCCCAAATGGAGACATCGATCCATGGCGCAGAATCGTCATCGATCTCTGGAATGTCGTAACGTACTCCCGCAAGGAAAGCATGTGCATCCTGGTCGATCGTGCCCGCACCTACACCGGATCCGTAATCACCGGTCTGAAGGTAGAGTTCACCGTAAAACTTGAGTCCATCCTCGCCGGAAACATTGGCTCCACCACCGAAGGTGAACAAATCAGAGCCTCCGTCATTCTTGGTGTTGACGAATGTGAATCCCATCTCGCCGCTGTAATCCCCAGCATCGAGAGGCATGTTGTAGACGAATCCAAACAAGGACTCATCATTCAGCGAAGAGAGATCGAACATGAGTACGTCGACGGAGTTCTCTCCCAAATCGTAGTACCCCACCACGCCGGACGGATTCAGCGAATCAACAAGACCCGCAGAGCTGGACTGAGGAGTCCCGACGTCAAAGCCTGCATTGGGGTTATCAAAAGCACTCTCTGAATTTCCGAGGCTCAGGAACATGGGATGACCATTTCCGGCCAAATCAAGATCGTAGTGAACCAATCCCATTTCAAGATTCAGATCAGGGTTCATGGCACCCTTCCAACTGATCTTCGCTTCATCCACTCCGAGAGGAAGTTGCCCGTCACGCAGATTTTCACTGGCGTCAAACGGAGTCTCTAGACTGATGAGAGCATTCACTCCCTCAGACACTTCTGCATCCAATTCGATTTGGAAGATGGGATCGATAAAGAATCCATCGCGCACAGGCTCAGCCCAATTTGCGGCCAGCGGACTTCCTGCTCCACCCGAACCGTCCCCGAGAGCGGCGTCTCCGAAACTGCTGCTCCGGTCCACGAATGAAAGAGACAGGTCACCACTAATGGTTAATCTCAATGCTCTCTTGGGTTTAACATCTCCACCGATGGTGGTTTGAGCTTCTAAGACACCACCCACTAGGAGAGTCGCAACAAAGGCGATCAAAGTGACGACATTATATGTTTTTAACATGGGGTAATTCCCCTTCCCCGCTACAGGGGAGTTCGGATTGAACTCCCGGATCTAAATCTTTGGAAACCGAGGTGCGCACCTAAGGGTTGCGATTCACATGAGCCTCGATGCCCACTTTATACCTGACAGGTATCATGTGAGTCTGCTCAATACGGGGCTCCGGGTCAAGAGAGACGGGGAAGGACTCCCATATTGTTTCTCTCGATCGCCCAAAAAACCCTTCTCAACGCCCCGGAAAAGATGTCATGAACTCGACGAAATGAAGGTCTGCGGGGGTGGTAATCTTCGGATTAGGGTGCAGAGACTCCAGCATCTGGACAGGCTGGCCTATATGGGCCATTCCTTCGACTTCGTCAGTGCCAGCGCCATCGCCTTCGGCAAGGGCAGCATGGGCAAGAGCACTTTTCAACAATTCATGACGAAAGACCTGGGGAGTCTGGGCTTGCCATAGGTTCTCTCGGTCGACGATTTCATTCCAGCGGGCATTTCCGTCCCCCCGATGCAGTGTGTCCGTTACCGGACTTGCGAGAATTGCTGCGCCAGACCTCTCCGCTTCCTCGAGAACCCTGCCCAGATCATCGGGGTGCAACAGGGGTCTCGCCGCATCATGGATCGCGACCAAGTCGTCACCGGCGGCATCGATAGCCTCAAATCCCCTTCGAACACTTTCTCTCCGAGAACTTCCACCGACGACCACTTTCGAGGAGAGATCGCCAAGTTCGATCGAGTGAACCCAGTTCGCTGCAATTTCGACATCGTCTGAGTGAACCACCAGAATCAGACCTTCACACCCGACATGCTGACAACTCGCCCGCGATGAAATCGTGGCCAAAGTTTGCCCTGAAATTTGAACGGCAGCCTTTCTTACAGGCTGGCCCAGCCGAGTTCCATCTCCAGCAGCGACAACTATGGACCAGTACCTCATCAGGTGAGCCTCCCAGGGTCACTCCCGTGCGGCATGAAAAGCCGTTCATATTCCTGAGCACAATATCGATCCGTCATTCCAGCAAGATAATCACACACCGCTCGCTCACGACCAATCTCTGCACAGCGTGCCAAGTGCTCCGAGGGTAACTGTGCAGGCTCTCTCACAAATTCTTCAAAGAGAGCAGCAACCATGCGTCTCCCCTTCTGGGAAACTCTGACACAGTATGGATCTCGATATAGTTTTTCTTGGAGGAACCCTTGAAGTTGAGCCTTGTCAGAAGTCATAGAAGGAGAAAAA
Organism: Planctomycetota bacterium; assembly: GCA_016776905.1. Taxonomy (GTDB): domain Bacteria; phylum Planctomycetota; class UBA8108; order UBA1146; family UBA1146; genus UBA12191. The sequence goes on along the minus strand of JADHSM010000009.1, from coordinate 85,965 downwards.
CCCAAGAGCGGACCATCGTGTGATCTCACCTCTGCCACTCCCGTCAAATTCTTGATTCTTTCCCGGCTTGTCGTCACGAGATCATTCACTTGATCAGCGATCACTCCCGATACACATCGCGCAACAAATGCGCGGTTCGAAATTCCTCGACCGTATCGATCCTCAACCTTTTGCATCGCCCTTTTGAAGATATCGATCAAACTCAACTCTTTCAGATCGAGAACGCCGGACCTTAATCCGTCGTCGAGATCGTGACTGTCGTAAGCCAACGAATCTCCAATATCAGCGAGTTGTGCTTCAAGCGTAGGAGGCTCGCCTGGTGAAAAAGCGGCCAGTTCAGGTTCATCGAATTTCCCATAATGCTTCACGATCGATTCACGGACTTCCCAAGACAAATTCAGACCTGGGAATTCCGGATACCTAGATTCGAGAAGATCCACAACGCGAAGAGCATGACGATTATGGTTGAATCCCCCATGGCTCGACATCCGGCCTGCCAATTCTCTCTCTCCAGCATGTCCAAATGGTGGATGCCCCACATCGTGAACGAGAGCGATGGTCTCAACAAGATCCTCATTGAGGTCCAGTCTTCGAGCCACTGCTCTCGAAACCTGAGCCACTTCCAGAGTATGGGTCAATCTCGTTCTGTAGTGATCACCTTGATGGTTGGCGAAAACCTGCGTCTTGTATTCCAACCTTCGAAATGCGGTGCAATGAATCACCCGATCTCTGTCATGCTGATACACGGTCCGAAATTCGTCCATCGGCTCGGGGTGCTGACGACCACGACTGTCTCTGCTCCGCATCGCATAGGGAGCCAGAAGCTGATCTTCAACATTCTCCGATCGAAGGCGGGCCGAAGTGGAATTTTTCTTGTCGTTCATCTACTCCTGATTTCTTTCAACACACCATCGACTTCTCCTAGAGAACTCGACTTTCCCGACAACATTAAAACTAACACTATGACTGAATCTGCTCAGTAATAGTGACGTCGTCAGGTTCCATTTTCTACTTTCCGAACTCCAGGTTGGCCAATCGGGCAGCGAACTTGAGTCCCAGAATTCAGTTCAATTTCCTGAAGCTCCGGATTCAAATTTTCGAGCACCGCAAGTTGAAAACCTGTTCGATGAGCCACCTGTTCCAAAGATTCCCCGGGACGTGAAAATACAATCCGGCTCTGGGGCTTTAAAATTTCTGGTGAGTCCTTTCGCAGGGAGAGTTGATCTCCTCCACTGCATCCTGCCTGGAACAGGCACAGAATGACCCCTAAAAGAAGATTCACATCGAATCTCATCGGGGACAAACGATCGATACCTTTAAAGGTTCCTGGCATGTCTTCTGGTTCCGGACGCATCGATCCTCCAGACTGGGCGTGCGAACATGATAACAGAGTCCGTCGCCTCCGGGGATGCCACGACTTCAGGATTCACGATAAGACTCAAGAAAGATGAGACTCAAGAAAGGGGCGGGGATGCGTATCTCTGCGGATCATATCTTCACAGGAGCCGATTCTGTCGAGGCCGGCAGGCTCGTCATCGAGAACGGCATCATTCAGGAGATACTGGCCCCGGGTGAGTCAGATCTTCACCTTGAGAATACTCTCCTCAGTTGCGGGTGGGTCAATTCTCATGTCCATCTCGATTTGAGCCTCCCGAGAGATGGTGATCGAGTTCCTGGAAGTTTCGAAGACTGGTTGGGATCAGTGGTTCAATCCCGAAGAGCTCTCGGAGAAGAGCTGAAGGAAATTTCTGCGAAGGGGATCGAGGAATCCATCGCTGCGGGAACAACTGCGGTCTTCGATATTGATCCTGAGGGACACGTGCTCGATGCCATTCAGTATTCAGATCTCAAAAGAGTCATCTTCCGTGAAGTGATCGCACTGACGAGAGAAGATGACAATTCAGATGCTTGGATAGAATTCCTGAATGGAACGACTGATCCTCGAAGAGAATTGAGAGCCCTCTCGCCCCACTCTCCCTACACAGTTCATCCTGAAATCCTGAACTCTTTGATCCAACTCTCTGCAAAAAAGAGATTACCCTGGGCTATGCATATCGCCGAAGCCGCTTGGGAAAGAGAACTTCTCGATACCGGCACTGGCCCTGGGGCAAAATTCCTCCAGCGCTTCGGAGCCGACCCTTCGGAGTTTGTACGTAAAACGAATCTATTGAAATCCCTGGGAAACCCCGAGAAATCGAGTCCGGGATTGATCATCCATGGCAACCATTGCACCACGGAAGAAATGGCCATGATTGCGGAGAGCGGATCGGCTCTCGTTTGGTGTCCTTCTTCTCACGCCTACTTTAATCGTCCTCCTCATCCGGCACCCCAAGCACTGAGTCAGGGTGTACCGGTTCTTTTGGGGACCGACGGTCAGATTTCTGCAGGTCACCTTTCTATGCTCAAAGAGATGAACTCTGCACAGAAGGCAGCCCCAACCATTCCTGCCATAGATCTCTGGCGAATGGTGACAACTGCCCCACGAGAATGGCTGTCTGGATTAGGCCAATCTCATCTACTCGGTAGCGGAAAACTCCAAGCCGGAGACCCCGCTGACCTCGTCGCGGTCTCTGTGCCTCAAGGAAGTGGCGGAGTGCTCGAACGTGCCCTCAATGGAAAAATCCTCGGGTGCTGGATAGATGGCCGCGTCAAGACTTGGGAAGCCCCAGAGTGATCTTGTTCCATTCACACTTAAATTCCATCATGATGATCCCTGCCACTATTCGAATCGCCTCCAACAAGTACACGTGATCAGGAGTTCAGCACATGCCTGCGAATGCCATCGACAGCCATGCACATCTCTACTTCGACCGCTTTGATGAAGACCGAGATCAGGTCATTCAGCGTGCTCGAGATGCGGGTTTCATTTCGATTATCAATATTGGTATCGATCTTGAAACCAGCGAAAAAGTAATCTCACTCGCTGAAGAGTATCCTGGGTTTTGCCATGCTGCTGTGGGGATTCATCCGACCCACTCGCAATTCTCAACGGACGAGTTGAACTCGACTCTCGATGCCATCGATCGATTATGTGAGCGTCATCCTCAAGAGATCGTCGCCATAGGAGAGATCGGTCTGGATTACTATTGGAAGGATGTCTCGCCTGAAGTTCAGAAGCCGGCTTTCATCGCACAGCTCGATCTGGCTCGCCGCCGTCAACTGCCCGTGGTGATCCATTGTCGCGAAGCTTGGTCCGATACTCTGGACGTCATTTCAGAGAACGGTGAAGGAGTGACCGGAGTCTTCCATTGCTTTGGAGGGACCGTCGAAGAGGCTCGCAGAGCCATCGATCTGGGTTGGTACGTCTCATTCGCAGGAAATGTCACCTACCCCAAAGCTCAAAATCTCAGAGATGCGGCAACCATCGTCCCCTCCGATCGATTGCTGTTAGAAACGGACAGTCCCTTTCTGGCTCCCCAACCGGTCAGGGGTAAACGCAATGAACCCGTCCATTCACTTCATACTGCAGAGGCTCTCGCACGCGTCAGAAAAGTAGGCACGAACGAGCTCATCTCGGCGACGACCGAGAATTGCCAAAGACTCTTTGGATTGGGGACTTCCTGAGGGAAGTGGCTAAAACTTCAGCATCTGCGGGGGTGAGCAGATGTGATCGACGAAGGACGTATCCTTGATCGAATTGACGGACTGAATCACACGATCACGCAGTTGATCAGCCGTATTCGACAATGTTTCCGAGGTCATTGCGGGGACCTTGCGAGCTCCTTCAAGGAGGGTCTCACGAATCATTTCGATCTTCTCAGATGGGGTGCGGTCTGGGCTTTGGGTCGACATCTTTACCTCTGTTCCATCGATCTTCTCTCCCTGAATCTTCCGGTTACAAATCTCAAAATCTGTACCAGGCGCAGTGGTTAACGTTGAACCACCTCCGACAGGGATCTTAGGAGATTAGGCCCCATCGGACCTTTCTGCAAGTTGATTGGACGTCATACTCCCCTCCTTCAGAGGCTCCAAGTACTGCCAAATCAGCTCTAATTGCCCCTGTGCTGCATCCAATAGCGTCTCGGTCTCTTTTGCAGGTTTCCCGAGCCACCCACAGGCCACAGCAAGCCTTAAATCATTACTGCACATAGATATAAGGCTATCAGCACGTTTTTCTGAGACGTCTGCCAGTTGAGACACAATAGTCAGGGCGCGAGCTCTGAGTTTTCGATTTGTCGGCTTCATCATCACCATGCGGCCTCTATATATCCAGCCCAAGCGAAGAGCCCCCATCGTCGAAATCCTTTGCAAGATCCTGTGAGTTGCTGTGGCAGCCCGCAATCGAGTGGAACCTGCAACCGTCTCCGATCCCGTCGCAATCAGGATTGGGATGACTCCACCGGGTCCCGGAACCACTGCGGCGGGATTCCCGGTAATAAAAACTCGCTTTGCTCCCAATGAACCTGCAGCCTCCAACCCTTGAGCAACAAAGTCAGCCATTCCTGAAGCCGAGATTCCTAACACCAAATCGTTCTCTGAGACCTTGAGGTCCTCAATCGCTTTTCTACCGGCGTCTCCATCATCTTCAGCACCTTCTACGGCTCGAGTGAGAGCCATGTCACCCCCGGCCACAAGGGCATAACAACGATCCTCAGGGACGGAGAAAGTGGGTCCCCATTCTGCCATTTCAAGGGCCAAGAGACGGCCACTGGTTCCAGCCCCTAAACCGATCACTCTTCCGGTACCTCGCATCGTCTCAGCCCAAAGCGAAGAGGCGACTAAAACAGATTCTCGTGCCCGGGAAATGGCTTCCTGAACTCCTGATTCGCCTGACTCAAAATGCTCCCAGCATTGCTCCGCAGATTTGATTTCCAAAGTAGAAGGATCGAGGCCTTCCGTAGGAGAAGAACTCATTTTCCACCTCCCCCTGGTCCCTGAATCCTGCGCCAGACCCTACCGATATCTTCGCGAATCTCTTTCTCCCAAGGTGGATGAGGAAACTCTTTAAGGATCTCTTCGTAACTTGACGCGGCTGCAGCAAGTTTTTGATTCAGTTCCATCTCTCGAGCGTCTGATCGCCGGTTCTTCCAACGAATCTCAAGAATCTCATGCAATTTCCTTCGACGCTCCAGTAATGGCTCTCTTTCAGGAAACTTCAATGAATCGAGTTGAGTCATCAGTCGGATGGCATCTTTATTTTTCTGGTCTTGAACAAGAAGTTGTGACTGATCGAGCAACTGCTCTCCAGCTTTCCTTGAACGGGAATACACCTGACAAACCTTGAGAGTCGCCCTCAATACTTTACGAACTTTGGAGGCTTTCAACTGACTCCCCTTGAAAGGAGTTCCTTTGTTCAGGTAGGGATCAAACAATGCTACGACTGTTTTACCTTTAGGTTTTCCGAATATTTTTGACAGATTTTTTCGTTCCGAATCTTCAACGCTTTTACGAGATTCCGACCAATCTTCAGGGAATGGTTTCCAAATCCAACCATCGCCACTCTTGACCCAGTCAGCTCTCAGCAAAATCACGTCGGAAACCAGCGACTGAACAGCACGGTCTTCCAGAACGGCTTCCAACTTTGATCCTGTCTCAATATCCCCCTCACACTGAATCACGATCAGGAGTGGTTTCAGATCCCGTATTGATTTCTCAATCGCTTTGGAGGGGGTCTCCCACTTCATACCCATCTCTAATATTTCATCTTTATCAGAAGACTCTTCAGCCGAATTTCGTGAATCTAGAAGACAGGGGCCGTCAGCAGCATTGACATGAACTCCAAGTGGGGAAAATACGAAGACACCCACCCATATGATCCCCGCGAAAATCCAACCCTGCGAATTCACGGGAAAGGAATTCACGGGAAAGGAATTCACAGTAAAGGAATTCACAGTAAAGGAATTCACTGGAAAGGAATTCACTGGAAAGAAGGCGGACAGAGGACTTGCCAGATTCATGCGGATGCTCCTTTGGGAATTCAGGCCCTTACGATGAAGACCCGAAATTTAACCATTGAGCATAATCTATCACCCAAATCGACCAGCAACCATGCACTGAAGTCCTTGATCTACTTGCCCCGCACCCATTCGAGTCACATGATCGGAAGTATGAGGTATCGGTCATGATGCCCATTGGATGATCCGGGGAAGAAATCACGATGAACTCTTCAATACCGCCCTCAAGTGCTGACGCAAACAAAGCCCATCCATTCCTCGATAAACCGGGGGAAAAGATCAGTGGCCTCTTCGATGAAATTGCCCCTCGCTACGATTTGCTCAACCGCGTGTTGTCTTTTAACATCGATGTTTGGTGGAGACATCAGGCGGTCAAATCATTGCAGTTGAAGCCAGGCCACAAGGTATTGGATGCCTGCTGCGGAACTGGAGATCTCTCTATGGCGGCTCTCGCCGCAGAGTCAAATCTGGATGTGATCGGAAGTGATTTCTCTATTCAGATGTTGCTCACAGGAGATCGTAAACGCCGTCGAAAAAAAGGCCCTTTCAAAGGACCTCAACTTGTTCATGCAGACACACTCGATCTTCCATTTCCCGACAATACTTTTGATGGGGCGATGGTGGGCTTCGGCATGAGAAACGTCGCGGATCTTCCAGCAGGATTGCGCGAATTATCGCGAGTTCTAAAACCCGGTGGACGATTAATGGTGTTGGAATTCACACCCATGACTCACCGTTGGTTACGCCCTTTTTCCGATTGGTACCAAGGAAAGGTTCTTCCTGGAATTGGAAACCTACTCTCCGGCTCACAAGTGAAAGCCTACAGTTACCTTGACGAATCGGTGAAAGATTGGCCTGACGGAAATCGCTTTGCGGAGGTGATACGCAGTACTCCCTTGCACGCAGTGAAATGGCGTCCCTTATTCCCAGGGAATGTCGCAGTCCATGAGGCAGTAAAAGCATGAGTGAAATCGATCTGAAAAATCACCATGTGATTGCTGCTCCCGGGCTGAATACAGACCTCACTCAGTTCGCCAAAATGATGGCCCAAGACCTGGGTAAAGTTCTGTTCGACGAGACTTACCGCCTAAAAAACTGTGAAGGCTGGTGTCTTCGCGGCGGGACTGCCAAGGAAGCTGAGAAGGTCTCCGAGCTGGCAGAATCGTTGTCGCTTCCCGTCCGTAATTGGGTTAAAGATTTGCCCGATACTCGACTGAAAATTCGACGCACGATTCGAACTCGAATCGAAAATGATCGCCTAGAATTGGTCACTCCTACCGATTCCCGTTGGATTCCACTCAGTTCGATAAGAGCCCTCGATTTGAGTTTGGCCGCAGAAGACGACGAAGATCAAGAATCAGGGAAACATAAAGACCAAAGAGATCGAGTGATGCGAAGCCTTGCCACAGTCATGCTCCCCGGCACGCCTGCAGGAGACCTTCTTGAGAAAATCTCGGAAGCTCCCATTCGTAATCCTCGTCCAAGATTGTTCCTACTCGGCCCAGGTGATCAGTGTTGGTCCATGGATAGAAGTACCGTCTTCCTTGACCTCGTTGAACAAAGAGCCGCTCAGTCCCTAGCAAATATTCTGCGATTCACCGGTATTCTCATCGGTTCTTTGTCGGAGGAAGTCATCACACCACAAACCCAACTTTTGTGGATTGATGGAGATCTCGATTCAAGTCGCAGGGATAATGACACCCAACAGTCCAATCGAATCGAAGCGATTAGAGCGTGGCTGGAAGTCGGTGGTACATTGAGTGAAGGTCACGCTAGGGGTTCGGTACTTCCGCCTCTATAACCAAAGTTACGATTCCTGAAAGGAAGCCCAGATCATGAGCGCACCTCACCAGCAGAAAACAGAATCCCCCAAACAACTCGTGGTGGGTGTCAGCGGCGCCAGTGGCTCCGTGATCGCCGAACGCCTTGTTCGTTTTCTTCTCGATTCTGGACATCATGTCCATCTCGTCGCCTCCAAAACGGGCAAACTGGTCACTCATGATGAAATGAGTATTCCACAGGGAACCCGTGGTTTGTTCGCCAATATGGAACATGAAAACCTGACGGAATGGGGAGAAAAAAACTTCTATGCCCCCTTTGCCAGTGGAACTGCTCCTATCGATGGTATGGCGATAGTCCCATGTGCGATGACCACGGTGGCCAGTGTCGCTCACGGTATTTCAGACAATCTGATTAAGCGTGCAGCGGAAGTCATGCTCAAGGAAGGCCGTCCTTTGGTGATCGTGCCCCGTGAAGCTCCACTGAATCAGATTCATTTACAGAACATGCTGACCCTCTCTCAGGCAGGGGCCACCATCATTCCTCCGGTGCTTACTTTTTACCAACACCCGGGAGATTCAGTCATGGAACAAGTCGACTATGTCGTCAGTCGAATCCTTGACCATCTGGGAGTCGACAACCAACTTTTCCATCGGTGGGGTACCGAGAGGTGATTCGATCGAGTGACTCTCCACCCGGTTTAATGGGCAGCTTCATCGAGTTCGGGGAAATGATCAAAATTTCCCATACTCTGTTCGCCATGCCATTTGCTATCGGAGCAGGTTTCCTCGCTGCCTCAGAAACCACCCGTGAAATCCCCCATCTCGTCATCGCCTTTTTGCAGATCATTCTTGCCGTCGCCTTCGCGAGGACAGCGGCTATGTCTTTCAACCGCTGGGCTGACAAAGATATAGATGGAAAAAACCCCAGAACCTCAGAGCGATCGATTCCTGCTGGACGTCTCAGCTCAGGCAAAGTGCTCACGGCAACCATCGTGTCCGCACTGGGCTTCATTGGGATCTGCGCGTGGATCAGTCCCATCGCACTTCTGCTGTCCCCCATCGTCTTGCTCGTAGTCTTGGGGTACTCGTACACAAAAAGAGTCACATGGCTTTGTCATGCAGTGCTCGGCACCGGTCTAGGTTTAGCCCCTGTGGGAGCTTGGTTGGTTGTCACCGGGGATTTAAGTCATCCCATACCATGGTTATTAGGCACTGCAGTTCTCTTTTGGACGACTGGATTTGACATCATTTACGCTTGTCAAGATGCGGAAGTAGATCAGGCTCAATCACTGAATAGCATCCCCGCCTGCTTTGGAGTGGGCAAAGCGTTACTGATTTCAAAGTTATGCCACGTGATGATGGTGATCCTTCTGGGCGGGCTTTGTTTCGTGATGGGTTTCCCCCTCTCTATGGTGATAGCAACCTTGATCACCATTGTTCTTCTCATTATTGAGCACCTCATCATTTCCAAAGGAAACTTGGAAAAAATAGAAATCTCGTTCTTTCAAATCAATATTGCGATCAGTCTCATGTTTCTTATCGCAATGATCTTCGAGGTATCCTGACCATGAAATCCCGAGATGAAGAGCGACAGTTTTTGATCAACGAAACCTCGTGGCGACAACCGGCCCTACCTGCGGGTAGAATCGCCCTCGTCAGAGGTGCCGTGATCTTCTCGATTCTCTTCTGCTTGTATTGGATGATGGTTCCACTAGGACCAGAAACTGGGCCGACGGCTCGGCTACTCGCAAGTTACTGGAATCCTCCCGAAACCATCGCCATCCCTTTGGCTGTTCAACTGATTCTTCTCAAACTCAGTTCATTTCTAATTTCACCGGAGATCTCCGCAAAGGTTCTTTCCATTTTCCTCACTACAGGAGGTCTGGCAATTTTGGTTTGCTGGCTTCGACAATTAGACGCTTCAAGGTCGACAGTTGTCACCGCCACTCTCCTTGCAGGATTATCGCCGGGGATTGCTCAAATCGTCATCCATGGAGGAAGCGCTCCATTGATCTTTTTCACAGGGACTCTCCTTCTGGTAACTACGGATCAGATGCGGGCAGAAGCGGGTCGAGGATTGAGATCTGTATCGTTCTTCTTCGGCGCTTCGTTGGCCTTCGGTCCAGCCATGATTCCTGTACAAATCTACTCACTCTTGACGATTCTCTTCGACCAGAGCAACAGAGATCTGATTTTCAGAAATCTCCTTCGAAGTATTCTTGGCGTGATCTTCGGCTTTCTGCCTTGTTTCCTCACTGCGATTTACTTCTCGGAATCATCTTCAATGGCTTCTTGGATAGAAGTCTTTGTTCAGTGGAAAGAAACCTGGGAATCTTCTATTTCGGGCCTTCATTTCCCCTCAGTAGAGCTCCTCTTTAACTCGACTCATCAGGTGGGAGTTTTTCTCCTCTTGATGGCACTTCCGGGGTTCTTGTGGTCTCTCCTCCGACGCCCGGGGGATGCCTGCCTAATGCTCCTCATGATGAGTTCAGGCGCGTTCGCTCTACCCACATCGACCAAGGTCAGAGGATTCACAACCGTCGATGCTATGGATCCCTATCTCCTCTTCGCGAGCCTCCCTGCCCTTGTGTTCTGCAGTTGGACTTTAACGATTGCTCATCGCCGAATGGCTAGATTTCAACCTTCACGAAAATTCCTCGTTAGCATTTCGTCCCTGATCATCTGCTTTGTAGCCGTGTTCTTGGTAAAGCCGCTTCCATGGAAACCCACTTCACAATTAGTTCAACAGTGGGCTGCCTCAGTTTTGGAGTCCGCTCCTCAAGATGCTCTTCTTCTCACAGGAGGAAACGCTTCGGCCAGTGCTCTGGTATCGGTCCAATGGCGAGATGGACTGCGTCCAGATGTCATCATTCTCGATCCATGGGGACTCAGAGAAAAACCCTGGTCCTCACTGGAACATCAGAGATTGGGTCTTTCTTCAAATCTTGAGGACTCAGAGTTGATTTCCGGCATTCAGGAACTCCTCGATGCCGGTCGACCATTAGTCGCTCTTCCAGAAGCGCTATCCCATCCCTTAATGGCTGGGAAAAATATTCAACCGAGAGCACTCTTGTTTGAAATCCGACCAGAAAAATCTCCTTTAATCTCCGATATGAAACTCATGGAAACTCTCAGCATGGCAGACCTCCCCAGCACTCCGAAAGCTGCATGGGCATGGATTCGAGGAGAAGGAGATTTCCCCCCACGAAGGGGACGGCTAGCAGGAAGAGTAGCAGCAAGATCATGGCTCGCTTTGGCGAGATCCAAGGGAGAGTTGACCTTCACCGACGAATGGTCGCCGATTCTAGCCGTGTTGGAGGGTATGTATTTCGATCCAGACGCAGTTCAGGAATGGGCACTCGGTCAGCCAGACTTACGGCTGGATTCCAGGAAACCCAAATAGCTCAACCTTGTCCCCTGCCCTCATATTCTCGACTCGCGGTCTTTAGGAAGCTACGCTCCTCGCGACTGAGAGAGTCGAGACCTTCCCTAGATACCTTTTCGAGAAGTTGATCGACCCGCTCACGAATCTGTTCTTCCCGTTTCGTGATCTTATCTAATCGTCTCTGTTGAAATTCTTCACGCTTCCTGCTCCACCAACTTTGCTTTGAAACCGAGCTCCCTTGCCACCACTCTTGATCACCCGTGGCTTCCATTCGTGACATAAAGTAACTCTGAGCGAAGATCATGACAGCAATCGCCAACAAGAATCCACTCGCCCCATCGATGCTCAGCCATAGAAGAAACAATCCGCCTGAAACGATTCTTCCAGCAGTCACCAATACCTTTTGGGCTTTTCCTTCGCCATGCCTCGCCCATGTAAGGGCATGCAGGATTCTTCCACCATCTAATGGCAAGGCTGGAAGCAGATTGAAAACTAATAGATCGAAATTAACAGCAGCGGCTATTGAGAGCGGATCAGAGACCGGCATTCGTAAGAAAAAAGAACCCCAACCGTCCCCAAGAAAATAAGCCAATGGCATCAAGGTCAACCAGAGAATCAGATTCACCATGGGCCCCCCCATGGCGACAGCCAGATGCGGAGCAGGTCGATCGGGAACATCGACGCTAGCAAGCCCACCCAGTGGCCAAAGTAGAACTTCGTGGGCATTCCCCCCCACTTGGCGAGCCGCTCTGCAATGCCCCATCTCATGGAGGAACACTGAAACGAACAAAAAGCCGAGATAGTAAAGGACGGTACTATCGGTGTTCCCCTGAATCGATGGATCGCTCCCCGGTTCAGGCCGAGAAAGGGAAATCCACTCCAGAAGCCCCCATAATAGGAAGATCCAATGCAGTCGAACCGTGATTCCCGCAACAGATCCCAGTCTCAGTCCACCCCGCTCAAACAAAGACGCCTCCTCGGTTCGAAAAAATCTTGATTCCTGACTCACTCATTTAACACCTGAATATTGTCAGCCGTTCGTGGATTCAAGATCCGAACTGAATGCCCTGCGCGAGTGGGAGTTCCTTTGAATAATTTATCGTGCAGGTCTGACGTCTCATGTAAGCCTTCCAAGAATCAGAGCCGGATTCACGTCCACCTCCGGTGTCCTTTTCTCCTCCGAAAGCTCCACCGATTTCTGCTCCACTCGTTCCAATATTGACATTGGCAATTCCACAATCGGATCCAACAGCGGAGAGAAACTTCTCTGACTCTTGCACATCACGGGTAAAGATGGCACTGGAAAGTCCTTGAGGAACCTCATTATGCCAATCGATCACTTCATCCAGATCGGAATAACGCATCAGATAGAGGATAGGAGCAAAGGTTTCTTCGTGAACTATCTTCATATCATGGCGAGCGCGAACCAATGCAGGCTCAACATAGTGCCCCCCGGCAGGAACTGATTCGGTACGGCGATTTCCACCCAGAATCACTTCCCCTCCCTCTTCCACAACCTGAGTTAATGCCGAAAGCATATTCTCCACGGACTCATCATTGATCAGAGGGCCCATCAATATGCCATCCTCGAGGGGATCACCGATGGTGACCTGACCGTATGCAGAGATCAGTTGTGCTTCGAGTTCATCGGCGACACTTTCGTGGATAAAGAGACGACGGGTTGTCGTGCAGCGTTGTCCAGATGTCCCGCATGCGCCAAAGAGTACCGCCCGGGTCGCCAGATCGAGATCGGCATTCTCAGTCACGACGATGGCATTGTTTCCTCCCAATTCGAGAAGGCTACGCCCCAATCGCTGTCCGACGACCTCTGCAACTCTTCGTCCCATTCGGCAAGACCCTGTTGCACTGATTAACGGAACCCTTCGGTCAGCAATGAGAGCTTCTCCGATGGGATCCGCATCGCCAACGATCAATCCGAAGATCGGTGGAGCATCCATTTCGTCCAGAACTTTTTGTGCAATCTTATGTGTTGCGATAGCGCAAAGGGCAGTCGCCGGAGACGGCTTCCAAATGACAGCATCGCCGCAGGCAGCGGCAACCAGTGCGTTCCATGACCAAACCGCAACAGGGAAATTGAAGGCTGAAATACAACCGACGACTCCCAGTGGATGCCATTGTTCATACATTCTGTGCCCAGGGCGTTCAGAGTGCATTGTCAGACCATAAAGTTGACGAGAGAGGCCCACGGAAAAATCGGCGATGTCGATCATCTCCTGAACTTCGCCAAGCCCCTCGGGGAGTATTTTCCCCATCTCTGCAGTCACAAGACGACCTAATGGATCTTTATGCTCTCTCAGAGCCTCTCCGATCCTTCGCACCACTTCCCCTCTTAGGGGAGCGGGCCAAGTCCGCCATTCCTGAAAAGCCGCGTGGGTCGAGGTGACTACTTTTTCGTAATCCCCGAGCCCACCACAGGTGACAGTCCCCAATAAGGACCCATCGATCGGTGAACGACACTCTAGCTGGGGCCCTTGAGCCTCGAGCCACTGATCAGAATAAGCACCGGAATTGGATTCTCCAATTCCCAGAACGTCCAGAAAAGTACGATCCATGTCTCTCGCTCACCTTCAATATTCAATTTGATCTGAATCAGCCTACGCCAAATGAAACGCGGCAAAAAAGCAGGAAGTAGAGGCCAGAACACTCAACGGGCTTCAACCCTTCGCCGAGTCCCTCTTTATTCGTCAATGTAAGTCAGCACTGTAATGTTCAAAGAAAACAGTGCTGCCGGGTTCAAAATAAACAGCCTGGCGGAGGAAATCGAGTCGAACCGGCTGATCTCGCTCATGGCATCCCTACAAATTCTCTCTCAGAGGCCCACATCGGAACTAATTACCGCACTCTAAGTCCTTCATGAGGATCTGAAAAAAATATTGAACTTCTCAAGCCTTGGGCCTGTTTTTTTAATGCTTCGGCTTATTTAAGCCTTTTTTAGCCCTTTTCCCGAGGGCCTCCAGCTCCTATAAACTGCAGGTAACTATCCTAGATGGATAGGTAAGACATTTTTTTATAACTCCCTACTCTTGCGACCAGAATCTCATGGTTACAATAGACGAGGCTCTGGACATGTTCCAAAGTACGTTTTGAGAAGATAGACATGAATCCAACCTCTGTTTTATCGGTCGTGGATTCGAGAAGGGTGCCCATGTATTTTTGTGGCGTCCCTGACTCATTAAACGGGCTTAAACGTGTCAGATTGCTCTTGGACAAATTGATGACTGAGACAACTTAAAAATTGAAGAGATCTTTTTTTTGGATTTAACCGGCCCTGGGCCATGAGAAATACGAGAAGAACGCTTGGTTATAAACCCAAGTTTAATTTGAAACTTTGATCGACCAGCAACTCCAGTCGAAAGGGAGTTTGACTTATGAAAAATGCAATGTTGTTAGGACTTATAGCCTGCTTAGCAGCGCTCGTTCCTTTCACCTCCATTGAAGCCCAACCCGCAAATGATGAATGTGCAACTGCACAGGCCATCGGTGAAGGCTCGTTCCCTCTCGACAATACTGGATCGGTCGTAGAAGGCCCAACAGACTGTGACGCCAACATGGGCACAGATGTCTGGTTCCTCTACACCGCCACCGATACAGGAAATGCTCTTATCGAGACCTGTAACACTCTTGGAACGATGGACGACACCGTCCTTATCGTTTACGACGGTGCGCTGGGTTGCCCGACTGCAGGTGCAGCCTGCCTCGTCAGCGATGACGACGGTTGCGTCGCTCCCAACTTTAGCTCCACAGTACAGCTGCCTGTCATTTCAGGTGAGACCTACTACGTTCAGGTCGGTGGCTGGAATGGTGCAGTAGGAACGAGTGATCTCAATGTTTCACTCCTAGGTGCAGAGATTTGCGATGACGGCATCGATAACGACGCCGACGGAGCCATCGACTGTGCAGACATCGACTGTGGTGGCGACCCTGTCTGCGGTACCGAAATTTGCGACGACGGAATCGACAACGATGGCGATGCAGCTGTCGATTGTGCAGACCTCGACTGCATAGGTACTCCCGCCTGTCCTTCAGCAACAAATGACGACTGTGTCAATGCCACACCCGTTGGAGAAGGTATTTTCCCCGTAGATAATACTATTTCGACATTAGACGGCCCCATCGACGCTGACGCGAACATGGGTACTGACGTTTGGTATCTCTACACCGCAAGCGAAACCGGCAATGCTATCATCCAGACGTGTGAGACTTTGGGCACCTTGGATGACTCTGTCATCATCGTTTACGACGGTGCTTCAGGTTGTCCGATTGCTGGATCTCCATTCCTCGGCAGCGATGACGACGGCTGTGTAAATCCCGCCTTCAGTTCTATCGTGAATATTCCGGTCTTTGCTGGAGACACCTACTACGTCCAAGTCGGTGGCTGGAACGGTGCAGTGGGAACAAGTGATCTCGATATTTCGATCGCTGCTCCCGAAATCTGCGACGACGGACTTGATAACGACTTCGACGGCGCCATCGACTGTGCGGATACAGACTGTGTCGGCTTCCCAACATGCGGAGCTGAAGTCTGTGATGACGGTCTTGATAACGACGGCGATGGACTGATCGACTGTCTCGACTTGACCGACTGTCTCGGAACCCCTACTTGTCCTGCCGCGAGCAACGACGAGTGCATCACTTCGACAGAAATCTTCATCGCCGGTCCGGGTATCTACACGGCAGCGATGGACAGTACTGCCGCTTCCACAGGACTCGACCCGCTTCCAACTGTTCCCTGTAACGTGTTGGGACAGATGGACAACGATATCTGGTACTCCTTTACTCCCGATGTGGACATGAGTGTTGAACTTCACACCTGTGACCCACTCGGTTGGGATACTGATCTTGCTCTTTACGAAGGCGCAGATTGTGCCCTTCTGACAGAACTGGCTTGTGACGGTGACGGAGTAGGGCTTGTAGGCTGTCAAGGTTATTACAGTTACATCACCTTTGTTCCGGTCTTCGCAGGAGTTGAATACAAAGTCCGCGTCGGTTCATGGGCTGCTGGTGCTTCTGGTACTGGACTTCTGACTCTGAATGCAGCGGTTCCAGGTGTTGAGGACTGCCTCAACGGTCTCGACGACGATGTCGACGGATTGACCGACTGCGCAGACCCCGACTGTTTCGCTGAGCCCAACTGTTCTGAAGCTCTAAACTGTTCCGATGGTATCGACAATGATGTCGATGGCCTGATCGACTGCCTCGATGACGATTGTGCCTCTGATCCAGGTTGTACCGAGATTTGTGACGACGGCTTAGACAATGACGGTGACGGACTGGTTGACTGTGCAGACAACACCTGTGCATGTACTGCAGCCTGCCCCGTACCTCTGGACGCCGATGAATGCTGTTCTGCACTCCCAGTCACTGACGGAGCGAATGCTTTCGACACAACTCTGTTGTCTGATAGTGGTAACAACTTCAACAACTGCGGAGGTGGCTTCGGAGCGATGAGCACCGATGGTTGGTTCTCATACACTGCAACCGCAGACGGTTCCCTCTTTTGGGATACATGCGATGCGGCTTCATTCGATACTGACGTAAACGTCTACACCGGATCTTGCGACGCACTCATCGACGTTGATTGTAACGGAGATGGCGTGGGCCTCGTGGGCTGCCAAGGTTTCTACTCCGCTGGTGGTTTCCAAGTTCTTTCAGGTGAGAGTTACTTGATCCGTATCGGCGGATTTGGTGCAGGAACTGCAGGATTGGGCACACTGAATATCAGTGTCACCTGTGCAGATCTGATCACCGGTTTTGCCGGAGCGAACGACTGCTCAACTAACGATGTCACGTTAACTTGGGATCCTGCTGGATACGACACTTTCGACGTTTCCAGAGACGGAGTGGTTCTTGCCACCGGTCTTCCCGCTGGCACCGTCAGCTACGTTGACAGTTCTGGACTGGCCAATGGCACATACAACTATGAGGTTTCAGGAATCTGTAACTCTGGTGGTGGCGATACCCAGCAGACGAATGTCTCTGTGGCATGCTCCTCAGGTGGAGAAACAGACCTGATCATCAATACTGATCCTGGACTTGGACTGGTTGATAGTGCTGGTGCTCTCGAAGCGGCTCTCACTGCCAATGGCATCGCATTCCTGACTGTTCCGGATGCACCTGCAACCGTTCTCGGTAGCGTCATCGGTTCATACGAAAGAGTCTGGGTCATGACGGGTACCTTCGGTTCCGACGGCCGCTTGACGAGTGCCGACAGTGATGCATTGGGTTCCTGGATTGAAGCTGGAATCGGCGTCTACCTCGAAGGTGGAGACCACTGGGGATTCGCAGTGGCTGCTGGTAACTTTGATAACTACGACGGCGTCATTGGTGCTGCAGATGGTGATGACACTTTCCTCGCCATGAACGGTTTAGATACCCTGATCGGAACCGACTGGAGTGATCTCATCGGAGTGCCTTACACTCAGGATCAGGCGGGTAATGACTGGACTGACCAGTTGACCGTTGGCCCCGAGTTTGGTGGACCCGATGTTGGCGCGATCTGGCAAGAGGTCGCTGGAACATACACCACCGGTGCTCTCAGCCTGAACCAAGACTTGGGAGGTAGCCCCATTGGAGTTGCCCTTGTCCAGTCTTGGGAATTTGGTGGCTTCGGTGGAGATCAGACCGATCTCGCTGCACGCATGGTCGCTGCATTGGGCGGCGGCGGCGGCCCTGTCGGTCCAAACTTCGGCCGTGGTGACTGTAATGCCGACGGCGGATTCAACATTGCTGACGCCATCTTTGTGTTGGCTGCACTCTTCAGTGGAGGACCGTCGGGAACTTGTCTCGACGCCTGTGACTCCAATGACGATGGCGGAGTCAACATTGCGGACGCGATCTTCTCACTGGCAGCCTTGTTCAGTGGTGGCCCTCCTCCGAGTGCTCCCGCACCAGGGACCTGTGGTCTAGATGCCACTGACACCGACGCACTCGACTGTGTGTCATTCCCACCATGCCCGTAATCACAGGCATTAGGGTTTAAGCGACTCTGCTTTCAGAGTCACTTTGAAGGGATCTCTCCAAATGGAGAGATCCCTTTTTTTTTGCCTATGTGGACCCATTTCTCAACCACACTGAACTGCCCAAAAGCCTGAAGTTTTAAGTTCCCAGAAACACGACACATCTGACTTACCTCTCTTTCATGACTCAACTGTCATGCAAGTCACATAGGCCTCGCATGTATACTTCGTATTATATATGTTCTATTTGTATAGTTATTCACCTCAGGTCGAAGTAGCTCTTTATGCCCCCATGCTTCGCCTTCGAAACATTATCAACTTTGAGAACTCAGGCTTGGGATTATCATGCTTTCAAACTCGTCGAGTTTAATAACGTCTCAAATTCTCCATCGGTCGATAAACCTACTGATCATTTCCGTGGCCTTATTGATCAGTTCTCGTTGTCAATCTCAGGTGATCCCCACAGGACTCCTCGAAGAAACTCCGCCTCGCTCCGCTAACACCTCATCCGGAACGGGTCCTCTGTCTCCTTCGGATCTCGTCGCGGGCCCTTTCTCCCTCTCCGGGAGCAGTGCCTACGGCATCTGTTACATGCCTGGAAATAACCCTTGGGGACTTCCGATCCTCGTGGTGGCTGAACTCTTCAGCTCTGAAAGCTGGGTCTACAATGCGCTGGATTTAGCACCACTCGGGTCCATTCCAAATCCCCCGTCTGGAATTTCTGTAACAGGAGTCACGACAGACGGGACATATTTGTATTGGGGAGTGATCAATCCACCCGGTCCCAATGAACTCTGGAGATCCAATCCGGACGGAAGTTCTGCGATTCTTCTCGGAGAGGCAGCCATTCAAGGTGGTGGATTTATTGGAGGACTATGCTGGGATGGGAACCAAGGCATATGGGCTAACGACATCACCGCGGATCAATATGACCTTCTCTCCATCAGTGACGGTACATATTTAGGCGAATCTGTTGACCACCCAGATGGCGGTGGAATGGGAAATGGCCTTGCCTTCAGAGCCGACTGTCAACGTCTCGACATACCTCATGGGCATGACTTCTCAGGGAGAGTAACGACGATTTCAAGTACCTCGACACAAAGTTCAATCCCCTTAGGCCCCGTGGACATCAGTGAGAACGGTTTCTTCATCAATGGAATTGAAAGCTCTCGCCCCGCAGTCGATCCAATGGCGGATCCGTTTGGGATCTTCACATATTGGGTCGTCGATAATTCTAGCAACACTATATCAGTCGTAGAGGGACACGACGGATGCCCATCTCTCATCGACCCCATCCAAGGGTTTGAATGCAGTGCTGACAGCGATGGTGTCCTCCTCGTGACATGGAACAGATCTTCTCAAATTGAGAATATGGAGATCCGTCTCGATGGAATCCTAATAGAGACCGTTCCAGCGGGTCAGGGGAACTGGACGGGTTTGTCACCGACACTCCCAGACGTCCTACGGATTCAAATCCAGGGTTTCAACGGCAATAGTTGGACACCCCCCACCCACTGTGACTTGGTTCTTCCAGGATGTAATCCCTCTGTTATGGAAGTCGCCCACGTCACCAATACCGAAGAGTTGGCTTTGGGAACTCCATTTTGTGGAGACTTGAATGGACATTTGGAACAGTCCTATTGGAGATCGTTTTCTCCATGCCTCTCTCCATTTTCACTCTCTGACGGTTTGATTCTGGAATCTATTCGATTGGGCATTGAGCAATCTGACCCAGCGCCGGGACTGCAAACCCAACCCCTCGTCCTCAAGATCTATCAGGACCCCGACGGAGGCGACGTGGGTCCAGTATCCACTTTGGTTCTCCTCCATGAACAAGTATTCCTAGCTCCAGCTCTCTCTATGAATCATTTATGCGTCACGTTGGATGCTCCCCTAACAATTCCGTGTGACCTCGACGTCGTTGTAGAAATTTTTCTTCCCGACGGGAGTCTCGATGGACATGTTTTTATTCTGGGTTCAAATGCAAATGGTGAATCTCAGGAAACATGGCTTTCAGCACCGGGATGCTCCATCGACGCACCCACCCCTCTCTCTAACTTGGGCTACATCAATCGTCACATCGTGATGCAATTCAGAGGATCACTTCCAGATTCAAACTTCACTCGAGGCGACATCAATTCAGATAACTCCATCAATTTGGTCGATGCTGTTTTGTTATTGGAAGCCCTATTCACTCCAGGTGCAGAACCCTTGAACTGTCGGGATGCCGCGGATGGAAATGACGACGAAGGCGTGAATTTGGCGGATGCCATCTTCATTCTCAGCTACCTTTTCATTCCTGGGTCACCTGCGATTCCAGATCCGACAACCTTTTGTGGCCCTGATCCCACTTCTCCAACGCTTCTAGATTGTCAAATTCATCCAAATTGTCCCTGATAAGACCTTTTTGGAGTCCTGACAGGTTAATCAGGTGCTTGACCCCGGACGTGGGACAGGTAAATTTGGGTTATTGGGCTAAAGAGTATTTTTTCACTTATTTGAGGTTAGTTGGCGGCCTCTGCGATGACGAGTTTCGTATCGAAGAGGACAATGCCGCTTCATACGAAAAGACTTATACTCTTTGCAATAAATTAAAATTAAGTTCCCAACATCTCTTATAGATGCTGTGAAAACCTATCCATCCACGGATGGCGATTTAGAAGTAATAAACATATTAACCGGTGAATCCGACGTGGATTGACCATTAAACCAGGAAGGGTTTTCTAATATGAGGCACCTACCAATTCTTGCAGCACTTTGCGTGCTACTTACTGGAGGCGTTGTTCATGCTCAGGGAGCTGACGAATGCGCAAACGCACAATCCATCAATCTCGGAGCTCCGGGAACGGTCACTGTTGGCATCGACAATACGGCAGCCACAAACAGTGCCGAACCATTGAGTGGAGGCGCTGCATGCCCAGGCTCAGCCATGGGAACCACCGATGCTGATGTTTGGTACAGTTGGACTGCACCAAGTACTGGTCTTTTGGATGTCAGTACCTGCGTTAATGCAGGTCTTCTCGACACTGATATTTATCTTTACGACGCCAGTGGCGGTTGCGCTGCCCTGATCGAAGTCGCCTGTAATGGTGACGGCGTAGATGCTACGGGCGTAGCATGCGTCAATTTCGGTTCAAACATTGTAGGTGCACCTGTTTTTGCTGGCGTGACTTACTTTGTCAGAGTCGGTGGCTGGGATGCTGCATCTATCGGAACGACCGACATGGATGTCACATTCACTCTGGGTACGGTCGCTCCAGATAACCTGACCTGTGCCTATGACCCCTTGACAGACGAAGCCGCTCTCACTTGGGATAACCTAGACCAATACGACACTCTTGATTACTACCTCAATGGTGTTCTTACAGGACAACTCGACGGCACTGCTGGAGCAGCTACCGGAATCGTGAGTGGTCTGACACCCGGCTCCAACGAGATCTGCCTTGCAGGTACCATTGGCGGAATCACCAGTACTCAAACATGCTGTATCGTCTACATTGCCGAGCCATGTCCTCCAACTGTTGCCGCAACCATGTCTCCGATTGCCACGGTCATTCCTCTTATTGGAACCGTTTCCTGTAATGCAGCCGGACTTCACGCCGACAACTCATACCTGCGCTCCTTTGATTTGGTCAATGGATACGGAGTCAGCGACGAGATTACAGTCGAATGCGTCACGACAGCTGTCGACGTTTCCACTCCAGGTGCTGCAGGTACTCAGCCTGTCCGAGTTCGCCTGATTGTTGACGTCAACGGTGGTGGTCCACAGAACTTCACCTATCTTGCGGGAACCAATGTCGGACAAACTCCGGATATTGGAAACAACTCAATGATCATGGTCTACGAAGAAGAGTTCCAGCTTCCTGCTATCCAGGGACTTGAAAACTTCAACTTCGTTCTCGGTACCGGTGTCGTTGACCCGGATGCCCTCGGCGCCAACAATCCGACACTTCAGTGCATGACCGCATACGGACCCAGTGCAACTCTCGCAGTTGAGATTTTCACCCCCGACGGACAAACTGACGGACACTCATACTTCATGGGTGCTTCTGACACTGCTGTCGAAAATGGAGTCAGTTACATTGTTTCATTGGCTTGCGGCCTGAACAGCCCCAGCCCTCTCTCCGGAATTGGTTTTGCCAACAACCGCTACATCATGGACGTCGGCTACTCCGTCGCAGCTGCAGGAACCTGTGGCAGCGCTGGTGGAGTTTCCAACCTTCAGTGTAGCCAAACTGTCGGTGAACAGACTTGGAACCTGACATGGGACGACGCCGGTGGTGCCACCTCATGGATCGTTGAAGTCGACGGCAATGTGGAAGCCATCCTTC
Organism: Planctomycetota bacterium; assembly: GCA_016776905.1. GTDB lineage: Bacteria > Planctomycetota > UBA8108 > UBA1146 > UBA1146 > UBA12191. The sequence continues at coordinate 63,597 of JADHSM010000009.1, read as the reverse complement.
CGAGCACCGACTTGACGTTCGCAACTGGACCCCAGTTCGAATACCAAGACGTTGACGTTTTGATCAGCTCCTGGACAGGACCTGGTGGAACCGGAACATTGATCAACTCTTCGGGTTGTACTCTTCAAACCGCTCCGGCCAACAACTGGCCAGAGGGTGCAAGCATCACTGCTTCAGGTACTTTCCAGCAGGAGATTGCCACACCGTACACAACGACTATTGGTCAGCCGCTCGATATCGCTGTTTGTGACCCGGGAACTGGTGTCGTCCAGATCAACAACGACATCTTCTTGCGCTACACCGCCACCAACGACGGTGATGTATTAGTCAGTACCTGTAACCCAAATACGGCCATCAACGGTGATGACACCATTCTTGCCGTCTACACATATGACGCCGCTCTTCTCGATGATCCGAGTCTCGCGATCGCCTGTAGTGACGATGTCAATCTAGGTGCAAACCCGACTAATAACCCCGCCTGTAACATTTTCCTCGCTGAGACGACCTTTGCAGCGACAACAGGAACCGAGTACCTCATTCGTCTCGGTACCTTCAACGCAGCAGGTACAGGCGCACTCGAGTACACGATTAATGATTGTGTTCCTGCGACCAACATCACAGGAGCTTCAGAGTGCACCACGGGAGACGTGACCTTGAACTGGACACCGAACCCGAACGCCGCGTCTCAGGAAATCCTGCGTGACGGCGTTTCTCTCGCAGTCATAGACGCCACAGAAACCAGTTACATCGATTTGGGTGCGGCTGATGGCAACTACCTTTACGAGGTAGTGACCGATTGTGGTGGCGGCCCCAACCCCGTTGGCGTCGCAGTCTCTGTGCTGACCTACGCGGGTCAGACTGACCTTATCTTCGCAGTTGAGGGACTTCTGAATGCTGGAGACCCCGGACTGGTAGACAGTGGAGCACTTCTTGAAACCGCTCTTTCGGGTGCCGGAAGAACCGTCGGCTTGATCCGAGGTAGCTGGCTTGATTACCCCTGTGCCAGTGACGCAGGAGTTTCCAACGTCTGGATTCTGACAGGAACCGTACCTAACGATTACCGTATCTCTGTCGCTGAGGGTGACGAACTCGCAACACTTGGAGAAGCCGGTAAGGGTGTTTACTTCGAAGGTGGAGATCACTTCGGATTCATTCACGCAGCCAGCCTGTTTGACGCTCGTGATGGCGTGGACGATGGCACATACGATACTGGTGACGGAGATGACACCTTCACCGCCATGGACGGAGCAGATTCCGGACAAGGTCTCGATATGAGTGCCAATACTGATGTGCCTTACACTCAGGATCAGGCTGACAACGACTGGACAGACCAGTTGACGGTGGCCAATGCTGATGCAGGACTGTCTGGCGCTGGTTCACTCTGGCTCTCTGACGATGCCTTGGTCGATGCCACGGGTGCTCCGATTCCTCCGTACATTACTGCTATTGCCGGTACTGCAAACGTGGGTGGAAACACCGTCGTTCAGTCCTGGGAAATCGGTGGATACGGTGGCGATCAAACGGCTCTCGCTCTTGCCTACGCAGAGTTCATTGAGGGTGGTGGATCAACCGGACCTACCTTTAAGCGTGGAGATACAAACCAAGATGGTGGATTCAATATTGCTGACGAGGTCTTCCTATTGGCAGCCCTCTTCTCGGGTGGAACCCCCTGTGGTTGTGCAGACAGTTGTGACCAAAATGACGACGGTGGAGTAAATATTGCCGACGCGATCTACGGTCTTGCTGCACTCTTCTCGGGTGGCCCAGCTCCGACAGACCCTGGACCGAGTGTCTGCGGCGAGGATCCCACAGCTGACTCCCTCACTTGTGACACCTACAACGGCTGTTAACAAGCGAGATAAGATAGGCTGAATAGTCTTTCTTTGCTGGGGTGGTGAGAGCAATGCTCTCACCACCCCTTTTTTTGTTGCGAATAGAAGAGAAACAGTCCACAGGCTGTATTGCGGCCCAGTCGATAGACCTTTACCATTGATACTGGCTTTGTTCTTACACTAAACCCTAATGTTGCTCACTGAGGAGGTGTTCCTCGGTTCTCAATCAGGGTGTGGTGGCCGGATCAATACCACGGATTTCGAACTTCGATCACGTCATCCGGGTTGTTCATATTTTTGGATATTTCTCAGACACGTTAAATAGTGTCAGGTGACTCTTGGAGTCGCTTATTTCTTGGAGGTTAGAATGCTGATGAGATGGATACTCACAGGACTGATTCTGGTGCTCATTAACTTTTCCGGAACTGCCGATGCTCAGGTAACGATCAATGAGATTCGTACTGATCAATCTGGCACGGATACCGATGAGTATTTCGAATTGGCCGGCCCCCCTGCAACCAGCCTTGCTGCATTGACGTACATCGTCATTGGTGATGGTTCCACCGCCAGCGGAACTATTGAAGCCGTGGTCAGTCTTGCCGCAGGGAACATCTCCTTTTCGGGTCTATACGTGGTTGCAGAAGATACCTTTACTCTGGGCGTCGCAGACCTGACTGCAAACCTCGGATTCGAAAATAGTGACAACGTGACCCATCTTTTGGTGGAAGGCTTCTCTGGCGCACTTGCCGATGACCTCGACACCGACGATGACGGAGTTCTGGATGCCACTCCATGGACTAACATTGTCGACTGCATCTCCCTCCTCGAATTTCCGATCGACCCTCTGACAGGACAGCCCACTGAAGGAGAGCTCGTATATTGTTCAAATACTGTAGGTCCAGACGGGACCTTTGTTCCCGGACACTCAGGACGTTGCCCCGATGGAACGGGTGATTGGGAGATTCTCGACTTTGGTGATCTGACCTCAGACACACCTGGAAACCCCAACACCTGTCCGGAAATTTGTGATAACTCCGTCGATGACGATGGAGACGGATTCATAGACTGCCTCGACGACGAATGCTCGGGAGATCCTGCATGTGCCCCCGCACCGCTCAATGACGACTGTGCAAATGCCACCATTATCGGAGAAGGTTCCTTCCTTGTATCCACATTTGGTTCCACGACAGATGGTCCTACCAATTGTGGCGGCAGTACTCTGAATGATGTTTGGTATCTCTATACGGCAACGTGCAGTGGACTCGTGACCTTAACCACTTGCGGAACCTCAACTTTTAATCCACAAATGGCGATCTATTCTGGCTCTTCAACTTGTCCTCCTGATTTCGCAAACGCATTGGCTTGTGATTCCGGAAGCTGCACAGGATCCGGAGACCCCGAGATTCTCCTCGATGCAATTTCTGGTGAAACATACTTAGTTCAAATCGGTGGATTCAATGGTGAAAGAGGTGAACTCACCTTAACTGTCAATTGTCCACCCGATGATTGCCACCAAGCCCCCAATCCAAACTTGGAATTCCAGGGATTCATCGGAATTTCTGGATCGAGCGCACCTGCAGCTCCGATTGCATATGTTGGAGACCCGGCAACAAACTTCACCTTCGATTCGATAAATATCGCTGGTGCAGGAACTATTGAAGATCTTGATGTGGGCGTAAACATCACTCACGGATTTATTGGAAATATTGATATAGATTTCGTATCGCCGGCCAACACTCAGATCAGACTTTACCAAAATGAAAACAACTCTGATGACAACATGTCCTTGGTCTTCGATGACGAGGGAGCACCCTACGGGAGCGATACAACTTTCAGTGGCATTCATATGCAACCTTATGCCTTGTCTCAAGGATCTGGATCATTGGCTGACTTCGACGGCGAGCCCGCTGCTGGTAACTGGACGATTCTCATAGCAGACGGATTTCCGAGCACTGCAGGAGGAACCCTAGATGACTGGTCCCTCTTCATTTCCCAGCCGGAGACGATTACGGGTACCCAAGACTTCGTGATCAGCATCGATCCAAACTCCCTTGAAGGAGTGAACGACCTAGATGTGGACATGAATCTTCTCCACCCTGATCTGACACAGGTCGAGATAGACCTCTTGTCTCCCGGAGGAACCAGTATTCGGCTTCATGACAATGGAGCAGGTACAGATCTGATAGGGCGCTTTGACGACGCTACGGGTCTCAACGACGGTTACGGTTCATTGATCCCATCTGGCCCCGGAACACTGGCAGACTTCGATGGCGAAATCATCGGCGGCGACTGGACCCTGACAATTGCAGCGGGAACCTCGACCGGTACATTCTCTGACTGGGCGCTACAGGTATGCCCTTCGAACTGCTCTGCTCCCAGTGACCTTGTCATTGAGAGTGACTGTGCAGGAGATGCCGTGAACTTGTCGTGGATCAACAACACGGCCTACTCGAATATTTCGATTGAACGCGATGGAGCCATCGTCGCCACTCTTTCCGGTGCCGACACAACGTACTCTGACGTCTCACCGCCTGAAGGATTCCACGAATACGTCGTGAGAGGTTCTTGCACATCAGGTGCAGGAATCGCTTCAGGATTCGTCGATCACTTCTCGTATAATGGTGAAGATACATTGGTCTTTGCTCTCGAAGGGCTCTTAGACGACGGCGATACTGGCTCGAATGATTCAGGTGCTGCTATTCAACAAAGCCTGATCGCCTCTGGCATCAATTCGAAGTTGATCAGGAAACAGATTGACGAATTTGCATGCCTCGATCCTGCTCAGATTTCTCAGGTATGGGTTCTTTGTGGAACTTTCCCCACGAACTTCCGTCTCAATAGCGATGAAGCGAATCTATTGGCATCGCTTGCAGAAGCAGGAGCTGCGATCTACTTCGAGAGTTCTGATCATTGGAGCTTCAACCACCCGATTTCGACATTCGATGACCGAGATGGCGTTGCAGAACCTTACGAGCAAGACGACAACGATTCACTCGTCGGCTTGGATGGTGCAGATAGTGGTGTCGGACTGGATATGTCTGCAAACCAGAACGTGCCTTACTCGCAAGATAATCAGTCCACGACCGGAAACCCCAATGACTTCACGAACATCCTCATTCCAGCCACAGCAGAACTCGCAGGAGGAACCGCAGGTTTGGCATGGAGATTCGACGATGCTATCGGTGTCACTTTTGGAGTCACGACCGCTTACATTCCGGGAACCGGTGGCAGAGTGATCTGCTCCTCATTCGAGTTGGGGGGATACGGTGGAGACCTCGATAGCGTCGTTTCCGCTTACCATAACTTCCTTGGAGATAGTGTCGTCACACCTGGAACTGGATTTCAGAGAGGTGACTGCAACTCTGATGGTGGATTCAACATTGCGGATGCCATCTTCCTTCTCGGGAATCTGTTCTCTGGTGGCCCAGAAGGCACCTGCACTGACGCTTGCGATGCGAACGACGACGGCAGTATCAACATTGCAGATGCCATCGCTGCCCTAGGAAGCCTGTTCAGTGGAGCAGGACCACTTCCTGATCCGTTTGGCGATTGTGGAGAAGACCCCACCTCAGACAGCATCGAATGCGCGGAGTACAACAGCTGCCCCTGAGCTCGATCGCTGACTTATTGAAAAGAGACCGGAGAGAAATCTCTCCGGTCTCTTTTTTTTCGTAGCGACATGTACTTCTTCCAGACACACCGATATTGACCTCTCACTCGCTCAACCTATTCCAGAGCCGCCTTATCAAGACCAAGACTCTCCCCTCGCTCTGTGAATAGAGGAACTCCACCCCTCAACGTTTTTTTTCGTTATCATGCGATTTCCATGTCACGCAAGTGGAGGATCGATGAAGCCGGAACCCCATATATCGAATGAGCCACCCCAAGGTGCCGCCGATGAGGTTCGACGTGCGGGTCCCATCGGAAAAGTACTACTCCTATCAAGACTCTTGGGACTGTTTCGAGATATGACACTCACCGCAATGCTGGGTTCAACAGCCACTGCGGAAGCGCTGAGAGCGGCTTTGAGAATCCCCGTCATGCTCAGAGACATGATTTCAGAGGGAACCCTGTCCGCTTCCTTTTCTCCCGCTTACAGAGAACAGCAACAATCTCAAAACCCGGAAGCGGCATTATTGTTTTCACGGGCAGCACTCAGTAGCTTGCTCCTTTTACTCGGTGTCACCCTCACTCTCCTCGCATGGAATGCCGAAGCAGTGATGACCTTGATTTTCCCGGGACTGGAACTGCACGAAGAAGCCGTAGAGAATTTCAGAAGGCTTTTGCCCTATCTAGCCCTCGTTCCCTTGATGGCCGTTCTCAAAGGGATTCTTCATTGCCACAGGAAAGACGCTTCTGCTCTCTTCCCTCAAGCCCTCCAAAATGCCGCCCTGATCTGCGCTGGACTGCTTCTCGTAACTTCACAAGTATCTGAGTCCGAACGCGCTCAGGGGTGGACTGTGGCATTCCTAGCGGGGTCTGGGGTCGGCTTGGTATGGCTTATCATTCATCTCTTAAAGGTAACCCGATTTCCATGGCCCACCTTCCACTGGAAGGTTCCGGGGCAACGTCGTTTTCTTCTCGATTTCGGCACTCTGCTCGCGAGTCAAATCCTGCTCCAAGCATACTCTCTACTCGCATTCCACTTGGCATCCGAACTGCCGACAGGAAGCATTACATGGCTCGAAACCGCTTTCCGATTCCATTTCTTCCCCGTTGCACTCGTCGGTGTCAGCCTAGGCATCGTTGCTGGAGACGAATCAGCAGATCTAGCCAGTCGTGGCGAGCATCAACGTCTTGCCCAGATGCTGACAAGGAATCAACGTCTCGCTGCTTTTCTGGGTTTCCTTGCAGGGGCCGGACTTCTCGCCACATCCACCTCCATCATCGACACACTATTTGTTCGCGGTGAATTCAGCCTCGAAGACGGCCTCAAAACTGCAGACATTCTTTGGTGGTATTGCTTCGCTGTGCCTTTTGGTTGCATGAATATTGGCCTTCAAAGAACTGCCATAGCCATCGGGCTGAGAAAAAAGGTCATGTTGATTTCACTGATCGGCCTAGGTCTGCAGGTGGGGTTACTCTTTGGTCAGGTTCTCCCCATGAATACAAGAACGATCGCCCTCGCCTATGTGGCTTCAACAGTACTCAGTTGGATTTTCCTAAAGTGGGTCCTGCACAAAAATCTAGATTTACCCCGACCTCGAATAGTTGCCGGATTAAAACTTCTGATTTTAGGTATTTTGGTCCATCAGACCGCTTTTCATTCCATCCGTTACCTCGATGAGTACTTACCGCAATTCCTAGGGAGAGACCTTTCCATACTGGGATTCTCTATCGTTACAGGAATTTTTCTCGCTTTGGTTGTGGGGCAACGACTTCGAATGAAAGAAGCTCAGGACATGTGGATTGTCATCAAACCCTGGACGGTAAAACGATCCGATCAAGCCCGCTGATGTCTTCGTGGTATAGGCTACTGGTTCGGCCACACGGGTAGTTCCGGGATTGAATCTGCAGGCAATGCCTTCTTCAGAATCAATTCCTCCTTCCCCGGTAAATCTCTTAATATTTTTGCTATTCTTTTTCCTGCATGCCCATCTCCATAAGCATGAGTCATTCCCTGTAACTTCTCTCTGAAGTGAGGATCACAAACTTTCCCAAATCCTTCGAGGATCTCTGTTTTCTCAGCGGAAACATCGATGATACAGCGACTTCGCTCTCTTCCCTGCTGACGACGCCCTACATTTAAGCAGGGCAGAGGAATAGCAGGAGCTTCCATAATGCCACTTGAGGAATTCCCGACGATCGCCTTCGCTTCGAGAAGAAGCCCCCAGTACATCGTGTGGGGAAGATTGACTCGAATTTGAGCATCGGCTCTTTTTTCACAATACCTCGAAGCACGCTCTCGAATATCGCGACTACCGGCATCCGCATTCGGAAAACAGAATACAATCGGCTCTGTCACATTCTCTAGGGCCTCGAAAAAAGGATCAGTTTCGATACGGACATCCGCATCCAATGTTGTGGGATGCCATGCCACGACAACTGGAGGACGACGAGAATCTAACTCCAGCATAGTTCTGAGTTCTTCAGCGTCAGGAAGTTGCCCTCTAGTGAGATGGTCAATACTCGGAGCACCCACTCGGTGGACTCTCCAAGGCTCTTCGCCTGCCAACAGTAATCTCTTTTTGGCAGTTTCTGTAGGGACGAAATGAACATGAGACATCGCCGTCAATGCTTGCCGAACCGCATGATCGATGGCTCCCTCTGATACTTCCCCACCCTCGATATGAGCCATGGGAATTCCATGTGCCAAAGCTACCGACGCAGGAGCCAACATTTCATATCTGTCTGCTATCAGTAAAAGAATATCAGGCGGATGATCCTGCAGAAGGTCAGAGAGCGACAGCGTTGCCAAGCCGATTGTTTTCGACATTCCCTGAGCCGTATCACTACTGAGAAGACACTCGATTTTATGAGAAACTTCAAATCCGTCGGCCAAAATCTCATCCACCGTGAATCCAAATTCTGGTGAAAGATGCGCCCCCATGACAACGAGTGAAAGATCGAAGGCAGGATCATCTCGCAGAAATTGAAGAGGAGAGGAAAGATGTCCCCAATCAGCACGACTGGTCGTCAGTGCCATCACTTTTTTGGGGAGATTCACTCTTCAGCCTCAAGATCCAGCCAGGTCGCCCAGGTCCCTGGGTCGAGTCGACTCTTCACTATCCAAGTTCGAATCCACTCCTTGGGTGAGATTCCCACTGCTTGTCCATGCTCAAGAACCTTTCCTTTTTCAAGGCAATAGTGAGCCACGGTATAACTCCATGCCCTGATCTGCTGAGCACTGCTACTGGAACCAATGATTTCCAACTCTCGTTGGCCCATCTCCGTCATACCGTGAGTGACTAATCCCCGGGTTCCGTCCTTAGATTCCCAAAGCCTAAAGTCGATCCAAATTCTCAAGGGAAGATTCACAGGCGTCATCGAAGCACAAGATTCTTCAAAAGCTTTCCACGAATGAAGAGCGGTAGAACCATCCCAATAGATTCCGAGAGCACCGTAATTGTTCCCCAATAGAAGTGAGATCCTAGTCAACAACAATGCACCCTGAACAGAATATCGAATCACCGAATCAGCGAGTGGCGGTGCATCTGGAGTCTCCGGGAAAATTTCAAGAACACCCTCGCCTTCAATATTCGGAGTTTCTTCTACCACCTCAGCAGGCTCCATTTTTGGAGGCTCTGGAATTCGTGGATCAGAGATCACCACAATAAAGTAGGAAGAATGTTTATTGATTTCAGACTCTGCATCACTCCAGTACCAAGCGGCTTTCAGCGGTTCCTGAAGGATCTCAACCGGAATCGGATGATTCCTTAATGAAGCCTTGATGGAAACTCCCGCAACTTCTGCGATGACCGTCCCACCTTCATCTGCTAGGCGGACAATAGTGTCCTCCCCCAGCAGATCCCTCATTTGATCTCCCAGTTCATTTAAATCTACATCGGAATTTTCGCGCAACGGGATGAGTGAAATCATTGAGACTTTTCAGTTTTGCCAAGCATCAGGCGATCAAAAAGGCGACCCTCGATATCGTACGCTGAGATCTCCATTTGATCTCCATTGACATTGACCATCAAGAAGTGGTGCCCAACTCTCTTATTACAACTAAACCATGTTCTGTTGGGTGCAAAGCCCTCGAGGTGACCGCCCCCTCCACCGGTAGTAATGTAAACAACCCCTTCGCCTGGGCCAACTGTCTTACGGTCTCGAATCGGCCACGTTCTCTCATACACATGAATATGGCCATTGAACACGACATCCACGTCGTACTTTTCATAGAGGGGAACGAGATGCTCCTGAACTGATAGAACTCCCTGATTCGAGCTCCCCTTCCAGGTATCGCCATAATCATTCTCGTCAGAGGTCCATGCCGGATGATGGTGATACACCACCTTCCAGCGAGCCTTACTGTTTCGTAATTTCTTCTCGAGCCACTTCACCTGTTCTGAGTTTGAATCAATCTTCTTATTCGTATCCAGAACAAAAAACTCAACATTCCCCCACATGTAACCATAGTAAAACTCAGGAGCCGGCAAAGTGAAATAGTCATAGTAGAGTTGGGCATTCTGCTCGTGATTACCGAGCGTTGGAAAGATGGCCATTCGCGAAAGTATTCCAGAAGCTTCGGCGAAGAACTCGTGAACCCATTCACGTTTGTTAGACCCCGTTCCCACCAAATCTCCACAATGCATCAAAAAGTTAGGTCGATGCCCCCATGCCAAATCAGATACAGCACGAGTCACTTTAGGATTATTCTGCGTATCCCCCACAACGAGAAATCCGAAGGCTGTATCTTTTGAAGCCTGAGTTTGGAATGTGAGAATACCTGTTTCCAATAGGTTTCCTGCTTCACCTTCACCACCTCTTGCCGTCACCTTATAAAAGTATGGGGTACCTTCTTTGAGACCCTTGATCTCAATATGGTGCAGCTTCCCAACTTCTTTACTTTCAATTTTTTTCCCGAGTTTCGAATCAAGTCCAAATTCAACGACGACGTCAACAGGCCGAGAAGCTTCAGCTGACACTGTAATACTATTTTTCGTCGCCCACTGCAGATAAGGAAACACTGAAAACTTCAGGGGCGGAACTGGAGGAGTACTTCGGGTGCTCTCAGGCCGTCTATCGTAGAGTTCCTTAACCTGTTCTGGAGTGAGGGCTGTATGCCAAAGTCCAAAATCTTGCATAGCGCCGACGTGTGGATAGAACTCATTCGAATCTCTATATGCACCTAATACAAAAGGAGCTTTCTCAGAATAATTCACAGGACCACTCTGCTCTGTAGACTTTGCAACCGAGCGACCATTCACGAAAAGGGACATCTTTTGACCATCATAGGTCGCCGCAAGATGTACCCACTTTCCAAGAGGTAGTTTTTCAGCTGCAGAGAGATAAGTGAGAACTCCATCGCCATCGTCTGCACCATGAGTGGATAATGCGAAACATGCTCTCCCCTCTCTGGATCCGAGGAGCCATCCTTTTTCGACACTCGCGTTATCCTGAAGAAAACCAAATACCCCGCCCCATTCCTGAATTTCTTGATGAGAAACCCAGCCTGCAACGGACATACTTTCCTGAGGTAAGACTGACTGAAGATTTTGTTTTTCATTTCCCAACAAAATCATTCCACTTCCGCCCTCAGACAACAGCACAGATCCCGATTCAGATTTCACAATCCGGAGATCTCCACTCACTGATCCTTCCAACTCTCCTCCTACTGAACGAAGAGTATGGTCCCCTATCATGAAAGCAGGACGAAACTGCCATTGGACAACAGGAGTCTCCAAGTCACTCCAAAACAATTCGTTCATACTCCGAGCCTCGCTCACGCCACTCAACAAGCATGAAAGAATAAGGACGAGACGCCAGAATGTCGAAATGACAGACATGAAGAGATTCCTTCCCAATAAGAGACAAACCGAACTTGTATTCAGGGGTTATATTAAAGCCCGAGACCTCATCAAGTACATAAGGAGTCGACTCGATGAACATACCATGCCTACTCGTACTGCTCCTATTCCTAGGGACCTCTTCTTCCCTAGGGACCTCTGCTTTCCTAAGGACCTCTGCTTTCGACGCCAAACTGCTTCAGACCTCAGACGACAGCAAAGTGACTTCAGACGACAGTAAAGTGACTTCAAATCAATTCCCCAATGGAATCGCCTGGTATGGCACTTGGGAAGCGGCCAAGTCTGAAGCGGAGCGCACCGGAAAACCCATACTTCTCCTCTCTGCTGCCCCCCAGTGCCAAGGAGTCCCCGGAATTTGGTGACCAGGAAAACAAGAAATGGATCAGAGTCTCTGGTCCGATATTGAAGTCGTAAAATTGTCACGCAATTTTGTATGTGCAAGGCTTGCTACTTACGAAGACGCAAAAGAGGGGAAATTTCTTCAAAGCGTCTTTCGTGGACGATCCGGCCAGTTAGAAAATACTGTCTTCGTGCTTATAGCTCCGGACGGAAAAACAAAATTGAGTCCATCGGGAAGATCTCCCCGAATGGTTTTCGGTGGTTCTAAAGGTTGGGAATCTACAGTTCTCGCGCTCGAGATGTTCGAGGTCTCCGAAAAGTATCCTGGGAAAGAAAAATCGACAGGGCGTCCTAATCTGCCCATCAACAAAGACCTGAGGCGTGCTATTAATATCGCCTCCTGTGATAGGCAACTCTTGGTAATTGCTCATCAACTTCCTAAAGCAACGATAGAAATACTCTCGAAGATTGCTTGGGGAGATCAACATATTGGACAGTTCGCTTGGGAAATTACGAGCGATGAAAATGAGTTCCCTGGAGCGGGAATGGAAAATCCCAAGCCCGGTATTTTCATTGGAAACCCCGACGAATTTGGTTTGAAGCTGAATTGGTTAAAAACGCTCTCTCCTAATGCAAAGGAGGAAGCGATTCTCAGTGCTCTCGCCGAAGTATCAAAAACGAAGCGAGCGTCAGAAAAATCATCGAGGCAGCACGTATCCCGAGGAAAAAGACTCTCGAAAAGTTGGGAATCCGAGATCCCTAATACCGATCCACAGATCCCACCCCCGAATAGAAGAAATTAATTTTTCTTCAACGCATCATAGGTGAAGTACAGAATCACTTAATATGCGAAGTCATCATCAAAAGGCGCCCTGTTTTCCAGAGCAGACTGCGTCCTCCACCGACAAATCTGTTCGACATGAGCAAGGTCATGAGAACACCATGCCAACAGTAGATCTCCAGCCCGAATGGGATCGCCGGAGATATCTTTTCCTTGATGCCAATCGGGGTCCTCGATTGAAACCAACCAAGCCAGCGATCTCTGTCTCTCATCCTGAAAGATCCTGAGCAGTTCTCCGAGAGTTCTCTCGGAATACTTTCGCTCCCCAACCCATTTCTCAGGGTCCATCGAAGGCCACTCTTCAGCAGGATCACGAAGTAACAGATCTAATCTAATCCTAAATATTTCTCGATCTGCGTCGATGAGGTGTCCCACGATTTCCCGCAATGACCAACTCGACTCAGAGGGACTCCAAGAAGACTGCCCCTCAGGCACCTCTTCACTCAGAGATAAGATCGCACCTAAAGAAGCGGATAGACGTTTTATCGTTTCATTTCTGAAATCGACTTCTTCAAAGGAATCCGTCATGGTCGCTCCCCCATTGAATCAGTTTTCCGTTTCAGCAACTCAAGCCCCTTCACAGCTGAATCAGCCGTGAGGACCAGATCACGATGCCCTTCAGATAACATTTTTTCCGACATCATATGATCAAACATCTTCAGCAAGGGATCCCAATATCCTTCGATATTCGCGAGGACTAATGGTTTTTCAATCAGTGATAGTTGGTTCAAAACCAAAAACTCGATCACTTCTTCCAAAGTTCCAAAGCCACCTGGAAGAGCGACTGCGCAGTCACTCTTCTCCCACATTAATTTCCTTCGTTGCTGCATATCTTCAGTCAATATAATCTCGTCTGACTCCAAAAATGTGAGTTCCTGATCGTGAAAAAACTTCGGAATGACTGAAGTGATCTTTACTCCGGATCGATGCGCTGCACTTGCAAGCTTCCCCATAGAACCGATATTACCTCCGCCATATACCAGTTCATGACCACCCACAGCAAGGCGAGTACCTAAATCTTCTGCGTCCTGGAAATATTCAGGACGAATCATCTCACTGGCAGAGCAATAGACTGCGACTTTCATCGTCTCCCCTTATCCATCATTACGAAGGTACTATGCACGGAATCGACACAGGTGAGACCGACGATACTGCGGCCAAACGTTGAGCGAGATGCAACTCATTCACTGCCAGGTCCAAAGTAGACTTCTCCTCCGACAACCGGCAATACCAACGAAGTTCGATCCAAATCAATGCTCAACACGGTTCCTTCTTCAGGCCAAAGCGTGAACTCCCGGTCACTGGAAAAAATCATCAAACCCAACTGTTGTCCTGCTGGAATAATTTGATCATCGGGCTGCAGATCAAAATTCAGTTCATAAAACTGATCTTCAACCAAAGGTTCGCTCTCCGTTAATGAGGAATGATTTTGAGGGTCCGCCCAACCCCTCGTAATGATGTTTTCCGTCATCTTTCTGGCAGATTTCGCCCAGGGCAAAGAAACCAACCAAACCGACAAGTTTGCGGCAGGCCGACTACTTGCGACTCTAATTTGTACTCGAGGAATCCCCGAGATATGCATAGGCTTTTCTAAAATAGGCGTCGTAAACAGTAATCGGTTTGGCGAATCATCATTCGTTGCCAGTTCTTTGCCTGTGAACTTCACATCATCGACCAAGGATCGAATGCCCTGTTCTCCACGATGCGACAAGACTAGGGCCCCTACGCCATCCTGCTCAGGCCGGGGATGAAGCACGACCGTCCTCGATTCCGGATTGGGGAAGTCGGGGTATGCCGTTGGTTTTCTACGATCATCGCCCTCTCGAACGATCCACGCTTTGGGCCCCTCACCCACACCATTCTCGACCCCATACAGATAATGTGAAAACCAACGATTCATCATTTCAAATGGCGGAGGGCCCCCATGCCCGTTCTGATGATAAAAGATCTCGGTATGATTTCCTTTTGCCCTGATCGCATCATAAATTCTCCAACTGTGTTCAGGCATCACGTTCCAGTCATTAAAACCGTGAGCCATCAACATGGCGGCCTTCATTGGCCCCAGTTGGTTCAAGTAATCCCGTCCTGCCCAGAAGTCGTTATAATCCCCTGTCACACGATCAAACCCCTGTAACATTTCTTCATCTCTAATATTACAGTCGCAGTATTCTCGATTATCAGGATCACCACTATTAATCCAATCGTAGAGAACGTCGATATCCTCACCTATGTACCCACCCGGATGCCTCACCAATCCGTGTGATCGGTAGTAGTGATAGTAGGAAGTGTTCGGTGCGATCGGAATAATAACTTCCAACCCTTCTACACCTGTCGTAGCTGCGGCTAATGGAATCGTTCCATCGTAAGAAGTTCCTGTCATTCCCACTTTCCCATTACACCAATCTGCAAAAACTTGATCGTCTCCATCGGGAGTCAAGAAACCTCTCGCACGACCATTCAGCCAATCAATCACTGCTTTTGGAGCTAAAGACTCGTTCTTACCGCCTACTGTAGGACAACCCTGAGACAATCCAGTACCCGGCGATGCGGAGTGAACCACTGCAAATCCCCGTGGCACCCAAGTTCGAATCAATCTCCGCGACATCACTGGACGCTTACTTTGTTGACGAATCGGAGGAGGAGTTTCATGCTTTGGTGGCACAGTCCCAACTTCATGACTGGGATTCCATGAATATTTCTTAAGCGAAGATCCCGTACCTGAAAAGTATGGGCTCGACTCATAAATTACTGGAACCCGAAGACCTTCAGATTCAGTCTGTTCTTGGCGAGTCACATCCACATGCATTCGATCTAGTTTTCCATCACCATCCGAATCAAAAGACGTCTCAACCCACAGATCATGTTGAATCCAACTACGGGGAGACGAAAAAGCATCTACAATCTGTGCCTGCCCATCTTGGAAGATAGCTTTTTTCTTTACCTCACCAGATTCCGCTGGCGATATTTCTGGCGAGGTATCTCTTGCAGGTTGACTCTCTGTCTTCCCTAGAAAAAGCATGACGCATACCAGCACAAGAACTGGCAACCCTCCAAGGCCTCGTATCAGATCTGAGCCCATTTCCCCTGCTCCTTTATCAATAGAACGACAATATCCCTGCGATACCACTCTTAACACGTCGTCGTTGAATCCAAAAAACAATCTCGCTATGCGAAGTCGGTGACACGTCACTAGGGGTTTTGCGGTGTATTCAATCCAATGATCGAGATTTCCCCCATGACACCCCCGGAAGATAAGGGGTAGCCAACGCAAACTGAACCCTTTAAAAGCCGTCTCAATGAAGTAAAACAAAATCATGCTTCATTACGCTGAATTCGACTTCGGCATTTCATTAGGCTGAGAAAGGCGGATCCCACGATGAGTGTGGTTAATATCCAAGAAAAATTTGACCTCTTCACAGACCAATGGTCCCCAAAAAGAATTGGCGTCCTAAACGGTCAACAAATCATTCTCGCAAAGATTCAGGGAGAATTCGTATTTCACAAACACGATGATGAAGATGAGCTCTTCATGGTGATGAAGGGCCAGCTCACACTTGAATTCCGCGATGGCTCAGTCGTCGTGAATCCAGGCGAGTTTTATACCGTGCCAAAAGGAGTGGAACACAAACCTGTGGCACACGAAGAAACACACCTTCTACTTTTTGAGCCCCTCAGCACTAAACACACTGGAGATGTAAAAGCAGATATCACTGTAGATAGTTACGAAGAGATCTAGACTTCCAGCTATTGCTGACTCACTGTTTCAAAAAAAAAGGGAGTGACGCCAACGCGCCACTCCCTTTATTCACCAAATGCGAACTATTAGGGGCAAGAGTTGTACTCTGCACAATCCAGATTAGTACCACTGGGATCAGAACCACAGACTCCATTGGAAGGAGCTGGGATATCGGGTCCATTGGTGAACAGATAACTCAACAAGTAAACGGCATCCGCAATGTTACTCTGCTCATCGTCATTGGTATCGGTTGCGTCATCACAGGACACGATCCCACCTAAGAAAAGTGCGTTGAGTAGCGAGACGGCGTCTGCCAAGTTTATCAAAGCATCGTCATTGATGTCCGCACGAACAAACCCACCTACAGTCGGATTCAATGTGATGGTTCCATTCACTCCTGATACACCAGCAGACTGTGAACTCACAACTACAACGAGTTCAACAGGTGGAACACCAAGAGTATCGGAGAATTCGACCTGAGTACTCAGAGGCGCGGTGTTGCCTGCTAAACCGGCAGGAACTGTATCGTATTCGACAGACAAGACGTCTGTTGCAGTAGCAAACGAAATCACGTCCGCACCCACGAATGTATAAACACAGCCCACTGTGAGGCCATCTGCAAAACTATTCACATCAAAGAAGTCAGGTCCCGTGTTTCCGTTCAAGGCCGTCAGTACCGGAGCGGCGATCGCACCTGTGGCGGACAAGATTGCAGGATCATGGACAATACCTAATGAAAACGCTTGAGTCTCATTGGGATAACCCAGATTCCCTGGATCTTCCTCAACCGAAACGGAAACTTCAAAGGAGCTGCTTCCCGTCGCTTCTGGGTAATCCACTATCTGATCAGCAGCCGTCATGATAAAGCCTGAAGGATCAAGACTGATGGTTCCTGAGTTTCCACCGGCAACAACAGCCGCACCTGATGAGGTCGACACAATCAACTCTACTGGAGGAGAGCCCAAAGATTCAGAAAAGCTCAGCGTAGATGAAACTGTACCCGTTGCACTCGCCAGTGATCCTGGAAGTGAGGCGTAACTCACGGAAATGATTTCTGTATCCGACACCATTTGCAATGTTTCGACGAGAGTGAAGTCGTACACAGATCCGATCGTGAGTCCATCGGAGAAGATGCTGGTATCAAAGAAAGCAGGACCCGCTCCACCATCCATGGCAGCAAGATCTCCGAGAGTCTGTGCAGAAACTGCTTCAAACAATGCCCCATCATGAGATATTCCGAAGGAGAACCCTGCTGTGTCTGTCGGGAATCCCGGATTGTTCACTTCCTCCTGGAGAGAGACAACACTTTCAAAGCTTGCTCCACCGGCACTGTAGGAACCGTTGACATTCCCGGCTGTGAACATGAACCCAATCTGCTGAACCACGTCAATATTGCAAGTACTCGTGGGTGCCGCTTGGGATCCTGCACAAAATGGCTGAAGGGTGTAAACACGACTGCCGACTTGAGCGGTGGAATCCGTGTAACTCGTAGCTGTTCCCGGCAGGGTATCTACAAGTCCGCCATCCCGAAGCACTCCAATAGAGTCGTAGTCTTCTCCATTGTTCCATGAGAGAAGAATTGAGTTCCCACTAACCTGACTGCATGAAAAAGCATTCGCCGATACACAGATACAATCCGGATCAGAAATACAATCGGGATCTTCGCAATCGGTCAGTCCATCCAGATCATCGTCTGTTCCGTTGTTACAGTTCTCAGGAGGAGGCGGAGGAGCCTGGGTACTGATTTCGAGAGTACCGGTTCCAATCGCCGTATTATTCCACCCGCCTAATCGGATCAATACTGTGGATCCAGCACTGAGATTGGTGGTCACGGAACTGGTCAAGCCACCGCATCCTGTACCATCACCGTTACAGGCGATGGCAGTGAGCGCTCCACAAGTTCCAGAATAAACCAAGATATCGGAATCAAAGGTGACCGTATCACACGTTGAGATGACGTACTCTCCGGTAGAAGGCACCGTGAATTCGAACCAAACATCGTTGATAAACTCACCGAGGAAAGTTCCTCCACAGGTCGAGTCATCGATCGCGTCCGCTCCGGTGGTTGCGGCTGTGTTATCCACTGCATTCGACCCCAGAATAGCGACTTGAGCAGTAGAACATTCGTCACCCGGAATAGCGGGGACACATGCGGGATCGTTAGAACAATCGAGATCCTCGCAATCAGCAAGGCCGTCCCCATCGTCATCGACACCATTGCTGCAATTCTCCACAGGTCCGCTGTTTGACAAATCAAGGATCAGTGCGCCCGGCCCTGGCAATCCATTTCCGGGATGAGGCGTTCCCCATGCACCGATACGGAACCAGTATGTTTCGCCAGCGATCACATCCAAAGTCAACTCTGACCAATACTGCTGGCAAGTCGGAGAAGTGTTTTGAGTCACATCTCCATTACAGCCCAAAGTAATCAAAGAGCCACAGGAGCCGGTATAGGCCACCAGATCCGTATCAAAACTTCCAGCTGAACAGGTGGAGACAAACAAGGAACCCGATTGATCAGGAACATAGGAGTACCAGATATCACCCAGCATATCTCCGAGTCCTTGACCACAGGTTGCGGCGTCCGGAATAGGATCGGTTCCAGTGGTCGCAGCTGTGCTATCAAAGGGGTTGGTTCCCAAGACGGCCACTTCAGCGGAGACACATTCATCTCCGGTTGCGGGTGGCACACATGCGGGACTGCTGCTGCAATCTGTATCTTCGCAGTCCGCAAATCCGTCGCCATCGTCGTCCACACCATTGGTGCAATTTTCTACGCCGCCACCACCGGTAGGAACAAACAAGACTTCCATATCACCAGAACCGGTGACTCCGTCACTCCATGAAGAGACTCGAATCAGGTATGTGGTTCCGCCAGTGACAGGAATATTCTCAATACGGGATGTGAACGTCGAACAACCCCCTGTGTCCCCGTTACAAGCGAGCAGGCTGAGTGATCCACATGTTCCGGTGAACACCTGAAGGTCAGTATCCCAACTCGCGATACCACAAGTACTCACGGACAAGGTTCCCGCTTCGGGAGCAGAGTATGAGTACCAAATGTCATTTCCGCAGGCACCGATAGCGGTCCCCGGACAAGCAGAGTCATCAGGGCCAGGGCCTCCCGTGGTCGCATTTCCACTCGATATGGCATTCAGACCAATGAAAACAGGAGTCGCTCCCGAACAATCATCATTCGCAGGTGGAGGTCCAGGAGGCACCTGACCGCACACCAATTCTGACATTCCCACAGCGGTCATCACTGCAGCAACTTGATCAGCATCTGCCTGTGTAAAGACTGACCCGGAAACACCTGTCCGAGGGTCGATAGGACTGGAGTTGAGCAAGTCTGTCGCTGCTTGATTGATATGGGTTTCAGCCTGAGGGAAATCTGTGGCCTGAGTCATGTAGACGCTCAGAGCACGGAAGTAAACCGCTGTTGCTTTTGTCAGCCCAATCGGTGTGATCGTTTGACCATTATAGGTTTTACCATCGACCAAAATGGCAAATGAATGATTCAAGACTCCACTACCGATATGCACGCCACCATTATCAAATGGACCACAAGCATTTTGGTTATAGAGCGGATCAGTAGTGCTCGGTGGATCGTTAAAGCACTCCGGGAACATCATATCCCGAATAGCACCTAGACTTGATTCTTCACCCATCCTCCAACGAGCAGAACCATCACCACACCCGGTTCTGGCATTATTTGGAGTGTCCAAGCCAGATCCACTCGTGCCAGGATTAGGCCAAGGTGTTCCACCCGGAGTTCCGATTTCTGAAACGTCACCGTTCCAGAGATCGATAGCTTCACCAAAAATATCTGACATGGCTTCATTCAGCTGCCCAGACTGATTTTGGTAAATCAGGTTTGCTGTGAATTGTGTCAATCCATGAGCGAGCTCGTGGGCAATCACATCGTCTGTGCCCAGCCCATTACAGAATGCGCCTTGAGTCCCGTTCCATATAGCATTGGGACAAATATTGTCATTCCAATTGGCGGTGATAATCATCGAGCCACCGAATCCGTCGAGGCTATCTCTACCCAGAGAATCGGAAAGAACACGATAAAGATCTCCACATGTATCGTAGGAGTTGTCGATATCAAGAATTCCGGATGGAGCGGATCCTTCTGTTCTAGCAAGTACTCCCGGAAGCCCTCCACCTCCCGACCCGTCATAAATCTCACGGATCAGTGCGCTATGTACTGCCGGCCAGTGATCGAGAACCACGCCAGTTCTGGCATCCACAAGAATGTTCTCCGCCAACATGTCATCGCCTTCAGCAACGAGATGATGAGCCAACACAGGAGTAGCGATGGGGTCGTCTCCCCACCAGCCAGGATTTGCGATGACCAACTGAGCAGGAGCCGTCTCCACTAAAAATTCCTGCCCAAGTTCTTGAGCGGCAAGCTCAACAGCCTGCTCTGCAAGAATCTTTGGCGCGATTTCTAACTTCTTGGGCACATTGTAAAAATCTCCATTGATGGTCAATGGAGTTCCATCGTTCGCCAAGTGCACTTTGATGACCCCTGTGAGAACAGGCACACCGTTATATACCTGATGGAATGTGTGGTGGATCTGACCTAAAGAACACTTCTCGGTTCTTATTTTCTTCAATTGAACTTCAGGGAAATTGATCCCGAACTGTTGTCCATGAAAACGAAGGGCCTGAAGTGGATCTGAAAGATCGGGCTCAACACCTTCTGGCAATGGAAGCCCTTTTCCGCCGGCACCACTCACCAAATGGATCTTGCCTGTCGCAGGGGAACGGAAAGACTCTATGCCTTCTGCATTGTTTGAAAATTGCTGCGCCTCCAGAGTATGACTCCCTACGGGTAGACAAAAGGAGACGAACCCTGCGAATAAAAGACTGAATAAGAAGCGATAGTTCTTCAATTTGGCCCTCACTAGAATTAATGTTTTTCCACTCAAAATGCATCTGTTCCACACTCTAACAACACCTTCAAGAAGCACGGGTTTCTTGAAACCCATGCCCAAGGAGCATTAAATGAACAGATTGCAGCCCAACATAACAAAATCCATCTCCAGTACCTCGGGCCTAACCCGAAGTCTGGAATTACTCTATGCTAGGCTCTCCGAAGCGGCTGAGCAAACACTGCATGACAGCGCCGCTTTATGATCAGATTTCTAGACACAAAAACTGTCATTTATCCCGTGCCTGACGGCATTATCCGTGAAGATTGGCCGCATTACGGCGTTCCGGGACTTTTCGTTACAAACATGAGCTAAAGGAGTCGCAGGTCAGTGGTCCGGGAGTTGAATCGGGACCACAAGTACCATTTCCAGGAGGAGCAGGACCTCCTGTAAAGAGGGCGGCGAGAGCGCTGACCGCGTCTGCAATATCGACCCCCTCGTCGTCATTATTGTCACAAGCATTCAAACAACTGACCGACCCGGACAAGAATAGGAATGAAAGTAAGCTGACTCCATCTGCAATATCAAATGATCCATCATTGTTACAGTCCCCACGATCAAATCCGCCCCCTGGGCTGAGAAGAACTGAGCACCCTGCGACGAACAGATTTTGAGACTGGCTATTCACAACGATCACTTGCTCAACAGGAGGTGATCCCAAATTGTTGTTGGCTTGTAAACTTGTGGAGACCGGATCTGTCTCACCGACAAATGCGCCGGGCACTGTTTGATAACTCGCCTCAACAATCGCCTGTGCTGTGTCGAAGGCGAGGGTATTGACCGCTGGATTAGTGAAAGAAAAAACACATCCAAAGGTGATGCCATCCGTGTAGAGATTCGTATCAAAGAAATCAGGTCCGGTGCCACTGTTTAAAACAGATAACGCGGGTCCAACTCCTCCTCCAGTAGCTTCCAAAAGTGCAGAATCATGTCCTAAGCCGATGGAAAATCCTTGGGTGTCGCTCGGGAAACCCGGGTTCGTCGATTCTTCAACAAGCTCCATAAGAACCGTAAAACTGCCGGAACCACTCCCAGTTGAGAACGATCCTTCTTGGAGAGGTGCACTCAATGAAAAAGCGGGAGTGGGCTCGATAGAGACTTGAACAGGAAGAACGCTGGCGGGAATCGCAGTTCCACCATCGACCACGACAACGCTATCTATTGCAGGCGTACCCAGCACTGTCGAGATCTCCAGATTCGTAACAAGAGTGTCAGATAGATTATCCAAAGCCCCTGCAACAGCACTGTATATAAAAGTCGCCACGTGCAAAGAGTTGTCAAAGGTGATGGTTTCCTGGACTTGGAAATCATACAGGCAACCCACAGCGGCACCTGTGGCAAACAGGCTCTCCTGGAAGAAAGCGGGACCGGCTCCGCTATCCAGGCCTGCTAGATCAAGGCCTAGAAGCACCGCATCGGCACTGAACAAACTCGAGTCATGCCCATAGGCAAAACTGAATCCATTCGTAGGTGTAATATCCGCAGGAACATCCGGAATCTGAATCAGTGAGAATTCCACCTGGAGGCCATTCGATATCACCTCTGAAGCCAAAAGGGTCTGGTCTCCAGATGAGATTTGGAAATCCAAGGGTGGCGCAGGTTGTAACGTAACGATGCAGTCAGTCCCAATAAGAGTTTCAGTGTTTCCTCCACAATTGGAAATCAAGTTGTCGATAGGAGGAGACCCCAGATTGTCAGACATACTGACGATCGTGGGCAAATCGTTAGAGAGGTTTGCTATTGCACCGGGCTGAACAGAATATTCAGCCGCTATCAATACTTTGGGTACATCAAATTGAAGTGTTTGGTCAAAAGAGAATGAGAAAACGGAACCGACAGTAAAGCCTGTTGGAAAAGTTTCTCCATCAAAAAAGTCTGGGCCAGCTCCTCCATCGAGGGCAGCAAGCGCACCTGCCGAAAAAGCCCCTGAGGGGCCCAACTGAAGAACGGTAGGATCGTGACTGAATTGAAATGAGAATCCACAAGTATCGATCAGCGCACCCGAGGTCTGCTGAATACTGAATTCAAGATCAAAGTCGGCACTCCCTGATCCCACTGGTACCAATTTGTTCGGGGAAGAAACCTCAAAGATTTGAGCATCCACTTTCGAAACAAGTGCTCCAGAAAGTAAAAGCGCGAAGACTACAATTCCTAATATGAACGACTTCGAATTCATCACTTCTGTTTCCTCCTCATTTGTGCCAAATGAAATTCTCTGCAAACGGGCGAGCCATGAATCTGGCGAACTGGAGCAGAGTTAGACCTATTTTATCCATCTTATGAACAAATCGGTCAACCACTCGATCCCGAAGAAAAGAGCGAAAAACATGTCCAGAAATCATCGCGTGACATGACTTGTTATTTCAATCCGCAATACAACGAATGCCGACAGAACCGAATCGAGACTCTCTCAATTCCGACGAGATCACACCTATTTCACCTTCTCCTGCATTCACAACGGAGATGAATATTTAATTAAAAAGCACCCCCGGCAGTTCAAAGCCCGATTTCAAATCGCGGACTTCATGAATGAACTGCCGGGGGTGCCGGAAATTATTACTCGCAGGCTGGGAAGCTGTCGCAGGTCAACGAGCCTTCTGTCGGATCGGGAGCACAAGTTCCGGATCCTGGAGGAGCGGGATCACCCGAAAACAGAACCCCGAGCAAAACGATCGCGTCAGCAATATCCATGACTTCATCGTCGTTTCCATCGCAGGCATCATTGCAGAGGAGCGCGTCGCCAGAAAACAATCCGCCGAGCAACTTGATCACATCTGCAAGATCCAAGGTACCGTCCACATTGCAGTCTCCTCGGTCAAATCCACCCAAAGCGGTCAAGGATAAAACACCACTCAACCCATTCATGGGGATGGAAGTGCCATCGACGACCATGACCAACGTAACGCCAGTAGGGCCAAGGCCTTCTACAGGAGTCAATGTTGTCTCAGTCACTGAACTGGGAGCAGATCCGGCAAGGGTGCCTGCGACAGTATCAAAATCGATACTGAGGACCTCATCAGGTAACCCAAACTCGAGGAATGACACACCTTGGAAGTCGTAGATACAGCCCACGGTTAATCCACCAGCGAGCAACGATACGTTGAAAAACTCTGCGCCAGCACCACTCTCGAGTGCAGAAAGACTCGCACCCTGGGTCACTCCAGTTGCGTCAATCACCTGAGCGTCATAGGAAAGACCCAGTGAAAATCCTTGGGTGAGGTTAGCAGAGCCTCCAGCAGCGATGTCCTCTGAGATACTGAGGCCCACTGTTGCTGATCCGGTTCCACTTGCACCATTAAAGGAAGCTGCGGAATCTTCCACCTGACAATTGAAGACGATAGGAGGAGACGCTTGAATTGTGACACTGCAGGTTTCAACTGAAGCAGGAGCGGATTCTCCCGACCCAATGACAACAACAGTTGCCGTTGGAGGAGATCCCAGTCCACTTCCTTGAGAAATCTGAGTCAAGAGATCACCCGTCACACCTGTAAGAGCACCGGGTAAAGTTTCGTAATCAGCACTGATCACCGGCTTGGCAATCTCGTATGTGATTGTTTGATTTTGAGCAGTGAAAGCGTAAATCACTCCACAGGTGAATCCATTGGGGAAAATCTCACCCTGTATGAAATCGGGTCCAGTTCCGCCATTCAAAGCGGTGATCGGTCCCAAAGTATTTGGAATGTAGGGTCCCGTTCCGGAAGGGGTCACTGCCAATAACGTATCGTCATGGCCACAGGAGAATGAGAAACCTCTCGTATCCTCAATGGTCCCCGTTATCTGCTGGATGCTGAAGTCGAGTGAAAAACTCGCTTGTCCTCCAGATGAAGCGACAGTTTGATCCGCTGCAGAAAATACAAAAGTAGACTGTGCCAATGCGTTTTGTGCTCCAAAGAGGAGTCCAAACACCGACAAAGTGAATACTAAAATCCTAGTGGACATGAGAATCCTCGCCATTCTTCACCAACAGGAAACTTCCCAGTCAGGACGGGATGATTCCTAGAAAAGTTTTAAAATTTGCATTCTTAAACCTGAAGGGATGATTCAGTTTTCTTCCTCATATATCGAATCTCTTCAATAATATGATTCAAAAACAGAAAAGAACGGCTGCCGGGCTGTTCAGCCCGTTGAAGGATTCAACGGACAAAACTAACTGTTGCTGTGGAGGTATTTCTCCCACGGCCTCATCCCGGTGTTCTCGGAAACACCCTACTCGCTACGTTCAAGACTACCGATAAAATAGAAGTGCACAATCGAGCAATCTGTAAGTCTTTTAGGACTCACCTACCAATCACGGTTGTTCTCTTCGAAAATTCTTCTCAGAGAATCCGCCTGTATTTCCCAAAATCCCGGGCTTTTACGCATCAATCGGCTGACAACCCTACGATTCAGAAACACTCCAGGAGTGCCTCTTACCCCAGCTTTTCTCCCCAGAGCAACATCTTCATTGATTCGATTTCTCACCCCCGGAGAACTCATATCACGGGTAAATTTTCCGGGTTCAGCTCCGATCGATTGGGCGGCTTCAGCCCACTTTACAGATCCCAGCAAAGACCTTCTTTCGAAAAGGTATTCTCTCATTTCCCAGAATTTCCCCTGTAGCCTCGCTGCCTCGAGAGCGCTGGCTCCTGCTAACGCATATTTGTGCTCAGATGTATTCGGATAATGTTTCCATACAATTTCAAGGTGCCCCTTAAAAATCGGCATGATGATTTCATCGAGATATTCTTCAAATCGAGCACAGTTGGAACATTGAATGTCTGAGAAGATGACAAGTTGATATCGGGATCCCTTCGTCTTTCCTTTTTTGGGATCATCTTTCCGAACATCATCCTTACCAAACTTGTAGCCTCCCGCACGATAAGCGGACTCTACCTTTTCAACATCTTGGGCTAACTTCTTCAATTCTTCAGTTTGATCCTGAATAGCTTCAAATCGTGCCGCCGCTTTTCCCTCGGAGATCTGCAACTGAGCGATCCAGCCGCCTAGGATGGCAATCACCCCCACTGCAAGAAGCAACCTTAGAGAAGGCTCTCCTCTCGCCCATGAAACATCGCCAACGGGCCTGAGGAAGAAAGCGATGGCAAAGATCCCGACATTACACACGTGACTGATCAAGCACAGTCCACAGGTATCGCCGATGACTTGGAGCATGAGGAAGATATAGATGACTGAGCCCAAGACCCCTAGGCCATTGAACCAAAGCATCCAGCGAGAAAGAACAGCTCTACCGGTATCCGGAGCACCGAGCAACAGGTACCAAGCCGCCAAAAGTGCATAGTAAACAAAGCCAATAGCCGCGACCGGAATACCCTCGTAGGGGCCTTCGGAGTCTCCATCGCCGGGAGGAAAAACCCCCCATTGACCATTGACCACAGAAGCGCAGCCATCACCTGATTCTCCGCAAACCCCCGACAGTAATCCAAGATCCGGTTGTTTTCCTGCATGCAGAGAAAGTAGCGAAGAACACATCCACAGGGCCACTAATGAAAGCGCTCCTGCAACCCATCTCAATTTCAAAGTGTTTGACATCGGTGCCTCCGATTCAGAGTTTCCTTCAGAGTGTCCTTTAAGGAGTCGATCTGATCAAGTTCAGAGCATACGCAGTTCGATAGCAAATGGCCAAGGGGTTACGAGATTCTTCCTGTTTCATGACGTTCGAATTCGTAGATAATACTCATTCTTGAATCGGGGGGCTTATTGTTCGCTCCTCCAATACGGCAACGAATGCCCCAAAGGAGTGCATCCATGAGCGTGCAGGAATCACTAGAAATCTCACAAGAAGAATTTAGCCAACGACGTCAGCGACTCTCAGAAACCTTGGAAGGCGCAACCGCCGTGATCTTCGCGGGCAAAGGAGGCGGTCTTCATGACGAATTTAGGCCGAACCTTAACTTTGAATACCTGACAGGCATCACCGATGAATCGGGTGCCATTCTATTACTGAATCCAGGAGATCAAAATCCGGCTCGCAGGGAAATGCTGTTTCTCGAACCCCATCTTCCGGAGCTGGAAAAATGGGATGGCTGGAGGGGGCCCATCGACTCCAAGCTTCGGAGTAGTTTCGGCTTCAAAAGTTTGATGAGAGTTTCAGCGTTCCCAGGTGCGCTACTCCAGGCCTGCAAGAGATCATTGCATGGAAAATGCCTGCATCCTTTGGTGAACCATCAGTCTCCGATTGGACCTGATCTTGAAGTTTTCCAAAAGTTACAACAGAGGATTCCTGGCTTCAAAGTGACCGATGGAAGTTCATTAGTCCCCCAGTTACGAAGCGTGAAATCCAAATCCGAACTAGGCATGATTCGAAAGTCTGCAGACATTACAGCGAAGGGATTCCAGAATATTCTTAATACTCTGAAACCTGGAGTCACTGAATTCGATGTTCAAGAAGCCGCCGAACATGCTTACCGTGCCCATGGCTCGCGTGGCCCCTTCTATGGAACGATAGTAGGATCCGGCTTCAACGGAACCATTCTTCACTACAGAGCCAATTGCGACGTCATTGAAGATGGAGCGATGGTCGTGATTGATAGTGGTGCCCGATTCGGAAAAGGCTCCGGTGGGTATGGCTCGGATGTCACACGAACCTATCCCGCAAATGGTCGGTTTACTGAACGCCAAAAAGAAATCTATTCGATAGTTTTGGAATCCATGGAAACCACCATAGCAGCGGTCAAACCGGGGATTACATACGCTGAACTCGATTCAATATCGCGGAAAATCATTACTGATGCAGGGTACGGCGATTATTACCCCCACGGTGTAGGACATCCCATCGGGCTCGAAGTTCATGATGTTCAACCGGATCACCATGTTGCAGAAGGAGCGATCATCACCATTGAACCTGGAATCTATCTACCCGAAGAAAATTTTGGCGTTCGC
The DNA here is from genome assembly GCA_016776905.1 of Planctomycetota bacterium. GTDB lineage: Bacteria > Planctomycetota > UBA8108 > UBA1146 > UBA1146 > UBA12191. The sequence goes on along the minus strand of JADHSM010000009.1, from coordinate 35,560 downwards.
ATCGAAGATGACATTTTGGCGACTGCTGACGGCCCCGTAAATCTGACGGGCGTGATCCCCAAAACAATCGAAGACATTGAATCTGCGATGGCGAACACCACCTCATAGTTAGGAGACATCAATTGATGACCAGAGAAGAATCCCGAGAAATCCTGACAAGCATGATGGAATCTCCAGCTCTTCTAGCTCATGTCCGGTCAGTGGAGATCGTCATGGAAGCTTATGCAAAAAAATATGGTGAAGACTCAGACCACTGGGCCATCACTGGCCTTCTTCATGATGCGGACTATGAAAAGCATCCGGAAGAACACCCAAAGGTGATCACAGCACTCCTCGAAGAACGTGGAGAAACAGAGAAAGCTCATGCGATTCACTGTCATTACACGAAGTGGGGTTATCAGTGTGAAACACTCCTCGACAAGGCCCTACTCGCCAGCGATGAGCTGACGGGCTTGATCATCGCCGTCGCCAGATTGCGTCCCAACAAACTTCAGGACTTGACCCCGAAATCGGTGAAGAAAAAACTCAAGGACAAGAATTTTGCTGCGGGAGTAGACCGATCAGAGGTTCACACGGGTATGGAACTTCTAGAAGTAGATCTGGACGATCACATCTCTTTTATTATCGAAGCTCTGAAGCCCTTCGAAAAAGAAGTGATCGTTTGATTCCTATACTAATTTGATTCCAAACAGTCCCCAGGAGTAATTTGGGGGCTTGGCTGAACAACCTCTCAGGATAAGATCTCTAGTAGATTGATTTTAGCGCACATCTCTTAGCTACCATCGATGTTGAACGGCGGATTCTTTGGTCAACAGAGTTAAACGAATCACTCAGCCTGCTTTCATACTGCCTGCACTTCTGCTCGTGGGCCTGCTTATCATCTCCTCCACCTCTGATTTCATCTTCGGCAATACCAGCAATGAAGATCCGATGGCACTTCCAAAAACAGCACCCCCTCAACCCCCCACTACAAGTTCCTTTGTTACCGAGTCCAACTTGGACGACGCCGAAGAATCTTCAAGGAATCTGACGTGGTGCGACGTCCCCCTCCAAAACCCAAAGTTGCGTCAAACTCTCGACCAGTTTTGGTTCTCCCGTTTGGAAGAAAAAGGGCTCACTTCCCCGGAAGAAGCCTCACCTGAACAACTTTTGCGAAGACTCCATTATGTCGTCACGGGCTTACCGCCGACTCCAGAAGATTTGGACTCCTTCCTCAAAGACCCCCATGAAACTCGCTGGAACCTACGTATTGAAAAATTGTTGGCCAGTGAACAATACGGAGTGCATTGGGGACGCCATTGGTTGGATCTAGTGCGCTGGGCCGAAACAGACAGTTACGAAAGAGATCGTCTTAAACCAAGTGCATGGAGATACAGAGATTGGGTAGTCGACGCATTTAATTCAGATTTGCCCTACGACCAATTCCTCATTTTACAGTTGGCGGGAGACGAGCTAGAGATTGAATCACTGGACCATCACGTGGCCACAGGATTCCTTCATCTTGGCATACGAAATGATGAACCCGCAGATCCGAAACAAGCCATCTTCGACGACCTCGATGGCATGCTGGATACGACCTGTCGATCAATGCTGGGTATCAGTATGGGTTGCGCACGTTGCCATGATCACAAGGGAGATCCTATCCCTACCCGTGACTACTACCGAATGCTCTCCTTTTTTGAAGGATTGAAGCCCTATAAAATCGGTGGTGGCAACGGAATCAGAACCACGAATTTTGTCAGGGATCTGCCACTCGACCTCGGAGACAATAAATTCGAAGAGAGCCTCGAGAGTTGGAAACGAGAATACTCAGAACGTCTTTCCGAGATCAGCAACCTGTTAGACGAAGTGAGTGTGCGTTGGGGTAAAGAAACCTTGATCGCTGCAAACAATGCCACCTTCAAGGACAGCAAGGTTCACCTAGATTTCAATCAACCTCCCAGTAAAAGTGCGACTGAATCAGAAACAACACCAAACTTTGAGCATGAAGAATTCGACACCCAAAGAGGGACCGGCAAGAACGGTTCACCTTCTCTGTCCCTCACTGGCAATGCATACGTCACTATTCCCAGACCTGTTCAGGATGATTTCACGATCTCTTTCTGGTTCAAAACAAATCGTCTCGGCAGAGGTAACAGCAACGATCTACGCTGGATTCTGGGATCAGGTCTCGTCGACGGAGAGATCCCGGGGATCGTTCCTGACTTTGGAATCTCCCTCGTTGCAGATCATGTCTGTGCTGGCGTAGGCGACCCTGAAGTCTTCATTCATGGTCCCGGGCAGATGAACGATAATCAGTGGCACCATGTTTGCTTCACTCGAAGCATCGAAACAGGAAGATTTGCTCTCTGGATAGATGGAGTCGAACGCTCTTCTGCAACGGGGAGCAAAAAATCTCTGACTCAACCCGAGAAGTTAAGCATTGGAAGAATGCTTCCGGGTGCGGCATCTCTCAACGGTGAAATGGACGAAGTTGTTTTTTGGGACAGGGTACTCTCCTCCCGCGAAATTATAGACCTATCGATAGGCGGAGGCACTCTTCCCCAGCATGTCCAACTCGTCTCTGAACGACTCGGCAGCGCTGAGGGTCAAAGGATGGAAGAAGCGATCCAGCGTCTTTACGAACTAAAGCGTCCCACACGGGATTTCGTTCAAGTCCTCTCTGCCCAGGAACAGCAAAATATCCCCCAAAGTTATATTCGAATTCGAGGTACCGCTTCCGCTCCAGGAGATGAAGTCACACCCGGGTTCCCGCAGATACTGGGTGGTGCGGATGCTTCGATCGAAAAGCCATCGGACGGCGAAAGCAGCGGTAGACGCCTGGCATTAGCACGTTGGATCGCAAATAAAGAGAATCCCAGAACCGCACGTGTCATGACGAACAGGGTCTGGCAGCATGTTTTTGGTGAACCGATAGTTCCCACTCCGAACGATTTTGGTACTTTTGGACTCCCTCCTACAGATGCTCAACTTCTCGACAACTTAGCGCTCGATTTCGTCGAGAGTGGTTGGAGTATTAAGTCGCTTCTTCGTTCTCTTTTGTCCAGTTCGATGTTTCGTAGTTCCGGTCGTTTCCATCAGGGCAACGACCGTACTGATCCCAGAAACAGGTACAACTGGAAATTCCGTGGACGCAGGCTTTCTGCTGAAGAGATTAGAGATTCGATTCTCTCCTTCAGTGGCGATCTCAATTTGAAATTGGGAGGACCGGGGGTTTACCCTCTTTTACCAGATGAAGTCCTCGCCACCGCATCTCGGCCCGATTCAGCATGGGGGAGATCTTCTAAAGAGGATTCTTCCAGAAGAAGCATTTTCATCCATGTCAAACGCTCACTTCTTCATCCGATGCTTCAAGCATTTGATATGGCAGATACTGATAATCCATGCCCGGTTCGATTCAATACGATACAGCCTACTCAAGCACTCACTCTGCTGAATAGCGACTTCTCCGAGAGACAGGCGAAATCATTTGCAGATCGACTTGAGAATGAGCACTCCAATACTCGGGATAGAATCAGAGCTTGCATGCTCATCGTTTCCCAGAAAGCACCTGCTCCACAGCGCGTTGACGAGAATCTTTCGTTTTTTGAAAACTTAAAATCAGAGCATGACCTGAATGACCGACAAGCCCTTGAGATCTTTTGCCTCATGGCATTGAACCTCACTGAAACTATCCACATCGACTGACTATGAAAGGCATGGCATGAGTCTCGATAACAGCAAAGATCCAGCAGGACAGTTTTGCGGCAGAACTCGAAGAGAGTTTCTATGGGAAGCCGGAGCAGGCTTCACATCTCTCGCTCTTGGGGGTTTGTTGGGCCAAAATTTCTTTGCTGGTCAAAGCCTTGCTGCCGATGGACTGCATTCATATGCCAGTCCCCTTGCTCCCAATCCTGCAATGATAGCTGCCAAAGCAAAGTCAGTGATATTCCTCTTCATGTACGGAGGGCCGAGTCATGTCGATACGTTTGACTACAAGCCCAAGCTCTATCCTTTAGATGGCCAAAATATAGAAGTGAAAACATTTGGAAGAGGCGGTCATCGCAAGACTGGCCGCGTGGTTGGACCAAAATGGAATTTCAAACCCTACGGAGAATGTGGCAAATACGTCAGTGACCTCTTTCCAAATGTAGGCTCGATGGTCGACGACATTTCATTTATTCATTCCATGACCGCTGATTCGCCTCTCCATGGTTCAGCGATGCTGATGATGAACTCCGGAAAGGTTTTCAGCGGAGCACCCTGTTTAGGATCATGGGCCAATTATGGCCTCGGCTCTCTCAATGAAAACCTTCCTGGCTTCGTGGTCATGCTCGATAAAACTGGCGGCCCTATTTCCGGTGCGAAAAACTGGTCCAGTGGATATATGCCCGCGCAATACCAAGGAACAGTTCTCAGATCTGAAGGGGTTCCAATTTTGGATTTGGAACCGGGTCAACTCCTTGGAGGAGGGGTCCAAAGATCTGTACTTGATCACCTCCGTGCTGAAAACGAAATCCATGCGGCTGCTCGAGTGGGCAACCCGGATCTCGCTGCTCGCATCGCCAATTATGAATTGGCCTATCAGATGCAAAGTAGTGCACCAGAAGCGGTAGATATCGATGCCGAGGATGAAGAGACAAAGTCTCTCTACGGGATCGATCGAGGAAAAACGGCAGACTTTGGTCGCAAATGTCTCATGGCCAGGCGGCTCGTTGAGCGTGGAGTTCGTTTCATTCAGATCTATTCCGGAGGTAACCACGACGACAACAATTGGGATGCCCATGGAGACCTCAAATTCAATCACGACAAGCATGCCGGAGCGACAGACCTCCCCATCGCAGGACTTCTCAAAGACCTGAAAAGAAGAGGCCTACTCGATGAAACGCTGGTGATTTGGGGCGGAGAATTTGGCCGACAGCCGACTGCAGAATATGCTCACCTGACCGGCCGAGATCATAACTCCTATGGATTCACCATGTGGATGGCGGGTGGCGGAGTAAAGGGCGGCACCAGTATCGGCAGCACCGATGAATTGGGCGCTGAAGCGGTCGACAAGCCACTTCACGTCAAAAATCTTCATGCCACTGTCCTGCAACTGATGGGTCTCGACCCCAACCGTTTGAGCTTTTTCCATGCCGGATTAGAAGAAAAATTAGTCGGTGTAGAAGGAGCACAGCCGATTTGGGATGCGATCGCCTGATCACTGCTCGATGAGTGACTTCCTTGACGTTATTCTCGAGATATATCTGAGGAGGTACTCTGGTGTATCCTGAGCAAAAGATTTTCGCAAAATTCGAGAACTCGGAATCGCAGAACTCTGAATCGCAGAACTCTGAATCGCAGAACTCTGAATCACAGAACTCTGAATCACAGAACCCTGAATCGCAGGGAAATGCGACTTCATGGATCCGTTCTCGCGACACACTTCCTTGTACCCGTCTGCTGGGATTACTCCTTTTCATACTTCTCCCCTCGATCGCATGGGGCCAGTTCAATCCCACTTCCTCAACGACATTTGATAATCTTGAAGCGGGCCTCCCTTCCGGGTTTTCGCAACAAGCCTTCTTCGCAGAAGGTGACGAAGGACCCGCGAGTCTGGTCGTCACTTTTGATCGAGGCTCATTCTCATTTAACGGATATTCTCCCGGCCAATTAGTCGGAGGTCTTGTCGTTGACCTTTTCGTACCCACGCCGATTCTTACTGTTCAAGGTTTAATCATCGCTGAAGTTCAAGTGATCTCGGTAGGCCCCAATAGCCTGACTGCGAATGCTGTGGTGACCGAAGTCACCGGGAACGTGATTCCTGGACTGGCTTTCCTTGGGATTCCGGATCCTACAGGAGCGACGGCATTCAACGTGCTTTACACCGATCTTCCAGGAGATAGTGGTGCCGTCATGAACGTTTCCGATGCGGGCTCGCTGCCATTGAGCGGTGCACTGGGATTCAACGTTCCCCTGACATGGAATACTCCTGCGATATTGAATCATTCTCCTTTTGGAGGAGAACTGAATGTAGAAACAATTCTGACAGCCTCCAGTGGAGCAACGGCCATCTTCCCTGAAAACTTCTCCCTCTCTGGAGGGATCGCTCCTCCGCAACCGGTCACCGCTCTGAACTGCAATACCGCGGCAGAATCGGTACAGCTCAGTTGGCAAAACTCAGGGACATACGATTCTATCGATATTTTTCGAAATGGATCTCTCAGAGCAACCATCGTGGGCGATGCCACAGGGTTCTTGGATAACAGTCCCGAACCAGGACTCAATCAATATGAAGTGAAAGGAGTCCTGTTAGGGCTCCCCTCGACAGGATCCACTTGCTCCACTGAAGTTTCCGTCCCGCTCAATCTTGTCGAATTACCCACTCTGGATGCCGCACCAGCGACTCCTTTAAACCTAGATATCACGGCGTCACTGGAATTACCCACGGAAGGGTTCTCTCTTCCTATCAGTTACGACCCATTTCTCTTCCGGTTTGACGGAGCCACCATCGACCAATCCGATTCTGCTGGCGCCGAATTTTTCATGGTCGAGTCCGATGGTATCGCGGGAGTTACGAGCATTTTCCTTCTCTATGATTCCGCTGACGTCGAACACATCCCCTCTGGTATCTCCAGAGTGCTGTGCCAAATTCAGGGCATGGTTCGGGAATCCGTCACCGAGGGTACTCCAGTCAATATTTCGCTTCCGGTGGTTGCAGGAGATCCCCCCGTAGCGGCCATCATCGTGCAAAACAATGGCGCTGGATATTCCCCACAGAGGACCGATGGCGTCATTAATGTGGTGGGCCCACCGATAACAGCCTTTAGCCGAGGGGATGCCAATCTTGACTTATCCCTCGACCTTGCAGATGCCATCGCTGTATTGGGATTTCTCTTTTCGACAACGGGAACATCCGGCTGCATGTCGGCTCTCGATGCCAATGACGACGAAGTTGTCGACGTCGCAGACCCCATTCAGATTCTGGATACGCTGTTTGGAGGAGGAGCCCCTTTACCCGAGCCCAGTCTTGGAAATTGCTCACCCGATCCGACAGTCGGAACTCTTACCTGTATTCAAGGGGCTTGCCCTTAATCAAGGGCAGTTGGAGTATTCCTCACATGCAGTGATGGATCCATCCGGATCCTGTCCACAAACAAGGGTGGGCTCTGGTGGAGCGGAAGCTCCTGTAAAGAGGTAAGAGAGCAGCTGACTCGGGTCAGCGACATTGATATCTCCGTCGTCATTGACATCCGTTGCTGCGACACAGGGAAGAGCACCCGACGAAAACAGGAACTCCAAAAGACTCACAGCGTCTGCCAAATTTCGATCTCCGTCGGCATTGACGTCACCCCGCAAGAAATCGACATTTGCCGCATCCCCACAGGATTGCCGCTCTATCGCACCGATATCCACGCCGAGACACACTTCTCTTGGAAGCCCTGCAAAGTCTACCTGAGTCGTCGAAGACGCCGAGATGGCCATATCCACACATGGAGACCCTGCGGCAGGCGTAAAGTCGCCCTGGCCTGCATTCAAAAATTGAGGGTCCACATCAAAGTTATCGCCCGCTAAACCACCTTGAATGATGTTTCTCAATGCGACACTGGTCGGAGAAATCCCCAACACTGAAGAGCTCGTCGAGTTTCCGTAGATCACATTGTTCTGAAGAAATACCTGAGAAGTTCCAGAAGCCTGAATCACGTCTCCAGAAACCAAATTTTGATTCCCGAAAATTGTACTGTTCACAACGATGAGAAGTCCCTGATCGAGGACCCCCACTGTGGATGCTCCAAATACCGATTGATTCCCCGTGAGTACACAATTTTCTAACCGGCAAATGCCGTTCTCCAATAATGTCACGGCCGCAGATTCATTCGCTTGGCAATCCTGAAAAAGACAACTTTCAAAAGTGACAAACCCTGAGACGGAAACTGTTCCAGCCGCCTCGGAAATCAAACTTTGAAAATTGCAGTTACGAATCAGGTGACCCGTCCCCGGCAATTCCACAGGATTTTCGGAATCCGCTGAGGAACTTCCCACGACCTTGATGCCTTCAAGGAAAATATTGTCCCCAGTGAACTGTAATAGGCGTACTGATCTGTCCAGCGGTCGTGCTGGAATTTCGTCGGTCATGATCTCCGTCAAGCCGTTGAAAACCAGCCCCGACTCCCCGCCGACTCCAGAAACACCTCCTGGCAGACCTGGAAGAGATCCACCTGCACCTCCAGATCCTCCTGATCCACCCGTCACTAAAGTATTGATGCCGATGACGTCGACCCCATCGGTCCAGACTGCGAAACTGTCGCCACCTCCGCCGCCACCGCCGCCACCACTCGCGCCTCCATCGCCTCCATCGCCGCCCTGGCCTCCGCCTGGAGAACCGCTCGAGCCATTTCCTCCGGATCCACCGAAACCACCGAGCTGCCCTCTTCCGGGAGTTCCTCCAGTTCCGCCGTTTCCTCCTGCGCCGATGACGATGGTGCCTCCGAAGAGTTGCACATCGCTATTCCCTAGAATAAAGAGGCCGAAACTGGATCCACCCCCTCCACCGCCTTCTCCGGCATTGGGCGATGGGATACCACCACTGCCACCCCCACCACCCCCTGCACCGTAACTATCGGTTCCATTATCACAGCCACCCGATCCGCCTCCACCACCGCCGCCTCCGCCGGGCGTACCGATAGATCCAGGATTCCCCGGCTCGACTCTCCAATAATTCGCTTCGACCATTCCTCCTGAGAGCCCACCAGATCCACCCGCTCCCGGAGATCCTTCGGATCCCGGTGCTCCGTCTCCACCGGAAGAACAAGTTCCTCCTCCGGAACCTCCTATTCCCCAGCCAGAAGCTCCAGCACCATCCGCACCGGAGTTCCCTGAAGTGGCATCGTAGTTATCGCAAAAGGGATTGGGGATTGTTCCGCAACAGTTGGAATCCATAGTTCCACCTACGCCACCATTTCCACCGCCCGTGGGTCCGCCTCCTCCAGCCAATCCACCGGCACCGACGGCAGTCGCATCACAGAAGGAAAAATAGGAATCAGAGTTCTCTCCACCTTGACCACTCGCTGCCGGATTAGAAGACAAATCAGTTGCGTCAATTCCAGAACTACCCGTAGCCCCATCTCCACAGAATATTGAAACCCTGTGAAGTTTCAGATTCGAATCCTGAACATGAAGTGCGTATGAGCTTCGAGCGACTCCATTGACCGATCCGGTGGCCTCAATTCCATAAATTTCAATATCCACGAGTTCTGTACCTAGAGACAGACCCTGTGCACTCACGGTCACTGCTTGGCCAACTTCATCGATTCCACCGAGGAAGACAGTTTCATGCCCGGGTGTTCCAGCTTCTGCCCATTCCCAATTGGAGTCATATCCCCCTTGAATGATGAGGCCATCGCGAAGGATAACAGTCCCTGAATAATTGCCCGATTGAACACGAATGATTTCAAGTCCTGTTTCTATTGCTCTTTCGATGCCTTCTTGAATCGTCGCACATGGGAGCTCAGTGTTCAGGCCACAAAAGGGTGTATCAACTCCATCGGCACTTGATACGTAAATCGACTGAACTCTTCCATCTAAAATCGATTCATATAAAGCGAGGTCTCTGAATCCGGGAACGGGATAAGAGGAGCCGGCATACCCTCCTTGGATAGAGATGCCCCCTGGAATGACAAACTTTGCAGAGGTATTACCTGCAACTTGGCCACCCCCTTGATCAGCAGAGTACAACCCTCCGGCGATTAATATTTCATCTCCTGGTAATGCCACGAGCAATGCCTGCTGAAAATCTCCAAAGGCATCCGTCCAACTCAATCCTGAATTTCCAGATGCGGAAGAATCCACGTGATAGGTCACGCCTTGGCCATTGACCTTTGAAGTCATGAACATGGAACAGGTCAAACACAGCATCAGAAGAGGTGTGATAAACCCAATGTTGAAGGAAAAAAACCTATTGCTTCGAACCATGAGTGAGACCTCCCTGTTGAATAGATCAAGGAGTTCTATTTTCCCGTATCTTCGACAGGAAACAAGGATCAGATCCTCAGAGTCCTTGAGCCGAGAAAACCCCTTTAAATGCAAGGTAAAGAGTCGGGAGTCGGATCAATCCCTGACGTGGGAAATGGCAATTCAGGGGGCGGGCCACCCGAAAACAAGTAAGCCAACAGATTGATAGCATCTGCAATATTGATGGTTCCTGAATCGTTCACGTCCATGGAACTCTGACAGCTTGAAGGAGATCCGCCGCTAAAGAGATATTCCAAGATCGAAATAGAATCGGCAAGATTGACTAACGAGTCCGAGTTTGCGTCTCCGCGGAGAAAAATAACTCCGGTGGGTCCCGTCACATCTACTGTGCAATCGATGCCCGCTGAAGATAAGCCATTGGAGATTCCGACCACTTCCCAGACATGCGCTCCCAACGACAGTCCCGAAGAAATGTAGTCTTCGGTTGCGCCTGTAACCTCGACTTCAAGGACACCGTCTTTGAATATCTGAATGCTATCATAGCCTGCAGGGTCATTTACCCACGTCAATTGAACGGTCGGTTCCGGTTGCAGTTGTTCACAAAACAGGTTCTCCACCGGAGCAGGAGGAGTCACAGGAGAATTATCCAACGTACAGAGAACAGGCGCACTCGTGAGTGAAGATCGAACGGCAATCACCTGGTAAGTCAACGATTCCAAAGGGGCATTCATGTCATTGAAAAGCAACGTATCGCCGGCAAGGTTCGTCAAAAATACACCCTGCCTTTGAATTTGGATCAGATCATAATCAGTATTCCCCAACTCCCACTGAATGACGACTCCACCTGGGCAACAACAGGTCAGGTCCTGAACCGGTTCAGGAGGTGTCCCTGGCGGAGCTCCCAATAGATCGATGGCACGATTCAGATCTGTCGTCAAATCGATTCCAGTTTCAACATATTCGTTCAATCCACTTCCTATCGGTGGAGTGATCAAGAGATCATAAACTCCTGGAAGTTGACGAACTGCGAAGACGCCCAGCGCATCTGTATCGTTACCAAACATGTAGACTTCAGCTCCAGTGATCGAATCTGTGAGCACTATTTCACAATCAATGACCGGATCTGGTCCGGCTATGACTGTCCCTGTGAATGCCGAACCTGAAAATACTTCCACTACTCCAAGATCTGTATTTCCAATCACCTCGACACTGGGAAGCACCCTTGGAGCAAAGCCCGATAGAAATGAAGGGCGAAAAGCAATGTCATATGTATCAGGAACCACTTGAACCGAAAAATTCCCCGAGGAATTAGCATTGTCGTGTGCTGTAGGAATCTCAATCCCTGTCGACGAGATAATGAAATCGAGATCTGTTCCCGGAACAATATTCCCGGAATCACCGACCACCGTTCCGGAGACCGCTACACCCTCCTGGAGAAGAATGATTCCCACATCAAGGCCTGTATTAGGCACCACGATGACCGACAAGGCTGGAACCAGGGAAGAGCCCTGAATAGGGTCCACTTCAATCTCCATTTGCCCATCAGGAGAGAAGACAGAAAACTGCCCAGAACTATTCGTGTTGTCACCGGGCGTAACAATTTTCTCCCCCGTAACAACATCTCTAAGGTCAATATCTGCAGAGACCACGGGATTCCCCAAGGGATCTTGAACAGTTCCTGTAACAAGACGGCCCTCTCTCAGTCGCACATCTCCGAGATCAATAATTCCAATAATCGAAAGGTCTCGGAGTTCTCTCGGCACCATGTTGAGGGGAGTACTCGAGGCACCTGCAGTAAACTGAACATCCCAAAAACCAGGGTTTACTTTGGTACTAAAGAAACCATCCGCCTCTGTGAAGTCTCCAGAAAATACTTGGGCGAGCCCTGTTTGAGAATCTGTAAAATCAAGATCGACGAAGGGCAAAATTTCGAATGTTTCACCAACAACTCTGCCACTCACTATCGAGGCATCAGGCAACACAAAAGTTCCAAGGTCTGTATTCCCATTTATCGTTACGGGAATATTACTAAGACCGAAAAACAGCTGCGTAGATCCTGGATTTATATCCAAGAAATATGATCCCGGAGGAACGACCTCGCAAATCACTGCAGTGAATAAGCCATCCAAAACGGTGAAGTCAGAAGAGAGGTTCAATAAGAGTCCAGAAACCGGGTCGATCAAATCTAAATCGACTGAACTAATTCCTGCCCCGTTGTCATCCAAAACACTCCCCGTCAGAATCCATGAGGTGGGAAGACACTGGCCACTCAATCCGGGAAAAGGAAGCCACGAAAATAGGAATACCAGAAGCAGACGATGCACTGTTGAGACTGAGATTACTTGTTCACGCTGGAGTACAAATTCAAGTCTCGACATGGATCCTCATTCTCTCGACCCTCAGAAACGTTAACAAAGACTGGCGAGATTGGATAAACGGGCCCAAAACCAGTAAATAACGGGTCTCTTCTCGATAAATTAATATTCCTTAAATCTACCTTCTCAAGCACGGTTTATCATGGAAAATTTAACAAGATCTGGTCAGATTTCGATATTCGCGATTGAAGAGAAAGGCTCCGGGTTTGATCAAATACCTAGGTTCCAAGCGACTCCTGATTCCAGGCATTGAAGCCGTGATGAATAGCCTTCCCTTCAAGGGTAGCGTTATCGACTTGTTTAGCGGTACTTCCAGAGTAGGTCTCTCAATGAAACAATTGGGCTGGAAGGTCTTGCTCAATGATTGGAATCAATACGCCAGGGTGATTTCAACAGCACACGTTGTTTGCGATGAAGACCGATCCAAAGAAGTACACGAACTTATTCAGCTGCTCGAAACAGCCTCCCCGATAGATGGCTGGTTTACTGAAACCTATTGCAGAAAAAGTCGGTACTTCACACCGGAAAACGGAATACGAATCGAGGGGATTCGAGAGTTCATTGAAACTCTGGATCTGGACGACGAATTGAAGTGTGTTGCGATATGTTCATTAATGGAAGCTGCCGACAGAGTGGACTCCACCGTTGGAGTACAAATGGCTTATCTCAAACAGTGGTCCAAGCGATCATTGCAAACCTTAAAACTCAGACCACCCGCTTTAGTGAAGCAAAGTGAATTTGGTAAAGCGAGTGCACATTGCATGGAAGCTCAAGAAGCCGCTTCCAAATTAATAGCGGATGTTGCCTATCTCGATCCGCCTTATAACCAACATAAATACATCGGTAATTACCATGTATGGCAAACACTCGTTCAGTGGGACCAACCAGAGGTCTACGGCATCGCTTGCAAAAGAGTCGAATGCCGAGAAAAACGAAGTGATTTCAATTCCAAGCCCGGAATTCAGGGCGCGATGAATCGACTCATAGAAAACCTTCAGTGTGAGATTAAAATCATCTCATTCAGCAATGAAGGTTATCTACCAAGAACGGATATGGAATCATTACTACTGGACCACGGAAAACTACAAGTCCTATCCAGAGCACACGATCGTTATGTGGGAGCAAAAATCGGAATCCATGCACCGTCAGGCAAAAAAGTCGGCCAAGTATCACATTTAAAAAATACTGAATTCCTATATGTTCTCGGTGAGGTCGATTTGTCTTCAGGGATTTGTGAAGAAGCGGGCTGGAAGATGGAGAGCCCACTGCAAACCGGCTAGTTCGAATTCCCAAATAATGTCAAAATTTGGTTCTGGAGTTCCTGGTCTTCAGTTCCCCAAGATTTGAACCAGCGCTCAAGGCGTTGAATGAACGATTCGTCCTTCAATGCTTCCCCATTTGCCAAATCAGGGATTCGACTCCAAAGTCGAGGCTGACTCTTGAGCAAATCTGCGAAGTAAAGGCTGACAGTTCGAATCTCTACCCGATTCATGACACCGCTGGCCAGCAATTCTCTGTGCATCTCATACCAATGCTGAAACTTCTCACGGGGTACAGACTCACATTCCTGCTCTGTGCGAGCCGCATACTTTGAAAGCTGAGGGGCAAATGATTGAAGACTTTTATATGGCGGATCAGTCTTCCATTTCCCGGAAAGGTCGTGGAGTACACGAAGGCTAACGGCTTCGCAGATCATTTCTTCAAACCAATCATGGGGACCGGATAAATGGGACTCAACTTCCGAAGATTTACGACAGTAAGCATGCGTAAGCTCATGCGAAAATTGGTAAATCAACTGACACCAATATCGACCATCGATTTCGAGCTTGACCCGGAAACCACCATCATCATCTCGCTTGTGAAGTAGGATCGGCCCACCTTTGGGCTCGACACGAAGAATACTTTTTAACTCCGTACCTATCATTCCCCTGACATGTGAATCCACGGAGTTCAGGATCGAAGCGACTTCCTCGACGGAAACATCTCCCCAATCCCCCTCAACAACCTCGACTCTCTCTCCCTGAACATCTTCCTGAAGAGAGGCAGCATCGATCATCGAACTCCACAGACCCGACAGAATCAAACATGTGCTGAGTACCACCCCGAATCGGGCTGACACAGAAATCATGCCGCCTCTGAAGACGATTCCGAATCTTTTTCATCTCCCTGAATGAAAGTGCGCGGCTGATAGAAATACGCCACAGCCATGAATAGGAATGCTGTTCCGAGCATGACCTGCGTAAAGAACCAGAAGTACTCAGCCCCTTTCAGGGTCGTTGCACCACCTAGCCTTTGAATCACATCTGATGAAAATTCCTGCTTCGCCACTTCTTTTAGGGAGCTAGAATTTCTCTCCGGCAAGAAATCAGTCATAGGAGGAGCGTCTTTGCCCTCGTTATCCGGATCCTTGAGGAATTCCTGAACAGCCAACTCTGCTTTACGATTTTCTATCCAGGTGTATTGATCAGAGACAGACTTCCCAGAAGCTATTTCCAGACGCTGTTCCTTTTCAGAGGTGCAATTTCGAGTGACCTCAATCCAGGGGTCATCCGATGTGTTCCTCTCTTTATCTTTTCCATCTGAAGAGATGTGGAAAATTCGACTATTGATCAACTGGTATCTCAATGGCTGACCAAGGCGATCCGTCAGTTCACTCAGCTCAGCTTTTCCCTCAGCAGTCAGAGGGAGACGATCATTCTCATTCCAGAATTGACCGATCCTATCACGAGCCTGAATCAGTACAGGCTCATCTACAAGGGTGAGAGAAATCTGACGCAGTGCGCCATCGATTTTCTGATAACCAATCTCATTTTCCTTCTCACCATTTGTTTCAGAAGGAGAAATGAAGGTGTAACCATCCTCTTCATTTTTCCATTGATCGCCGATGGCAGAGAGGACCACCTGCGATCCCGTTTCAACAACAATGATATGATTGACCGCAGCAGTGAAGAAATTGCCCAGAGAAACACTCATCAGGAACAAAGCCATGATGACAGATTTCATTTTCTTAGGCGCTTGTGTATATGCGAATTCAAGCCCGGTTATCGAAACCATAACCTCAGATGCTGTCAGTATTGCATAAGCAAGAACTTGCCAACCTATGCTCGGAGTTTCTCCGGCATCTATCCAAGACTGTGCAAGTGCAACTATTCCAAATCCACCCACCATAACAAAGAGCCCCAGCGATATTTTCCGCATGGGAGTCAAAGTCCAAACCCTGTTTATTAATGGGTAAATGACAAACTGAAAAATCGGAATGTAAATCAAAATCATGATCGGGTTGATGGCTTGAATCTGAGAAGATAGCCACGTCACTCCCAGCCAAGTCCTATTCATATCTTCTGCCTGTAACACCCAGGAAGATCCCGTTTGGTCAAACAGTGCCCAAAAGACAGCGATAAAAATAAAGACGATTGAGACTTTGAGAAGTGCGCCTCTTCCAACAGGACTCTTTAGCTCAGCAAGCCATTCAGCCCCCCCCGCAGGAATATGGATAAAGACTTTTCGGCCCATCCAAAAGAGCAGCGTGGCCAGCGCCATCAAGACTCCAGGAATACCAAACGCAAGATGCGGTCCATACCAGTTGAGGAGCCAAGGAGTCATGAGAGTCGAAAGGAACGCACCGGTATTAATAGAAAAGTAGAACCACCCAAAAGCTTTGGTTAACAAATGGGAATTTTTTGAACCGAACTGATCTCCCACATGGGCTGACACGCAGGGTTTAATTCCCCCTGAACCTAATGAGATTAAAAACAAACCCGAAACAAGTGCATACCATGGATTGATCGAGTCGTTGATTCCCATCAATGCAAGCGCGCCATGCCCTGCGCAATAAACGAGACTCAGAGTGAGTATCGTCATATATTTTCCAAGAAAAATATCAGCCAGTAGCGCACCTAAAATCGGCGTGAAGTAAACAGCCGTGGTAAATAGATGGTAGTACTCTACTGCAGTGGCTTTCACCATCGGTTCGACTGCCTGAGATCCAGGAAGAAGGAACAAATACTGGGTCATAAAGACAACCAGAATCCCCTTCATTCCATAGAAACTGAATCTCTCTGCGGCTTCATTGCCGATGATGTAGGGAATCCCTTTGGGGATCTTACTCGTCTGAGGTGGAGAGGTCAGATACTGAGATGACATTAAATCCTCACTTCTTCCTGAATATTACGCTGAAACTCAATTGCTCGAGAACAGATGGATCGAGTTCAGATGATCGAGTTCAGATGATGGTCCCGATGGGAGATCTGAGTCGTGATCTGATTGAAGAAGTGTGGCAAAGGAGAGGAGAAGTTGCAACGGTGTCGATAATAGGCATCGACAAAAAATAAGCGAAATACAGCTAGTCACTGGCCAATACAGAACTCACTTCCTCTATCAGTTCGACGATACTGAACGGTTTCTGGATAAATGAAGTGCAGGAGAGGTCATCTCCTAGGAAATCTGTGTCATAGCCCGACACGACGATGACTTTGGGTGCGATGCGCTTGGAATCCAGATAATTGAGCAGTTTTCGCCCACCTCCGTCTGGCATCACCACATCCGTCACCAGTAAATCGTATTCCACTTCCCCGCTATCGATAAAACCGATCGCCTCATTTATCGTCAATGCGCCATCAACATGATGATTTTCTTCACGCAAGGCTTCACATGAAATCTCGAGAATTGCAGGCTCGTCCTCAACAATAAGAATTTTCGCACCCTCAATTTTCGGTTTCTCCGTTTGTTCTTCTTCTGGGTCAATCGCCTTCTCAACACCACTCACAAGGGGAAGTAATATTTCGAAATCGCTGCCTTTTCCCAACTCGCTTTCCACACGAATAGAACCACCGCTTTGCTTGATGATTCCGTAGCACGTTGCTAGCCCGAATCCATTTCCCTCATCTACGTCCTTGGTCGTAAAGAAAGGCTCAAAAATCTTTTCTAAATTTAATGAGTCAATACCTGTGCCATTATCGACAACTGATACAGAAGCGTAGTCACCAATATCAAGACCTAAGTCTGCTGCTTCAGAAATCCCAACTTCTACTTTCTTCGTCTTGATAACGATTTCTCCATGACCTTCTAGAGAATCTTTTGCATTAATCGCAAGGTTCAGTAACACCTGATGGAATTGTGCCTTATCCAAAACTACAGGTAACTCCTCTTTCGAATCTTGAATATATTCGAAACTCACTTCAGGAGTCGCAACAACATCTCCGAGAAGCCAGACTCCTTCTTCAACAAGATCCACGAGATCGCAATTCACAGACCTTAAGACTTGCTGCCGACTGAAGGCCAGCAACTGACGAGTCACACTTGCCGCCTCGTTCGCAGCTACTTTTATCCTCTCGGCCTCATTGGCAGAAGACTGAGAATCTTCGGGAAGAAACCTCTGCAACCGTTCCACGGAAGTCAGGATAACGGTCAGTAGATTATTAAAGTTGTGCGCAACGCCACCTGACAAGCGACCGATAGCTTCCATTTTTTGGGATTGGCGAAGAAGCTCTTCTAATTCCCGCGTCTCCATGAGATCTACCAGCAAACCCTGGTAACCACCCTCGGACACACGACTGGAACTCCAGCGCATCCAATGGAACTGCCCCGCACTATTCTTGACTCTGACTTCAGCAGTCCTAGATCCTACGATGGCTTTCTCCAGCACTCCTTTATCGTCAGGATGCACCAAAGCAGGCAGACTTAATCCAAGTATCGAATCGTATTCTCCGCCAAGAATATCGCTCCATGCACTACTCACGAATTCGACAAGCCGACTATCGTCAAATCGAATAACAATGCATGGGAGATTGTTAATTAGGCTTCTGTATCTCTCTCGAGATACTTCGAGTTTCTTTTTTTTCTGAGCCAACTCTTCAATAAATCGATAGTTCGATTCAATTTGGAGTTCTTCAGGATTCTTGTGGTCATTCGACGTCACGCAGAGACTCCGCTATTCATCATCAAATCTTTACTGACTCCCACTTCTGCATAAAGAGGGAAAATTTGTTCGCAATAAAATTGCTGCTCGAACGCTGTACGACCAGCCGTGCAATCGGACAATACAGTAACTTCAAATCCTTTTTCATGAGCCGAACGACCGGTAGAATCAATGCAAATGGACGTGACAACTCCAGCAAGGGCAACCTTGTCCACATCATTACTTCTTAGAATACTTTCCAAATCCGTATTGGAAAAAGCATTCAATCCTCGTTTACCCTTTACCTCTGTGATGACTTCCGAATAAGCCTCGAACTGTTCAATCGTCTCTGAACCTGAAGACCCTCTACAAAATGCCCCTGTGTCCTTAATCGTTTTCAATATCCCGGTCGGCTCATTGAGCTCCGAATAATTCTCCGTGAACTGAATGGGCGTCGAAATCACAAGAACATCTTCACGATCCTTGATGGCCTCGAGTAATTCGAGCGTATTTGAGAGCATCTGGGCCCGCCCCTCAGAATCCTCCAAGGCTCCGGTCAGAATCCCTTCCGGGCGAAAATAGTCATTCTGAAAACCGATCAAAATGATGGCAGTCTTATCGATTTTATTCATTGTGCTCCTCTTCATCTGCATAGGCAGAATATAAAACATGAAATTAGAGAGGAAGCCATAAACCAAATAGGCACAAAACCACCTCAGGCCCTTAACGAGGGAGCCATGTCTACCTATCCCGTTTGTGGGTAGATATGGACAATTTATCTCGATTTCCTCCACCATAGGTGTCCATTCCTGACAATTTTCCTCATTCCGGTCCAAAATCCCGTCGACGGCCGGTTCTGGAGTTTGAATTCCCTGATCAGCCCCAGAGCCCCTCCTTGACACCCTGCACCCGGCAAACGACCTTGGTCGTGGGCCGATTCTCTCCTGAATCAGCGATTTCGCCGATTCGAGGAGCACTGGAACAGCTTCAGCCCAATAACCGGATAAATCATCGGAGTTGAAGACTCAGCAGGACCCTCGACTCCTCGTTTAGAAATTCGAACCATGACAGCGTTCCTTTCGCTGCCAATAGTCCAATCAAGGAGGTGCTTCTTGGCATCTATAAAGGGACCAGCCCTATTTCTCGCACAGTACATGTCGGATGAGGCGCCATTTAATCAACTCGACACCATCGTCGATTGGTGCAAAGACCTTGGCTATCAAGGAATTCAAATTCCAACATGGGATTCCCGCTGCATTGATCTCGGCCTGGCAGCCGAATCAAAAGATTACTGTGACGAATGGAAAGGCAAGATTGAATCTGCAGGACTATCGGTCACCGAACTGTCCACGCACTTGCAAGGACAGCTCGTAGCAGTTCACCCTGCCTACGATGCCATGTTTGATGGATTTGCGGATGAATCGGTACAAGGAAAACCTGCTGAACGAACAGAATGGGCGATCCAACAGGTCAAGAATTGTCTGAAAGCCAGTCAACATTTAGGCTTGGATTCCATGGTCACCTTTAGCGGAGCCCTCGCTTGGCCTTACGTATACCCTTGGCCCCAGCGTCCTGCTGGCCTTATTGAGGAAGCCTTTAAGGAACTATCTCTGCGTTGGAATCCGATTCTAAATTATGCAGAAGAATGCGGAGTGAACTGTGCTTTCGAAATCCATCCGGGGGAAGATCTTCACGATGGAGCATCCTTTGAAATGTTCCTTGATGGCGTCAAAGACCATTCACGTGCTTGCATCAACTATGACCCCAGCCACTTCGAGTTGATGGCTCTTGACTACATCGACTTCATAGATATTTACCATGAGCGCATCACAGCATTCCATGTGAAGGATGCAGAATTGGTTCGCTCTGGAAGAAGTGGAGTTTACGGCGGGTATCAAGACTGGAAAGATCGTCCCGGTAGATTCAGAACACCCGGCGATGGTGCCATAGACTTCCAGGGTATTTTCACCGCTTTGACTCGCCACGGATTTGATGGTTGGGCAGTCGTCGAATGGGAATGCCCTTACGAAGATAAATCCGCAGGAGCCGCAAAAGCAGCGGAGTTTGTGGCGAACCATATCATCACTGTCACAGATAGTTCCTTTGACGATTTTGCTGGGGGCAGTGATCCCTCGGCGAATCGTAAAATTCTTGGCTTGGACGGGTAGGCTAAAGATGTCTCATCGCGTCAGAATTGGAATGGTAGGTGGTGGCCAAGGTGCATTTATTGGTGCTGTGCACCGAATCGCCTTGAGAATGGATGACCAGTTCGCATTGGTCGCAGGCTGCTTCGGGAGAGACCCCGAAAACACTCGAAAAACCGGCGAAGAACTCGGGATCGATCCGGCTCGGTGCTACGACACGTGGGAGCAAATGATTGACCAGGAATCGCGACTACCTGTCGCAGACAGAATTGAAGCAGTCAGCATCGTGACTCCCAATCATATGCATCACAGGCCAGCGACAGCGGCCTTGAAGGCGGGCTTCCATGTGATCTGCGACAAACCTCTATGCATCTCGATGGAAGAAGCTCTCGATCTGCAAAAGATCACCAACGAAACAGGAAAAACTTTCGCCCTCACCCATAACTACTCCGCTTCACCGATGGTCAGAGAAGCTCGAGAAAGAGTCACTTCAGGAAAAATCGGCACTGTCCGAAAAGTCTACGTTGAGTATCTACAAGGCTGGCTCTCCGAGAAACTCGAAGAATCTGGGCAAAAGCAGGCCGATTGGAGAACAGACCCCACTCGATCAGGTCCAGTGGGTGCACTCGGTGATATCGGCACACACGCTCACCAATTACTCGAATTTATCACGGGTGATCGATTGACCTCTCTCTATGCCATCCTCGACACCTTTGTAGAAGGCAGAGCTCTCGACGACGATGACATGATCCTCTTCAAAATGTCGGAAGGTGCCACTGGAACATTGTGTTCCAGCCAAGTGTGCTACGGCCGAGAGAATGGCCTGAAGATCAGGATCTTTGGTACCCGTGGCGCTTTGGAATGGGATCAGGAACACCCCAACGATTTAAAAGTTACCGAGGAAGATGGCGCAGTAAAGATTATCCGGACTGCAACAAGTGCTGCAGGAGAAGCTTCAGCAAGTCTGACAAGGACGCCAGCAGGACATCCAGAAGGATATCTCGAGGCCTTCGCCAACATCTATCACGCTTTCGCAAATCAAGTCAGAGGTAAAAATTCATCTCTTGAACTCCCATTCCCAGGAATCGAAGATGGACTCAGAGGAATTCAATTCATTAATGCCGCTTTAGAATCTAACAAAGAAAACTGCTGGGTAGACGTTTCTGAGGGAGACAATTGATGACCGACGCTTATGCCCCAACTCCAGAAGATCGATTCACATTCGGTCTTTGGACTGTTGGTAATCCGGGTGCAGATCCATTTGGTCCCGCCGTACGTCCCCGACAAGATCCGTGTGATATTGTGCGTAAATTGGGAGAAATCGGGGCTTGGGGAGTCAACCTTCACGACAATGACCTCATACCCTTTGATGCCGCGCCGACTGAGCGTGACCGTATCGTCAAGGATTTCAAAAAGGCTTGTGAGGACAGTGGGATTCGAGTTCCTATGGCAACCACAAATCTCTTCAGTCATCCCATTTTCAAGGACGGCGCATTCACCTCCAATAACCCTCAGGTGCGGGCTTTTGCAATACGAAAAACGATGGCTGCGATCGATTTAGGTGTCGAACTTGGCGCTAAGAATTACGTATTTTGGGGTGGCAGAGAAGGAACCGAGGTCGAAGCTTGCAGAGACCCTAGAACTGCTATTCAACGAATTCGAGAAGGCATGAATTTCCTTTGCGAATATGTCATCGATCAAAAGTACGATTTAAAGTTCGCTCTGGAAGCAAAACCTAATGAACCACGTGGAGACATTTACTTTCCCACCACCGGCCATATGCTGCATTTCATTGAGACTCTTGAACACTCAGAGATGGTCGGTGTAAATCCAGAAGTCGCGCATGAAACAATGGCAGGACTTTCATTTGTTCATGGCGTGGGGCAAGCGATGGAGGCTGGAAAACTGTTTCATATCGATCTCAACAGTCAGAAGATTGGTCGTTACGATCAGGATTTCCGGTTTGGATCAGAAGATCCCAAGCAAGCCTTCCACCTCGTGCGCCTTTTGGAAGGTACCGCCGACGGAGATCGCTGGGAGGGCTCAAGGCATTTCGATGCCCATGCCTACAGAACTGAGGACCTTGATGGTGTTTGGGAATTCGCCAAGGGTTGCATGCGGACCTACAAAATCCTCAAAGAAAAAGCAATCGCGTTCGACTCCGACCCTGAAGTGCGCCAACTGATTGCTGAAATTCATGACCCCGAGATTGACCCGTTGATCAAAAAATACTCCAGAGATCACGTGGAAAAATTACGTGCATTAAATCTGGATGCAGATCTGTTGGGTACGACCGGATTGGGCTGGGAGCGACTCGATCAATTAGTGATTGAGCATCTCTTAGGCTCCCGGTAATCCTTCATATTTGTAGATATGTCCGGAAAGTAGATCTCACATGTTCTCTACCACAGAGAGTGATCGCGCCATCCTCATCACACGATGGATTCCTCATGAGTAAAATTCCACTTCTTTCACACGATCCACTCCCTGTCGTCATTGTCGGTGGAGGCCCAGCCGGCGTGTCTTGTGCACTCTGGTGTAAAAACCTTGGACTCAAACCCACTATTCTAGAATCGCGCTCACGCCTGGGAGGAACACCACGCACCATTCAACGACCCAATCGGTGGATAGCAGGTCGGCCGAACCTCATGAGTTCTAATATTGCTGAAGAATTAGATTCTCACTGTAAAGCACTCAACATTCCGCAAGTGACTTCCGTTCAATCTATTGAAGCGAAGAAAAATACTGCTTTTTCATTTCAGGTCGAAGCAGAAACCGCAACAACGACTTGGTCATCAGAGGCCTCTGCTATTGTTGTTGCCACAGGATTGAAACCTCGAGGACGCGAGTTTTTCGACTTCTTGCTACCCGCAGAATTTGACCCTTACATCGACACCTCTCCTCTCGGACATCTAACTGGCAGAGATTCTCACGAAGGAGAACGTTCACTTGTTGTTGGCGGTGCAGATAACGCTTTTTTTACAGCTGCAGACCTTGTTGAATCAGGAGCAAAGGTCACTCTGGCATGTAGATCTCTGCCAAAAGCCCAGAGTTCTATTCAGGCAACCATTAAAAATCTCACATCAGAAAGCCGAGTGAACTCTCTCCTAGGGACACTAGTTGGAGCAAGCATTGAGTCTGATGGTATTAGGATTCACTTAAAAACAGACTCCGAGATAAAAACAACACTCGTTGACATGATTTATCTTCGGGCTGGATTTGAACCTGATTGGACCCACATGATCTCATTCGTCAAGAATCACGGACTGGATCTCTACGACAATAAGTATCCCATCTGTGATACCGACGGTCGCTGGTCCAGTAACGGAATTTCCAGTACCGGAATTTATTGTGCGGGCGATCTATTACCCTCCGGACCTGCTGCAGTAGTGACAGCACTTGCTAATGGAGCACTCGTCGCCAAAACCATCGAAAAAGACCTTCGAACGGTGCTGAGATGAATGACATGAAGCCGTCCTGTATTGTCCTCGAAAGTGATTACACCGGTGAGCACAACGCAAGAATGGGAGTGGCAGAATGGCTGGGCGGGCCTATCCACAAAATCTCGATCGAGGAAGCCCGAGAGACTTCTCAAAGAAAAACCGAGAACGCGGCCTTACTCAAGGCAGATGTGCTGATAGGTGGAACAGGGGAAGAAACAACTGAACTTGTGCTCGATCTGGCAAACGGCATGAATCAACCTCTCACTATCTTCTTAGCCTCAATTCTGCCAGATCATCTGGATCAACGGATTCATGACTATGATCTCGTGGTCGGCCCACCTCATGACGAACTATCAGGGCCACATGTTCTCACCATACTCGGCGTCCCCCACAGACTTCGTCCCGAAACAATCGGCAAACTTGCTCCTACAGTTCCAAATGAAGATAAAAAGATCGCATTCCTGATGGGCGGAAACACACGCTACTGTGCAGGGTTCACACCGGACTATGCACAGAGATTAGGAATAAGGGTGTCTCAACTCGCAAACAATCTTGGCGCAAAAATCATTGTCACCAACAGCAGAAGAACCCCAGAGGAATCACTCGCGACCTTCCGTAAGGAAATAGCACATTCAGAAGAAGCTTTCATCGACTGGCGCGACTCCGACCCAACAACCTATTTCAATCTCTTAGCAGAAGCAGATTTGATCATTTGCACAGGGGACAGTCTTTCAATGTGTTGTGAAGTAGCCATCTCTGGAAAAACATTGCTCGTCACAACAGACACCGAAGCCATGGAGTCCTATCACACAAAAACTATTCAACGCCTCATAAATGCAGGATATGCTCTGGAATTCCAAGGAGACATCGAAACATGGCCTCAGCCAACTAAAGTACTCGACCCAACAGCACTTACTGGGACACGAATTTTAGGACTTCTTCGCAAACGAAAAGACTGCTTTCAATGAACGATAATCATAGACCCGTTGTCACCGTCGCAGCTTTGGTCATCAACGAATCAAACCAGATTCTCTTTCTCAAATCACCAAAATGGAACAACAAGTGGGCCTTGCCTGCTGGAAAGGTAGAAGCGGGCGAGACTTTAGAAAACGCACTCTGCAGAGAGGCTTTGGAGGAAACCGGCCTTGAAATCTCACGCCCCTCAATGCTTTGTGTTCAAGAAATAATCAACCCTTCAGATTTCCATATAACGGCGCATTTCGTATCCCACGCATATCTTGCTCATTGTAAAACTGAATCGATAAAACTGAACCATGAGTCTTCCGACTATCAATGGGCGACTATTGAGCAAGCGCTCGAACTGGACCTGAATTCCCCCACGGCTGATTTGCTGGGAAGACCATCAGTAATTCAATCGTTAGAGAGATCCACCGCACCGCAAGCTCTTCAAAAGAATCTCGGCTGGGTCATCGTCGACCAATTAGAATTTGACTGCATCATTGGAATACTGCCGGAAGAACGTACAAATCCTCAACCCTTTCGACTCTCTATCTCTCTACAAACGAGCTTCTGGAATGCCCGCAACTCAGAGGACGTCGCCGATACGATTGATTACTTCCAACTATCCCAACAAGCACGCAAAATCATCGTGGATCGAAAGTTCAAACTACTCGAAACACTTGTTGAAGAATTAGCCGATTGGATCTTGGTAGACAAAAGGATTAGCAGTATTAAAATTCGCGCCGAGAAACCCAATGCCATCCCAGGGGCACGGTGCAGTGCTGTCGAAATCGAACGAAACAACGATCTTCCCTAGATCAATCTTCAGTCATTTCCAGATTCCCATTTTTGATCCAAGTGCTGAATCATTTCCAATAGTCGGTCATTTATTTCTTGATCAAGATTCTGCGCTTCACTCAGAGCCTTTCGAATATTACTCAGTTCTTCCAAAGCTTTCACTTTCGAACCATGCTGATGTAAATAACTCGATCTCCGGATCAATAGTTGAAAGTAAAAATTAGTAGGCTGAGGATCACTCGTTTCGACTTCGGCTAAGATTTCTGTCACTAACTCAATTGCATGTCCGAAATGACTAGACTTTTCATACTGATTGAGCAAATCAATCAGAACCATTTGAGTATCTGCACTTTGGATTCCGAGTGACGAACGGTATTTACCGAGAACCGACTTCAGTAACCGGATGGCTTTCTCACCGTCACCTTTTAGCGAACATAGAAATCCTAAATTTGCCTGACAAAACAACAAATCTGTACTGTCTGGAATAAGAAAAGAACTCCCAAGCTCATTAGCCTCGTCGAACAACTTCAAAGCTTCGTCGTATTCTTTAATGTACATTTTCAATACTGCATAGTTCACCAACACACCAAAGCGCTTGGGATGATTGGAATCAAAAGCAACTCCATATCCGTCTAAGCATTTCAAATAGTACTGTTCGGAACTTTCATAATCCCCTCGTTTCTTATGCAAGACACCGAGGTTATTCAACACAGTAAAGTATTCGCTGCGCCACACACCATTATACGATTCCTCAATCACTCTAATTATCGAAGCATACTGCTCATAGGCCTTATCATACTTACCCTGTGTAAGGTATGTGTACCCAAGATTGTTTCGGCATACCAACGACTTCGGATGCTGCATACCTAAATGATCAGCACATTCTTCCCAAGCATTATTGAAATACTCATATGCTTTTTCAGTATCTCCAATCTCAGCGAAATACTTGCCCTCATTTGTCAAAAGATTCACAAACTCAACACCACCTTGTTCTGGAAGTTGCTCTCTGAGTTCCCGTGATTTCTTGAAGCATTCCGCGGCGTCGGAAACTCTTCCGACTTCTAAATATAATAAACCCTGTCGACTCAGTACTATTGAAACTACTTTTTCATTTCCAAAACCGCTTGATTCCAACAATGACAATGCCTGTTGAAACCCTTTTTCGGCTGCGCCGTAATTTCCGAGCATTAAATTCTGGAGAGAAATCTCCCCCAACATTTCGCCTTCATCCAATGAAGAGCAGTTTTCAAGTTCATGTCGGTTATTCAGCAACTTCTCTAATACCGCATGAGACTTCAAATACTCTCCACTGAGACCATAGATATGACCCAAGGAAAACTCAGATCTCCACAGGCTCTCTTCGAATTCTGGCGAAAACTTTTTACGAAGTTCAACGACACTTCTTTGCAAGATGAGGCTCTGATCCCAGTACCCTAATTCAACAAACTGCTTAGAATAAAATTCACTAATCTTTGCATGCAGTTCGGGCTCGTCATCAAGCAGACTTAAAGAATTACCCAGCTCTCCAAACACTCCCTCACGGAGTGATTCATTGATAATCCACGTAAAGTCAAATGAAGGACGACTTGACTCGACATTCTCTAGATTCTGCGCTGAGCTCTCAACGGATGCAGTTCCTGAGTCAGAATCGTCGTTATTTATTCCAGCAAGGCCGGTCAGTATTTTGTGTGCTTTTTCTCGTGTTTCATACTCAGCCTTAACCTTGTTGGCTAAGTCCCCAATATTCACTTGGCTTATTTGCTGGGCGTGGAAAGCCAACATCGTTTCAAGTTGCCTAAGATTCTTATCAGCTTCATTCTTTTTTGCCTCAATGATTTCCATGGACTCTCTTAGCTGACTCGACTTAGTCTCTAACGAATACAAGGCTTCACTTTTCTCGAGATTACTTTGTTCGAGTTGTCCAATACCGTGAATAGCCATTTGAAGGTTAACCACCAAAGCCACAAACGATAAAAACACAATGGCAACGCCTTTTTTGTACAGCCCCATAAAAAACATGGCTTTATAGAACACACTCGGAGAACTCGCCAACAAGGGACCACTCTTGTTCCTGGAAAGCTCTAAGTCACTCATCATTTGCGAGACCGTTTGATAACGACGATGACTCTCAATAGAAATCGCCTTCTGACAAATCAAATTCAGCTCCGTTGGAATTTGATCGGTGCAATATCCAGCACCTCTTAAGCTCGCCGACTTCACAACCTCGCTGGGATCACGAACAAACTCTTCATTGATCTTTTTCAACATCAACGATTCTGGAATACCTTTTAATCTTCCATGTGGCGAGATCCCTGTTAATACGAAATAGAGAACCCCTCCGAGAGAGTAAACATCCCCAACTTCAGTACTACCGTCCTCAGTACCTCTCGATTGCTCTGGGCTCATATATTCCCAGGTACCTATTCCTGATCTTCTTCCGGTTACTGTCGAGAATTCATTGAGCGGCTCGTCAACGGCTTTCGCCAATCCAAAATCGATCACTTTGACGTCAAGTTCTCCTGACGAATCATCCACCATTATATTTTTTGGTTTGATGTCTCTATGAACGATGCCTTTTGAATGTGCATGACTGACCCCCGTGCATGCCAAACGAATTGCTTCAACTCGAGACTCCAATGAAGGATTTGCATTTATGATCCACTCAGATAAGGGAGTTCCTGAGCACAATTCCATGACGATATAGGGAAGCCCATGCTCTGTGGATCCGACTTCATAAACTGATGCAATATTGGGATGATTACACCGGGCTAAAGCCTTGGATTCGATTTCAAATCTTGCGACCACCTCTTTGCATGCGAGGTCTGAGCGAATGACTTTAATAGCCACTTCTCTGCGAAGACTACCGGTCTGAAGATACTTATAGACTCTGCCATATCCACCCTCCCCGAGAAACTGGAGCGGTTCATATCCATGAATATGTGGTATTTCAAAGTGAGTAACAGGTTGCACGTTCACTCGCACCTTTCTCGCCGTTGAGATTGCTCGGTTTATCATATTGCGAACTGCTTGCTGAGAATTATTTGACTATTCAAATTATGAATCGTCAAATATCGTAAAATCGCATCATTACGACCGGTACTTTATTATGTACACGATTCCTCGCCCAGAAAACCGTTAAAGTCTTGATATGGAAAACTGGAGTGCTGTGGAGCCATCTCTTCGGCGAGCTCTTGAGGGTCAAATCCAAAGACTTGGGGCGGCCCCCCTGGATACGCTAACGACCATGAATGATCTGGGTTCAGCATTACGAAATCTGGGTCAATTGGAAGATTCCCGCACATCCTATCTTCAGGGGTATGAAGGATTTAAAAAACATAATGGAGATCAGCATCTCCTGACTCTTGTCATGCTATCAAATCTGATCAAAACACTGGTTCTGCAGGAAAGGTGGGAGAAAGCGCTCCCTCTTGCAGAAAATCTGGTGAATGAAACGGGCCGGGAAGATCAGTTTTTTCATGAACGCAATGCTCTCAAGCTTCGGATAGAATCTGAAGCAGCAAAAAACTCCGAGAATTAACTGAGAACGGCCATTCTCATTGCTTCGAAAGTCTCTTCTTTGAATTCAGAGCGCACAGTGGGTCCACAAGTTCAAATTCCTGGATACGACGTCGAATCTCTTCTCGGCGAAGGTGGCTTTGGTGAAGTCTATCGTTGTCGCGAAGTTTCGGGGCTGAAACGTACCGTTGCCATCAAGGTCATTCGGCTGGGAATGGGGACCCGGGAGATTCTCGCTCG
The DNA here is from genome assembly GCA_016776905.1 of Planctomycetota bacterium. Taxonomy (GTDB): domain Bacteria; phylum Planctomycetota; class UBA8108; order UBA1146; family UBA1146; genus UBA12191. The sequence continues at coordinate 6,255 of JADHSM010000009.1, read as the reverse complement.
CTTCGATGCGGAGATGAACGCCCTTGCAAAGATGAACCACCCCTCAATTTGTAGAGTGATTGATTCGGGTGTTACTTCAGGTCAACAGCCTTATTTTGCAATGGAACTGATTACTGGAAAAACTCTGAATCAATGGCTAAAGAGTAAAAACCCAGACTTTGAAACCCGACTCAATATCTTTGAAAACATCTGCTTAGGAATCAGTCATGCCCACGAACGGGGTGTCATTCACCGCGATCTGAAACCGGGAAATATCATGATCACTGATACCGCAGAAGGTCCCGTAGTCAAAATTATCGATTTCGGTTTAGCCAAAGCCCTTTATGACCCTCTTACTGATCAAACCCTAGTTACTGGAAATAGATACGCATTAGGCACTTGGAACTACATGAGCCCCGAACAGGCTAAAAGTCAAGGCTCAGACGCTGATACCCGTAGTGACGTCTACTCTTTGGGAGTTCTCCTCTATCAGTTAACAACAGGGCAGCTTCCACACATAGATCTTGATAAGAAATCAGACACCGAAATTATCCGGACTCTTGACGAAGATTTACCCCGTCGTCCCAGTCATTTCCATTCTTCAAAGAGCGTATCCGGATTAGAGGCGCCCTTATCAAAAGTCACTTCAGAACTGGATTGGATCATCCTTAAATCTCTCGATGCCGAACCTGATCGTAGATACTCCACAGTTCGAGAATTTATCACCGACATCCAGCGATACCGAAGTGGCAAAGAAGCAGTTCTAGCCTGCCCTCCCGGCACTTTGTATCTGTCAAAAAAGTTTCTCCAGCGAAACAGGATCCTTGTTTCAATTTTGGCCTTGGTCATCACATCTCTCAGCATCGGTATGTCTTGGGCTATTATAGAAAGAAGAGAAGCCCAGAAGAAAACCGAAGAAGTGCTTCGCCTTTCCGCTCTTCAGAAGCACACAGACTTTCTAGATGAGCTTGATCGGTTATGGCCAGCCTTACCAAATCTAATCCCTAGATATGAAGATTGGATTCGGCGATCAAAAGAGCTGGCCTCTGAACTTCCGGAACACAAAGCCACTCTTGAAAGAATCCGAAGCAAAAGCACCCGAAAATCTATTCCGGAAAATCTGATCAGCTTGACTAACAATAACAGAGATTTCACTTCACTTTTCAATCGGCTCACAATCACCAAAAATCAACTGAAAGATTTGGATTCGAAACCCAGTAATCTCGATACTCGAAAAAGACTTGAAAAAGAAATCTATAAAATTCAGTCGGAAATCGATCTAGAAAGTAATTGGGAGTTCGAAGAATCCCAATCCGAGAATCGCTGGTGGAATCGCCAAGTCGGCCAATTGGTTCAGCGTCTGGAAAATTTCATTGATCACTATATGACAACTGGTATCACCCCTGATCATGGCTGGAGCGTTGCAAAAAGGCTTGCATATGCAAAGAGCATAAAAGAACTCTATTCGAATCAGGGGAAATATTTCCTTGAATGGAAAAAGCACCTCCCTGCAATTCAAAAAGACTATCCCGGATTAAAACTGATCCCCCAGCCAGGCCTACTTCCACTTGGGAAATCTCAAACCACAGGCTTATGGGAATTCTGGCATTTGGCTTCTGGAGAAAAGCCATTCCTAGATTCCAATGGCCAACAAGTTCCGACACCTCAGGGAGCCATCACATTTGTCTTAATCCCAGGGGGAAATTTCCAGATGGGGTCACAGGGACAAGACCCATCTAAAACTAACTATGAACCAGAGCTCCGGGGCGGAGGAGAGACCCCTGTTCATGAAGTGGAACTATCTCCTTTCATGATTTCAAAATATGAACTAACACAAGGACAATGGCTTAACCTGACGGGCCAAAACCCTTCTCGGCATCGAAAAGATCCTGACAAACTGCACTACCCCGTCGAATCGATTGACTGGGTCTCCGGTCAAAAAGTCTTACACCGATTCAATATGAATTACCCTTAGGAAGCGCAATGGGAATACAGTGCGAGATCTGGGAGTTCTTCTCCATGGTGTGGAGCAACCACTCCAGAAGAATTCGAAATAAACGCTCTCGGAAATGTATCGGATCAAACTGCAATAAAGACTGGTCAAAAGTGGTTAGGGTACATAGAGCTACCTGATTATGAAGATGGCTTTACTTACACTTCACCCGTAGGCCATTATTCCGAAAACCGATTCGGCCTTCACGATGTTCATGGGAACCTCTTCGAACGTTGCCTTGATCGCATGGATTGGGACTTCTATTCAAACAGCCCCTCCAAGAACCCCGTCAATCACATAGGAAATGCCACTGTTTCACGGGGAGGAAGCTTTGTTCACGGGATCAGTAAAGCAAGAAGTTCAAAGCGTAGGTCGGATATGCTGAACACAAAAACCGACTATCACGGAATCCGACCGATTTGGGTTATCTCATTGCTTGAGGTGGGCAAAATGGGAACGAAAACTAGAAAAGCAAATATGATGGCGCCCAGTAGGATTGCTCCAAAATCACCTCGTTAAGATAGCCACTCTCAAGCAGCCACACTCAAGCAGCCACACTCAAGCAGCCACACTGCGCTGAACTGTTTTTGGAATCTTCGCAAGTATACGCTGAACGCCGGGTCCATCTCGCTGAATGCTGACCTTTTCACCGCTGAATTCAAATATGGGGTAGGAACCTTGCGCCGTTTCATCCGCCTGGCAATTTACAAAAAGACCTATTCTCCGTTCTCTAGCGAAATCCATAGCACGCTGTTTATCGACAATCGAACCAAGGGGATCACCACTGAGGTTTGCACTGGTGCAAAGTAATGTGCTGACCTTTTTCCCGCCCCACAATGTCGGATCTACAAGGTCTTGAAGATGCTTCTCCGCCTCGACAAATAAACTCCGATGAATCCCATCCAAAATAAGACTTTGATGAGTTCCATTACGAATAACCGGCGATTCGAAACAACGATCTGTAAATTCAGCCCGGACAAATGCGCCCTGCAATTGCTCTAATCGATCATTTTCCTGGAAGCAGGTTGGCATTGCTCCCGCTCTCGCATGCTCCAAAAAGTTATGAGCTTTCCCCAACACCGTTCCATAGTTTTTCCCCTCCAGACGATTCTTATGCGCATTCAACTGCTCCACTCCTTCTCGGGTAGGTGCTGCAATAAGGGTGTAGACCGTTGGAAGTTGCAACAGAACCACTTCATGACGAACCCTTTCGACGATTGTTTCAATGGCACCTGTATCTTCGATATGAATTGTTTTCATCCCTCAACTCCAATTCGAAATTGGGAATGGTTCATTTGTAAAAGTTGCCCACCCCCCGGAATATCCAGAGACAGATTCAGACTCTCAAGAATCGATCGCAACGTGGCTGTCGCTGCCGAAAGAACCGGAAGGCCTGTCTCTTCTTCCACTTGCGGAATAGCCTCCAAAGACGGCATCTGCACACAAGCAGAGATAATCACAGCTTCTGCTTCAGTCAGATCTAGATTCCTAGCGATCTCCACTAGGTCTTCAGGGTTTCTTCTTCCCACTTCCAGATTGTCGGGAATTTCTAATGAAATCGTATCGACGACCTCTATGCCCGCCTCTTCAAGGCATTCCACCACCAAGTCGGTCAGAGGTCTCATATAGGGCGTCACCAAAGCAACCTTGCGAACTCCCAATCTTTGAACTCCTTGAATCAATGCGCCGGCACTCGTGATCATCTCGGCAGACGGATGTCCTGACTTCAGTATCTGAGTCAACTTTTCCCCGATTTCTACTGCGAAATCAGGTCCCTCACTCATGACGGCGACGAGACATGCGTAAGCCGCAACATCGACATCTGCATCTGAAAGTTCCTCGGTACAGCGATCTGCTTGGGCATTCATCTGGCCCAACTCTTCGAGGCTGACTTTTTTCATCCGCATTCGAGAGGCATGAAATGTAAAACGGTGCCTCTCTCCAACCACCCGGTGAAGTAATTCAGGAAGTTCAGTCTCCATCGTGGTGTTGGAACTGGGCACGACCATACCGATTCGGTGTGATTGAACGGGAGTATCGGGAGAAACCCGTACTTTCCTTAAGTGGCGATATCGTTGTAGTGGCTTCATTTAACCTCTTTTGCCCAAACGTTCCAGATCAGAGAGATCGCGTCCCTCTCATCGATGAATCCGATCTCTTTTGAATCTCGGACACCTGTTTCCATGGTTTTTAAGTCGATTGAGACAAGTTCCAGCTCCGGCTAGGCTGGACTCAGGGAGGATCTATGAAACAAAAACTATACCTAGGGATCGATGTAGGAACTCAAGGGGTCAAAGGAGTGGTGATCGATTCAGAGGAGCATCCCTGTGTCATCTCCAGAGCCAGTAAGACTCTTGACCTCATTTCTGGACTCCCTGCCGGTGCCGCCGAACAACATCCGGAGGATTGGTGGAATGCGGTCGTCGAGGTCGTGCAAAAATTGATGTCCGCCCCCGCAGTAGACCCCTCTGAAATCGCCGGAATCGGTATTAGTGGACAGCAGCATGGCTCAGTTTTCGTCGACTCTGATGATCAGGTAATTCGGCCGGCAAAGTTGTGGTGCGATACGAGCACTTCCCAAGAAGCAGTGGAGTTGACTGAGAAAATCGGCCACTCCATCCCCGTCGGATTCACCGCCAGCAAGGTCGCCTGGCTCGCTCGAAATGAACCCGAGCACTGGCAACGTACCGACGGTGTTCTTTTACCTCATGACTTCATCAATCTTCGATTGACGGGTGAACGCACTATGGAAGCGGGCGATGCCTCAGGAACAGGTTGGTTTGATGTCAAAAATCGCTGCTTTGATGAAGTGGCCGTTTCCGCCATCGATCCAACTCTTGCGAGCAAGCTACCCCGCCTTCTAGAAACCGGCGAAGCGGCGGGTCGAGTCTGCTCCAAGGCAGCACAACAGTTGGGAATCCCCGAAGGGATCGTCGTATCCCCGGGTGGCGGAGACAATATGATGAGCGCTATCGGATCAGGGGCCACTCGCTCTGGGATCGTGGTCATGAGCCTCGGAACCAGCGGAACTGTCTTCACCCGCACCGATCACCCGGTGATCGATCCAGAAGGACTGATTGCGCCCTTCTGTTCCAGTGACGGGGGTTGGTTGCCTCTGTTGTGCGTGATGAATTGTACCAACGTGACCGAAGAGATCCGAAAGGCGTATTTCCCGGATGACCCTGACGCCCTTCAGCGACTGACTGACCTTGCTGCGGAGGTGGAACCCGGATGTGGAGGTTTGGAATTTGTCCCCTTCATCCATGGTGAAAGAGTGCCGGATCTCCCCCACGCCACCGGAACCATCATCGGGATTCGCCCAGGAGGCCTACAACCAGGTGTGATTTTCCGTGCGGCTCTCGAAGGCATCACCGCCAATCTTTGCTCTGGGATTGCCCGCATGAAAAGACTCGGGGTCGAAGTCGACGCCTTGCGCCTCGTCGGTGGTGGCTCCAAGAATCCCCTCTGGAGACAAATGATTGCCGATACCCTGCAGGTTCCCATCACCCTGCCCGAAGAACCGGAATCTGCCGCACTGGGTGCGGCGTTGCAGGCTTACAACTTTTCAGAACGGTGACTCCCATGATGAGCGAACATGCACTTTCGATGAGAAAACTACTGATCAATAGTCTTACAAAGCACTGGGACGGCAAGGATTCCATCTTAGAAATGAAAAGATCAGGTTCAAGAAATTGGAGACAGACCGAATGGCCCGGTTGGTATTTTGAATTTAAAGCACTTCAATGCCTTCATGAAAAGTTCGGTGAATCAGTACCCTTCGAATTAGATTCACGACGAAATGTAGACTTTTCATATGGGGGAAAAAACTGGGATCTCAAACACCGCACCATTTCCAATACAATAAAAACATGGATTCCTTCAAACGATGTCGAGTTTATCGAACATTGCATTCAAAAAACGGGGCATTGGGGTTTGATTGTTGGAGTCGGTAAATCTGTAATGGGAGAAAAATCAAGAAATTGCGATTTCCAAGTATGGCACACGAATCTAAGTGGAGGGCCTTCTGAGTATTCGAAGAAAAAAACGAAGGAGGGAGCGAAGTCGAGAGCACGGAAAATCAATTCCACTCTGGAAGATATTTACATGATTGAGTTTACTTCTATTGATCAGCTAAACTTTGCTGTTGAAGAAGGTTGGGCCTCTCCAAATTTTCAAAAAAATATGAAAAACAGCAACGATGTCCTTCGTAAGCCTAAGTATATGTTTCGGTTGGATAAAATAGCCGACCTCATGTCTAGATTACCGTAGTTAGTGCAATACAA
>JADHSM010000008.1 GCA_016776905.1 Planctomycetota bacterium | reverse complement strand
ATAATAGGTCTGGATGGTGCATTTATGAACGGGATCTTCGCAAGCTAGACCCTCTGCAGTTAGCGCCCGCTCTAGATATAAAAAATAATGAAAATGTAGAGGATTTTGAAATTGTTTCCAGTGGGTCTGGCCTGTTGCTTACGTCGTTCAATTCAGAGCAATCGGATTTGAATGGGTTTTGGAATTTTGAACGTGATGGAAATGTTATCCAGCGTAAACCAAGGCATTTTGACACACAATTCGGTTATCCCACAAAACTTGTTCGCGGTGATCTTGGTCTATTTGTTCTTACGGATAAAGGCGCTGTCTTTGAGATCGGAGACTTAAACGATTCTCAAAAAGACGTACTCCTTGTGGGAGGTAACAGTTTCAATGGTTTCAACACCGCTGATATCTTGTGGTTGCAACCCAGTCTTAATCGGAAGTATCTGTGGTGCCTTCAAAAGGACGGTCATATTGGAAAATATGAACTGAGTACACGTTCGTGGAGGAGCTTGAATCCTCTCGAGAGTGGCTTTGACAGAGGGGCCATTGATAATCCTGTAGTTGTCAACGATGGCCAGGATATTCTTGTGGCAAATGCTTCAGGAAGCCTGGAATTAGTGGGTAATGATTCGTCTTCCAATACTCGGTTGACATTGAAAGCTGAAGAAATATCAGGTTCTAAACGGATTCAGAGCATGGGGGACTTGCCCGATATTGGCAAGATCTGGTTTATCGCAAAAAACTCCAAGGAGGCGGGCAGGTTAAACCATGAGGAGTTGTTCCTCGTCAATAAGTCTTCAGTGGAAGAATTGACCGAAACTTTTTCCAAAAAACCCGATCATGTTTGGAGTTACTTCAGTGATGAGCAGGATCCCAGCGATCGATTTGATTGGGATATGTCCATTTACAGGCCTCAAAAAGAACAAGTTGAGTTGATTTCTTCCAATGGCCTTGTTTACCCTTATTCACTAAAAAATCGATACTTTGGATTAATTGGCAGTCAGTATCAAATACCCAATAACCTTCAGATCACTTCTATTGCTAATACTGGTAACTCTAATCAGTTAGGAATTGATCTTTTTTCATTAACAGATGGATCCGTCTGGGAATTTTCATCTGTTGGAATTGACCGACAGGGAACGCGGCGTTTTCCGTTGGTTTCCGAAAAGTCAGAGTTTTTACAGGATCTGGATTTTCAACTTCTGGGGTTGGATTATCAAAAACAAATATTCCTCAGATCTGACGGATATTTGACTTCATATGACAGAAGTCAGGGATATTCAAATTTATTGTCTGATATCTCTTTTGAAAAGCCTCTAAAGCTTAATGAGTCTAATGTGCTCATGAAAAAGAAGGGGCAGGGTTCCGATTATTTCATTCTCGACATGCAGAACACTTTTGCTGGCAACCCGGAAGTTTTGAATGTCGGTGAATTTCAGGAGGTCTACCAAAGTCCAACTGGATTTGGATATAAAAAATCTGATTACGAGTATGGTGTTGAACTTTTGCCATTTGGAAAAAATAGCATTCAAAGGAATGTGACGGTTGAGAGGGAGAGTGTCCGCATTGGAGATCGAATCAGCCGTTGTGAAGTGATTTTTGATCATATGGTGATCGCGGATGAGCGCGGCATTCTTGTCTACAATCCAATCAAGAGAGAGTATTCAAGACCGATTGAAGAATCGGGTGAGTTATCCTGGGATTATGTTGGGTTATGGAATAACAGTTACGGATTATTTTATTCAAGGATAAAAAACAGCCTATTCGCCGTAAATCCCGTCTCTGGTGAAAATAAAATAATTGAATCGGTTGTATCACCGGTATTAGTAAATGGAAATATTTTCGCGATTCAGGATGGAAACCTTTTGCGGATTGACTTCGACGAAAACAGAAGATTGTTCCCAACCAAAAACAACTCTATTTCTCAAATAAACTCCTATCGTGATGCCGATGTGGCTGGTGATCACATTTGGTTGTTGAGTGACGCCGGGGCTTTGATTGAGTACCACTTCGAAGCAGGTAGTAGGGTGCATTCTTCTGCCCCTCAATTTAGCCAAATTTTTACGAATCAAACGGCCATAGTGGGGCTAAATGGTAACGGTGACTTTTGGATCTCAGATATTTCAAAAACACATTCTGATCTTGCCTGGCGGCAGATACAGTTCTCAAATCCCGGCTTTTCAAATCAGAAGGTCAGTGAAATACGAAAAGGAACCCGCCAAGGATCATTTCTTGTCCGGACTAGCAATGGTGCGTTGTGGTTTCTGGACAAAAATATTGAACCCATATGCATAGCAGGGGGTAAGTCCAAGCAATCGACCGGGAAGATGGAATGGGTTTCTATTGATGACGAGGGAGTTTGGTTCATCGACAACAAAATGCAGCTATGTCGGTGGGTGATTGAGAGTAGGTCTCTTCTTGCAGGAAGGCACGATGTCGAAGGATTTATATCCTGGCTTCCGTATATGAGAAGAGGTCAAACCTCAATAGGTTTGTGGACTGCCAATGGCATATACTTCATGAATGATCAATTTGAAAAAGATTCAGTGATTGACGAAAGAATCTATAGTCTCTCTCAAATTAGGCGAAATATCTTTGGCAGCATTGAAAAAGATTTCTGGGTTAATATCGAAACTGGAAATCCGGTCGGTTCAAGGTCAGGTACAGCTTTTGGCGATATCAAAAATGTCAATTCCATTGGTACTGGTTATATTTTGCAACTGGCAGACAAGATTGCGTTTCACAATCCGAAGAGTTTTGGAAATTCGGTTCAGGATATTTTTGAAATTGATTCGCCTTCTAATATTTATCAGTTCGGGGAGTTTGAGTCGATCCTTAGTCATGGCAAGGAATTATTCACCTTAAGTACTGCAACTCCTCGCAAGATAGCTTCCGATGTCCTTCGTTTTGATTGTGGAAACAACAGAGGAATATCTCTTTTTGATGATAATGCAGCGTCTTTGTTGAGCGGTTCAATGCAGTGGACACCAGTTCTTGGTGAGAGAAATGCAGCTGATAAATCGACACTAGTGCAAGCTGTACAGAATAAAAAAAATCAAACTCAAATATTTCTCTTGTCTGAAAATGGCAATACATACCTTTATGACAGTAGCACACATTATGCGAAGGGTTTGTTAGGGGGCGTGTCTCGTGTTTATGACATTGACATCGGAGTTTATGCGCAAACGGATGCAAACAAACTTTACGAATTGGGGAATAAAGCCCAATTGGTTTTTGAAAGCCCCGGAATCAAGCACGTTAGTCCTGACGGGATTGTTTCAGGGATTGATCAATCGGTGCCTTGGTCTGGTTCCCTGCGATCTCAAAGATCTGATTTGTGGGACGTCAAAATAGGAGCATGGCCAGATCGTATTGATCGAATTAAGCCAAAACCCAACAACGGAGGCACTCTTTCGGTCTCTGGATTCAACGAGGACCAGAATAGGGTGATTCTTACTGAGTACGACATTTCAACGGGTCGTTACAAACAAATTAAAGGGTTTGATATTGTTCCAGGTGATCAGTGCCTACGAATTATTTCAGCGTCCAATGGAAATCCCCTGGCATTGTCTACGAGTGGAAACCGGTCAACCGAAAAATATGTGACTTTTATTGAAGAGAATCCTGTGGCGCTCTTGAATTTTGAAAGTGGTCCTTTTCAGTCTGCCAATGAGATCAATTTCATTGATACATCAGAAGTCTGGAATGTAAAAAATATCAACAATAGAAGAATGAATGCAGTAAATCTAAAATCGGGGATTCTGACAAATAAGCGTTGGCAGTGGGGCGTGAATTTAGGTGAAAACTTTTGGTTACATGCGTTAAACAATGTTCTGGTATCAGGAGTAAAGGGAAATCGACCTGTCCTGAATAATCTGGCCACTGGAGCCAATAGTTTTAAACCGAAATACTTGAGAAGAAATCTCAGCAAAAATGAATATTATATTTTCGACGATGAGTGCAAAGAAATTCTTTTCGTAGATAGACTCGGTGAATCACTATTCATTCGAGTCCCTAATAAGGTATTTGGAGTTTATGAAAATGCAGTGTTGTCTCGTAGTGACACAGAAATAAAAGCATACGAGATATCCGAGAATTCGTTTTCAAATGAATATACTCCCAGTGTTCTTTTTCAGTCGCCTAGGTATCCAGCCAGCGTAGTTTATCAACTTCAAAATAAGGATACGGAGTTTTATCTACATTTGGACGGGAGTTTGAAAACCAGAAGAATTGAACTTCCATTCAGAAGGCTTCGGAATATTTACGATTTACCAGAAAATCATGAGACTGTTTCTGTGTCTAAAGTTGTGGATGACAAGGTTGAACTATACTTCGAGGTGCCTGTTGAAAAACGATCCACTGCTCCAGAAGTCGAACCGAATGAAGAGCTGATAGGGGATATTAGCCTTCTTTTAAACAATCCTGAGTTCAAAAAAGATTTTTTCCTTCACGACAGCAAATATTTTGAGACTGAAATCAACGGTGATTTATCCCTGGATTTATTACTTTTGAAAATAGTAAAGAAGGGTGATAGCAGTTTTCTTATTCGAAGCGGAGAGGGGCCGGTTCAAGTCCCTGTTGATCAACTACTTGAAAAATGGTCAGCAGATATTTCAAGAGATTACGTAATATTCAAGAATGATTTAAGACTGAAAAGGCATCTTCAGGATTTAACGCTTTTGTATAGTGATATTGAGGGACAAGATCTTGGAAGATTACTGTTTGTTTCCATCGATGAAGAAAAATCAACAAAGGAAACGCGTGAAATTTTTAGAAATATATCGAATGGTAGATTTGGTGTTTCAATCGACTTGAATTCACTGATTGTGGATGTCCTTCCAACTCCATATTCTATTCGTGAATTGTCATTTTCTTCTAAGACAAACTTGGCTCTAGCAGATCTTTCCGTAATAAATAAATATGGGGAAATAAAAAGTTGTTACGTAGTTGATCAAGGGGTAGTTGTTACTCTTTACGGCTTCGAAAATAAAACTTTCATGTATACAGGTGATCAAAAATGGGGCCTTCAAGGAAACTCAATAAACGAATTTGAAAAATTAGAGTTTTCAGATGTATTGGAATCGCCCTCGTTTTTGAGGCCGTTTTTCCGCCCTAATTATTTGGATGTCTACGGGGATAAGGATTGGGTTCTCTCATTGCAAGATGGACGTTTTCAGAGGGAACGCTTTAATGCTTTGGGTGAAGTTGAAGGTGTTTGTTTTGCAAGGTCAGCCGACGGACGTTGGTGGGATCGCAATCTTAGGGAAGTTCAGCAATCGGTTGATATCTACAACTACATCTACCCGAAAGAGTTCGAAGCCGATAATTGGACCTGGGTTCATAACCTGAATCGAAAATCATTTTCCGTGTCAAACGAGGGTTGGTCTGCGAATGTTCGTGATCAAGTTATCTCAAATGGGTCCAAGCCAATTTGGGATTACCCCAGGGACGTGATTTCCATTGATAGAAAAACCTATGTCTTGTGTGGCAAATATTTGTGGATTCATGAAAACGGTCGTCGTCAGTTGATCCAAGCCGGCGTTGATCCTGATTCCTCGTTTGGGTGGTTTGAAGGTGAAAGCGGCGATGTTTTCGCTGGTATTTTTAATGGAAATTCATCATATCGTCTTCGTGGATCTGGTCTTGTTCCAACATCATTTCAAGATAAGCAAATATTTCGTTTCGAAAATACAGATTTTTCAGTAGATCAACTGGTCTTCAGTTCCAGCAAGGCAGAACTGTATCCTAATGTTGCAACGAATATTGAACTGTCTGATGGCAGCCTAACGTTTTCTTCATTTCTCGGCGATTGTTTTGAGCACGAGTTCCCAGATATTGTTGAAGAACGTGATGGTGAAATTTATATGCATTGCGGTAGCAGATTTTCACTGAAAGTCGATAGGCGTGGCCAGTTTGATGTTCTGGAATATCAAGGCGAGATCCCTAATCGAAAAGAACAAAAGGTAAAAAGCAGAAACGATCCTTTATGTTCTTATTCTTTGATAGACGGCCAGTACTTTTGTCTTATGAACGAAGGAAAATCAGGGTTTTCTGGTGCGCTGAGTTTGAAAAATGGAACCTTTTCATATGAGTTCCCGAAATTTTACGACTTTAATAATGGTTATCTTGTGGGTCTTGATTCAGAGAGTGTTTTCTATCGAAGCTATTCGAACCCTGAAAATTTCGAGTATAGCAGAGGATTGCCTTTTGCCCTTTCTGAAGTTCAAGACTTCAAAGCTGATTCCAGCCTTGACGCGTGGGTTCTTTCAAAAGGCAACACAGTATTTAGATATGAAAAAAAATCCGATCGTTGGGTGTCCTCGGAAGATCTCGGTCCCTTTACTAGGGAGAAGTATCGATGCCAAAATGTTAGTCGAGTGTCTTCGCTTGTATCAGTGGTCGTGGGAGAAGAAATTGATTTTCAATTCACAGGCAGGGATTTATCCGATGATCCTCAGTTCGAATATCTTTCGGAATCAGGAAACTTCAGCCGATTTATTTTGAGTTCTGACTCAAATCGACAATCTATGGTTGGGACAAATAACAGATCGTTGTGGTTTTGTCAGGACGGTGAGGTCTCCGTTTCCGGCGACCAATGGACACCAGTAGTCGTGAAACTTGGTTCGATTCCTCAATGGCCAGATCCAATTTTACCAACCACATCGACAGGTCTTGGTGTTGTAAAAGACTTTTCAAATGAATCGCGAGAGGTTTGTTGGATTTCTGGTGAGGAGGTTCGGCCGATCAGGGGGGGGCTAAGAGATGGATTGGTCTCAATCCATATGTGTACTAGTTTGGCAAAAAGTGACAATCTTCTCTTGGTCGCAACGAACTCAGGATTGTTGTTCTCCGGTGAAGAAGTAAGCACTAACGGAAGTACAAATCTCCGTCCAGTATTGTTTCCGGTAGCGATGGACCTTTCACAGACGAGCAGTTCATACAAACATGGATTCGCGAGAACTAATTCCAATACGGTGGTGAATATTTCAGGTCTTGGGGAATATTTTGAACTTGGTTCTGGCTCGGTCTGGAAACCTGTCGAATTAGAAAATTATACGGAAATAGAAGAAAGCTACAGGTTCAATGAAGGTCGCTTGAAACATTATTCTTGGAATCGAGGAGGCGAGTTATATTCGTTTGAATTACTGATTCAAAATTCACCCAGCATCCCAATCCCATTCAGAGAAGGCCATTTCGAGTTTGATTTGCCTGTTTCCATACGACCATTGTCCACAGGTGTTCTGCTGGAAATTTCAGGTAATGACAATTCTAAAGATTTATTGTTGGTAGATGAGAAATTTGAAAAATTACCATACCGGATTCACGAGACTATGAATAACCCTTATACCCTTCGGAATGGATATCAATTCACAGGAGATAATCAAGGTTTGTATTTAGGGATGGAATCCAATAATGAAGTAATGTTTTTGGTGGAAGGGGATAAGCCCGGAAATCACAGTTGGGTAAAATTTGGAAATCAAGATCTCATAGATTCTCAAGTTGTTTTGGATTATCCCTACATAGTTGAAAAAAATGTGGCAAATACTCAGATCAAGTGGCCAGATGGTTGGGTCGGAACCTTGGCTGCCATTGATCCATCAAGTCCTCTTCCAAAAATTGCATACCTTCACGATATAGTTAATGACTTGCAGTTTGAAAACATTGAAGAGCAGTCATTCGTCGCTCTTGCAACTCAGGGTGGTGTTGTCATCAGAAATCCCACTGATTTTTCGTGGGTAAATGGATTACATGATCTGGGGTTCAGATCAATTTCACAAATTCACTCCCATGGCAAGGAGATAACATTTCGGAAATCTAGCGATAAAGCCTGGTACGCAGCTAATGGTGATATTGTCGTTGGTGCTGAAGATGGTGTGATTGTATTAGCAGAAACACCCTATGTGAGATTTGACGAAACCGTGTCTGAATTTCGCGTTCACCGGATTGATGACAACGGAAATTTGCGTACAGCAACCACCAACGATGAAGCCGTTTTTCCTTTGAAATGGGATAGAAGCAGTGGAGTCATTTCAGAAGCTGGTCGAGTAGTGCGATACACCGAAAACTATTGGGAAATGTTCAACGATGCTGCAGATACTCTAATAGTGGGTCCCTACAACAGTCGTTTGTCCGGTGATTTCAGCCAAAAAAGACGCAGCCATGCTTCTACTGAATCCAGTTTGCTGACCAGTAAAAATTTGGAATTTCATGTTAATGTCACAGGCCTGATTGAGAAAAAACCAACAGTTTTCGCTACCAGAAATATCAATCTGAATCTCGGTTTAAGTGGATCTCAAACATCGATGTCATTTGAAGGCATTGAGGGAGATAGCGTTGTGCGTATTGGAGGTCCCTCTTTAGATCGGGGGATCCAATTAGCCTATCAACCTAAAGGATCCAGCCGATCGGATCAAAAAAATATTTCCTCTGATTTAAGCGGTTTTCCATGGGATGTGGTGAGTGACCATGAAGTGCATGAATCCAAGTTGTTTTTGTTGAATGATCGGTTCGTGGAAGTCGGTCAAGATAATTCTAATTCCGTCTTGTCATCCTTGCCTGAAGCAGAAACGGTTGCTGGTTATGAATTTTTGAAAGTTCAATCTACAGATGAGTTAAATGTGAGTCTGTACCTGAAAAGTGACTCCGGTGAGTTTTTTCAATTTCAAAAATCTAACTCTGATTGGAGTCTTGGAAATCCCCAGTCTTATGTCCTTGCGAATTGGGATTCAGGCTTTATCAGCCGTACCGGGAATGATCTCGTTTATCATGATTCTGTATTGGGTGTTATTGAAGCCGTAAGCAGCGATTTGAAAGAAGAGATCTTTTTTAAAGATGGATTTGCATGGGATCATGTCATCGATCTTGAAAAAGACTATCTGAAATCTGTATACCCTTTTCCTCAAGTACTCGATAATAATCGATATAGGGTTACGAATAAGGATTTAGAACGATTTGATGATCCTTTGTTCTGGAATCCTGGTCTTAAAAGTGATCTACAGTTTGGCGATTACAGTATTGAAGCTGGCAATGTAATAACGAATAATTCGTCTTCACTATTGATTGATGGGGTCGAAGTTTACAGGCCTTCAAAAGGTAGTTTGTTTTTGGAAGATTCTGTGGGAAAGTTATGGATTGTCTCTGAAGACGAAATCCGCTGGATTCGGCTTGAGAATCGTTGGATAGAACGATTAATAATTGAATAGAGATTCATTGTGTCTGTAAAAGATGAAATCCTTATCAGGAGTGAATTTGGGTACAGCGAGCGAGTAATTCCAAAAGGACGACCTAAGCGCAGCGAAGTGTCATTAATTGAAACTTTGGACGAACAACTCGCTGATAATGTGACGATAGTCACAAATGCTGATTGCCGACTATTCAAAGATCGAGAATTAAAAGATCGAGAAATCGATTGTATTATTAGGTGCAAAGATCGGATTTGGATTGTTGATCTAAAATACTACCAATTCCCTGTAACTGTTTATAAAAGTGATCAATGGGAAGTCGATCGTCGATCTAGTATAGAATGGCATGATAATCCTTTAACAAAAATACTTAATAATGCAAAAGAAATAAAAGGTGCGTTGAGGAACTTTAGAGGCAAAGTTCTCGGGTATGTTGTTTTTAATGACAGCGCAAATATTGATTATGAACCAGATCAAAGGCTGAAAGATCAAGTATTTCGTATTAGTAAATTGATCAATATTGTTAATGAATATGCGGGAAAAACTTCTAATAAAACTGATGATTACTCTGAATCATTTGCTAACTTTGTTTCGAAATATGCGGGTTATAACAGACCAATTCGAGGGTTTTGTCCACGTTATCCCGATTTGAAAGTTGAGATTGAGGAAACGTCAAGTTCAGATCACTATGCCCGAGGGTTGTTATCAGAAAAGCATCGGGATACCAAGACTCCTCAATACTATTTTGTTCGCTTTCATACTGAGTTGCTTGATCCTGGTCTTTTGGAGCAACTAGCAGAATTAGGCGAGCGTATAAAGGTATACAAAGATGATTTAGATCTTGGGAACTTGTCTGGTTTGCGTCTGCCAGAAATTGTTCATGATGATGCTAATCTTTGTGTTTGGTTTATATATTCACTGAGATCGTTGGATAAGTCTTCGGGGGAACTCTATTTTAGAAAAAAGCTTTTTTCGTATCTCAAAAACAATGAATGCCCTGTTGAAATAAAAATGAAGATTTGTCTTCAGTTGCTTGAATATTTCGAAGCGCTTCACGGGGCAAATTTTTCTCATAGATTGCTTTCTCCCGATTCATTGTGGATTAATGAGAATAGTAAGCAGCTTAGTCTTTTTGGTTTTGAATGTGTGAAATTTAGTACTCTTGAGTTTAGTGATCGAACAATAACCGGACTTACTGCTAAGTTAAGGTCCTCTATTTGGAATCCCGTTGAATATGATTCTCTCGTTCAGTTTAATCATGCTGATCATTTCAAGGGGGATGTCTATAGTGCTGCATTACTAATATCTGCGGTTCTTTGCGATAACCCTAGTTCAATACTTTCTGATATTGGTGTAGGAAGTCGGTCTGATCGTGAATTGGTGTTGAAGAGTTCGATTTCTGGTTCAGTTTCTGAGAGCTATCCAGGTTTGATTAGACTCCTTGAAAAAGCTCTAGATTCAGATGCTGAAAAGCGTCTTGATATTGAAAGCTTCAAGGATGGTTTTCAAAGGTTATTGAGTGGCCAACCAGAAATCGGTAACAAATCAATTTCCGAGATTAAACCCGGCGATGTTATTGATGATCGATACGAAATTGAACGAGATCTTGTACCGCAAGCGAATTCAGTTTTTAAAGTTTTATCCGCGATTGACTTAACTCATAACTCGCATGTTATATTGAAGTTTTCTTCTGCAGAATCTCATAATTCTGAGCTTGATGTAGAAGTCGAAAATATACGTAAAATCCGGGATTTAAGTAAGTTTAAGGGGGAAATTGCTGGTGTAGAACTGCCTGAAATTCTCGCTTCAATAGATTTATCTAATGATTACGGGTTGAAATATTATGTGCGTAAATACTTTGATGTTCAGCCTGCGGAAAAAGTTTCTGCTTCGTCATTGGATATTTTCAAGAATCTTGAGAAACTTGTGCGGTTTGTTTGTTCATTGCACCAAAACAATTTCTGTATTCGTGATATTTGTAATTCAAACGTTCGTTGGGACAAAAATGGAAACCTAGTGATTCTTGATCTTGGAAGTGTTTGCCGAATTGACGATCCTGATCGAGCATTTAATGGTAAAGAAGACTTCCTTCCGCTTTTGCCCAGAGGTGAAAGATCAACTTTTGAAAAAGACAAGCACAGAAAAAAAAGAGATTGTTATGCAACCCTCCTGACTTGTTTCAGGTGGTTTTTTGGGCAAAGGCCTTGGGAATCCTCCTATAAAGTTGAGAAGCCAGATGATATTCAGATCGATTGGTCTAACAATCTTTCTGATCTTGGGGAAACAGAAGAGAAGTTAATCAAAGATTTTTTTGAGTCTTCCATCGGAAGGCCTTCTTATGATCAATATCAATATATTGGCGACATTAAACTTCTTTCGTCTATCCGAGAAGTTGTCGAAGAACTGGACTCACGAAATTTAGATATTGTTGCTGGTCCCATCGAAAATCTTCAAGGGTTCATTTTCGACGAGCCCGTTGATCCGCAAGATTTGGCTTTGACGCCTGGTGTCAATGAGATTGACGACCGAATCGGGTATCTGCTTTCCTGTGCCAAGGATTCGTTCTATGAATTGTTTGAGTCGGTCGTTCAAGACTGTCTTGAAATTCACAGGGATCATCAGTCGTTCGATATTATTCGGGATACTTCAAGAGATGAATCTTGCTTGGCGTTGTTGATACTCAACTCTCAGGATTTGTCTGAAGGCAATTTTCTAAGTCCATTTGAGGCCTCTTCGTCTCTTTTTTCAGATGCAGCACGTAGTGCGATCAGCCTGCTCGATAAAGTTTCTGGAACAGATTTGAGCATTTATTGGAGTGAGGATCGTTTTTGGGTATTGCCTAATAAGATACTGAAAATGATCGGTCTTCTTGGCTCTTCTTTGCCACCCTATCTTCAACTTCACGATCAACTTTCCTGTTTTGCAGAATACTCGCTCAATGCTGACGATTATCCTGATTCATTGTCATATCGCGAAGCTTTGGTGGAGTTGCGTGACGCTCTATTGAATCCCAGTGCTTTTCCCACGGAGAAATTCGGGCAACTCGTATTGCCTGACGGACATTTCTTTCCCAGTGCTTTTGAAGTTGTTTTTGGTAGCGATGATGTTAGCGGGAAACAAGTCATCTTGTTGTCATGTGGTTGGGATTCTGGGGGTGAATTATACTCTTCCTTATTGGCCCAGCTTAAAACGGTGAATTATAGATACCGACTTTTCACTGTTTCTGAAAATAATGACTCTGATTATGGCATGGGTTTACTCGAATCAACGATATCACTTTCTTCCTACCCCGAAGATTTGCAAGCGGCTATTGACTCAGATGAATTCACCAATGTGACGATTGGGAATTGTATTTCCTTCCTGGAGGATATTGGAGATTTGGCGCACTCGGATAGTTATATTCTTATGTTTGTTGAGAGTGATTTTCGGATCGTTCCAAGCGCCCTATTGTCAAAGATCGGTATTCATACTCCCGTCTCCGTTTTGGGAGATCAATGTCTTGATATGCTCAGGAAGGTTAGTTCCTTACCTGAAGAGGTTTCTGACTGGACCTTCGACACGCTTTCACAACTCAAAGATCATGTGAGATTTCTTAATGATCTTGAGGATAGGGGGGATGAATGGCGTGTAGTTCTGGATGAGCTTCCATGGGAAGAAGTTCAGGGTTATCTGACATATTGCATGGAGAAACAGGCTGGTCCGTTTCGTACTCATGATATGTATGCATACCCTGACGAGGCGAAGTTGGGTGCGGGGGCCTCTGGCACTGTCTATCGTACTCTGCCCGATGGCCTTGTTCTGAAAATAGCCAATACTTCAAAAAGTGTTGAGGGTAACCCCGGCGGTATTGAAGAAGAAAAATGGAATCGTGAAGTGGCCCTTCATGAAAGGGTGCGAGGTTACTCCCTTCCTGGGTTAACTCAGTTCATTAATGAAGAACGTGGATTCATGTATTTTCGGTGTGACCCTGGAGAAACATTAAAAAGTCGATTCGAAAGCGGTGTCACTTTTTCTGATTTTGTATCTCTGGTTTCCAGTTTTAAGGATTATTTGTCTTCTCTTCATAAACTCGCAAAAAACCATGACATCTTTGCTACAGATATCTGTCCAGATAACATTATTGTTGTTGATGACGGGAGCACCAGGGGGCCCAGATGTATTCATATTGATCTGGGACCTGGGTATCATCCTTTTTGGTCGCCGCCTGAGGAAGATTTTAGTGGTGGTGTAAATACCAAACCGCTTAACGGAATGATGTACAGTTTTTCAAAAGTACTTGCTGGTGAAGTTCTGTTAATGGGGTCAGCCAACCGATCCGTGCTTGACGATTGGTATCAGTTCGCCATTACCTGTTATTCCGAATTCGGATCACTGGATACGCATGATCTTGTTTATTCCAATGGTCATCGTGCAGATGTTGATGAAGTATGGCGTAATCTCGAAGGTGAATTGACCCGGTCTCTTGTCGAGGTCTGCAATGTGGGTCAAAGTCGTTTGAACGAAGTGCTCCCAAGAATTTTGAAATTTTTCAGATCAGGATTAAACCCCGATCTCAACGATCGTTTCATTAATCTTCAACAAATGAATGAGGAATTGCAGAGTTTCCGCAGTTTCTTGTTGGAGTCCAGATAGGCCTCGTATTCCAGTTGAAGTCAGAATTTCCCGTTTACTTCGCTCCCCAGTGGCGCGGCAAGATGATCGAGAAGTACGTCGAGGCTGTCCTTCGGGAAGTCGCAGGCTTACCGGTGGAGCGACTCGCTCCTCACCACGGTTAAGTTGGGGTTGTCGTTATCTTTTGCTTTCCTTGAAGTGCTGGATAGCGTTTTTCAGAACGCGGTCTTCGCCGTCCCGGGTATAAAACTCGGCAGCAGGTAGGATTTGTTCGTCGACCTCGATCCCGTTGCCGTCATAGAGTTTTCCGTTGGGACGGAAGCTGGCCATGGATGCACAGCGAACCTCAATCAACGAAACCGGCAGCGAGAAGCCCTGGGATCGAGCGCTACCTCCTGAAGAGGCGCTGCCTATCAGTGTGACCTGCGGCAGAATTTCGAGGGCGCCCAGAAAGATATCGGTGGCGCTGAAGCAGCCCGCATCCGAGAGCAGCACCACGGGAGACTTGTAAGTGTATTCATCCTCATGACCGGTTTTTCCGAGGACGAGGGCGTGCCAAGAGCTGAAGCCCTTGGGGAGTTCCCACTCCGGATTGAAGTTCTTCATGGAGCGCTTGATGACTTTGCGTTGATCTTGGGTCCAGCGAGGACTGTCGACGGGAAGCATGAAGCGACGAGCAAGATGAGATTCGGAGAATTTCTTCGAGGTTCGATAAGCAGCAAAGTTCCCTACCCAAGGTTCTGAATCGTCAGTCACCAGATAACCGGCAAGAGTGATCAAGGCTTCACGACTGCCACCCCCATTTCCACGAACGTCGACGATAAGGCCGCGGGTCTTTTTAAAGCGATCCATCCAGCGACGGATTTCACTCACGGCTGCGCCATTCATTTGTGGGATTCTGAGGTATCCCACATTTTCGCTCAGGATACGGCTGTTGTTGGCAGGCCATTCACCGTAGGTCGGTCTTTGTTGGGTGGGGGTCACGGATAGGTCTTTCGTATTCTTTCCATCGAGCGAGCTCAGTTTTACCGCAAAAGGTCTCTTCATGGCCTCGATATCGAATCCACGCTGACTTTGCGGGTTCTCTTCAACGACGCGCCAAAGAGCGATCGACCGCATCGAACGAAGTGCTCGATTTTTTTTCAACTGGGGGCTGCCGTCGGCGATGAGCGGAGCCAACTTTTTGACGACGGCGTCGATGGGAGTCCCATCGATCTCGAGGATGATGGGGTACTTTGGATCCAGAAAGCCGCGTCTGTTCGGCAGGAATGCGACGACGCCTGCTTCACTCTCGCCGAGCAGAAAGGGAGTATAGGGCGCTACACGGTCTGGTTGATACAGGTCAGATCTGGCCCCAGCATGACCATCTCCGAAGCACATCAACACCTTATGGAGGATGGTGGCGAGTTCGAAGGTCGGCAGTTTTTCAGGTAATCCTGTGGAGAATCTCGATCGGATCTCAGCATCGATCGTTGGGTCGAGATCGATGCCCTTCAGGTGTAGATATGCGAATTGGTCGCGCAGGGCGGCCTTAAAGAACTCGATCTCTGAAAGGACCTGATCTCGGGTGAGCTCAGCGGGAGCCTTGCGCAGAGGGCTCGGTGAGCCCGATCCCTGATTTCGATCATTGCGTAGTTTGCGTCTTTTGTCACTGGTATTGGGAACATCCTTGAGGACGCCCACCTTTCCATTTTCGAGATTTTTGAGACGCAGTGTGATCTTATCGCCGCAACGATGATTCATCAGACTCAGAGCTTCCATCAAATCCTCAGTGAAACGCTTCTCCACTTGTCCACGCCAACGCTTTTCACAAGTCTCGATGATTTTGCCGACTTCGACACCGTCGACGGAGAGGGGGGAGTACCAAGTGTCGTCGATGCGTACTTCTGGCTGATCGCCCTTCCAGCGGATCTCATCAAAAGGAGATGCTTTTTGGGGGTACTTTTGTGCTTCGAGTGGCGAAGAGTGAAAGAGTAAGGAGAAGAGCAAGACGGAGAAAAATAATCGAGTCATCGATCAGATCCATTTCGTTAGAGAGGGGATAACTCCAATCGTCGAAACTCGACCATAGCCCCCTCTGCTTGCACTGCGATCATGCCACTATCTGCGGTACAGTCATAGCCTTCATTGACGCGGTCGCCGTTGACGTCGACGGTGACGCGATCGCCTTCGCAACGGATCACCATCGTGTTCCATTCGCCGACCGGGTTCTCTGAATCGTCGGTCATATTCAGAACGCGACGGCTCTGACCTTCTTCCACTCCCCAGCGTTCCTTGGGGCCGCGGCGCTGTTCCATGTTGTCGACGGTAATGTCTTCACCGATACACCAGAAATCTCCGGCATTGCCGTGATACATCTGGCATTCGATGGATTGGGGAAACATGCCGTAGAGACGGCGGGGGGTCGAAGCGTGGACGAGGATCCCACAATTCCCGGGCTCACCCGCCCAACGGTATTCGATGGTCAGAGTGTAGTTGGAGTAATCGCTGTCGGTGATCAGGTGTCCGCCTGGAGAACCCTGACTGATCAGCATTCCGTCTCGGACGATGAAAGAGGGCGTGACGGGATTCCCTTCGTCCGCTGCTGGAATATCGGTGTGCCAGCCCTTTAGATTTTGTCCATTGAAGAGCGATATCTTTGAAGGTGTTGTCGATGGCGTCGTCGATGGCGTTATCGATGGCACTGTTGCTGAAACTGTGGAGGAAGCCGTGGATTCCCTTGAAGGTAGGGAGTCACAGGCCAGAGGGAAGGTGATGAAGGGAATGATCCACAACAGATTCAGGGGAGTCTTTTTGATGTTCATTTCTGTAGGCTAGAAGATGAAAATCATAGACTCCACTGAATTCTGTCGCTCTGAACAGCCTAAGCCGGAATCGGCATCGTTTTGCGAAGATCCATGAACTCTCTCCATGAATGTTTCCATGCCTTGCGCGACTCTTTGACGGAGAGAAGGAGACTTTCTGTGACCTCGCCCTGTTTCACGGCTCGACGGTATTCACGAAGCTTGTCAGACCAAATGTTGAGCGTTTCTTCCACTCGCAGGCATGCAGATTCGACACGGATACTCCATTCCGAATGGGCCTCCGGAATCGTTTGCACGATGGACTCCTGGTACTTGTCCATTTGTCTTTCGAGTCTTTTCTTCCACCGAACAGGAGCCTCTGTACGTTTTAAGTTTGTCGTCAGTCCCAACTTGTTTCCACCCCAGATCAACCACTTGGCAGGATCGAAGTGATACCACTTCAATCCGTTTCGGTAGTCGGCGGGGAAGGTGTGATGGAAGTTGTGATATCCCTCGCCAAAAGTGATCAAGGCACAGATCCAAGAATCCTTAGAAGTGTCCTTTTTCGACCAGGGCTGTGTGCCGATGATGTGGCAAAGGCTGTTGATGCAGAAAGTAGCTTGGTGGGTAAACACGACACGTGCTAGTCCGGCAAAGAGAAGCATGCCGATGGGACGTCCAATGAGGAAGCCTAGCCCGAGGGGAATCAGGACGTCGACAGTGAAAGCGATAGCCCAATAGTATTTTTTTTGCCACATGACCAGAGGGTCGGCTTTGAGGTCTGGAACATTACTGAAATCTTCAGCACGTTCGTTGGCATGAAAAATCCATCTCATGTGAGACCACCAGAAACCGCGAGTGGCATCATAGGGGTCTTCACCATGATCAGTGTGCTTGTGGTGACGCCTATGGGAAGCAGACCAGACTAGAGCACTGTTTTGCAGTGCTGAAGCTCCGGCAACGAGTGCCAAGAATTTCCAGATAGGATGGGCTTCATAAGATCGGTGTGCAAAGAGCCGGTGGTAACCCACCGTGATGCCGAGTCCAGCAAAGAACCACATCAGGACAGCAGTTACAGTCAGGGCCCAATGATGTCCCTGGTAGTAAATGTAAGTCGGGAGCAGGAACAGAGTGATGATGGGGCTCAAACTCAGAAACAGAGTGTTGGACCAGATGATGGGTCCGTCTTTTTGAGAAGGATCCGTAGTCGGAGTTTCTTGGAGGTCGGTTGAACTCATGAATCTTCCGTTCCATTTGGCTGGTAGTCTTCTGGTAAGATCGTTACAGACACAGATTACAACGAATTTGGGGGGGGCCGGTCAAACCTTTCGAAGGAATTCGTTCATCGGGGTCGCGTACACTCCTGTAAATCGGCTTCAGCCATCGATTTATCGTCATATCTGCCTATTTAGGAATCGAGGAAATTTTTTCACGGGAGGGTGTTTTCTTGCACTCGAAGGGGATCGTTTCTTCGAGATTTTTCAGCAGATTTCGTCTCAGTCGTCAGTCTGATGGCTGGAATAGATCGTTTAGAAATTGACCCTCGACAAATCTTATCTAGAGGGATCTACTCACATTCTGAGATCTCCGGGGTTTCCGGGATTCGTTTTTCAATATCTTCCTGAAAGACTATCCAATGATTTGGCCTGCAATAATTTTTTCTCTTGTGATGATCCCAAGTCCACTCCTTGAAGAAGCACAACTTCCAAAGGATCTTCCTGCGCCTCCGATGATTCTTGATTCCTTGGGCGAATACCAAAGAGAAGTCGTCACCGATTCGGAAGAAGCGCGTATTTGGTTTGATCAGGGATACAACCTGATGCTGTCCTTTAATTTTAACGGCGCTATTCGCTCTTTTTATCAGGCCACGATTCATGATCCTGAGTTTGCCATGGCTTGGTGGGGAATCGCTTATTCATCCGGTCCCAACATCAATGTACCTATGATCATGCCTGGACCCTTTGCAGATTGGTGTTACTCCGCAAGTAAGAAAGCGGCAGAGTTTGCAGATCAGGAATCGCTGCCCAATCAGGCCATTATCGCCGCCTTACAAAAGCGTTATGACTGGCCCATGCCCGAAGATCTGACCGAACTGAACGGGGCTTATCGGGATGCCATACTGACCGTTCACGAGAAGTTTCCTATGGATTCGGATATCGCTACATTGTCAGTGGAATCGATGATGTTGATGCAGCCTTGGAAATACTGGAGTGCCGATGGGAAACCGCAGGGAAAAACTCTTCAGTTCAAGGGCATCATTGAGCAAGTCCTGAATAGGGAGCCGAACCATCCGGCGGCGTGTCACCTCTATATCCATATTATGGAATCCTCTCAAAGCCCGGGGTTGGCTGAGAAAGCAGCTGATCGCCTCTTGAATCTGATTCCCGGTGCTGGGCACATGGTCCACATGCCGTCCCATATCTGGATGTCCACAGGGCGTTATGCGGAATCAGCCGATTGTAATCGAAATGCTGTTGCCCTCGACGATGCTTGGTTTGAAAGGAATGGTGGTCCTACCGATTACTATTTCTATAGCATGCATAATCGTCATTTTCTCGGTTACTCAACTTTGATGTTGGGACGCAGTCACGAGTGTATTGAAGTCACTTCTACCATCGCGAAAAAAGCACCTCCACAGCTCTTCCAACAGTTCGCTTCCTTTAGTGACAACTGGGCCGCTTCCGAGTACCACGTGTTGGTTCGCTTCGGAAAGTGGGAGGCGATATTAAAGAAACCTATGCCGGAAGAGTGGCGATATGTTTCGAGAGCGGTTCTGCACTATGCCCGAGGAGTGGCCTATGCCAACACTAAACGTTTTGAAGAAGCGCGTGCGGAGTTGAAGAAATTTAATGAAGCGACGAAAGCGATCCCCGAAGATTTCACCATGGGAGATAATCCATGTGACGAAGTGCTTGCCGTCGGTCGAGGAGTTCTCGAAGGCGAGATTCTCTTCAAAGAGGGAAGTCATGAAGAAGCCCTCGTGAAACTTCAGCAAGCCGTCGAGTTGGAAGATCAACTGGTATATGCCGAGCCTCCCTCATGGCCGGTTCCTGCGAGGCACCCCTATGGAGCACTGTTGAACACCGCAGGTCAGTTTGCTGAAGCGGAAAAGGTGTTCCTTAAGGACCTGGAACATTATCCAGCCAATGGTTGGGCTTTGTTGGGTTTGACCAATGCTTTGGAAGGTCAGGGGCGCAGTGACGAAGCGGATTTGACTCGCAGAGCATTTCAAACGGCATGGAAGCATGCTGACGTTTTCCCGACCTCGGCATGTTATTGCGGTGAAATCGGCTCTCAATAATCATTCCGAGCACTCTCGATGGTTCAGCGCACAAATCAAGCCCCGGGTTCAACAGACATCCGGGGCTTGATTTGTATCTATTCGCATGATCGACTGATGGGGCACGATAATACGTATCAAGAGAAGGGTTGGGATCGATGGAATTCGAGATATTGGGGAATCCCGACTTTGGAGAAGCCCGTGCCAAACTCGGAGCGGGCGATTCTTTTCATGCCGCCTCTGGCGCCATGAATTGGCATCGTGGCCCGGTTTCATTTCGAGCGAAATTAATGGGCGGTTTTTTCCGCTCTCTGTTCCGCAAGATCCTGGGTGGGACCTCGATGTTTATCAATGAATATCAGGCAACTGGGCCATCGGAAGTTGCTTTTTCTCACTGCGTTGCCGGAACTTTGGTAAAGATTCCTGTGACTTCTGAAGGGCTGCTCATCTCTGGAGGATCCTTTACAGCGTGCACGCCCGGTGTCGACATGAGAACACAGTTTGGCGGCTTCAAAGCCTTCTTCAGTGGCAAAGGTGCTTTTTTCATCGAGGCGTCCGGTTCTGGAGATGTTTTCTTCGGTGCATACGGTGCTGTCGTTGAAAAAGAGTTGGACGGTGAATTGATTGTCGATAATGGCCATGTCCTCGCCTGGGAAAATACTCTCGACTGGAGTCTTGAAGGCGCAGGGGGGCTGAAGAGCACTCTCTTTTCAGGAGAGGGTTTAGTGATGCGATTTAGCGGTCGGGGGAGAATCTGGGTTCAGACCCGACATTTGACAGGCACGGCGGGCTGGATTACGCCCTTCCTCAGATCATAGGAGGATCGATGAAATTCAATATCCTCGAAACGGGCGCTTTTCAATCTGCTCTGGTCGAATTTGAACATGGCGAAGAACTGTTCAGCGAATCCGGAGCGATGGTTCGTGCGTCCGGAAATGTCGAGATGGATGTGAGTACCCGCAGCCGCGGTAAGAGTGGCATCATGGGTGGCCTCAAACGAATGATCAGTGGTGAGTCTTTTTTCGTGAGCACCTACAAGGTAGGACCGGGCGAGAAAGGTGAGGTGGGTCTTGCACCCGTTCTTCCCGGAGAGATGAAGACCATCTCGCTAGATGGTTCGACCACATGGGTTTGTTCCGGAGGCTCATTTATTGCTGCCGGCGGCGACGATGTGGAAATGGAGACTCGATTTCAGGGTTTCGGCAATGTGTTCAGTGGAGAAGGACTCTTCTTCCTTGAATTGTCGGGGGTCGGGGACGCTCTGGTCGGTGGATTCGGAGCCTTGCATGAAATCGAGGTCTCTGGAGAGTTCACTCTCGATACAGGGCACCTCATCGCTTACGAAAAAACTCTGGAATACAAGATCTCCAAGGCTGCAAGTTCTCTGACTCAGAGTTTTCTTTCAGGAGAAGGCTTTGTCATGAAATTTGAGGGGCATGGAAAATTGATCGTGCAGACTCACGATGTGACTGGGTTTGGAAAAAGACTCGGACCGTTGTTACCGGAGAGGGAGTAACCCATGAAATATCGTATCGAATGCCAACCGGGGTACTCCTATCTCGAAGTAGAACTCAATCCGGGTGATAGTATCGCATCCGAATCGGGATCGATGGCGTGGATGGATCCTGGAGTCGAGATGGAAACTTCGACCCGAGGGGGCGTTTTCGCAGGATTGAAACGTTCTTTTCTCAGTGGTGAATCTTTCTTTCAAAACACATATACCAGTGAAGAGCAGGGATCTCGTTTGGCTTTGGCCCCAGGTCCTTCCGGAGCTATCGTGGCTCTTGAGCTCAATGGGGAAGAAGTCTTCCTGCAGAAGGGTGCATATCTCGCATCCATTGGTGACATCAAGATCGATACTAAGTTTGATGGACTTCGAGGGTTTTTTAATGAGGGCTTATTTATTCTGAAGTGCTCTGGAACCGGGACTCTTTTCTTTAATGCCTTTGGAGATATTCAGCAGGTCTCTCTCTCAGGGAAAAATGTCGGCAATAATGCGGATGATAATTTTGCTGACGACTGGGAAGAAGCTGTTCAGGTTGACGGCGATTATACAGTGGATAACGGTTACGCCGTTGCGTGGGACCCGAGCCTCGATTACCGCCTGACCACGGGGAGGAAGATTCGTTCATTCCTCTTTGGTGACCAGATCATGCTCAGGTTTTCCGGCGAGGGTCGTGTGTGGGTTCAGAGCCGCAGTCCGCAGGCTTTTGCCAGCTGGATTCATCCTTTCCGTCGAGTGAAATCAAAAAACAACAATTGACCCGAGTCCGATCCTTCGGGGTTTTCTGATGTAAATCTGATAAGGGCATGCAGGGTAAGATTCTTGCAATGAAACAGCCTCGCGAAAAACTGTCTTGGTAGGCATCTACAGAACTAAAGAGTTGAGGAGACACAAATTGAGTTTTCCAGAATCAGCGATCCAAGCCATTCAAAAGGTTGGGACTCCGGGCCAAGCTTCTGCAGGAGACCTCCTGATCGAGGAAGGCGTTTTTGACGAAACTCTATACTTCCTTGAGTCGGGGAAAGTGGAGATTCTTCGCGGTGGGTCAGTGGTCGACACCATCTCCTCAGGAGATGTTTTTGGTGAGGTGGCCTTTGTTGAGAAGCGTCCCCGCACTGCGAGTGTCAGGGCTATGGAGCCATGTTCCTTCGTTGCGGTGCAACGTCAGGATTTGCTCCGGTCTCTTGCAGAAGACTCTGAAGCACTCTTTAATTTTGTCCATGCCATTGAGGAGCGCAGAAATGCGCATATGGAATCCCATGATGACCAAGAGGTAGACTCTTTTCTCAAGCAGGTCGCTGAGGAAGCCACCTCGCATAGAGCTGTTCATCATCCTTATCTACTTGCTCTCAGAAATAGATCCCTTCCAGATATGAAGTGGGCTCTCGCTGATTTTGCTCGTCAATATCTGGGATATTCGTCACATTTCCCCCGTTACCTCACCACGGTCATCGGCAGGTTAGAGGTTCCCGAGCATCGATCGGCTTTGATGGAAAACCTGACGGAGGAATCAGGTATTTATGAGAGCGAAGAAATGGAAGAGCTCGTAGAAATTGGAGTCGAGAAGGAGTGGATCGATGGGATTCCTCATCCGGTCTTGTTTCGAAGATTTTGTTTAGCCGCAGGAGTCGATCAAGAGTCATTGACCGAGGATGCGGTGGAAGTGGTCTGCTGGAGAGAGATGTTCCTCAGCGTTCTATCGGGAGGATCTACAGCAGAAGCCCTGGGTGCACTGGGCTTGGGTACTGAAAATGTTGTCAGTACCATGTACCAGCATTTCCTTCCTGCTTTGGAAGTTTTGGACGCGCCACCTTCTGAGACAGTATTCTTCCCCTTGCATGCTGCGGTGGATGATCACCATCAGGAAACTCTGATGGAGATCTCAAAGCATTATGCTGCGACGTCGGAGGGGCGGAGGAATCTGCTCAAAGGGATGCGGAAAGCATTGTCTCTTCGTGCGGGCTTCTGGGATTGGTTACATGCTCGGGCCCTGACGAAAGGCCAGTCGGACGAGGGAGCGACTCAGCTTTTCTAGCGCGCTGTGTTTCTGACGCGCTGTGTTTCTGATGTTCTGTGTTTCTGATGTTCTGTGTTTCTGATGTTCTGTGTTGATCAGCCGCAGACCCATTGTCGTAACAGGAGTCGAGGAGCATTCGGATCGTCTTCGTAAGCGGTTCTGTCGTGGAGCGTGGTCGTATTGTGAACCCAGAGCATTTCACCTCGTTGCAAGGTAAAGGTGGCGACCGAATCGGGTTCTTCCAATGTGCTATCCAATTGGTCGAGGGCATTTTGCAATTGCGAGTGTGGTTCTATTTCTGCTTTCTCATAACCCTTCTCGATCCAAAATCGCATATATCGGCAAACGGGACCTTTGGTGGTGTCGGTCACCTCAAACACGGGGAAGCGATTTCGTAATCGTTGACTCTGATCAGCACCGGGTGTGACGATATCTCGATAGTGCGGTTCCTCAAGAATCCTGCACAACTCTGGGAAATCACGAGAGAGTTTTTCGTGAGCCAGGAGTGCACATGCAATGCGAGAAGCGCCTCCGACGGGAGCGGGCCGAATACAAATCAATCCGACAAGATCGGGAAGAACATTGACGGCACTCGAATCGGTGTGTAGACCCGTGGCCGCTTTGGTCTGGCTGACCGGGATGGCTTTCTTAGTGTAGTCTCCTCCCCGATCTTTGACTTCGTAGAGCCGACCATAATTACCGAGTGGTTCTCCGAGATGCACCCCAAAGGCGAGGTAGTACCTTCGTAGTAAGTCATCACTCATAGCGCTTTCCGGAGGAGCTGAAACTCTGACCACGCCACTCCCGTGGTAAACCTCCGCTCGAGTTTTTTGAGCGAGCTCGGCGAGTCGGGTCATCCCTGATACATGCTCAAGAGTGACTTCGTCATCGACAATCGTCGGGCAGGTTTCTTGCCAGTGTTGAAGCTCCTGCACGATACCTTCATCGAAGGTCAGGCAATGTTGAGGTCTTTGGGAAAGATCGGTATTTGTCCACGGTGCTCGGGTCATGACGTCTACTTCCCGACCTTAAAGGCCATATGTAGGGGAAGGTCCGCAAGTGGACCGAAGAAATCTTCATCTTCAGCGATCATCTTCTCGGTGACGGCGAGTTCCCGGAAGTCGGGGAAATGGGTAAATCCTGCTGTGCGTAAACCGTCGAGTACATCTTGAAAAGTTTTGTGGAGGCAGCGTACCGAGACTTCCGAGCCATCTCGTTGAGCCATCCGCCCTTCGAAGGTCTGGTCGCGACCGCTGAACCAACCCCCCGATTTCTCGAAGTGAAAACTGTCCGTCCCCGTATCCATGAACGGGTTCACAGGGTGGGGGAGTGAAAAGATGAAGTGGCCGTCGGGTGCCAAATGGTCATAGACCCGTTTCATCGACTGATGCATCTGCTCGACGGTCGTGTAGTTGTAGACGAAGACGGCGGTGATCAGATCGTAGGAATCCAGGCGGGGAGTGAAATCAGTGGCGCATCCCACCGAGTATGTGATTTCGAGTGAGTTCTGCTGTTCGTTGGCTTGAGCCAACTCAATCATCCCTGCACTGATATCGATGCCCTCCAAATGTCGGGCTTTCTCAGAGGAAGATCTCGCCAACTGGCGGGTGAAGTAGCCTTCGCCACAACCCAGATCGAGGATCCTTTTCTCGGCAACGGGTGTGGACCACTGTAAGAGAAATGGCCGGGCGGTCCAATCGGAGAGAAGGCGAGGTTCATCCCGGGCCCAACTTTTGGAAGTGTCATCGAACATGTCTTGGGAAGATTGATCTGTCATGGCACCCATTTCGAAAAGAATCCACTTGAGCAGGGTCCATTCTACTTGTGGGGGTAGAGGAATCCCAGAAGTAGATGAGAGTTGCTGCTCGAAGTACGACCCACCTTGAAGCTCGGTCAGGTTTGGTCCCAGTGATCTACGAAGGTCAGTGGTCTACGAAGGTCAGTGGTCTACGAATGATCGAAGCCTCTCGATGGTGACGATCGGAGTTCAGGAACCTCTCGTATTGCTGAGGGGGGGGAGTCATGTCTTCGCTCACCGATTTCATCGGGTTATCATGCGGCTGGAGGTGTTCTTTGAATAGCGGGTTACTGACCTTCTCAATCATTTTCAGCCTATTGGTACCACTTCATGGAGTGGGCCTTGATGAACTCGATGAACCGCTAGAGAAGCTCCTCTCTCGTGACCCCATCGTGGTCGAGGAGGGCGTGGTGGCGCTTTCCAAGATGGATGCGGACACGGTGCGGAGCAGGGCCCGGCGAATGATCCTCGAAGAGGGGAAAAATCCACAACTGCCTGCCATTGTCTGCGATTTGTTTGGACATGTGGGTGGCGAAGAAGATCTCGATTTATTGAGAGGTTGGCTCAGTACAGATGATGAAGAGCTGACTTCTGCAGCGATCCGCGCGCTGGTAGAGATTGCTGCACGCTACCCTGATTCGGAAAGCATCGATCAACTGCTCAAGTGGTGTGTGGCAAAACGGGGAAGCCCTCGTGCAATGGCGGCTCTGGTGCGGCCTAACACCTCCGATGAAATACGACCTTCGGCGATGAGAAAACTACGCAGCAAGAATCCGGTAGATGTCGTGGCTGGGGCAGATTTCCTGAGAGCTCATGGCGCAGGGCCCCATCAGAAAGACCTTCAACGCGCCTGGAAAAAAATTCCTAAATCGTCGGGGCATTCGGCACGGATCGCCATCGTTCAGGCTTTGGGGGCGATTCCCGTTGAAGAATGGACTGAAGGCAGCCGGGAGTTGCTGGCCGATGCTCTTGAGAATAGTGACTGGCGAGTTCGTCGAAGGACAGTTGAGGCTCTGGTCGAAGTCTGGTCGCCGATATCCATCGACTTATTACTGGAAACTCTGCCGGAAAAGCCAGGAGATCCAGATCTCTTTGACTGGCATCACGCACTTTCCGATTTGACCGGTGAAAGCAAACCGGTCGATGCGAGGGGCTGGCGCGTATATGACGAGATGCATCCTTCCCCTCGTAAGGTTGCCGATCGGAAAGAGCGACCTGTCGGTGGCTGGCTTCGAGCGCCAGCCGAAGGAGTCGGCAATGCTCGGGTCAAAGATGGGCCTACCGTGGTCTTTTTCGATCTACCAGTTCTTGCTGCGGATGCCGTGTTTTTGTTTGATCTTTCAGGATCGATGAATGGCGATTTTGGTGGCCGCACTCGCATGGAAGCGGCCCGCATCGAGGTTCATACGATGTTGGAAAAGTGGCTTTCTCTCCCCCGGACTGAGCAGCCGCGATTTAATCTGGTTTTGTTTCGTGAACCCTACGACGATCCCTGGAATGCTCGTATCGATCGAGTGTTTCCGAGGCTGGCGCAGCTGTCGCCCAAGAATGCCCAAACTGCAGCGCAATGGTTTTCAGCACAGGGGACCTGTCGCTTTGCCTATCAGGAGAGTATTGAGGCGGCCATCGAGGATCCGGAGTGTCGTTTCATCTACTTCCTTTCCGACGGAGAACCTTGGGGTGGTCGGTGCAACGATCTCGATCGATTGCTGAAGGAGCTGGAACGGGTCACCCGTTTTCATCCGGTCGCGATTCACAATGTGGTCATCGGGGGGGCTGAAAAAGCGGAAGAGTACTGCGAAGAGATTTCACAACGCCATAGCGGTCGTCTGCGCAAGATCGGAAATGCCAGCGAAACGATGTCGAGGGAAAGTCGCGCTCCTCAAATCTTCACGGCTCGTAAGTTGGGGGAGAACATCATCGTAAATCCTGGCGCAGAAGATCAGCAGGTTGAGGTTGCGAGTGGTCAGCAGGCCAAAGCTGGTGTCGTCAGCGCATGGGAATCCATCGGGACAAATACTCCCGTCCAGGTTCAACCGTGGAACGGATTTGCCTTGGATGAAGGGGATCATTTGCCCGTACCAGATGGAGCTGGAGCGAATCACTTCCTCCATGGAACCATCGGCGATGTGGCGATGCGTACCACTCTTCGACAACACATCGATCTCAAGAAATTAAGAAGCACTATCCGGAAGGGGGCGACATATCATTTTTCAGCCTGGATTGGCGGGTGGAAGAAGCAGAAAGATGAAGCCCAAGTTCGAATCGTATTTTTTGACGAAGATGGAAATGAACTGGGAGAAGATACCCTAGGACCGGTGACAGCGGCGGACCGGGACAGCAAAAACGGCATGCGTAAACGCCAGAGCGAGGGTTCGGTTCCTCACGCAAGCCACAAGGTTGTGATCGAGTTGATCTTCGATAAGGAGCAGGGCGGTAGCGTCAGCGATGCAGCCATGGATCTTCTGGAGCTTGTGATTTCTAAAGAAAGCACCCCTCTTCAAAACTAAGTCTTCAAAACTAAGTCGAATATTCACCATTCCTAAATATGATAGGCTCTCTATTTTGTCATCTCATGATATGATTTGATCTATATCCTGAGCATAGCCGATGGCAATTCGGCCACAGAAAGATTTGACTGTGGTTTCCAGAGAAATGCCGAAGAGATTTGGAAAGGGCACTCGTTGTCATGAATGAAGAATTGAATATTCAGATTGAACCGTGGGAGTCAGACTCCGACACATGCGTCATGCGACTCAATAGGGTCGTTGCCCAATCTCCAGAGTATTACTCGACTGCCGAGGAGGCCGAAGAGAGTCCCTTGGGTCGTAAGCTTGTCGCCATCGAGGGACTTGAAGCGGTATTGATGCAAGATCGCGTGATTACTTTGCTGAAACCATTGGATGGTTCTGATTGGCAGCCGCTCGTCGATCGTGCGACTGAACTTGTGCAAAAGCACTTCGAAGAGTTCGATCGCATCGTTTCTGAGCGCAGCCGAGAAATGAATGAAGATGAAAAAGGACTTTTCATTGAGATTCAAAATCTCCTCAACTCTGATCTCAATCCTATGGTGGCCGCTCACGGTGGTTTTATCGAAGTGGTCGATGTGAAGGATCAGGATTTGTTCATTCACATGGGTGGAGGTTGTCAGGGCTGTGGTATGGCCGCGGTCACTCTGCGCCAAGGTGTTGAAACTTTGATACGCCAGAAGGTGCCAGCAATCCGTCATATCCATGACTCGACGGATCACAAAGCGGGAGAGAATCCTTACTATGCCAACTGAGTCTGAAGGAGAGTGGCACGATCTGTGTCCTCTCGCAGAGGTCGAAGAAGAAGAACCCTTCTTTGCTCATGTCGCCGGTAAGGAACTGATGGTGGTCAAAGCCGGGGACGATGTCTCCGTGTTCACCGATAGTTGCCCTCACATTGGAGCTTCCATGGTCGGAGCGACCGTCGAAGATGGTCACATCGAATGTCCGCTTCATGGCGCTTGCTTCGACGCTCTCTCCGGCGAGGTTTCAGATGGCCCGACGAACCAAAATCTGGAGCGTCATTCCGCTCGCGTGGATGGGGACCGGGTTTTTGTCTGTTTGAGCCCTCCCAAAGAGTAAAGGCTCTTGTTCACTCGTCAGAGTCCTGTCAAACTGAGGTCGTCTAATGACTTACTTCCATGAGGGAGGCCTTCATGCTTTGCAGAGTTCTGACGAATAGTTTCGTCATTGTATCCATATTGTCTTTAACCGGTTGTCTCGTGGTCAATTCCGATGCCGCTAAATTGGACCCTGACAGCGGGGCGCTGACCATCGATTTCACTTCCGATTCTCCGGCGGCCTCCGCTCCTGTCGTGGAGGAAGTGGTCGATCCAAAGAAGATCAAAGCCCAAGAAGAAAAGGTCGAAGAATTGGAGATGAAAGTCGCCGATTTGGAGATCGATTTTCATATCGCCGAAATGGAGCGTGATCTCTCTCGTGAGTCGACTGAACATCGACATCAAGAGCTAGAGCGAGCCGTCATGGAAGCGGAACACGAAATGCGTATGTTCCATGAGTTCGATCGTCCCACACGGGAGTTCGAAAGTCGCAGATCTGTCATTTTCGCAGAGACCCGTCTCAAAGATTCGCGTACCGAACTGGAGCAGTTGGAATTGCTCTACGCAGGAGCAGAGTTGGAAGACGGAACTGCAGAACTGGTCCTTCAGAGGGGTCGAATGAGTTTGGCTCGAGCGGAAGAGTCTCTCGGGCAAACTCGCAGAGAGCACCAAGTTGAAATGGAAGTTCGTATTCCCCGAGCGGAAGAACGTCTTCAACGGGCCATCGAAAGTGCGAATCGTGATCAGTCTCGCGCTGAGACCGAAGCAGAAATTGCAAGAATCCAGGAAGATCGCAAAGAAGAAAAAATGCAGCGTGAACTGGAAGAGCAGTTAGAAGCTTTGGAAAAGGCCCGCCACGAGTTACGAAACATGACCGGCTTAGATGACCGTGAGCAATCCGTTGCTTGGGGTCTCTTTTGATCGTTGGTTCCCTGATCCTTTTGTCTCAGTTAGTTTCTTTGCCGGCACCGGCATTGGATCGTGTCGATGATTGGCAAGTGGAGGCCAGGGCGGGGCTCGATAAAGCTGTAGAGTACTTGATGGCTCACCAGGAAGAGGACGGGGCCTTTGGTCATTGGCGTAACCCTCTTTCTCCCGATGACAAAAATTGGATGGTTCCCGAGCAGCATCTGGCATTCCAAGTGGCGATCACGGGAATCAGTTGTGTCACCCTGATGGATTTGGGTGCAGGTCTTCCCGAGGGTGGGGAAGAAGCTCTGGAACGCGCTCTCGACAATATATGCGAAAAGGGCCGTCGGAAAAGAATCGACAACTGGGATACGGACAACCTTTGGGGTTACGTCTATGTTCTGGAAGCGGTGGCGAGAGCTCTGGCCGAGCCCGAATCTCGCTTTGGCAGCGAACGAAGGGCACGTCTTCGTCATTTGGGCGAAGATCTGATCGTCACTCTGGGCAACTATCAAAGCCCGGATGGGGGCTGGGCTTATTATGATAACCGTCCCTACACGCGGAGACCTACCTGGGGAACGTCCTTTGTGACCGCTTCGCTCCTGTTGATTTTTGAACAATGCGAGAGTGTTGGGTTAGAAGTTCCCGACAAAATGCAAGAGCGTGGATTGCGCGCTCTACGAAGGACTCGATTGCCGAATGGGGCCTACGATTACAATATCGCGCCTATTCAAAGCACTCGGAATCTCCTGTCGATCAACCAGATCAAGGGATCGTTGTGCCGCATTCAGGTGGGCAATCTTGCTCTGAGAAGATGTGGCAGTGCCGGAGAGGTGACAGAGGGAAATATGGTCACGGGTTTGGAGCAACTGATCCGTCATCACAAATTTATTTCATTGTCACGTGGACGCATCTATCCCCATGAAGCGTATTACGCCAACAGCGGATACTTTTTCTATTATGGCCATTACTATGCTGCCGACGTGATCGAAGAGTTGAATCCGGAACTGCGTCAGGCGTGGTGGCCCCAACTGACCGAAAAGATTCTGGAAACCCAAGAAGAAGATGGCTCGATGTGGGACTACGCCTTTTTCTCGTATCACCGGATTTATGGCACGGCGTGGTCTGCTTCGATCTTGGCCAAGGCACTCGCGGATAAGGGCGCCATAGAGACCAAAGTCTTAGAAATGGTTCCTTCACAATCGGGGGAAGAATCTGCTTCTGAGGTGACTCCTAAAAAGTTACGTTGAGAGATCTCAACGTAGGTTGGAGTTCGAAAGAGCGAGAAGGTTCATGAAACGTTATTGATGAATAAAAGTGGATCAAAAAAATAAAAGTGGATCAAAAAAAAGGGGTACGGAGAGTAATTCTCCGTACCCTTTTTTGTCACTATTACGGGAACTACTTGCAGGAACCGCAGCAGCTCTCTTTTTTGGCGGAATCGCACTCAGTGGCACACGCAGTGGCACATGCAGTGGCGCATTCTGATTTTTCTTCGCCAGCCATGGGCGCAAAGTTACAACCAGCGGCACCAAGTCCACCGACGACTACAAGAGCAAGAAGAAACTTCTTCATGTGAATGACCTTTCTTGTCGCCGGAGGCGACACTTATTAAAAATGGTTTTTTGACGTATCCTTATGGATTCTACTTCGAAGAGACGGGGAATTCTCCCCCCAAGTTCCTCACATCAGCGAAAATCCAAAGTTTTTACAGATTTGGGCCATTCTTCGTTACCGATTTAAGGGGAATTGAGGATTTCTTTCCTCCTCTGGGATTTCAATCGGGAATTATTATTGTCCGCTGAGGAGCTCCAGAAGGACGAATAGGCGAAATGGCTCACTCCCTGACAACCCTGAATGAGAGCGGACTTCTCCTGTGCGAGCGTGATTTTTGGATTTTCATGCAGGTACGTACCTAGGCCCATAATTACGGGAAATCCTCGAGCATGCTGCATGCATTCCCCAACCCGCTCTTCGAAGCGGGGTACTTCCCGGTCATATTGCATGGGAAAGACCGCATCGATGAGCCCGAGGCGCAACCAGCGTGGCCAATCTTGCATGACTCTATCGTGGGCAATTTGAGGGGTTCTGTAGACCGCTGCAGTCACGAGGGCTTCTCTTTTAGTTTGTCGACAACGATCGGAAATGGTGCGCACCATTTCTGTCACTTGATCTCGTCGCCAGCGATCCCAGACGACCGTATTTTCATCCGGTGTGCTCTGCCCTGTGGATTCGCTGAAATATTTGAGGCTGACGGGATCTCTCGGATAATCCACGGTGACACCCGATTCGAGAAAGCGGATGTAGTCCAGATGGATCCCTGCGAGATCGGGATAGTTTTCCAGCAATTCTTGACAGATGTCTGCCACATGATTTCTCACCTCAGGGAGGCAAGGATTGAGGGCGACATAGTAGGAAGGCTGCAGGGGTTGTCGCTCACCTGCTTCGGAATGAAGAAACCAGTCAGGATGCTCGATCCAGTGCTGTGGAGGAGTCGTTGCCGGGGGAGGAGAGTCACCTCGCCAGCCTGGGACCGCATTGACCCAGGCATGAACCTTTAGCCCCCTGACACGGGCTTCTCGGCAAACGGCTTCGACGGGATCAAAGCCGGGGTCCTGATGATTGAATTCCTCAGCCCAAGGTTCGTATCGGGAAGGGTAGAAGACGGTCCCGTTGCCTCGTACCTGAAAAAGGACCGTGTCAAATCCGGAATAGTGAATGTTGCGCATGATGTCGACGATGTCTTGCTCTGTGGAGTAATCCCAACGCGTCACCCAGATCGCTTTTTTGATGGGAACACTCGGGGCCTGTCGACAACCGGTGATTCCAGCGAGGCAGGAGAGCCCGGAAAGAAGAAGGATACAGAGACGGACATGATGGCCCATGCCGAGATGATTTCGACGAACCTGAGCGACTGAATGAGAGCCGCACCGTTCTTCAGAGCTGGCTGGGGTCAGAAGATTTACTGACATATGCGTCCTTCCGGGAGCGAGGCGGTCATGAATGAACTCAAAATTTCGAACTGATCAGCGATAGATCTCCAGGAATCACTTCGATGTCCACTATTTCTGGAGATCCCGCAATATCTCCGTCGATAAGAACGGGAAGTGGTTCTTGAGTCAGCTTTATCTTGCGTGCCTGACGGTAAACGACGTTCGAATGAGTATCCAGATGCTCGCCGGTAGAGACTTTATTGAAAAGGTGAAAGGCGTCGAAGTAGGAGATTTCTGGAAGAATACAAATGTCGAGGAGCCCGTCATCGAGAAGAGCTTGTGGACAAGGTTTGAAGCCTCCTCCGATCGTCGCTTCATTTCCGACAAAGATAGCAGGGCCGGTTGACGAGAATCGTTCATTTTCGATTTCTATGGTGGACGGAAAGCGACGCTTTCTGTCGGTCAAGAGAGCCTGTATTGCGAGAAATCGATAAAAATAATCTCCGCTATAGCGAACAGGGATAGAAACGAGAGGGGTCTTTCTCCATTTCTCGAATCGGTGAGTGATGATGGCGGGTAATCCAGTTGAAAAAATTTGAAGCATTTTGCCCATCGATCGACCATCGAATGAGACTTGAAGAGTATCGATGGACTGGACCCCGAGGCCTTCGATGGCCAAGTTCGAACTGGATTCGAAATCGAGGGGGATTCCAAGGCCCTGGGCCAGATTGTTGCCTGTCCCGGCAGGAATCAGTCCGACGGGGACTTTGATGTCGTGTGTGGATAGCCAGTTCATAGCGAGGCGTATCGTTCCGTCCCCACCCATGACGATGACTCTATCCGGACACTCCGGTGTTCCTGGGGTGTCGAGAACCTGACACCACTGAAGGTTGAGGTGCGGGTGTTTTTGAGAGAGTTTTTCTTCGAGGAACCGACGAGCTTCGACTCCCCGGCGTGAGCCAGGATTGTGAAGGATGAGAATCGAGGTGGGCCGGGATGTCTGTATCGCCATATTTTTCCTATGGTTGTGATTATTCGAGAATCTGACCAGGTTCGAGGTCGATCACCTGGATAGGAAGCGAGCCTATCGACTCTCTTAATGCCTGCGGAGTCCCCGAGAGTAGAGGGAAAGTGCCGTAGTGCATCGGTAAGACCATTTGGACTCCCAGAAGATGGGCGGCCTTGGCCGCTTCTCGGGGACCCATGGTGTAGTGATCTCCCATCGGAAGAATGGCGAGCGTGGGGGCGTGCAACTCTCCAATGAGAGCCATGTCCGAGAATACACAAGTATCGCCGGCGTAATAAAACCGGAATTCATTCTCAGTTTCGACGACGAAACCCGCCGGTTCTCCGCCGTATTGAAGGACTCCATCGACCTCGATGCTGCTGGAGTGTTTGGCATCCGTCATAGTGATGAAGAGTCCGCAGATCTCGATGGATCCCCCCTTATTCATTTCTACGACTTGATCTTCGGGGAGGCCTAATTTTTTGAGCCAGAAGGCCAACTCCACATTGCAAACGACTCTGCA
Organism: Planctomycetota bacterium; assembly: GCA_016776905.1. Taxonomy (GTDB): domain Bacteria; phylum Planctomycetota; class UBA8108; order UBA1146; family UBA1146; genus UBA12191. The sequence continues at coordinate 96,743 of JADHSM010000008.1, read as the reverse complement.
TCCATGCTTTTTTGCTTGGGGAATCACGTCCTGAATATGGTCCGAGTGGCCGTGAGTCAGCAATATCAGGTCCACGTCTTCCGGGTCTTGATATTGTTCGGGGCAACTTGGATTCCCAAGCCACGGATCAAAAAGGACTTTTCTTCCGGAGGGGGTTCCTACGAGAAAAGTGGCATGGCCCAGCCATTGAAAAGTGGTTTCTTTACCGAGGTAGTTCATTTGGAGTTCCTCTCTGACGATGCATGAAATCGTGCTGCTCGTTTTGAATTAGGTGACCTGTTGGCATGTGTAAAGTAGTTCTTTGCCACGGGCTTCGATCTTATCCCAGTTTTGTTCCTCGATATCCTGAGGCTGAAAGAGGGGGGCGACAAAACCGATGGCATGAGCTCCTGCCTTTAGAAAATCACGGGCATTTTCTTGGGTAACTCCGCTGGTTGGAACAATTTTTAATTCAGGAAGCGGGCCCAGAACGGCCTGAACCCAAGATGGTCCTCCTGCGGGAGCTGGAAACAACTTCACTAATGGTGCTCCTGCACGATGGGCGGTGATCATTTCAGTGGGAGTGGAGCAGCCGGGAATGATGGCCACGTTGCTCTCTTGAGCAAAGCGGATCAAGTCTATATCCACGACCGGTGACACAAGGAATCGAGCCCCTGCTGAAATCGATTTTTGAGCCTGTTCTTTATTCAGGACGGTTCCTGCACCGATAACTACCTCCGGATACAGGGAAGCCGTTTCCCGGATGAGCTCGTAGGCCCCTGGAATCGTCAAGGTGTACTCACAGATTCTGAAGCCGGCTCTCAATGCGGACTCCATCGCCGGTAGCGCTAGATCGCCGTGCGGTGTCCTGAGAATGGCACTGGCTTTTTCGGTCCCCAGAAATCGGACAAACTCAGCAGGATCAGAGTTTTCGGGCATCATCTCAATCTCTCTTTCGAATCGACGAGTCTCGGAAATCGAGATGGACCTCGCCTTCAACAGAGGCCATGATGAGGATGCATCAGACTAAGGGCAACCATGCCCCGATGGGAGAACACAATGTTTCAAGTCGATATGTTTCAAGTCGATATGTTTCAAATCGATATGCTTCAAGTCGCTATGTCTAGTTTCGAAATCAGTACTCTCGTTCACCTGCTCGTTGCGGTGTTGATCGCAGGGTCAGTATTTATCCAGTGGAGAGCGGTTCATCCTGCTGTTACCTCGGAAGAGGGTGGCGATCAGGTGAGAGAGGGTATCCGTAAACGATGGGCACCCTTTGTTCATGCCGGGTCATTATTGATGATTGTCACCGGGCTCTATCAATTGATGGTTCACGGGTTAGCGACTGCCAATTTCCAAAAAACACTCGAAGATGGGGGAATGCCCTATCATATGCTGTTCGGGATCAAGTTCTTGTTGGCCATGGGCGCGCTCTTCATCGCTTCAGCCATGGTAGGGCGGAGCGAGGGGCTCGCAGGAATTCGTCGTAACGGTGGAACCTGGTTGGGGTTGGCAGTGATATTGGTGATCGTCGTCATCGTCATTTCCCGTCTGCTCGCAGGGCTCCCCGACCCGGTGTAAAATCGGGGTGCACAATTTTTTACCATTCAACATGGATCTGCCTCAATGAACGATATCCCTGAGCGGCTTCGGCCTGTTGACCTATTTTTAAAGACCTTCGGTCAAAGCATTGCCCGAAGGTTTGGGTTGCTTGTTTTGTTTTTGGTCTTTGCAGGGGCACTCTTTGCTGCATGTGGAAATAATGCATGGGCAGCAGGAGGCGTTGGATCTGAGGTTGTTGGATCTGAGGTTGTTGGATCTGAGGGCGTTGGATCTAAGGTTGTTGGATCTAAGGTTGTTGGATCTCGTGCTGCCGGCCCAAATCCTCTCGTTCCGTTTGTCATTGAAGATGACGACGAGGATGAGGACGAGGATGAGGATGAGGACGACGTTCCAGCAGACCCCTCCGAGGTCGATCTCGAAAAGGCTATCGATGGGTTGTCCCGTCTGCCGAGAGCGAAGAAGGCTCGCCAAGAAAGGCTTCTCGAACTCGAAGATAAATTCGATGCGATTCAGATCGATCATGTGGGCAAGCCTGCTTCCTCGGAAGCGATCGCCTATCGTTCAGAATGCCAGCGTCGCCAAGGAAGAACTCGTCTGGCGATAGCAGGATTTCAAGAATATTTGGCTTTGGATACCGCGGGGGAAGCGACTCCTGTCGCACTTCACGGATATGGCCACTGTCTTCAGGAGAATCTGGAGTGGGCCAAAGCTTATGAGCAATTTGTCGCGGTCACACGTCGCTACAAGGAGCACGATCTCCTTCCTGAATGTCTCTATGACGCAGGATATTGCTTGAGAGAGCTTGGAGAATTTGAAGCCGCACGGACTCACTGGATGAAGTTGACTTCTCAGTACTCGAGGGAGCCTGCTGCACTGAAGGCGAATAATAAGATGGAGACCTTGAGACCTCCAAAGGAACGCCTGAGAGAGATATTGATCAAGTGGGAAAGAGCAAAGAAGACCTTCGGGAAACTTCCATATGCAGAACGTGCCAAAGGTATCAAACCACTTGAAAGTATCCTGAACGATGCGGGTGACTGTCGTTGCCCCGAGTCGGTCAAATTTCTCACTCGGCTCTTGAAGGGTTCGGACAAGGAAATACAGGTGGCCTCAGCTGTCCCGCTTTTGACCGTAGGGGGAAGCGATGTGACAAGAACAGTACTGAAAGCTCTTAAAAACTTTCCCAATCTCGGTCGGCAAAAGGTCCTTGAGGCTCTGCGTCCTCGGCACTTGGAGAAGAGTTCTACCTCGCCGATTGAGGAGTTCGCTCGGTCCAACTACGTAGGGGTTGCCACGGCTGCTACCGAATTGTTAGGTCGTATCGGCGATTTAGAAGCGACAAAGATGCTCGTGTCGCTCTTGCCTGAAGGAGACTCACTGGATGAACTTAAGGGGAGCAGAAGATCTTCTTTTGAAAGAATTCTGAGAGCTCTTCGTTCTGTCAGAGATGATGCTGCTCTCGACTGGTTACTCGAAAAGGTGCTCGAAAAAGAAAAAAGGCCTCTGTTGGTTCGGGTGGCTGTCGCAGAAGCACTGGGTCGTGCAGGGCATACTCGTGCCACGGATACCCTTGTCGGATTGATCATGCATCCGAAAGCAGAACTTCGCATCGCTGCCATGAAATCTCTCGCCCTTCTGGGAGATGATAGCTGTGTTGACGACATCGCATTGGCATCCAGGAAAAAATCTAGAGATACCGCCTTTCAAATAGAGGCTGTGCGTGCACTTTGCCGTCTTGACCCTACAGATGCTGAAGAGATGCTTCTCTCTCTTGGGAATCACAAGGACAGTTCTCTGAGAACTCTTGTGATCACTGCACTCGGGCGCATCGATTCAAACAATAGTTTCAATCGCAGGATAGAGGCTTTAGAAGACCCAGCGTGGCAGGTGAGATCTGCGGCTCTGAGAAGTTTTAAGGGCGTCAAGGATGTGCGGTTAGTCGATGCATTATTGGCGGCCATGCGACGAGAATCGGGGGCACTCTTACCTCAGGTGGTTGAGCTCTTGATCGCTTCCACTGGCCAAGATTTGGGGCCGGATGTGGAGAACTGGGATAAATATTGGAATAGGGAACGGGATAGGTATGATCCTGTCGCGATCGCGGAACGAGATGGATCTTCGCATTCTGGATCTACATATGTCCGTAAGGCTGATCCTGGCAAGGCTCGAACACCCTCCTATTTCGGAGTTGAAATCGTCAGTAAGCGGATCGCGTTTGTTGTCGATTGTTCCGGCAGTATGTCGCAAGAAGTTTCTGTAGCAAAAGAGGGGGGTGGGGTCGAGACGATGAATCGGCTTGAGCTCGCCAAGAGTGAACTTCGCATTGCCATTGAAAAGTTGCGCCCAGGAACATTTTTCAATTTGATTCGTTTCGATACTGCGACACATTTGTACAAAGACAAGCCGGTTAGACTGTCGAAGAAATCGGTGAAGGAAGGTCGTCGCTTTATTGATGGGTTGAGACCCGGAGGCGGCACCAACATCTACGATTCGTTAGAACAAGTCCTCAGTGCCGGGGACGTGGACACCATTTTCTTCCTCTCCGATGGTGCCCCCAGTGCGGGAACTTTTGTGGATCCTTCTCGAATTCTTGAGGAAATATTGCTCCTCAATGAAGAGAGTCAGGTCACGATTCATACGATTGCGCTGGGATTCACCTCCGCATTCATGGAATCTCTCGCAGAGCAGAATCGTGGCAATTACATCGTTGCTGGGCAGTAGTTCTCTCTTCTTTTCATTATTCGCTTCGGTTTCCCTGAATTCTCTCAAGTCATCCCCTGAATAGTGTCGATCTATTCAGAGGAATGTTCCGGGTAGATCTGTATTTCAGGATCGTATGCCGTGAGTCAATACGACGGAAAAGGCTGGAGAAAGTAAATGACCGACATTTGGTGGATCTTAGCCCTGCTAGCGACTCCGTTGATCTTTTGGGCCCTGTGGAGACGATCTCTTTCACAGAAGCCGAATTCCGTGAGTCAGTCTCATGGAAATGTTGGCAGTGAATGGCGAGCCCGTTGCTTGGAATTGGGGTTGGATTCCCAAGAGATACACCTTGTCGATCGATTGTCCCAACATATTGAAGATCGAGATACGAGACGTCTTTTGAACTCAAGGATTGCCTTTGAGAACGCCTTGGAAAGATCGTTGCAGGTGGAGCCCCAACTGTTTCAGGATCTTTCCATGAGACGTGCCCTCGACCGATTAAGAATGAAGCGTGGCTGGGAAGTTTCGGGAGAGATCTCCCAAAGGGGACAACTGCCGATAGAAGAAGACGAACTTCATGTCGAGGGTCCCGGTGGGGTCGCCATGAGAGCTGTCGTCATTCACAGAGATGATCAAACGATTGCCTTAAGAATCATCGACAGTTTTGGCCATCACGAAGAAGCGGTCGCGTGGAAGATGGGAACTGATTTAGAAGTGAACTACTTCCAGCCTGAGAATGGTTGCCTTTCTTTTGAGGCCCGATTACAAGAAATTCGTGATTTGGGTGACTTGTTTCTTTTCATGGAGTGTCCAAAGAAAATTAGAATTAGCCAACGTCGTCAATATCTGAGAACCCCTATCAAGGGACGTATCAGTTATCTTCGTTTACCGATGAATAGAGATGTCAGTCTGGAAGAGAGAGAGACGGGTGTTCAATTTGGAGGCCTCGTCGATGTCGGAACAGGTGGCGCTGCCATTTGGTCCGAAGCTCCATTGCAAGACGGCGATTTATTGATGATCAGAGATTTCCCAGGGCAGGAAAACGTAGATATCACGGCCAGAGTCGTAGATGTTTCTGATCCTGAAGAGAATGAAAACTCGATCTACGGAATCCGTTTCATTGGACTCTCCGCAGCGGTCAAGGATGGCATCGCTGCGTTTGTCTATTCTCGCCGTGCAGAAGAAGTCCCACCTGCTTCAGCCGTTTCATTTCAACAGCCGGAGTTAGGCACAGACCACTCTGCGGGATAAGAATCGTATCTCTTCAGTGTTTTTTTACGTGAGTTTCTTATGAGGTCAGACGACTGTGAAAAACAGTTCTCTCTCTTGGTAGGCGCCCCGGGTTGGTCAGCGTTTCTGCTGCATGCCCGAGAGGTACGAGTACCGCAATAGAAATGTTCTCCTGATCAGCGGCACCGATGACTGCCTTGACCGCCGGTTCCATCCAGCCATTCATGAAGGTGGTCTTCAAGCCAATGGATGTGGCTGCTAGGACACATTGAGTGGCTGCGATCATGGCATCCTTGATCGCGTATTCTCGCAATAGACCTGCGTTCTCCAGTGCGTTTTGCCCACCGGGAATCGCTTGCCGTGCGATTTCACAATACTCCTCCGGCCATGCACCCTCTTTGTGTGCTTGAGCAATAATCGGCTCCATGTCTGATTCCCAAGATTTGTGATCGACTGCGAAGACTAGAGTGAGAGGGGCTTCCAAAATTTGTCGTTGATGGAAGCAAGCCTTATGCAATTTTTCACGGTCGTTTTCGTCATCGATGATCACTATTCGCCATGGCTGTAGATTCCAGGATGAAGGAGCGGAGACGGTGAGACGTAGAATTTCCTCTAGTGACTCCTGCGAAACTGGAGTGGAGGAGAAATCCTTCGTCGATCGCCTTTTATCGATGGCCTCGGGAACCGAAAGAGGTTTTTGAATCATGAGTGAATTTAATTCTTTTGTAGAAGGGTGACGACCGAGGTTCGATCATCGCCGCCCATGTTTGCGCAGAGACCTCGAGCTGGAGAGCTCTCCAGTTGATAGTCGCCGCAGAGTCCGTTCATTTGCCTGAAGATTTCGAAGGCCTGCTTGATTCCTGTGGCTCCAACGGGGTGACCAAAGGCCATCAATCCTCCTCCTGTATTCACGGGAATACGCCCATTCAGGGAGGTCGCACCTTCTGCTGCCAACTGAGTGCCTTCACCGTCGCCACAGAATCCTAATGCCTCACAAATCAAAGCTTCAGTGATACTAAAGCAGTCGTGAACCTCAGCGACTTCGATGTCTGTCGCGTTCCAGCCCGCTTGCGCATAGGCTTTGCTGGCGGCAGCGGCTGTGACGTCCATTTTTGTCAGATCAGCCACCTGGCCAAGAGGGCCACATGCCACCTCACAGGCAACGATGTCGACAGGATCGCCCTGACACTCGCCCAATTTCTCTAATCCTTTGTCAGAACAAAGAATGATGGCGCAGCCTCCGTCGGATACCTGTGAGCAATCTCCGACTCTGAGCCATGGGTTCAGTTCTTCATTTTCGAGGAAGCACGGATTTTTGTCTGACGCAGAACCTGCCTGTTCAGCAGTCATTTGGACTTCTCGCATATGGGCATTTGGATTGCGATTGGCGTTGTCGTAGGCCTTGGCCACGATGGGGGCAAGGGCTTCGGGTGTGACGCCAAATTTATCACAGTAGGCTTTTGTTCTTCTTGCAAACATTGCCGGGAAAGTGAACGGGTCTAATCCGCGTTCTGTTTCATAGTGAGAAGCTCGGGCTAGGAAGTCTGCACCTTCCTTAGCATTTCTTGTCGTTTGAACTTCGGCACCGATCACCAAGACAATATCTGCTCCTGCCTGAATGGCATCCACTCCAGCAGCGATTCCCAGTCCTCCTGAAGCACAAGCTCCTTCGACACGTGTGAATGGGGTGTAGTTAAGACCCTCATGAGCCGCTGCCGCCATCGAACCTAAATGGCCCTGATTGGAAAACAATTCACCGACGAAGTTACCGACATATCCTCGATCCACTAACGCAGGGTCGATGCCTACATTCTGACAGGCACCTAGGGCGACCTCATGAATGTATTGTTCGAGAGTGGGGTTTTCTCGAGTTCCAAAGTCAGGGTGCTTCTTCCAGATGAAATCGGGATGGAATTTGCCAATGAAGGGTGTTATTGCGCCTCCGGCGATGGTGACTCGACGTGAAAGGTTCATTTTCTCTCCCAATCAAAGACGCACACTGGGTGCAGGCTCGGGTTCTTTCGGGGTTTCTTCAGTAGGAACAGGAATCTCCCATGCGGGTAACCAAACTTGGTTTTCTGGGATCCAGCCAGCCTCAAGGACTCTCCGACGAAGGTCCGGCATGTGGGCGGCTCCATAAAATATGGCAGTTCTTCTCCAGCCCTCAGAGAGGGAGTTCTCAAAAATTTTCCAGGCTTGATCGTTCCGCATTCCCAGAATCAAATCTTGCGGATTTTCAATGTCGTCCACTCCAAGGAAAGCCATTTGCCCGACAGATTGGACCATTGTCTTACCCATCGCCCAGCGGATCCTGTTGGTCCTTTGGTCATCTTGTGTCGCCATGGCCGCTTGAATGGCAAGTCCATCGAAGGTGCTACTTCCCAATCCCTGAAGGACGGTAGTGAGGTCGATATTGATGAAACCCAACTCACTGAGTCCTTTGGAGAACTCTTTCATGTTGAGGTCAGCATGACGAAGGTTTTGACGGGTGTAGTCGATGCAGTTCATCTGATGAGAGAGGGCGAGCATGTCCGTCATGCCTTTTTGCATCGCTCCGATGAAACCTAACCCTGAAGGAGCTTCATCTTCTTCGAGGTCGGGATCGTCACCTTTGTCTTCAGGTGACCCCGGAGCGGGTCCGCCGACCAACTCGTAGAGCACGAGATCGTGGGCATCGAGTTCTTGCTGAATTCTTCGGAAGTACCCGGGGTCTCCGATGTGGATGACGCCTACGAGACTGAGCAGTTGATCCGTATCAGGGTTTCTATAGGTGGTGACCGATGTTCGCAACTGAGCCCGAGGTCCATCGAGTTTATTGAAACTGATGAAGTCCTGAACAGGGTCGTCTTTCTCTGCTGCACTTTCGAAAGCGGATGGACTTTCGAAAGACTGTTGCTCGGAAGACTGTTGCTCGGAAGACTGTTGCTCGGAAGACTTTTGCTCGGAAGACTTTTGCCCCGTTGCCGAAGATGGCGTCAAAGTGGAGAGCAGTGTCTCCGTTTGTCCCAGAGTTTCAATCGTGGGGGACAGCAACAAAAAGATCACAAGACCCGTGAGGAAGATCTTCATGTCTACGATTGACATTCCCTGGTGGGTTTTGAAATCGGAGAGTTTACTGGAGGACGAAGCAGTCATTCGGCTTCCCTTTCTGACAAGAGATTCAACTTGATCAGTGTCGGCTCATCTGAACTTGAATTCACGCATTCTCGGGTTTCCTTTCCCGAAAAACGTCATTTCTATAGGAGTAAACGTCTGAGAGTTCCTTTCGAAATCAGAGTTGAGGGCACGTCAAAGAATCTGTGACATCCCGAACAAATCTGAGAGATATGAAGCAAAATATGACCTAAGCCTCTTTGAAACAAGGATTTATGAGTGTTAGGTAGGCCCCTAACATTTCCTTGATGTTCGGTCTTTGTTTGGCTAAAATCGACCCAACATGAGTGAAATCAGGGAATCGCTGAAAGTCGAACTCAGAACTGTCCCTAGCTCAGTTGTGTGGAGAAAGAAGAGGAGAAACGATGCAGACGACACTTTTAAAGCACGAGTCACTTTTAAAGCACGAGTCACTTTTACAGCACGAGTCACTTTTACAGCACGAGTCAGAGGCCACGATTCCTCTACAGGGGGAAGCTTCAATGTCCGGTTTTCATAGCCTGAATCCAAATAGCCTGAATCCAAATAGCCTGACAGCTCAGCAGGTTCAATTAGAGATTTTCCCGGTGTCCATGAAGAGTGAGAGTGGCACGGTTGATTTATTCACTGTTGGCTCAACTGTTGGCTCAACTGTTGATTCCACAGCTTCTGCGACTTCTCCGAAGTCTAAAGTGAGTCGTCAGCACGAATCATCTGTGTCGACATCTCGTTCCGTGGCTCGATCGACGACCCGTAGACGGTTTTGGAAAGGGGCTCGTGGAGCTTGGGATCGGGTGCAAACCGCTCGAACTTCAGGCATCGCCCGAGTGATTCCCGAATCAGGCGCGGTCTCTATGCAGGGAGAAAACCTCGATTTGAGTCAGGACTACGATGTCAGTGAATGCACTGCCATGGACGGGGTCTTCTTGGGTTTGGGTGCACTCTCAATGATGACTATTTTCATTTTGGGCCTTTAGAGAAGAGACAGGGGGGGACTTGTACTACACCGATCGTCAGATGGAAATCATGGAGTTTTTACAGCAGTTCCTGAAAGAACGTAAAACCTCCCCGACCTTAGAAGAAGTCGCCCAGGCCTTTGGAGTGACGAAGGTCACTATTCATGGTCACCTGAAAGGCCTTGAAGAGAGAGGGGCGATCTTTAGAACTCCCCATATCTCCCGCGCCATCGAGATCTTGGATCCTGAATATCAAGAAAATTCAACGGCCTCACATGAGCCTGCTCCGGCGGAATTGCCGGTTCAAGTTTTGGGACGAATCGCTGCAGGAGAACCCATCGAAGCGGTGGAATCACCGGAGCATGTGGATCTCGCTGATCTCCTCCCGATGGGAAAAGATCATTATGCACTGCGGGTGCGGGGAACTTCGATGATCGGTGATGGGATTCATGATGGAGATCTCGTGATCGTCGAACATCGAGATCAGGCCGTCGATGGCGAAATGGTCGTCGCGATCGTTCATGGTGCGGACATGGAAGAAGCGACGCTGAAAAAGATTTATTTCGAATCGAGAGATGGAGAACCCATCGTTCGTCTTCAACCTTCCAATCCAGAAATGGATCCGATCTTCGCTCGTGAAGTCGAAGTTCGGGGTGTGGTTGTTGGAGTGGTTCGCCGCTACCCCGGTTGGCCCGGGAGTCCGAAAAATTGAGTGTTCATGAAATTGAAAGCTATCGTGGGGGAATCCCCCCAGTTTCCTCCGAAAACTGATCGACAGTTTCAATCCTGATGTGCCCCTGATCGGGAGGAGCCATGCCACCGAATTTTTCGGTACGGCTCCTCCCGACTTCCTCCCGACTTCCTCTCGACTTGCCCCGATTTCTCTCGATTTTTGTGGGGACGATTTTTTATTCAAATCAGGTGTATTCCCTCCGGTGGCTTGTGTTTCCCAAGGAATTCCGTGTTTCCTCAAAGTTCCTGTGTTCCCTTCGATCCTGCTCTTCCTGCGACGTGATCGTGCTTTGATAGCGATCGGCAACGATTCAAGGTGATTCTTTGTCGTCATGCAGAGGGATACAGGGATAGTCGCTCAAGGCCCCACTGACGCTCGATAACATGGGTTTGAGCAAGATGTTTTGACGCCATAACGATCGGTGAGCTTTGGTGAATTGAGGGGATCACATGGATCGCATGGATTGATCTCGTCTAAAGAGTATCCTGATTCATCAGGGTATTTGAGGATCTTGCACTTCGTCACTTTGGCGAAGTCATCAGGCAGGATTCTGAGATCTTCACGATTTCTTCAGTCACGAGGTGAGAATGCCGGCCAAGGACAGAAACCCAAATTCCGATCACCCGGGGAATCTCTCCTCTGAGGATGGTTTCTTGTCAGATGGGCAAGGCGCTGAATCTGCGGACTCATTCCCTTCAGAAGATTTTTCGGCATTGACACCTTCGGATTCGACTTCTTCAGAAGATTCTTCCGACACCTTTGAACCGTTCTCAGGGGAACTGCGAATATACACGAGAGACGATCACAATGTCTCTCGTAAGTACATCGATAAGGATGCGGTCAAAGCGCTCTATCGACTTCATGACAATGGATACAAAGGGTATCTCGTCGGTGGTGCTGTTCGCGACATTATGCTGGGGAAGAAACCTAAAGATTTTGATATTGCGACGAGTGCGACACCTCAACAAGTGAAGAAGCTGTTTCGGAATTGTCGCATTATTGGTCGACGTTTTCGTCTAGCTCATCTCTATTATGCGCAAAACAAAATTCTGGAAGTCGCCACTTTTCGCTCTTCCGGTGGCGCCGATGAAATTGTGCGTGAAGGTGAATTGATTCGTCGCGATAACGTTTACGGATCTCCGGAAGAGGATGCCTGTCGCAGGGATCTCACCATCAATGGGTTGTTCTATGACATCGGATCCTTTTCGATTTTTGATTATGTCGGTGGCGTAGATGACCTGCGTTCGGGCAAAGTCAGGATGGTGGGGGATCCTTCGTATTCCTTCAAAGAGGATCCTGTACGTCTTTTGAGGGCGATCCGTCACTCCACTCGCTTGGGTTTCGAGATCGAGCCTCAAACCCTTGAAGCCTTGGTGGAGAATCGAGCAGAGATACTCAAAGCGAACAGAGCGCGACTCCTTGAAGAGTTCCTTAAGGATTTGGTCTCAGGTAAGGCTACAGAATATTTCTCAGGACTTCATCGCCTCGGATTTTTGGAACTTTTGATTCCTGACCTCCACGATCGTCTCGAAGACGATGAGGAGCACCGCTCCTGGTTGGCCATGCTGACTCGGGTCGATGAAGAAGTGGCAAATGGTGCCCCCGTTCAGCCTGCGCAGGCTCTTGCCGCTTTGGTCGGACCTTTTGTCACGGAAGTTCTCGATCAGGATGATGTGAGATCGATGAAAGCATTTAGGGACAGGAGGTCCGCTTTTAGAGAGCAGACTCAACCTGTTCTTAGTCAGCTCAAGGTTTACAAGCGAGATGAAGACCGGCTTTGGTCCGCAATGGGGGGACTCCACAAGGTCGAGGAACTGGATTCGTGGGATGAGATTCCTGAGGGTATCCGGAGCAAACATTGGCTCCTGGACGCGATTCAGGTCTTATACCTTCTCAAAGGGGACAGTGATCGGATCCAGTCGTGGTTGGTCAAAGTCCGGAAAATGGAACTCGATTTACCCCCTGATTCTGGACGAAAAAGAAGACCCCCCAGAAAAAGGAAGAGACTCGGGGTGGCATCTTCTCCTTCCGCAGAGGGGGCTTCGTCGGCGGAAACGACAGAAATCGAGAAATCTTCGCCAAGAAAAAGGACGTCGCCGCCGTCGTAGGCCCCGTGGAGCAGACCCTTCAAAAGGTTAAGGATCGATCTGAACTCCGTGATGTGCTCCCTCTAGAGGCCCAATTTTCGGGAATTTTTCGTGTTCCCGGCCCTTCTGGCGAAATGGCATTGAGACCATAGGTTGCATCCCCTCACCCTGAGAGGGTACCTTCTCGTTTTGCCGAACCCGGAAACCGGTCCAGTTCCACGAAATGTTGTCGTGGCCTGCCGGGGTGGTGACCCAAAGAGCCACCGCAATCACCCGTGATGTCGGTCTGGTGTGTGCTGATAGTGAGCAGGGTGTGAAAGTTTCTGTGGGCTGGGGGCCTGCGAAACGAAAATACCTGCAGAAGTCAGAACTCCAGCAGATCTCAGGGCGGGTAACACCAATGAGTACCGGTTACGAATTTTGTAAGGAGAGATGAAGAATGAAGAAGTTGAGTCAGTCTTGCCGCTCCCCGTTGTTCCTTGCAGTCTTCTGCATGGTGGCTATGAGCCTCTCGGGTTGTCTTGCTCCAGGTTATAATGCCCGCGAAGCGATGCTCTTTGAGGACAAGATGCACAGTGAGATAAAGATGGGTTCTTTTTCCCCCACGAGCAGTCACTTTACAAGCGGCACCGGAGTCGCACTGCGAATGGGTTACGAGTACGAGTACGGGATGCACTTTGGTTTTGAGTATGGAGTCGTCACAGATGTAGATGGCGCTGCATATACAGGACCTGCAAGCCTTACGAATCCGTTCGCCATTAGAGACGTCGCTGAAGGAGCTCTCTCAGGAGCAGATCGTCGTTCCTTCACGATCAACTTTGATTGGGATGTTCCTCTCTCTGAAAATACAGGAATGCCCTACCTCCGTTACGGTTTCGGTGTGGGTGGACTCTACACAGACTTGTCTCTGAGCAGTGGTTACCTTGCCGCAGTTCAAGCCGGTTCTCCGGGGGCTGTTGTTGAAGTCACTGACCAGTTGATGTTCCTGTTCCGTCCGGCGGCTTCGTTACGCTGGGATATGTTTGACGGAGCTCTCGGCTTTGTTGCCGAAGCTCAGTATGACATTGCCAGCCATCCATTGGTGATCGATGTGGATTCCGACGGAGATAACGCGGATACACTGGATTACGGTGGACTTGGGGTCTACGTAGGACTTGATTATAGTTTCTAGTCGATTCTGCAAGTTTCTTTAAAGCGAACAAGGGTCGGGCACATTCTCCTCAGTGGGAGAGCGTGGCCGACCCTTTCTCATGAATGGTGGTCCACGTGCCGAACCTGATGGGGTCCCGTCTTATTCGCCACTCTTGTCGAAGGCTCGTCGGCATTTTGGCGATGTTATTCCTGTTACTTTCGGGAACTATGATCCTTGAAGAAGTCTTGGCTTCTTCAGTTCCAGGAACGAAGGATTTGAGAACCCACAATTCAAAAGTGGAAATTGGGGCTCTTCAATTTTCCGCAATGCTGACGGATGCTCCAGAGGGTCTTCCCGTATTGCCGGATTTGTCTCAGCCCCGTCGGGTCGGGATACCCGGGACCGCGAGTGTGCGATTGGCTCTACCTGTCTCTTGGAGTGGAGTGTTCATTCCACCGGGATGGCATCGTGTTGAACTGGAGAGTTTTACCGACAAGGATCCAGTTCTTGTGTTTGTTCCCTATGGCGGTGGAGAAGGCATCAAAGTGCCTGCGGTTCGAGGAGTTCTCGACAGGCCTGCCCGTGAACTGAGATTCTCTATCGCAGCGATCACTGGCGAGAAAAATGCACCTCCGGAAGAAGCCATTCTTCAACTTGATCTTCGTTGGGGAATATTACAAATGACAAGTGAAGGGCGACCCGTTTCTTCATTTCTTTTGGAGCAAGGTCGTTGGAAGTTAGAGACTCATTCTTTTCCGATAGAGACTCGTCTTTCAGATCGGCAATATCTCGGAACTTTTGAAGATCCCAGAGTCTCTCCACAAGTAAAGCGGTGTCTGTTTATCAAGACTTCCTCTGGGAAAAGGCAGTTGGTTCTCATGGATCCTTCCCGAGATCGAAGAGCTGCGAAGCGTCAAGAGTCTTGGGATATTCTTCAAAAGCAACGCCGTAAACTGAGACGGATGACGGATCAGGAAGAAAGTCAGGAACGAACTCAACTTGTGCGAGAGATTGAAAAGTCGGAACAGATGGTCGTTGCACTCGACAGAGTTCTTGAAAATTTGGAAAGAGAATCCCTCGATAGTCCCGCTCCGTTATTAGGTTCTGTGGGGCCGGGGAAGTCGGGGCTGTCCTGTGGTTTGGAAATCGGAGAAGAAGGGGCCATCCTTGAAGTGGTCTGCAAGGAGGGCCGATTCAGGTTTCTCATATCCGATTCTCTATAATCTCGATGAGACGTTTGCTATCCGATTTGTCGTTCTATAGGTTTCCAACTTCTTGCTGAAAATCTGACCCAAAGAGTGAGTAGGGTCGCCATGATGAACAGACCTATCAGGAACGCCCACCAGATTCCTTTCAGACCCCATTCCATTTCAAAGGCCAAATAATAGGCCAATGGAATCGTCACCATGGGGAATCCGATCAGGCTCATGAGGGCTGCCGGCACCGTTAATCCAGCCCCCCTCAGTATCCCAGCAGACACCGCCTGAATACCGTCAAATACTTGGAAGCCTGCCGCGATGGGGAGAAGTCCCGTGGCCAGCGCTAATACTGCAGTGTCCTTCGAAAACAAGCGTGTGACTTCAGCTCCAAACAGTTTCAACAATATCCCCATGACGAGCATCGTTAGAAAAGCCAGGACTAGAGACATCTTCGCGGAGTTGATCGCTGCGGGAATCTTTCCGGCGCCGAGCAGATTTCCGACCCGAGTCGTGGCGGCTCCACTGAGTCCCCAAGGAAACATGAATGTGAAACTGATTATTTTTAAGACAAGAATATGAGCGCCCAATGATTCCGAACCCAGTCGTCCCGCCATCAATGTGGCGGCTTGAAAGGTCCAAACTTCAACTCCGAAATGAATCATGACGGGGAGGCCATATCGAATCAGTCGCAGCATTGCCACAGGGGAGAAGGATCGGAGTGTCCAAGGGGTCCATCCATTCTTCATATGCTTGCCGTAAATCACGATGGCTACCAAGAGCAGGAACATGATGATACGACTCGCACCTGTGGCTCGTGCTGCGCCCTCTATTCCCATAGCGGGAAACCCTAGCCCACCAAAAATGAACAGTTCGTTGAAGACTACGTTGAACAAATTTGAAATCAGGATTGTCCATACCACAGGAGCCAGAACTCCTCGGCATTGAAGGTACTGTCTCAGGATGAAAAACCCGAGAAGAGGGGGAATGCTGAAGACCTGAGCGGAGACATAGGAGGAGGCACCAGAAAGTAGATCTTCGCTTTGTCCCAGAAATCGAAGAGCATCAGCCGTGTATCCCCAGGCGATCCCCAAGAGAGGGCAGAGAAGAATGCACAGCAGAATGCCTCGCTGAAAGGTTCTGCCGAGTGAGACCGAATCCTGAGCGCCATGGGCTTGCGTGAAGAGAGGGTCCACCCCCTGGATCAGCCCTATGACGAGAATGAGGGTTCCGAAGGCCCATGTGTCTCCGAGTGCGACTTCTGCGAGGGATTGGGTCCCTAGGCGACTGACCATCCAGATATCCACCATGCCCATCATCATTTGCCCAACTTGAGTGATGACGATGGGGAGTGCCAGATGGACTAATGGTCTGATCTCCGAATTGAGGTGAGTAATGAGAGCCCATTTCATTTTTTTTCATGCCACTGGTCAGATCACTGATCCCCGTGCAGAATGATGATCTACACGAATGTTTCCTGCAAGATGGGGGAGTTGTCGAGATGAAAATCAAAAAAAATGTGAATCTTCTACTCATGATAGTCGGCATATTGCCGCTTTTTTCAGGGTTCTCTCTCGCAGAGGCCCAGGATAAATCGCCGACGACCAAAGGTTATTTTTCTTACCAGTCTGATGATTCCTATGAAGGAAAGTTACCGACTGCTGGAGAGTTCTTTGGTATTCCTCTCGGGGATAGATTTACTTCACATCGGGATGTGATCGATTACTGCAAAGCGATTGCCGAGAAATCCCCTCGGGTTTCAGTCCAAAAATACGGAGTATCCTCTGAAGGTAGGGAGCTGATTCTCCTGATGATTTCTTCCGCGGACAATATTTCCCGCTTGGAAGAAATTCGAGAGTCTCAAATGTTATTGGCTGACCCCATCAAAATGGAGAGGTCAGTGGATCAAAATCTTGAGGGTGTCTTGAAGGAATTGCCCGCGATCGTTTGGCTCTCATATAAT
Organism: Planctomycetota bacterium; assembly: GCA_016776905.1. Taxonomy (GTDB): domain Bacteria; phylum Planctomycetota; class UBA8108; order UBA1146; family UBA1146; genus UBA12191. The sequence continues at coordinate 80,069 of JADHSM010000008.1, read as the reverse complement.
GTTCATGGAGACGAGTCTTCGCCCACAGAAGCGGCATTGGCCACCTTGCATCAATTAGCCGATGGCAGCGGAGAACGTATGGAGGGGATTCGTGAAAACACTTTGGTCATTCTTGATCCATTGCTGAATCCCGATGGAAGAGAGAGGTATTTGCAGTGGTACCACTCGGTACAGTCGAATCCTCCAAATCCTGACCCCGCTGCTCGTGAGCATTCACCTCCCTCGCCCTCTGGAAGAACAAACCATTACTATTTTGATTTGAATAGAGATTGGGCATGGCAGAGCCAGATTGAAACACGTCAGCGCATCCGAGAGTACCTGCGTTGGCAGCCACTGGTTCATGTGGATTTCCATGAGATGTCCCCGAGCTCTTCCTACTTTTTCTTCCCGCCAGAAGAACCGATCAATGGAAACATTCCCAGGGAGAGAGTGGACTGGTCGACGACATTTGGAAAAAGTAATGCAGAGGCCTTTGATAGATTTGGCTGGAAATACTATACGGGTGAGCAATTCGATTTGTTCTATCCGGCATACGGTGACTCTTGGCCTTCACTGAACGGCTCCATCGGTATGACCTATGAGCAAGCAGGAGGCGGCAGAGCAGGGCTTGTTTATCGACGAAGCGACGGCGACCTCCTGACTCTGGGCGATAGATTGCACCACCATCACGTCGCAGGATTAGCGACCGTAGAATGCGCCGCAGACCATCGAAAGAAACTTCAAGAAGAGTTCTTCTTATTCCGAGAGCAAACAATTTTCGCAGGTCGCAACGGAGATGTGAGTCAGTACGTTCTGCCTCCAAGCGAAGACGATCATAGACGCCTAGCCCTGATTGATCTTCTTCAGCGACAGGGCATCGAATTGTTACAGAACATGGACGAAACTGTCGCCGAAGGATTGAAGTCGCACTCTGGAGAAATGCTCCCTGTCAGAAAACTGCCTCCTGGAACCGTTTTTGTTCCTCTGGATCAAGCACAGGGGCGTCTTGCGAAAACACTGCTGGAGAATCATGCCGAAGCCGCTGACGCGTATTTTTATGATGTGGCAGCATGGTCTTTGCCATTGACTTATGGAGTCGAGACTTTGGTCGCTCCCAATCCTGTAAATACCATTCTCATTCCTTTCTCAGGGGGGAATCCTGAAGCAGGACGTGTCGAAGAAAGAGGTCGCCTTGCTTACCTTCACCGTTGGACAGGATTACCTTCAGCCAAAGCATTGAGGGCTCTACAGGAGGCGGGCGAATCTGTAGACCTCGTCACCCAACCCATCGAAATTCAGGGGGAGTCATATCCTGCTGGAACCTTGATCGTCAGAGTCGATGGCGAAGAGACTCACGAAGCCGTTTTGAAGACCGCTCAGGCAACGGGAACCCTCTTTCGTGGGACTTCTAGTGGTTGGACGGATATAGGCCCTGATTTGGGCTCTGATCAGTTCCCTGAGCTCGCCCACGCAAAGATCGCAGTGTTGGGACCCGATGCGGTATCGAGTGGCTCCTATGGCGCAGTTTGGAGCTTTCTTGAGCAGGAGATGGGGATTCCTTTCACCGCCATATCCGCTTCTGGATTGAGAAGAAGCCTCGACGATTTTGATGTTCTCGTTATTCCGGGAGGCATGGGCTCTTCCGCGATGGGTGAGGAGACTCTCTCGAGTGTCAAAAGTTGGGTACGAAGTGGTGGGGTGTGTATTGCATTGGGAAGTAGTGCATTTCGCATCGGCGGCAAAGACGGTTTGATTTCGCGTGCGACCAAAGAAACTCAGCGGAATCCCAAAGAAAAAGAACCGAAGCGTAGAAGTCGATCTGAAATTCGTGAAGAGCGTCGTCAGCAACAAGTCCCGGGAAACATCGTCAGTATTGATTTGGATACAGAGCACCCGCTCTCCTTCGGAATGCCTGAGAAGATTCACGGCATGATCTCCAGTACAAGAATTTTCAAACTGGAGGGAGACGGATCCGATGTGGGAGTTCTTCCCGGCACATCTCCGGTCGTGAGTGGTTTTATCTCAGATGAAAATCAGACCCAATTGAGCGGTGGAGTCTGGTTGGTGGCTGAATCGAGCGGGAGGGGCCAGGTGATTCTATTCGCTGGGGATCCTCTCTTTCGATCCTTTTGGAGACAGACCTCAGAAGTGTTCTTAAATGCTCTTTTACTGTTTGCGCGATAAATTCTGGAAATTGACTGAAGAGTTCTCCGGAGTCTGCCGATAGTTGGGAAAGGGAAAAACCCACTCAAGATCGGAGACTCCTTGAAGAATAAGACCGGAACTCAGCAGGACACTGGCGACAGAGATCTCTCAGTCGATCAGGACTCTGCGGTTCGCAAAATCAGATTTCTGATCGATACACATCATGAGACTGTTCCAGGTCTCGCTAGAGGTATCGGGGTCCTACCTGGGACGATTCAGGATGTTCTTGATGGTCAATGCCATGCGAGTCATGCCCTCGTGAGAAGGATCGCAGATCGTTTCTCCTTGCCGCTCGAGTTTTTTTCCGGAGATGTGGCCAAGGAGGGAGAGGTCTCTCCCCGAAGTAAAAAGGCTTCTGTTTCTTCTCCTACAACCCGTGCTCAACGTGTGGAAACTCCGTCGACAGTCCACTCGCAGAGTCATGATGCGACTCTGGAAGAACTGATTCTTGCACAGAAGGCATTAGTCTCATTATTGCAGGACAAGGGATTGATCAGCTCCAGCGAGTGGCAGGCACGCTTGAGAAGTGTACGTGCCACAAAAAACTAATCGTTATTTTTTGAAACAGGGATAGGGGGAGAAGGTTTTAACTCCTGAGCCCCCGCTTCGATCCGTCGCCCTTTTTCTGACCAGCCTGGTTTCCCCATACGTGCAAATGCAACAGCCTTGCCTCCCTCAACTCCGGGTTGATCAAAGGGGTCGACGTTTAGAATTTCTGCGGCGAGAACTGTAGCGATCTCCATCAGCATCATCCATGCACCGATATGAGATTCATCGATGGTATCGAGAAGGACACGGGAAACGGGTCTCCCTGCGGATTGCAGCGCCGCGATGGTTCCTTCCAGTTCGGCTCGCCTCAATTCTCCAAGGGACTTATTACCCAAGTATTCCAAATCGGGATGCAATTGCGCAGTTTCCTTCGATATTTCCAAATCCGATTCATTGAGATGGGCATCGAGGAATAAAAATTGTTTGTCATCAGGGCCTTCGACAAAAAGTTGCACCAAGGAGTGTTGATCTGTGACTCCGCGAGCGACGAGGGGCGTGGAGCCGCGATAGACTTCTCGGCCCGAAAGATCATGCTTTTTCCCGAGGCTTTCTGCCCAGAGTTGTGCAAACCAGTCTCCCAGAGTGACGAGGCGATCTCTGTATGCGAAATGGACGACCATCGTCCGCAGTTCATGGTGCTCTTCCCAACTACTGATCCAGCGTACTAAGGCATGATCTGCCGTCGCTGATGAGAGATCTGAGAGAGCGGAACGTGCTCCTGCAACGAGAGCATGAATATCGATGCCGGTGAGAGCTGCGGGTAGAAGCCCCACTGCCGTCAATACGGAGAAGCGTCCTCCTACCTCGGGCGGAACAGGGAGAGATCGCCAGCCTCGTTGTTGGGCGATCGATCGGAGAGTCCCTTTCTCTGGATCGGTGATGGCAACTATCGAAGCGTCGGGATCGATGCCTCTTTGACGCAATTTTTCGATGATCCAGAGAAGTTGAGATGAAGTCTCTGCGGTTCCTCCCGATTTGGAGATGACCAAAATCGTGGTCGCTGTCAGATCTACAGATTCGAGCAATCGTGAAAGAGAGTCGGGGTCTATGTTGTCGATGACCGTCAGTCTGTGTCCCGCTTCTGGGCACAGGGCATCGACGAGTGCGAGAGAACCTAGCGCGGATCCTCCGATTCCAAGAAGAAGAATCTCGTGATCGGAGGGTATCGAATTGGCGACGTCTTCAATTTGGGCCAGTTCTTGATCTCCGGGCAAAAAATTGACGAATCCCGGAGGAGTCGACAAAAATCTTGAGATGGCTTGGAGTGTACTTTCGCTTCCTTGGTCCCGATCGGGTGTCCAGTGGATACTCATCGTGTCGATCTCTCTCAGTTAGAACTGTTGGAATTGACTCGGTCCATCAGGCGTTCCCAAGCGGGGAGAGAATTTCTGACCTGCTTTTCTGGAACAGCATAGGAAAGACGGAAGTGTCCGCTGCGGCCAAAACCACTTCCGGGTACGACGAGTATCTTTTCTTTCTGGGCTTCTTTTACAAATGCGACGTCATCCGCTTCTGGAGTTTTTGGAAAGAGAAAGAAAGCCCCATCTGGTCTGACGTATTCGAGTCCTATTTCATCGAACTGAGCCATGAGGAGTCGACGGTTCTCTTGATACTCTGAACAGTCGACGGTGAGTTCTTGGCAATCTGCCACAGCCAGTTGAAGAAGGCTGGGCGCATTCACAAATCCGAGAGTTCTGTTGGCAAAGGTTGCTCCTGCGACCAATTCCAATCGGTCCTCGATATTTGGAGAGACTGCCATGTAACCGATACGATCCCCAGCTAGGCCCAAATCTTTTGAATGTGAGGTGATGACGACGGTATGAGAGTAGTGGGACTGAACCTCAGGGCATATCACTCCATCGTACGTCACTTTTTTGTAAGGTTCGTCGGTCACAAGGAATATGGGATGTCCCACTTTTCGGGAAGCCTCTTCCAGAGCATCTGTGAAAATCGACAGTTCCTCTGCGGTATAGACGCGTCCCGTTGGATTATTGGGACTATTGATGATGACCGCTTTTGTTTTTTCAGTGATACAGGCGAGCAGAGCCTCTGGGTCCGGTGAAAAATCCTCACGAGTCGGGCAATCAACAAGGTTGCCGCCGTGATTTTTGATGTAGAACAAGTATTCGACGAAGTAGGGGCTGAGAACGACGACTTCGTCACCGGGGTTGAGAACCGCTTTGAGAAAGATGTTGAGTGCTCCGCCAGCACCCACAGTCATGATGACGTCCGAGCCGCTCCAGGGGAGTCCATCCCTGCGATGAAGATCATGAGCTATTTTTTCACGAACTTCCGGCCAGCCGGCATTGGGCATGTATTGATGGATCGAATCCTGTGATCCGTTCGCGATCTCTCGCAAACGATCGGTGAAACCCTGGGGAGGTGGGAGATGCGGGTTTCCTAAGGAAAAATCAAAGACAGCCTCTGTGCCGAACTCGGCTTTGAGTCTGTTTCCTTCCTCGAACATCTGTCGAATCCAGGAGGACTTTTTCAGCGATTCTTGGATTTCCATGGATATGAGCAAAAGAAGACTCCAGACAAGGTGATCGAGGTTGACGGCCTATTTCTGCACGAAACTGCCCAGAATGACACTATAAGGCAGGATAGGGTCCCGGGAGCGAAGGAGCAACGTATCATCGGTGTTGACAGAAAGTCAAAAATTTCACTGGAATATAGTGGAGAACCTGTAGACAATCGCAGGGAGTCGAGAGGTTGGCACGGAGCCAAATCACGGGTTAACGGATGGGTCAAGTTCCTGTTTCCCGAGAAACACTCCAAACCTGACTTCGCGTCTGACGATGAAGGTGATTCGGTGAAAGTGATTCATGGTGACATGAGCCTTTCCGAAGATTCATTATCTTCTTCCTCTTTGCACCGCGTGGGTGCTGGGATCGATCAGACACGACCTATAACTCGTTCCTGAAGACCCGGCCCGGAACATTCCCCTAATTTCCCCCTTCTGGGTTGGGTCTCTTTTTTTCTTCTCTTACAAATACAACCCTCCTCCGTCTTCACGGGGAGGTCCTGATTTGTGAGAGTTGAGATCTCCAAACGCTCTTCTCAAAATATCTTAAACGGCTCTCCGGGTTTCGGAGGCGGTAATCCGTCCAAGCCCAATTCTCTGCACCTCTCTCTGCAATGACGCAACTCTGCGGTCAGCGTCCCTTCGTGTGGGTCTAAGATGTGGAGAGGAAGAGACAGTGGGGCTTCCTCAGAGTGATATTGCTCCCAGAGGTGGAGACCCTTTTCGCCGATCAAGATTTCTCGGTGTAATTCGTCCAGGTCCGACAAAACAATCCCATGGCACTCTTGCGCAAGAGTGAATGCAGGAACTTCGTTGAACCCTTGCATGTCCATATTGAGCCAGGCGGCAACCGGGTCAAGAATCATCGAAAGGGGTGCTCCATCAAAAATAGAGAATATTTCTTCCAGTCGATGACGCTCGCAAGGAGTCTCGGGATCCATTCCTTCTCTGAGCGAAATGGAGACCTGTCTCCGATCTGCTTCATCTAGGATTTTGTCTAAGTTTCTGAGGAGGGCATTTCTCCTCCTTGAGACGGGCGGGATTTGCTTGCGCCAGTTTTCAACGAATCTCACGTATTCGGCTTGAAGACGAATGAGTTCTCTTTCGAAAGGGAGTCTTTGAGGGTCCTCCCTAGAGGGGAATGACGAGAGGTCTGCGTGGAGCTGATTTCGCTGATGGGCCCATTCCATGTGTCGTTGGTGCAATTTGGATAGGGGCCCCTGAGGAGCCAATCGGGGAGGCGTGAGGATCATGGAGGGAATCGATAAATCCTCTGCCCGCAGCAAAGAGTCGAGGACCTGATCTCTGGCAAATTGAGCCTCTGTTGAATCCTCGGCATCCAGTGAAGGGGAGGACCTCTTCGCGCCATTTTTCCCTGAATTTTCGAGGGAGGGGGCGAAAATCGCAGGAACAAAATATTGAGCCCCACGAATCTCCTGAATCATCGCTGCCCAATCACTTCGGGGCACTTCAGGGCCCAGAATGATGCCGGGTATTTCCACTTCGAGGACAGATTTCAACCGTTCCTCTGGGGTAGAGGGTGCAGCCGGGGCCATTCGGGTTGTCAGGCATAGCATCGTATCGTCTCCCTCACTGGGCTCTCTGTAACATTGAGCTTTTGAGATACTCGGCTTTTGAGCTCCTCGGCCTCCGAGATTCCTAGATCCCGGAGTAGGGATCTTATCGGGGGTGGAATCGTATCACGACTGAAACAGGATAACGTGATCCACGGGCAAGATCCTACCCCCGAGGGCGTGGAGATGTATCCTGATGCTGTCAGGAGGTAAGAATGACATCGAAGAATCATGGTACTGGAGACGATTCTGAGTCCGGATTTGCAGATCTGAGAAGCTCGCTGGAGGAATACCGACAGCGCAGCCAGAACGCAATTTCTGTGATTGACGTGGAAAGCGTGACCCGTTGGACACTGGAAATCTTCAAGGCCTGGCAAGAAGATCGTCAGTTACTCGTTTTTGGAAACGGGGGGAGCGCGGCGACGGCTTCACACTTGGCTGAAGACCTTGCTACCTTTGCGATTCCCTTCGAACATCCGCGTCGACTCAAAGTTCTCTCCCTTAACGACAGTCCTTCGACGATTACCGCTCTGGGAAATGATATCGGTTTTGACGCGGTATTTTCAGAACAAGTTCAACAATGGGCGCGACCGAATGATCTCGTACTGACGATGAGTGGATCTGGAAATTCGGCTAATCTCGTTGCTGCGATGAAGTTGGCTTCAAGTCTGGGATGTCAGACTGCAGCGATGACGGGATTCGCGGGAGGAGCTCTTCGGAAAATGGTGGATCATCCTCTCCATGTTGAAATCCATGAAATGCAGCCAGCACAAGATGCACATATGATCATGACGCATATGATAATCGATGGGTTTCGATCGTTGGTTCGTTCGCAATTGGGAATGAATGTTTCGGGAAGGGCTGATAGTTGAGCTCTGGTGAGGCTGTATTTCTCGATCGAGATGGTGTCATCAACGAGTTTGTTCTCGAAGCTGTGAGAGATCCGGACCAGTTCCTGTATTACGATTTCACTTCAGAAGCCATGGCTCGGCTAGGGCGGTTGAATCTCCCTGTCATCGTGGTGACGAACCAATCGGCGATCGGGAGGGGCTGGACCACTCACGAGGTTGTAAATCGCATTCATGAAAATCTGATACAAAGTTGTAAGGAATGGGGTCTGGAGATCTCTTCCGTTCGATATTGTCCCCACCATCCCACGGATGGATGTGATTGCAGGAAGCCGGGGACAGGTATGTTTGAAGATGCGGCAGTAGAGCATGGCATCGATCTCTCAGAATCCGTGATGGTGGGAGATTCGATTGTGGATATGCAGGCTGCTGCGACCCTTGGATTGAAACGACTCAGGGTAAAGACTGGAAGAGGTCTTTCTCCTTTGCCGGCCGGCCTCGAAATCGATGGTCATGTAGATAACCTTCTTGAAGCTGTTGAATGGATAGAATCATGGATTCAAAACAAAAAAAATCAGTGACATCTCGATCTTCTTTCATGATCTCTGCGGCATGGATTATTTTTCTTCTCAGTCCGTGTTTGAGTGGCTGCAAAGTGACGATGAGCTTCGAGTCCGATCAGGATTCGACGAACAATCGTTGGACGATTGTTGAGGGAGGCTCTTCCCGTACAGTTTCTCTCGCCGAGATGGCTGACGATCTCGCAAACGATGACGTGGTTTTTCTGGGCGAGACTCATCTCGATCATCAAACTCACCTCTTGGAGCTGGATGTCATTCAAAGACTTCACGAGATTCACCAGGAAAAAGGCCGTAGCGTCATCGTTTCATTGGAGATGTTCGGTCGGAATGTGCAGGGGATTCTCGACTCCTATTTAGCGGGTGAGATTTCCGAGACTGAATTTATGAGTACGGCAAAACCGTGGAATAACTACAAGACCGGATATCGACCCATCGTGGAGTGGGCGAAGGAAAATCAGGTCAAGGTCATCGCTGCCAATGTTCCTTCTGAGGTATGGCGAAAAGTTGCATTTGGCGGAGGACTCTCAGCACTGAGCGATGAAGAGCGGTCGATGATCGCAAAAGATCTTCTACCGAGTACTGTGAGATATTGGCAAAGGTATGATCGTACCGTGCGAGGGCATGGTCATGCGCCGAGTGCAGGTTCCCCTGAAGAGAGAGTCGAAAAAGTTCAGAGCCTTTGGGATAACACCATGGCGGAGAGTGTCTTCGAAGCTCTGCAATCTTCTGAGGGTAGTGTCGTCATCCATGTCAATGGAGGTTTTCATTCGATGGAGAGGGATGGAACAGTTCATCAGTTGCTGTTGCGTGACCCTGAAATAGAAGTAGGGACTGTTCATATCGTCCCCACCTTTGATCTTGCTGCCGTGGTGGACGAAGAAACGGAACCGGTGGCGGACTGGATCGTTTGGACTGCTGCGACCGCTCGTGGAGATCATTCTGGTCGTCTGGCGATCTATTCACCACGACCCTTGAGGTATCTCATCGATGCCCCGATACCCCAGCAGGGCCAGTCATTGCCCGCCTTGATCTGGCTGGGATCTTCAGAAAGTGATCCGGACCAAGAGTTAAAGCGGCTCAGAGAAATTCATGGTCCTTCTCCCATTATCGTTGTCGTCGAACAGACATACTCTGCTGGGAAAGGTGGAGAGTGGCTTGCTGAAGATCACAGGATAGAAGACCTTTGGACCCTCGGTTTCGGATTGGGCCAACTGAGGGACCAATTGCTCCTTCAAAGGAACATTCAGGCGGATCATTGGGTTCTTGCGGGTGCGGCACAAGGTGCTGAGGTGGTGGTTTCGATATCCGCAGGAGATCCTGACTGGCCACGCGTTTGGATCGCCCCTGAATCTGGGCCTGGTTGGTTTGGTATGGAGGGATTATCAGATCCTCCCGATGAGCCACACTCTGGACCTGGAATTCGTGTCGTGACCACAGAAGAGCATCGATCTCGGTGGGAGATGGAACTTAAATCACGTGCGCAGGTGGGGACTCCCATGGAAGTTCGGGTCGAAGCGGTGGAAGACCAAGTCGAATCCAGAATGCACAATCTGCTGGGCAATGAATTGGACTTGGGGCCTCAGACGAAAAACTTCAGAGCGACAAATCCCAATACGCCCATCACCAAAGCTCCGATTGAGATCCAGCCGAACCAGCGTTCGAGGAAACCTTTAATCTTCTCACCGTAAATACGAATCAGAATTCCCTCAGCCATGAATCGTATGCCGCGTCCTGCGAGACTGGCCAGAGTGAATATTCCCAATGGCATTCCCGCTGCTCCTGAAGCGATGGTGAAGACCTTGTAGGGGAGGGGAGTCAGTGCTGCTGCGAGCACTGCGATGAATCCCACATCGATGAATCCTTCTCGTACTTCTTCAAATATTTCGTGTGCTTGAAAAAAGTCGAGAATCGCGACCCCGACCGAATCGAACGCCCATGCACCTATCGCATATCCCAACCAGCCTCCCGCAACGGAGGCGAGTGTCGTCAAGACGGCGAGGGGGATGGCTCTCTTTGGATTTCCAATACCTAATGCAATCAGTAACGGGTCTGGGGGAATCGGGAAAAAACTCGATTCTGCAAAAGAGATGGTCGCTAAAACAGCAGGGCCTCTTCGAGTCTCAGACTCGGCTAAAATTCGATGGTAGAGACGCTTGAGAAAAGAGTCCTGAGAAACGGTTTCTTGATCTTCGGATGGGCGAGAATCGTCAGGCACCGACATTCCTTTCGGATTGGGCAGCTTCAAGTTTCTCAGCCAAGAGACGGGTGGCGGCTTCGGGGTCTTCTTTTCCAATGATTCCAGTGCAAATAGCAATGCGATCAGCACCCGCGGAGAGAACAGCATCTATTGTCGTGTCATCGATTCGGCCTATGGCGAAGCCGGGGAGTGGGCAACAACTTTGAGCTTCTGTGATGTATCCGGTACCGACTGACGAGCGGTGGACTTTTGTCTGGGTTTCGTGAATCGGTCCCACTCCTATGTAGTCCGCTCCCAAGCCGGCCGCTTTTTCAGCTTGTTCTTTACAGTGGGTCGATAAGCCTATGATGGCATCGGGCCCCAATATTTTTCGTGCTTCGTGGGGAGGGACATCTTCTTGGCCGAGGTGGACTCCATCCGCTCCAGATAATTGAGCCACTGCGATATGGTCATTAATCATCAGAAGAGTGTCTGTTTTCTCTGTGATGGCTCGTAATCGCCGTGCCATTTCGAGGAGTTGACCCGTCGGGCAGTCCTTCTCTCGAAGTTGGACAATGTCGGCGCCACCGGCGATAGCGGCTTCGGTGGTCTCGTAAATATCTCCTCGGCACAGGGATTCTGTGACGAGCAGATATAGTCGTCTGTCCTCGAGTGATTTACCCCGAGTCAAAATTCCGGTGCAGATACTGTCGAGTGAATATATCGAGTAACGGATTTCCTGCATCTGTTGAGCCAAGTCTGAATCGACCAATCGAAGTTGTTCCTCGATGGAGCGGGACGCTTCCCGAACTCTTGAGGTATTGGCTGCGAGCAGACCTTGGAGATGGGCGTGGGGCCCGGTCCCATCGACGGCACTCAGAGGATCTCCTGAGAGATCCCGGATCGCGCCGAGTGGGCCCCATCGTTTTTCTAACTGAACCCGTATTCCGGAAGCTCTCCTGCGGAGGTCTTGCCAGCCCGCCGCTAATGGCGAATTCTGCAGGTGGAAGCGGCAGGGGTCCTCCAGCGTCCTCAATCCTTCGGTCAGGCGGTGAAGGGCCGCATCCAGAGTTCTCTGGAAGCCGGGATCGAGGGAGTCAGGAGATGGCTGTATATTCATGCCCCCAGAGTGGTCGGAGAAAGGCTCTTCATCAAGCCATACCATTACGCTCCCCTCGGGGCCAATACACCCTTACACTGCATGCCGAAGGGAGGTCATCCTGTGAGAATCTTGTATATGTTGTCCGCTATAATTCCGGGATTACCGTTGCTCCTTCATGGGCGATATTCCCCAGGATTATTGCTGTTCCTCTTTGGTACAGCGAGTTGGACCCTTCATGCCGCTTCTCATTTGAGAGTGGGCGGGGATCGACAATTGTTTCTCGTGATCAGTCTACTGGCAGGGATCAGCTGTTCTCTCGCGACATTGATATGGACGTACCACTGGACTTCGAATGAGCGCATTGAGCAGACGAAGCAAAGGGTAGAAGCGGCTCTCGACGAAGCACAAAGGTCTTATCTTCGGGGTCGTTTGGATCAAGCCAGGACTTCTCTCGATCAGGGATTGAAGCACGATTCTAGAGATATCGATTTGCTCTTTCTTGATTGGCAAGTCGCGCGTCGCATGGGGGATGATCCTCGTGCTCGAAGAAGTCGTAGAATGCTCAGAAAGTATGACCTAGAAGAGAAATGGCTCTGGGAAGTCCAGAGAGAGGAGCTCGTTCGTGGCCGATGATACACCCGTGGATGCTCGATCAAAAAAAGTCACATACAGAGATTCGGGTGTCGATATCGATGCCGGAAATGAAGTGGTCGACCGGATCCGTGAAGCTGTGCAGTCTACTCAGGATGATCGAGTGCTGGCAGGTTCGCATGGAGCATTCGGAGGATTCTTCCGACTGTTAGACAACGATGGCGGGCTCTTCGGTAAACCGATGAAAAACCCTATTCTTGTGGGAGCGACGGATGGCGTCGGTACCAAACTGAAAGTTGCTTTCAGTTGTGGGGTATTAGATTCGGTAGGAATCGATCTGGTCGCAATGTGTGTCAACGATTTGATCGTGGGCGGAGCACGTCCTCTGTTTTTCTTGGACTATGTCGCGACAGGGAAAATCTCTGCCGATGCGATCGCTACGGTGGTTGAAGGAATAGCCGAGGGGTGTCGTCAGAGTGGTTGCGCCTTGCTGGGCGGAGAAACTGCGGAAATGCCAGGCTTCTATAAGCCGGGTGAACTCGACCTCGCCGGATTCTCAGTAGGAGTTGTCGAGAAAGATGAAATCCTAGACGGCTCGACTGTTCGATCGGGTGACAAAGTCATTGGACTGGGATCCAGCGGCGTGCATTCCAACGGGTTTTCTCTCGTGAGACGTGTCCTGATGGAAGGCTCTGGAGCTTTACCTCTCGACCAAGATCCCGCTGGTTGGGGTTGTACTTTGGGTGAAGAACTTTTGAAACCCACCCGTATCTATGTGAAGTCTTTGCTCGAGGTTTTGGATCAGGATCGAAGTGCTATTCATGCACTGGCCCATATCACTGGAGGAGGTTTGCTCGAAAACCTACCTCGTGTTCTTCCTGAGGATTTATCGATTACCCTCCAGAGATCTTCATGGGAACGTCCGCCCATTTTTCAACTGATTGAAGAGAGAGGTCCTGTCGAAGAGTCTGAGATGGATCGAGTTTTCAATCAGGGCATTGGCATGGCTGTGATCGTGGCTGCTGATGAAGCGGAGAGACTGACAGAGCGGTTCCGTGAATTGGGTGAAAAAGCGTGGATCATCGGCTCCGTGTGTGAGGGTGATGGAGTTCAAATCCATCCCTGAAATCGAGTCGATGAGATTTCTAAGTCTGGAGAGAGTCCAACTTTTTCACAGTGGGTAACAATCCCTTGGCAGATAGGTCGACTTCACCGGTGAAGGTGATTTCGGCCGGACCTGTGATCGCCATATGAGTTGCTCCGCTGGAGTTCACTTTGCGGATGAATAATTCACCCCCCGGCATGGATACCGTCACTTCATCTTCGAGCAAGTTCTTCTGTTGTAATGCCACGACAGCGGCTACGGCCCCTGTCCCACAGGCGAGAGTCTCGCCGCATCCGCGTTCCCAGACTCGTAGCTGAAGTTTGTTCTTCTCTTCAATCACATAAAACCCGACATTGACTCTCTCAGGGGCGGACGCTTCCAGAGTAGGACCCAGTTCTCTGACGGGATCGAATCCAGTTAATGCTTCTTGCGAGACGACCAAATGAGGATTTCCAACATTGACAGGTATCCCTGAGAAGTGCTGGCCTTGAATCTCAAAGTCTAAGGGAGCGGAACAGACCACTGGACCTAGAACTGCTCGCGACAGGAATTCTCCGGAGTCTGAAAGATAGATTTCGACAGGAACCATCCCGGAGTCGGTCAGGATTTGATGGGCGCCCTCTTTTTCAAACAGGATCCGAGATACGACGCGGAGGCCATTCCCGCACGCTTCTGCTCGGCTGCCGTCTGCATTCCAGCATTCCATGGCGGGAATGCCTTCATTTCTCCTGATGACGAGTAATCCATCCGCTCCGATACCTGTTCTGCGACAGGTGAGACGTCGGGCAAGTGGACCCAGATCTTCCGCCAGGTGTCCGTTTATTTCGTCGAGAACGATAAAGTCGTTACCGGCTCCGTGTGCTTTTAGAAATTTCAAAGGAACGTGGCTCAAATTTCCCCTACTCATCAATTTTCGTCATTTCGGCAAGAGTTCTCAAGAAAACAAGAGTTCTCAAGAAAACAAGAGTTCTCAAGAAAACAAGAGTTCTCCAGAAAAGAAGGCCTATTGATCAGGTCCTCGAGTGAGATCGACTTCGCTGGAGGAGTGTTGCATCGGACGTCTCTTCAGACTCGAATGATAAGTGAAATGGGTGACTGGATCGAGAGGATGATTGTTCCATGGACGATTCGAAAAGTTCTTCTGACCAAAATGAGGAAAAGGCTCCTAGGCCTGATTCTGAAGTGTCCGTGAGCCGCGAAAATCGGGGATCATTGAGAAGTTTGGGATTATTGATCATTTTGGGCCTGACCCCGATATTGATCTACACGGCTCTCCCGAATAAGTCACATGAGGAAGTTCCTGTAGAAAACGCATTGAGCCGTGGCAAAGTCAAAGTCGTACTCACCGAATCCATCGATGGGGATGAAACTGAAATTAATATCATCGATCTGATTTTGAAACGTTCAATGAGTCAGCATGGATTTGTGATTGTGGATCAGGACTACGATTACTTGTTACAGGGATCTCTTTCCTGTGAATATTACCAAGCATTGACCTTTGATTTCGGGGAGTCTTCTCAGCACCTTGAGCATCAGTACCACGGAAAATTCACAGGAGTTCTCGAAGACAGTTCAGGAAAACTCCTGCAAGACCTATCCTTTCCGGAGCCACTGATGAATGGACGTACGGATAATGTACTGGCTCAACGAGATATCAGGAGGCGGGCTTCAACCTTGATCGCAAGCAACGTGTTGTCAGGGCAGATATTGGGGAATACGGAAGTCCTCGGTCTTTTGGATGCCATGACAGATACTCTGGATTCACGAACCTACAATGAAGTCGTTGGCGAGTTGGTCGTGATTGGTGCTCCGGCAGTCCCTTACCTTTTAGATGCTCTGCGCGATGAGCGACCGGTGCAACTGGCGGGGATTTATCCGGGTTTCGAGGATTTAGAAAAAGACGAACTTAAGATTTATCACGTTGCTGATCTGGCTCTGCGGGACATTCTTAATCGTGATAGTTTTTTGGATCCTGGGTCTGCTGACGATTATCTGCATCGAACGAGAATAGCATGGCAGTGGGAATGGGAAGACCGCCAGAGGATTCCGGGTCACTTACGAATCGTTCCTGAGAAACGTCAGAATACTGTCCCTGCTACCAAGGGATAACCCCGTACCATTTCTCACTGAAAGACGAGTAACAAGTTGAGTATTCATCCGACAGCAGTGATTCATGAGAGTGCAAAAATTGGCAAGGGAGTCGAAGTAGGCCCATTTTGTCAAATCGGAAAAGACGTGACGATCGGCGATGGCTGCAAGATCTTTTCGCATGCATACATTGGCGAGAGAACTGTTCTGGGGGAATCCGTTGAGGTGCATATGCAAGTGGTGGTGGGCCACGAACCACAAGATCTGACTTGGGCACGAGAGCCCAGCTCATGTGAAATCGGAGCCCACACGGTACTCAGAGAATTTTCTACGGTTCACCGGGCTTCTCGCCCCGGGGGGAAGACTCAAATTGGACAGCGTTGTTTACTGATGGTGGGTTCTCATGTGGCTCATGATTGTGAAGTGGGCGATGGAGTGATTCTTGCGAACCATTGTTCTTTGGCAGGACATGTCAAAGTGGGAGATGGAGCATTTCTGTCTGCCAACTCATTGGTCCATCAGTTTTGCAGAGTGGGTCGCTTTGTCATGCTCGGTGGGGCTGCTGTCGCCGTTCAGGATATACCTTCCTTTATGTTGTCGACGGGAGATCGTGCTGTCATCAGAGGCGTGAACGTCATCGGCCTTCGAAGAGCGGGATTTTCAGCAGATATCAGAAGAGCCATTCAGGATGCTCATCGTTTGCTTTTCCGTGGGAAAAAGACGATTCCAGAAGCGACCGAACTCTTACTCCAAAGCAAGGTTCCTGAGATTTTAGAACTCGCAAATTTCATCGCTGATTCTGCAAGGGGAGTCGCTACCGGAGTTTCTATGGCCAGTTTCACGTCGCAAGATCAAGACTTACCACAGTGAATTTGATATGAAAACAGTGAATTCGATATGAAAACAGTGAAGTCGATATGAACACAGTGAAGTCGATATGAAAATTGGATACTTGGACCCGTCACCGGGGGGGGCACCTTCTGGAAACGTGAGCACTTCTCAAAGGTTGCTCCGGCATTGGAGGCAATCAGGTCACAAGGTGGTCACTCTGTCCACACGTGGGACTGATAAGGGAAGTACCTTTTCGGTCCCACAGATTCGTCAGCTGATTTCTGATCAGGACATGATCATCGCTCTTCATTCACTGCACTCGATGCGTGCTCTCAGAGTATGGCAATCCATGGCTCAACGGCCCCCATTAATTTTCATCGTCAGTGGGACCGATCTGTTTCAGCCATTACTGAAGAGTGGGAGCATTTCAAAAGACTTCCAGTTTGTGTGCTCAAATGCGGATGCCATTGTGACGCTCGCCGCTGGCTTCTCTCGCTTATATCCCAAAGCTGACCGCCGGCAGTGGGCCAAAAAGACTAAATTTATAGCACAAGGCGCAAAGCCACTCCCGTCATCTATAAAGCCTGCAAGTTCGGGAATACGGGCAGTTGTGGTGGCTAATTTTCGAAGTGTGAAGGACCCGCTTCTTCCAGTCAGGGCTCTCGAAAAACTATTGGCTGAAAGAATCAAAACAGAAGAAGTGAGCCCTCGGTTGGAGGTCCTCCACTTCGGATCGGTCTCGGGGCAGAAGTATAAGCGTGCTGTTGAAAATTCAGAACATCGAATTTCTGCATGTGGGCTTTCATGGCGCTGGAAGGGAGTGGTTACCCAAGGAGGACTTCGGAGGTGGTTAGGCTCAAGTCACCTTCTGATTCAGCCATCTCTCCACGAGGGAGGAGCCAACATTGTTGGAGAAGCCGTCATGGGGAGGATCCCGATCATCGCCAGTCGTATACCTGGCAATACGGGACTCTTGGGAGTGAAACATCCCGGTTTATTTAGTGTGGGATCTGCGACAGGGTTGGCTCGACGCCTTCAAGAATTTATCTCCGACGAGGAATATCGTCAGGAATTGAAAGCCGCTTCCGAGCGACTCTCTTCGAATCATGACTTAGAGAAAGAGCGGATCGCTTGGGCTGATTTGATAGAGAATATTGGGAACTGTGGGAGTCCATTCACCATCAGTTAAAAGACTTCCGTCATCATTGATTTAGAAGAGTGAAATCAAGGTAACTTCCGTTCCTCTTCTCTCCCTAGAAGGTCGATTTCGTGCTTCTGCCTTTGGTATCGACGCCAGATGTCTCCCGTTTCCCAACGTGGGGGAGTCAACTCTAACTCCCATTCTTTTAAAAGACCCAAAAGGTGTTTCACCCGTTCGGGTTCTTCCGTAGCACGATTGGTGGTTTCACCGGGATCAAGAGAGAGTTGGACGAGTATCGGTTTCTTGTAATCCGAGTTCTCTTCCTCGATACGTATCAGCTTCCAATCCCCCTGTCGAACTGCTGCTGCGACTGTACGCCTCCAATATAGAGTTTCACGTGAGATCACATGAGTGCTGTCTTCGAGGAGAGGAAGAAGATTGAGACCGTCGAGCTCAGGGGATGGGGTCGGAGTCGGAGAGCCTGCGGCAGCAAGAAATGTGGGAGTGAGATCCAGACTGGATATCAGGGAAGAATTCTCTCCGGAATCGAATCGTCCCGGCCAATGGAAAACAAAAGGAACTCTATGGCCCCCTTCCCATTTACTTCCTTTCATTCCTCGCCATGTCCCATTGTCAGAAGCATTGTTTGTGGCTCCTCCATTGTCGGAGAGGAAGACGATCAAAGTATCTTTTTCAATCTTTTTTCGTGAAAGAGCGGATCGAATCTTTCCGACACCTTCGTCCAGTGCCGCGACCATGGCTGCATACTTGCGGCGTTTTTGGTTCTTTATCGATGTGTATTTTTCGAGCAGGTCAGGGCGGGCGTGCATGGGGGTATGGGGAGCGGTGTAAGAAAGCATCAGGAACAAAGGTTTTTCGGTAGTGTTTTCTTGGATCAGTCGAACTCCTTCATCCGTGATCCAATCTGTGAAATATGAAAAAGATGATTCTGGTACACGTTCACCATCACGTTCGAGAAGTCTTGATTTGGAGAGAGGTTTTTCGAGAACAGGAAAATATGATCGGGAGCCCCCGAGGATTCCTGAAAAATGATCAAAGCCCAAGGATCGAGGATGGTTATCAGATTGAGCACCGAGGTGCCATTTACCCACGAGTGCTGTTTGATAACCCACGCTTTTTAAGCGTGAGGCCAGTGTGGTTGTCCCTGCGAGTAGGCCTGTTCCAGCTCCTCCCAAATTACATTCAAAGCCCTGGGTTTGAGGATATCTGCCCGTCAATAAACCCGCTCGGGAAGGAGCACAAACGGAGGCGACCACATGGGCATCGGTACAAACAATCCCCTCCATTGCGATGCGGTCGAGCTGGGGAGTTGAGATATCGGAAACTCCCGTGAATCCTAAATCGGAATAGCCTAGGTCATCGGCGACGATAAGAATGATGTGGGGAGGGCTCTTCGAACTGATCTCAGCGGAACGCTGAAAGGACCCGGAACACCCGCTGGCCCCGAGAAAAACCCAAAAAAATGCAGAGAGAACCCAAAATAAATTCGTGGCAGGGGGAGATCCCGAATTGAAGGCCATGATGAATCCTCTCAAATGTGGGTCGAGGCGGCTTTTTGACAAGATCAGCATCTCACTTTTGTCGGTGAGATCCATACCCCAACTCAGCACAATTCGGTTCAAAACCACTGTATGGGTCTTTTTGAATAGAATTGAGTGAGAATTAAAAAAGGCGCACGGTGGGTTTAGAACCGTGCGCCGGAAGATAGAGATGAAGACGAAATAAGGTGGTCTTTGACTCTCCTCAAGGAATAAATCCCGACCACAAACGCATTCTATGAGTTAACGAGGAGGTTAACAAATGGAATGTTTGAAAACTCTCAGAGGATGCCTGATCGTTCCTGATTGACATGGAAGTCCAATTTTGTCCCACTATTGTTCAGGGGCGGGGGGGATCCGCACCCGGATGTTTGAAACGAATGACAGGGGGATACAAGTGTCAAAAGTGACCAACGAGGCTCAACGTTCTCGTCTCTTCTGGGCCAGTTGCATGGCTCTCATTTCTACCTCTATCGCATTTGGAGTGATCACCGCTTCGATGGGCGATTTTGGGCAGGTGTATTCTCTCAGCGAGACGCAGAAAGGCTGGATCGGGGGGGCCGCCCTCGGAGGCTTTGCCATTTCCATCATCGCACTAGGTGTGGTGATCGAAAAGATAGGCATCGCCATTTCCCTCAAGATGGCATTCATGTGCCATGTCTTTGGTGCGTTGTTGATGATCTTTGCCGAGGGATTTTCACAATTGATGGCAGGTGCATCCATTATTGCACTTGGAAACGGATGTGTTGAAGCGGGTTGTAATCCACTCGTCGCAACACTGTTTCCCAACAACAAGACGGTGAAGCTCAATCAGTTTCATGTCTTTTGGCCAGTGGGAATCATCATTGGTGCTCTCTTTGGGTACTTCCTGACTGAAGCGGCTGCCGCTCTTCCCGCGGGTGAGGTTTGGTCCTTCATGGGATTGAGCTTGTTGCAAGCGAAGTTGTCCATTGTTCTTGTGCCCACCGTTGTCTACGGATTCATGTTCATGGGACAAGAGATTCCTCAGACTGAACGGGTGCAGTCTAATATTCCTGCTGCAGAAGTGACAAAGGCGACACAGTCACCCTTGTTCTTGACGATGCTCTTCTGCATGGGATTGACGGCAACTTTAGAACTTGCACCGGGTCGCTGGATTGAGTCATTGATGGGCCCCGCTTTTGTGGAGGCAGGCTTCAAGAATAACGCTGCTCTTCTGGTACTGGTTTATGGAATGGCCTTGATGGCTGTTCTTCGCTATAGCGCAGGTAGTTTTGTGAAAAAGTTTTCTCCCACAGGGCTGCTCATGGGATCTGCAATCCTGGGTGGTGTGGGCCTCTTTGCCATGACTTACGCTTCCAGTATGCAGTCGATCTTCCTGACGGCGACGATCTTCTATGTCGGAGTTTGCTTCTTCTGGCCGACGATGATCGGATTCGTCGCAGAGAGAATTCCCAATAGTGGCGCTTTAGGTCTTTGCCTCATGGGTGGAATCGGAATGCTCGTTGTGGGCTACGTGACTGTCCCAGGCGTGGGAATGATCCAGGACTACTACAAAGAGGTCGCACTTCTTGCAGGAGAAGGTGAGTCCGCAGCGATGGCCTACGCGGGCAAGATGGCTTTCCGCTGGGTTGCTGCGTTGGCCATTCCTCTCGTTCTGGTTTTCAATCAGTTGAACAACAGGTTTGGTAAGGTTTCGAACAGTGAAAACGTGGCTGTCTCCGCATAATCAGGAGAAGTCGTCTTACAAAAAAGTCCCGGATGTCTTTCGACATCCGGGACTTTTTTTTATGACTTCAATCAGGGACATGCATTGAACGAGTCGCACCCTGGGGCCGCTCCCGGTGAGACAGGACCACAAGTTGGGAAAGGACCCACGGGCGTTGCGCCGCTATCAAAGAGGTAGACCAGAAGATAGACCACGTCAGAGATGTCCACTTGCGAGTCACCATTCACCTCATAGGCAGCAACACAGTTTGTACTGGCACCGGCAAAGAGGTACTGGAGACTTTGCACAGCATCGCTGATGTCGTGACTTCCGTCAGCATTTGTGTCTCCAGCAACGTAGTTGACAACACCGCTGCATTCGTCGGGGATACCGTCGCTATTCGCGTCAACACTAGAACCCGAACTGATGTCGCAGGAGTCCAGTACGCCATTGCTGTTGCAGTCGTTCGCACTATTCAATTCGCAGCCGTCATGGATGCCATTGTTGTCACAGTCAGGAATTCCTGCACCTGCAATAGCCACGTCCATACCCCAGACGTTGAGAAGACCCTCATCGCCTCCTGCGGTGTCTGTAATCGTTAATGTCCAGTCGCCAAGGGCGTTCGCTCCATCAAAGGCCGACAATGGGGCAGCCGGGCTCGAAGTATTCGTTCCTGTCTCGTCGTCATAGGTCGTGTTGATGTCATCTGCAGAGCCACCGGCACCTGCGTGAAGGAAGATGGAGGTTCCTCCTGGATCCGCGATGGTGATGTCAAGGTCTCCGATAAACGTGTGTGTCAATTCCACAAGAACATTCACATCATCGATGGTGCCAATTTGATCGACATTGAGGATGCGAACGACAGCAGGCAGATTGTCAGCGATGGGAGCGGGAGGAGAGACATTATCAACATAGGTGAATATTCCCGCTGCTTCACAGATGTCGAGAACGCCGTTGGTATCACAATCGAGAGCCGGATTTGATGAGATCTCACAGCCGTCGATCACATCGTTTTGATTACAGTCCGCTGAGGTTCCTTGTGAAATCTGGCAACTATCAAGAACTCCATTCAAATCACAATCGGCTGCTCCAGCGGTGATTTGACAGGAGTCAGGAATGAAATCGTTATCACAATCACCGGCTCCTGCGATAATTTCACAGGCGTCAGCGATGCCGTCATTATTACAATCGTCCTGACATTCGTCGAGGAGTCCATTTCCGTCACAGTCGGATGCTCCAGAGGCAATCTCGTCGGCGTCAGGAATCCCGTTGCCATTACAGTCTAGATTTCCAGCGGCAGGTGCCACTGCAGGTACTAAAAGGGAATCCACTGCACCGGGAGTAAACAAGCCGACCGTTAAATTTGCCGGGACAGGAGGAGAGGTTGTTGTGAATCGGAAATTGTAAGTGGTTCCCCAACGGATGGCATTGGCATTGGTATCTTGAGCAAAGGTAGAAGTGTTCCAGGTGATAGTTCCGCCACTGTTAGACGATGACCAATCTGTTCCGTCATAAACTTCCGTACTGTGATATTCCACATCGTGAAAGCCGATGGCGCTGGGAACGACGCCTAATAAGGGAACCGAGAAACTGCGTGCGCTTCGTGTCGAGTCCATATTGTAGAGCGCGTATTCATACTCCCAAAGATTGGCAGATTGCTGAGTGACCTTGTAACCGAGAATCATGAGGCCGTCTTCTCCGTCAGAAATGTCCACGAGAGTGACTCCGGGGTCGACGTCTTGCCAAGCTTGCAATGCTGGTTGTTGTCTTTGAGTCGTTCCGAGGAAACTGATGGCGTGGTTTGAGGTACTCGCAGAGATGGACACTTCACGATAACTACAGTTGTTATGATGATTTCCAGCAGCCGCATCATCGGGAGTCACGTAATGACCCTCTACAAAGTAGCGGGCATTTGTGTTGAGGGCAGGGGTGAGGTCATCTCCATGCACTCTTAGCCTTCTGTAGGTCAAGTCGGCATTTGAAGGATCCATGATCTGGGGGTAAACGAATATACCGTGAGCGGGGTCGGTGACTTCAGAGCGAGATCCCAGACTACCTTGGCTTCCATTCAAACTCGCGCCGTATGGATCTGAGCAACCTACCCCGAGGCGAGAGCCGGATCCCGAGGAGACGCAGCCACAATTGCAGATGTCACCTTGGAGTGCTGTGAAGCCATGCTTTAGCCAGCTCATCCCAATCTGCTCGAAGCGCCCGTCTCTGAGGCGATACATGTTTTGGCCGATCACCGGGTGTTCATTGGTACTGGAGATCCAGAGCAATTCTTCGGTGCCGATATTGCAAGACGTGGTTCCGACTGAGAAGGCGTAGTATCCGCCAGAGTTGCCGTAGCTCTGAGTACCGACAAGGTCTCCGACGATGACGTCCGCTCCGGTACCCCCCTGTCCTCCGCCTGGATCGCATTGTCCGTACAGGTTTGAACCTTGAATCAGAATTGAACCTTGAATCAGAATTGTGACAATCACCAAAGTTCTGAACATGAAATTGCTCCCATTCCGCGGGCGAGTTGAGCTTCCCATTCGTACTGGATAGGAGAGCTCTGTATCTCTGAAATTGTAAATCAGTCGATCAGTCTAGAATAATTTGCTGAGTTTGATTATATGTTCGTATTCAAGTTGAAGCGAGACAGTGAATTTCAACTATCGAATGGCTCGCGAATAGTGTGAAGAGAAGAAGACTGGGAGTGGAGTTGCGAATTCTGGACTCTGTAAAGTAGGTTCGGGAGTGGGGGCGTCACCGCCAAAAAAAACCCGCCACCCGGAGAGGTGACGGGATTCATATTTTATGGAGCTGGCGACGGGAGTCGAACCCGTGACCTCAGCTTTACGAAAGCTGTGCTCTACCAACTGAGCTACGCCAGCGACTCAAGATTTCCACTGAATTGCGACCCGAGGAACGAGGCCCTCAAAGGTGAGCATATCTGTTTCATACGAGGGCGGCAACTTCACCGCCACGGTTGTCGTGGATTGATGCCTGAAATCGGCAGTGGATCTACGAAGTCGTGATTTCTGGGTCAGGAAGTTTGCTGTGGGGATGCTTTTGATACTCCGCTGTCCGAGCCTCGCTGGTCAAGTGCCTGTATACCTGAGTGGTCGCTAGGTGCTTGTGACCGAGGAGCTCTTGAACTTCGCGAAGATTCGCGCCGCTATCCACCAAATGAGTGGCATAAGAATGCCTCAGTGTGTGAGGACTCGTTTTCTGATCTAAGCCGGCACGCCCGACATATCGATCAAAAATCTTACGAATGGATCGGTCAGAAATTCGTTCTCCGAAACGATTGAGTAAAACCGGGACAGGGGCCCAGTTTCCATTCTCTGGAATCCAGCGGGAGGGAATCGCTTCTCTATAACTGATCAAAGATCGAATGGCATGTTCACCAATCGGTACGATTCTTTCCTTGCGACCCTTACCGAATGCTCGGACGAGGCGAATTTTGCTGTCGATATGGCACCAGTCGAGCGCCACAAGTTCACTCACCCTTAGGCCTGTACTGTAAAGGATTTCAAGGATGGCTCTGTCTCGCAATCCTCGATAAGTGTCGGTCTGGGGTTGGTCCAGTAA
The DNA here is from genome assembly GCA_016776905.1 of Planctomycetota bacterium. Taxonomy (GTDB): domain Bacteria; phylum Planctomycetota; class UBA8108; order UBA1146; family UBA1146; genus UBA12191. The sequence continues at coordinate 55,950 of JADHSM010000008.1, read as the reverse complement.
TCGCATCACTTCCTGGATGGTGAGGAAGTGCGGGAGTGACCGCGGGACCTTTGGCGTATCCAGTTCGAGGAACGCGCAGCGGCCCTCGAATTTGTGTTCGCGTTGGAGAAACCTGAAGTAGCCCCGCACGGAAGCCAATTTACGGGCTATCGTGGATCGGGAGTATCCCAGTTCTCCGAAGTGTGCAAGCCAGCGGCGTACCTCTTCGGTGCTTCTGGACACCAGTTCCGAGAGATTATTAACTTGAAAGAACTCCTGAAGTTGCTCGAGATCTTTGCGATAGGCTCGGAGCGTTTCCGAACTTAGATTTCGCTCTGATTCGAGGTGCTGAAGGAATGAATCCATCAATTCGCACCATCTTCCCAGCCCGAAGGCGATTCCCTTGGCTAGATCCTATGAAGTCCGGAAAAAAATTTGAAGCCTATCCCCGGCATTAGGGGGACGTGTCGTGGCTGAGAGCGCCTTGTTTTGGCGAATCTAGAGCTGGAGGGTTGTGGATAAGTCGTGGAGAATGGTTAGCGGATCTGACCATGAATCCGGCAAAGCAGTTCTCTGACGACGGAACGGAAGTGGTCGATAGTGAGCTCTTCTTCGTCCGTTTCGACCGCTTCATCTAAGGATCTGGGGGCAGGAGAGCCCATTTTGAGAAGTTCTTCCAATAATCCCGGCATATCCTGACGGTCGTAAAGAATGCAAAACTCCTCTTTTTGGCTGACCACCATGAGAGAACTGTCTTCTGTGGAAAAAGGGTTCGATTCGGATTCCATGTTTATTATCGTCCTTCAGTAAAGAAATTGCCGTTCTCGGGTGTTCTATTGGTACATCGTCCATGCCTCCGCCTGACTGGAGGCTTTTTTTGCAAGGTTTTCGGAAGGTCTCTGAATGTTGAAGTCGCCATTTGAGAGTTCTCTTCAGGTCGTTCCTCTAGGGATTCTTTCTTTGGAGCCTGTGCTAGAGCAGATTTCTCCAGGTGAAGACTGCTTTCTGTTGGAGAGTGGACTCGACGTGGCAGGCACCGGCCTCTGGGACATATGGGGGTTTGATCCCATCTCGTCTTTCGAAATCGCAGCGAATGAAAATTCACAAGACCTTGAAGATCGTCCGTTGAAGAAATTCGATCATTGGTTTCGACAGTGGGAAGTAGAGCAAGCTCCACTTCAACTTTCTGGTGAGACAGTGCCTTTCACGGGGGGAGCCGTGGGTTGGCTCAGTTATGAGTTGTTGGATGATTTCTACGAAATGAATGCTCGCGAAATTAGTTCGACAGCAAATATCGCTTGGTTAGACGAATTACCCCGACTCAATTTCTCTCTTCACGATGAGATATATGTTCGGTTCGCTTCGACAGGTGAAGCATGGTTTCTTCACAGAAATCGTGAGGGTTGGAAAGATCGGATGGAGTTACGTCTTTCCTCAGCGGTCGTCAGCCAGCCGAACCCAGAAACACCATCCATGGTCGCGTCTTCATTTTCCGAATCCGAATATTTGGAATCGGTAAGAGAGATTCAAAAACGTATCGGCCAAGGAGATGTCTACGAAGTCAATTTGGCTCGCGGGTTTATGGTCGCAGGGTGCCCAGAACCGAAAGATCTTCACGCCCGTTGGCGACAAGCTCAGCCGGTGCCCTATGGCGCACTTTTACAATCTTCAACACACGCCGTTGTGAGCGCATCGCCAGAGCAGTTCCTGCGTCGTCGCAATAAACACATCTGTACTCGTCCCATTAAGGGAACTGTGCCCAGAACAGGAGATCCCCTCAAGGATCAGCGGGCTGGTGCTCAATTACTGGCGAATGAAAAAGAGCGCGCAGAGCTGGCGATGATCATCGATTTGGAACGCAACGACCTGGGCAGAATCTGTATGCCGGGAAGTGTGGAAGTGACAGCAGTCGCTGATGTTGAGGCTTATTCCACGGTGCTGCATACGGTGGCAACGGTCGAAGGAGTTCTTCAAGGAAATCCGGGGCCCGGTGAGATTCTGGAAGCCACTTTTCCTGGGGGGTCGATTACAGGAGCGCCAAAGAGAGCGGCGATGCAGGTCATCCGGGAATTGGAGCCTTGGCCGCGATCTGTATATACCGGATCCATAGGCTGGTTATCCCCGAATGGTGATCTGGAATTCAATATTGCAATTCGAAGCGCCATCGTCGCCGCCGGCCAGGCACTTATTCCTTTTGGCGGGGCGATCACATGGGATTCCGATCCTGAAAGTGAGAGCCGTGAAATTGGCCATAAAGGCAGGGCTATTTTGGGAACGCTGGGTCTGGATACCTGCGTCGATCCCGAAACAAATCTGGAGAATCTTCCGGGCTAGTTTAACTGTCGAGCCAGTTCGCAAATGATCGAAGCATCTGCGAGATGACTTCTTGGCCTTCTGAGAAACTTTGCCACGTAAACCAGAATCCGACACCGGCTACCACGAGGGCAGAAAACACAGGCGCTAATTTGATCAGAGGCGAACTGGCTGTGACGCCCATTCGATCGATCACTCCCTCTTTACCCAGAGTCAACAGAGTGCCGATACCAATCAGCGTGACACCCAATCCCATACTGAAGAATATCAGTATGACGATTCCAAGGGGGAGGGCTTGAAAGTGGGCGGCGACAAGAAGAATTGTGAAACCAGCCGGACAGGGGACGATGCCTCCACTGAGCCCCAGAGCGAGTAAATCCCTGAACCGGACTCCACCATCTGCACCCCAGTCTTTGGGGACATGCGAGTGGCCGTGTGAGTGACCGTGTGAGTGGTCATGTGAGTGATCGTGTGAGTGATCATGTGAGTGATCGTGTGAGTGATCGTGTGAGTGATCATGTGAGTGATCATGTGAGTGATCATGCGCTTGTCCATTGAAGTGCCGATAGCGGTGGCGTGCGAGGAATAGGCCAAACAGGATCAACATGACTCCAGAGAGAACACTAAAGGTCGTGGTGATCCAATTTTGATAAGTGGCCGACATCGATTTGTCAGCACTCCACTCGATCAATGACAAAAGTACGAGGCCAAGAAGAAAGACACTGGCGGTATGTGCGATGGTGACAATGATACCGAGGATCACAGCGTCTCTGATGCGACCCCGAGTGCCTACCAGATAAGCAGCGACCATCGTTTTACCATGGCCTGGCCCGAGAGCATGTCCCGCTCCATAAATAAAGGCTAGAAGGAGAGCGAGCAGAATCTCCCAGATGGCTGCTTTTCCAGAGACGATGGTTTCGACGATATTACCGATCTCTTCTTCTTCAGAGATCTGTGGTGGGTTATCACCCTTTGCGATTTCGGGGGGGCGAGTGGGTTTAAAGGTGTCTTTCTCAGAGGTGTCTTTTTGACTTGAAAGGGGATCTGATCCTTTCGATTTATTCAGCCATTGGCGAATCGAATCAGACGTGGGTGGATCATCTCCAAAAGGGTCAAAGGGTGTCGCACCGGGGTGAAAATGCAGTATTGAATTTCGACCTGGTGTGCGCAGAAAAGGACCTTGGTCCTCGATCAGTTCCGGAGCGGGATCAAGGATTAGAACTGAAAGAGTCGGGTCGTGATCTTCCAGTGGGATCCAGGTGATTTGACTGGAAAGGCGATTGGTATGAGTGCCGTCATGCCAGTGGAGCCACCAACCACCCGCGCCCCAAGGAGCATCGTCAGGAAGTGCTGAAGGAAGTTGACCTACCAGTGTGTAATAAACATCAAAAGCTCTCGCACTGACGGATCCTTGTAGGCCTTCTTCTTCGATGGATTTCAGTTCTAGAGTGATTTTTTGCCCATTGATTTGGAGGCTTAAATCCGGAAGCAATGAACTGAGTAGGTTTTCCAAATAAGGACGCCACTCTGCCTCTTCGACTCGTTCATTATTGTCGGCATCGAGATTGGAGAGGACCGAAAAGCCTGAAGAGGCACTCCATCCGTGATTGAAAAGCATGACCAGTTCTGAGCCACGAAGTGTAAAGGTGACTTGAGTGCCGACACCCTCCAACAATTCGTGAGCCTGGATCCGCCGTTGAGTCGGACTGCCGAGGAGTACGGTCAGAGTCGTGATCAATAGCAGGTATTTCATTGCGCTGGTTTTCAGCATGCTTCCCATTCTTCATCCGGAGGCGATATCGGTGTCAGGGGCGCATAGGCGACGACGAGTTGTCGCTCTTCACCATTTTCAAATCGAACGGTGATGCGGCGAGATGAGCCGTATCCCTGGACAGTATTGACTCTGCCTCGTCCCAGTAATTCATGTTGAACCCATGCACCGGGGTGGAGTCCATCGTCTTCCTCAGAGTCATGAGTACTCTCTTCGTCCCATACTGTAGGAGAAGTGTGACCTGACCGAGAGGGGGATCTATCAAATTCTATGGAAGTGCCTTCGAGTTCGCTTAGGAAAGAGGAGGGGAGTCGGGGTTCTCTCTCTTGGAATCGTCTTCGCCATGAACTATGGGTCAGAACCAATTCTTCCATGGCTCGTGTGACACCTACATAGAGCAACCTTTTTTCTTCATCAATGCCCTCTACTTCGCCATGACGGGAGTGGGGAATCAGAGTTTCTTCGACTCCGATGATGATGACTTTTTCAAACTCCAGACCCTTTGCCGCGTGCAAGGTCATCAATGAGACTTTTTCTTTCAGTTCTTCCTGACTATCGGCATCGGCTACGAGTGCGATGCGCTCTAGGAAAATCGTGAGAGGGTCAAAGTCGTCTTCATTATCCTCGTGTCTTTGGAGAGGTTGCTGGCGAGCGAGATCGAGGATCTCTTCCGTCTCTGCAGCGGCGGCAACCAGTTCTTGCAGGTTTTGTTCTCTTTCTTGCCAGTTCTCAGGTTCAGATCTTTCAAGATGAGAAATATATCCACTGGCTTCGATAGCCTGCTCGACAAGATCTGCGAGTCCACCCGAAAGTCGGTCTTCCAGTTTCTCTAGGACTTCTCGCAGATGATCGATTCCCTTTTTTGCTTTTCCTTTGATGCCCTCTGTGCAGTCGGACCTTCTCAGGTGTTCACCCATCGTTCGTCCATGAGAGATCGCGGCGTCTTGAAATCTTTCAAGACTGACTTTGCCGATCCCTCTTGCCGGTGTGTTGAAAATTCTTTGTAGAGCCACATCGTCTCGGCTGGATCGGGCAGCTCTGAGATATCCGAGGATATCTTTGATTTCTTTTCTCTCGTAGAAAGACATTCCGCCGACGACGGCGTATTGAAGTCTTCGTCGTACAAACTCTTCCTCGATGGCACGCGAGAGTGAATTGACCCGATAGAGGACAGCGATCTGGTCGCTGGACACCCCTTCCGAGAGCCAGGACTCGACGTGGTCGCATACCCGGCGGGATTCAGTTCTTTCATCGTGCAGTTGTTGGACCCTGACGGCATTGCCATCCGCATTTTCAGTGAACAGTTCTCTGTGACCAAACTCAGATCCAGCGAGTCTGGAGGCGACTTCCAGGATCTGGGGAGTGGATCGATAGTTTTGCTCAAGAGTCACGACTTGATGCTGGGGGAAGTCTTCTCTGAAACGGTTGAAGTTATCGGGACTCGCACCTCTCCAAGAGTAGATCGACTGGTCAGGATCACCCGTCACACAAATATTGCTGTGACTCTGTGATAACAGTTTAGCGATCAGGTATTGAGGTCGATTGGTATCTTGGAACTCGTCAATCATGACGTACTGGAATCTTTCTTGAAGTCGTTCAAGAACGTCGGGATGTTCCGTCAGAAGTCGCACGACTAATAGAAGGAGATCGTCGAAGTCGGCAGCATCTCTTTCTTCCAGTAATTCTTGATATCTTCCATACAGTTTGCCCAACTCCCGGTCACGGAATGTTGCGGCTTGATCGATGGCGATCTCTGGAGAGACCATCTGATTCTTCCACTGACTGATCGTAGACATCGAAGCTCTTGGTGGAAAAGCCGTTCTGTCGAGTTGAAGTTGCTTCATCACTTCTGTGACGAGTTGTTTTTGGTCGACAGAATCATAGATCGAGAACTGACTCGTGTAAGGTTCGAGGCGGTGTGCGTGACGACGAAGGAGTCTTGCGCAGAAGGAGTGAAAGGTTCTGAGTACTGGACGGTCTTCTTCGAGACCGAGTGCTGCAGAACCAAAAAATCCGTTGCCATTAAAAGAGTCGTGTTCTGGGATGGAGAGCAGTTGCATAGTTCTGCGAAGCATCTCTTCGGCCGCTTTGTTGGTGAAGGTGATGGCCAGAATAGAACCTGGGGCTATTCCGGAATGAACCATGTCAGCGATTCTTTGAGTCATCACTCGAGTCTTGCCACTGCCCGGGCCAGCGATCACCACCAGAGGACCCGCGTGGTGCGAGACGGCTTCCTGCTGAGCTATATTTAATCCCTCGCTCATCGATTCCTGTCTCTTCCGCGAGGCCCGGCTGAGGACCCAATTCTTGAATTAATGCCTCCCCGGGCGTTCAGGGGGACGTGGAGCATGGTCCACCCCAGAAACCACTTGGGCAAGCGGGACCCATTGAGCAATCCAATTGAGCGATGTTGGACGATTCGGGCTCTGCTGGATCATGAGGGCCAGAGGGGACTATTTGAAGGATGAAGACCTCTCAGGCCTGTTCAAGTTGACGGCCCCCCGTGGGTTACTTATGATCCTAGGCTGCCTTCGACTCATTCCCGTCACCGATCAGGTTGCCCGGGGCTCAGTTGGCCTGAGGCTGGATACTGATGCGTGGTACTGTTTCGAGTTGTGCAAATTCGATCGAATGGCAGTACCCACGACGTCTGAGTCGGTGATTCTTTCCCCTGAGGAGGAAAATTGGATATTCAAGAAGAAGTCTCCATCCGCGAATTGATTCTCGATAGAGAGACTCATATCGATTTCTACCATGAAGTTCGCCAAGGCGTGACTTCCCGCAGAGACGCTATCGATGAACTCGAATCGATTCTCGATGAAATCACAGATGATTTCAGAAGGGCGATCGCCTTAGATCTTTTGGGAAAAAGGGAAGAGGCGAAGGGGTTCCTGCGTAATTGCCAGGGAAATGCCATGTGCGTTCATTTGCTTGGAAAGCTCAGTCTTGAAGAGGGGAATTCCAAAGAAGCTTTGGTCGTCCTTGAAACAGGATGGGCCAACTTTGGATCTGTCGTTCCTAGGATCGGTATGTTGCTTTGCGAAGCAATGATTCATGAGCATCGTATTGATGAGGCTCGTGCATTGCTCTCCAAGTTGCCGGACTCTGTCGATCACCCGAGAATTTGTTACCTCGAGGGTCTGCTTCACCAACATGAAGGTGACTACGACGAAGCCTTACAATTCTACTCCACTGCAGCGGAGGGGCGCCCCGAGGAAACACGATTCCAGTTCCGCCTCGGATACATGCATTCTCTTTATGGTGACGAAGAGTCCGCCATTGAGGCATACCGTATGTGCCAGAGGAGTACTCCACTCTACGCCAGAGCGATGATTAATCTCGGGCTTCTCTACGAAGACACCGATCGATACGAGGAAGCGATCACCTGCTACCGCATGGTTCTGCTTTCCAACCCTGATCATAACCGTGCACGTCTCTATCTCCGCGATGCAGAAGCTTCCCAGTCGATGTACTACGATAGGGATAAGGAGAAGGAAAAGGTTCGTATGGGGCAGGTCTTACAAATTCCTGTTACCGAATTTGAACTTTCAGTACGTAGCAGAAACTGCCTTCTAAAGATGGGGATTCACACTTTGGGTGATCTCGTCTCAAAAACGGAAGCCGAGTTGCTCTCCTATAAGAACTTTGGTGAAACGAGTCTCCAGGAGATTCGCAAGATCCTGAATCAAAAGAATCTTCGCCTTGGAGAAAATTCTCAGAGAGGTGAGACCTCTCTTCTGGGGATGGACAGTGAAGCTCAGGCATTGCTGGGTGAGCCTGTCAGTATTCTTGAGCTTTCTAGTCGCAGTCAAAGATGCATGGACCGACTCGGCATCGAAACGATCTCAGATCTTCTTCAGCGCAATGAGCTGGAATTAGTGAGCCAGAAAAATTTCGGAGTGACCTCCCTCAATGAGGTGAAGCGTAAACTGACCGAGCGTGGCTTAACTCTGACCAGCGGATAGCGAGGGGACTTGTTCGAATACCTTGCCGGGGAAGTCGTCCGAATCGGGTCAGACCGTGTGACGCTCGATATATCGGGTGTGGGATATGGATTGAAGGCACCAGGGGGAACTCTTTCTAAACTGAAAGAGGGAAGTTCCGCCCGTTTGTTCATTTCTCACCGTATCCGAGATGACCAAATGGTTTTCTTTGGATTTTCCCAACCTGAAGAGCGTGATCTGTTTGAGCGATTGTGTCAGGTATCGGGCGTAGGTCCCGCCTCCGCTCTCGCTTTGCTCTCGCATATCACTCCGGAGAACTTCAAGAATGCAATTCTCGATGGGGATAGCAAGGTCCTCGAGAAGGTCAAAGGGATCGGTAAAAAAACAGCCCAGCGAATCGTCCTCGATTTGCGGGGAGCGCTTGAGAAGGAAGACCTGGCATCCATCGTGGGCAGTCCTGCTGTAGCTGGGGTACCCGAGGGACCAGCAGCGGATGCGGTTCGAGCCCTGCAAGTCTTGGGTTTTCCTGTTGTCGAGGCTCAGGATCGAGTCCGTCGAGTCGTCGCTGAGCAATCTGACTCGGCATTGATTGCCGAAGATCTCGTTCGTCTTGCGAGCCGAAGAACTTAGGGCTTTGCGGTTCGAGGCTGACCTTTATCATCGGTAGAGAGTCCTCTAGAGGATTCCAGTGTCGTCCTTAGTGGCGATTTGTCCCCTTCCAAATAGCACCAGCAACAGATCAAAGTTTATGAACGTGAAGGCTCTCTGCGAGTCTTCTCGTCTCAGATACGGTATGAATGATCTCTACTCTGAATCTGTGCCTACTCATAGCGACCCTCACACCGGGGCCCATATCGGATCTCCCGGTTACGCTCTTGGTCAATCCGGGTTTGACCTCGATCGCATTCAGCCAATTCGTCGAAGAGCTGGAGAGTTCTGAGACGGATAGGTTCGATGAGAACGATTCGTTTCAGATTCCAGCAAAAATGACTGTGATAGGGAATGAGAACTCAGCGAAGTGGGATGGACTCGTCTTAGGTCTGGGGAGACAGATAATTCTCCAGCATCTCAGAGAAGATCCTGATTTCGGATCCGAATCGTATCGAAACTCACTTCAGGCCATGGTTCTCTCGAATACCCTCGAATCAAAACTGGATTCAGGAATTAGGGACCCTCTTCTGGATGCCCCCTGCTGGGTTCAGGAGACATGGAAACCGCAAGATACTGTTGAATTAGACTCCACAGTAAGATCTCGATCCTTTCTTTCTCTCTGGGCAGATGATCCTATTCAGCCCAAAGGTATCGACTCCAGCGACTCCGTTATTTGGGGCCTTGGAGCCACCATTGAGTTTCAGCAACTCGATTCTCAAGCAGATTCATGCTGGAGCCTCAGGATGACTGCGAACCTCGATAATCAGGGAGATAAGGGAGTCCTATTTCAGATCTGTTGGCATTGAGTCTCTGGTCTTCTTGACACGATCCCCTGATCCCGCCACCATTGCCCCTTGGCTCTGATCTTTGGTTTTGGATTCTATCCATGACCAGAGGGTGAAGAGTCAGTGAGCATGAATTGATGGTGGGTGTAGCTCAGTCGGTTAGAGCGCCAGTTTGTGGTATTGGAGGTCGAGGGTTCGAGCCCCTCCTCCCACCCCAGCTTTTTTAAGGGAACCCTTAGGGGTTCCCTTTTTTCGTTTTGTCATCAAACGGCAGTCAGCGAGCCTCAAGAGCGGGCCAATACCAATAGACGTGGGTTTAATCACCGTCCCTAGAGAATTTGCCTCGATCTTTTTTTATTCGTGATCGCTTTTTCTTTTCATCCAGTCGTCGATGCTTACTCGAAAGTGTGGGACGAGTGGCGGTACGTTTTTTCTTTTTCTTTAACGACGACGATAGCCAATCCTTGAACCGTTCGAGAGCGCTCTGGCGATTTCTTGAGGCAGATCGTTCCTCGCTGGCCAGAATTCGAAGGACCCCTTCATTCCCTAGCCGAGAAATGTGCTCTTTGAGGAGTCTTTGTTTTTCTGGGGGAGTGAGACCATGAGTGTTCGTCACTGACCAACGTAACTCGACAGCGGTGGCTGAACGATTGGAATGTTGTCCACCGGGGCCGCCTCGGGTTTGTTGGCGCAAATGAATCTCGGACCATGGAATCCAGCGATCTTCTCGCCAGCATAATCCTCGTGTTCCATCAGGTGATTCCATCGAGTTCCTTCCCTGAGTGTCAGGATAGGTGCCAAGTCTTCACTTTGCGAGACTCAAGCAGACTTGCCTCTGCAACGATCCAGTGGGATGCTGTAAATGTCTGAGCAAGAAAGGTTGACGCTGTGGCCATGAACAAATCCTTGTCGAAAACCAGACTTATTGAGAGCGTCACTGAAATAAGCCTCTTGGTAATACTCATTCTTGCGCCAATTCTGGCTTCTGGCCAACTGTGGGCTGCGACTCCAGATCTGGCTGATATTCCTGTAGAGACACTGGAAAGGCTAGGCCTTTTTCATAGTGTTCTTGAGTGGCCCGAAGATGCTCCAGCAACGATTTGCGGCCTCTCTCAAGGAGGATTTGCGCTCCTCACAGAGGCTCAGCAGTTATGGACGGTCCGCTGGAATGAATCGCAGTTTGATAGAGGGGAATCCCAGAGTGTTCCCCTCAAAGGGAAGCCCTCCTGCATGTTGGAATGGGATAAAGGAATCTTTGTCATCGGCTCCGATTTGGGAGAATTGGTTTTGTGGGATGCCCGTGAAAGTAAGGTGCTCCGTCGCTGGGATGGTTGGGGGAGTCCTTGGGAACCTGTCGCACTTTCTCAGTATGAGGACCCGATCACAGCTGGAAATAAGAAAGAGACTTCTGTCTCGCGTCTTCTTGTCGCAGATCGAATCCAAGGCAGAGTTTTAAAACTGGACATTGATTCAGGAGTGCTTTTGCACTCTTGGAATGGATTTATTGATCCGACTGCAATATCTGTCTTCGAAGATCAGATTCGTGTCAGTGACAGGGGCTGGCATCGGGTGATTTCGTGCATGCCAGGCGAAGACCAAGGCCGTTTCGATCAAGGGCTTGGAGATCATGGTGCCGCTCCCGGTTTGTTCGCAGGACCATGGGGCTTGGAGATCATCTCTCGGAATTGGATGCTCGTCTCAGACAGGGATAATCACAGAATACAAGTTTTGGGTCGCCATGGCATGGCGATGCATCACTGGGGGCTTCACTCTTTGATTCCTCGCGAATCCAACGGGCGATTACATTACCCCGAGGAAATCGTTTTTGATCGAGACAACATGCACGTTGCTGTTCTAGAACCGAGCGAACGAAGAGTTCAGGTCTTTTCTGTGAGAGATCCAGAAATGGCTGCAGATCCAGCCGAATCATGGCAGCGGGTGGATCTGGTTTCTCACTTTGGGGAGAGCTGGGCCATCGATCACGGTGACGAAAGTTTTCTGCTCGTCGTTGTTGAGCCTGACTCCGAACGTATTTCGATTCTTGATCATCGTCAGCAGAGTCCAACAGAGATCGATGATGTGGGTGGACACGGAACTAAAGTAACTCGGTTTCGCACACCTTCAGGGGTCGATTTTATGCACCGACCTGGATATCCCAGATTTGTCGTCTCTGATCGAGGGAATCGAAGATTGCAGATGTTTGAAGTCCGCAGACCGCCATCTGCACTCGTTGTTCGAGAACCTTGGATCACCGCTTTCATTCGAAGCGTGGATCTCTCCCAATTGGCAGCGATGACTCCAGGGTGGAATTCTGATGTAGATCCTATTCCCGGTGCTGTTGCGTGTCTTAAGGATGGCCAAATTGCGGTCGTAGATCAGGGCCAACCCCGAATACTTCTTTTGAACGATCAGTTCCGGGCATTGGGGCTTCTTGGAGAAACTGCTGGGCTGAAGAAAATCAGTGCCATTTCTGAAGATGGAAATGGTCTACTTGTTGCAGACTCCAGTGCTCAAAAAATAGTACGGCTCGGATTGGATGGATCCGTCAAAGTGATTCATTCAGGAAGTGTCGACGGAGTGTCCGTTCAGCCTGCAGGAGTGGCTCGTCATGCGGATGGTTCTATTTGGTGGACAGATTCGAAGGGGCATCGACTTCTAAAAACAAACGAAGACTCGGGAGAGACTCTCGTCATTCTTGGAGACACTGTTGGAGAGAATCGAATGAAAACTGGGGAGCGTGATCTTTACAGACCTGCGGCCTTGAGAATCACAAAGGATGGCAAAGTCTGGATTCTGGATCAGGGAAATCACAGGGGAGTGGTCCTCGATAAGGAGGGCGTATTGAAGCATTTTGGAAGTGCGACTTACCTCCCCAATGCAAAAATAGGTACTCCTACGAAGGGTGAGAGTTGATGAATCCTGAATATGAAAAATCTGAAGGTCCCGGGTGGTGGATCATGGCTCTCTTGGTGATCTCTCTCGTACTGGGACTTGCATTACTCTTGTTGGTCGGGTGCCAGCCCTTGTCTCCTTCCGTGCGATCAGTGGAGGAGGTTCCATTTGAAATGGTAAAGGTCGCTTCCGACCAGATATTGATGGTGACGGGCGATAGAAGTTACCGGGTCCTCCTTAATATTCCCGAACAACTTCCGGAGAATGAAGAGTTTACCGTGAGCGGGACGGTGTTTGATGCAGATGGGCCGGTCTCGGATGAGGTGAGGGTTCATTTTGATGCCGGCATGCCCCAGCACGGTCATGGACTGGCCATCGACGTTGATACCGAGAGGTCGGTGAAGGGGGAATTCTTGACGCCCGGAGTCCGGTTTCATATGAAAGGTCGCTGGCTTTTGACAGTAGACATCGCAGAGGGACCGCACTTTGAACGTGCGAGAGCTTGGGTTTCGGTTAAATAGATATGCCAGGTTTACTGCTCATCCTCTCTTTGGCGACGCTCTTGGAAGATCCCCTTCTACCAGAACCTTGGCGAGGGAAAGCCCTTTCCTTGGCACGCTCGGATCCCAGAATTTCTGATTCGATATCAGGGAAAGAGTCTTTTCGTCGAGACCTTGGCGAGCTGCTTTTTTATGCGACGGGTTTCTCTGAGAATCCTTCGAACTCGTGTGCTTCTTGTCACGACGCAGAGAGAGCCTTTCAAGATCAACGATCACATCCGAGAGGCCTCCAAGGAATCGCACGTGATACTCCAAGTCTGTGGGGCGTTTCTGGGCAGCGTTGGTGGGGCTGGGACGGGCGTTGGGACTCATTGTGGGCACAAGCTCTTGAGCCGATTGAATCCGTAGATGAAATGGGGGGAGATCGCCTCATGCTCCTTCGTTGGATCGACGAGGATGATCAGAGAAGGGATTTGTTTGAAAAAGGATTTGGTCCGTTGCCTTCTTTGGATGGTCTGCCGGAGAAAGCACGTTCCGGTTCTGATTGGCATCCGGACTATCTTCTCGTTTCGAAGAAGAGGCGAAAAGAAATAGATTTGGCTTTCTCGAAAGCGGGTCGATCTATCGCTGCATTTGAAGCCACTTTGGAGGCTCCTAGATCGTCATTTGACGATTATATGGACGCAGTGGCGACGTCGGATCTTCAGAAAGCTGAACTGTATCCTGCGGAAGCACGAAGAGGATTGATCTTATTTTTGGATAAGGGGCGATGCATTCTCTGCCACGGAGGACCCTTGCTTTCAGATGGAGAGTTTCACGACACGGGATTGCTGACTTCTGGAAGTTCAGGAAAAGACTCTGGCCGATATGGCGGAATTCTTGAATTGAAGTCGAACCCTTTCAATCTTGAAGGGCAATTCTCAACGGCCTCTGAAATGGCAGGCGCCGATCGAACAAGAAGGTTGAAGAGAGATCCCTCTGTTTGGGGGGCATTTCGAACCCCTGCATTGCGGGGGATCCGTCACACCGCTCCTTATTTTCATGACGGAAGTCAGAAAGACTTAAAGAGTGTGATTCGATTTTATACTCGCAGAGATGGGGCTCGGAAAAAGAGCCAGGCGGCCGGGCACCACGGTGAAAATTTGATGGAAGAACTCAATTTCACTCCGGGTGAGGAATATTTGCTGGAGCGATTTCTGGAGACATTATAAAGCGGACTAATAATGGACAGGGAGGTCGATGACCTCTTTATTGAAGTGATTTGGGTGTATACGTGGCCCCTTTTGATTTCAGACTTGAGGGCGTATAATGGGGGTAGCCCGATTTTGAATACTTTTGCCGCCGGTTGGACTGTTAGGTTTCGTTTCTGAGATGGATTTGCTGGGAACTTGGAAATAATTTTCCCCAAACAAATCTCCATCTGAGGTTCAGTCTTTCCAGAGGTCTTATCACGATGATGAATGATTCTTTCTTCGTCATCGTTCCTAGCAGGATTGGCCTACTGGTTTTGATCCAGAAATATTACTCTTCAAAATCATTTTTGAAGTCCCTCCTCATTTTAGGAATCTGCGTGGTTTCCCTCAGCTCTCCATTCGTCGGAGGACACGAGGAAGATCTGAAAGCACGAAACGTGCTTCCTCCTTATAACGGGTCTGGATACAGAAGAGATGCTGGAGGGGTTCAACCCTTTGGTCCCGTCGGGGGAACTTCCAATGGAGTGGAATTGCTCTCTTGGGTCACCCTCCCAGAGATGCAGGCCGGAATTTCCAATGGAAACGATTGCTGGGGTCATACTTCAGCCTCTGGACGCGAATATGCCCTGATGGCGCATTCTTCGGGGACCACTGTGATTGAGGTTACTAATCCTGGTAACCCTGTGGTGATCGATACCGTCGCTGGTCCTACAAGTCTGTGGCGTGACGTGAAAAGCTTCTCCACATTTGCTTATTCAGTGAGTGAAGGGGGTTCAGGGATCCAAGTGATCGACCTGACCGATGTTGATAATGGAGTCGTCTCTCTTGCTGGAACGATCAATGACGTGGGTTCAGCAGCGACTCATAATGTCGCTATCGATGAAGAGAGTGGATTTCTCTACCGCTGTGGTGGTGGTGGAAACGGCCTCAGGATTTATAGTCTCGCAGACCCCGGGAATCCGGTTTTCGTGGGAAGTTGGGGCGAGAGGTATGTGCATGACGTTCAAGTGAAAAGAATCTTGAATACGACGACGCAAATAGAGCGAGAGATCGCATTTGCTTGTTCCGGCAACAATCCTGCCGTTCTTGATATTGTAGATGTGACCGACAAGGCGAATCCTATCGTGCTTTCCTCGACGCCATATGGAGGATCTCAGTATTCTCATCAAGGTTGGGTGTCAGCGGATAATAAGTTTTTCTACCTTGGGGATGAGCTCGATGAAAATGGTTCTCAGGGGACGAAGACATACGTTTTTGATGTCAGGGTGTTGGGGTCTCCGAGCTTGGTGACGGAATACATCAGTGACAATCCATCCATAAATCACAATATGTACACTCTCGGAAACCGAATCTTCCAAGCGAACTACAGGAGTGGATTAAGAATTCTAGACGATACGAATCCACTCAATATTACCGAGGTCGGATTCTTTGATACTGTCCCCGAGGATGACAACGCAGACTTCAGTGGTCTTTGGAGTTGTTATCCCTACTTTCCGAGTGGCATTGTCATCGGGAGTGATATGCAAAAAGGCCTGTATGTATGGAGCATTCAGCCTGTTCCATTTGCCTTCGGATATCCTGCAGGAATTCCTGATTTGGTGAATCCCGCTGGAGATACCCTCATCGTTGAGATCAATGCACAGACAGGATTTTCAGTCGATAGTTCGACTCCTAGTCTCTGGGTCGATAATGGCGCAGGTTTCGTTTCCTCGAGTATGGTCGAGATCTCACCTGGGATCTTTGAAGGAAATTTCCCGCCTTCGACGTGTGGCTCGGAAATTCGTTGGTATGTTTCTGCGGCTGCTTTGACGGGAGAAATCCAGTTTGATCCGCCTTCCTCTCCAGCAGGCTTCTTCGCAGCGACTTCCGGATCGGGATTGAATACTCTCGTAAGTGAAGACATGGAAATCGATAACGGCTGGCAAGTGGGGCTCCCCTCGGATGATGCGACGACAGGGGTCTGGACCCTTGGAGACCCTAACGGAACCGTCGCGCAACCCGAAGATGATAACTCTCAGGTCGGCAGTTTCTGTTGGTTTACCGGACAGGCTGCAGCGGGTTCAGGGGCCGGGACAAACGATATCGACGGAGGAACGACGACTCTTACTTCTCCGGTCTTCGATCTCTCTGCGGCAACTGATCCTCAAATCTCTTACTTCCTTTGGTATTCCAACACTTCAGGAGCAAGTCCTTCACAAGATGTTTTCCGTACGGAGATCAGTTCGGATGGGGGCGTAACATGGGCTCTTCTTGAAGAAGTGGGGCCTTCTGGACCGGATACAGGCGGAGGCTGGATACAGCGGCAGTTTAATCTCTCCGCATTTATTACGCTGACAAGTTCTGTCCAAGTTCGATTCATCGCTTCTGATCTGGGCTCACCTTCTGTGGTGGAAGCTGCGATCGACGATCTCGTGATATCTGATCTGGATTGTAATGATTGCAATGGTAACGGAGTGAATGACGCTACAGACATCGCCGCTGGGACGAGTGCCGACTCTAATGGAGATGGCATTCCCGATGAGTGTCAATGTACACCCTTTATTCGCGGTGAATTGAATGATGATGGAGAAGTGGATATTTCGGATGCCATTCAGATATTGTTACAACTCTTTAACGGATCGCCTTCTCCCCAGCCGGTGGAGAGAGCGGATGTGAACAGCTCTGGCAGCGTTGACATCGCAGACGCCGTTTACCTTGTGCAGTATTTATTCCAAGGAGGAACGCCTCCCGGTTTCCCATTCCCAGTTGCGGACTGTAACTGAGGAGGATGAATTTATTTGACGTGACTGTTTGAGCAATGATCTCATACAGTTCCGTTAAATAGTTTGGTTTGGGCTTCTCATGGGGGGGCTGCGACTTATGGGCGGGTCTTCAGTGGGCGGTGCATGATCTGTGAGTGCTCATGGGTGAGTGACCTCCGTTGATACTCTCAGATTCTTTGGCAAGGGTCTCTTCTCTTACCGAACCCCGCGCCTTTGTTCTCTTTATCTGTTCTCTTTATCTGTTCTCTTTATCTGTTCTCTTTATCTGTTCTCTTTATTCGATGCGCAGATCATCTATACCTAATCGTATATCAAAAGGAGCGGTTCCGTCGGTCGTAAATACCCAATCGAGCATTCCTAGCGAGTTGAAGTTCAAGTTGGGATTGACGTTGAGGAAGTCTTCCAGAGGTATCGTCACGTCTAGAAACCGTTGATATTTCAGTGGAACAACTGGGCTGGCTGAAATGGACTGTGGATGGTTTCCATTTTCAGGAAGATAGTTCATCAGGTTCAGAGTTGCTGTCTGTGTCGAAGAATCTCTGAGTGAGAGTGTTGCCGTAAAGTGCCACCCTATATTGTCGAGCCCCCCATGAACGTCATGATTCTTGATCCGGAATTTAAGGTTCTTCTGCGAACCCAATGACATGGGAGCGAAGATGAAGCCTAAGGGCATGTTGATGCTCGAGTCTCCTTGGGGAGGCAGGATACAAATCAGGTTTGTGATCTCAGGGATAGGTTGAGGCAATGGGAAAGGCCAGTCGTAACAGGGACCGGAATTGAAGAGAATCATATTCGTATGAGATATTTCGAACCCTTGCGAGTTGAAGGGAAACTGATCGAAGTTGTCGATTTCAATCACTCCCGAGAGATTCCTTTTTGTTGCGACACTTTCGTATTGTGAAAGTTGAGATTCTGTTCCGTATAGCAAGCCTTCCATGCTGATGTCATCGAATGCGTACCTATTCAGGAAGGCCAGCATCCATTTACGGGTCAGATCGTGCTGAAGGCTGCGGGAAATGTATGGGCAAGAGTCTACGGCTGGTGATTGCGGAATCCACGTACATGTGCCGCACCCCAGACTTGAAGAATTGCTGCTATAGCCATGACAACCACCGTAAATACAGACTGCGGTGGTGGCTCCTACCATTCTCTCCAGAAGCCTTTCGGCATATGGGTAGATGACATCGGTGTCTTGTTCTGCTGTGACACTCAAAATTGGAACATCCGGAAGGGTTTGCCAACGCGTCGTATTTCCTATCCAAGAATCCTGTTTTGCATCTGTGGGTTGAAGAAGGATTAATCCTGGTGTGTTCGGTTCCAATTCAGCCGCGGTGACAGCGGCTGATGCACCACGGCTATGGCCGCCATAGAAAACCCTGTGCACATCGATAAGGTCAAAGAGGGGTGAAGTTGAATCTTGTGACATCGCTTCAACGACTTCACGGGTTCTGAGGAGGACTCCCGCGGCGGCATCGTGTCCTCCCCAGCAGTACCAATCGGTGTAGACTTCGAAGGAAAAAGTGTTCCCTACGGAGACACAGATGACTCCATGCGTGGCCACAAAGCCCAATAGACTGTCGTAATCGTCCCAATCGAACCCTGTTCCGTGGTGGAAGATGAGAATGGGAGCAGGGCCACTCAATCCTTCAGGAATGAGGATTCGAAGTGGTTTTAGATCTGTGATTTGAGAACTAGGTGGGGGTGAAGAGTTACAGCTCCAAAGTGGGTAGGGAGGCGGCCAGGGTAAATCATGAGTGAACTCAAAAAAGGTCTCGAGGACAGAGACAGAGTGCTGACCGGGGATGTTCAGATTGGGTGCTGGTTGTATTTGAGACTCTGAATCTTCAAAGGCAGCCAGTCTGCATTTATAGAACACCAATTCAGCATTCGGAGCTTTGGCAAAAAGATCAAACTCGTGTATTCCGGCGGGGATATTTGTCGCAGAAAGAGTTCCCCAGCGAGTATCAAGACTCAGGTCACCCGGCAAATTGTCGCCGGGAACAATTCCGTACCCTGAATAAGCCACAGATTCTGATATCAATCCTGCGCTATTTCCGGTCTCCCAACGAATCTCTGGATGACGAAACTGGGGTAACTGATCGATATAGGGGAGGGATTCCCTAAATGTGGAAAGGGTGAGTTGTCGGGTTTCTGTCACCTCTCCGAGGGAGCAAGGAGGTTCCATGCAGGTCAGCACTGTGGGGTTTATGTCGAGGTCACAGTTGGGAAAAGGTGCCGGTAAAGCATGAGGGGAGCCAGAGAACACAAACCCGAGAAGGGTGATGACGTCATCTAATTGAAGAGAGCCATCGATATTAATATCGGCCGAAGATTCGCAGGGGAGTCCTGTTCCTGAGCCAAAAATTTCTTCAAGCAAGAGAACGGGATCACTCAGGTCGATAAATTGGTCGCCATTGATATCACCCCGTAGGAATCCTTGAATGGGAGCCATTTGAGCGACGCAGGTAGGAGACTCGGCTATCCAGGCGCCGAGGAGAATGGTTACTAACCAGGAAATACGAATCCATGTGCCCATTGCGAGTCTCGTGCCTTTCCGTTCAGAGCGAACTTTAATGTCCATCATACCTCAATTTCTTCAATTCTTTCCCAGTATTCAAATGCGGTAAAATCGCCTTAGTTTTCTGCCTTGAATAGTTAACAATTGAGACGTAATTGTCCCTATAAATACTCATTAGATCCCTTCTTCGAGGATTCGCACCCTTCCTTGTATACCCGGAACATGCTTGAGTTATCCCAATGTATTGTTAGTATTGCGTTATCAGCCATTCGGTTTGTAGGGATATTGTTACCCTACGTGTTAATCGGTCGTATGGATGAAACGCATTGGCACAACGACGATAGAAGAGTATCTACGACTCTGATTCGTCCTAAATACCTCAACTGAGTTGAGGCGAAATGGCTTCAGCGAGCCATCTGGGAGGAGACGAAATGTCAGATCTTCACATGAAGTCTGTACACACTGTTTCTAAGAGATTCGAATCCAAAGAATCTTGGCAGGGCAGTGACGTCAAAAAAGTTTTGCTCACATTATTCACGGCCATTGTTCTGGGCTACTGCAGCCCAGCACTTGAGGCTCAATCAGATCCTGTCCCGCCGGCAGCTCCAACAAACCTCGAATGCATCGTTGAAGTGGCGCATTTGGAACTTTCTTGGACGAATACGGGCGAATACGATCAGATTCTGATTCGTCGTAACGGAGTCCTTCTGGAGTATCTGAATGGTTCTTCCACGAGTTACCTCGATATGGACGTCCCTGCCAATTTCCACCTTTATTCCGTTCACGGAATGACGACGGGTGCAAATGGTCAGGCTGAGGGTTTGGGAGCAGAGTGTTCTGTCTTCCTCATTCCGCCTCCCATCGAGCCAGGATTAGAAGTTCCTGCAGCGCTGAATTTCTTGCCCGTTCCCCTGCCTGACAATCTCTTCGACTTTATTGCTGACCCTGAAATGGCGATTGCTTTGGGTAAGGCATTCTTCTGGGATATGCAGGCAGGCTCTGATGATCAAATCGCTTGTGCGACATGCCATTATCACGCCGGAGCTGACAACCGTAGAACTCATCAGTTGTACAACGGTCACAACGAGGTTTTCGACCTGACTGTTGCTAACGAGCGCCTCACTGCAGCAGATTTCCCGCTGCATAAACTGGCCAACCCAAATGATCATACATCTGCAGTCATACAGAGCGTCGATGACACCGTAGGCTCTTCAGGAATCTTGCATTCAAATTTCCTCTCTCTTACAGAGGACGCCAATGGAGTTGTTGATGAAGAAATCGTCAGCATTCCCAATGCAGATAGCATTAAGGTCAATTCTGACGGTTCTTCGGTTCAGATGCGTAATGTCACAGACAGAAACGCTCCCACAGTGATCAACTCCATCTACTTCCTTGAGACCTTCTGGGATGGAAGAGCGTCTTTCTGGTTCAACGGAAGAGACAACTGGGGACCGAGAAACCCCGATGCCTTTGTCTACAAGGTTCAGCCAGATGGAACAGTGACTGAGGAAAAAATTCTTCTCGATAAAGCTTCCTTGGCCTCTCAGGCTGCTGGTCCGATTATGAGTGGCAACGAAATGTCTGCCCATGGACGTGACCTCTATAAGGTGGGCAAAAAGTTGCTCAGCCGCGAGCCTTTGGCGACTCAAAGAGTACACCCTAATGATAGTGTTCTCGGAGGAATGAGTGATGCAACAGACGGAAAAGGTCTGGGTGAGACGACTTATCAGGAATTGATTCAATCTGCTTTCGTTACATCCTGGTGGGCGAGTGATCAGCTCTTCGAGCATGGTACCGATGCCAATGGAAACCTTCTTGCTGACCTTCAGCCTATTATCGATGCCGATGGAAACCTTGTCACTGGCGTTCCCAATGGCGTGGATCAGTTTTCAATGATGGAAGCCAACTTCTCCCTTTACTGGGGATTGGCCATCATGATGTATGAGTCCACCCTGATTTCGGAAGACTCTCGCTATGACCAATGGTGGAGAGCGACAAGAAATCCGGCTGATCCAAATGGTGACCTTAATGCTCTGACTGCTTTAGAGCATGAGGGCATGTCAGTTCTTGCCAATTCAACTTGCATGTTCTGTCATACGACTTCTCTTTGGTCGAGTGCCGGAACCAGCAAGATTTTGACTGTTCTCGAGCCAGAGGCCTCAGAGATCGAAGCTCTTCTGGAGCGCATGCCTATGAGGGATATGCAACTTTCGGTTTACGATGGAGGCTTCTACAACCTTGGTGTAACTCCAACAGGGGAGGACATCGGTCGTGGTGGGATTGACCCATTCGGGCATAGTTTCTCGATCGTGAAAACGTTCCAAGAGAAGGCACACATTCCTAACTTGGACGCTGACAACGACGGAATCCCCAACGGAGCTGACCCTGATTTTGTCTTCCATGATTTCCAGCCATTCGCTGATCATGTGCTCGTTGTTACCCCTCCTCCTGCTCCCTGGGAGGATACGAACATGGATGGCATGTTCAAGACTCCAACTTTGCGTAACGTCGAGTTGACAGGCCCATACTTCCATAACGGAGGTGCCGGAACTCTTGAGCAAGTGGTGAACTTTTATGCACGCGGAGGAAACTTCGTTGACCAAAACCTCGATACTTTAGCCCCTGAAATGATCCCGCAGCCATTCCTCTCTATTAATGAGCAGAGGAAGTTGGCCATGGTGGCATTCATGGAATCATTGACAGATGATCGGGTTCGTTGGGAAAAAGCTCCTTTCGATCATCCGGAAATCAGGGTTCCAGAAGGTGCGCTAGCGAGTGACCTCAATGGAGATGTGATCGCCGGTACGAATACCGTGGCTATCGATCGATTCAAGACAGTTCCTGCAGTCGGTGCCGAAGGGCGTAGTGTAGAGACTGATTCTGCCGGTCGCCCTCTAGATCCTCTAGTGAAGTTTCTTCAGCCAAGGACTGTCAAGGACCTCTCATGCGTTCAGGATGGAGAATCGATAACGATGTCTTGGCTCCCGCAGGAGTTCCCAAACGATGCTTCGACAAGTTTTAAGATTCTTAGAAACAATCAAGTCGTTGCAGTTCTGCCCGAAACAGCAGCAAGCTTTAATGACACTTCGATTCCTCCGGGTGAGCATCAGTACACCGTTCGAGGCGAAGATGCCCACGAAGGTTTCAGTGCACACTGCACGGTTCTAGTGAATCCACCAGCTCCTCTTGATCTCACTTCGAATGTGAACGTGAATCAGGTGAGTTTGCAATGGACAAACCCCTGGCCTTATCACTCCATCGATATTTTCCGCGATGGCGTAAAAGTGGGTGATCAGTTGGCCGGTACTACTGAGATCTTTGTTGATGGCGGCGTGCCTGCTGGTCATCACTCCTACGAAGTTGTCGGAAGAATTCTGTCGATCGTTTCGGGTAATCTCATCTTCAGTGAACCCGCAATCGTTGGAGCAGACCGTCATCCTCTCGCTGCACAAATCTTGGGCTGTACTTCAGTCGCAATGGGACAGAATGAGGTGACTTGGGGTAATTCTGAGCTCTATGACTCACTGAGTTTGCTTCGCAATGGAACTTTGATTAGTGAGCTGGATGGTCAAGCATCGTCCTACCTCGATACCACCTCTTTACCGGGTGAGTCGAACTACTCATTGATCGCAACAGTTTCCGGACTTGATTCGGCTGAGGCTGGCTGTCTTGTGCAGCGTGCGCCACTTCCTGTGGAGTCACTCAACTGTGATAACAATGGCGGGATCGCCGTGTTGTCTTGGGTGAATCCGGAGCCGTGGGAGCAAGCTGAAATCTATAGGGACGGTCAACTGATCAATATTTTGACTCAGATCCAAAATTCCTATCAGGATGATTTCCTGACAAACTCGGGATCTGGTCTTCATAACTACGTCATCAAGACCTACTTCGACGGTCTGACCTCAGGAGAAAACTCTTGTGGAATCTTGGTCGCACCGACTCCGGTCGTCTTGTTCGAGTGCGAGCCCCTCACGGGTGGTGTTCTGCTTTCTTGGACCAATACAGATACTTACGACCAGATTCAGATCATGAGAGGCAGTGAGCTTCTGGTGAATTTAGGTGGTGGATCAACTCAGACCTTCGATAGTCAAGTCGCCAGTGGTGCAGTGATTTACACACTGACGGCATCTAAAGACAACGTTTCTGCAAGTTCTGTCCAGTGCATGGCGACGATACCTTCAGCGCCGATTTTAGATCTGACCTGTTCAGATAACGCTGGTGGAGTCCAACTTTCATGGACGAATAGCGGAGACTATACCACGATCGATGTTCTTCGAAATGGAAGTCTGATCGACACCGTCCTGGGTGCGTCAACCTCTTACCTTGATAACGCAGCCACTGGTGGAACCTCTTTGTATCAGGTTGTTCCTAGCAGTAATGGAGTCGTTTCAGACAATTCCAACACCTGTGCCGGTTCGATGGCACCGCTTCCCATTACAGGGCTGCAAGGTCAGTTGATCGAGAACTGTCAGGGAGACGTACTCTTAAGTTGGAATAATGCTGAAGCCTACGATTCCATACGCTTGGAGCGTAACGGTATTCCTATGGTGACCTTGCCTGGATCCCAAACTGAGACAACGATCGATATGGGTGTTCATGGAATACATGAACTTACGCTTGTTCCAGCGATGGACAACATCGAAGGTCCCGCAGCAAGTACCAGCATCGACTTTGTTGCTGAAGTTGTTTCGGCGCCGATCGGGTTCTCTGGAAGTGTCGATGTCGATACTTGTCAGGCGACTCTCTCCTGGACAAACCAGGGTACCTATTCCCAGATTCAGATTGTTTCTGCAGGAGAGGTCCTTAGCACGCTTGCCGGTGGAGTCAGCTCTACGGTAGTCGCGCTTCCCGGCGCCGGCGGATACGTCCTTGAATTGGTCGTTATCGGAGAGTGTGGCACTCAGGAGAGTTCGGCCGATTCTGTCGCCCTTGATTGTTCCGTGAGATTCCTCAGGGGTGATCAAAATGGAGACGGAAGTCTGGATATCTCTGATCCGCTCTCATTGCTCGGATTCATGTTTGGAGTTGGAGAAGTGACCTGTGAGGACGCCTCTGACGCCAACGACGACGGTAATCTCGACGTTTCTGACGCAGTGCGCATGCTTCAGTACCTCTTTGGAGGAGCCTCTATGCCTGCGCCGATAAACGGCTGTGGAGTCGATCCGACTGCTGACGGACTGGGTTGTGAGCAAGGAGATCCTAGCTGCTCCTAGAAGATTCGGAATATATCTTGCCGCGACGATTCGTCGTTGCGGCAAGAAAAAGTCATAATAGTAAGAAGTGTCAATAGTTAACTAAGACGATTGTATGCTTCTTCTAGTAAGTCTTGAAAAACAGACCTCGATGGTGCTTGTAACTACGTGTCTAAGTATTAACATAAGGTTTGAAGTAATGCTGGCCCAGAAGCCAAATGTACGTCATTTTGGATATTCTGGTCGATAAGGCCTTGTTTAAAAGAATTAACAAGCAGGAGTTCCTGCTGTAGGTGGTGTGTAATGTGTTTACTAAAAAGACTTTTTGATTACAAAAAGGCTAATTCTGATAGGAGCTGTGCCTTGAAAACTCCATACAATTTGGCGAAGTTTTTGTGGCTCGTGTTGTTCGTCTCATGCTTTTCAATGAGCGCTTCTGCTCAGTTGGGCGTGGGTGACGCAACGATGGGTGTTACCGGTGCGGGAGTCAGCGGAGAGATAGAGTTCATGTCGGTAGACGATATGAACGATCCATTCTCTTCGGGAGTGATGGTCATTGCCGGTCAGGCTTGGATCATTCCAGCGAATCTGCTCATCGATCTTCCTGCGAATAGATTGACGCTTCAGCAGATTTTCGCCCAAGCGCCTTCAGAAGCGCTCGCGTTCGGAGAATCGGGCCTGGTCAAAGGCGATAGTTCTCTGCGTGGTCGTGGTGGAGCAACGGCTCACCTCCTTGGTAACCAGATGGCTGATGGCAGAAACATTGCCGGAGACGCTTTCATCCAAAAAGACGTCGACACGGTCAGCGGTAAAGTGAGCTACATCGATTACGATCATGGATATGTTCGATTGAATGGTGAACCTGGAGTTGATAGTCAAGGCGTTATGGTTCGCATTAACGATCCGGACGGCGTTCACACCATCCAAAGTGGAATCGGTTGTGGTGACGGTCCTAACTGTAGTGCGGATACGAGATTCACAAATGATCCGGATAACTACACAGTCTGCTTCCTGACCGGATACCCCATGTGTATCCCCAGTACCCAAACGGGTGGTAACAGGACTTCTGGATCAGACTCCAATGGAGTCGGTGATCCATTTTGCCCTCAGGAGAATCGTGAAGGTCCACAGCAATCTGGTGGATTTATCGCAGACGATTCTACGCTTTTTGCTCCGCTCAGATTGGGAGACAATGTCACAGCAGAAGGTAACAAGGAAGTTGTTGATGGAGTCGCATTTTTCTCCGCTCACACATTCGGAGTGAACAGAGCGATCCTCACCAGAGATACTCCCGATCAGCCTTCATACGTGAATGCGGATGAAGCTGAATGGGATGCACCAGGCTTCGCCAACGAGCGTGCAAAGGCCCTGTTTATTGGGTTCTCTTCTCTTGTTGATTCTCAAGTAAATGTCTACGCACTATATATCGATCCCTCGACGAACGAAGGTCACGAGAGAATCCTCGCCAGCAGCGTTAATAATCCCATGAACATCAATCATGGAATTGGACCTGGTGGTGGCAGCATCTTCAAAATGGTCTACGACGTGGATTTCCTTAAGGGAGCACCAGTCGGTCCAAGAAGATCTCCTTGTACTCAACTCAGGATCTCAGGTTTTGATGTATGTCCAAATCTAGGAACCATGGATGAAGAGTTTGCACTTGTGTCCCCGATCGCTCGCGAAATCGTCATGGTTTCGACTCATGAAGCGGAACTATTGCCTGGGGTAACAGCTCTCAATATTCAGGGTGAGCCCGCACAGCACGATCGGTATTTGACAGGCGCTGGTGTCGGGCACCCCGAGTTTGGTGAGATCGATCTGAACCGTATGTGGTGGCCTTTGGTTTTCGCAGGAGAGCCTTGGAATCTCGATCGTCGTCTCGGCCCTGGTGGTTGCGCGGATGTCAATGGTGACGAGATCCTCGATTGTGAAGATATTAACCTCGTTGCAGTAGGAGATCTTCGCCTCGATCCGTTCCCATTCTCAGGTTTGAACCCGATCACTGGTGTTCAGGGTGGTTTGAATATCGACCTTGTTGATCCCGGCATTCCTGATCCGATCGCCGGTGAGATTTGTAATAATGGAATTGATGACGAAGGTGACTTCCTTGTCGACTGTGACGATCCCGAGTGCGCCATGGATAACTTCTGCATATTGCTTGAGCAAGCCGGTGGAGAAATCGGTGAAGCAGGATTCTGTGGAAACTTCCTCGACGACGACGGAGACGGATTGGCCGACTGTGCTGACCCTGAATGTGCATTCACCATCGACTGTGCTGGAATCGGCGCAAACCTTGGATTGCAGTTCGTTCCTGGAAATATGGAACGGGCCTTCGGATACTGGCCATTCACATACGAGGACCTCGATGGGGACCCACTCAATGGTGCTGAGACTCTGGTCGACAGAGTCTACTGGGAGAACCTCCAGTTGCTGCCTGCGGCAGGCACTGGCCCGATGGACATCCCTGAAATCGCAGGCCCCTGTTCAAATCTCAATGGAGCTCCTCAGCCAGCATTAGGTGGACAGTTGGGTATCGACCTCGACTTGAATCAGAGTTCGACCTTGGTCATTACACAAGCTGAAATAGTGACTGACCCAGATAGTGATCACATTAATTTGACATTCGGTAATGGCAGTCAAGGTGGGTCATTGCAGTTCTTGAATGGGAACTACATATACACCCCCGCAACTGGATTTACTGGAATTGAAACTTTTGAATACACGGCAACGGATCCTCACGGTGGAGCGACTCAGGGAACTCTCAGGTTCGACGTTTCCCAGCCATAGGTCTCTCAATAACCGAAAAGAAAACAGGAGTGTGAACACCATGTTCAACATTAACGAGAAAGAAACAAAGAAGAGGGGTTGGATGATCGCGAATGCGCTCGTCGTGACAATCTTTCTTGGTTCAGTTCTTTCCTCGACCAATATCGAGGGACAGATCGCAAATGTACCCCATCCGACATCTCAATCGGTGGTCGTCCTTGGTGAGATCGAAAACATCTTTGTCGACGACATGGATGAGATGTTCTCTGCGGGTTGGATTATTGCCGACGGAGTAGCTGTCAGAATCCCAAGTGGATTAATGATAGACCTCCCTGCTAACCGCCTTACCATCAGGGATCTCGTGGCAGGTGCGTCACCGGAATGTCTTGCTAATGGAGAGTCCGGGTTGGCGAGCACTGATGAGTGTCTTCGCAGTAAGGGTCTCCAGGGAGGTGGTGCGCAAATCCTTGCAAACCGCTTGCAAGATGGATCTATTATCGCTGGAGATGTCTTCTTGAATAAATCGATGACGGGTAACGTCGCTGGGGGAATCGTTCCTCCAACTGTCGGCGGATACGTTTCATACATCAATTACCAAGACGGTTACTTTGTTGTCAATGGAACAATGAATCAGCGTCCGTCTGCAGATGGCGGAACCGATAAGCGTGGTGTGATCTGTCGCATTAACGACCCAGATACTCGTCAAACGATTCAGAGCGGCTTAGGCTGTATCGCTGGAATGCCAAACTGTAGTCCAGATCCACGATTCACTATTGATCCGGATAACTACAGTTGGACGTTTGGGACTGGTTACCCAGTTTGCATTCCAAGTACGAATAATACTTTGGGGAATCGCGATGATGATGCTGGGGCGAATATCCTTACGGGTGAAGGTGACGAGTTCTGCCCAGTATGGAATCGTAACTTTGAAGGCCCACTTAATAGAACTGTGCCGGATTCGACCTTCTTTGTTCCTCTTCAAGTGGGTGACCCCATTGGTATTGAAGGAAATTTTGAAGTCATCAACGGCGTAAGATTCTTCTCTTCATATGGAGGAATGGTTCAGCTTGGCTTGAAGACTAAGAATCAAGATGATCAGCCTGATTATATGATTTATGACGAAGTTGAGGGAGATGTTCCTCCCTTTGACAACGCCAGAATCAAATCATTGTGTATTGCCTTCACGACAATCGACGATATGCATGTGCACACTTACAAGTTGCACAAAGACCCCGCCACAGGAGAAGACATCGAGTACATCTGGGGCACCTCACTTGGAAACCTTGGTACAAGATTTAATGGCATCCCTCCTAACGCCGGTCATATCAACAAATTCGGATACGATGTGGATTTCCTTTTGGGAGCCCCCGCTGCCCATGGCCCTTGTTTGAACCTTCTTAATGGCGGATTTAATGTCTGCCCCCAGGGAGGAACTATGGAAGAGGAAGTGGCTCTAATGAGTCCTACCTCTAAAGAAGTAGTGGGTCGTACTCTGCATAGTATGTCTCTGAATCCTGGAATTTTCCCAAGAGATATTCTTGGTTTTGAGGCTCAGCATGGAATGTACATTACGGGACAAGGTCAGGGTCACCCTGAGTTTGTAGAGATCAACCTCGATAAGAACTACTACCCATTTATCTTCGAAGGCATGCCTTGGAATTTAGATCGTCGTCTTGGCCCTGGTGGCTGTTACGAAGATGCTGGGTGTGAAAGTCTTGCAGACGCTCCGGTGGGCAGTTTTCCACTGACGCCATTCCCATCTGCGGGTGATCCTGATTGGGTATCTCACTCCATTGGTAATGGTATCCCACCGTTTGCTTCCCAAAGAATGACTGCATATTATCCCTTTGGAGAGAACGACTTTATGCAGCCTTACTCTGAGGTACCGGGACTCAATCCAGCATTGCCTGCAGGGGTGTCGGATGGATTAACTACTGCACATTGTGATATTCCAAACAATATGCCATTAGCTCTTCAGGATTCTCTGAGTGCAGATGAAGACCAAGTTGCAATGATTTCAGACGAGAATTTGCTACTGAATGATTCTGATCCGGACCTCGACCAACTTAGCCTTTTTCATTACGAGTCAACAAGCCTGAATGGCGGAACGATTCAAAGAGTAGGGTCTGGACTGGTTTATCAGGGAGCGCCTGATTTCAATGGTAGTGACGAGTTCCACTACAGTATCACTGATAATCATGGTGGAACTTCACGTGGAAAAGTCTTGGTCATCGTCGCTGCTCAGAACGATGCGCCTGAGGCTCACGCCGACTTCTTGACTCCTCCAAGTGCCACTTACACATTCCAGGCCGAATTGTTGTTAAGCAATGACATGGATGTCGATGGTGACACGATCACACTAGATGCCATAAATGCATCTGTGAGCGGATCCACCGGGACAATGACAACTAATGCAGATGGAACTTTCACTTTCACTTCAGACCTGAATAGCACGGGTCCCAGTGTTTGGGATTACATCATCTCAGATGAGCTTGGCGAAACGGCCTCTTCCACATTGACGTTCTATGTGGGTAACCAGGCACCGGTAGCGTCAAATGACAATGTTGTTACTGACGAAGACATTGAATTGGTGATCAATGCACTTAGTGGCGATTCTGATCCAGATAACGATACTCTCGAAGTGGCGTCTACTGGACCTGCTTCCTTTGGTAGCGTCGAAAATCTGGGTGGTGGATTACTGCGGTACACTCCAGATCTTGATCAGAATGGGATCGACTCCTTTTCCTACACGATTACTGACGGTAAGGGACTTTCTTCAACAGCTACGGTAAACGTATCTGTACTTCCTGTGAATGACGCTCCAAGATTGGGTGCTGATATTGCAGCAACACTTGAAGACCAGCCTGTTCAGATAAATGTTTTGAGTAATGATTATGATCCTGAAGGCGATGCCATGACGGTATCTCTGCCGATCATCAATGCATTCAACGGTAGCGTTGAGTTACTTCAGGGTGGTGTGATTCGATTCACTCCATTCCCCGACATGTCTGTTGGAGTTGCAGATAACTTCATGTACATGGTCACTGATTCAAATGGAGCTTCCTCTTCAGGAATGGTTTCCATCAATGTGACACCGGTCAATGATGCTCCTATTGCGAATCCGGATACTGCAGTGACACTGGAAGACATTCCAACATTGGTCAATGTTTTGGCGAATGATGGCGACGTCGATAACGATCTACTAAAGGTGCTGTCTGTGGATGTCCCAGCAGATTTCCCTGCATTGGTAACCTGGCAGACCAACGGTTCGATCGGGATCACTCCTCATGCGGACTACAATGGAATCACTCCGAGTACCTTCACGTATATTCTTTCAGACGGATTCCTCACCGATCAGGGTGTGGTCAGTCTGCAAGTTCTCTCGTTGAATGACGCTCCGATTGCAAATGATGATTTTGGTCATCAAGTGGCTGAAGACAGCTCGGTGTCTGTGGATGTTCTTGCCAATGATACTGACGTCGATGGAGATACTCTTCAGTTAGCCTCAACTACGAATGGACTGTTGGGTCTGGCCTCTATCACGATTGATGGCAGAGTCGCTTACACACCATTCCCCAATGCGAATGGTTTCGATAGCTTTACTTACACGGTGACTGATAACGCTGGTGGACAATCATCTGCCACTGTTGAAGTTGAAGTCCTCGCAGTGAATGACGCTCCGGAAGCAGGAGTATTGCCCATCTTCCCTCTTCCTGAGGATAGTTTGAAAACGTTCACTGCACTTTCAATCCTGCAGCAGGCCTTCGATGCAGATGGCGATTCACTCGTTCTGACAAACATCGGGGAACCCGCAAATGGACAAGTCACGATTTCAGTAGATACGCAAGCGAACATCTCGTCGCTGATTTACGTTCCTAACCCGGACTTCAATGGAATCGACGAGTTTACGTATGAAGTATCTGATATTGAGTCGTCCGGTGCAGGTATCGTTCGCATGAACGTTCTCCCTGTTAACGACCTACCCATTGCAAATAATGACTCGGGTATTCTCGTTGAAGGTGGAACCAGCATTTCGATTGCGCCTCTGCTCAATGACGTAGATGTCGATGGTGATACATTGTCTCTTCTCGGTATTATTAGTGGTCCGTTCCATGGGTCGATGCAGATCAACCCTGACAATGGCACACTGACTTACAATGCTGACAATAACTGGGACGGTGAAGACTCCATGATTTACAGAATCACGGATAATCATGGTGGAATGGCAACTGCGAGTATCTTAATCGATATCACTCAGACCACTTCTGCCGCTGCTTCCATGATTCGTTCCGATGCCAATGTCGATGGACAGTTGGACGTCTCTGATCCGGTGGAAACCATTATTCACTTGTTCCAGGGACGCGGTGTTGCATGTCTTGCAGCATTGGATGCGAATGACGACGAGCAGATTGACATCGCTGACGTGGTGTTCTCGCTGAGTGGATTGTTCGCAAATGGACAACTTCCAGCTGCTCCATATCCGTTCTGTGGTCAGGATCCCACTGATAACTTGCTCCCATGTGATGGATTTGGTCTTTGCGACTGATCCTTAGCAAGTGAGTACGACAAAGGGGATTACTCCCTTGAAAATGGCCCGCGAATAACATTCGCGGGCCATTTTTTTACGAATAGATCTCTGTAGGGGATACTAATTTGATGAATTTCGGACTTTGACGGGCTATTGCTGCAAAATCTTGCAGATCAAACTTGTTATTAGTTGTTTGAGATTCTTCACATTTTTTACGAGATTTCGTAGGATGTTATACTTCAACAGCAGATGGACCCCTGTTCTGAGGGAGTCCGAAGATCTGCAGGTCACTTTGGAGGAAGAGGCAGAGTCGATGATTTTAAAATTGTTCTATGGTTCTTCAAGCCTAGGGCGAGCCGCCCTCATGGTTGCGCTGGGAATATTGCCACTTGCAGCATTGGGTTTGAACCACGATCCGCTTTCAGGACAAGTACCGGGTTCTCCGCGTATCGAGTGTGATAATCCACTCGTTGAATGGGGAGAGCTTATCAAGGAAACCCCATTCAACCATGAATTCGAAATTAAGAATACGGGTGACGAGGTCCTGATCATTCAAAAAGTTAACGGTACCTGAGGTTGCACGGTCGCCGATCACGACGACCAAATCCCCCCCGGCGGGGTGGGAAAAGTTTCAGTAACTCTCGATACAAAAAAGGTTCGAGGTAAAGGTGTCGCCAAGAACTTGAAGGTCTTCTCCAATGATCCGGTGAACCCTGAATATACTTTGACTCTGAAAGGGACGATTCTCGAAATCCTCGAAACCCGTCCTCTTCAACTGAAGTTACAAGGGCTTGCGGGTACCGCTCTCAATGGAAGTTTTACTTTCAACGCGGGATCACCGCTTGATGTAGAGATCACAGAGATACGCTCCGCAGGGAAGCGTGTGACAGCGTCAGAGCCTGTCGTGCAAGAGGCCGGGCGGTCCTTTGAGATCACCCTGGACGCTGCACCCAATAACAAGCCTGCGATTCTGAGAGAAAAGCTATATCTGGACGTGAAAACAAGTGACGGAGTTGACCGTACTCTTGAATTTAATGTTCAGATTGACCACCGGGACCGCATCGTTCTTCAACCCAAGAACAACATCAAGTTCATGGACAAGGAGACGAAGGGACTGCTCAAGGATGGTTCTCCAGTTGAGAAGAGTATTCTCGTAACAGGAGGCGACCCTTCAGTTCAATTTGAGGTGACTGGTGTTGCTTTGGACGATCGTATTAAGGATGCATTCAGTACCAGAGTTCAGGAAGTCGTTGCTGGCAAGAGTTATCGTGTTTGGATCAAGTTGTCAGAATACCAGTCGACGCCTACGGTTCTTGGCAAGATGACGATTCAAACAAGCGACGAGATGAAAAAAGAGATCTTTATCTGGGTGATGGGCCAGTTCCCGCAGAAGAGACAAACTGCACCCTGATCGTGTTTTAATATTTCGTTGTTTAAAAATGAGCCTGCCACCCTTGATCGGTTGGCAGGCTCATTTGTGTTTCGATAGCTCAGCTGGTTGCTGAACTAAAGTGAAATAGCCTTATCAACGTTTCATAATGCATGAGCGAATGTCAGGAGAGTTACTTCAGTTAGAGGGTGCGGAGAACTGCGAATACAGCCATAATAGATGTAGCCCGGTTATTTGAAATTATTGTCACTCGTAGACCTTTCGATATTTGGATCTACTGCGATCAACTCTCTCCGCAGAGGGGGGAAGTATCCCACGGCTATGTTATTTTTGGAGAACTCGATGAAGTTCACTAGTGCTTTGGTGGGAAGATCTTATCTATGGCTGTTTTTCGTCGCATGCCTCTTGGGCGATGGACGTGAATCGTGCGCCCAATTTCAAATTAGCAGTCCTGTTCCCACTTCTGTTGGAATCACTATTGCGGCCGCGGTTATATCGGACGTCACAGGTGATGGAATTGTAGATCTGTGTTCTATCGATGCCGGTGGCCAAATTGTAATTGCTACAGGGTTTGGCGATGGGGTTCATGGAGAAATCCAATCCTTCGACTATGGAGCTGGCATCGATGGTCTTGTTAGAGCGATCGCTGCTGCTGATCTGGATGCAGACGGAGACGAAGATCTTGTCTTTACGTGGTCTCATCCTCTTGGCGTGGGAGGATTTCTCTCGATAGTACCCTTTGAGCTAGGAATCCCGGGTAGTCGGATCGATTTCTCTCTTGATCAACAAGTCAACCGCACACCATTTGATATTGCGGTGGGGGATTTGAATCAGGATGGCCGCCTTGATTTAATCGCTGGTACTAACATTCTTGACCAGGCGTTTCAGCCTGCCTATGTATCTGTGCTTATGGGCGATGTCGCTGCAATACCAGGTGTGATGTCTTTTGAAACTCCGGTGCACTATTTCAGGTCTTCGATGGTTAGGGATGTCCATCTGGAGGATCTTGATGCAGATGGTGATCATGACGTCATCATGACTTGCAGGGGCGGGAATAGCCTCTCAGTTTTCGAGAATGTCGGCGCAGGAATACTCTCATTCGTTTCAGAAGCTTTATTCCCTCTATTGCCTGAACCCTATGCGGTGAAAACAACCGATCTTGATGGAGACGGTGTCATGGATATTCTCTTGGGGACATGGCAGACGAAATCCCTGATCCCATTGTTGGGCTTGGGCAACCTTCAATATTCTCGTCAAAACGAGATTGAATTGGGGCAATTGGGTTGGGGGGTCATGCATCGATTCGAACTTGAAGATATGAATGGAGATGGCCACCTAGATGCCGTTGCTCCTTTCTCAAGTGGAGTAATTTCGATCCACTATGGAGATGGACAAGGGGATTTTGAACCCGGGCCATTCTATGTCACCTATCAAAGTGCCAAATCTCTGTGGTTTCATGATCTGGATGACAACGGCACTCGGGAGATGGTTATAGAACATACTGATCTGAAGCTCTTTACGACATTCTTTGGAGCTTTTGAACTACGAGGGCACGTCTATTTTGATTCCCAAAGAATTCCGGCAGGTCTGGAGTCTGATCTGGTTTTGAAAGGGATCGCAAACCTTGGAATCAGAGGTATTGATACCGCCATCGATATTGATAGAGCACTCTTAATCCCATTGGATTTAGTACCCTCTCAAGCGGTCATGTTGGCCACTGGAGGGCTTGGCCCGGATTTTTGGTCCATAGACCTCGGGGTAAACCCTCAGGACCCTGTGACTCTCAGCGCGATTCTTCAGGGAAATGGTCAGGGTGGATTGGGTGCTGGGCTGATCAATGAGGTTGCGATTCTTGGAGTGCAGACTGCTTCCCTTTCGAATCCAATACAGACGACGATAGCTCCTGCTCCCTTGAGTATCGGTGGTCCAACGCTCTCCTTGACTGGTGGCATCTCCGTCTCTGTGAATGCAGGTATTGGCTGGTTGGATATTGAAGTACCCATAAGGTTTGTTCGAGGAGATGTGAATCAGAATGGTGACGTTAATGTGGGAGATGCCGTCATTCTTTTGAGAAGACTCTTTGGTTTGGATTCTCCGGGACAGTGCCTTGCCGCCGAGGATACTGACGGAGATGGAGCGACTGACATTGGAGATGCGGTTCGAATTCTGACCTACTTATTCTCTAGCGGAATCCCTCCCGTTGAGCCATTCCCAGGGTGTGGTTTGGCAGCTGACCCATTGCTCATTGAATGTGAATCTCATTCTTACTGCCCATAAAAAAACCACCTTCAACTCTTGGAGTTAAAGGTGGTTTAGTTTTTGAAACGTACAGGGATGGGCCTAGGCGCGAAGTTCGCTTCCAGCTAGGCGCACTACTCGACGAGCGAGTTCTTCGGGGTCAAAAGGTTTGGCGAGAATGTCGTCGGCACCCAAGAGGCGGGCTCTGTCCAACTCAGCTTGCTCCATGGCGCTGATCACCAAGATCTTGGTCTTGCTCAGTTCTGGGGCGAGTCTGACATATTCAATGACGTCGAATCCACCCAGACCAGGAACTCGAAGATCGAGTGTCATCACGCATGGGAGGTGTTCTCTCAACAGTGATCCCGCGGTGAAGCCATCCTGAGCCATGAATACATCAAAGTTATGTTTTCTCAGGGTGATTTCGATGGCTTTGGAGACGGTGGGTTCTTTCTCGACGACGAGTACTCGACGCGCGAGGTGCAGGAAATCTCTCGGAATGGGAATGTTGTTTTCCCTTAGAAACGAGATGAAGTTGCTGATTTCGACGCGGTTATCACCACGACCGGGCAACTGATATGCACGAAGCTGACCACGCTGAATCCAGCGAATGACAGTACGGAAGTTCACGCCGCAATAGCTGGCGATTTCTCCCGTAGTAAGAGTTCTTTTATCGTTCATCCCACACTCCTCGCAAATTACTCTACCTCGGTTAACAAACTTCAACTCGCAATGAAATTTGTAGTGAAGTCGGAGATCCCAATTTGTCGTAAATGATTGTTTGGGTGCAGGTTCCGGCTTCTCTTTGTGAATCAACTATACACATATTGTATGTTTGTTAGTCATTTTGTCAATAGTGAGGAATGTCTACTCCGGTCCTGTGGGGTCTTTTGGCCAAAAAATGCCGGAGTGAACTCAAGTTCTTATTGGGTGTCTTTATCAAGGGCAGTTTTGACCTGTTTGGCAGGGCAGGAAATCTTGTGCCGGGGTATCAATCCCACAAGTCGCCCCCGGTGCTGCCGGTGCTAAGCCACCTGAAAAAAGAAAGAGAAGCATGAATACAGGGTCACTGATGTCGATGTTTCCATCATCGTTCGTATCCACAGCATCTAAACAGGTGTGATTTACAGATTGGAACAGGATGGAAAGCTGAGATGAGACATCCGCGAGGTTTCTCATCCCGTCCATATTGACATCTCCACGAATAAACAGTGGGCCTGGAGCCGGACAAAAGATCTGACAACTGACGGGAGGAAGAAGAGCTCCGCAGGTACTGACGGGTGTCAATATCGCTGTCGTATTCAATCCTAGAGGCGCAGGGAGTGTGACAGAGGTTACATTTCCCGGGAGGGTGAGTGAGGTCGCACCCAGTTGAAGAAGGATAGAACTGTAACTGGATTCATTAACCCATGTCAGATCAGCGATACAGGTTGCTGTATCGAGATTGCAGATCAAATTGGAGATAGGGATCTGTGGAATCAGAGGAGGAACATTTACCTCACCACAACTTGCGCCTGTTGCGGGGGTGAATCCTCCCAGACTGGGTTCGACACAGTATGTCATCATTCCTGATAAACCTGGATCGTGGACGAATGAAGTTTCGGTCCCTGATACCGTCGTGATCGGCAATAATTGGGAGGGATCAGGCCCACCTGAAATGAGGAAAAAGTCTGCGGGGCCAGCGGACTCCCAAGTCAGAGTGACTTCTTGCAAGCAAGGGTTGGGTATGCTCCACGAGAAATCGAGAAGAGGGAGAGGTCTTTGATCGTAGAAGATCGCTCCTAGGTCAGGAGCAGTGTTGTCGGGGTCTAATTCGTACAGAGGGTCTCCTGCGTCGATGGCGGGAGAATTGGGATCTAGTGAGAAATCTTCAATGAGTGGGTTCGTGAATACGGGGTCGAAGAGGAACACTGTTGATCCGGGATACCCTGAGGAAATGACGCTGTAGTCGACCTGCGCCAATGTTGGAATATCGATCTCCAAAGTCAGTGGATTCCAAAATAGGCAGTGATTGACAAGCAAGGTCGATAAAGCTCCTCCTGAACTTGTTGGAGGATAGAACACTCCTCCTGAACTTCCTCCGGAGGTGTTTCCAGTGATGGTTGACCTGTGCACTTCAACTTGGGTCAGGTTGATCGTGGAAGCGATCGCGCCGCCATTGGTATTCGCGGTATTCGAAGCGATGATACTGGAGTGGATGCTGAGGGTTCCGCCGTCGAGTCCAATTCCTCCACCGCGGCTACCGAAGTTTCCTATGATCGATGAAGAATTGATCGTCGCCGTACTTTGGTAAAAGGTGATTGCTCCACCCAAAAGTGAAGCCTGATTATTACTCAGCTGAAGATTCGACATTGTGATGGTGGAGAGTCTCGAATAGAGTCCTCCTCCAATAATGGCGGAGTTATTCAGTAAGCTACATGTGTTGATGTTGACTTGAGAGCACAGATTGAGAGTGATTCCTCCTCCGGCTGTCATTGAAGAGTTATTGCTGAAGTTACAGTTCTGAAGATTGATGACTCCACAGTTGGACAGGTAGATTCCTGCGCCCTCCAATGCGTTATTTCCTGAAATCGACACATCGGAAAGATCGAGTGAAAGCGTTTCTTCTGCATAGAGCCCAGATCCGAATTCAGCAGAATTCCCACTGAGGACACAGTTTTTGATGGTGGGGGAGGCGATAAATATTCGAATCCCGCCACCTCGTCGGTAAGTTCCAGAAGAATCGGTAATAGGCCTTCCCGTTCCTCCTGTGATTGTGAATCCGTCTAGTGTGGCGAGTTCGGTTTCTCCACCGGAGAAGGTTACGGTGGCTCCTTCATCAGGGCCTAGAGTGAGCAGTGATCCATCGATCGTCGTTTGGTCTGATCCTGCTGTGGAAAGGATGGAGATGTCTTTTCCTATGTATGAGAGGTTTTCTTGGTAGGTGCCAGGTGAGACCAAGATCTGGTCGCCCGAATTGGCAGCGAAGATCGCTTGCTGAATGGTGGGGTACTCCGAGGGGACCCAGAGGTCGATCGCTTCCACCCGTGTTACTGAAATGCATAAGAAGAGCATCGATAGAATCGAAGTCAGCGGTTTCAAGCAATTCAATGTCATTCCTCCATAGGTACGTACGGGCAATGGTCTCAGTGGGGTTACTTCGGCAAAGCCTTACTTCCTTTTGGCTATCGATAGTAATCCCATTGTACACCTATGCATGCACATTCAAAATGTTAGGGTGATGTGCTTGGGGGAAAGGCATAAGTGGCAATAACCTCTTATTTTTGGCTCTGTGTTCGAAAGTATCTTCTTCCGGGCATTATTTCCGGTTCTATTCATTGATCTTTGGCAGGATAGACAAAAAACCCGCCCTAGCTACAATCGGGCATACGAACTCTTTTTGTTAACGACAGCTCCCCGGCTGGCCGTGGCACTTTGCCCAGACCAGTTTACGAGTCGTAAAGATCCAATGGGGCCATTGCCCCGCGGAGGACCGATGCTGAACCAAAGCCGAATCTTCGCCAAGTTCTGTTTACTCGTCTGTGTTGTGGGCCTCCTCGGAGGTTGCTTCGGACGCAGTTCAAAGATCCAGGCACCTGCTCCCTTCAGTTACCCCCAGCAAGATTGGGTTTTGACGGTCGGTGATCCCATAGAGATCCCCGCACCCGAGATTCTCGGTCCCGTCCCTCTGGGGTGGGCAGTGGCACCTCAATTGCCAGCAGGTCTTTCATTCAATGAAGACAATGGTTCGATCTCCGGAATTCCTCAGGAGCCGTGCCCTCGAAACTTCTTCACGGTGACGGCTTCGAACTTTGGTGGACAAACGAGCTATGGCATCTCTATCAGAGTTTTACCTGAGGCTCCCTGTGATCTTGCATACCCCGTCACAGAGGTGACAGGCGTTCTTGCGTTTGCAGAGTTTCCGACTCTCGTCCCCTCCCTCGGTTGTGGAGGTTCGAACGACTACAGTATTGATCCCGCATTGCCTGAGGGTCTTTTGCTCGACATGTACACAGGAATCATCAGTGGAACTCCATTGATCAGTCATGGTCCACAAGAACATCAGATCACTGCGAGTAACGAAAGTGGCTCTGCAGCAACGAGTTTGTTGATCGAGATCTTACCTGCAGGCCCATGCGGGCTCGTCTATGAAGAGTCCGACAAGGTTGTTGCTCCAAATGCTGATATGGATCCGATTCTTCCGACCGTCGGTTGTGGGGAAGCTGATCTTTGGGAGATTAACCCTTCCTTGCCAGCTGGAGTAACCCTCGATCCCGCGACAGGAGTGATCAACGGTAATCCTTCAGTCGAGACCAATAGAATCGTCTACACGATTACCGCTTCAAATGAACATGGATCTGACAGTACTGAAGTAGCTTTGCGTATCTCTCCAGTGTTCATCTTTGAAATCGATCAACTGAGTGGATCCTTCGATCCTGAAACAGGTGAAGGTGGAGCTCAGGCAAGAATCATTTTGACTGAGGGAGAAGATAACGAGACTTTCCCAACGCAGATTCAGTTGCTGTCTCTGGCATTAGCGCACGATCCCGAAAGTTTGGACGTCACTTCAGTCGAACCCGGAGAAGACCTTGCAGGGTTGAACGGTGGAGACGGCCCTGACTTCTTTACGCCGTTCGAAACGTCGACAGGATTTACCCTTGGAATCGTGTTTTCCTTTAGTCCTGATTTCCCAGGTATCAGCGCAGAAACTCCGACCGAGATCGCTGTTGTTAACTACGTGACCGTTCCTGAAAATACCTCTGGAGATGCGGATTCAATCCTTTCCAGTTTGGCGTGGGGAAATCCCGTAGCAGGTCAACCTGGTGTTCCCTATGTCGAGAACACCGTCGTATTAGATGGTGTGACCGGGATTCTACCAGTGACTATTGATAACAATGTTGAACTGATTGCGGAAACTTCTGGCGACTGATCAACTTCACATTTTTGGCTCTAGTCATACTACCGAAGTTACCCTTGAAGAGGAAAAATGATCAGGTTCATCCCCTTTATCCTGATGTTACTACTACTCGTTGTCCCCGGCTGTGGGGGCGGTACTGGTGGACTTCAATTGGAAGTTATTCCACCCCAAACAGTGGAGTACTTCGGATTGGGCCCGTTTCTTCTCGGCAAAGAAATTGTTGCGGTCGAACCCTTCATTTCGGGGGGGCAGCCTGACAACTGGACAGTCTCTCCAGAATTTCCTGCAGGGGTCTTACTGAATCCCGAAACAGGTGTGATATCAGGAGTTCCCGAAGAGGTTCACTCTCCCACTCCACATACCATCATGGCTCAAAACTCTAGCGGCCATTTTGTAATTACAGTAATGATCAGTGTTCTACCTACGACTCCCTGTGGATTAAGTTATGAAACAGAATCTATCCAGGTCATTCTTGGTGAACCTATAGGCCCATTTATTCCATTGTATGGGTGTGGTCCTGTTCAGCTCTGGACCATTATTCCGCAACTGCCTGAAGGGTTATTGTTTGACTCTTCAACGGGCAGCATCAGTGGGGTAGCGCAAGTGACCCAGCCTATGAGTGATTATCTGGTGAGTGGGTTCAATCAGTTTGGATCCGCCAGCACGATATTGGCACTTGAGGTCATTGGCCCTCCACCCTGTCAACTGACATACGAAGTTGAGACTGTTTCGCTCTCTCAAGGACAAACCTTGGTACCACTGCTTCCAGTTGTCGGTTGTGGAGATGTGACAATATATTCCATCGATCCCGCTTTGCCGGTGGGTTTGAGTCTCAATGTTTCAAATGGGGTTCTTTCCGGAGAAGCAGGGGGAGTTCACCCACTCACTCATCATGAAATAATGGCGAGCAATCCTGCAGGATTCACAAGTTTCACCATTTCTATTGAGGTCTTGGTCGAGTCTCCATGCAATCTCCAGTACCCCGAATCTGAGATAACATTGACCGTGGGAGATGTTTTGGCCGATGGATTCTTGCCGACATCTGAGTGTGGATTCATCAGTCAATATTCGGTAGATCCAGCGTTGCCAGAAGGCCTTCTCTTGAACACTGAGACGGGCGAGGTATCAGGAACTGTCCTGGAGGAACAATCAGCGACTGATCATGTAATTCGAGCGTCTAACTCAACGGGTTTCGCGGAGTTCCTCCTCGGTTTGGAAGTTCATCCAGAACCTCCATGTGATTACGTATATCCGGTGAACTCACTGGATCTGGAAGTGGGTACACCTCTTCAGGTGCTCACTCCGCAAATCGCTTGTGGACTGCCGACGATGTTTGAGTCGGTTCCTGCCCTGCCTGCTGGAATCCAATTGGATACACAAACTGGCGTCATTTCAGGACAACCGTTGGAGACTTCGAACGGAATGGTATTCACCTTTATCGCTTCAAACATTTCGGGTGTTTCGACAACAACGCTTGAGATCCAAGTGTTGCCAGAACCACCCTGTGATTTTCAATACCCCAGTGACCAGATTCAGTTAACGGTCGGTCATTCCTTGTCACCGCTCGTACCCTCTAACGGTTGTGGATCACCGACGGGCTACACTGCTCTTCCTCCACTTCCCGCTGGGCTCATTCTTGAGGTCACGACAGGAATCATCTCTGGGATTCCCCAATTCGTAGGGGGACCCACAAGTCATATCATCCTTGCCGGAAACATATCTGGAGATGTGAGTTTTCTAATAGAAATAGAAGTGGTCGAGGATGCTCCTTGTGATCTCTCGTACCCAGTGTTGAATCTAACCTTGGAAACTGGGCAAGAAGTTGGGCCTTTGAATCCCTTAGTAGGTTGCGGAGTTCCGACAGAGTGGGTTGTTTCTCCCTCCTTACCCTCCGGATTGTCTTTGGATCAAATGACAGGGACTATTTTTGGAACTGTACAGGAGACGCAAGTCACATCTTCTTACCAGATACAGGCTTCGAATGGTGCGGGTTCCACATATTTCACTCTTGAGATTGAAATCCATCACCCTGCACCATGTGGGCTGACCTATTCTTCCTCACTGATTGAACTCTTTTCGGGTGAAGATTTAGCACCCATGATCCCAAATGTGGGTTGTGGACCCGTAGAAGAATACAGGATTGATCCGCAGTTGCCTGAGGGTTTGACTCTCGATCCTATACTAGGAATCCTGCAGGGGACTGCTCAAGGAGAAAGTCCTATTATCGAGTACGTGATATCTGCTTTGAATCCGACGGGTGCTTCTAATTTTCCAGTACTGATATCCATCTTTGGAGCAGCACCCTGTGATCTTCAGTACCCTGACGCAGTTATTGCTGCACCAGTGGGGACTCTTATTGATCCACAGGTTCCGGTTGTTGATTGTGGAGTTGTTTCTACTTGGAGTATTGAGCCTCCTTTGCCAGGTGGAATGGAATTCGATACAACTTCTGGAGTGATTAGTGGAGAAATACTTTCTGAAACAGAATCCCATCACACAGTGACTGCCTCTAATGGATTTGGAGATGTTCAATTCGAGCTGACCCTTATTTGTCGATTGATATATGACTACAGAGGATCAGAACTCGTCGTTCCATATTCCATTGCAGACGGTGTGGGTAGCGGGTCCTTCACGTTGACAGCCCAAGAGAGTGAATTGAATCCGGGCTATCCGACTTCTCTCTCAGGGATTTCAATGGCGATTCAGTACGACTCAAATCTTCTTCAATTTATTGATGCCGTTCAGACTCCAGAAACTTCTGCGCTAAACGGGGGCGAAGGACCTGATTTTTGGGCGATAAACCCCATCGACGGGGGTGTCCTCATAGGCATGCTTGTTTCGTTTAGTTTTGTTGATTCCCTTATACTTACTGATGAAACTCCGATTGTGAATCTGAGCTTGCAGACACAGCCAGAGGCTTTCATTGGGGATAGCGTTGGAATCTCGGGTCAACTTATATGGGGGAATCCCACCACGATTCCACTCGATAATTTGATTGTCATCGACGGGGCAAATAGTTCGATCCCGGTGATGGAATCCGTCCCCTTCTTGATCCAACCTCAATAAGTATGAGGTATTAGGATATTGGCATTTAAATCACAAATGTCAGGAAATAGATAAGATATCTTCCCCTCGAAATGTTAAGATGATGAGCGATACCTTTATGAGGTGTAATGTAATTGTAATGTACTTATTATTGGTGAATCCTTTTGCCGCTTAGGATTACAAAAGGATTGTTATTCATTGAAGTCGTTTCACTTTGGGCGACGACGTGTGATATGAAACTTAGATGTGGGTTATCTTCCAAGTAATTGGGTAGTCAGATCTATATATTCAAAGGTAAGAGGATGTTTTTCATGATCCATGTGCCATCAAAAATCTTGACTCTGGTTCTACTGACCATTTTTTGTTGCTCTGACCTGAGTTTTTCACAGGTACATACCCTTACTGCCGGAACCGGATCGGTTCTTCCTGGCGGCACGGTTAATATTCCCGTTTTGTTATCCAACGACGAAGGCGCTCGTGGCTACAGCATGGGGGTTGCTCATTCAGGAACAGACCTGACCTTGACAGCCATGTCTCCGGGACAGGAAGCCGCAGATTCTAATCTCGGTACCGGTCCAGATTTTGAATTTATTGACCTGAATCCCACGGGTGGAACCGGGGGCACGTACGGTTGTATTTTGAGTACGGGATCTCCTCTCGACGAGATCGCAGTGGGGACCAATAACGAGATTGTGTTATTGAGCTACAGCTGCTCCGGTGCCGCCGCGCCTGGAAGTACTACATCACTCGTTTTCTCAGATACTTTGGGAACTCCCAATGTCCAGACTGTTATTAGTGTTGTCGCAGGTGGTACCTCTATCAGTCGTATTCCTACGAAGGTAGGGGGATCTGTATCTGTTGATACCCCTCCCGTCACCGGATTGAGCTGTTTACTCAGTGACCCTTGTCTCTGTGACTTCAGTCTTTCCTGGTCGAATGCTATGACCTACGACAGTATCGAGATAACGAACGGTTCTGGAGCTGTGATTCAGACCCTTGCTGGTACAGCGACGACCGCTGTGGTCTCCATTAGTGGCACGACAACGGGTGGTCTCGCCTCAGATAACCTTTCTGTCAGAGGAATCTCCAACGCTGTGACGAGTGCAAATGCAAATTGTACTGCTACATGTCCTGTTGTGGATTTGCCCACTGCTCCAGCTGGAGTCTCCTGTTCGGTGAATCAGTCAAATGGTGAGACGACTGTTTCTTGGACCAACTCTTCTGCTTACGCCGCGATAGAAGTCCGTCTGGACGGCGCATTGGTGGGAACGCTGGGGGGTGGTGCTACTTCGACCACTGTCACCATTGGTGGCCCTGGAAGTTACTCAGTTTCAGTGAGTGGTAGCAATGTTTGCGGTGCTCTTTCCTCAGCAGGCTCTTGCACAGCGGTTCGCGATAACTTCTTTGTTCGCAATGATCTCAATCAGGACGGAACTCAGAATATTGCTGATCCGGTTCAGT
This sequence comes from Planctomycetota bacterium, assembly GCA_016776905.1. Taxonomy (GTDB): domain Bacteria; phylum Planctomycetota; class UBA8108; order UBA1146; family UBA1146; genus UBA12191. Next base: position 11,125 of record JADHSM010000008.1, on the reverse strand, counting down.
TGCTTGATTTCCTCTTTGGTGGAGGAAGCGTGGGCTGCCTTGATTCTGCAGATGTGAATGATGACGGAACTAATAACATTGCCGATGTTGTCTACAGCTTGAATGTGATCTTTGGAATTTCAGTAGGCGGAACTGTTCCGGTCGTTCCGGCACCAGCCTCCGCCTGTGGTGGAGATCCCACTGCGGACGGTCTCGATTGCGCTTCCTTTAACGGTTGCTAATCTCGAATCCAACACCGAAAAAATCCTCCTGCACAGCAACGTGTAGGGGGATTTTTTTATGAGATTTCTCGGGGTTGATTGGAAAACCAATTTGCAGTTTCTGCCAGTGAAGAGGTGGAGACACCGGTAGCGACTCCTAGTTGATCAAAGAGGGTCACCAGAGATTCCGTTGAAACATTACCCGAAGCATTTGGGGCAAAGGGGCAACCACCAATGCCTCCTGCTGAGCCATCGAATGACCGAATCCCTGCTTCCCAGCCGGCATGAGCACTCTCAACCGCTTGTCCATGGGTGTCATGAAGGTGTAGGGAAATCTTTGAGGTGATGACTTCAGCAGAGAGTTCCGAATTGAGGTGGTGGGTGAGCTGGAGGACATGCTCAGGAGTAGCGCTTCCAATAGTATCTGAGATCACTATCTCGTGAGCGCCCAAATCCAGTAATTCTCGCGTCATATACAAAACGTCACTCCCCTCGACCTCGCCCTCAAATGGACAATTAAAGCAACAGCTGAGATACGCTCTGAGGGGTTGGGAATCAGCCGCGACAACCAAGCTTTTGAATCGTTCCAATGAATCTTGGCGTGAACATGAAGCATTTTTAGCACTGAATGTTTCTGTTGCTGACGTAAAAAATGCAAAGGCCGAAACTCCAGAATTTTGTGCCCGTTCGAGCCCCTTGAGATTGGGAACTAACGCCCAGGCGAGAAAATCTGAGTTCTTGATTTTTGTAAAGAGTTGATCGCTACTGGCCATGGCGGGAACTCTGTCAGGTCTGACGAATGCTCCGCACTCAATTTCGGAAAGGCCGGATTGAGAGAGTCGGGTGATCCACTCGAGGCGGGTCTCTATAGACAGTCGGTAGTCTAAGCTTTGAAGACCATCTCGTGGGCCCACTTCAACCAGTCGGACTGTTTCTGACTTCTGATCAGTCATTCTGCTCCTCCCGATCTTGCTCCTCCCGATCTTGCTCCTCCCGATCTTGCTCCTCCCGATCTTGCTCCTTTCCGGACAACACGACCAGAGATTTACCCTGAGCGACAGAGTCTCCCACATTCACGAGCACTTCTTGAATCCGACCGGGTGTCGGAGCCTTCACAGGGAGTTCCATTTTCATGGCCTCGACAACAACCAGTATCTCACCTGCGGAAACTTCATCTCCAACCTGAACCTTGATTTCGAGAACTGTTCCGGGCATAGGGGAGACCGTCGATCCGTCTACAGAAGAATTCCCTGCTTCTCTGGCAGGTTCGAAAGTTGTTTGGTAATGACCTTGCCAACTGAATCTGGGTCGGTTGGCAGATCCCGTCAGGACGAATCGGTGTTGCTCTCCGTTCCTCTCTACAAAGAGGACAGGAGGGGTCCAGTCGAGGATTTTCCAGTCGTGATCTTGCCTGTCAGGGTTCAAGGCAGCACCCCCTCGAGATTGTCCCAGCAGGTCCCACGTCGTCTCTGGCGGCTTTTTCGCGATTTAGTCTCTGTGGTCAGAAGTTTCTTGGCCATGGCTCTGAGGGGGGTCTCCCAGCTCTCAGGGATCACAGGTGAACACCATTCACCCCAATCGGTCTCTATCATTCGGGTGTAAAACTTCCCGGATGAAAATTCCTCCGATTTCAAAAGGTCTCTCCCGAGCGAGATGGAGGTTTGGAGTGGAGAAATGGACGTACAGTCGATCGCTTGAATCAATCTGTCCTTTGCCTGCTCTCTGGAGTCACCTGTCGCGATGATTTTTGCCAGCATGGCATCGTAATAAGGCGTCACTGTATCTCCTGAGCGAATTCCGGAATCCACACGTATTCCCTCAAAAGAGGGCCAGCAACAATCGAGAAGACGGCCGGTGCTAGGAATGAAATTCTCACTCGGGTTTTCTGCATTGACCCGAATCTCAATGGAGTGCGCACAAGGAGATTTCCCATCCAGGTTGGAAGGGAGTTTCTTACCGATGGCAACCAGCCATTGAAGTTCGACGAGGTCGACTCCGTAGGCTTCTTCGGTGACAGGATGCTCGACTTGAAGCCGGGTATTCATTTCAAGGAAGTAATAATTTTCTCCTGAAGAGTCCAAGAGAAATTCTACAGTTCCTGCTCCTCGGTAATTCACGGAGATCGCCAGATTTTTGGCGGCACTATGCATCAGTTGTCGAATATCTTTTTCAATATGTGGAGCAGGTGCTTCTTCCACCAGTTTTTGATGGCGGCGTTGAAGCGAGCACTCTCGATCACCTAGAATCGCAACGTCACCGAATCCATCCCCGACAACTTGCACTTCAATATGACGTGCGGGTTCGATTAATTTTTCGAGAAAGAGTCTATCGTCGTTGAAGGAGGAAAGAGCTTCTCTGCGAGCCGAATGAATGGCATCCTTCAACGCACTAGAATCCCGAACGATTCTCATCCCTTTTCCGCCACCACCAGAAACGGCTTTGACCAGAAGAGGGTAGCCGATGATCTCAGACTGGCGTGTCCAGTCCTCTAGGGAAGGCTCTGCATCCCCGTGTTCCTGTTTCTCGGGAGACCATGCTGGAGTACATGGAACTCCAGCGGCTTCCGCCAACTTTCGAGCGGTGACCTTATCTCCCAGATCTCTGGCTTGTTCAGAAGTAGGGCCAATGAAGATCCACTTCTCCGATTCTACAGCAGTGGCTAGATCAGGGTTTTCTGATAAGAATCCCCATCCTGGATGCAGTGCTGTTGCTGATCGTTCCTTTCCAGCTTCGATGAGTTTATCGAGTCTGAGATAGGATTCATTCGAGGGTGCAGCCCCGATATTGATGGAGAAGTCTGCCTCCTCGACAAAAAGCGCCCCTTTGTCCGCGTCGGAGTAGACAGCGATTGTTTCTACTTCCAGTTTTCTGAAAGTACGAATCAGTCTTCTTGCCGCTTCGCCGCGGTTGGCAATCAGAACTCTGTGAGTCGCAGGATCTTGATCAGCGTTCTTCGGCATTGTCGGATCCGGTCGTCATCCATGGGGGGGTGGTTTTCTCGAGAAAAGCCCTGAGGCCTCCTTGTGCCTCAGCAGTAGCACGTCTTTCCGAAATGCGCAGCGAGGTCAAGCTCTGAAGCTGTTCTATTGAATCGAGAGCGTCTACCTCTCGAATCAATGACTTGGCTGCACTGACCGCTTCGGGGCCGCCGGCAAGAATGGCCTCAATGATGTGGGCAATAGTTTCATCGAGCTTGTCGTCATCGCAAACCTCGTGAATCATCCCGATACGATGTGCGGTTTGCGCATCAAAACGCTCCCCGGTTAGAAACCACCGACGGGCTTCACCTGCACCTATTTTATGGATCGCATAAGGAGAGATCACAGCTGGAATAATCCCAAGTCGAACCTCACTGAAAGAGAAAACACATGACTGTGCTGCGACGGTGATATCTCCTGCACAGACAAGACCTGTACCTCCCCCGATGGCTGCCCCGTGAGCACGAACGATCACAGGAAATGGCGCTTTAGAGATGGTTCTAAACATCTCCGACATTCGGAAAGCATCTTCTTTGTTCTGTTCAGGAGTGAGGTCGATGGAGTCTTTCATCCAATTTACGTCTGCTCCTGCAGAGAAAACCTTGCCTTCACCCGACAGGACAACAACTCTGACATCGGGGTCTGCAGAGAGTGAAGCAAAGGTTTTGGTCAATTCTGAAATCAAGACAGCATCGAATGCATTCCTCACTTGAGGGCGGTTCAGAACAACATCGACTCGATCTGCTGATCGGCGAACTTCGATGGTTTTTTGAGTCTCGGACAAAAGAACCTCCTACATTCGGTAGATGCCGACTTTTCTCTCCTCAAGGGGGGCGCATGAAGCCGCTTCTATTCCAAGTCCAAGAATGTCACGGGTCATTGCGGGTTCGATGATGCCGTCATCCCAAAGACGAGCAGAAGAATACCATGGGCTTCCCTCATGAGAGTATTTCTCGAGAATAGGAAGCGTGATCGCCTCTTCTTCTTCTGGGCTGATGGTTTTGCCTGTTGCAGAGAGTTGATCTTTTTTGATTTGAAGAAGGACTTGGGCCGCTTGATCACCTCCCATCACGGAAATACGTGAGTTGGGCCACATCCACATCTGTCGGGGTTGAAATGCTCGTCCACACATTCCGTAGTTTCCGGCACCATGGGATCCTCCAATGATGACGGTGAATCTCGGTGAAGGGGAATTGGCAACGGCATGCACAAACTTAGCGCCGTCCTTGGCAATCCCTCCTTGCTCATAATCTTTTCCGACCATGAATCCCGTAATGTTTTGAAGGAAAATAATGGGGAATCCCCTCATGGAACATAGATCAACGAAATGTGCTCCTTTGAGAGATGATTCAGAAAATAAGACTCCATTATTGGCGACGATTCCCACACGGTGACCATGAATACGGGCGAAGCCACACACAAGGGTCGTTCCGTAGAGCGCTTTGAACTCATCAAATTCACTCCCATCCACGATGCGGGCGATGATCTCTCGAATTTCAAAGGGTTGCCTGGGATCAGCGGGAATCAAATCATTCAGTTCTTCCGGATCAAATGCCGGTGGAATGACATCTTCCAGATCAAAACCGGGTCGATCTTGGGAAGGTAAGGTTCTGAATATGGCTCTCGCCTGTTGGAGTGCATCATCGTCATCTACGGCGAGGTGATCGGTGACTCCACTCGTTCTACAGTGAACGTCTCCTCCCCCGAGATCTTCTGCCGAAACTTCTTCACCCGTGGCGGCTTTGACAAGGGGAGGGCCCCCTAAAAAGATGGTGCCCTGATTCTGAACGATGACAGATTGATCACTCATGGCGGGGACGTAGGCTCCACCAGCGGTGCATGATCCCATCACGACTGAGATTTGTGGAATCCCCTTCGCTGACATGCGTGCTTGATTAAAAAAGATTCTGCCAAAGTGATCTTTATCGGGGAATACTTCGTCTTGCAGGGGAAGGTATGCTCCTCCTGAATCGACGAGGTAAATGCACGGTAAGTGATTTTCTTCTGCAACCTCTTGTGCTCGGAGATGCTTTTTAACGGTAAGTGGATGATAACTTCCACCCTTGACGGTGGCATCATTGGCGACGATGACACTGAGTCGGTCCTCAATTTTGCCGACGCCTGTCACAATCCCTGCAGCAGGAAGTTCAGAGTCATAGACGTCATGTGCACAGAAGGCACCGATTTCCATAAAGGGGGAGCCCGGGTCTAACAATCGTTCTATTCGATCGCGAACATATAGTTTCCCCCGATCTGTATGGCGTTTCACTGCCCCCGGAGTTCCTCCGGATCGGATGTTGGCCAAATCTTCACGCATCTTAATGAGCAACAGATTCATGGCCTCACGCCTTTGGCGCGAGGTTTCGTCCGTTGGACTGGGTTGACCAATTTGAATACTCACGGCAGTTTCCTCCATGAACGAAGAATAGGCAGGAGATCACGGGGGAGCAAGGGTTACGAGCATCATCCGGGGAGATCGTGCCAGTTGAGGCTTCGTCTGTTACCCTTTCGTGGAGGAGGAGAACCCTGAGATGAGACCCCAGTGCCGTAGTTGCGACAGTTTTAACGATGTAGAGGCCCTTCATTGCTATCAATGTGGCTCTACATTGGCAGATGTAGGCGGCGGACCTGGAAATCAGAGCTCGAGGAGCAAGAAGTGGCTTCCATGGTTGCTTCCTTCAGGTATCGCTCTCTGGATCTTCTCTGAGTTTAAGTTCGAACCTCAAGGGCCCGGTCCTGAAGACAGAATCACGCCAGAATCGAAGCGACCCGGCTCCGAGAATAAAAGATTGTTCAGAAATCCTGAAATAGATCCGGATCCTTCTGACGTAGCCCTCGTTGATAGGGCACTTGAACTCTCTTCGCCTCAAGATCTTCGGTTGGTTTGGGGTTGGTTGGAGTCGATAGATCCCGCAGAGATTCGTCTGGATGTTTCCGCAGTAGCGGTGACTGATCAGGGCTGGGTATTGATTCCCCGAAAGTCCCTTCTGGGTTCTGACACCGTTACTTTTCGTAAAGGTAGGGCGGGAGAGTCCTCAATAGCGGGTGGAATTTTCAGAATCGGTGATCCTGTTGGATTATGGCAAATGACGCCTCCACCCGAAGGATCTTCTCTTCAATTGATGGCCTATGACCCTCAGCTTCCCCTTACAGTTCTGAGACCGGGTTCTCCAGCGGAAGATTGGTTTATAGAGACGTCTCTACAAGCCGTGGGTTCTTTCTTATTCTCTGCAGGAGAAGTGGTGTCAGGCGGAGGAGCATTGGTTCAAGAGGGGGCTCTTGTGGGTTGGCTCATTCCGCAAGAGGAGCCCGATTCTCAAAGAAACAGCCAAAGTATCCAAGGCGCATGGTTCTGGAATGGAGCCTCGGGAGAAGAACTGATCAGTCAGGCTTCTCTCGGAGATTTTCAAAGGGCTGAATTTATTGGGGGAGTCGTAGAGGGTTATCGATCTATTTTTGATGATCAGCTTGATGACCTTGAAGCCTTATCCGTTCTGGAGTCTGCACGTTTAAGGACTCCAAGATTAAAAGATTCAGACATTCCTGATCCGTATTTGCGAAATCCCTTAATACAAAAAGTGAGGGAGAGACTGTCGCGTGGATTGGGGGTCAACCCCTCAGGTTACTTTTGGAGTCTGACTTCAGATTCTATGATGTGGTTGGAAGATGGTGTCTCTACTGCACTCTGGTTGACGCTGGCTTTGGAGAGCCAGGAAGTCGAGTCAATGAGAGTCGCCATCCAAACAGGGGGTTGGTTACTCGACAGGTGGTCCGGAGATGATTGGAGCCGCTGTGAAAAGCTCATCCCACAACTTTGGATTTCGGTGATCGAACTTTTGAGAAAGCAGGGAGACCTCACGGGAGTTGATCGCTGGATTCGCGAAGCTCGTCCTCAATTTCCGGAAAACGAAAGTATTAGATTACTGGATGCTGAGCGGCTATTAGAGCTCGGTCAACTCTCCGAATGTGAAGCGGCTCTCTCTATTCCGGTCAGTCGAACCGACTTGAGGGCTGTTCGTGAGAGTCTTCTGGAGCGTCTTCGGATTGAGCGATCGATTGAGGGGCGAATCCTAGTGAGGTTTACCCCAGGGTCTCCTGTGATAGAAGCGGTTGCCAATATCGGTGGGCTTCCAGTTCAGTTTCTGGTAGATACCGGAGCTTCTGCGACGTCCATTCCCATGAGCGTTGCTGAGCAACTCGGCTTTGTCATCGATTCCAGAACACCTCGAAGAAGGATCAGAACCGCCAGTGATGAATTTCTTGCTCCAGTTGTGAATCTTCCTCAGGTGAACCTAGAGGGTGCCACTGTTTCCGGGATTCAGGCCACAATTCTGGACTTGCCTGGACAGCCGGGAGTCGGCTTGTTGGGGCTTGATTTTCTGGGGAGATTCCGTCTCGATATCGATGTCGAGAGAGGTTGGCTACTTCTCGAACCTCGCTAACAGTTCTCTTTCTCTTCGGTCACGTTTCAGCTCGTGATCAATGTTCTCAGTTCTGATCCTCGGTGACTTGGGGAAAGAGACAAAAAAAGTGCCCCGGAGAGGAATCCTCTCCGGGGCACTCAGCCAACCTGTATCTGTTTAACCGTGAGGTTTACAGATCACAGTTCACGTTGTTGGCGATCGGAGGCGCTCCACCTGCAAAGAGGTAGTAAAGCGCGTAGACCACGTCACCTAGGTCGGCAGAACCGTCACCATTCACATCATTCACTCGCTCACATGGGGAAGCCGGACCGTTCTGGTACATGTAGCCCAGAAGGTAAAGGATATCCTCAAACGCAGATCCAGATCCTCCGGAAACAAGGTTTCCGTTGGCGTCTCCGACCGCGTAGATCGTGATGGTGTCAAGAGTGATGGAGTCAGTTCCAGCAAGGTTTGTGACCGTAATCACCGGAGTCACGGTGAAGCCCAAAAGGTCATCCCCGAGATTCAAAGGTGCACTGATACCAATGGTGTAAGGAGAGTTATTAGGATCTCCCACAGTGAAGGTCTCAGCGGGTTGGCCAGATCCCTGAAGTTCGATCGTGTAGGTTGCCGCAGCATCTCCACCGTTGTCAGAAGCATCCGCAATCTGAAGATTGAGGAAGTTTGCGAAACTGGTTGCTGATGGATCCGTCACTGGAGCACCGACAAGGTCGAGGTAGGAGATCGTTGCACTTGCAGTCGGAGCCACAGCCAGAGGCGTGACATTGACATTGAAGGTACCAACACCGGCTTCTCCGGCTTCCCAGCCACCAATGCGGATCAGGACAGTGTCGTTGGCAGCAATAGCTGTCTCGACAATGGTACTGAATCCAGCACAACCTGCAGTGTCTCCACCGCAGGCGATTTGGGTCAGAGTTGCACAATCACCAGAGAAAATGGCGATATCGCTATCGAAGTCAATCGTATCGCATGTGGACACGGTAAGAGTTCCGTCGATGGCAGCGGTGTAACTCCACCAACCATCTTGGGCCAATGCTCCGAAACTTGGTGGGTCACAGACGGTATCGTCCACGGCCTCTGCACTCGTTGTGAAGAGAGTTGTGTCGATCGCATTGTCGCCATCCATAGCCATCAGTGCGGTATCGCATTCGTCGCCACTGGCGGTAAAGCTGATATCAAACGTACCTTCTCCACCGGCATCATTCTGCCATGCACCGATACGAATGATGTAGGTCTGTCCACCATTGACTGCGATGGCATCTGTGGTTCCTGTGAACCCTCCACAGCCCGCGGTGTCACATGCTGCACCGATACCCACAAGGGCACTGCAATCGCCCTCGTAAATTCCAATGGTCGAATCGAAATCGATGCTATCGCAAGTACTGACGACTATTGTTCCATCGGCATCTGCGGTCCATGTGTACCAAACGTCAGCAGACATTCCTCCACCTGTAGCCGGTTGACATCCACCGGTACCGTCATCGAGGTCCCAAATGTCAAGACTCTCTGTTGCAGAAGCACTGCTGATGGTATTGGAACCTGTCGACGCTGCAAAGGCGTCAAGACACTCGTCGTTTCCTGGAGGTGTCAGGCAAAGGTTTGATGCACCTGGAGAATCGTTTCCTACGGTGATATCAAACGTTCCTACTGCCCATGGACCACTGGTATCAGGGCAACGCTCAACATGTCCAGGAACAAAGGTTCCGTCAGGACCGACGGTGTTGCTGCAGTATACCAACTCTCCGCCACTGGTGTTTCCGGTCACCGGATCAATGGCGTTTTCGAGCATGGCAATACAATCGATGATTCCGCTCCATGGCTCAAGGTCAAGAATTCCGTCGTCATCAGTATCGAGGTCTGTTTGGAGTGGCGCAGCGACAGCATCGTAATCTTGCACCAGAAGGTGTGTCAGGTTGTCACTGTTTTCGAATCCAAGAGTCGCCGTCAAATCAGCAACCCCAATAGTGAAGGTTGATTCGGCAATCACGAAGTATCCGCCAGGACCAATCGAGGAGCCCGTGAGGTCCACGATGGATTCGACGACACCAGAACCACCCGCACCATCACCGATGGTGATCAGGGTCATGCCGTCCAATGATTGGGCAAATCCAGCGATTTCGATGTATTCGTCGTTGTCTGAACCGGTTTGATCAATCCGGATCTCATTGAGAACCGGAGGAGGAGGCGTCACGCTGATGGTGAGATCAGAGGTACCTACGGCACCATTCCAACCACCGACTTGGACGTAGTAGGAGTCACCAGCGGTGACGTTCAGTGAAACAGTGGAGCTGAAGTTCGGGGCTGTACAGCCATCGTCATCAGAAGCCAAGCAGGCGTCTCCTGCCTGTGGGCAAGCGGCACCGTCGTAGACGATCAACACTGAGTCGTCCATGGTTCCAGCAGTTCCACAAGTCTCGATGACAGCTTCACCCGTCACCGTAGCTGTGTAGAGGTACCACATGTCGGCAGCCATGTTGGAGTCACAGTCATTCGGGCCATCAGTCACGGAGACTGAGTTATCGACTGGGAATGATCCTTCATTGACCGCAATGGCTGAAGGGCCGCAAACGTCGCCGGGTGCTGGGGGGGCTCCCAGTCCCTGATCGTCAAGATTGACGTTGATGACCGGGAAAGGACCACCGGGACCAACAAGTGCACTCAGCGGAACAGGTCCGGCAATACCACAAGCACTTCCATCTGTTCCAATGATGGCGTTATCAGCAGTTTGTGCTCCACCACCCATTCTCATGATGTTTCCAGAGGCGGTGCCGTCGGGCATGAAGAATGCAGGAAGCATGATGTCACCTGCAAAGAAGGCCACAGGCTGTGCGAAGGTCACTGTTTGAACACCCGTAGTGCCATCTGCAATATCCAAAACTTCAGTATGGAGAAGTTCCATAGAGGCAAATGGATTCGCGAGTGCACTTGCAGGAGCGCGGTAGATTCTGACCTCAGCAGGTTGGCTCACGCCACCTGATGAAGTAGCTACTCCTATACCAAACTCAACACTCAGGATTCGGACACCATTTGGACAGTTTGTTCCACTGGCCGCATCGGTGGGGTAAATCCTCCAGTATTCGTTATCAGTATGCTCTCCAGAAGTGATTGCACATGCGGCAACTACACCAGAAGCATCCGTAGGATCGGTACTGGTTGAACCAAATGTCGGGCAAGCCTGACAATTGAATGCGTTCACGCAGTCCGGGTCGTCACAGTCGATCAGAGTGTCTCCGTCATCGTCTAAACCGTCGTCGCAGATCGTTTCGGAAACGCCAGCGGTTTCAGTGATGACCAAGTCCGTCGTACCGGTTGCACCATTCCAGCCACCGAGCTGTACAAGGTAGGTAGATCCTGAAACAACGGGAATGGTCACTGTGGAGTTGAAGTTTGGAGAAGTACAGCCGTCATCGTCTGAAGCAAGACAGGCGTCGCCAGCAACTGGGCAAGCGGCTCCGTCATAGACGATAAGAACAGTGTCATCCAAAGTTCCGGCGCTCCCACATGTTTCAATGGTGGCGTCTCC
>JADHSM010000023.1 GCA_016776905.1 Planctomycetota bacterium | reverse complement strand
TCGAGATCCAGAGTGCCATCCATGCCGCGGCCATGTTTGATGTTGTAGGTCGCCACTCGAATCGCAGAAGAGGCGTCATGCGACAATTCGTGGCTTTTCGTCAGGGAGGAACATCCCGAAAGCACGGCTGAGATCAGTATGACAGAGAGATAAAATCGCATTTCAGACACAGTTTACCCATGAAACCTTCGTGCCGTCATTAAGAAACTCCGTCTCATATTCGGGACAACAGTTTCTTTGATGAATTGTTTGATAGCTGGATTTGATGGCCGATTCAGAGGGGCAAACGGTCTGTGATCTTTGCGCAGAGGTTACCGTGGCGAGGTCGAACAACTATTAACGTCTTCAGTCAATTGGCGGATGATGGCTTCTGCGGATGCTGGGTTGGTGCCCAGGGGAATATTTTCTATTTCACAGATGCGGATCAGCGCATTCACATCAGCACTATGCGGCTGGGCCCACAGCGGATCTCTGAGGAAGATGACAGCGCTGATTACACCTTCAGAGACCAGTGCGCCGATTTGTTGATCCCCACCCAAAAGTCCAGTCCGAACTTTGCGAGAGATCTGTAAACCGGTCTTTTCCGTGATGGCTAGACCGGTGTTCAGTGTCGAAATGATCGATTGGCCCGAGAAGAAATCTCGGTGCGATTGCACCAACTCGACCAACTCTGATTTTCGTGAATCGTGAGCGACCAGAGCAATGTATCGATCATGGTATGCCCCGGAGAGACGCTGGATGCACAAGCGGGTCAATGCCGAATAGATTCGACGAAATTCAGCGGGATCATTCCAACGTTCTTCGAGGGTTTCAAACGAGATACGGGAAATCTTGACAGGCCCTTGGGGGCGGACGGTGGCACTGGCCAAGCCTCCGGTGATAAAACTGATCTCCCCAAGAATGCAGGGGGCTTCTTGAATAATCGTTTCGCCAGATCGAGTCTCGACTTGGACTTGTCCTTCGTGCAATAGGACCAGATGCTGAAGGGGTTCGTTCATTTGGATCAGCGCTGCGTCAGCGGAAAGTCGGTCGTCATCCGACAAGAATTGAGCGTCAGCGGACTCTTGAGAGAGTTCGGAAAACAGGCCTAAAGAGTCGTGTCGCATCTTTTTCCTCGGTTTCTAACGTGGATAACCCATTCGCTATCCTATGTCGGAGAGGAGAGCGAACCCGCTCAAAATTGTCCAGATGAGGAATTTTCCATGTCCGCACGAGGCCGAAAATTCTCTGAAAACCCCCCCGAATCCTAGAAATTGGCAAAAAAACATGGATTAGGGAGCATCCCATCCTCGGCATACGTTGACACTTCTGGGGGAGGACACGATGATTCTTCATTAGGCATTGATGCCTATAGAAGAAAAAGGAGCCCTTCAACGCTCATGAATGATGATACGAACGGAGCCGAGGGCTCCGAAACGGAAGTGACTAATATGAATACCAGCGCTACCGAGAATCCGGTTGCCGATGCAGGCACCGATTCACAGGATTTTATTGCTAGTAATATCGAGCTTGTCGACGAGGGAGCTTGTCGCAAGCGGCTCAAAATCACCATATCCCAGGAAACAGTGTCCTCCGAATTGGAGACGAACTTCCGCCAACTGAAGAATAGCGTCATGTTGCCGGGCTTTCGACAAGGCAAAGTTCCTCTGGCGATTTTGAAGAAGCGATTCAACGATCAGGTTCAAGAAGACGTTCGCGAAGATCTCAAGGGACGTTCTGTAGAAGAACAGTTTGAGGCTGCCGATTACAAGCCTCTTGGATTCCCTGAGTTTGAAAACGTTGAGTTCTCTGCTGATAAACCGTTCACTTTTGAGGCGGTTTTTGACGTACAACCCACCTTCGAGCTTCCTGAGTACAAGAACATCGAGATCGACTCCGAAGTGGTTCCTGTAGAAGATGCAGATGTTGCCGCTGAGGTGGATCGTATTTGTGAGCAATCAGCGACGCTGGAACCCCTTGAGGTGGGCCAGCAAGCAGAGGGCGACTTTGTGGTTGTCGACATCGATCTTCAGGTCGAAGGGGAGTCCATCTTCTCTAAATCTGAAGTGGTGATGAAAGTCGGTGACGACTTCATCGATTCGATGGAGATCTCGGGTCTGTCAAAAGATTTAGCTGGTGCGGCTCAGGACGCGACTTTTGAAAAGTCAGTCGAGGTGCCTCAGGACTTCCCGGAAGCCGAGCACAGAGAGAAGAGCGGCAGCATTCACCTGACAGTTCGCGATGCGAAAAAGATGGTGACGCCCGAATTGGACGAAGAGTTTCTGGGCCGCCTTGGTGTCGAATCCGAGGAAGATCTCAGAAATAAGGTCAGAGAAGGAATGGAAGGTCGCCGTATTGCCGAAGAGAACACTCGGCAAGAAGATCTTCTCTCTGAGAAAGTGGCGGACTCCGTCGAAATGGAACTTCCAGAATCGATGGTTTCGCGTCGCAAAGATTCATTAGTCCGCAATAAAATCATGGAAATGATGCGCGAAGGTGCCTCTGAAGAGGACGCGAGCGCAGAGGCTGAGAAAGATGAAGAGATGGGGAAACAGGCGAGACTTGAACTCGTACGTATCTTCGTCCTCGACAAAATTGCAGATGAAGAAAAGGTGTTCGTCACTGAAGACGAGGTCGTTCAAAGGTTGCAGGCGATTGCCTCAACTTACCAGCGCCCCCTCGAAGAAGTGCTCGAACAGTACCGCAGCGGTGGCATGATTCCTGAATTGCGTAATGGCATGAAGAGGGAAAAGGTCAAGCAGCTGCTTCGTAAAAAGGCCAAGGTATCCGGCTCCTGAGGAGCTTAATGACAGCAACACAAGTTACAGGGGGACACACGAGATGAGTGACGACCTGATGCGCAAGATCGACGAGATTCATGACAACCTCGTTCCATTCGTCATCGAAAAGACGGGCCGTGGGGAAAGATCCTACGACATCTTTTCCAGACTTCTGAAGGATCGAATCATCTTTATTGGTGATGCGATTCATGATCACACAGCCAACCTCGTGATCGCCCAGATTCTGTTTTTGGTTTCTGATAACAGAAACCAAGACATCAACATTTACATCAATAGCCCGGGAGGATCGGTGACAGCCGGTCTAGCGATTTACGACACCATGCAGTTCGTGCAGTGTGACATCGCTACCTTCTGTATCGGGCAAGCGTCTTCCATGGGCGCAGTTCTTTTGGCCGCAGGTGCAGAAGGCAAGCGTCACGCTCTGCCCCATTCTCGCATCATGATCCACCAGCCTTGGGGAGGTGCTCAGGGCACTGCCCAGGACATCGAGATCCAGGCCAAAGAGATCAAGCGGAACAAGGAAGTTCTCAGTGAGATCTTGAGTCATCACTCGGGTCGCTCACCCGGTCAGATCAATGACGACTCACACTTGGATTTCTTCATGTCCTCCAACGAGGCGAAGGAATACGGTCTGGTCGATCAAGTGATCGAGACCCTTAAACCGACCACTGAGGCGAGTTAGTAGGCTTAAGAAATGTCTTCAGAAGGAACCGGGCCATCAGGCAAGGAAAGTTGCAGCTTCTGCGGAAAGCAGACGCATGAGACATCTCGCCTGATTGCCGGGCCTCCTGGGCTTTTTATCTGCGCTGACTGTGTCGATCTTTGCCACGTCATCATTCATCCAGAACCAGGATCAGGTCTTGAGGACGCACCATTGGCTCCTCGTACTCTGGATGATGTTCCCAGCCCTAAAGATCTCTACAACGAGTTGCAGCGATATGTGATTGGCCAAGAAGAGGCGAAGCGAACCCTCTCCGTTGCGGTCCATCTGCATTATCGCAGGTTGGTGCATCTGGATACCCTCACCGCAGAATCGAAGGGTGAGGATGGCGAAGATGATGTTCAGATTGAGAAGTCGAACATCTTGATGATCGGACCCACGGGTAGCGGAAAAACCTTGATGGCAAAGACTCTCGCTAGCGTTCTCGATGTTCCTTTAGCGATCGGCGATGCGACCACTTTGACAGAAGCAGGTTACGTCGGCGAAGATGTCGAAAACCTTTTGCTCAAGTTGGTGATGGCTGCTGATTACGATATGGAAAAAGCCCAGCGCGGCATCATCTTTATCGATGAAACCGACAAGGTGGGCAAGGCGACGCAAAATGTTTCCATCACGCGAGATGTTTCCGGTGAAGGCGTGCAGCAGGCACTCTTGAAAATTCTTGAGGGAACTGTCGCCAACATTCCGCCTCAAGGGGGTCGTAAGCATCCAGAGCAGCAGTACCTTCAACTCGACACCACTAACATTCTGTTCATCTGCGGAGGAGCCTTTGAGGGACTTCCGGAAGTTGTGGCAGATCGACTCAATGCCCGCAAAGTGGGATTCAGACCCGGCGATAAAAAGCAGATCGCGGGTGAGATTCCCAATATTGAAGACCCAAACGAGAGGGCGAAGCTCTACTCCAAGGTGCAGGTGCAAGACCTGATCAAGTTCGGAATGATTCCTGAGTTTGTGGGCCGATTGCCCGTGTTGACCGCTTTGCAGCCGCTCGAAGAGGACGATCTTGTCAGGATCCTGACAGAGCCGCGCAATGCCCTCGTTCGTCAGTATCAACAGTTCTTCCTGATGGAGGGTGGCGAACTCGATTTCACCCCCGGCGCGCTGCGACATGTGGCTCGTATCGCAAGGGAAAGAGGAACAGGGGCACGAGGCCTGCGCTCTGTTGTTGAAGATCTGATGCGCGATATTCTTTTTGAGATCTCTGAAGACAGTATTCGTGGCAAGAAGACCGTGATCGACGAAGCCCAGGTGTTGGCTCTCGAAGAGGGTGAAGCTGCCCCTGCTCCACATACTGAACAGTTGCCGATCAACGAGGATGCGGCAGCGAATGCTCAGCCGGATGCTTCATCGAGCACGCCGTCCGAGTTGTCCGGAGATGAGTCTGAGTCTCCAGCGGCACAACGCGTCTAAAGAAGTCGGGCTTAAAGAAGTCCGCTTTGGCGATCAGCCCCGAATAATTTTCCAAGGTATAACGCTGCGACTTTTGCCCTTGAGGGGTACAGGTTCCATCTTTTCTTTTCGGATACTGTCATCGAGTTGTCGAGCTGTTTCATCGCCGACCACTACTTCGCCAGGCCGAGAGACTTGTGATTCAAGGCGACTGGCAGTGTTCACCGTATCTCCGATAACTGTGTAGTCCCTGCGGTCCGTTGATCCGATGTCTCCGACGGTGGCAATTCCCGAGTTGATACCGATGCGCATCTGCAAGTCAGGCCATTCGGGATGTTGTAGATTGAATTTGTCGAGATAGTTCTGCATAGCAATGGCGGCCTGAACAGAACGCTTCGCATGATCTTCTTGTAAGTCAGGCGCACCAAAAAAGGCGATAAGAGCATCCCCAACATATTTATCGAGAGTGCCATCTTGAGCAAAGACTTCCCGAGTCAGCCCATCGAACAAAGCATTGAGAAGCTCGACGACGGCATTGGCGGGAAGTTGTTCTGACAATGTCGTGAATCCCACCAGATCAGCGAATAGAACCGAAATCTCCAAGTCCTGTGAGCCCAGAGCGGCCTCTCCAGCGATCACTTTATCGACGACATTCGGCGAAAGTCGACAAGAGAGTTCTTCGCGTCGACGCTTTTCCTCTGCAACAGACTGGGTCAGGCGCACCTGTTCGAGGGCACTGCTGACCATTAACCCGAGGACGCTGAGAATGTCGAGGTGGTCCTTCTTGAGAGGTTCTGTTTCTGTCGTGCAGTCGACGTAGATGATGCCCAAAACTTTGTCCCCGGTAATCAGGGGAGCGCAAAGTGCCGACAAGATGCTCATCTGAAGAATGCTGTGTGCGGCAGACAGGTTTTCCATACTTCCCGTATCACGGATCAACACAGCGCTGCGTTCCTGAATTACTTGATCAGCGATGGTGCGAGAGAGCTTCATGGCGTCTTCAGGATTTGCTTTTTCCGATCGTTTTTCGGCTACGGAGTGCAATTCTCCCGCGTCGTCGATCAGGCTCACAAAACCCCGATCGACCGGGAGTGATCGAAGGGCCAATTCGATGGCGCCTTCTGCCACCTGTTCCAGATCTGATCCGGTCAACAATGTTTCTGCTGCGTCTTTGAAAAGTTTGAGAGCGACACCTAGGTCCTGTGCCTGAGATGGCTGAACACTCGTTTTTCCGAGATCGAGTTGCCAATCGTCGATCATCAGAGAATCGAGAACGCCTTGTTGAGGGAGATCGTCATTGATCACGGCAGAGTTGGCGGCGGAGTTTTCCCCGTCAACAAGAATGGAAACACCGCCGAGGCGAAAAACGAGACCTCTTCGCAGGGGCATGCGGTCCACTTTTTCTTCGCCGAGGTAGATTCCGTTGCGACTCCCGACATCCTTGATAAAAGGCTCCCCGTCGACGCTGAAAAGCCGGGCGTGGTTTCGGGAAATAGTTTCGTCTTCCACGGTGATATCAGACGCTAAGGTTCGACCTATCGTCATTTCTTCACCCCGGTAGATGATGTGGTGGTCACCTTGGGAATCACGGAAGCGGAGTGAAATTGAAGCCTGCATGCCTTTGGAGTCCTTTTCTGAGGCTTATCCTAGTGGATACCGGGCGTGTTCGGAACGGTTTGAGGAGCTACAGAGGGCGACTTCAGCGGCAATTCCCCGGTTTCCTTGCACAGTGGGGGTCATATTCGTACGATTCTAGATCGGACCCGGTCTGGGTCGCTCCGGTATGAGGGTCTTTCGTCAGAGAGATCGGACTTGCCAGAGTGGCGTTCCGGTTCCGGTGGTGAATCGACCCTGATTCCCTGGACGGCACGGAGTCGTCGGAATCGGGATATCGTCACCCTTGAATCCAGGCTGCACATCAACAGTGTGGCGAACGGAGATCGACTCGTGAAAAAGAAAATCCACCCGGATAATTATCGCCTCGTTGTCTTCCAAGACAAAAACGCGGAATTCGCATTCCTTTCCCGCTCGACCGTGAAAACCACGGATACCATCAAGTGGGAAGATGGCGAAGAGTACCCTCTCTTCAAACTCGATATTTCGAGTGCATCTCATCCTTTCTACACCGGTAAGTCGACTTTCATCGATGCGGCCGGAAGGGTGGAGAAGTTCCAGAAGCGCTTCGACTGGAAGGAAGGCAAAGCTTCCAAGTTGATCTCTGCTGCGGAGGAAGAATCCAAAGCCAAGCATCGCGAGATGCTCGAAGCCGAAGAGGCAGAACGCAAAGTCGCCGCCGAGCGGAAGTCTGCGCGTGAGGATCGCCGGAAGGCCATCTTGGAGCAGAAGAAGAAGAAAGCTGAAGAAGAAGCCAAGGCCAAAGCGGCCGAGGAAGCAGCGGCTGCTGAAAAGGCGGCTGCAGAAGCGCCTGCTGAGAAGGCACCCGCTGAGAAAGCAAAGCCCGCCGCTGAGGCGTCTGCTACTGAGGCACCCGCCGCTGAGGCGTCTGCTACTGAGGCGCCCGCTGCAGAAAAGCCTGCTGAAGACGCTACTGCTGGTGAGTCGACTGACAAGCCTGCAGACGCCGACTCTTAAACTCAGAATTATCGGGGCCGGAAGGAAGCCACAATGGGCTTCCATCCGGCCCTCGTTTTGTTTCAACCTGCGACGCATGAAATTGATGGGACCCTCTGGATGTCAGCTTCCGACAAAGACACCGCCGATTTCCTCGATAAGCCAATCGAGGGCAACCTGCTCGACAAATTGTCGGCGATGCAGGATCGTTTTGTCGAACTTGAACAGCTGATTTCTGACCCGAAAAATCAAGGCAGCGGCAAGTTTCAAGACATGCTGAAGGAGCACGGCTCTCTAGCGGCCATGGTCACTCTCTACAGAGATTATTCACGCAGCAGCGGTTCTTTACAGGAAGCGGAAGAGATTATCGCTAGCGGTGATGATGAAGAGTTGAAAGAACTCGCTGAAGCCGAGCTAGAAGACCTGCAAAAAGAATGTTGCGAAAAAGCCCGTACTGTCCGCATGGCGATTCTCGATCAACAGGTCGAGGGTGGCGACGACTGCATCTTTGAGGTGCGCGCCGGCGCCGGAGGAGAAGAGGCTGCTCTCTTCTGCTCCGATATGTTCCGTCTTTACAGTCTCTATGCAGAGAAGCGTCGCTGGAAAATTGAAGTCTTAAGTGAGAGCGTGACGGACCTCGGCGGATTTAAAGAGATCACTTTTGCCGTTCGTGGATCCGGAGCTTTTACTCGTCTTTGTTTTGAATCGGGCGGGCACAGGGTTCAACGAGTTCCGGCGACGGAGACTCAGGGACGTATTCACACCTCTGCTATCACCGTCGCGGTCATGCAAGAAGCGGAAGAGTCTGAAATCGAAATCGAGGACAAAGATCTTCGCATCGATACCTTCTGCGCTTCAGGCCCAGGAGGACAGTCCGTCAACAAGACTTCTAGTGCTGTCCGCATCACGCACATGCCCACCGGAGTTGTTGTTTCGATGCAGGATGAAAAATCCCAGCACAGAAACCGGGACAAGGCGATGCGTTTGCTGAAGACGCGCATGAAAGAGTTGGCCGACAGGGAAAAGCGCGAAGAGGAAGATGCTTTGCGTCGCTCACTGATCGGCAGCGGCGACCGCAGTGACCGCATTCGAACTTACAACTTCCCGCAGAATCGCATCAGCGATCACCGCATCAATTGCACGCTCTACAACCTTGACCGGTTTATGACGGGCGACGTCGATGACCTGCTCGACCAATTGGAAGCGCACGATCGTGAAGAGCGAGTCCAGTCACTCTGATCTCAGGGTTCAGTGGCCTGCAGGTTTTATTGATCGAGGGGTCCTATGGCCAGTTCTCTGGATTTGATTCAACAAGCGATCCTTGATTTACCCGAGTCCGATGCTCCTCATCTCGATGCTCGGTGGCTTCTCGCTGCCCTTCTCGACGTACCTCACAACGATCCTTCATTGAGAACAGATCTCGAGATCACAGAAGATCAGGTTTCCGCTTTTCGCGAGCAAGTCAGGCGTCGAGCCAGCGGAGAGCCCCTCGCTCATATTTTGGGAGAGTGGGAGTTTTATGGACGTCGATTTATCGTCAACCCCGATGTGCTCATTCCGCGACCGGATACCGAATTGCTCGTCGACTGGGGAATCGAGATCCTGAAGGGGCGTCAGCGGCCACGAGTCGCAGAAATTGGTGTGGGTTCTTTGGCTGTGCTCGCTTCTCTGGCCTTAGAAATCCCTGATTTAGAGGGGGACGGAGTCGATATTTCGGCTCAGGCCTTGGCGGTGTCCCGCCAAAATTGCCGCCTTCATGCCCTCGATGATCGCCTCCAACTGCACTTGGGGCATCACTTTGAGCCTCTCTCGGGACGTTATGACCTGCTGATCTCTAATCCTCCCTACATCGTTCCAGGGGATCCAGAGTTGGAAGATGCAGTGGAGAGATTCGAACCGGAAATGGCCTTGCTCGACCATCTGGATGGAGATGGATGGGGTCACCATAGGGCCCTGATCGATGCTTGCGGGGGGTATCTCTCTGAAAGCGGCGGGCTGTTATTGGAGTGTGGCCGGGGACAGACCGAGGAGATTGAGCGTTATGCCCTTGGAAAAGGATGGGACTCAGAAGTCCGAGCAGATCTTTCGGGGATTCTCCGGGCGGTCTACGTCTACCAGCGAGGCAAATAATCCGCCTCGTTATGGGTGAGTGACA
Organism: Planctomycetota bacterium; assembly: GCA_016776905.1. Taxonomy (GTDB): domain Bacteria; phylum Planctomycetota; class UBA8108; order UBA1146; family UBA1146; genus UBA12191. The sequence goes on along the minus strand of JADHSM010000023.1, from coordinate 26,125 downwards.
CCCTCTCTGACTCGTCGCTTTTCAGCGGACCGTTGACACTTTGATCCTGTCCGCCACAATCGAGAATGCGCCGCATTAGACCGGGTTTCAGAGGCCGTATATTCTCACCCGGCTTCACTTTGAAAGGCTCCAGTTGGATAAGTTTGTAATCAAGGGCGGAAATGCCCTCTATGGCAAGGTGCGTGTTTCCGGATCAAAAAACGGGAGCTTGCCTATCTTGTTTGGCAGCCTGCTCGTTCCTGGGCCCCTTCTTTTGAAGGGGGTCCCGACGCGACTTCGTGACATCAAGACGACCCTCAATATCCTCAGAGAGCTGGGCGCACAGATCGAAGAGCGTGATCAGCAGGTGGCGATAGAGGTTCCGACAGAGGGTCCCGTCACCGCGACTCACGAATTGGTCAGCAAGATGCGAGCCTCGATCTCTTCCTTCGGGCCCTTGCTGGCCCGAAGAGGTGAGGCAGTGGTGTCTCTTCCTGGCGGGTGCAATATCGGAGATCGTCCGATCGATTTGCATATTCAGGGCATGGAGGCTCTCGGTGCAGAAGTTCGATACGAGAATGGCTACATCCATGCTCGTGGACCCTTGCGCGGAGGAAGGGTGTACCTCGCAGGCCCGATGGGGCCGACTGTTCTAGGGACCCAAAATGTCATGATGGCCGCAGCGGGCGCCGAAGGTGTCAGCATCATTGAGGGCGCCGCGTGCGAACCGGAAGTGTGTGGAACCGCAAAGTTTTTGCGCGCTATCGGAGTGGTGGTCGAAGGCGATGGCTCTCCTACGATTCGTATCGAAGGGGTTGGCCAAGATGGATTCTCAAATCTCGGTGGCGTGTCGTTTGAGATGCCCCCAGATCGCATCGAAGCCGGCAGTTACATGATCGCCGGCGCCGCTGCAGGCGGACAAGTGACCGTTGAGAATTGTCGCCCGAATGAAAATATGGCTCTGATTTCCATTCTCCAAAAAATAGGAGTCCCAGTCGAAATCGGAGAAGACAGCGTCACGGTGACAGGTGTCGATAAGGTCTCACCGATAGATGTTGCGACGTTGGCCTACCCTGGTTTTCCAACAGATCTTCAAGGCCCCTTGATGGCGCTCCTCTGCAAGACAGAGGGAGTCAGCCTGATCACGGAGAAGATCTTCCCCGACCGCTTCACCCATCTTTCTGAATTGCGCCGCTTTGGAGCAAAGGTTCGCAAAGAGGGTTCGACCGCCATCATTGAAGGTGGATCGAAATTGCAGGGAGCGGAAGTGATGGCGAGCGATCTTCGGGCAAGCGCTTGTTTGGTGATCGCAGGATTAATGGCAGAGGGAGAAACCCACGTCAACAGGGTTTATCATCTGCAAAGAGGTTACGAAGATATGGATAAAAAATTGAGGAGCCTTGGCGGCGATGTGCAATGCATCGATGAAGCGGCTCTTGAGAAACAGGAATAATAATGCTCGGCGGGCTGACAAAAAGACTCACTGATATTGTATCGGGATTACGCGGTCGAAAGATCACCGAAGAGGTGGTTAAAGAAACCAGTCGCGAGATCCGTAGGGCTTTGCTAGAAGCGGATGCTTCCCTACCAGTGGTCAAAGATTTTGAGAAAAGAGTTCGTGAAGCGGCCTTAGGTGCAGAAGTCATCGAAGGTGTCGATGCCGGACAGATGTTTACCAAGATTGTTCAAGATGAACTGACAGAACTGATGGGTCCTGTCGATCATGAGATCGCTTGGAAAAGCAAAGGCGCGACAGTGATCCTGATGTCCGGTCTTCAGGGATCGGGAAAGACGACGACCTGCGGAAAGCTCGCGAAGTACTTACGAGAACGCAAAAAAAAGAAGCCGATGATGGTCGCCGCTGATTTACAGAGACCCGCGGCTATCGAGCAGCTCAAGGTACTAGGGCGCCAATTAGACGTGCCTGTCTTCCACCAAGAAGGACTGACGCCGCCTCAGGTGTGCGAAGCCGCCTTGGGTGCTGCCCGCGAACAAAAATGTGATGTGATCATTCTTGATACCGCCGGTCGACTGCACGTCGACGAGCAGTTGATGGGTGAATTGAAGTTGATCGCAGAGAAGACTCAGCCGGACGAGACCTTCTTTGTGTGCGATGCCATGACGGGCCAAGATGCTGTTCGTTCAGCAGAAGCGTTCTCTCAAGCTCTCGAATTAAGCGGGGTCATATTGACCAAGCTAGATGGAGATGCGCGAGGGGGAGCGGCACTTTCGGTGAAAGCGATCACCGGAAAGCCTGTGAAATTTATTGGTGTCGGAGAAAAGCTCGACAGGCTCGATGAGTTCCATCCAGATCGCATGGCCTCCAGAATTCTGGGCATGGGAGATGTCGTCGGACTCGTCGATAGGGCTCAGCAAGTTATCGATGAAAAAGATCAGGCGGAGATGCAGGAGAAGCTGCTCGATGCCAGTTTCACTTTAGAAGACTTTCTTTCCCAGCTGCGTCAGATTAAAAAGATGGGCAATCTCAAAGATTTGCTCTCCCACATTCCTGGAATCGGTGGGCAAGTGGATCAGATGGATATCAAGGGAGATGAACTGGTCATCGTTGAAAGCATCATCCAGTCGATGACGGCCAAAGAGCGAGAGCGCCCTGAAATCATCAACACCAGCCGTCGTCGCAGAATTGCAGCGGGTGCTGGAAGAACTTTGGAATCGGTCAATGACCTGTTGAAGCAGTTCAAGCAGATGCAGGGAATGATGCAACAGTTCAAAAAGCAGTCCGGATTCTTTGGCAAGATGAAGGGGATGCGCGACATGAAAAAAGGCCTCGAAGGGATGGAAGATCCCTCCGGAGGCGGCTTGCCAGGGATGCCGGGAATGGTGCCGGGAGAGATGCCGGCCCTTCCTGGATTGGGAAACTTGCCCGGCGGCCCAGGAGGCCCCGGAAAAGCGAAATCGGGCCCCAGCAAGGACGAAAGACGCAAGAAACGCAAGCAGGAGCGTCAGAGACGCAAAAAGTCCCGAAAACGCTGATTTCATGCAGACCTGCCAAAAATGTCCCGAAAGTACGAATTTTAGAGAATAGCGGCCCAAATTCGTCGGTCGCTGTTGATGCTTTAGGGGCCTACCTGTAATTTCATTCGTTCCCCCAAGTTGGGGACGAGCCGGGTTGTCCCTATTTCGGTAGTGGAGAACAGGCGGCTGATTCGACCGATGAATGTGTCGATGTCGAAACAGATGAACGATTAGATACGAGGAGCGACTGAGCATGGCGGTAGCCTTACGCCTCAAGAGATGTGGTCGGGTCCATAGACCTTTCTATCGCATCGAGGCCATCGAGAAACGAAACGCCCGGGGTGGAAGATCCCTAGAGACCCTTGGCTGGTACGACCCTATGGTCGATGACGCCGAGAAGCGCGTGAAGATTCACGTGGAGCGAGTTCAACACTGGGTCGATATGGGTGCACGCCCAAGCGAAACAGTGACGTCGTTCCTGCGCAAGGTCGACATCAAGTGGAACAAGGATCGCAAGAGTCGCAGAGCTGTCCAGCGCGCCAAGAAGAAGGCACAGGGCGGTTCCTGAGCGACGGAGTTTCGGAGAAGCCGGTGCAGATCGACATATTGACGATCTTTCCGCGCTTCTTTGATGAGTTCCTTCAGCACGGGATGGTACGAGTGGCCCGCAAGCAGGGTCAGGTGGAGATCAGTATCACTGACCTCCGCGCCTTCAGCGAGGATCGTCACCGGACTGTAGATGACCGACCCTATGGGGGAGGTCCTGGTATGTTGTTGAAGCCGGAACCGGTTTTTCGAGCCCTCGATTTGTTGGGATTGAAGCCGGGAGAAGCACCTCCGGACGGAACAGTGCCGTTGTTGATGTGCCCTCGGGGACGACAGCTCGGCCAAGGTGACCTTGAGACATTTGCGGGCGCACAGCGTCTTGTGATTCTCTGCGGTCGCTACGAAGGTTACGACGAACGCATCGTTGAGGCTTACCCGTGGCAACGGGTGTCTCTGGGAGACTATGTTCTCTCGGGGGGCGAAGTGCCGGCGATGGCGATACTAGAGGGGGCGATCCGGCTGATGCCGGGAGTTCTCGGAGACGGGGAATCTGTACTGCGAGATTCCTTTAATGAGTGGCCCGGCGCCGATGGCCTGGATCACGCAGGTTGGACCCGACCTCCCGAGTATCGGGGGAGAGGGGTGCCCGAGGTACTTCGAAGTGGAGACCACGGAGCAATTGAAGAATGGCGTCGCAGGGATTCCTTGCGGCAGGCCTCCGATCGAGAAATAACAGGCCGCGAAATACATCGCGACGAGTGAACAGGAGTCCCTTCGAGGATTCCGGGAGAATGATGATGGCGAGAGCGATCGAGGACTTTGAGTCCGCACAAGAAAGCAAAGAACACGACTTCGAAATCGGCGACACCGTTGATGTGTATGTGCGCATCGTCGAGGGCGAGAAGGAGCGCGTTCAGATTTTTAATGGCACCGTGATAGCTCGTAAAAAAGCAGGACAACGCTCCGCCTTTACTGTGCGTAGAATCGTTGCCGGCGAGGGTGTCGAAAGAACCTTCCCCTTCCATTCCCCATGGATTGAGAAGGTTGACGTCAAGCGTCGTGGCCGCGTTCGTCGCGCCAAGCTTTACTATCTTCGTGACCGAGTCGGTAAAGCGACACGTGTTCGCGAGAAGGTGATCAACCGTAAGTCTGACTAGTGATATCGATTTAATGTTAGCCGTCGTTCGCACCCTTAATGGGATCGAGCGACGGCTATTTTTTTGTTGATCAAAGAACAGCCCCCTGCTCAGGCAAAGGCTACCTTTGTGAGTCTTGCATTGGTCACTCTCATCATTCAGCATTGCAGTTCCTAGCAACGGGCTTAAAAAAAGAGGTGTAAATTGCTGAAGAATCAAAGTGTCTTTGTCTTTGGAGTATTAGCAGCAGCATTTATCTTTTTGATCCCGGTAAACGACGCCAGCACGATGTTGGACAATCCTAAGTACGGTCAAAAGACGAGCGTGGGACCGGATGCCGAGACGGGCGGATGGTTTATTCATCTCGGCCTGACGGGTTTGAGAGTCAAGTTGCCCCAGGAGCGTCCCACTGAGTTTGAAGTAGCACACGTGCTCAAGGGCTCTCCCGCTACAGGCCTAGTGAATGTGGGCGACCGGATCCTCGGAGTGGGAAAGCAGAAATTCAAAACACCTCATGTCTTTGGTTACGGGGTAGGGAAATTTGGCTACGACGGACCGATGAAAGATTTCGCTGCGGGTCTCGATGCGGCGATGGGGGGCAAGGGTGTTATCCCTGTTCTCATCGAGAGAGATGGAAAAACTCGTATCGTCAAACTTGAAGTGGGAAAGAAGTACGGCAAATATTCGAAAACATGGCCCAAAAATTGTGATCGCAGCACACTAATTTTGGAAGAGGCGATCAGCGATATCCTCAAGAAACAAAAACGTTCTGGGCTTTGGAGTGATCGGCCACACCTGAATGCCTTTGCTCTGTTAGCCTTATTGGGACATGACCTTGAAGCGCATAAAGATCTCATTCTCAAGTCAGCTCGTTCGATGGCACGTAGTACTGAAGATGTGATTCGTTATGACGGACTCGATTGTTGGAAGTACACCCTTTACGGCATCGCGCTCGCAGAAGTGTATTTGGCGACGGGTGAAAAATGGATTCTTCCCGAGCTCGAAGAGATTGAGCGCTGGCTTGTCAAAGCCCAGATATCGGATGGTGGATTTGGTCATCGACCTGCAAATAAACCTGGAGGTAATGGCTACGGTTCCATCTGCATTCTGACAGGTCAGGCGAAGATGGCTTGGGCGCTGATGCTCCAGTGCGGATTGGACATCAACGAAGAAGCATTCAGTAAAGCGCATGAGTTTTTGAAAAAAGGAACCGGCAAAAACGGATATGTTTGGTATGAAGATGGAGTAGGCGGTGCCGGTTATGCCGATATGGGCAGGACGGGTGCAGCAGTTCTGGCGCACGCTCTCGCACCAGGAAGACCGGGATATCAGGAGTACGCATTGAGATCAGCAAAGTGTATTGGAAAGCATCCCGACACTTTTTCAGATACTCATGGATCACCAATATTAGGAATGGCCTGGACGGCATTGGGTGCCGCACTAGATCCCTCATCGATGCGGAAATTGTTCGATGAAAACAAGTGGTGGTTCACACTTTCGCAATGCGCAGAGGGTAACTTTTATTACCAACCCAATCGGGATAATAATCCTCAGGATTATACGGCTGCACCTCGATTATCAGCCACTGTCGCGGCGGCTCTCATTCTGACTCTTCCTTCAAAAAGCCTCGCGTTGACGCGGATCTCCGAGCCTAAAAAGAAATGATCTCTTTTGGCCATACTCGGACGATTCTTGCGCTCGTCCTCTATGTGCCGTGTTTCGTTTCTTGCAAAATAAACAGACTTCAGGACTTCAGTGCTGCGAAAAGTTCAGTGCTGCGAAAAGTGCTGCGTAAAAGTGCTGCGTAAAAGCGCTGAGTAAAAGTGCTGTGCAGTAGTGCTGTGAAATAGTGCTGTGAAATAGCGCTGAGTAATAGTGCTGTGCAAAAAAACGGCTCGAAAGTTCCGTTGGAAAATACGCAGTGAAATATGCAGTGAAATAAGCAGTGAAATAAGCAGTGAAATTTCACCTGAAAATGTCACCTAAAAAACCCATCCCGTAAGATCCCGCGCGAGATGGCATCGGAGATGAAAAGTGAAACGCAAGTCCGCCCTTCGGAGCCGGCAATTCGGGAGATGGGCCGAGCGTTATGTCGCGATCAGGCTCCGTTGCCGAGGCTGGCAAATCTTGGCCAAGAATCTAAAAACTCCATACGGGGAAGTCGACCTTCTTTGTAACGATGGTCGAGGCCTTGTCGTTGTCGAGGTCAAGTATCGCAGTAGCCATCAATTTCCTTCTCTGCGAGGCGATCAACAAAGACGATTAGAGCGGGCGGCATGCTGGATACAACTTCGCGAGCGACGCCTCAAAAAACACTCCCCACAAAAAAATAGGGCTGATCTGCATTCGGGTATCCGTATCGACCTCGTCGAGATACGAGGTGGAGGAATGTTTCCGAGGTTTTCTCGCAGGGCATTATCGTTTTCGGAGATGACGTATAGGGACAAGGAGCGTGACGAGGGCGTTCGCTAAGGACACGAACCTGAAATACACCCGATAGATACCGGCGCTGCGCCACATGCGGGATGCGGGGCACCGGGGGCGGCTCCTGAGGAGAAGAGGTGTAGCAACAGGTAGACAGCATCGGAGAGATCGAGGCTCGCGTCGCTATTCGCGTTGGCAGATTCCAGGCAGGAAATCGCTTGGCCACCGAAGAGATACTGAAGAGTTTGCACAGCGTCTGCCAGATTGATGGAGAGGTCTTCATTCGCATCTCCGCGAATGAAGTTTTCAGGAGTGAATGCGCTATTCTCCATGTGGTCAAAAACGCCCGTTGCGAAGTTGCTATTAAAATTAGGAAGATGGCCCGAGAGTGAAATCGACCAGAGCTCTACCGAGGCGCTGTTGGAGCATGCGGAATCCCAACGGAGGACCTCTGTCTCTGCACCAGAGATGGAGGCGCTGATATCGATGGGAGCCATGATTTGCGGAGAAGGGTTGCAGCCATTGATGTCCGCCCATGTTTCGCACGTTTCTTGGGCCGATGGGTATATCCCTGCACCCAGAATACCACCTCCATAAAAAATGACAGGATCGATGGTTCCATGAATCTGAAGAACAGGCACCGACTCATTCGGTGTGCAGTTGGCGGGGTCACTCCAAGTCATGCCTGAAACGCTGACGATGGAAGTGAGAAGATCTGGTCTTTCACAAGCCATGCGATGCGCCATGAAGCCACCATTGGAATGGCCCACAATATGAACTCTAGAAGAGTCGATATTGTAGTTGCTTTGAAGACTAGAAATGAGGAGCGAGAGATAGGCCACGTCATCTTCACAAGTGGTAAATGGGAACCCTTGACAGCAACAGGCATTGGTCGCATTCCAATAACGAACACCTGTAAAGGTAGCGAGCCCATCTGGGTAGCAATAAACGTAGCCTCTCTGATTGGCCTCACTGGATAGAGAGAAATAATTCTCCATCGACGCTCCATCCCATGCTCTGCCATGCAACAGAATCACAAGGGGCGAAGGTTGTGTGGGAGTATATGTATCAGACACCTCAACGGTGATAGGACCGCGACCAATATCGATCGATTCGAAGCCTTGTGACCACGCTTTTTCACTGATGCCCACCCCTAAGAAAAGGAGGGTTGCGACAAGAGGCAAAGCGTGTGCTTTCTGAAACATTTGAGACTCCGTAGTCAAGCCAGCAAAGATATCCTTCTTACATTATATCCATCGAATCATGCCAGCTGTGTGTGCTTAGATCGCATTTTGTGTGCGCAAGGGTCGTAGAAACAGAATTGCAGCAAGGAAGAGGCTAGCAGTACCTGTTTCGAGAATAATTTGGCCTCTCTGCAGCACCGCAAGACTGGACCAAAGTTCCGGATGCAGGAAGCCCCAGTTGTAAATCTGAAGAGTGGCGTGCATGAGCAGAAGGACAAAAACAGGGGGTGTTGATCCGGGAGTCCCTACCCAAACCTGCCGAGCGAGAGCCAGGCACATCATTCCAATGAGCCCATCCAATAATGGAGTCGATTGCAAGAAATTGAGATCTAGCAGTCCTGTACTGGTTGCCAGCCAAGCCAAGCCTCGAAGGGTGAGCCAGCCAGAGATCATGGCTAGGATGGGTTCCGGAGGCCCCGACCTCGATTTGGAGTCTTCATTCATGACCTGATATTCTCCCTCGAATCTCTTTGGGGGACTGCAAGGTACTGCAGTTTCAGGATATGATATATCACGTTAGCCATCGCTGCATATGCATCAGATTTTCTAGAAGGGAAGATGTGATCAATAGAGCCGTCGTATCACTGCTGCCGCTTGTTCCAAAGTCTATCGTTTGGAAGATTTCCAAGCGTTACATCGCAGGAACATCTTTAGCAGATGCTCTGAATTGTGTTCGTCAACTGAACGATCAAGGTATGAGCGCGACCCTGGATGTCCTAGGAGAAGATTCCGTAAGCAGAGAACAAGCCCTCAAGGGCGAAGCGCTCTATCAGGAAGCACTCTCAGAAATTGATGCACAATCTCTTGATGCAAATATTTCAGTCAAACTATCAATGTTGGCCCTTAGATTCGATGAGACTTTATGTATGGAAATATTACAGAAGTTGATTCGCAGCGCAGAGATTCACGATTCTTTTGTTCGGATCGACATGGAAGACTCTTCGGTGACCCACAAGACGCTCGACATTTATCGACGCTTACGTAGAGATTCGGATCGAGTGGGAACTGTGGTTCAAGCTTACTTACGCTCGACAGAAGAAGATGTCCGCCAGCTGATGGGAGAGAGCGAAACCTATCTTAGGCTTTGCAAAGGGATCTATGTGGAACCGGAAGACATCGCCTTCAAGGATTTCACAGAGGTTCAGGATTCTTTCATTCGAAATCTTCGCCAAATGTTTGAAAACGGCATCCAGAAAGTCGGCATTGCTACGCACGATCAGAGATTGGTGAAGGAAAGCCTGAAGCTGATAGATGAGTTATCGATTCCTAAGGAAAAGTACGAGTTTCAAATGTTGCTGGGTGTGACGGAAGACTTACGCCAGCAATTGGTCGATGCAGGGCATCCGCTCCGCGTGTATGTTCCTTTTGGTGAAGAATGGTACGCCTATTCGTCTCGTCGCTTGCGAGAAAACCCGAGCATCGCAGGGCACGTGATTCGCAACATGCTCCCATTTTAGAAAGACTCGCTTTGAAAAAACTTTGCTGGCTACCCGAAGATCCTCGACTGAAAACGGTTTCGGATTCTTCAGAGGCGGTAAAGTGGATTCAGGGGTACGAGCCGGACTGCTCTGACCAAAGAGCGCAAAAAAATAAGATACTTGAAGCATGTGATGGAAATCCCGACATTCTGATCAGGAGTTTTCTCCCTGGTCATATTACAGCTTCCGCATTGGTGATATCTGAAGACCTGAGCATGGTACTGTTACATCATCATGCCAAGTTGAACAGGTGGCTTCAATTCGGAGGACACTGTGATGGCGATGGGAACCTCGCCTATTCTGCACTGAGAGAATGCCAAGAAGAGTCTGGAATCTCAGACTTATGGATTTTTCCAAGAGTCATAGACGTTGATATCCACGTGATACCTCCTATCAAAGAGGAACCCGAGCATCAGCACTTGGATGTTCGCTTCATCGTTTTTGGGAATAAAACTCAGAAACCTTGTGTCAGTAGCGAGTCCAATGAAGTTCGCTGGTTCGACATTGAAAAGGTGGACTCTTTGGATACCGATGGTTCAGTATTGAGACTTGTGAAAAAAGCACAGAGCTTCCCTTGGAAAAAAACAATGGAACAGATGGGATCAGTTTGATGAAGATGAAAATTAGACCACGGGCTACGATTTCTTTGATAGTTGGAGGACTCATGCTTTTTGGAATTTTGGGCACAATTCTCGGTAATGGAGACGATGCCAAGAAGCCATTGGCTGTCGGAGATGCGATTCCAGAGATCACTTTGCAGGGATCAGATGGAAAAACTCATGCACTGCATGAAGTATCGAAGAATGGGGAGGCTTTGATATTAGCGTGGATTCCAAAAACTTTTACCCCTGGCTGAACTCGCCAATGTAAAGCGCTGCGTGACAGTGCAGAGGAACTTAAGAAATATAAGGTTAAGCTATATGTAATCTCTTGTGACAACTTGGAGAAGACGAAAAAGTTCGCAGAAGAGCTCGGAAATAAGTTTCCGATCCTCGCAGATCCCGAACGGAAAGCATCGGTGTTGTTTGGAGTTGACAGGGTGTTTGGCTTGTCAAAAAGAGTCACTTTTATTTTCGACAACAAAGGCAAACTTGTTGAAATAGACAAAAAAGTTAACCTCGGCTCTCATGGCAAAGACATTGTTACTAAGTTAGATGAGCTAAAGATAGAGAAGCGAGAAGAGTAATTTTTTGAGGCGTGAGATCCTATAAAATAAGTACTTTTCCGATCACAATTTTTGTGATAATTCTAAAAAATGTATGACGTTTTTTGAATTTATATTAATGATAAACCTTCGATATTTTCGTTGGATTTTATAGGAGGATTTGTGTCTCTAAATAGAAGAGAATTATTGAAGGGTGCTTTAACTGCCACAGCTGCCGGCGCCGTCGCGCCTCTGGTTCCTGTTAGTAAAGCGCATGCGATAAATTTTGGATACCAACCGTTTAGCCAAGAGTTCTTTAAGCCGCCGGTGCTGCCGAAAACTTCGTCAATGGAGCCAGCACCGGGTTCACCGGATGCCAGCCTTGGGTCAGATGCTGTATATCACGGGATCGCTCCAGAGTATTACAGTGATCACCCAGCCCATCTTCCGGACTGGGATCGTTACCCTGAAAAATATTGGCACCTCGATGCAGTTGAAGGCACTTGGCAGTTTTTCCCAGGGGTTGAGACTCCGGTGTTTGCATACAAAGGAGCCGAAGGAACCGATTCAGAAACAGCAGCGAGTTTTCCTGGGCCTACTCTGATCGCGCGAAATGGTGAACCGACGGTTGTTCGTTACGAAAACAAGACCAGCGTAGAAACATCCATTCATCTGCATGGTGACCATGGACCTGCTCACAGCGATGGGTATCCGGACTTCTATACCCTTCAGGGAAAGAAAAGGGATTACTATTATCCCAACATCGCTCCCCGTCAAAATGCAACGCCAGCCGTGCCTTATCCTGCAACAGTGGAAGAGGCTGGGGAGTTCGATGTCAGTCATATTCCTACAACGATGTGGATCCATGATCACGCGATGGATGTAACGGGATTTAACGTGAATCGTGGATTGGCGGCTTTCTTTCTCAGCGAAGACGATGTTGAACTAGAACATCAAGCAGCGGGGAGGTTGCCAAAATTAAATGGTGAATTTGATATTCCTATCGCGCTAAAAGACTTTGCGTTCAATAGCGATGGATCCTTGAAGTATGACTTATTGGATCACAACGGACATTTGGGTGACGTGTTCACCGCAAATGGAAAAGTTCAGCCATTTATGGATGTGTACAGGAAGAAGTATCGATTCAGAATTCTGAATGCATGTAATGCGCGCTATCTCCATCTTCGCTTGAACAGCGCCACTGGAAAAAATCAAAAGGATGGTCTCCCATTTTTGTTGATTGGTAAGGATACCTGGGAAGTTGGAGAGGCTACTAATTTAGAAAGTTTTACGATTTCCCCAGGTGAACGATTCGATGTCGTCATCGATTTTAGTCAACTTCCTAAAGACGTGGACACCTATTACCTTCAAAACATCATGCACCAAACTGATGGTAGAAAGCCTAAGGGCATTCGTCCAAAAAAGGAGAGTAGACCTTGGCTACAGTTTAGGTTGCTCGATGGCGATCCTCCTGGAGATCAAGAGGTTGAGGGTGTCGAAAACGGCGAGTTCACGATCTCGGAAGGCGATGTTGTCCGTGAGTTCTATCGTTACGATGAAAATGAAGTAGTTGCGACTCGACTCTTTGAGTTTTCAAGGAAGAACGGTGCATGGGTTGTCAATGACAGGTACTACAGCCCTAGAAGAACAGATGCGACGCCACTCTTAAATTCTATGGAACGCTGGATCTTCAAGAATAAAGGTGGGGGCTGGTGGCATCCCATACATGCTCACCTAGAGGGTATACAGGTCGTCAGAATTGATGATCTTAAAGTTGATGATCCCGATTTCCCTGTTGAGTATCGCTGGAATACCGATTTGGTAAATCTTGAGGGTGGACAGGAAGCTGAATGTCTTATCAAGCTTAGAACCTTCAAGGGTCCTTTTGTCTGCCATTGCCACATCATTGAACACGAAGATATGCGCATGATGTTTACCTTTGATCCTCGCGAAGCAGGTGAAGAAGGCATGAACGATGGTATTAGGAATCATGCGTTCAATGAAGAAGCCGCATTACAGTCAGGTATGCCCACAGGCTGCATTGATCCCAATGGTCTTTTGTTTGACCACGAACAGACTTTGTCGAGCGGGGAAGTTGTGGGCCCTGGGGATTATCAACATCTCGAAGAAGAAGGCGTTGGATTCCCACCCGATTTCTATGATGGGGTTTGCGAACCGGATGGCGGGGATTGGGATCCTGAGGGAAATCAGGATACTCCTGAATCTCCTATGCCTGAAGAGCAGCAAGACAAGTGAGAACAGGTCTCTCTTTAGTTGTTTTGATAATATTGTGTGTCGGGACCATCGGGTGCAAAAGTATCGATGGTCCCGGTCGCACAGTGCTAAATCTGTCGGAGCCGCTGGACGTACTCGCCTCCGGTGAGGAAATCCCATTTATCGATAAAGCTGCAAGAGCAAAGCCACATACACAACCAAGGGGCCTCTATAGCGATAAGTTTCCTGATACGGCCTTGGTGGATCAGGACGGAAACAAGCATAAGTTTTACTCGGATCTGATCAAAGATCGCATGGCTGTTATTCAGTTCTTTTATACGAGTTGTAACGGTATATGACCGGGTGTTACGGAGAACCTCGTGAAGGTTCAAAAGTTTTTCGGTGATCGAATGGGTAAAGATGTCATTTTTCTATCGATCAGTATTGATGGAGAAAAAGATGATCCAGAGGCCCTCACTGATTACAGGTTGTATCCTCGTAACGACTGGGAGGGCTGGCTGCATCTCACCGGGGATTACGAAGAGATCGAAACGCTCCGCTGGGTGCTGGGTGTTTATGATCTGGACCCCGAACTTGATGCAGATAAATCTGAGCACGCAGGAATAGTCACATTCGGGAACGATAAGACAAACTGGTGGGCCGCGGTGCCTGCGATGATCGATCCTAAAGAGGTTGCGGATGCGATTATTCGAATTGCCGGAAATCCGTCTGTGCAGCCTCGATAAATTCGAGTGCTATTACATCCCCAACAATTTTAGTGCGTCTTCAACTGCGAGAATAATGCGGGAGTTTTTATCACGTAATCGAAGATCTTCGAGAGCGTCGATGGCTGCAGGTGATCGATTGTTCGCGAGGGCCTGAACGATATCGAGTTTCATATTTGAAGCAGACCAATCAAGCAGGTCAGCGAGAAGTATTGCAGATTCATCTGTTGGAATAAGGCCTAACGATTGAACGATGTGCCGATTGGAAAAAGTCGATCGATTCCAGTTTTCTATACGTTCTCGATAGTAGGGGACAAGGTCAGCAACCCAGCCATCGACATGGCCACTGTTGAGACCCAGAACGAATGTCCCCGCCTCTCCCTCGAGCAACTCAAGTCTGAAGTCTGCCAACAGTTCCGGTGCCGGAGACAGATAAGCTAAGTGAACAAGATATTCCGCACACTCTGAGTATCTCTGGGTGACTTCTCTCAAAAGCGTGGTTTTAAGTGCCGCGCCCCCTTTCCATAGTGGGGAATTGAGAGTGCCTCCGTTCATAGCGTCGATGGTGTCGATAATAGCAATATCTGCTTCAGAAAATCTTCGAGTAGAGATAAGAGAAAAAATTACGTCAAGGATGGAGAGTAGGTCTTGGTTTTGAGAGTAGTTCTGAATCTCAAGTTTTGGATCCGTGATGTTAAGAGCCTGCTCTAAGACTGTTGTTGGCAGTGTTGGATGATCGACTGGGGTATTTTGAAGAAGAAGCGTGTCGCTAGAGGGTTCTTCTTGAGTTGATATTGCGGGAGCGAGATCGGTTTTCACTGAAGTGGACGTCGAGTTCTTTGTAGGAAGATTCGTCGTATTGTGAAGAGCAGACTGTCGACCCAAAAAATAACTGAGCACGATGAGTACAGGAATAAGGAAATATTTTATGTTTTTCATTCCGCTGAACTCCAGGACAATAAACGATTAATCGTCTCTTAATCGAACTGCTTTTGTTTTCTTGGACACCTTTTGCTTGCCCGATAGTTCCATCTTGATGTAAGAAAATATTGCTATCGCCAAGGATATCACAGCACATCCACCAAGATATGTTTGAGTCTGATAGAAATGAAACTCTGGAATTAGTTGAATGAAAAACGCACTTCCAGATAAGGCCGCAAGCATGTATCTGGCACGCCAATTCAAGCTTGTCAAAGTCACATATATCGCGATGGAGGCGACGAGGAATAACAGACTTAATATCCCAATGCTCGATATATCGTTATCCCCCCGTGGGATCGCATGATTCGCCGCCATTCCGAGTCCGCCGATGATGAAAAATGGGTTCATCCATTCGTGAATGAGGGCAATTCGTCTACGTTCCAATCGGAAGTCTTGCGAGAGAATCGTCGAACTCAACAGCAATACCATTCCACATAACGCGAGAGACCAACCTTTGTCTATCAATGTAATGCCGGTGCTCAAACCCAGCCATTTTAAGGCGGGCGACATGCCAAACAGGAATAAGCCAATGATAAGAGAGAGGGACCCTGTCCAATGAAATGGTCGCGCAAAGCGCGGCTTATTCATCGATTCGAAAGCAAGACCACTCAGCCATGAAATTGACATGCTGAGAATTCCTAATGATTGAGCGGCAGCTGACCATTCTAAAAAGCCGAGCATTAACAGTAATGATCCGTGTGAGAAAGCGAGAAGGGTTGCTGAAACCCATGCATAAAAAGAGAAGCCCGTTTGATTGAGTCTTATTACTGAGACGATAAGACTCAGTATTCCCGCAGTGAACATCGTTTTATTTGCGATGCCGTGTTTCCCAAAGAGTTCGATCTTGGAATACACAGTTGGATTCCAAACAAAGTTGCTAAGAATCGAAATGAGTGTTGGCACGAGGCTTAGAATGAATCCGCTCGCAAATAGAGGGCGTATCCGTTGCTGAGTTGTGTATTGAACAAGATACGAAGAAAGACCGAGAGTTGTGGTGATGAACAATGGAAGGGTCCAGGAAAACACTTCGCTTACTTCTTTACGATAGAAAATTCCTGAGAGCGCGGCAGTGACGACCGCTAGCCATACACAAAGATACAAACCAATCTCGCCCGCTTGAATTTTTCTCGTTTCAGTAGGCCATGTATCATCGCCTTCTAGGACTTTACGATAATTCGACCTCAAAGCATCTCTGCTTTGTCCTTCAATCATCCCAAGGTCGAACCATTTTTCGATGGTAGCGACATGCTCTTCAATTCTGTTAAGAACGTGGTCTTGGACTTTTCCGGCTTTTAATTCCACAGGTTTATCGATGAGGATTTGTAGAAGTGCTTGGTAGACCTCATCGGCAGAGGGTCGGTTTGTCGGTTTGAATGAGAGACAAGCCAACACGACTTTTTCAAAATCAGGTGGAATTTGAGGTTTAATCTCTCTCGGGAGTGTTGGGTCGCCTGCAAGGATAGAAGAGACAGTTGGAGGCTTTCCTAGTTTTGAAAATGGGTGCCTCCCCGTCAGCGTTTCGTGCATCAGGACACCGAGTGAGTAGATATCAGACTGAGTCGTTGGTGGGCCGCCCTGTAGTATTTCAGGAGAGGCATAACTCACGGTTCCGGAAAAAGAACCCGATTCAGCTTTGTCTGAGATATGTATGGAAAGTCCAAAATCAAGAATTTTGACTTCATGAGCTGGAGTGACGATGACGTTTTGAGGTTTGATGTCACGGTGAAGAATGCCCGCCTGATGTGCTGCTTTGAGTGCCCGAGTCACTTCGGAGACAATCTTGGCGATTTGTTTAGGCTCTAGTACCGCGCTGACATTTTGGAGTTCATGTCCATCGATGAGCTCCATCACAATCGCCGAATGACTTTCACTTTCTATGACACCGTAGACCGTGACGATGCACCGATCATCTAACGCCGCGGCTTTTCTGGCCTCATTCAAGATTTGATTTCTTTGATCAACCGTACCTTCGTCAGCGCGAAGAACCTTGATAGCAACGGGTCGATTAAGGGTGAGATCAATACCTCGGTATACGACCCCAAGTCCGCCTCGTCCTAGTTCTCCTTCAATCTTGTAGCCCTTGAAAATAGGGATTTGCAAATTCGATTTTTGATCGCCTTGAGATTTATCAGAAGGACTAGGAGTGAATTCTACGGTTTCGTCTTCTCGATGACTCACAAGGCCTCCTCTCGGTTCGATTTTATCTCAAACATTCCCGTTACATAGATCCGAGTTTCCTCAAACTTTGGACCTGATGACAGGCAGAATTTCAGGATTACTTCAAATCGAATCTAGGACTTCATTTTGGAGATAAATTTCTGCATAGGTACCGCAGAGATCACTTCAGCGATTAAATCTTCTTCGCAGTCGTCCCATTTCTTTAGTCGAATACAGCTTTTGCCCATATCGAGTCGCGTTCCCCGTGCTTTCCAATCTTTGACAAACTTCTTTTGCATCTTTTCAAAGCAATAGATCCCGCACAGGTAAACGCCGTAGTGATTTTTTTGAGAAGCCAGCGCTGCATACATCAAAGGTTCGCCATTATAGGTATCTGGAAAAACCTTCAGAGGAACTTCATAGCAGAGCATTCCCCAACGCATAGTTTCAACATAACCCTTTGGAAGATTTTTTCTGATCAGCGCTCTCAACTTCTTCATAGTAGGGCGACGATCTTCAGGCAATTGTTGAATGTAGTCCTTGGGGCTCTTTGCTTTAGATTGAACCATGAGGGGTACCCCTATTCTGCTTTCAATTGTCGCTATTGATGTTTTTTAGATTCTACTAAATAAACAGGGTGAGATTTTTTAAGCCTGTTAACCCCAATAGTTGTAAGGATGATCATGGATAATGAATCTAATCAAAGCCAAAACAATACGGGACTTCTCGTAAAAATCATGAATAACGTTCTTGGACTTATTCTCATAAGTTTGAGTCACACCAGTCTATCGAGGAGTAGCAATTTTAGTGACTATTCTGAGGGGCTTGCGCTCGCAGATTTTATTCTGATGTTGGTAGGAATACTTCTGATCTTGGCAGCGTTTCGCATGAAACCGTAACGTGATTTGCGCTTGCAAGGGTATCGAAACATTGTAGATCGGGCCAGGAGTCTCCTCACGAGCTCCCGACCCGATTTCCTTTTGAATAAACTCCGCAGCCTGCTCGTACTACAGTCCACGCTCACCACAGTTAACTCTCACCACAGTCCACTCGCACCACAGTCCACTCGCACCACAGTCCAAGGCGCAAAAGTCGAAGGCGACAAAGTTAATAAATTCGTAATTAAATAAGATCACATCACATACAAATTCAGCGCATTCACACGCTATTGATTCTTTGCGTATTTATGTCTGCTGTTCTAGATCTTCAGTTTTTGTTTCTCCGAATCGTTTTAAAACATGTTTCTCAAACAGTTTTTCATAGCAACTGTCGGAGAGTCTTGTCTTGAGGGATTCTATTTTTCTCATGAGCATTTCCGGTTCTTTTTCATCCAAGTGCTTTATTGCGTAGGTCAAAAGATTGCCTAATGCATGAAAAAGTAGAGATGGATTTTGTATCAGGTGAATTCGCTCCAGGATATTTCCGTACGCTTCTGCGGCAGGGGGGTCGTCACTGATAAAGAACCATGTTTGCAAAAGAAGTGCACGTGAACGAAGATGTAAACATCCTCTAGATTCTGATTCGTCGATCAAGCTTCGCAAGATCGCCCATGCCATCGCAGGATCTTTTTGTAGCAGTGCGTAACTTCCCAACGCCAACTTTGCTTCCATGAGGCCTTCTTCACAGACCACGTCCATCTCGGAAAAGTAATCGATGGCTTTTGTCAGCATACGCTCACCATCTTCATAGTTTTCTTCCTGAGTGGCAATCTCTCCTTCTCTGAGGTACTGGTATCCGATCAATCGCGGATAGTTGTCCTGTATATAAGGGATGATTTCTTTGGCTTTGTGGGTTTCCTCGCGCGCTCTTGCGGTGTCTTTTCCTTCGAGTGCGCAGCTCGCGGCGTTGAGATGGAACGTGCTGATGTGAGCCCATTGTCGATTCTTCTTCAGGTCGGAGAGGCGTTTTTGGCAGCCCCAAATTTCTAAAGCCCGATCGGGTTGTCCGGACTCTCGATACAGTTGAGCGATGCGGAATTCGATGGTGCCCGTGAGGGCAAACCCTAAGCCTTCGGCGAGGTGTTGCGATGTATTCAATTGCTCGAAGGCGGTTTTGAAATCGCCATTTTGCGCCGCCACGGTGCCATGAATCAGAGCCAACAGCATGTCTTGCCAAATGCAAAGAATGCCCGAAGGATGTTCGACTAGAAGATTTCGACCTTCAGCCAACGCCTCGAGCGCTGAGGCGGCCTCTCCTTCTCTGGCTAGACGGCTACATTGGTGAAACAGGGCATAGGCATGAACGGGCGAGTTTCGCGGAAGCGTATTCTGAATGATCTTCGCTATATTCCGGGTATCGCTGGCGGAGAAGGCTTGGTAATCGCGTCGACGCAAAGTGTAGGCGGCAAACAATTCTTGCGCGGATACCGATGGTAATAATTGTGAGTTGTGAATCGATTCTAGAAACGAAGACGGGGTTGAACCTGCGCCCTGCTTCATGGCCTGGTGAAATTCTCCATCGCTGGAATAACCCAGTTGCTGACTGAGGTTCGGAAAAGCATCACTGATGTTTGTGTACCATTCGAACCTCGAAAAGGCGATCCAGGCGGACTCTTGTTGAGGGTCTCCGTGGGGAGGTGGTTTTTGGAGACTGTCGGTCATGGTCGCACCTCCACCTCAGTGAAGGCTCCTCCGGGAAGAGGAATTCCAGAGATTTCAATTCTCCAAGGTTGTGGAGGGCCCGTTGCAGATTCAGCTCGTCCGGTCAGGGTGAGACCCACTCTGTTCTGGTTCTGCCATCCCTTTACAGAGGTGATACGTGTCTGTGGATCATCGAGCCATGATCGGAATGGAATCAGGGCCTGAGGCGTTATCTGTGGATCCATCCAGCGACAGATTTGTAACAACCAATCGACCTGAGTGACAGAGTCCAGCACCGTCGGAAGACGACGGGATACAGAAGTGATGGGGCTGAGTTGGTAATAAAAGGCATCGAGCCATGGATCAGGAAGAGTACTGCTGTTGCTCTTGAGATAACAGAATCGAATTTCTGTTGGGGCCAAAGAAAATGGGCCGATCGCTCCCCAGGAAACTCCTCCGGTTGCGCCAGTCGTGGGGCGGTCTAGAGAAACGGAGCCGATATAGATATCACTGCTCGCCCCTGCAAATGTGCGCCTAAATTGCAGTTGGGCGATACGGTTCTTATTTTGAAAATGTGGGAGTAATACGTCGCTCCGCAAAGATTCTAGGCAATGACCCATCAGTAATAACTGAGGCGCAGAGGTCGGCTCAGGGCCTGGTTCTGACTGTGCAGGCAATATCGACGGAATCAGTATTGCCCAAAGAATGAAGAGAAAGAGGAGGCCGCTTTTTGAATGGAAGTTAGGAATCCACGATCGACAACATGCCTGAGGCCGAGTGTGTGTGGGCGCGTGTGCGGAAGTGAGAGTTAGAACGGGATGCGAGCGGGTCAATACAGGATGCGAGCGGGTCAAAACGGGATGCGAGCGGGGCAATACAGGATGCGAGCGGGTCAATACAGGATGCGAGCGGGTCAAAACGGGATGCAAGCGGGTCAAAACGGGATGCGTCACGGGTAGTCTCGTCATGAGACACCTCTCGGGTTGTCACGAAACTCTCCACCCCAGAGAAGGGAGACAAGTTTCGGATTCAGTGGCGGGCTGAACCAAGCTTTCGAGGTACACCTAAACCCCAAAAGATCTCGACTCCCCAAATTTAACAGACTAAGAAGAGAGAGCAACTGGGCACTCAAGGAAGAGTGTCCGAATGCGGTCGATGTAGATATATCCACCTCGATCATAGGATTTAACGCAGCAAGACAGAGCGTTGCGCTGTATTTTATGCAAAAAATTTCGGTTAAAGTGTTCGTATGAAAACACTTTTACCTTTCCTACTTTTGCTCACGGGTTGTTTCGGCTTTTCAGTCAAGATGGAACACGAAAAAGAAGCGGTCTCAATATGTGAAGACGTCCGCCAGGTGATGCATCGATATTTCAATGCGTTTAATAATGACGATGTGGAGACGATTGCCCAATGCTGGCATGCTCCCGGATCTATAGAGATGGGTGCAAAGGTGACCCTTTCCACTCCAGCAGACATTTCCGATTTCTATCGTGAAAAATTGAAATCACTCCACAGCGAAGGTTTCGATCACTCGAGGTTGATCCGTGAAGAGTTCGAATGGTTTGGCGGAGATACCGCCACAGCACGGATCGTATTCCGGAGAATCGGAAAAGATGGCCAGGTGATACCTCCAGATGAGCGTAGAGCATCCTATCGATTGATTCGTGTTGATGGGAAATGGGGTATTCAATCGCTGCTGTTACCGAACCCAGGCGAGAGTAACAAATAAGCAGTTCCTCTTTGAGTTGGCTGTCATCGAAACATGAGTGAGTTGTGAATGAAATCTACAAAAAAAATCGTACTAACTCTGGTGATCATGAGCTTGCTCATCGTGTTGTGGATCGCATTCGATAAATATTCCAACACAAAATCAGAATACACTTCAACGGATAAGTCCCCGATAGATGCCCCTACCACTGTATTAGAAACAGAAAAAAACAGATCACCTGAACTATTCCTAGATGTCAAAACGTCACAATCAGATGCGGCCATTCAACCTGAAGATTTAGGATTTGTTGCGGGTCGGGTATTAGATGAGAGCGGGCAGCCCGCTCTCGGTGCGAGAGTGACATGGTCTGCTGGATCACAATTCTGCGAGAGCGATGGGTACTTTTCGATTTCGACACGTGTCGGTCAAGTTTTGAAGATCACCATCGATTGCGACGATGACGTGCGATTGAAAGAAGGGCTCCCTTCCCTTATCGGTCAGCAGGTCTCTGGATTGAGGGCTCAAAAAAAGTCGGATCCGATTCATGAGTTCTTTTTGGTATCCGGTTCTCGAATTGATGGAATCGTCGTCGATCCTGAAGGCCGACCCGTGGCGGGTGCAATAATTTATTGCGGTGAAGCTCGCAGCGATGTTCAGGGTGGATTTGTTTTTGTCGTAAATGTATCCACTCCAGAAGAGATCCATGCGTGGCCAGAAGCGGAGACGCGAGAAGATGGAACTTTTGTTCTTTCGGGAATGCCGAAACCCGATTTCCGTATCTGGGCTGAGGATGAAGATTTTTCACGATCGCTCTCTGTTAATTTGCAATCTGGAAGTCGAGAAGTGGTCTTAGCGCTGAGACCTATTTGTGAATTGCGAGGAAGAGTCATCGACTCGACGGGGAAACCTGTCGAAACAGTGATCGACCTTTTGATCGAAGGTACTGAAGTCGCCAACGATAATTCAGAGTGGGTATTGATGGATCGTTCAGATGGAGAATCGAAACCCGGGGAGTTTTTTCTTCGGTCGACGATTCCTGGAAGTCATCAAGTATGGATCGATGATGTGCGGTTTGCTCCTCTTGAAAAAAATCAAGTGCGCCTAAAGCCAGGCGAAAATGACCCCATCGATGTGGTTCTTCATCGACCGACAGAGTGGGTGGGTCGAGCGCTATCGCCTACAGGTGATCCAGTGGCGGGGGCGCGTTGGCTTCCCGTCGAAAATTCGTCAAACACAACATCGCAGTGGATGCTTCGCCCCGTACTTACGGATTCAGAAGGCTTGTTTTCGTTGCGACTTCCTCCCCTTGAGCTGGGAATGCCAGAGACCCTGCGTTTGGTTCACCCCGGCTACATGGATTTCATTTTAGAAACAGGCAACCGTGGAATAGGTTTCTATGATCTGGGAGATATCTACCTCGCTGAAGGATGGACTCTACGAGGTAAGGTTCTCAATCCTGAGGGATTCGGGCTCGAATCTGCCACGGTCGAAGTGCGATCAGTCTCCGATCCGACGCATGAAACAAATGCTTCAATCGAGTTGATGACAGAGTCGCTTGGGGAATTTGAGACGTTGCTAGAAGAAGAAGGTTTTGAAGATTCGGTTCAGACGGATGCAAACGGGAACTTTGTCGTATCGCTGGATAAACCACGTGAAATAGAAATTCAGGGGCGAAGTCCGGGATACGCTCCATCGGAAATCCAAGTATTACAAGTTCAAGAATCGGTCTCTGGAATTGTTCTCGAGCTGAGTGAAGCTTGGCAAGTCGCAGGGCAAGTCGTCGATCTCTCGGGTCGGGGAGTGGGCGGTGTGCGATTGGGGGCGACTTCAATCGATGAAGAATTCGTAGAACTCAGTCTATCTGCACTCTTTGGTGTTGGCGAAAATGAACAAGAGACACTGCAAACGGTGAGCGACCCCGAAGGCTTTTTTAGTTTCGAAGTCCCAGAGGATGCGCTTTGGGAGATTCGTGTAAAGCCCGGTCAAGACTGGGTGGGAATAGAGCCTTGTCGGGCACGGGTTGGGGAACGAGAAGCAAAATTAGCGGTTATCGAAGGCGGTCGTATTGAGGGTACCGTGATCGATGCCATTACTCGCCAACCGATCACAAAGTTTAGGCTATCCCGCTCAGATCAAAAACCTCAGGGATCATTCATTTTCGGTAGTGGAACATCCACAGTAGAAATCTCTGACGCAGATGGCTATTTCGAGTTGACCGGATTGTCCGAAAAAGAAATCGCCGTCAGCATTTCCCGTTCCGGGTATGTTCCTTGGCAAGAGCAGTTTCAGATGGCTCCTGGTGTGACGGAAGAGATCGTGGTGCTCTTGATTCCTGGGGCGACTCTTACAGGTACAATTTTAGATGCCAACGGAGAACCGCTCTCTGGCGCTCATGTTTTGGTGTATCGACCCGAAGAAGAGATTCCAGAATCTGAGGTGGGCGGGACAGGAGTCATTCAGATTTCGTTCGGAGATGGGGGATCATTTTCCTTAGGACTGGCTCATCCTCGCACCAATCAACAGGGCCGTTACGAGATCGATGAGTTAGCAGCGGGTGATTGGATGGTCACTATTCGGCATAAGGACCATTCAGATAGAACATTACGCGTGACAGGAGTTCTTCCAGCCTTGACGACGACTGTAACCACCCAGATTCTAGATCTTCTCTCTCCGCCCGCAGAAAATTAATCGAATAGGAATTTGTAAAAATGGCTTACCGCTGGGACGAACGTTATGACCAAGAAAATTTCATCTTCGGTACGGAACCTAATGATTTCTTAAAACAGGAAGCCTATCGCATCCCTGCTGGCGGCAAAGTGCTGTGTCTCGGCGATGGTGAAGGACGTAATGGCGTTTGGTTGGCTGAGCAAGGATTCCAAGTCACGTCCGTCGATTTGTCACAGGTGGGCCTCGATAAAACTCAGAGATTCGCAGACCAGCGGGGTGTCCAGATTGAAACGATCTACGCCGATCTTGCCGAATGGCATATCGAGCCCCAAGCCTGGGATGGCATCGTCTCCATCTTCTGTCACATGATGCCGGACGAGCGAAAAAAAATGCACCCGAGGATCGTCAAAGGCCTGCAACCCGGCGGAGTTTTCCTCCTCGAAGCCTATACGCCTGACCAGATCAATAATGGCACCGGCGGCCCATCCAACCCCGACCTCCTCGTCACAACAGAAGATCTCACACCAGAGCTCAAGAGCCTCGATATTCAACTCGCTCATAATATTGAAAGAGAGGTCATCGAAGGAATCAGTCATACTGGATTGGCGAGCGTAACGCAGATCATCGGCGAGAAAAAATAAAGCTGTTTCATGCAGCGAGTTGAGAAGGTTGGGATGGGGTATGAAAAATATAGTCATAGTGATGATCGTTGCTGTACTGGCATCCGTTGCAACAGTCATGATTTCAAAATCCATCGGCATCAGTGGAGAAGCATGGATCGGCGGAGCCGTCGGCGGAGCCGTATCAGGTTTCCTCGCCGTTAAATTAGCAAATAAAACGTCCGACGAGTGAGACCCGTCACCCGAGTGGGTCTTTCGAATCGATTCATGCCGTCGTATGAATCGTAAAAGTTGAGAACATTCAAAGCGCGACGCTTGCGCCTTCGTGTCCCAGTAAAGCCATCAGATCGCTTTCTATTTGCTGCCAACGTTGCTGAAGATCGATGGTGAGTATCCGAACCCTATGTTTGCCATGGAGTGTGAACTCATGATTCAGGGAATATCCGTTGGACGGATAGAGCAGGATTCCCTCAACATCATTCCAATCCGGATGGACTGCCTGATTGATCAAGTAGGAGTGCAGTTGGTACAGATTGGAAGTCTGGAATCGGGTACCTCCATGCTGGCCCTTCACCAGTGCATTCTGGTAATACTTGCAATCCAGAATCACTTTTCTATCAGGCCAGGCAAGCGTGACATCCGTTTTCATCACGGGAATCAGTCGCTCTGTTTCAAGGTCGTGAGTCTCCCTGTCCCAACGAATCTGCATCGCTGAAACTTCTGCTTCAGGAAAGTGCCTCTTCGAAAAGTTGAAAACAAACTTTTCAAAGATCATGCGCATGGCAACTTCGTCCTGCAGGAAGTCGTGGAATCGAAGGCGGCCTGAAACCGTTTTTTCCGGAAGCAAGGAAGAGTGAACCAACTCACAGATGTGCATTAGAAATTGATAAGACTTGCTGTGTCGGGGAAGTCGGAGCCGCTGAAACATCTGCCGCTGAATCCGTATTGTGGAGACATCCCAAAAGTGGTCCAGCAAACCTGTGAGTTCATTCCGTGTTCTTGAATGAACATGAGGATCTCTCGAAAGCTTTTCCAGACAGGTCTTTAAAATGCGGTTATGCAGAATGTCTCGACTGAACTCATCAAACTCACAATGAAGACGACCCTGAAGGTGAGTTAACCGCTTGATGCTTTCAGAGAAGTTGATTTTCCCGCGAACTCGAGAGGTGTCTTCGGCGAAGTTGACGTAGGATCGATCGAGTCCCCGTCGAATCTGCTTCGTTGTTGACTCCAGAAGCGCAACAGCAAGAAAATTGTTCAGATCCGGACAACTGTCCCCGTGGATGCGATCGAGACCCGAATCCTTCAAGCCGTGATCCCAGGCATACACCAAGAGATAGTAGAGATTCTGAATGGGGATCATTCTTGGTTACCAATTAGTTTGTAACGAACTGCGTTCTGAGCTTCAATCACTCCACAAATATTTTCCATTTTGTTTATGGTCCTTTATTGAGACACCTAATTTGTCAACCCATACTTCTCGACCATTTTTATTATTGCCCGCGAGGACTGACGCAGCGGCTGATGGAGAGTTAAACTTGTAG
>JADHSM010000001.1 GCA_016776905.1 Planctomycetota bacterium | reverse complement strand
ACGAGTCGCCTTGCACGATTCTCGGATATCGCTAAACTACGTCGTCTGAAGCAAAGAAAATCGGGCGATTAGCTCAGCTGGCTAGAGCGCTTCGTTGACATCGAAGAGGTCGGAGGTTCGAGTCCTCTATCGCCCACCATCTTGTAAATACTGAAGGCTCCCTGACATACGTCATTGAGCCTTCATTCAATTTCCTCGAATGTCTAATTTCATCGAATGTCTAAATTCATCGAATATCTCAGTTTGGAGTCGTGAGACCTCCACCAAGAACTCCTGCTCAACCCTGTGGACAAGGTCCACCGGCATTACCTGCGTATGGACTGTTCGGTCCTCGCCGAGCTGGGCAAAATGTATCTCCCGGGGTCCCTACTATGACGCCGCCTCCCACTATGTTTTCCAAAACTTCGTCCGAAACCGTTTCATGACGGTCCTTGTCCGCTCTATTCTTGCTTTCGCTCATAGCGACCTCCCTTCATACATCATTATCCGAAGGAACTGACAAATCCGAAGGAACTGAAAATTCGGACTGAAAAATACTTTTGGAGTCGTCTGCGTATTCCAGGAATCTCATCAGACTCGGCTGAAGAATAACTTTTCTAGAAAAAGTGATTCTAAGAAATTTTACGAATGGGGACCCGTTTCCAATGTGTTAAAGATCTCCACAACCACTCAAGTGGGCCGAATTGAAAGCGCTGCATCCAGGCGGTCGCCAACAGGAGTTGAAAGACCCAAATAGCGACGACCACGACGAGTAATTGCCAACGTTCCATCTGTGCAAACTGGGCAAACCCTTCTCCGCGGAAGATGAAGATCGCCAATACGGTTTGAAGAATGTACATGGTGAATGCCATACGACCCAACGAACATAATGCTCGACGCCATTTGGGTAAAACATCCGATGTATTCCACAGCAGAATAGTACCCATGATGCCGAACGCCGTAGCAATACTCCCCCAGTAGTTCCACTGTGATCCCAAAAACTGGCTGTAGTCGACGCTAAATCCATGCTCAAAGTTTTCCCACACTCCGAAAGCACTCAGAGCCAATCCTAGGCTCCAACCTAAGAGCATCATACTCTTGGCCGCTTGACGCGACCCTTGTGCGATCAGGATGCCTGATTTGAAGAGAGCCATCCCCAAAAGCATCATTCCGCAGGTTCTCCATAGAATAAAAAACCAAAATATGAATGTCTGCATCACGAAGGCACCGCTACTCATGAAGGGTTGCCACGACGTAATGGTCCCCCTGAGAAGCGCGACCTCTTCAGAAATTTCCGCTGTTGCAGGTTGCCACTCCTCTTCCAACTCGATGCGATCATTTTCGGGCCAGTATTCAAATGACAATCCAGTGAAAACAGAAATAGCAGACCCTAGCAGGATCAGGAACAGTGCCCACATGATGAGTGAACGAGGAGTTAATCTGCGGAAGGGATAAATCAAAAGCGCACAAATACCGTAACTGAAAAGAATATCGCCAAACCAAAGCAAATGAGCGTGCAATAAGCCGAACAGGATCAGCCACAGATTCCGACGGACATGCATCGCGAGAGGTGATCGGCCACGCTGCTCAGCCCGTTCGGTGAACAGTACGATTCCCGCCCCAAAAAGCATGGAGAAGATCGCCATAAATTTACTATCAAAAAAGACATGGCTGCCGATCCATGCATACAAATTCCACCCGGTCAGATCGCCAAAAGCAGTGGGATTCATATAAGCAGCTGACGGTAACCCAAAGGACTGAATATTCATCACCAGGATGCCGAGAAGGGCGCACCCCCGAATCAAATCCAGAGATTCCCAGCGATCAGATTGCTCAATAGAAACTGCTTTGGACTGATCGGAGACCATAAAAACCCCTGCCATCTTCTTTTTTTTCAGACAAAATGATCGGTACACGGTACTTCACGACTCAAAACATGAAAACAGCAATCATGGGCGTGCACAAATCTGCAAAGGGTCATGCCGACAGGCAAGACGCGATTCATGAACACGACACCGCCCTGCCTCAGTGGGTCAGTCTCTTTCTGGCACTGCTTATACCTTCCTTGATCGCATTCCACCCTCTGGGTAATAACGACCTGCCGATGCATCTCGCAGTGGGAGACTGGATATTGGAAAATGAATCGGTCCCAACCATCGACCCATTCTCTGCAAATGGTCATGGCGAAAGCTGGGTGGCTCATGAGTGGCTAGCTGCCGTTATTTTTAAACAGACCGAATTACTGGGAGACGCGACAGGTCTAATCCTCATCACGATGATATTCTCAGCCACACTTGGCGTATTGCTGGAACTCATCTATCGGAGTCTGCAAATTCCTGTTTTCTATCGCCTACTCCTCGCCATTCCCCTTTGGTTGACAGTCGGTCGTCGCCTGATGCTCAGACCACATTTGCTCGCATTAAACTGTGTTCTTCTGGTGTGGTATTTAACTCGACGGGGTCGACAGAATCCCATGTGGTTGTGGCTTCTGATTCCCGTGATGTGTTTGTGGAGTAATCTCCATGGTTCTTTTCTTTTGGGGCTGGCCTACATCATCGGAGATCTCTGCCTCTTTCATAGAGGACACCTTGTCTCACGGAAGCGTCTTTCTGTCATTGCAGCCACCTCATGCCTCGTGACTCTCATCAATCCTCATGGCTGGGTTCTTTATACCTTCCCCTTCAAACTAGCCCTCGATCCCACATTCACGTCACAAGTCGTGGAGTGGATGAGCCCGCTCAAAGCTCCAATGTTTCTTCAGTCTGCGACCGCTATTTCGGGGATCTTCCTAGCATTGTTTTTCATAACGACTTTGCTGATTTCTATTCGAAAGTCGAAAGGCCACTTTTTTGCCAAGATGAATTCAGGTCATGCACTATTTCTTCCGATTCTTGCGACGGTCATCGCTCTCATTCTCGCCAGCCAACAAATCCGGCATTTTGCATTAGCCGCACTCCTTGCCACCCCGGTCAGCCTTGCCTTACTCAATGAAACCTATCCCCTGAAAGCGACCCTTCGTCTGCGCGGCTGGAAATGGGCGCTCATAGGCCCTCTCCTTCTAGTTCTCATGTTGTCGATGAAAGGTTATCCCGCTCATAGGAACGATCAGAATGAGTGGATGTGGAGATCTTCAGGAACCGGTTGGTCAGCTTTGACGCCGCTCGAACCCATCTCTGCACTTTTCGATTCCTGGCAGGTCAAAGGTGTCGTTCTTTGTGAATATGAATTTGGAGGATTCATCTCTTACATTTCGAGAGGAGAGTGCCAGCCGACCATGGACTCCAGAAACACTGTCTATACTCCAGGTTCTTTTCTGGACCATGAAAAAGCTTTAAGAGGAGACTCGCCTGCAACTCTCAACAGACTCCTCCAGATCTCCAATGCCGTCCTGATCAATCCAAACAAAGACCGACGGAATTCTCTCATTCAAATTTTAAATGAAGATAATGATAAATGGGCTTTGATCAGTGTTGGGACGTCAGCTCAGTTATGGGTTCGTAGAAATGCTGTTCCCGAAAGATTTAGAAGCAGCCTACCACCCACTCGAGGCTAGTTTCCTGATTCGTCTTCGTCAAAGAATCGATCAGGCACCTCTGAAATTTCACGGGTACTTTGGCGATCAGTAATATCAGCGTCCACAGAAAAACTTTCTGCATCACGACCTGAAGATTTCGCTTTCCTCAATTCTTCACTCGCCTTTCCGAGAAGATCTTGAATAGTACGACCACTTTCCGGATATCCCGCGATTCCAACTGAAACTGTCATCGATAATTCAGTGCTATCTCCAAGGGTCACAGCCTTCTCTCGCACATCACTCCGTAATCTGCGCGATAAGACCCGAGCATCTTCCGGAACCGTCTCTGGCAGGATCAGAAGCCATTCATCTCCACCCCACCGTCCCACGGTATCGGTTTCTCTGACGGCACGCTCAAGCCTGACTGATACTTCTTGAAGAACGGTGTCACCCGCAACGTGGCCATGACAATCGTTGACCTCCTTAAAGTGATCGAGGTCCACCAAGAGGACCGTAAAACGGCCTCCATATCGACGCACCCTGTGAATCTCTCTTCTCAAGATTTCATCGAGATGCCTGCGATTGTGAAGTCGAGTCAGAGGATCCCTGCTGACCTGGGAGACCAAACGCTCCATGAGACCTCTCGAAACGAGTCGAGGAGCATCTAGAACTTGACGATCATGGATCAAATAATCCGCAGCTGCGACTCGAACACCCACCTTACGTCCGAGACTTTGCTCCATCTCACGCTTGTGCTGGCAAATACCCTTCCACAAGTCGCGAGACCTTTCAGGGTCATGCCTCTCGTGCGTGATCAGTTCGATGAGGTCGACATGATAATCTTGTCCAAGAGGTCCTAGGTTTTGAGTGATGGCTTCGAGCTGAACATCGTCGATATATCGATCCCCGGCAAGGATCGCCAAAATATCGATCCCCTGCTCTTCGAGTTCTCGAAATCTCGCCAGAAATGACATAAAAAAACCTCCGGGGCAAATATTGCCCGGAGGATATTCTACCATTGGATTCAGGTCACAGCATCGAGTCAGGCGATGGTCTCTTGTTTGTTACGAGAAGGCCAGTTATTGACCGTCTCTAGCAGTTGATGCCCATCGAGGTCAACATGGAAGACTTCGATGCCCTGACGAGTCCGGAGACTCCTTCTCAAGCCCGTATTTTCACTTCCAAGGACCAACAACGGTACATTCAAGCCATGATCCAGTTGAAAATCGACCATATCAAAGTCTTCGTCTGAACAAACACGTGCATCGAGAATCAGCAGGTCATAGGTGCGCTCAATAAGCACATCTCTAGCCACATCCAGCTCGGTGCAGACGTCGATGTCGTGACGCTCAAATTCGAAGATGTTTCTGATGGCGTAAGCAGAGTCTCGATCGAGACCCATGGCGAGTATTCTTTGGCGTTGCATCTTTAGTATCCCCTTCTGCAAATCTCCGCTCCACCCTATGGAACGGTCACTTGCAGATACATCGGCCGGGGAACCTCAGGACTTGAGGGAAATTACCGAATCCGGCAAGAATCTACGCCTCCTGGCAAAAATACGCCAGTAATCGAATCAATGTTCCGCGCATTTCCTGACGGTCGACCACTCGATCAATAAATCCATGTTCCAGATTAAATTCTGAAGACTGAAAACCTTCAGGAAGATCGGCATTGATGGTTTGCTTGATGACTGTGGGTCCGGCAAAGCCGATGAGAGCTTTAGGTTCTGCAAGAATGACATCTCCTAATGCCGCAAAACTCGCCATCGCCCCACCCATCGTCGGATTGGTCAGGATACTGACGAAGAGCCCTCCTGCTTCATGCAACCTCTGGATCGCTGCAGAAGTCTTGGCCATCTGCATCAGGGAAAACATCCCCTCGTCCATGCGAGCTCCACCACCCGATCCACTCACAAAAATGAAGGGGCTTCCCTCTTCACGAGCCAATTCAATACTGCGAGCTATTTTTTCTCCAACGACCGATCCCATCGATCCCATCAAAAATCGAGAGTCACTCACTCCGATGACGACAGGAAGTTCTCCGATAGTTGCTCGACCGACGATGCAGGCTTCCGTCAAACCCGTCTTTTCGCGTGTTTCTCGAACCCGCTCTTCGTATGAACGTCGAGCAACAAAGTCGAGAGGATCGGCAGGTGATAGATCTCCGAGAAATTCCACAAACGAGTCAGGATCACAGAGAGTTCGAATACGTTCATCACTGGAAATAGGGAAATGGAAATCGCATTCAGGGCAGACGTTCCCACGTTCTACGACCAAACTTTTGTAGATCATCTTGGTGCAACCGGGACAGCGTGTCCAAAGTCCACTCGGCATATCACGCCTTCGTGAAGGCCTTTGATCCCTGTTCGTAGATTCACTCATGCCGTCGTCCTTCCCTCACAGATGACTTCCTTGAGAGCCTTCACATTCCCCGCCACATCGGAGCCTTTGAATACGGCACTACCCGCAACGAAAACATTAGCGCCGGCATCTCTTGCCGCCGGCAATGTATCCACCGTGATGCCACCATCCACCTGAATCTCCAACCCAGGAGCGGCCTTCGCCCGAATCTCGGCAATCTTCTTGAGCGGCTCAGACATAAATGACTGCCCACCAAATCCGGGTTCGACAGTCATCACCAAGACCATGTCGCATTCAGAAACAAAGGGAAGGATGTCTTCCACGGGCGTGGAAGGTCGAATTGCGATCCCTCCCAATCGATCCGCTTGGTGCAACTGATCGAGAATAGGACGAGGATCTTTTCCAGTCTCGATGTGAAACGTCACCATATCTGAACCGGCATCGATGAAGTCGCTCATGTATCGGTCTGGCTCGTCAATCATCAGATGGACATCAAGGAAGCCATCGGTAGCGGCTCTCAAAGATTTAACGACGGGAGCTCCGATGGTCAGATTGGGAACGAAATGACCGTCCATAACATCGACATGAATCCAGTCGGCCCCGGCTTCGAGGACAAAATCAACGTCCTGCGCCAGGCGACTAAAATCAGAGGAGAGAATACTGGGAGCGAGGCGGCCGCGGGCGGGCTGACCAGCACTGGCATCGACGGTGTGCTGTCGGCGTCGAGCTTCGAATGATGAATGGTGATCAGATGACATCGTGACCCTTCCGGGATCACATCTTGTGAGCCCGAGGACATCGTAGAGCCACACTCCAGCGAGTCAACGGCGACGAAAAAGTAACCGTCTCAGCCGACCGGATGATCCCCCGGACCTGCGGTTCCTGAGTCGGATTGACGGATCACTCCAGTTTCATCGACAAAGAAAAAACGAGATCCATTTTCAGAGGTCGGGTCAGCGAAGCAGTCAAAGGTGCTCTGTTGCCCCGATAACTGGAAGTTATAGCCATTCCGCAAGCCATTGGCGAGTTCAGAATCCACGAGTGCAGGATCGACAGCAGCCAGGTCCTCGAGGTCACTGGGGTATGAACCCTGTCGAAGACGGTACTGTTCCGCAGCGGTGGAAAGCGTTCGCATTGAACCGATGGCTGCGGCTTCTCGCCCCCCATTTAAGCTGATCAGGAGATTGGGAATAGCGATGGCCGCGATAATCCCGAGGACAGCAATAACAATCATCAACTCGAGCAAAGTAAAACCGTGGTCAGATCTTTTCATGACGAGTCCTCATCCCTGCATGACAATTTATAAGGGGTGTAAATCGAGAGAAAGGGAGGAACTGCCATGCAGTTCCTCCCCAATCTCCGAGACAGGTTTTAGTTACTGGATCGCAACCCAGGTATCGGTGTCGAGGCTTCTCTCGATCACCCCGTTCTCACTCACACGGAAGTAAAAACCACCGTCAGTATCTAAGGTGCCGGGTGCTGCGACGCAGTTCCAAGTGGATCCGCTCGCGGAATATGTGAAGAAGTAACCACTCTTCAAGTCCCCAGACGTCACTGCTGAAGCAAAAGTATCGTCAATATAGTTCTCTGCGCCCAGTTCAGCAAAGTCTACTGGGTATGCACCTTGGAGGTCACGGTTACGAGACTGCTCACAGACAGTGCTCAACGTACGAAGACTGGAAATGGCACTGGTTTCGTTACCCGCCATTCTGGCGTTCAGCAAATTCGGAATAGCAATCGCTGCAATGATGGCAATGATAGCCACAACGATCATCAGTTCTATCAGGGTGAATCCCTCGGTGTTTTTCTTGTTCACATTTTTCATGGTTTTTTCCTCCCATGGACTGTCCCGGAGCGAGTTACAAATTTAAAAATTAAAATCAATGGACCCCATGGCCCAAGTCACGGTTAGGGGCTTCGCTCCGAGGCCCCGGCCGTCTCACGGGAGAACACATGGCAAGCCGCGGACCCACACCGCCGAAAACTCTGGGAATAACCATAAGTCACATAAATACATAAGCTTAAGAGCGCACACCGTGCACTCCCTGCAGATCACTCACTGACAGAACATGGGGAAATGTGACGAAATGCGTCAGTTTGGAAGGACAGATTGCGTCAATGTGACCAAATCCGTCATCGGAATCCTTCACATATCGGAATCCCGCACATGAAGGGACTGCGCACATGAAGGGACTGCGCAAGGGCAAGACAGTCTAAAGAGGATGCGGTGAGGAGATCCTAGTCTTCGAGGCAGTCGACGATTCTCAGTTGAAGATGTCTTCCTCTGAAGTCATTGATTCCTAGGTGGGCCATCAAAGTGACTTCTCCACCTTTCGTCAATTCCTGTGCTCGGCCTGCAGCATGGAACCAAATCGAGGGGATTCGAATACCGTCGCCCCGAAAATGGGCCTGAACATGTTTCTGTCCCTCTCCCACAAGCCGTGGAGCTCCGTCAATTCTCAACCCGTGGATTTTAAAGAGGGGTTCCCGATTTTCAGCACCAAAGGGTGCCAGTCGTTCCAAATGTTGAACCAACTCCATCTTGAGATCACCCACACTCAATTCATCATCGAAATATCTGGGGGGCGGAGTTCTATCCAATTCCCGATTTTCTTCGATCTTCAGAAGTGCAGAACGTAAATGGGGTAACTGATCAAGTTTCAGAGTCACTCCGCCTGCAACAGGGTGGCCTCCTACTTTTTCAACAAGAGGCTCCATCAATGGATACATTTCAGCGAGAGACCATTCAGGGAATCCTCTTCCAGACCCTCTGACAATGTCATCTTCGATACAGAGAACCCATGCGGGGCGACCATATTTGTCAGTCATACGACTGGCGACGATTCCTGCGACACCGGTATGCCAACCCTCCCGTGCGAAGATCAAAGGACCTCTCTCGGGATGTTGACCTGCTTCCATTTCCTCGATGCACTCCGTCACCATCTGGTTTTCGATCTCTTTGCGTTTTCTATTTTGAACAGCCAAACCCTGCGCTAACTCGCGCCCTCTATCCGCATCGGGAGTGAGCAACAATTCCAAGGAATCCTCTGCCTCACCTAATCTTCCCGCCGCATTCAGATGAGGTCCGAGCTTGAAGCCGATATCTGTAGCCGTGATATTTGCGCGATCCACCTTGCACAGATCCATCAATGCTTCTAGGCCGGGTCTACGGGTTGACTGCAAAACCTTCATTCCGTGACGAACGAGAATTCTGTTTTCCCCCTGCAGAGGAACCACATCAGCGACGGTTCCCAATGCGGCGAAACCCGACATCTCGACCAGCAGGTCTCGAGTCTTATCGTCAACAGGTCCTCCACCACTCACTTCGCGAGCGACGGCCCAGGCCAATTTATAAGCGACTCCCGCACCACAGAGCCCCACCGATCGGCATTCGCGATCGGGACGCTCGGGGTGAACGAGAAGAAAATCCAAGGACTCATGACGAATCGGATGGTGATCAGTGACGATCACTTCCATTCCTAAATTCATCGCCTGCTGAATGGCATCCACGTCGTTACTACCACCATCGACAGTCACAATGAGGTCGACTTCTTTTTCGGAAAATTCTTCCACCGCCGCAAGCCCGAGGCCATACCCCTCACGAATCCTGTTCGGCAGTCGGCTTTCTGTCTTGATTCCAAGATGTTGAAGAACTTCGAGAAGAATGGCACTTCCGCTGATGCCATCGACATCGTAGTCACCAAAGACACCGACGATTCCCTCGGCATCTCTCACAGCGAGAATCATCTCGACAGCTTCTGCCATATCTGGAAGTTCAGAAGGGTCGTGAAGATCAGCCCAGCGTGGTTCTAAAAACGCCTTCGCCGCCTCGACCGAATCCATCCCTCTTCTGACCAGAACTTTTCCAACGGTCAGAGGAATATTTAGCTCGTTAGTGAATTGCTGAGCCAAAGCCTCATCTACTGGAGAACAGATCCATGGTCTTTGGGTGACAGGAGGGACAGAACTCAAGATGTTCCTCTCTCTTCGACCAATTGGTCAGACCTTTGGCGAAGAGTTTCCACAGCCCTGCGGAAGATCGATAAACCGAGGGGAACAGGAAGCTCTTCTTCCGAAGGAACTGCGCCATCCGGTCGGATTCTCATCCAAGTTGGATGGTGTTCAGGTCGAACAAATCTTTCGGGGTGCGGCATCATTCCAAGAACATTGCCATCAGGTGAGATCAATCCTGCAACCGCCTTGTGAGAACCATTGGGGTCATCCGGGTATGAAGCTTTTTCACCAGAAACATCTGTGTAATGGAATGCCACTTGGGCGGAATCTAATGTGGCACCGGCATCCTCGGGGAACCATTCGAAGCGGCCTTCGGCATGAGCCACGGGGATAAAGTATTTCTCTCCCGGTTCAAACCAAGGACTCTCGGCAGCCCCCGCTTGTATATGGACCCAACGATCCTCAAAACGTGCCGATTGGTTCCACAGAAGTGCGCCCCGGTTTTCCCCACCCGGGAGTAACCCCAAGCGGACCAATACCTGGAAACCGTTACAGATTCCGATGACCAATCCACCACGTTCAACAAACGCATGGAGAGAGTCGTGCAACCGTTGCTCAAGAATGTGTGCCAAAACGGCGCCACTGGCCACGTCATCGCCAAAGGTGAACCCACCTGGGATCGCCAACAATCCAACGTCATCGAGCAGTTCGGGGTTCTCGCTCAGGACATTGACGTGAACATTTGTCACGATCGCTCCTGCGAGTTCCAAGGCATGAACCGTTTCCTCATCACAGTTTGTTCCAGCTGCTCTGAGGACGAGCGCACGAGGCGCGTCATTTTTCACTCCACTGGCCATGCAGCCTCCAACGTCTTCTTCCAATGAGTCTTCAGAATTCCGATCGAAGTCTCGAGAACCAAGTCCTCTCCCACTCTGACCGACATTTGATGGTCATCAGTGGAACACCCCACCACTTGTGCTGGAATCCCTGCACTTTGGGCTTCTTCAAGGAATGCTTGTTCAAATTCAGGGGAGACCTCCACCAAGAATCGGTGTGGTCCCTCCGAAAAGAGCGCGTGTATAGGATCAGTGGCGGCAGGAAGTTGAAGTGCCACTCCGGTGTTTTCTCCACCAAACGCCATCTCTGCCGCAGCCACAGCCAATCCACCTTCACTCAGATCATGGACAGCACGGAACTTTCTGTCTCGCATCCATGCACTCATGGACTGAAGAAGACGAGGTCCCAACTCGGCATCGAAGAGCGCAGGGCGCCCGCCTGATCCACCGAATCGATGCTGATACAAACTTCCAGGAATACCGCCGTCAGGGCCTATCAGAATCAGCGAAGATCCAGAGGATTTAAGATCACTTCCAGCAGCCACCGGCTCTCCTTGAGTGATCGAAATTGCCGAGACTAAAAGCACTGAAGGGATCGATCGTGAAACACCACCTGAGCGGTAGGTGTTATGCAAAGAATCTTTTCCGGAAACAAAGGGAGTCCCATAAGCCAGAGCAGCATCCGCTGCGCCTCGCGAACACTCGACCAATTCTCCGAGGATTTCATCATTTCGAACATCACCCCAAGCAAAGTTATCGAGCAACGCAGCTCGTTCTAATGATCCCCCGGAGGCGATGCAATTCCTCAATGCTTCGTCCACTGAATGACATGCCATCTGGTAGGCGTCGACGGATCCTATTCCGATGGAGAGTCCACAAGAGACCACCACCTGATGACTGCCGTCTCTCAGTGGATCGAGGGAACAACCGTCCATGGGTGCATCCCTGTCTGCTCCTGCTAATGGCCTAAAGGTCATACGACCCTGAACCTCATGATCATATTGGCGAATGACAGGTTCCTTCGAAGCGACATTGCCGTCTTCGAGGAGGGTCGAGAGAATCATTTCCGCATCCACGTCAGCGGAAGCAATCGGTAACTCTTCTTTGGGCATGGGAATGACAGACACACGCTCAAAATCAGGGCGGCCATCATGGAGGAACTTGACGTCCAACTCCCCCATCAATTCCCCGTGATGATGCAAACGAAGCATTCCATCTCCACGGAACTCTCCCAGTACTGCACACTCAACTTCTTCTTCGAGAAGAATCTCGCGCAGTCGTGTCATATTCACCGGATCCACAGCGAGAACCATGCGCTCCTGAGCTTCACTGATCCAAACCTCTGTAGGCCCGAGACCATCATACTTGAGGGGTGCTTTCTCTAGATAGACATCTGCCCCGGTCTCTTCTCCCATTTCACCCACTGCGCTGGAGAATCCCCCGGCTCCGCAATCGGTCACAGAGCGACACAGGTTTTCGTCACGAATACGCATCAGAGCATCGAGAACTTTTTTCTCCTCGATAGGATTGCCGATCTGTACAGCACCGGAGGATACGACTTCCGATTCTTCTGTCAGTTCTCTAGAAGAGAATGTGGCTCCGTGAATTCCATCGCGACCAGTTCTTCCGCCGATGGCTACGATTTGATCCCCGGGGTTCACCGTCTTGTCGACGTGTTCTTTACGAATCAGTCCCACCGATCCACAGAACACGAGAGGATTACCGACGAAATCCGGATGGAAATGAATGGCGCCGTTCGCCGTCGGTATTCCCATTCTATTCCCGTAATCCCGAACTCCGGATACGACTCCTCTGAGAATCCGACGTGGATGCAATGTACCCGCGGGCAAATCCTCATTCGGTGTATCCAGAGGAGCGAAACAAAACACGTCGGTATTCAAGATAGGCCTCGCACCTAAGCCTGTTCCCAAGGTATCCCGGATCACACCACCAATGCCCGTTCCGGCTCCTCCATAAGGTTCCAGAGCACTGGGGTGATTGTGAGTCTCCACCTTAAAGGACACTCCCCATTCATCATCGATACCGATCACACCGGCATTATCTTTGAAGACGGACCAACACCAGGGTTTGTCCAATTCTCGAGTCACACCAAAGATGGTCTCCTTGAGCATATTGCCGTAGACATGATCACCATGGCGGATTCTCCCGGTGAGTGTTTTGTGGCAACAATGCTCCGACCATGTCTGTGCAATCGTCTCCAACTCAATCTCGCTAGGATTACGATCGAGTCCTCGGTAATGATTTTGAATGGTTTGCATCTCCACGAGATCGAGACTCAATCCTCCTGTGTCACTCAATGATTGCAATTGTTCATCATTGGCATCGAGAAGAGAGACCTCTACACGTCCCGTCGATTCGGAAGGAAAGGATCGAAATGGATCCGGAACCATCTCCGGTTCACCTTCACCAAAGGTGAACCACTCATCGACGATTTCATTCCCTAATTGCCCTGCAACCTCAACAAGATTTTCAGAGGACAACTCATCGACAGCAACCCGATATCGCCAGCCGGTTCGCACCTGGCTCTGCTCACGGTCGAAGCCCGATTCACCCATGGCATGAAGCACGCTCTGGGATACGGGGTCCGTCACACCCGGTTTTCTTTGGACGATGATGGAGGTTTCATCCTGGGAACGCTCCGGAAGAGCCAATCCGGAAGAAACCACTGCCCTGCACGCGGGAGATCCCGCGAGAAAATTATCCGCGAGAGAATGGATTTTGTCGGCATCTGCAGGATCGACCTGAAGATAGTAGATGGGGTCGGACTCCGGAGGCCTGGAGACGGTCGCCGAAGGTTGAATTTGTCCCAAAGCTTCCCGCAACTCAGTCTGAGGGGTCGGCTGGGGATCTCGGTCATGGATCACAGTGACGGTATAGGTGACGGACATCAAAACTCCCGATCGGAGAAATCTTCCGAAGACCCGTCAGGACTCCCTGACGTTCATGGCAGGATTGTGACCTCCACCGGGGCGCTGAGCAAGCGCACCGGAGCGGTAGCCTCCCACCTTCTCGGGGCGTACCATGTCCCCACGGACGGCACCTCGCCAATGACCAGAGATGAATGCCATCTGCCGCAGAAACGCTCACTGCCAAAGAAAACTGACGGGAAGAATGATCCATGGAGAATGAGTCCAGCGCCCACGGCCTCGATTTTGAAGCCCCCATCGTTGAACTGGAAAACCGAATTGCCGAGCTCAGGTCCTTTTCGGAAAGTTCCGAAATCGACCTCTCCGGCCAATTGGAAGAACTGGAAAAGAAATGTGAGGAGAAGAAGAAGGCGATCTATTCTCACTTAAACCCCTGGCAACGTGTCCAGATCGCTCGACACCCTCAGCGCCCCCTCACCTCTGATTATCTCAAAGGTTTCGTCACCGACTTCATGGAACTCCATGGAGATGGGGCGTATCGAGACGATCCCGCGATCGTCACCGGTCTCGGACGGATTCGGGGCCGAAAGGTGATGGTCGTCGGTCATCGCAAAGGAAAAACCAATCCGGAAAAAGTCGCCTGCAACTTCGGCATGCCCCATCCGGAAGGCTATCGCAAAGCCATTAAGAAGATGCGCCTCGCTGAGAAGTTTGGCATCCCCATCATCACGTTCATCAACACGGCAGGTGCATTCCCCGGAATTCAAGCCGAAGAACGGGGTCAGGCCTTTGTTATCGCGAAAAACTTGCAAGACATGGCATCTCTTCGGGTTCCAGTGATCTCCATCGTCATCGGCGAAGGCGGCAGCGGCGGAGCCATCGGCATCGGCGTGGCCGACCGTATCTTGATGATGGAAAACTCTTATTACTCAGTGATTTCACCGGAAGGTTGCGCCGCCATTCTGTGGAAGGACGCCTCCCATGCCCCTCGTGCCGCAGAGATTCTGAAATTAACCAGTTCGGATCTTTCAGCTTTTGGCATCGTCGATGAGGTGGTCGAAGAACCGACCGGAGGCGCACATAGGGAGCCGATGGAAACGATTCGAAGAGTGGAAGAAACGATTCTCCGCCATTTGGATGAAATTTCAGATATCGACCCCGATATTCGTAAACAGCAGCGCTTTGAAAAATACATGGCCATCGGCAGATACGCCGATGAACAGCAACAAACAATCGGGGATCAGGGATGATTGAACTCTTCTGGATCGGCGGCCCATTTTTCATGGTGCCCCTCCTCCTTGGATCCTTTGCTGTCGTGACGATCGCCATTGAGCGTTTTCGCCGATTCCGCGCCGCCGAGATCCAATACGACGATTTCGTCGAGGAAATGGAACAGTCGATCAGCCAAGATGGACTCTCAGGGGGAGCAGAATTCGCCGATCAAGTTCCAGGCCCCGTGGCGGCCATCTGGTCTGCGGGTCTTCATGCTTCCAGACTGCCGTTGCAAATTATGCGAGAAAAAATGGACAGTGTTGCCATCACCGAGATCCAACGCCTCGAAAGGTATTTACCCCTCGTCAGCGTTGTGGCTCAAGTCGCTCCGCTCATTGGAATATTGGGAACGGTTTGGGGAATGATCGACGCCTTTGACGGCATGGCCGCGGGCCTCGCCTCTGGAGTCGGAGTCAATGGTGAAGTGATCGCAAACGGAATAGGACGAGCACTCGTGACCACAGCAGCGGGCTTGGCTGTCGCCATCCCTGCAACCCTTCTTCACCACTGGTTTAGTCACAAAGTGGATCTGTTCATCGATGATATCGAAAAATCCCGTTCTGATCTGGTCGAGTTGCTCACGCGCCTGTCCCCCAAGAAAACCACTCGTCAGAGTTCACGTTCTGCCGAAAAGGTCCGTGGATGACCGCCACCAAAAACTCTCGATTTCGACGACGCCGGCAAGTCCCCCGTTGGGGAGATGTGCTGGCTCCTCTACTGGACGT
Organism: Planctomycetota bacterium; assembly: GCA_016776905.1. Classification (GTDB taxonomy): domain Bacteria; phylum Planctomycetota; class UBA8108; order UBA1146; family UBA1146; genus UBA12191. The sequence goes on along the minus strand of JADHSM010000001.1, from coordinate 264,508 downwards.
GATTTTCTTGCTCGTCATATTCTTATTGGTCTCAGCAAGTTTTGATGACACTCAGCTGATCGAAATCCAACTCCCGAAGGCCAGAGGCTCAGCAGAGGCTCAACCGTCTTCCGAGTCCGTCGACCCCATGATTCTGGTCTTGATGGAAGATCGAAAGATTCGCTGGAGAGATCAATTTCATACTCTGGAGGATCTATTGCCCCTTCTGGATCAATTGCCGGAAGAAAGCCGACTCCAAGCCTTCACAATCCAGACAGATCGAAATGTCGACATGGAAACGGGCCTCCAAGTGCTCGGAGAACTGCAAAATTTGGGCTGGAGTTCGGTCGAATTCGAAGTTTCTCCACTGACGGATCCCTCCGGTGACCTTGAGCCTCGACTCGGAGAAGGCTAGTATCAAGGAACGTTTCTTTCAATTTCAAAGACTTCCCTCCTGCTCATGGAGCCTAAACCCTAGGAGTTTGAGCTTTTTGAGCAGAAATCCCAGACGGTCGGGAAGTTCGAGTCCAGCCTGCTGATTCCAGGCTCCAGAAAATAGGTCGGGAGGAAAGCGATGTCCCTCGCTGCCCACAGTCCTGATGAAATCCGTACTTCCATGCGGAATTTCCTATCCATACTTCTCGGTTCGTTACTGCTATTCGGAGTTTCCGGTTGCGGCGGTGGCGAAACAGAACCGACAGAAAATGGAAAAAGCAGTTCTTCTGCTGATATCGAAGCACAAGTCGAAGAGTTGATCTCTGAAACGGAAGCTCTCGCTGAAGAAGCGAAGAAAGCGGAAGCAGAGAAGTACAAGGCGACTGATTTCACTTCTGCAAAGAAGGTTTTAGCCAAAGCCAAAGATTACATGGCTGATGGAGAAGCGAAAAAAGCCCGCTCTCAAATCCGTTCAGCAAAAAGAAAGTTTGAAAGCATTCTGGAAGACGTCTCCAAGATCGCTTCACAGATGAAAGAAATCGAAGCCGACCTGAAAAAATACGAAGAGAAGATGGCCGCTGCTAAAGCTGCGGATATCGAAACACTTGCGAAGACCGAGTATGAAGGTGCATTGAGGTCTTTTTCAAAAGCTGAAAAGTACATCGCGGATGGCAAATCGAGTTCTGCGAAAAAGTACCTTCGATACGCGATCGGTGATCTCGACATGGCCATGAAGGAGATCGCTAAAAAATCTGATGAGAAAAATAACGCTGATCAGGAAAAGCAACTGATGGCAGACATGCGTCAGCAAGCCATAGATGCCGGAGCTGAAGAAAAAGCTCTGCGTGATCTGGAATATGCCCGTGATCGTGAGCGTTTGGGAGACCAGGCATACACTCGGGGCGACTTCGAAGGCGCAGCAAGAAACTTCCGCGATGCTAAAACTGGATTCGTTGGGGCATTAGAGACTGCTAAGCGTGCAGATGTGGCTGTCGCCAACAACTCCGGATCCAACGACAATGGATATGGAAACAACGGTGGAAGTGACGAAGTTCCTGGTCTTGATGACATCTCTATTCCCGATATTGGCCTCGGAGACAGTGGCTCCGCGGATCTTTCCAGCGGCCTTCCCGGGCTCTTTAAGGGCGTGGCAGAATACGATTCTTCCAAAGGTTCACTCAGACTGAACTGGTCCGACGGATCGGAACTCTTCAAAGACATGAAGCGTATGAGTGGTGACCCCAGTCACGCCATCTTCGAAGGAGATGAGGGTGTAGGTTCGGGCCAAGATGGCAACTATGTCATGGCAGGAAATACCAAAGGATTTTGGCTCGTCAATTCTTCATTCGAAAATGGTGTTCGTATCCGGGCAAAGGTCCAGTTCCAGCTGTTGATCAACAAACCAGACTTTGAAATCGTTTTGATGGCTGACGAAGGAGGCGATTTCTATGCCGTCTCCTTCGGTGCCAATGCTCGCGTCTACAGCGATGGCCTTAAAACCTCCACAGTGGTCAGCCCCGTCAAAATGTACCGCAAGAGTCCCAAGGACTGGGTTCAGAAGCGTGAGGCTTACGACATTGAAATCTCTTACGTCAAACGTAACGAAGACGAAAAAGGAATCCTTGAAGCAAAGATCAACGGAGAAACCACTGTCAAACTCACGACCGACAAATATCGCAAAGGTTTCCCCGGAATCCGTTGGAAAGACACCAAGTTCATCATTCAAGAATTGGAAATCTCAGGACTCGTCGACGAAGAGTGGGCCGAGAAAGAGATCAACAAAGCTCCCCAGGATAGTTCTGAGGGATCTGAGGATGATTTCGACTTCTAGAAACCCGTAAGAGAAAGCAACTTCAATATGAAGAAGACCGTCCTGAACCAGGCCCATCAGCGGCATGGGGCTCGCCTCGTCGAGTTTGGTGGTTTCGAGATGCCCGTCTGGTACTCCGCATTGACGGAAGAACACCATGCTGTCCGCACCCGTGCCGGAGTTTTTGATCTCTGTCATATGGGTCGCTTCGAAGTGGTCGGCGACGACCCTGTTGCTGCACTCGACCGCGTCCTGACCCGAGATGTCGCCTCGATGAAAAAAGGACAGGTCTGCTACTCCTTGGTGTGTAAAGAAGACGGAGGAGTCCTCGATGACATCCTCGTCTATCGGCTTCCCGATCGCTGGTGGCTTGTCGTCAATGCCGGCAATCGTGACAAGTTGCTCCCCTGGTTCGCAGAACATCTCACGGGAGCCAAAATCATCGATCATAGCGAAAGCTTAGCGATGGTCGCGCTTCAAGGTCCTTTGGCCGCTCGACTTCTCGCTCCTCATATCGAGCGCCCCAAAGGGCGTTCTTTGGAAACTTTGGGATACTATCGCGTCGGTGCTGCCACCGTGAATCTGACGGGCACACCCCTCCCAGGTTGGATATCGAGAACCGGTTACACCGGCGAAGATGGCTTCGAAATATATGTCGACTCTGAACATGCCGAGAGTGTCTTTGACGCATTGCTTCAACTCTCCGATGATGTTCAACCTTGCGGACTGGGTTGTCGGGACACATTGCGTCTCGAGGCGGGAATGCCCCTCTACGGACATGAATTGTCGGAAGAGAGCGACCCGATCTCTGCCGGACTCGAGTTCGGTGTGGGACTGAATAAAACGACCGCTTTCATCGGCCAAGCCGCCTTGCAAGAGATCCATACAGCCGGCCCTACTCGTCAGTTACGAGGCTTCACCGTCGAAGGTCGCCGACCCGCTCGTCAAGGCGCCTCGATACTTCATGAAGGCCGCATTGTGGGCGAGGTGACCAGTGGATCCCCTTCACCGACACTTGGAGTGCCGATTGCCTGTGGCTACGTAGAGGCCTCTCTAGCGGAAGATGCGCCCCTTCAGGTCGATCTAGGGCGACAAACCCCCGATCTGAAAGCGCATCCACTGCCGTTTTATCGAAAAGATGCGGAAAAAGTGAATTGAGCCCGTCTTCAGAACTTTGGTGAAATCAAATCCTTGCATTCTGAACGGCTCTCGATCATATTTCGCCTGTACAGTTGAGCGGCTTCTTACGATTCCTGAAGCCCTTGCTCAATCACTTTTACGTCTCGACTGAAATCATGTGGGTCTACAAACCGGATCTGCAAAAAGTGCCAGAATCGATCGGGGAAAGGACAGCGCTCATGTCTGAAGTGCCACAAAATAGAAACTACCTGTCAAGTCACGAATGGGCCATGCCCGAAGACGACCATATCGTCGTGGGCATCACCGAGTTTGCTGCCAGCGAACTCGGAGAACTCGTTTATATTGAACTTCCTGAGATCGGATCAGAAGTTCACTTTGACCAGCAGTTTGGTGAGATCGAATCGGTGAAGGCGGTGAGTGCACTGAACTCCCCCATCAATGGAACCGTCGTCGAAATCAACTCTGCCCTCGTCGAAAGCCAGGAAGCGATTTCTGAAACCCCCTACGACGATGGCTGGATGATGAAAATAAAACCTGCTGAAGATTCAGGGATGGATAACCTTCTTTCACCTCAAGATTACGAATCCCAACTTTCTGAATAATTGATCGCTGTTTCTTGATTCAGATTCCCTGACCTCCGGAGGTACTCTTGGAGATCCCTGCTCATGATCCCAAACATGATCATGCACAGATCTCTGATGACGAAGTGCACTTTCTCGACCCCGGCTTCCTGAATCCTGCAGAAAACATGGCCCTCGATGCACTCCTGCTCGACCTTCCCGGCTGGTGGTTTCGCCTGACACGTTGGAGCACGCCTTGTGTCACTCTTGGCCGATTCCAAACATTCCCTGATGGATCCATACCTCCACCATCCACTCGTCAGCCGATCCAAAGAGAAACCCACGGCGAAATCCCTCAAATCTATCCTTTTCAAATCTCTCCCCAAGACACACTCTCTGATCCATCCACAGTACTTCCCGCCGTCCGAAGAATCACCGGTGGCGGATCGATCCTTCATGGTGAAGATCTCACCATCGCCATCTCCGGCCCATGCCCTTCCGCTGTCTTTCCCCGGCGTAAACCTGCTGAAGTCGCCGCATACATCTCTCAAAAAATCTCCGCAGTTCTCGGTGATCACATTCAGACTCGCGGTGGCCATGACGAAGAGAATTCGATGCAAAACATCGTTGACTGTTTTGATCGGCGCTCTCCCAGTGACCTCGTTTTTGATCCGGGCTCCGGCCCGGTGAAAGCAGGGGGGCTGGCTTTAGCTTTTCGTCCTGGAAGAGTATTGCTGGAGGGCAGCTTGAAGCGTGAACACCTCGGTTTTGATCGACCACATGATCAAACCTGTGATCAAACCTATGATCGACAATGGCTGTCACGAGTCGCGCAGCAACTCTTATCTCTCCCCCCTCACTCTTCACTCGAAGATGGTTCTCATCGATGGCATGAAGATCTCTCAGACATCCCTTGGCAAGAATCTCATCTAGGAGAGTGCGTTCGACAAAAAGTCGACAGCCAGTTCGGGCAGGAAAAGTGGAATCGTCGCTAAGGTTTATTTTGTGAAGAAAAAGTGGTCCACCAGTCACGGAGCGATTCTACATCCCTGACGATTTGCCGGGTCAGAGAATCGAGAGAAGAGAACTTTCTCTCCCCTCTTAACCTTCGGTGAAATTCTAATTCTATATTTTTTCCGTAGAGGTCTCCCGAAAAACCATCGAGATGCGCCTCGAGGCGATCGAGCTGGGGATCAAAAGGAGTTCCTTCCGGAGCCTCAGGAGTTCCGAATGTCGGCCTTCGACCGATGTTCACCGCGGCTGGCCAGGATTCTCCCAGCGGCTCACCTGAATCTTTCAGCAAGATGGCATGCCCGAAATAAACGCCCACCGGTGGAACCAGAACAGGGCCGGGGTCCAGATTTGCCGTTGGAAATCCAATCGTCCGCCCTCGTTGGTCTCCCTGAATAACGGGTCCTCGCAAAGTGTAGGCCCGACCCAACATTCGACGTGCCCGACGGAGGTCTCCCCGTTCGATACAGCGTCGTATCGAAGACGAACTGACGGACTCCGCCTCGATCAATAAAGGAGGAGAAGAGCGTAAATCCAGAGACTCGATATCTAGCCCCCGCAGATATTCATAATTACCCTGAGCACCGGCACCGAAGGCGGAATCAAAGCCCATCAACAGATGCCTGCAATTCAGTGAATCCTGAATCACATGACTGACAAATTTCTCGGGGCTCCAACGAGAAAGTTCTTCATCGAAGGTCAATAAAATGACGACCTCGATCCCCATTTTTTCCAAGTACTCCAGACGCTGCTCAACAGGAGTGAGCATGGCGGGAGCATCCCCCAATGTAACTTCTTTGGGATGATTAGAAAAAGTGATCACGGTTGGAGTCCCCTGAATCTCGGTTGACCAGCGCAGAAGATCTGCCACGAGAGATGCATGGCCCCGATGCACACCATCAAAGAACCCGATGGTACATACAGGTCGATCTATGCCAGCCTTTGAGAGTTCGGAAAGGTCACGGAAAATCTTCACTGGACAGGTTTCCACTCATCCTCAAGTTCTTTCAGCGCACTTCGAATACCGAGGCGACGCAATGTAGAAACCCGAGAAGGAATCAAGATGCCATCGAGGTGATCATTTTCATGTTGGATACAACGACCCAAAAGATCGGTCGCTTCCAGTTCGAAGGACTCGCCTGTCACGTCAAAGGCTGTCACCTTGACGTCGACGGGACGATCCACATCGAGACGAATCCCTGGAAGACTGAGACAACCTTCTTCAAAGTCATCTCTATCCTGCTGAGTAGGAAATTTCAAAACGGGATTGATGAAGACTCTTTCTTCAAAAGTGTTTTCCGGATCTGCCGAAACATTCACGATGAAGACTCTGGCATCCCAACCCACCTGGGGTGCCGCCAATCCGATGCCTTGCTGTTCGTACATCACCTCGAACATTTTCAAGACGCAGCGACGCAGCCTATCATCGAATTTCTCGACAGGACGACAGCGCTGACGGAGGACAGGATCCGGATAAATCCGCAATTGGAGATCATCTGGCTGAGGGCGGATATATCCCTCTCGCGAGACGTTATGCCCCGGCTTATGGCCTCTCAGATCGATACTCGGGTCTTTTCCCGGGCCTTCTGGTCTATTCACGTCTGCCTCCTGTGACCCTTTCTCAGGCCTGTTGACTGCGTCTGTGCATGATCCTAGCAGTCAATGAGGATATCGGCCAGAGCAGCCCAGCCGTAATCTGGGCCGGAGATATTGACCAGATGAGCCTCCACGGGTACTCTCCGAGGTTTCCGGAGGTCTTCAGGTGCGCTCGATAAGCCCCCTGCAGGTCCGTGCCCGCCAAGTTTTTTAAACTACGGGGAAACAGAAGTTGTTCTCCTCTGGAATAATGGCCCTAAAATTTTGTGCCCGGGTGCCCCCGGGTTTGTTCTGACAGTAGACTTTCACATGTTTTGTGTGAGTCTCGATTCGAACACTTGATTATGGAGAGAAGAGGATATGGCCGCAGCAGATAACTTCTTTACGAAGGCGGACATGGCACTCAAAAAGCGTAATTTCGATTACGCCATCGAGCTCTACCAACAAGGTCTCCAGATCGATCCCGATCGTATCGAGGAGCGAAAGAGACTTCGCCAGTCACAGATCGCGAAAGTCATGGAGAAAGGTGGAAACACCACCGGTGGCGGCCTGACAAAAATGAAAAACGCCCTTCTTTTGGGTTCCATCAAAAAACTTGGAATGCAGAAGAAGTACGAAGAGCAGATCATCGAGATTGAAAAGTTTCTCTGTGTCGCTCCTCAAAGTGCCTCGGAACTTTTCCTGTTAGCGGAAGCCTTCTTGGCGACCGATCGCGCAGCCTCAGCAAAACAGGCTTATCACGAAATAACAGAATCAGATCCTTCCAACATTGACGCCTGGAAAAATCTAGGACGATTGCACGAGAAAGATAAAGATCTCGACGATGCCATCAGTTGTTGGGAACGTGTTCGCTCCGCCTCCCCCTCTGACGGAGAAGCGGGCAAAGCGATCAGAAATCTGTCAGCCGCTCAAATGATGGCGAAAACAGAAGAGCGTAAAAAAGAGGGCGACGGATCCTTCCGCGACATGCTCAAAGACGAAGACGAATCCAAAAAACTGGAACAAGCTTCGACCATCATTCGATCAGCAGCCGACGCCAAAGGTGCGGCCGAGATCGCTCGGGAAAAAGCGGATGCCGATCCTGAAAACTCACGTCTATGGCGTGATCTCGGAGATATCCAGCTCAAGGGACGGGATTTTGACGGCGCCAGAGCCTCCTATGAGAAAGCGAAGGAAGTCAATCCTCAGGACATGTACGCTTCCGATAAACTCGGAAGCCTCAATGAGCAGATCCTCGTTGATAAAATCGAGACCCTGCGCATGGAAGATGCCGAAGGAAATGCTGCCGCCATCGATCAGGCAGAGAAAGATCTTCACACATTCCGAGTGACCGACTACGAACGTCGAGTCAAAGAGCACCCCACCGACTTCAGCTTGAAGTACACTTACGGGGAGCTCTTGATCAATGACGGACAATGGGACGCTTCAATCGCTCAGTTCCAAAATGCCCGCAAAGATCCGAAATTCGTCACCGGAGCGACCTATAACATTGGAAAAGCCTTCTTTGAGAAGCAACTCCATGATCTGGCGATCAAGGAATATTGCTCCGCACTCGAAGGAATAAATGAAGCTGACAGCGACCTGGCCAAATCTGTACGGTATGATTTGGCGATTGCACACAATACCAAGGGTGAAAGCGAGAAAGCTCTCGCATACCTGGAGGAGATCATGTCTGTGGATATCAGCTTCCGCGACGTCTCCCAGAAAGTGACCGAGATCCGCAGCACCATGTAGGTGTCTGTGGGGAAAGAGGAACATGCCAAATACTAATCAGGCCAGAAAAAGACTCCGTCAGGACGCCAAGCGTAATCTACGGAACCGAATGGCCAAATCTGAGATCAAGACCCTGACCAAAAGCGCCCTGCAGGCGATGGAGGATGGGGACAAGGAAAAGGCCACCGAGCTGACCCGGACAGTACAGGTCAAGCTGGATCGTGCCTCTAAAAAGAGCACCCTGCACGCCAACACTGCAGGTCGCCGCAAGTCTCAACTTCAGAGAAGACTTGCGACTTTCCTCAGAACTCAGTAAGTTCTCTGCACGACCGGGCCAGGTAGCTCAGTTGGTAGAGCACTGCACTGAAAATGCAGGTGTCGGCGGTTCGAATCCGCCCCTGGCCACATTTCGAGATCCTAGCCCCGCGAGGCCTTCCGGCTCAGCGGGGTTTTTCATTTTCAGGCTCCCTCGACGAGTTGCCCTCTCACCTAGTGCATCATCCGATAGCCGATGACCCAGATACCATAGCTGTGGCTGGTTCGTAGGATAGAAAAGTGCTTCAGGAGGGGGTGGGAATCTTCAGTGCCGGAACTTTCTCCGTCACTTCCGCCCATTCCGATTCGGCAAGACCAGCAGCGATCCACTGACACAACACGGGAAGAAAATCTGCCGGGACTCCGACCGCCATGTTCTGTGCAACACAGACCCGATCCTCGACATCGATGTGCTGAAACCACCAGGGCAACATCTCCTGCATGAATTCTGGTGAACAGAAATCCATGATTCGCCCATCTAGAGCCCAGATCTCAGCCGCTTCAAAGTGATCCATCATCGCTGGCATCACCTTCTGCTCCTCCTCCTCCATGTGAGAATGAAGAAGATCACGCAACTGCACGAGGCTCCTGGCAATATCGCTACACTTTCCTGTCGCCAAATCTGAAACCAGAGTTTCCACTTGTTGGTGCTGATCATCGCTTTCTCGCGTCACCCCAGGCGCACGTTCTTCAAGAGCCGGGAAGAAGAGCTGATCCTCCAGCTCGGAGTGCTTCTCCAGAATCCGCGCAAAGCGGGGGAAGTCACTCTGGAAGAGCTCCTCCCCTCCTTCGATGATTCGATCCAGGTCGCGTCGCAGTGCCCGATGAACGTAAATGAAATTGTCGGCTACCGCGGCGTACTTCTCAGGGTCTACCATGATGAGTTCCTTTCCTGACAGCCTACTTGAGGCTCGACATCAGCCCTTTTTTGTCCCAGTAGGAGCGCACGCTGGAGATCAGTCCGTCATCGTTGACAGTGAACACAGAGATTCCTTCAAACGAGATCTCTTCTTGCTTAGAACGCAACTTGGCGACTCCAGTCCAGCGAATCGCAGCTTCATCCCCGGCGACAAAGATGTCGTCTTCGGTCAGCGACATCTTTTCGAAGATACTCGACAGTGCTCTGAAGTAGTTGGTCGACTTGTCCTTGACCAGCATGGGAGGAGTCCCCACCGGATCCCAACTCAATGCGTCGTCACTGAACAGCTCCAACAGTTCATCGACTTCCATATTTCGAAGACATGAGAAGTACTGCCCTGCGACCGCAGCAATTTCTTCAGTACTCAACTTTTCAGGGGCTGCAGACTGAGGAGCCAGCGGTGGTTGGTCCGCAAGGTACTGCTCTTTTAAAACTTCAATCTCGGCGTCGTCAACCGGAGGCCCGCTGTGAGATGGCGCGAACTCTTCAACGTACTCTCTCAGATGCTGGGGCAGATCGGAGTAAGAATCGATTCTTGCAGCCGTCGTCTGCATGAAGCCATCCCCCATACCGGCGAAAGCAGGTAATGTTCCATAACGGTTCATCACCATGACATCGGGATCTGTCGAGCCGTTGTACGCCTCATTGAACCAAACCTTGCCGATGGGAGTCTCAACCTCACCGTAGAGTGTCCAGTAGAAGAAGGTGCAGCCACCAGACTTCTGCGCGTAGACCTTGTCGTTACTCACCTTGGCCAAGCCGTAATGCCCATTTTGGTGTGGGCCACTCAATCCTTCGGTGTGAATCACCAATCGGCGATCCTTCAGCTCGAAATTGGCTTTGATGTAGGGGTATTCACGAATGATATGACGGCCGTCATCCTCTTGGAGGATTTCGCCAGTGTCAGGGTCACGATAAATAACGATGGTTCTACAGATCGCTTCTGCAGAATCGTCATCGATCTTCACCAGTCTATTACTGACCAATGCTTCCACACCTGCGATCACTTCTCCACCAGGTTGGCGGTAGAGCTTTCCCACACTGTGGTAATAAATCGGATCTCCATTGCCCACGTCAAAAGAAATGAATTTTTTGAATGTTTCGCGATCAAAACCATGATCCGCGTCAACTGCAGCGGTCTCTCCACCTAATGTGACAGTTTCCATAGTCATCCTCCTTGTTATTGTGGGCTTATGCCCGCTGGCTTCTGGTGAAAATACTAGGAAGACAGTTCGCTAAGGCGCGAATCCAACTGCCCTCTAATTCTTCGAAAAGACTTTGGTTTAAAGCGAAAACATTTTTCGCTTCTTCGATGATTCCGCGTTCTTGAATCTCACTCAGCTGCAGATTATTAAGTCGATTTCGATATTCTTTTTTGAAAGACTTCGAATCTTCGATCTCATCGAAATCGAAAAAACGTAATCCATCTCTGTTTTTCAATCCCAGAGAACGTCGAGCGATTTTCAAAATGACTTGCCCCCCAGAAAGATCCCCGAGATATCTCGTGTAACTGTGTGCGACCAACAGCTCAGGATTCTGTTCTCCAAGTTGACGAATACGTTCAATGTACTTCCGACGAACTGGAGTGAGCTTGACCTGATTTCTCCAGTCGTCTCCGTATAAAAACTGCATATCTTTCTGGAGAACTTCTGTACGACTCAATTCTGGGAAGTGCACCTGACGAACCAGCGGATGATCCTTGTGCCGATTCAGTTCCTCTTCCATGGCTTCGTATACCAGATACATACCAGCTTGCATGTTGGCAAAGCTCTCCATGTCCATCACACCGCGCAATATTCCTTTAACGAAGTTTGTCGACTCCGCTAACTTGTGCGCCTGGGAGGTTTCTTTTCGAATCTTTTGCGCAAATGGAAGGTTTTCTGCAGGCTCATCCTTCTCTTTGACGTCAGCATTCATCGCTATCTGTTGGTCGACGGCCACAGCCAGGCCTCCCTGCATCACGATCGCCGGATCTGATTCAACTCGTTCATTGACGTTTTTCATTTGAACTCCCCTTCCATGAAGCGTTCCCATGTAGAGTTCATCAGGTTCGCCCCAGACTCCGGACCAAAGAATCCGATTTTCTTTTCCAACTTTCTTTTCCAACTTTCTTTTCCATCAGCTGAGCGGCTTGGAAATAGAAAAAGCCTCCCGTCCTTTTGCAGGACTGAAGGCTTTTACTCTTGGTCTTTATTTTTTATTGGCGTCAAAGAGAACAACGACTAAATCTCATCAGGAAGTTATTGACCCGATCCGAAGTACACCAGAATTCCGGGGACGATAATCCATAAGAGCCCTTTCACGGTAAAGAAAATAAGTCCATAAACGCCGAATTTTTTCACCAATCCCTGAATAGCCATGATGATCCCTTTCCTTCAAGTGTTTGAGTCTTCTTCAATACCTTTAAATCAGGATCCCAATGATCACCGGACAGATGAATCCTAATTTTCTATATATTGAGCAGAGCGGCTCACGAACGTGAGTATCGACGGATGATCCAGGGAATGAAGGATGTCATGGCTGATAAAATACCTGTCAAAAGTCCACCCACCACTGCTAAGGGTAACAGCATCAATTGCAGCATATCTCCGCTACCGGCATAACATGAACCCGCGAATGCTGCGGCTCCTGAGAAAAAGCACACCGTGATTTTCAAAAGTGGCTTTTTTCGTCTCAAACTGAATACGAGAAACGAAAGAAGTAATGCGGTGCCCCACCAAGCCCAAGGTTCCGGATAGTAATTAAAAGAAGCCACGGTGACTGAGGGCACCCATATCGATAATCCCAGAGCTGCGTGAATCATGGGCAAGGACAAATAGTACTGACTTCACATCCCAATGTTCCAGGAGTGGGATCCGCTCCACAATTGGGATGGGGTTCGGAAAGAGGTGGGCTTCCTGCGACAAAGAGGGCTGAAAGAGAATAGATCGCATCCGCAACATTTGTTTGTTCGTCATCATTGGCATCTGCAGACACTTCACAACTGAGGCTCTGAGATCCCTGAACAAAAAGAACCTCTAGAGTTCTGACAACATCTGCGATATTGAAGAGACCATCATCATTGACATCCCCACGAATAAACCCTGGAACACAAACCGTCGAGTAGCCAAAGGTCAATTCGGAGATACTTGTACCTCCGGAATACATATTTACCGCAAGTGTTCCGTCTGTAGTCATTTGCCAGACTGCCCCGACAGATGTTCCCAGATAGATTTGTTGGAACACGTCGTCCACAACAAAGTGTTCGATAATTCCAGGAACTGCCCCCGAAGGTACCACCGTTTCAATCGGACCACCGGCGATCCCTCTGCGTTGTATATCACCTGCACCGTTGATCCAAAAGAGTCTCTGCTGAACCTGATCGAGCTGAACATCTCGTGGATTGTTCAATCCACTGCCGATGATGTTTACCGGATTCGATCCCTGTAAATTGTAACGGCGTATCGCTCCTTGGCCGGCAAAACTCATATAGAGATAGCCATCCACCTCGTCAGCGGCAATGCCTGATGCGCCAAACATTCCACCCACAACATCCGGATTCAACCCCTGAAAATCGACCGAGACTAATTGACCGTTGAACTCGTTGATCCAAAAGACCCGTTCTATCGAAGCGACGGCTGTGAGGTCTATAAATCCGAAGGGGTAACTGGTCAATTCCAAGACATCCAAACCGTCGAGATCACTCCGTACCAAAGTGAAGGGCACACGAAAATGGAATAACCGGTTCCCAGGTACATCACTCGAAAGTGTCACTGCGGAACCTGGTAATGTCAGATTAGTGGTCGCTCCGGAAAAGACATCATGACGAACAGTCACCCCACCACTGATCCAGTGGAGAACTTGGGCCTCAAGGGGAACCCGGGATACAGCGACCCACAAACAAAAAACGATCAGTATACGGAGACAGGAGAGGTATGAACGAGGCGACAATAATCGGAATATTTTTATATTTCGCATACTCTTGATCATAACAAATATAAATCTGAAAACTACACCCCCCTGCTCATCCCCTTTTCAGATGCACACTCATCCTGAGCATGTCATGCTGATACTCCTTGCGAACATGCCAGGAAAAGTTTTCAGATCCTCCGTGCTGAAGGAAATCACGTGACAGCCCCCAAAAACAAACGACAACTCTTGCCATATACCATAGGTTTCTTACTGGCTAGCCTTGCAGTCGTGCCGGTCACCATGCTGTCTATTTCTCCCTCGAGTTCCGCGATCACGGGACAGATTCTCGAGGTGGTAGAACGAAGATATGTCGAGCCTGTCGATACGGATGTATTGCTGGAAACAGGACTCAATCTCATGCTCAAGGAATTGGATCCATACAGTCAGTATTTTTCGCCCGAAAGAGCACAAGATTTCGAACAAGAAGTAAATGGAACTCTATTCGGTATCGGTATTGTGCTACGCATCGTAGAGGAGGATCCTATGATCCTTCATGTCGTCAAAAATGGACCCGCTGATCAGGCGGGAGTCATCCGCGATTCAAGACTGCTCTCTGTCGATGGAGCACCGTGTTCAGGCTGGACTATGAGCCAGGTCTCACAAGCAATACGAGGTCCCCGGGGAACCCGTGTCTTACTCGAATTGGAGAAAGACGACCAACGACAAGAATTCAGCCCGATCAGAGATGAAGTCACTATCCCAAGTATCACTGAGATCGCCCGGATACAAACAGCCCCGACAGAACCCGCTCTGGGGTTGATTCGCATCCAACAATTTCAACCGGACACTTCATTAGAGGTTGAGCTCGCAATATCGAGACTCTTGGAAGAGGACATTCAGGGAATTATCATCGACCTCCGAGATAATCCCGGAGGAATCTTGAGTGAAGCCGTCGACTTTTGTTCACTCTTCTTAGAGGAGGGCCTCACAGTTGTCAGCACTCGTAATCGACGTGACAACGTCGATTCAAATGTTGAGCAAGTCAAGAAAACGGGCCCTTTCCTCAACGTGCCTCTGGTATTGCTCATCAATGGCGACAGTGCCAGTGCCTCTGAAACAGTGTCCGCCGCTCTCAGGGATCATGATCGCGGAGTTCTTGTCGGAGCAAGATCCTACGGAAAATGGACGGTACAGGGTCTCTTTCAACTTCCGGGTCGCCCCCGAGGAGGATTACTGAAACTGACCACGGATTCCTTTTTCCCCCCCCATGGGAAACGCCTGCTCTACAGCGAAAAAAATCTGCCCAATGGACTTCTGCCCGATATCGAGATCGAGGTGCCCGAAGAGCGACAATTTGAACTTTCCCAATCCTGGGTCACACGGTCTCATGAGCGTCTCGAGGATCCAAATACGTTAACTCTCGTCACAGATCTAGATCCTCTTGCTGAGGTGAATAACATGGGACAAGGAGATGCGACCCTGTCCGCTGCTGTTGAACTTTTGAAGGATCCAGCCCGCTGGAACCAACTCTTGCAAGCACCGCCACTTTCGAGATCGGAGTAACTCGGGTGAAGATTCTTGCCATAGAAACCACATGTGACGAAACCGCAGCCGCCGTGGTGGCGAGCGGACCCGAAGTTCTCTCCGATGTGGTTTATTCACAAGTGAGTGAACATCAACCCTATGGTGGAGTGGTTCCCGAAATTGCAAGTCGGAGTCATCTAGAGCAACTCACATGTGTCATCGAAGACGCTCTGCAAAAAGCCTCCGTCACACCTGAAGATTTATCAGCAGTCGCAGTCGCATACCGACCCGGACTGATCGGTGCGTTATTGGTGGGAGTGACCACCGCCAAAGCCCTAGCATGGTCATGGAATCTCCCTTTGATTGGCGTCCACCATCTCGAAGCCCATCTGGAATCCGCATTCCTTGCCGGAGAAGAGATCCCTCCTCCTTATCTGGGAGTTGTGATCTCCGGAGGACACACCGATATGCACAGAGTCGACGGAGAAGGTTTAACACGCTGGTTGGGCGGAACGAGAGACGATGCACTCGGTGAAGCCTTCGACAAGGTGGCAGCGATCTTGGGTTTGGGCTATCCGGGAGGACCCGTCGTCGAGAAAACCGCTCTGACGGGAGATCCCAAAGCGGTCCGACTTCCGAGAACACTCCTCTCCAAAGACTCTCTCGATTTTTCATTCTCAGGTATTAAGACTGCTGTCCTCTACAAGTGGAGAGGCATCAACGCGATACATGAGCACCGAGCACCGGATGCGCCTTCTCCAGAAGACATGTGTGCAGGATTTCAAGCTGCTGTTTTTGACGTGCTGGCAGAAAAGATACGTAGAGCCTGCGCGCAGGAAAATCTTTCTACCGTCGTGCTAGGAGGTGGTGTCACCGCAAATTCAGCACTACGTTCAGGACTGAAGGAACGACTCGGCTCTGGATATCGACTCGTCTTCCCCCCACCTCGTTTCACGACAGATAATGCTGCCATGATCGGCGCGAGAGCATTGCGGCAATTTGAGAGAGGTGATTTCTCGGATCTCGAACTGATGGCGGAGGCACAACCATGATCGAACCCCAACCCCTCGATCTCGATCACGATCGCGAGCAACGCACGGGCTTTCCAGAAGTTGTCTTTGGTCAGGGCAAAACGCCTTCAGAAATTCAAATGGCACTCGAATCGATTGCTTCAAAATCCGGAAGGGCTTTAGCCACACGCGTCGATGCCCACTTTGGAGAAGAGATCGCGCAGAATATTAAAGATGCTCAATGGCACTCGCGAAGCCGCTGCATTTCGATAGAAAGAGTTCCCGCAGTTCGAGAGGGTCAAGTGGCCGTCGTCTGTGCGGGAACGAGCGATCTTCCGGTGGCTCAAGAAGCCGTTCTTACAGCCGAAATGGCGGGGTGCCAGACAGAGCTGATTGTCGACGTCGGTGTCGCAGGGCTTCATAGGATTCTCGCTCATGAGGACTTCCTCCGCACCTGTCACGTGCTGGTCGTCGTCGCCGGAATGGAAGGCGCACTTCCCTCTGTGGTCGCGGGACGCGTCTCTGTGCCCGTCATCGCTGTTCCGACGAGTGTCGGCTACGGAGCGTCATTTGATGGACTTGCAGCCCTGCTGGGAATGCTGAACTCCTGCGCTCCTGGAATCTCAGTGGTCAACATCGACAATGGATTTGGAGCAGGTCTGGTGGCTGCGAGAATCAATCAGTTGGCTTGTCACGGTCAGACCAAGAATCTCAACGAAGACTTGCCTCGGCCCACTGGGGATGCGATGGATGAGTCCCATGGGAAAGAACTTGAAGGGGAACCGAAACGATGAAGATGCCTGTCGAATCATGCCATGTCGGGGAATACAACATCCTAGAGCACACCGATCTGGGAGAAGGCTGGTTCAGAATCGACATCGATGCACCTGAAATCGCAAGAGAGACCCGAGCAGGACAGTTTGTTCAGGTGCGCGTCGGACCGGGAGACGACCCACTGATCCGTCGCCCCTTCAGTGTCTATGACGTCGGCCCGGAACCCGGCGAGAATGCGACAGAGATTCGTCTCTTGATTCAGAAGGCTGGCCCAGGAACAGAAGCTCTCTCTCGACTTCGAAAGGGAGAAAGTATCCGATTGATGGGGCCTCTAGGGCATCCCATGCCAGTCCCCGATCTGAAATCACCGGCCGCCATGTTTTTGGTCGGAGGAGGTATCGGTGTCGCTCCCCTCTATCTCTACTGTCGTGAACGTCTCAAAGAGGGTTCAACACTGCCACTGAAAGTGATGCTGGGAGCGCGTCGAGAATCTCTCCTCATCGGCCATCAGGGTTTTCAAGATCTCGGTATTGAGACATATCTCGCAACCGACGATGGCAGTGCGGGGCATCAGGGAAATGTGATCGAACTCTTGGATCAACAACTGGGATCACTTTCAGAAGGAACCCAAGTAGCAGGCATCGGCTGTGGTCCCCACGGCATGAATTTGGCACTGAGAGATATCGCTGTCGAGCGTGATTTGGAATTTTGGATATCGCTCGAAAACTACATGCCCTGCGGATTCGGCGCCTGTTTTGGGTGCGTCATCGCCGGTCCCAGCGATGGTCCTCTGCGTTATCGACGCGTCTGTGTCGAGGGTCCTTGCTTCCCAGCAAAGGAACTTCCAGAAACCTTTTAACCGTAACAATTCGTGACGGACAGGTTTCCAGCCTCCCATCCAGGACTCCGGCAACTGCGAACCCGGCTGAAAATTACTCCAGTAGACCTATTTGAGCGTCATTATTCGTGACAGCGACTCCAGAACTCACTTCTCAGGACTCAGAGTCGGCTGAGGACAAATCAACTCCGGCCATTATCTGGCCGCAAAATTGCCATTTGCCGTTCTTCTGGAAGTCGAAGCCCAAATTCGCTATGGTGAACCTGTTGGCAAGGTCCGATCGGACCGAATTCAACCAAAACAAGAAATCAAACTCCGGAGGGGCTTGGCCCCCTCGATCCTGATGTGCCGAGAGAGTTCTGCTCTCTCGGCTTTTTTTGTTTCCCATTCGCACTTTTTGAACCGGCTTCACTCTTCGAATTCACTCTTCAGTTTCACTCTTCGGTTTCACTCTTCGATTTCACTGCTGAAGAATTTAGAATTAAAGTGACTCCACGCTCCTCTTCTTCTCGACTGGCTCAGCGCTCTTTTTCTTTTGAGCCGAAACCCATTTCTCCATCGTTTCAGCATCGCGTGGAATCATCGCCGACAATATTTCGAAACCCGTCTCTGTGACAACGACGATATCTTCGATCCTGATCCCCAACTGTTCTTCTGCGATATAGATTCCAGGCTCCACCGTCACGACCATTCCCGGCTGAAAAGCCCTGCGAGGCCCGACATCGTGAACGTCGAGACCCACATGATGAGATGTTCCATGAGGGAAATACTCTTCATATCCAGCTTCCCGAATGACCGCACGAGCAGCCGCATCGATAGAGCCGATCGTCGCACCGGGCTTCACCGCCTCCATGCCCGCTTTTTGTGCGGCGAGAACGACTGCATAAATTTCTTTTTGGCGTTCGGTCCACTGACCAGAAACCGGAACTGTTCTCGTGATATCGGCAGTATAAGGACCGGAACGTGCCCCCACATCCATCAGCAGCACCGAACCCATCACCAATGGCCCATTATTTTTTTGCCAATGCAGAATACAACTGTTGTTTCCACTCCCAACAATTGAAGGAAACCCTGGTGCGATCGATCCCTGGCTTCTAAAACGAGCTTCTATTGCGGCTTCTATTTCACACTCGTTCTTCACCTGAGAAGCCAACGCAGCGCCCGCTTGTAATCCCTGATGAGTTCGCCGAATCGCATGAATCATCTGCTGCTGTTCCCAATCACTCTTGATCTGTCGGTGCGGATGAAGAAGAGTCTTTGCCGAACGCAACTGAACGTCATCGCGAATCTCCAGTCGATCCCAGATTGCTGGCTGTGATGCCTCCCCTGGTAAAGAATGAAACACGGTCTCAGTCGTTTTCAATTTGTTCTCAAGCCATTCCGAGATTTGAGACAAAGGCTGGATCGATGAAACGCCTGTAAGCCCTTGAGTCGATTCATCCGGAGCGAGACGGGGACCATGCCATAATTCAAAATCGGGATCCTTTTTAGGCAAGAACAGTACAGACTCATTCTCAAGTGAAGCCCCTGAAACAATCAAGATTCCGCCCCAGACATGCAATCCGGTCAAGTACTCGAAATCTCGAGTCACTTCGACTCCTTCTCCGCCACCGGCCTCCACAATCACCATTTCGGAGGAGTCTTTGAGTTGAAGCCGACCTCTTCGAGATTTCAATTCTTCAGCAGGAGGACGGGCATCCGCTTCGCGAGAGAGATCTGAGGAAATAGCCTGAATATCACAAGGAAATAGTCCCCCCCATGAACTGAGCAGAAGAATTGCCCACCGCAATTTCCAAGAAATCGAAGACCTCTTCATCGACACTCACCGTCTCCCTCGGTCACGCGTTGGATTTTTGCAGCGAGAATAAAGTCCGACTCCGTCAAGCCATCAATCTTGTGCGTAAAGATTCGAATCTCAACCCAGCCCCAACTAAAAGAAATATCCGGATGGTGTCCCTCAGCTTCGGCGATCACAGCAACCTGATTTACGAAATCGAGAGCTTCGATAAAGTTTTTGAAACTCCACTTCCTACTGAGGTGATGTTCGTCCTCGATACTCCACTTAGGAATTTGAATATGAAGACGATCGAGATCAGTTCCCTTCAGCGGAGGAACCTCTCCACTACAAGAGATACAATTCTTGACATGCAATTCTTCTGGGGCTTCTGGAGTCATCGATTTGTCACCTTTCATATTCGGTTTATATGATGGAATTGGACTCTGCAAAGAGCCTCCTACCAATGCCTGAGTTATCATTCTTAGTCAGGTATGACAGTTATGACAGGTGTGACTTAAAGTCCTGTATATGTGGTGTTTACAGATTTCCCCGAGGCTGATTTCAGCCACAATGGTCAGGAGTTAAGGCCAGATACAGCCATGAAAAATACAAATGAAGTCGTAAGTCTAAACAAAACAAGCATTCTGTATATGGCATGAACATTGCTTAGTGATCTTTGCCTTTGCGTTTATTGAACGCTTTGTTGTCCTCTTCCCCCCAGGGATGCTGGTACACAAAGATGAGTATTAAACTTTTTGTGGCTATCCAGCGCGCGACCTATTATGCGCGATCGCCCCGGCTCCTCGCACTGTTGCGGGAGGACAGGGATGGCTTCCCGTCTCAGACGGAAGCCGGGGCATTATTTTTTTTCTACCTCACACTCCACTGCCAAGACTCGCTGAATCCTTACTGAATCCTTACTGGATCCGGTCCATGGTGAGTATTAATCTGAGGAGCAGTCTTATATCGAGACTTCATCAGGGCAATCGTGAGGAGAGTCAGAAATGTCCTCGTTACTCGAAACGCCGACATTAGTACTCAATCGTAGTTGGACTCCTACCCACACTCTGCCCGCCAAAATGGCCATATGCTTGGTAGCTCGCGACGCTGCACGCATCATCGATCCTTCTACCTACGAAGCCCATAATCTCAAATCATGGCATGACCTATCACTCTCTCGGTCAGAAGAGAACCCACTCCTCATTCGGTCCGAACTTCTCTGCCTTGCTCCTCTTGAGGTGATTGTATTAACCGGATACTCCGGGGTCGGAGATCAACAGGTGACCTTCTCAAGATTGAATCTCTATCGAAGAGACAAGAACACCTGCCAGTACTGCGGCGTACGCCCAGGAACAAAAGAACTCACTATTGATCACATCATGCCCAGAAGTCGTGGTGGAGAATTGAGTTGGGAGAACTGTGTACTCGCTTGCGTGACGTGCAATAAACGCAAAGCCAATCGCACTCCAGAGGAAGCATCGGTAAAACTATTGACCCCACCAAAGCGTCCAAGCTGGTCACAGATACGAAGAATACCCACGCACCCGATCTGGTCTTCTTGGGAAAAATTTGTGAGCGATGCTTACTGGCAGCAGGAACTCAAAAATTAATCTCAGCAGGTCGCGCAGTATATGCGTCCATGTGGCTTGACTCGTAATCGGCCCACTAATGAACTGAGTTCCGAAAGTCGACGGACTTCGCCATTCTCGATCACGACCGGAAGATCTCCGCCTTTAGATAAATCAGGAGGAGGACTCACAACATCAGCCATCGGGTCCTTATCAGGTTCATTCGCCCTGATCTCATTCACCCTAAATGCGAGTCGCTCTGCAACCTCTTCAATATCATGTCCTTCGATAACCTCCTTGAGAGGCCTGTGCTGCTGCCGACGAATGATCTTTCGCGCAGAACCATGAGCGGGATGGGCCGTATCCATGTCTGCTTCAATCAACATCTGGTGGACACGAAGATCATCCCAACGAAGGTACTCCTCAGGTTCTTCCGGATATCTTCGACCTTCCAGAGTCTGAGTTAAAAAATCAACGAGATGTAGATCGAGGATTCTACGAGTTCTATGAAAGTAGACTTGGGTAAACATAGAGAAGCGTGCCCACTGCAAACCTTCCGCTGCCAGTAGCCCCCCTCTTTCAATCCCTAACTTCACTCCCTCTTCTGTTTCGACAGGAAGAAGAGTGTGCTGTATACGAGGTAAATCAAACGTTCCATATTCCACACCTACGTGATGAGCATCTCTCAGCAGATAATCCATACGATCAGAACCAAACTCACCACTCACCAGCGATCTAATAAACCTGAGATGAGGAAGAAGATCTGATCTCGCCGGGTCCATCACTTCTCGTACTGATGGCAAGAGATCGTCTTCTCTGGCATCAAAAGCACGAAGGAGATCAGGATGATCAAGAATCGCCAGAGATAGTTCTTCATGCATCCCACCGGGTAACAGATGTTCCGTCACATGGGAAAATGGTGGATGCCCGAGATCATGCAGTAAAGCGACAAGTCGGGAGACTCGAAGGAGCCCCTCGTAAGCGTCTTCAGTAACTGGAAGAGCCAGAAGTCCGAGAAGCGCGTCCATTCCCAATCTGGATTTCATTTCTTCCAGTAATCGGGTCGTCACCTCCATCGTCCCTAGCGCATGTTCAAATCGACTGTGACATGCACCGGGATAGACCCGATTGGTCAGCCCCAGTTGGGAGATGTGACGCAATCGCTGAAATGGAATACTATCGACGAAAGCCATGTCCGCTTCTTCTAGGCGAACAAGACCATGCACGGGATCTCGAACCACTTCAGAGAATTTCACTTCAGGACCTCCCACGACAAGAACATGACATCTCCCCACATCTTGAAACCCTCACCTGAAACCATCAACCCGTCAGTTTAAAACCTTCACACTTTGCTGCGATTGACTTATCGGAGAGACTGCTCCTGTGGAGGAAACTTGAATCAGCTTCATTGGAATCACCAAATCGTGGATCTAGGACGCCTTCAAACAGGCTTAGGTGTGATTTGGAGTGAACCGAACACCCTTCTGGCGATCACTCTCTCCCCGGATAAAACTCAGTTATTGAAAAGATCTCTTCCTGAATCCATGCCTGGGCAACTCACTCAAAAATCTCTGCCTTCAATATTGGAAGAACAATTGATTCAGGCCCTTCATGGTGAACCTGTTGAATGGGACTGGTTCCCAAACCTGGATTCGGGAACAGCATTCCAACAACGAATCTGGAAGATTCTAGAACAGTGCCCTCATGGAGATTACTGGAGTTACAAGGAGCTTGCAGATCGCTCAGGGAATTCTAAAGCCGTACGAGCGGTAGGATCCGCTTGTGGAAAAAATCCATTCCCACTCAGGATACCTTGTCACAGGATTGTGGCATCCAATGGAACACTCGGTGGATTTACCGGCGATTTGGAGTTGAAGAAATGGATTCTCCAAAAGGAAACTGAACATACTTTTGATGTTCGCTTCGGGACAAGTGATAGAGCGCTTCCCTAAAGAATCCTTGATCCGCATATAACAGGGCTAACTGCTGATGCGATCGTACCCGCCAAGGATCACCCTGAAGAGCAAAGAAATAACATTCAGCAGCCATATCTTCGATTCCACCTTCTTGAAGCAGTAGCGCCAAGAGCTCCCAAGCAGGACTACATTTGGGATCTTTTTTCAATATCTCGGACAGTGTTTTTCTCGACTCTGAATGATCACCCATTTGATGTTGGAAAACGGCTATTTCAAACAGACTTCGAGCGGCTCCTTCTCTCCTTTGAAGAAGAATCGATTTATCGAATAACCGGTAAGTCTCTAGTTGAAGTCCCCTTGCCGAGTTCTCATCCGTAACTTCTAAGTTGAGATGCTTCGAAGTCTTAAATGCCGTCCGATCAGAATCCAAAACGAGAGCGTGTGCATATTTCCCGGAGATGGGTTCTCCTTGCGGAATCAAACGATCTAATTCATTTCGAGCGATTTCCCAACGATCTGTTGTGTGAGCGATACGATTCAAATTGACGGGCAAGAGTAGGCAGAAAAGAGTCAAGAGACCGACCCATGCTGCAGTGGATCGATCAAATCCTGACCTAACGGCCACCAATAATCCAACTATTGAAGCACCAAGAAGGACAGAACCGAACCAAACAATCTTCGGGCTATGGACTAAGCTAGACATCACTCCACCACCCAATAAGAGTGCAAAAATGAAGACATAAAGTGCTTCACGCATTCCCTTACCGCTATTGGAAACCTCCAATACCTTGACCCGACTTCGGTCGGCGAAGGTATCAACGATCAATAATAAAGCTGAGGGGAATAATACGATCAGAGGAAACAGATGGAGTTCTCCAGCGATCAACCACGGAACGGAACCTGTGACAATCATAGCCGTCAAAGGTCTTAATCCAGGCTCAGTCTTTCGAAATCCAGCCACCAATGCCAGAAGTAGCAAAAGAAACGAACCGGGTTCCACCGCTAAGAAGGAAACAAATGATCCTGTTTCCATTTCTCCAGAGACTCCGGAGATACCTCGACAAAGAGTCTGAAGGTCTCCGCCAAGAAATGAGAGACCCAGTAAGGTGCACAGAAACGCTAGACTAAGACTCCAACCTCCCACTTTCAGTTTCTCGGGAAGTTCTCTTCGAACGCCTTCTATCCAGCATGCAGGTAATGCCACCATCACGAGTGGACTCAAACCCCATGTGGCTACGCCGCCCAACAGCAATGAAATCCATGGCGCCCAACGGTAGGCTCGACCGGCATTCAGGACAAGCAACAAACATATAAAGGCCGCAAGGGGAATCGTAGATGGAACACTCGACCAAGCGACGAAACTAGGTTGCAGCGCCATCCAAGCCGCGACTAATAATCCATAAATACTGCCTCTTCGCCATGACAGATAATATGCCACAGTAAAAATACACAGCATGAATGGAATCGCTGAAAAAATCAGTAGCGTTGAGATCCCGTGCCCAAAGAAATGAAAGGTGCTGACTGCCAAGGCAGTCAAAAGAGGCTTGCTTCCAGAATTTGATACTCCGGATTCGATTCCTAAATGGATCGCTCTCGCCTCTGCAAATGGCCAGATCCCCACCTCATTCATCACTTCCGATACACCGGTAATGACATCCGGATCTCCGGATGATTCCAGGCAAATCAGTAGCCCCATGCAAAGAATAAATCCCAGCATTAGGCCCGCGTGACGATGGGGAAAAAACCTGAGGGAGTCACCCATTAAGCAAACTCCGTCGATTTTATTTGAAGATCAAGTTTACCCGCACGATATCGAAACTGTCGGTAAGAGATTTGAAGTAAGTCCGCGGCTCTAGTCTGATTTCCCTGACATCTCTTGAGCGCCTGAAGAATGAGATCTTTCTCATAGCTCTCTAGCCGCTTTTCAAGATTGCATCCGGAATCAGGGAAATTCACCTCCGACGTCGATATCGTTTTGCATGAATCTTCAACAGCACCAGATTCGTCAGTCGTCACCGACGACAAGGTATTCGAGGTACGAGGAATATCAAGATTCTCGATTTGATCACCCTCTGAAAGTGCCACATGACGCTGTATCACATTTTCGAGTTCTCTGACATTCCCTGGCCAATCATGACCAGCAAGAGTCGAATATGCCGTCTCAGAGAGCCCCTTTACGGGTTTCCCCATCGCCTCTGCATGACGACGAATGAAGTGCCCCGCTAGAAGTGGAAGATCTTCCTTACGATCACGCAATGGAGGGAGGTGAAGCGGTATTACATTTAATCGGTAGTACAGGTCTTCACGGAATCGCCCTTCCCGGACCTCTTTCTCTAAATCCTTATTTGTGGCTGCGATAATACGAACATCTGTTTCGATTTCGACATCACCACCGACAGGTACCACTCTTCTGTCTTCGAGTGCTCGGAGGATTCGGACTTGTGTAGAAAGACTCATATCAGCGACCTCGTCGAGGAACAGTGTTCCTCCATTGGCGCTCAAAAATACACCTTTACGTTCTTCTACAGCACCTGTAAATGCGCCTTTGATGTGACCAAAGAGTTCACTCTCCAACAGTCCTTCGGTAAATGCAGAACAGTTCACAGCTACAAATTGAGAATTGTTACGTTGAGAGCCATCATGGATAGCTCGGGCTATCAGTTCTTTACCACAACCGCTTTCGCCGGTCACAAATACTGTCGAATCTGTGGGAGCGATTCTTTCGACCATACTAAAAAGATCTCTCATCACAGGAGTGTTTCCAACCATCCGTTGACGAAGATTCTGAACACGCTGTTGTCCACGATGAGTCGAATCAAGAGCTCGTTTGACGGCACCCTTAACCTCTTCGTTTTGGAATGGCTTACGAAGAAAATCGAAGCCTCCATGCCGCATCGCCTCGACAGCAACATCAGAAGTGGAATATGCAGTCATCACTATGACAGGCATATTCGGGGCAACTTCACGTGCTTTGTCCAGCAAGTTCATACCATCAAGACCACCCATGCGAAGATCTTGCATGAATACACGGGCACCCTCATTTTCGAGAATCTGAAGAGCCTCTTCACCAGATTCGGCACAGCGTACCGAATAGCCCTCATTGGAGAGAATAATCTCCAAGAACTCGCGCATGCTGAGTTCGTCATCCACGATCAGTATATCGTGTGCAGTATTCTTCAACTCTGACCTGCCTTCATTTCAAAAATCTCTTCTTCAAAGATCCCTGGAATTCCTATTGTGAATTCAGTTCCAGAATCAACCCCGGTTTCGAGATCAATCCAACCACCCGATTCTTCAACAATTTTCCTTACGATCGCGAGGCCAAGGCCCCCCTCTCGAGGCTTAGTTGTAAAAAATGGATGAAAGACTTTTTTCTTTACGGCTTCTGACATGCCGGGTCCGTCGTCGGAAACACGAAGAAGAATCATCTTCTCTTCCTGAGACAACGAGATCTTTAAGACCCCAACTCCAGAACAAGCCTCGATCGCATTGATGGCTAGATTGCTGACAATGCTGTTCCATGCATCTCGATCACTCTGAATAAACAATCCAGATTCGATCTCTGAGCAGATGGACATATCTGAGCAATCGGTTCTCTCTCGAATCGTCTCAATAACTTCATTAACACCCTTCGAGGCTTCAACTTTTTGACTCTTCTGAGTTTTCCTTCTTGCTGAATAATCGAGGAAATTATTAACCGTACGATCCAAACGATCTGATTCCCGGGTAATGATTCGAGTCATTCTCTCGGTCTGGACTTCGCTGAGTCGTCCGGCGGAAAGTTCTTCTGCAGCTCCTCTGAGCGAAGCCAGAGGATTTCTGATTTCATGAGCAAGTCCTAATGACAGTTCATCTAACTCCTGTAGATGTGTCAGTCGCGCTTCAGCCTCGAATGCCCTGCGCTCAGCAGTCCGGTCGGTGAAAACGGAGAGTAGAAGACCTGATTCAAGTAAAGTAGTTCGAATCCTAAATGATCTTTCTATACCGTCTCGACCATTCCACTGGACGTCTCTTTGCGTGTCTGCTGGCTGAGTCAACGCTTCCATGAACTCTCTATCAGAGTTTCGGCGCAACAACACATTGAGTGCGACACCCTCCCAAGATTTCACTGTTGGGAATCTAAGGAATGATTTGGCCGCTGGATTCGCTTCTATCACAAACCCAGAACGATCAGTGACAACGATCCCTTCCTCCAAAGCCCAGAGGATTTGATCATGTTGCTCTTCAAGGTCATGCCATCTTCCAGCCAGTCGACCTCCCAGAAGAGCCAATCCATGCAATGCGAGAGATAGCGCTAATATACTTCCCAAGAAATGGGAAACGGATACGGATTCGGAGGCCGTCATCATGAAAGCCATAGCGATCACAACGGTGGTGACAAACGCTTGTCGAAGTGCTCTTCTTGCTCCATATCGAAACCCAGAAAGGGCAACGACCAACAATAAAACCGGTACAAATGGAGATGCAAAGAAACCTGTCGAACACGTCAAAATGAGAGATCCCACCAGATCAATAGTATCTCGGGATCGACGGAGGCCAGGACTGAGCAAGGTGCCCATCGTCAAGCCGGTCCAAGTCGACAAGATAATCAGAACAGAAGAAGACACAGCATCATCCGTCAGTAAACCAAGGAGGCAAAAACCTACCATCGGCATACTGATTCTCGTTGCTAATCTCGTCATTGTATCCTGAGTCATCACTCCCATTTCGAAACAGCCCCCAGTCTGATTACATGTTTCCGATCATCTGCAACAAAGGAAGGAACATCGCGAGAACCATGGTTCCCACCACTCCACCCATAATGAGAATCAGGAATGGTTCGATCAGTGAGGTCAATTGTTTCACTGTGGAACGAACTTCTGAGTCGTAAAACTGCGAGACCTTTTCAAGTAATTGCTCTAGTGATCCAGATCTCTCTCCGATAGCGATCATTCTGCAAACCATGGGAGGGAATCTTTTTGTTCTGCTGAGAGGATTACCAAGATTTTCACCCTGGCGAACAGCCTCGGCTGATTTCTCAATCGCTTCTGAATAATGAACATTTCCTGTTGTTTTACTTACGATTTCCAACGCACCTAAAATCGGTACTCCACTCCTGATGAGCGTAGCAAAAGTACCGCTGAATCGACTCACAATAGTCTTCTGCATCAGTGGGCCAAAGATGGGTATCCGTAGAATCAATGCGTCCCAGACTCTTCTACCCCGATGAGTATTGATCAACATTCTGGTTCCAAGGATGGAACCCAGAACCGAAAACAAGATCAGTCCAAAGTTTGATTGAGCAAGGTCACTCAAGTTCATGACCGCCTCCGTCAATATTGGCATGTCTTGCTTGAGGCTATCGAAAATATCTCGAAACTGGGGAAGAACGAAAACGAGCAGTCCTAGGCTGATGCAACAAATCATCACAAGGCTGACGACTGGATATGTCATCGCAGATTTAATCTCGCCTTTGAGCTCTTCTGATTCTTCCATATGAGTCGCGAGTCGATCGAGAACGTCATCGAGTTGTCCACTCGCTTCTCCCGCTTTAATCATATTGATGAAGATGTTATCAAACACCTTCGGATGGCGAGAGAGTGCATGAGAGAAGTCTTTTCCCTGTCTCACCTCGGAAGCGATATCTCCCAGAACAGATTTAAGATTTTCATTGTCACACTGCTCTTCGATAACTTCGAGAGACTCGACGAGCGGGATTCCTGATTCAAACATGGTGGCCAACTGACGTGCCACAGGTACGATTTCCTTCCGTGGAATTCGTTTGCTCAAAGAGTTCACAGATGTCGAAAAATTCGGCAGCGAAAAGGAAAGTTTCCCTTTCTTCTTAAAGCTCTTGTTTCCCTGAATAGAAGTCACAGTGAGACCACGTCGACGCAACTCCTGAATCGCTTCTGATTCAGTTTCAGCCTCGATCACGCCAGTGACTGATTTCCCCTGTGGGTTTCGGGATTTGTAATCGTAATTTTTCATTCCATGTCTCCTGTTTTTCTAATCGCCCTGTGTCACTCGGAGTACTTCCTCAAGTGAAGTTTTCCCTCTAAGCGAATTAAGGATTCCAACCCTCCTGAGGGTTTGCATTCCATTGGCCATGGCTACGTCACGGATTTCGAGCGCTGAACCACCAGCGACAACGACTCGTCGAACAGCTTCGTCGAGGGGCATCGTTTCTAACAACGCAAACCTTCCCCTGTATCCACCCTGACAACGGGCGCACCCATGGGGTTCAAACAGCTGAGCCCCTTCCGCTTCTTCAGGCGTGAATCCCAGCGCGACAAGTCTCTCTGAAGGCAATTCTCCTGCGTCTTGCTTGCAGTCTTCACAGAGACGCCTGCAAAGCCTTTGAGCAGCAATGCATTGGGTCGAAGAAGCAACAAGGAAAGGATCGATACCCATATCGACCATTCGCGTCACTGTCGAAGGTGCATCATTTGTATGCAAGGTTGAGAAAACACGATGCCCTGTGAGGGCAGCCTTGACGGCGATTTCCGCAGTTTCAAGATCTCTGATCTCACCGATCATGACGGTGTCAGGGTCCTGGCGAAGAATAGAACGAAGTGCCCTAGAAAAGGTCAGGCCTCTCTTCGCGTTGACGGGAACCTGAACGACTCCCTCAATCTGATACTCAACAGGGTCTTCCACTGTTGTGATATTTTCTGTCGGAGACAGAACCTCATTCACACATGAGTAAAGAGTCGTTGATTTACCAGAGCCTGTTGGCCCAGTGACCAAAAGCATTCCGTATGAGCTAGAAATGGCACTTCGGATATCTCTTAATGCCTTCTCTTCAAAACCCAAACTTTCCAGATTTAATGCCAGGTTTGAGGAATCAAGAATCCTCAGTACCACTTTTTCACCGTGCACTGTCGGTAAAGTAGAGACTCTGAAATCAACTTGGCGGCCTTCTATTCGAAGTTGAAACTTTCCATCTTGTGGAATACGTCTCTCCGCGATATCCAGTCCGGCCATGATCTTTAGACGACTAACAATGGATGCACGAAGCTGTGCAGGAGGTTGTTGAGCTTCGCTCAATACTCCATCAGATCTGTAACGTACTCGAATCGACCTCTCTTGAGGTTCGACGTGGATATCCGAAGCACGCTCTCTCAGTGCCTGGTAGATAATATGATTGACGATTTTGACGACTGGAGACTCATCTCCTTCGAAAGAGAGCTCCTGTATCGCCTCGTCTACTTCATCGTGTCCTTCGCGGAGTTCTAGGTCTAAGTGGCCATAATCCTCGAGGACTTCTTCAATTTCTTTACGACCGTCTCCATAGAGTCGATCAATCGCTTCTTCGATCCGAAAATCACAAGCAAGGACAGGCTGAACTTGGCACCGTGTCATATTTCTGATTTCGTCGAGCAGAAGAATGTCGTGAGGATCAGCAATCGCGACTGTCAAGACACCCGCGGCATGCGCAACGGGTAAGACTTTGCAAGAACGGGCGATCTTTTCTTTCAATTCTTCATAAGGATTCTCATCCATCGACAGTCGTCCCAGATCAATAGGAGCGACTCCGGTTTCCATCGCTAGGATTCCAAGAAACTCGTCCTCGGCAACCTGTCCCTCTTCGATGAGGATCCGCATGACAGATCCCCCTTCTCCTGAACGTTGAATCGCTTCATCGATTGCTTGATCCTCGACCAACCTGTGGCGAGCAAGGATTTTCCCAAGTCTTCGATTAAAGCGTGCGATGGCCTGTGACATATTTAACTCTGCCTCTGGAAGATTCTTTTGAGTTCTTCGACGTCTGTGGACCTAGAAAGAGCCTCTTCATAGGTAATCTGACGAGTCCTGTACAACTCGTAGAGAGACTGGTTCATCGTTCTCATTCCCAATTTTCCTCCCGTTTGAATCGCCGAAGGAATTTGATGGGCTTTGTCATCCCTAATCAGAGCGCGAACAGCTGGAGTCGCCAAAAGAACCTCACTGGCGAGAACTCTTCCGCGTCCATCGGATCGGGTGACCAATTGTTGGCATACAATCCCCTCAAGGACAAAGGAGAGCTGAGTTCTGACCTGCTGTTGCTGGTGGGCAGGGAAAACATCAATCAATCTGTTGAGTGTTTGCACCGCATCATTCGTATGAAGCGTTCCAAAAGTGAGGTGTCCTGTCTCTGCACAGGTCAATGCAGAGCCAATGCTTTCCAAATCTCTGAGTTCCCCCACCATGATCACGTCAGGATCCTGGCGAAGTACTCTCCTGAGTGCACTCGCAAAAGAAGGAGTATCTGTTCCCACTTCACGCTGAGTCACTCTGCAATTCTGATTACGATGCACAAATTCAATGGGATCTTCGATGGTCACGATGTGGTCGTTACGACCTTTATTGATAAAGTCCACCATCGAAGCCAAGGAAGTGGATTTACCGCTCCCTGTTGCACCCGTTACCAGAACGAGTCCCTTCTTCTTCATCGCCAAGCCTTCACAGACATCCTCGGGAAGGCCAAGCGTACTCAGTTCTGGAACCTGAGTTGGAATCACCCTGAGAATGGCTCCAATAGATCCTCGTTGATAGAACACATTGGTTCTGAATCGCCCAAGTCCTGAGATGCCGAAGGCCATATCCAATTCTTGATCTTTTTCAAAGTTCCGAATCTGCTCGTTATCAAGAATGGAATAAACGATCTTTCTAACGTCCTCTGCATCCATGGCTGAGTCGCCAACAGCGACCAGTCTTCCGTGGATACGAATCATCGGCGATGTACCCGCCCCCAAATGGAGGTCCGAACCTTCTCTCTCAACGAGTTGTTGAACGAGGTCTTCTATGGTCATGCCCCGACTCCTTATCAATGGAACGCTGATCGTCCCTCTTAATTCACGAGACTCCATGAGCCTCGAATTGAAGAAATTTCTCCACGTGGAAGAGTAGCATCGATAGGTGCAATCGGGCCAAGAGCGGCAGTTTGGCAATACTTCAGAACTTCATACGATTCTTCTCGGTAGTCGCTGCTGCCTTGTTGCGTGCCTTCTAGGGACAAAGGAGACGAAATAGGGCGGAGAGAGATCTCATTGAGAAATAATGCACACATCGTGGACGGCGAGGGACGGGGTCAACATAAAAAAACTGGCGTGACAACGATCGTTGTCACGCCAGTTTTAAACTCAGATACGATCGAGGCGATCAGTTTTCGACGATCACTTCAACTCTACGATTGAGTCGACGACCTGCTTTAGTTTTATTGTCCGCAACAGGACGCTGCTCGCCAAATCCAACGGCAGAGACTTTCGTCGGCTTCATCGCTCCTTCAGAAAGAAGTTTTCGAAGAACCGCACAAGCTCTGAAGGAACTCAGTTCCCAGTTACTACCCCAGCGACTTTTTGTTTTCACGATGGGAGTGGAGTCTGTATGTCCTTCCACTCGAACATTTCTTCCGGAGTATTCTCTCTTTAAAATGCCGGCCATTTTCTTGAGAGTCTCTTGTCCTTTACGGGTTACATCTGCGCTTCCGGAACTAAAGAGAACTGACTGATCAATCGTTAAACGGATTCCGGATTCGTCAGAGGTCGCTGTCAATCCTTCGATGCCTTCGAAGGATTCGAGATCAGGGATCTGCAATTCTTCAATGATGGCTGAGGCCGGTTCGGGTCGAGACATGAGTGCACTGATTTCGGATTCAAGTGAAGCATTTTTGGCACTCACATTTGCGAATCGTCCCTGCAATGACACGAGCTCTTTTGTTGCAGCACTCTGCGCTCCTTCACAGGTGGCCAACTGGAATTCAAGTCGGTCACGCTCTTGCTCCAATTCGACCATTTTACTTTTGTTATAACTCAGTTGCCTCTCGAAGCTGGTCGATTGACAACCGGAAACAAGTACGAGCAATCCAAGAATCAAGGACACCTTGGTAACGACATTCATTTCAGCGATCCCCTTTCAAGTGTTCATGGTGATCCAGAGCACCGGCTAATTTCACTTCACTCATGCCAAAGAGGAAACTGATGGTCAAGGTCGAAATATCGGCCCTTGCATCGACAGAAGTTCACCAGAAAGGCTCCTCTGTCTCTTTCCCCCCGCTTTATTCAATCCAAAGGATACCCTGCCTTGGAGAGCGGAGGAACGGTCTCTTCCTAAGTTCCCCCGCCTGCGACTCCCACCGAGGATCCGCTCCTGTCAACGGCTTAGAAGCCCAATGTACCAGTGCCAGAGATCTGTCAGTTCGGGACGAGCCAATATCCACAAAAGAGCCCCGCCGGACAGAAAGGGCCCAAACGGAATATAAGCCTGACCCTTCTTGATTCTCAGGTATACCCCGATCATGGATCCCAGAATGCAGGCAAGAAAGAAAGATATCACCACTGGAAAAACTCCTATAGTTGCTCCCAGCATTCCCATCCATTTGACGTCACCAAAGCCCATCGCCGGCTTTCGGAAAACCCAACTCCCGATGAGACCAATCCCCCAAATCAGCCCCGCCCCTGCGGCTGCTCCGAGCAGTGACTCCACGGATCGATACGCCAGAAGTTCGTTCAGATCCAAACTCCCGAAAATAAACCCTGCGGCAAAATAACCGGAAAGAGCACCCACAACATAGGCCAGATAGCTTTCTGCCAAAGTCCGCCGCTGACCTGACCAACTCGGTACGAAACGCTGAAATACGATTCCAAAGAGTGCGCCACCGATCAAAGCCGCTCCCCAGAAAAGACCTTGAGAAGTATCGATAGTCGCAGTTCCAGGTAAGAGAGAATTCCAAGGTGCCAGCAAAAGCATCAAAGCGGTCGCAGATACAGAGAGTCCGTCTGGAATGATGCGATGATCAAAATCGATGCCACTGACAACGATGACCAGAGAAATCCATATCCAGGAGCCCAATAACAGGGCTCCACTCTCCCCCAGTGGATCAACAAAAAACGGCTCTCCACCTATTCTCAGCATCGCCCATAAGAAAAACAGGGCCGTCAGACCCTCCACAAAGGGATATCGGAATGAAATCCTCATCTTGCAACCGCTGCAACGCCCTTTGAGCCCCAGCCACGCCAAGATTGGAATATTTTCAAACCAGCGCAGAGGTTTTTTGCAACCGGGACAAAAAGAACCACTCGGAGAACTGACTCCAAGTCCCTCGATAGGAATTCGATAGATACAGACATTCAAAAACGAACCCACAGACGCTCCGACGAGAACCGCAAAGATTTGCAAAATCAAAGCTAGCGGTTCGGGGTCCACACCCGCCAGGAAAAATTCTGTCATCTTTACTCGGACTCCATTCGATCAATGATTTCCAAAACCACATCTTCGGGGCTTCGTAGAGAAGTGTCGATGGGAGTGCCCGCTAGAGAACGGTACTTTCCGACACGCTGTTCTCGTAATTGGATCATGAGATCTTCTGGAGAAAGACCTTCCAATACTGGCCTATCTGTACCTCTCGTCCTTGCGATCAGAACGTCATCGGAGGCATCCAACCAGATACACTTCCAAGATTCCAATAGGGTTCTGTTCTCTTCGAGTTCGGCGATTCCGCCTCCGCAAGACAAGATCATGGGAATCTGAGAATACTGACGATGGATACTGGAAAGAACGACTGATTCTGCTGAACGAAAAGTCGACCAACCCAGTTCAGATATCCAACGAGACGGGGACCAGCCGGAGTGAGACTCGAGTAATCCATCCGTGTCGAAAGCAGAGCATTCGAGAGCAGCCCCTAGAAGGGGTCCCACCGTACTCTTTCCGCTTCCCGGGAGGCCAATCAAAGCGATTCGAGCCAAGGGGCTCCTGTCTCATAAATTATTCAGGAAGAACCAGAGGAATCGTTAACTCCAAAGTTTCCAAACCACGACGGACAGTGAACTCGATGGAATCCAGTCCCTGGTATTGAAAAATAGTTTTCAGATCCTCGATCGTCCTCACCTCGGATCCACAGATCCTGATAATCCAGTCTCCCGGCTCGAGCCCGCCCTCAGAGGCGGAGAACCCTTCGACGATGCCCGTAACGAGAATACCTACCGCGTTCTCTTCGACGTCCAGTCCCAGAAATAGATCTTCAGGAGCACTCAATGCCATAGAAGACGGAACAGGTGCAGAGAATTCTGAAATAGAGGCCACAGCAGGCATGGGACGAGTCATCAACTGAACCCGATTCAATCCCCGCTCAACTTCTACTGTGACTCCAAAGTTATCGCGATCCGACAAGGCTTCAGAAATGGCCATCAGCGAATCGATAGAGGACTCTTCGATTCGAATCAATCGATCACCCACTTCGATTCCGGCTTCCTCGGCGAGACTGCCTGAGAGAACCCTCTCGACGATCACACCCGCCTCGGTCCAAACCACAACGACACCCAGAGGGTCCCGACGGGACACACGCTCAGATTCGACGACCAAGACTTCAGGGGAAGCCTTTGAAGTCACAACCGAGGTTTTCAATGCGACTGACGGTTTATTTTCAGGGATCACTTTGGATTGAGGGTCTTCTGCTGGGAATACTCCCAAAACCCCCTTTGCCTCCAGCCGCTCGCCTGCACCACGGGAGTAATTGATCATGATGCTGTCGCCAGCTCTGAGATCCGTCAAAATCGTCCTTAATGAACCGATATCTGAAATCGTTCTCCCATTGACGGCAATGAGACGATCGCCAGATCGAAGACCCATCGATTCGGCACAGGATCCGGTGATCACCTCTTCTATCAGTAATCCACCCTCTTCAACGGTAGGAACGATTCCGAGGAATCCTGCGACGGTTGAAGCTCTCTCGAGAGAAAGGCCTTCCGCCTCCGCTTTTTCGGATCCCAGCTTCACCGTTGAGATCCAGGCAAGCCCTTCACGACGAAAAGCGATCTCGATCTGGGAACCGGGCTGAGTTCTTTGCAGAATGTCGCGAAGTCCAGCCACCGTACGGATGCGGGCATCGCCCACAGCGGTCATCACGTCACCCGCTATCAAACCAGCGGCGGCGGCGTTAGATCCAGACTCCACTTCAGTCACCTCAATGCCAAAGTCGTCTTGCTGAAGGACGCTGATGCCCATCGATACTCCGGGCTTTGAGCTCTCTTCTTCATCCGTGACCACTGGAGCATCAGTAGTCTCGACAGAGCGAATCTCTTCATCGGCAGATTGAAGTCTTCCTCTACCTTGAATTTGCATCACTCCATCGGGTCCCTTACGGGCCCACTTCATCACGATTCCATCTCCTGCAAATTTTTGCTCTCCGAGAATACGAATCAATGCCTCGGAAGATGCTGGAACACCCTCAACCTCAACGAGGACATCTCCAGTTTTCAATCCCATTTGAGCGGCAGTTCCAGCGGGCTCGATGCTACTGACAACAGATAGATCTGCTGCCGAAACACCCACCCACTCTGAGACTGAATCGTCAGCAGGGACGATCGAAAGACCGAGCTTTCCGGGAGCCTGAGTGCCTGACGATCCTGATAACTGATAAGTCATCAGTTCCTTCTGCAACTTTTCGTTTTCTAACTCCAGCCGCTGAAGTTGAGCGGCCATCTCTTTCATGCGAACTCGAGCTTGCTCCAACTGTTCACGAGAATCGGATTCAATCTCTTTTAAACGATCACGAGCGGCCTCGAGACGAGATCGAAATTCTGTACGTTGACTTTGAAGTCGATCTGAGAATTCCTTCTGCAGTTGCTCCATCTCTTTGGAGAACTCTTCTTGGAGTTTTTCAAGATCATCGTCTATCTGCTCAAATGTCGGATTCGATTCCGGCATGGCAAACAATCCTGAACTGAATGAGAACATCAAAAACAGCAGCGCTGCTCCGATAGTCTTGGCGTGGGTCATAACAAGTCCCTTCCGGTCTATCTGATTTTGCTGGAGGTGGATGATCGGTCGAATCATGTGAGCGAAAAGTTCCCCCAGAACTTCCGACGAGTACCTGAAAAAGACGCCGTCGTCTTTCTCCCCCTTGAGCACTCATCGTCGTTCATAGATTTTAGACCCAGGAAGGGTGGGATATCAACGACCCGAAGCGAAGTCCTTATGGACTTTTAGCAAATCTACCCCTGTTCAGGAGTCCTTTGCCCCTGTTTCAAGGAATTTCGAAAGCCTATCCAGTGCGTCTTCGATCTCTTCGACAGGGCGAGCGTAGGAGAGACGGATGCACCCGGGGGTCCCAAATGCATCTCCGGGAACCGCGGCAACGCCAAACTCTTCTAATAATCCAAGGCAAAACTCATTGGAATCCGCTGCTATTTTCCCCTCCCCCAGATGGGTACGAAGGTCGACGAAAATATAAAAAGCGCCCTTCGGTGAAACAAAATTCACTCCCGGCATCTTATCCAATCGATCGACAACGATTTCACGTCTCGCTTTAAAAGCGGAATACATCGACTGAAGTTCAGGATGATCCATTTTGGAGAGTGCCGTCGACACGCAAGCCTGAGAGATACTGCAGGGATTGGCAGCGTTATGACTCTGTAACCGTCCTATGGCAGCGGCTCGTTTGGGTTCACTAACACTCCAGCCCAATCGCCAACCGGTCATGGCAAACGATTTGGAAAGACCTGAAATGTAACTCACTCTTTCGGGATCAATGCTAAAGGGACTATTCAGTTGTCCTTCATGAATCAGTGCCTCATAAATTTCATCGCTCAAGATCCACAGATCATTATCACGTGCAAACTCAACCAACTCTAAAACTTCTGAAGCACTACTCACTATTCCAGTAGGATTTCCAGGTTCATTAAGAATGATTCCCATCGTCCGAGGAGTGAGTTTTTTTTCTAACGATTCTCGTGTCAGACGGAAGCCATCTTCGATACGAGTTTCGACGGCCACCGGTATTCCATCCGCAAGTCGAACCAACTCCGGATAGGACACCCAATAAGGTGCACCCATCAAAACTTCATCACCCGGATTCACTAAAGACAACAATGCCTGTGAGAGCGAATGCTTGACACCTGAAGACAAGACGACTTGATCCGGATCAACGGTGACATTTCGGGTTCGTTGAACATGTTCACAAACGGCTTCCCTCGCTTCAGGATGTCCAGACGTCGCGGTGTATCGAGTCCAACCGGAATCCATCGCTTCGTGGGCCACTTCACGAATAAATTTCGGGGTTTCGAAATCAGGTTCGCCGACACTGAGATTGATGATCTCCGACCCTTTCGCCCTCAATTCTTGAAGGCGCGCATTCAGCGACAAGGTTGCAGACGGTGTGATGGTGCGGACTCTCTGGCTGATCATGGCTTTCACTCCTGACATTCACGGCTATTTTTCCTGCCGGACAATCGGGATCTTAGCCCTGTCCGGACGTCGAGGCGAGGTGAACGGGTTTACAACAGTAAAGAAGGGCAAAGTTGCGAGCCCGCCTTAAATGGCTAAAATAAGGGATAGTGCAGTTGAGCCTGGTGAGCGATATCTCGCCGAATCCACACAGGAATTCCCGCAATTGAAAGATTTTGGTGATGCCAAAAACACATTTACAAGGGCGTTTAGCCTTCATATTGCTGATTTTCACCCTCCTCGTCAGCCCATTAGAGGCGCAGGAAAATTTCACTCGAGGAGATTGCAACCTCGATGATCAGGTAAATATTGCAGATGCCGTGATCGGATTAGCCATTCTGTTCTCAGGAGCCGGGCCGGCTCTCTGCCCAGATGCCTGCGATATCAACGATGATGGTGGAAGCGATATCAGTGACCCCATCTTCCTTTTGGGCAATCTCTTTGGATCGGGAGGTCCTCCCCCAGCGCCGAACGATTGCGGACCCGATGCCACCGCAGACGGGCTCGATTGTCCAACAACCAGCAATGGTTGCGCTTCAACTCCTGAAATTTGTGGGAATGGCCTCGACGATGACGGAGACAGCCTCATCGATTGTGAAGACGAAGACTGCCTGCTCAGTGATCCCAGCTGTGACGAATCGCTCAATTGCAACGATGGTATCGATAACGATGCAGATAATCTGATTGATTGTGAAGACAGCGACTGCTCTGCAGCTCCCAACTGCGCGATTGCACTTTCTTACTCAGCAGACATTTACACTCAAATCATCGATACCCAGTGCACGGTATGCCATGCTCCTCCATCCAACTTTGGAGGATTGAATCTCGCTGACACAACAACAAACGATTCATATGCCACCATCGTGAATCAGCCTTCCGACGAATGTGGATCCTACGACTTCGTAGAACCCTTTGATTCTCAGGCCAGTTGGCTTTTCCGGAAGATCGTAGGGACACATATCGAGGCCGCGACAGCGGCAGGCTGCTCCACTGCTGCCGCAGGAAGCCAAATGCCTATCGGAGGGTTCTGTTGCCTCAGTACAGCAGAAATACAACTGATTCAGGACTGGATCGACCAAGGCGCAGAGCCGTAGAAATCGGATATTATGGGAAGTTCTGGTGGCAATATCCTCGTCAAACTTGACATATGGATCTCGACGCCTAAACTTCCTGTTTCCGATCTTGGCCGAGGTGGCGGAACTGGCAGACGCGTCAGACTAAGGATCTGATGAGCTTAGGCTCATGGGGGTTCGAGTCCCCCCCTCGGCACTCTTTAACTCCTTACCCCTTAATATCTGGGTAAACGGCACCCCTTAATATCTGGGTAAACGGCTTCTATATCTGGGTAAACGGCTTCTATATCTGGGTAAACGACTTCTGTTTTTCGGGGCAACCAGCTCCCCTATTTCTATCTCGGGGAAAAGTGTTTCCTCGTTTCGGAACAAAAGACTCGCCCGTTCAAAACAAAGCCTATTCAGAATAATGCCCGTTCAGAATAATGCCTCTTCCTCACTGCAGTTGAAATCTATCGGCTAGTGAGAGTTCTCTCATTTTTTTCCTGAGACTTTCCAACACGTCGATCCGTCTGTATTCACTGACTTTCAAATGGGATATCTACTGTATTGAGTACATGACTGTATTGAGTACATGACTGTGTTGAAAACATCACCGTGTGGCTGAAGCCTCTGCACTTCGAATGAAACATTCCTTCGAGCGGACCCTTCAGGCTTGTGGAGATCTCAATAGTTCAGGAAGAACCGTCGCCGCTGTTCCACAAATCGTTTGAGCCGAATCTTCCAAAACGGGTTCAGGGTTCACTTCCAACACGTGGGCCCCATTCTTCAGAGCCAGAGAGACAAGACCCGCAGCAGGATAGACGACCGCTGAAGTTCCAATCACGAGTATAAGGTCAGCATTGCTCATGAGATCGGTGGCGCGAGACCACCCTTTCTCTGGGAGTGACTCCCCAAACCAAACCACCGACGGACGAAACCTCCCACCACAAGAACACAAACCAGCGTCAGTCTCCTCAACAGTTTCTTGACAGCGCTGACAATGCTCACTCCAAATAGAACCATGCAACTCAATCACTTCAGGACAACCACTTTTCTGATGAAGCCCATCCACATTCTGAGTCACCACGCTCACCGCTGAACCTCTTTTTTTTGTCCATTCACCCAAGGCGACATGACCAGGATGCAATTCGACGTGCTTCAATAATTCCCTTCGCCAGCGGTAGAATTCCAAAACCTCTTCTGGCGAAGAAGCGAAGAACTCTGGTGTGGCAATCTCCTCGGCGCGCCGACCTCGCCACAGACCATCCTTCCCTCGGAATGTGGGCACTCCACTTTCGGCACTCATTCCAGCTCCTGTAAAAACAACGACCTTTTCAGATTGAAGTATCAATTGCTGTTCTCGTATCAGGTTCATGACTGGATATGCCTCTCATAAATGCGGTACGGCAAGAGAAGAATGTCGAGAGTATGAGAACTTCGAGAGTGAAGAACGGACATCCGTTCACATATCTCAAAACCAGTTCACTTCTCTTTAATGCTTTTGACTGTGTTTGAAAAATTGTGTTTTAAAAATTGTGCATAAAAAACTGTGCATAAAGAAACTGTGCACAAAAAAACGCGAAGGTACGGGATGAATCCCGTACCTCCGCGTATGAGCCCCGGAGAATACGTAGGCGACGCTAACCGCCTTCAGGTGTTCTCCTGTAAACTTCGTCTTTCTAAACGTTCAACTGATCAATCCCAATAACTGTACTTAGGACTGGTGTCAGGTTTCTGCTTAGAAAGAGAAGCCCTCTTTCGCCAGGGCCTCGCTTGACCTGAAGGCGAACTTACTTTTTTCTAAGCGTGGTCTTTCTCTTGGCTGCCTTCTTAGCGACCTTCTTCTTGGCGGTCTTCTTCTTGGCGACCTTCTTCTTGGCGACCTTCTTCTTGGCGACCTTCTTCTTGGCTACCTTCTTCTTGGCAGTCTTCTTCTTGGCGACCTTCTTCTTGGCTACCTTCTTCTTGGCAGTCTTCTTCTTGGCAACTTTCTTCTTAGCTACCTTCTTCTTGGCAACCTTCTTCTTAGCTACCTTCTTCTTGGCAACTTTCTTCTTGGCTACCTTCTTCTTGGCAGTCTTTTTCTTAGCTACCTTTTTCTTAGCAACCTTTTTCTTGGCTGCTTTCTTACGCGCTACCTTTTTCTTGGCCATGAGCCAACTCCTATCGGGGGACATGCCCCTCAATCCTGATGCTCCCGCCCCCCTCCGAGGGGACGCCCGGTGAACGGAGTGGGGCAACCACTGCCCTGCCGCTCGCCGATAGAAATCTCCAAGAGTATGCGTGAAAAAAGACTATAGATGCAAGACACAACTTGAAAGTTCCATGGCAGTTAGATCATCCGCGGTGTACGGATGGAAAACTGTTACCTCGAAAACTGGAATGGAATTTTATGAAATCATCTGCCCGCCACCTGGGTGGCACTCAATTTCCAGAGTGGATGATCACGATTCACGGCCCGGTAAGGTGAAAGTTTCCTCTTACCATTCCAGAATTGGAATAGCCGAAAGGATGAGGGCAATAAATGAGGGAGTCGAGACAACCCTTCCCCTGGGCTGGTCGATGAAGAAATGACCAAAAGAGATCTCGCAAAATAAAATCGGAGGGCACTCACAGTCTCACCCAAAGAAAAGGTGAGCTAAAGATTTCCCCCACGACTTCATTTCTGTGTTCAAGGCACCTCCGGATTTCCCCTTCCGAAATGGTTCCTCTCTCGTTCTGTAAGTATGTTAACGAGAAAATTTAATGAAGTTCAACATTTTTTTTCTCTCCAGACAAAAAAAAATCGCAGGCGGCAAAGGCCACCTGCGACGAAAACTACATTTTTTTGTCTCAATTATCTCTGCGCGGAGACCTGAATCGGAACCAACGACGACAACACAGTCGTCAACAATCCCTCGCTGATTTCTTCAGATCCATTGTCTCTGTAGACAGAAATGAGCATTTGGGAATTATCGGAATCGGGCAGAATCAGGGCATGAACACAGTCATGCGAACCATTTAGCGTTGTAGTCTCTCTCGACCACACACTGCCCAAATGATCGACGAGCGAAATAAAACCATTTCGCTTTTCCTTAAAACCATGTTCCTCAAGCTTCCCCAATAAACCCGCAGCAGCCCGATCAACCGCGAGCTCTCCTCCAGAATATCGATCGAGAGAAATCAACACTCCCCCATTGGGAGATTGAACTTTTATGGAGTTCTCGGAATCGCTGACTGACCAATTCTCTGGAACTTCCATGGAAAAACTGAGGTGCGCAAAAACTCGTTGTTCAAAATTTGGGAACTTTTTCACGGACGAAACAATACTCGAGTCGTCCAATACGGGATCGACTGCGAGTTCCGTTGGAACTAAATCGCTGGGTTCCTGATCAACCTCAACTAAATCGGTAACGGGTTCTCCATGCAATTCTTCGAAATCCGGAAGTTGTATTTCTTCAGTCAGTGCATTTGAAGCCTGAATGTTTTTAGGACTTCTGTACTGAAGAATGTACTGCTCTTCATCTTTGCTGAGTACGACAGACTCAATAAAACGATGGTAGATCGTCGTCCGCCCATTACCCCAAGTCATGATGACTTTCTCTTCGTCACTGGCAATGATCTTGCCAT
The DNA here is from genome assembly GCA_016776905.1 of Planctomycetota bacterium. Taxonomy (GTDB): domain Bacteria; phylum Planctomycetota; class UBA8108; order UBA1146; family UBA1146; genus UBA12191. The sequence continues at coordinate 221,885 of JADHSM010000001.1, read as the reverse complement.
TGATAACGTGCCCGTTCTTAAGAACGATGGTTCCTGCGAATAGGAATCTAGGGGTCAATAAAAACAGGAACGCTAGTAGGCAAAGAAATAACTTATTCATCATTCCCCTCCGATCTCAGTGAGATGATCGGAAATCACCCCACCTACCCAATGGTCAAATGATTCAGCCGAAGACACGACACTATTAGGATTCACCAATGCCGACTCTGAAGAAGCCTCACCTGGCATCCAAAGCGCTACGGCTGCAATAACAAACACCGCGGCAACACTTGCGAAGATTTTCTGGTTTTCAAGGACCACCGTCTTGCACCGGTCAAACAATGCTTCTCTGTCAGAGAATATGTCTGTCCAGTTTCCTTCAACCTCTTCGGTCACCAGATCTGTGATCTCTTCGACATCGAAGACTTCAGGAAGACCCTCCACCAATTGAACTTGAACTTCAGGCAATCTTTCGAACTCAGTGAGAACGTCTTCTTCACCGGGTCGGTGAGAAAGTAGATCGGAATCACTCACATCAGAAGAAATCTCAGCGACGTCATCGAGATAAACAATGACATCGTCATCATTGAACTCCTCGCCTAGACCGGACACTGCTGCCGCGTCGTCTATGGGCAATGCTTCAACTTCTGGCAAATCTCTCTCTGGGGTAGAGCTCTTGGCTCCAGTATCCCCAGAGGATTCATTTTGATTGGACTGCAAATCGTCGTCCTTCATCTTTTTCCCCTACCTGTGACTTTGACTCCAGACCTAAGGGTGGCCATGAAGCGTCATAGAAGACTAGGATGGGAACACGAAAGCTGGCAAATGGCTTCTCTCAGGAATAAGTCTGAGCGATCAGATAACGGTCTGTAACGACCGGTCCTAGGGTAGGACCCGGAAATAGAGGTTTTCCGCATTCACAGGTTTGGGCCGAGAATTTCTCCACTCTTCGGCAACTCTTACAGGTTTTGATCAAAGCCCCCTGCTCTTCCAGGAGTGTCTCAACCTGTCGTTTCGTCAAATGATCAAGGCGAACAAAAACTTCTCCCAAACGAAACCTCAAACCCATACGACGAAGTCTTGCTTGTTCTAAAAGCGCAGACTCCAGCATTGGAGAGGATATCCAGCCCTTACCGAGAGCGAGCCGTCCGAGTCTACCGTCGTCGATTCTGGAATCCGGGCCATGAGAAAGTAAACTTCTCATTTGGTTTCGAACTCTATCCACCAAAAGAGCGCTTCTCTCAGCACTTAAGGGCAATGGCGATCCCACCTGAAGTAGATCTAGAAATCCGCCCAAACCGGCTTGAGGGCCCATTTCTTTGAGGACGTCTGCAAGAATCTCAATGGAGACCCAGCCCCGATGCCTGAGGAGCCGAATTGCCAAGCTCACTTCCAACTGTGGAATGTCACGTTCCCTCATTGAGCCTCTCCTCAGCGTCTTCTACAAATTTGACGATCACGGAATCGAGGACCTCGAATCCTTCGGAGGAAGCCCGAATGGCATTCTCCCCCTGTATGAGCAAACCCCGTTTTTCAAAACTGTGCAAACTCTCACCACAAATCTCATGAAAATCCAACCCTGTCTCGGTTTTGAACCGGTTCAGATTCATACCCCGAGTCAATCTCAGTTCGAGCATGATCAGTTCAGTGACCACTTCCAAGAGTTCTGGAGTTTCAATGGAGACCTTTTCAGGAGAACCACCCGCCGAGATATATTTTTGAACGTCCGGCTTATTTTTCCATCTCAACCCCTCCATAAACGAAGCAGCACCGCTGCCAACTCCGAGGTATTCACCCCGCTCCCAATAGTTGAGATTGTGAAGAGAGGCTCCACCTCTTGCATACAAATTTGAAACTTCATATCGCTCAAAACCTTGCTCTTGAAGCCCTTGGAGAAATGCTCTTGAGAGTTCGATACAGGTGTCGTCCATTATTGGTTTGAGTCCGCCACGCTCACGCATCGAATGAAGCCAAGTTCCTTGTTCATAACTCAGGTGATAGAGACTGATATGATCAGGATCGATCTCTTTGACCGCCGCAAGGTCAGTATTTACGGAGTCGATGGCTTGCCCAGGCCATCCCACAATGAGATCTAAGCTTGTTCGAGGTACACCTAACTTCTGAAACAGATCATGAACCTCGTGCACCCTTTGAGCGTCGTGCCTCCGGCCCAGTAAAGCGAGCCCTGTCTCTACAAACGTTTGCGCTCCTGTACTCAAACGATCAACTCCTAATGACAACGCTATCTCTATTTTTTGCTCATCGATGGATTCAGGATTCGCCTCGATCGTCCACTCTTTGAGACCAGACTGAAAAGACTCGGACAAACATTTAAGAAGGCGAGTCCAGTCTTCCACGGAAAGAGCGCTAGGAGTCCCTCCGCCGATAAAAATAGTTTCGGGAGAGAATCCGGCATCGGCATGGTGCTGGATCTCCAAAATCAGGGCGGAAACATAATCGGTGACGACCCCCGGACGAAGGGCTGCCACATGGAAGTCACAATATGTGCATCGGCTTCGACAGAACGGGACGTGAACATATAGCCCCGGAGAGCCCTCAGGTTTGACTTTCATGAATCCCGCTCCAGACCCCGATTGGTTGATATCGAAATGATTTTGTATCCTTATTCGAGGTCTATCAGCGGATCCTACCCCCTCATGAACCTGGGGGCATCTGCTGCTTTCGATCTCCGGTGATCGCCGTCCGTTTTCGGCACACGAGCGGGAGTTGAAGGATGAGTATCTTAAAAGGACACCTAGAACACTTTGGATTACAGGAGTTACTGCAGACCCTCTCGCAAGGGGCGCGGTCAGGAACTCTCGAAATCAATCGAGATGGGGAAAAAGTCTCGATCGTGTTCGAGACAGGTCGCATCACCCTTGTTCGTTCGTCCACCACCCAACAACTTCGCCTACGCAGCATCCTGCTGCGACAGGGTGTCGTCTCTCACGAAGATCTCGAACAAGCCAGTAAAGATCATGAAGATACTGGAATCTTGTTAGGGAGAGCTCTGATCGAACGCGGAGCGATCGCCGAGACCGAACTTGAAAAAGCTCTAAGAACAAAAATCGAAGAAGAACTTTTTGATCTCTTTCTGTGGACTCGAGGTTCATTCGAATTTTTCCCAGAGCAACTGAAGTCGACTCACGAAGATGACATCTATCATGTTACGCGTATTCAAGTAGATCCCATGACCATCGTCCTTGAAGGATTGCGCCAAGCAGATGAGTGGAATGTGATCCGACAGAGGATTCAAGACCAGCGTTGGATTCTGGTTCCTGTAAAAAACTCAGAAGAACCTGCTGAGAACAATTCATTGTTCAAACTCAACGATGGTTCTCGCACGATTGAAGAAGTTTTATCTGAGTCCACTCTCACGCGATTTGATGCATGCACAGTTCTCTATCGTTTTCTTGAAGAAGGATGGATCAGAGAAGCCACTCATGACGAAATGCTGAGGAGAGCAAGAGATCGTTCTGCAGAAATACCTGCGGAGGCTCTCGCTATCTATGAAGCTCTGATTGACTCGGGAGAAGTCGAAAACCATATCGCACTCCTAGATGAAGCAGCAGACTGCGCAGGGCATGCAGACACCGAAACTCAGGCGGTTTTCCTACGTATGTCCGTTCGACACTTGAGAGAGCACGGTGATCAGGAAGCCGCATGGAAACGACTACAGCGCCTCCTGATACTCTCATCGGGTCACCTAGAGGATTTGCTCGATTGCTGGGAAATGCGAGATTTCATTCCTTCCCGGAAAAACGCTCAGATATTTGATGACCTTTGCAAAGCACTTCGCAGACAGGGTGAATACAAAAAACTGATCACAATTCTTCGTGAAGCTGAATATCTCAAAGGAGAAGAAGGATCTTACTGGCTACAGCTGGGAGAAACCCTGCTGAGATTCAAAGATCCAGAAGCGAAATCCTGCCTTGAAAATGCGATAGCCCTCTCAGGAAAAAAATCTCCGGAGATTGCACTCCGAGCAGAGAGAAGTCTACGCACCATGTCGCCAGATCACGGCATGGATGAAAAGTCTCTTGAAGAGTTACTCTCCCGACAAATCGAAATTGACAATAAAAAGTTACAAGCCAGATATATTAAATTCGGTTCAGTATTTCTTTTGTTCTTGTTCGCCATAATACAGATCTCTACTGAATGGCGTGCTCAGGGAATGTTATCCGCTGCAAAAGAAATTGAAAAAAACTCAGACCAAATCTCATCTAAAATCACAGCTGCAGAAGCCTACGAAAGAGTGAGTCTTCTTCACCCATGGACCTTTGCGGCAGGAAATAGCGATACTGCAGGGTCAAGGATTCGAAAACTGATTCAAATTGAAGTTGCAGCTGAGAAAGATCTCATCACTCAGACGCGAAATAACGCACGTGCCGAACGAAATCGAAAAAAGGTAGATGTCAAAGATGCATTGATCAGGGCCGAGGCACTTATAGAAGAAGGCTCAGCCCATGAAGCGAGAGTCTTACTTGATACTTTGACGCCCTCTGCACTCGAGACCTTACCTATGCGAGAGCGTGCCTCGATTCGATACCCCGTCCTGATAGATAGTGTTCCATCTGGAGCGAAGATTCTAGGACGAGACCGTTCACTGATCGGCGTCAGCCCATTAACTGTGTCATTGAAAAAAGAAGAACAGCTAGAAATCTACCTTGAGAAAAAGGGCTGTCGCCCTAGATTCCTGAACCTCAGTGGGGAATCCCCCCCAAGAATGCTCATTTCTCTTGTCAGGAGTCCTCTCAGAAGCAGCATTCTGACAGAACCCTGTTTGGAGTCCTTGAGCTTAGGAGAAAGAGTCGTCCTCTCAGGACGCGATGGAAAAATCCGAGTTGTGGACTTGGGCGATCTCAGACTCATCTCCGAACATTCGGTAGGGATCATCGGACACCCAGCACCCATTCTCATTCAAGGAAGCAACTCCATTCTGGCTCTACCGAGAGAAGGGCGTCCTCTTTCGATATCAAAAGAAGGTGAGATCAAGACCTTAGGTCAGATCACCCATACACCCTGGAAATGTGGAATCCAATTTGGCGAGCACTGGATACTCGGGGATGGCGCAGGGGGATTAACGAGTCTGAATGTCTCTGGCGACAAGGCTTGGTTTGTCCATATGGGTGCACCTATTGAACACATTGGAACCGATGCCTCAGGGAATCTCATCGTCATCGATGCGATTCGTCGCCTTCATACTGTTCACTCTTCGGGAGAAATCGTTCAGGAAGCGATGACTATTCCAGGAGAACCACATTCAGTTCTTGAAGATGGAACTCTACTCCTCACTTCTGGAGAAATTTGGAGTCGTGATCAAACCCGCTTTGCACCTCCTCCCCTGTCCGAGATTAGCCTTCTCGGAAATACTCAGCTTTACTCAACAAAGAATGGCTGGGCTTGTTTACAGAATGGCGTTGCTGAAGAACACAAATCCCCCATTCCGAGTACATGCCCACCATTGAGGCATTCTTCGAACCAGGAATTAGCCTGGCTCGCTGGTGGAGATGGAATCTTAAGATTGATGGGACCCGGCGAAACTGTATATAGCGAAGTGTCCCTCGGAGCAGCAGCACTGGATCTCTCTCATGCTGGATCGGGTCATATCATGGTGACTCTCAGCGACGGAACTCTTTGCGACATCGAGGAGCAAGTAAAATGATTTCTAGTATTTTTCTCATTTTGGGATCACTCATTGCGGCAACTCCACAATCCACACTGACTCCAGATGAGCTCCATTTGACCACCTCGAACGTTGTCAAAATCCATGCCCGTCTCCAAGACAGAGTCGGACAACAGATTGAGATCTCTGGGCATTCCGAATCTTTGGGAATCCTGGATCAAGTGACCTTGCCTCTTTTGGATAGAAATCTGGATTCTCCATTTTTAGAACTCGATCTCAGAAAATCAGAGAGCGGTTGGACAATATTCCATTTCCACGGCCTGCTGAAAAGCGCTCTTGTCTTAGAAGCGGTTCAAGAACGCAGAAATTCGATTTTAAAGAGCGACGATTCCTCACTGACACATCTCCTCGAAAAATTCCTTCTCAGGGAAAGCCCGGTTCAAGACCAGCCAAAACTATGGATTTCATTTCAGCCTGAAGATCATGTCGCCAAGCTGGCTTGGCTCAAATTAGGATCAAATTTCTTTTCCGGAAAAACAGTCCTGAAAGAAACTATTGATAAATTCGGACTGGCGAAAATGGCTCTGAAATCAGATCTCTACCCCTATGGCCAGCAATGGATATCTGAACAAGACTTCTTGGAATTTTCGGGGCTGATGAGAGTCGGCGACAATATTCTTCCCATCGCCCGAGTAGAACTGTCAAAGTTAGCTCATGCCGATCTTGCCCAGTTGATCAATGTATCGAGACGAGAACCTAATAGTTCAGATATCAGGCAGGGAACCCGTCGTAAGCAAGTTCGTCTTGCATGGGGAGATCCCAGAGATGTGGAATGGATTCGCTTTGAAAATCATTTACTGGAAGATTGGTCCTACAAAGACAAGTCCGTGCGAATGATCGATGGTCGGGTTTTCGGATTGCACATCGAGACCCAGCGATAAGCGCACTCACCTTCGACCCACTCAATATGAACGAGCAGGGTCGATCATTCGTTCTCGTCGGTGTCCTCTTCTTCGTCTTCAGAGCTACCTTTAAAGGCTCCCGAAGGAAGATCTAGAGCTCTTCCTTTTTCACGTCTGAGTTGCCTTGGAGTCTTTTGAGATTCCTCATCAAACAACTTTATGGGTTTCCCGATTCTTGCGGCCGGCCTTTGAATATTCTCTTGGTCATCGCGCTCAATAGATCTTGGGACAGAATGAAACATGAAGCCCGAGGAATTGACCTCAACCCATTCTCCATCGACGACGGGCAACGGGATTCGTTTCCCCCACTGAATCATGACTTGCCCCTCTTGAACTCGCACTTCACTTTGTTGCTTTGAACTCCAACGCTGCACACTGAATTTTGTCCCTACAACTTCTACTGAGAGTTCCGGAGTCTTCACAACAAAACGAGAGCCTCCTGAAGGAACAGAAAATTCGGCCTTACCCTGCACAACCTCGAAAAATCGAGGGCTTTGATACCGAAGAATGGTTCCTTCATCTAAATCAACGATCTCTCCCAAAAACTCGCGAACACGTACACCACCTTCTGTAGCAACGATGGTATCCCCACGCATGAGCTTCATAGTTCCGTTGAAATCAACACCATTGGATTCGATCAGCAATCCATCCGCTCTCGTGATTTCTCCAAATCCACTGACGACTCCGACAGGAGTTCCGTTGGGACTACCAAAATCAAACAACAGAGTCGAAGTCACAGCGATCAATACTAATATGGCAAATGCACTGAGAGCTAATACTGGAGCCGCCTTCTCTGACGCCTGATTTCTTTGAAGATCAGAGTCAGCCCCCAATAGATCTTCAGCATTGAGTGAATCACGAATCAGAGAATCGAGTTCTCCACTCAATTCACCGACATCGGATTTCAATGAGTGAACTCCATCGTGAAGCGACGCAGACCATTGACGACAATCAGAACAGGTATCGAGGTGAGACTCCAAAAACTGCTGCTGATCAGCAGAAATCTCCCCATCCATTTCAAGGGAGATCAGATCCCTGACTGTTTCACATGACCGGTCATGCATTTTCGCCACCTCTCTTGGAATTATCTTCCTGAAGATTCCATCGTTCTGCCAACAACTTCCTGGCTCTGGCTAACTTTGACTCCACTGCTTTTGGGGTCGAACCAAGAATACGAGCGATCTCGAGATAGGATTTATCCAGTTGATGCTTGAGCAATAAAATCTCCCTATATTCAGGAGGTAAACCCTCGATCAACTTCCTGATCCTTTGGGCCTTTTCCGAACTTTCCAATTTCTCAAGAGGACCGAGATCGGGACTGACATCTCTTTCAGAGTCGACTTGGGCGTATTCCGGAGCTTTTCTTTTCCTCTGACGCAACAGATCCAGAGCCTTGCTTCGAACGATCGAGAGAAACCAAGCACTGAATCGTTCGTCTTCTTTCAGCATACTTATACTTTGCCAAGCTTTAACGAAGGCTTCTTGAACAGCATCTGCCGAAAGGTGTATGTCGCCCAGTATTCCGTATGCCACCCCCCCTGCGACTCTCTGATGATATGTCACGAGTCGGTGGAACGCATTTCGGTTGCCCAGCCGGGCTTCCTTGACGAGAGAGATTAGTTCATTTGGATCAAGAATATCCAAGAGCCTCCTGAAATCTGATTCTCTCTATAAAAGAGGACGAAGAAAACCAAGGAATCCCTCGTATTTTCAACGATCTCGATCCTGTCTTTCAATCACCGATTCCAGAATACCGACATATGAGCGGTAGCGCCTAGCCTCGATTTCACCCGATTCGACTGCGCCAAGTACAGCACAACCCGGTTCCTTCAAATGCATACAATCATTGAATCGACAATCTCCAACATGTGCGGCCAAATCCGGCATCCAATGGCTCAGTTCTCTGGGTTCTAATCCCCACAGAGCCCAGTCCCTGAATCCCGGAGTATCAACGATGGCAGATCCCTCTTCTTCTCCAGGATGCCAGGTCACGGCAGTCGTTGTGTGCCGTCCCTTATCGTTATGATCACTCACTTCTTGTGTCTTGAGATCGATACCGAGCACTTTAGAAATCAGAGATGACTTTCCAGCTCCACTCGGTCCAGAGAGAACAGTGGCTTTCCCTCGTAGATTCTCCTCAAGATCATCAAGTCCTTCCCCTGTCTCAGCCGAAGTGCGTATGAGCTGATAGCCCAGAGTGGGATAAACCCGGAGACGATCTTCGACTTCATCAGGGATTCCTAGGTCGACTTTATTGATGACTACGATTGCGGGTAAGCCCATGCATGCACTCGCCATCAAAAGACGATCAAGAGCTCCAAATTTGATATTTGGTTTTTGTACAGAAAACACTCCTGCGACTTGATCAACATTCGCAGCAAGAATCAGTTCACGAGCCCTACCGACGTCTCTCCGTCGAGAGAGCCAGACCTTTCTCTCCTCAACGGAGAGTACTCGGCCATCGGAATTTCTATCTGCGTTCTCATTTCTCTCGAACTCGACCCAGTCTCCAACAACCACCGGGTTCTTACCCTCTTTTCTCAATCGTCCCGCAAGATCACACCGAAAGACCTGCCCCTCGCTGATCACTTTCACTTCGCGACTCGATCGAAAAATAACCTGCCCCCGCATCCTTGTCCTAAACTTTAAGATCCGTGAGGTGATCCTCACGGGGTTGAGGAAGTTGACTGATGACTTGATCCAGATAACGGGTGGTTTGCTCAGCCGCTCTTCCCGTGAATCGTTGGGCGTCCCATGATGGCAAGGCCGCAGCGACCGGAGCCAAGATTTCATCTCCCTCGATCAGTTTCCGAAGGGGATTAGATTCGCCTCGAACGACTGCTTCACGAGCCGCCCAGGCATGAGTACGGATTTGCTCATGTAATTGTTGACGATCTCCACCTCTGGAGACGCCTTCCATCAATAATTCTTCTGCTGCCATGAATGGTAGATGTTCATCGATTCGTTTCTTCCGAATATCTTCATGAACAACAAGTCCCGAAAAGACATTTCTGGAAATCAACAGAATCGCATCCAGTGCGAGGAACAAACCAGGAATCTGTACCCTTCTTTGCGCACTATCGTCGAGAGTTCTCTCCATCCATTGATTGGCAGCCAGCTGTCCCAATCCAGGAGCCAAAGTCATGACATGTCGACAGAGTGAACAAAGCCTCTCTGATCTCATCGGATTTCTTTTGTAAGGCATCGCAGACGAACCGACTTGAGTGCTTTCGTAAGGCTCTTCAACTTCACCCCATGACTGGAGAAGTCGAATATCTGTTGCCGCCTTGTGGATCGCTATGGCGACATCCGCGAGACGACTCGAAAGTCTGTGATCCCATGAACGAGGATATGTCTGTCCACAAAGATCGAAGACTTTTTCAAATCCAAGTTCATTTGCCAGATCATTTTCGAGATGGTCGACCTTGTCTCCATCGCCACCACAGAGGTGTAAAAATGTAGCTTGAGTTCCTGTCGTTCCCTTGAGTCCCCTCAATGGTAATCGAGTACGGAGATCCACGATGTCTCTGTATGCGTCCACCATATCCTGAAGCCAAAGCGAAGCTCTCTTCCCGACGGTGGTTAACTGTGCGGGTTGAAGATGGGTCAATCCCAACGTTGGAGCATCTGCGAAATTACGACAAAAATCAGCGAGCGAATGAATCGCTCTGAGAAGACGATCTTCCGTCAGTTCCATCGCTTTCCTAAAGAGAATCAGATCTGCATTATCAGTAACGAAGCATGAAGTGACTCCCAGATGAATAATTCCGGCAGCCTCTGGCGCCATTTCTCCATAATGATGGATATGAGCCATCACGTCATGCCGGGTTTCTTTTTCAATGCGAGCGACACTTTTTAGATCGATTTGATCTCTGGCATTTTCGAGCGCTTGGACCTGTTCGGTGGTAACAGGCAGACCTGCTCTCTGTTCCACCCTTGCGAGTGCAATCCAGACATCCCGCCAAGTTCGTGCTCTCTCTAGGGGGGAAAACAACTTTTGCATTTCCGTGGATGCATATCTTTGGGCCACGGGGTCGATGTAGAGCTCTTCAGACACCGAAATTCCTCACTCTCAGATCCCTCAATCTCCCGAAATTTACTACAGATCGGGATAAACGATGCCGATACAACGATGTCGCCTCTCTGAAGAGACGACTCGGGGCATTCCCCGAAGAAAGGATCATCACTGGTGCTGACTCCCTGCGTCAACTCCTCCCGCAAAAGAGTCCCCCTTTCATGGGTGTGGACCGCTTTTCCGTCTGACTCCCTCATCAGAGTCTGCATGGGCCTCATATTGGCTCTGTTGGCTTCAGGAGGGGTTCTCTATGGAGACGAGGTGTGGCTCAAAAATGGTCATCAGTTGACCGGAAAGATTCTCTCTCTCGATTCTCAACAACTCATTCTGGAGGTCCCAGAAGGAAAGTTGACGTTGAGGAGATCCCTCATCGATCATTTGGTCAGAATTCCGGCACGCGATTCGATGCTGGCAGAGTGCCAACGAAGACTAGAAGGCGGATTTCCAGGTTCCGCTCTCCCCTACTTGAGACGTGAATATCGTCGACAACCCGGTGATCAGGAACTTCTTGTTCTGTATCGCAATTGTCTCGTCGGAGAAACACGGAGAATCATTCACGAAAAGGCACCTGGAGAAGCGCTCCCCCTCTGGACAGAACTGTGTGCCCTACCGGGTCAGCACCCCGATTTTGAAGAACTCAGAGCATTGGTCATTCAGAAAAAAGATCGATTGCGTGATTTGGAATTCAACATCTATCAAGCTGTGGAGATGTGCCAACCCAATCATGCTCTCGAAGCCATCCACATTCTTCTGGAAGAGTTTCCCACTGAAGAAAGCTTATGGAGTTCGACCATCCGTGAACAAACTCTCATCTCTGCAACAGAGGCGATGTCTTCTGAGGATTACCCACTCCTCTCCCAGAGAATAAATCAATTGATCACAAGAGATCCAGGACAGTGGGAAAAAGTGCGACATGCCCTCGTTTATGCTTCGACTATGGGTCACGGAATATCTATGGAAGATGCGCTCACGATTTCGCCACTCTCACCGGCTCTTCATCTGGCATTGGCGAATCGGGCTTCGAAGATCAATTCTCCACTCGACATGAGAATGCATTTGGAATCGGTTCAAAACCTTGTGGGCGCAGAGATCGACGTCACTCAAATAAAATCTCAGCTCCGATCAAAAGCGTGGCTTGAGTTGCATGGACAACATGTCCCAATAGAGGGAATAGATGTCCTTTGCCGTCAATGGCTCGATCACTTCTGGTCCAAATTTGGATTCCCCGGCCGCCCCCCCGCAATCCCTGAGATTCTAGAATATTCCTCCCTCGAGGAATTGGAGACTCACTTGGGATCTTCCTGTGGTCCAGCAAGGCTGGAAACCGTTCAGGAATATGGATCTTTTCAGAAATCTGTGCTCCATGTCGTCCCCTCCGAACCTTTTATCGACCAGAACGGGATTCCGAGAGAACTGTTCAGAAGCCTCATCGATTCCTTATTGGGAGTCCCTCGGTGCCCCCCTTGGTTAGAAGAGGGTCTGTGTTCGATGTCGAGAGGCCCCTTAGCGCGCTCTAGGGATCTCTGGTTGCTCGAAGACGCACTCAGGAAGGGACATCTCCCCTCGGTGCAGTCCTTACTCGAAAAAGATACCTGCTTCGAAAATGAGCTCCTCAGGGCCGCTTGTGGATCACTCGTGGATCACCTCCTAGGAACGACGCCGACAGCCCTGCTTCCTCTCTATCTTCAACAAATTCGTGATGAAGGTTTGGAGCCCTTCTTGAGGAGCACCACAGAGATCGATACCTTGCACCAACTCCAGCAACGCTGGATCGGAGATTTACAAACCCGAAGGGAGTGAAGACCAAGATGCCTGATCGCCAGAATCTATTCTCATGGCTGAAGGGTATCTCCCGTCTTTGGAACCTTACGGTGACCCGCTCCAGCGCATTCGTGAAGCCTCTCCGATCTCGATTTTCTTTCCTGAGTACCCCACAGGACAATATGCAGAATGATCAGGGAGATGCATGGATAAAGAGCGCTGCTCTGATTTCCAGTCTCATGCATTTGAGTATTTTCTTCCTCGTCCCGGTTCCCGGGGCCAGCGAAACTCTTCCGCCCAATTCCGTTCGTATAGCGGTCGCTTTTTCGACGCCACCTCCAACCCCTCCTCCAACGGAAATGATCCCCGCTGAAGAGGTCTCTCCCGTAATGGCAGAGCCCGAAGAAGAAGCCGAGATTCCACAGGAAGAACTAGAGCCTCCTCTAGAGGCTGAAGACTTTCTACCTCCTCAAGCTTCTCCCCAACCAGTGGCTCCTCAAAATCTGGATAGCCCACCCTTGGATAAACTTTCTTCAACAGAAGAAGAAATCACCCGAATCCAATCTTTGCTCGACGACACCATTGAGAAAGTTTCCTCTGATAAAGAGCGAGATCGATGGCTCATCCTTGAAGTTCGTGAACCGATTCGAACCAGCTTGGCAACACTGCTAGGGAATGGCACCTCCATTACAGATGCCGAAGGCGACGGTCAATTTCTGATCTCATTTTGGATTGACTCCGATGGCTGGATCTATGACCTAGCACTCAAACCTGCACCCGGCGTCCAGATCGATGCTTTCGCCATTCGTGACGCCATCGCAAATTTGAACCCCATGACGAGTGCCCCTGAAGGCGTCGAGACTCCCCTCAAGATCCAACTTCGAGTACAGAGCCTCGAATGAGCAGCTTGCCCACCATCCCCGAGGCGATCGCAAGACTTCTCGATCAGGAAATTGATGCTGAAATCCAGCCCGAGGATCCTCGACTCTTGATCTCTCTTTCCGGAGGAGTCGATTCTGTCGCTCTATTGATCGCAACGGCACAATGGGCCAAACGTTCGAAGAGAAAGGTCCAAGTGGAAGCATTCCACATGCACCATGGGCTTCGCGGAGAAGAAGCGGATAGAGACGCACGACATTGCCTGCTCATCTGCCGCCAATGGGAAATCCCCCTCCACGTTGTATACGAACCTCTGGATCGCCAACTGGGTCCAGGGCAACCATCCTTGGAAACTCTCTGTCGTCATAAAAGACGTGAGCATTTCGCGAAGGTCGCCAAAGCCAGAGATTGCCAATGGGTTCTGTTAGGCCATCACACTTCCGACCAGGCTGAGACGGTTCTTGGAAATATTCTTCGAGGGTGTGGACTCCGGGGGCTTCGGGGCATGGATCCCGTGACACATATGACCGGGTCAGAAATAAAAATTCTGAGGCCATTCCTCATCTGTTCGCGAGATCAGATTGAGCGTTTCCTCCAATCTGAAAATACCAAAGGGATCTTCGACTCCTCTAATGATTCTATGGACCATCGAAGAAACAGACTCCGTCACGAATTGTTGCCCCAGTTGGAAAAAGAAAATCCAGAAATCCTCGTTCATCTCAACCAGTTAGCGCAGGAATCTCGCCTTCGGTGGCAATCACTACAAACCCGTATGCAAACCTGTTTGGATCAGGCGTATTGCCTGCGCCCATTCATCTCATTGCCACCGGGTTCACTCGACCATCTGCAAGGCCCAGAGATTTCAGACGTGATCAGAGAAGCTCTCATCATTGCTGCCGACTATGAGGGCCAACTCTCGAGAGAACATTTAGAACATCTTGAACAGCTTGCAACCTCAAAGTCTCGATCACCCCGCCTCGACCTTCCGGCGGGAAGAACGGCACATCGTTGTGGTCACTGGATCCACCTAGGACCCATTCCCCAGCAAGACCTCACTGCTTGGCGTGCGATCACACCAGAACCGAATCGCCCCTTCCAGCACCTAGGCCTGAAGTGGACTTTCCATGCCTCCTCTGAACATGCCTCCTCTGAACATGCCTCCTCTGAACATGCCTCCTTTGACTTTAAAGTCACTCTACGTCCACTGAAGCCGGAAGACCGCTGGCCGGGAAGGAAAACCAGAACGGAGGAGAGCCTACGGCAACTGGGGATTCCCAAGCATCTACGACGCTTCTGGCCGGTTTTCGTCGACGGAGACGGAAATATTCTCGGATCCCCTGGAGTGACTTCAGCACTGGTGACTTCAGCACTGGTGACTTCAGCACTGGTGACTTCAGCACTGGTGACCTCATCAGGAGTTCCCTGCCCCCAGGTTCAGATCGAGAGAACCGATTCGAGCGAGATCACGGAATTGGCCTTCCATCTTTTAAGAATCCAAAACTATATGCATCACATGAACGACAACCCATTCACTGACGAAAAAACCGGAACTCCTTCATAAGAAGAAATTCCGGTTATCTCAGTCAACGATGGGCGATACCCATCAGCGACGTACGGTGATTTTTTGGATCAAACCTTCAGCATCGTAGACCAACACAAATGCGGAAGACAAGGAGAGAACCTCGTCGCAATCTGCTGTATCTAATGACCACTTCTCTTCGCCATCACTTGCAGAGCAACTGACGATTTTCCCGGAAGCGTCCAAGAACGAAATCATTCTGGAAGAGGTGTGAAGGACATCCGTCACTCCAGCTTTTCTCCAACGTTCACTACCGTCAGCGGTATCTAGGCTGACCAACTCAGTCACAGGAGCAGAGTAACGGTCATCTCTCAGAATCGCGTAAACAGAAGCGGCTGTCACGACTGGACTGGAGACCACAGGCTTCCCTGTCGGTGTAGACCAATGAAGGAAACTCTCCTCACCTGCATCGGAAAGGCAGTGAATCTTTGTATCTCTAGAACTGACATATATCCTGTCTCCAAAAACCGTAGGAGAATGCTCGATGGATCCCATCGTTTCGTAACTCCAGCAGTCACTTCGGATAAATCCTGCAGATTGGATCAACTTGTAGACGTTGCCGTCTTCACTTCCCACGAATGAAGCATTGGCGAAATTCACAGCATCTGCAGTGACTCCACCGCCAGTGAGGAAGGTCCAACTGACGAAACGATCTTCCTTGGAAACACCGTATGCTCTCATATCAAATCCACCCAGGATCAATGAATCCTGTCCTGGAGAGACTCCTGTAGATATGGGAAAGTCACACTTAATGGTGAAGTTAGGAGCTCCATACTGATCGTCGATGCAGTAGATGGAACCCAGCTCAACAATGTAGAGCTCGTCAGCGTTCTGACTCCGAATTTCTTCGGGGTAGACGTAGACCGAAGGAGCGAACTCCAATCGAGCCTTCAAAGGATATGTCCAACGAGGCAAGCCCGTTTGTCCGTCTATCTTGATCAAGACATAAGGATAATCACTGGTTGAAGAAACGATGTAGATATTGTCGTTCTCAACGAAGGTTTGGATCACAGGAGCAGAATGACGATACTGCCAACCGACATCTAAACCCATCGAAGCAACGTCCTCCTTGGTGAATCCAATACCGTCAGCATTTGCTGCGGATCGAATCGTCCGGACTTCGTTCTTACTCATCGGCTTGGCTTCTTCGTTGCGGGTCTCTCCCCCTCCGGAACATCCGGACAGCATCGAGACCAACAACAGTAGGGCAAAAAGACTCTGTGAAATGCGCGAGATCATGGGCTCGGTTCTCCACTCTTGGTCAGGGTGATACTCCAAATCGCGTTCACGAATTGGTGTTCATTGAACCTGACTAAATTTAATTCTCATCCTCGAGGAAGTCCCCAAGATTGATGTCATGTTTATTTTCGTAATCAGCGAGGACTTCGATCCTTGCTAAATCTGCTTCAATCAATTCCGTGAGTTCAAAGACCTGGAAGCCATTATTGAGGCGTCCGTCCAGATCCATCACCATCTCTTGCCACGATCCTTCGTAGAGTTGATCTCGAAGAATCAGCAAAGTTTTGTCTTTGTCCGGCAGACGACTCACAAAGTCCTCATGCTCTGCGGTCATCTCCGACACCCCTCCCCTGTTTTGAGACATGATCAGTCCTGTTTAACAGGTGTCAGATCAGGGCCCGAAAACTCCAGTGTGTTACGAATCCAAGACTTCTTCTTGAATCGGAACAGATCCATTGAGGTGTAAAACTCATCTCCAGGACGGTGGAAATCCAAACGAAGAACTCTCTCCGTCAATTTAAGATTCCCGCCAGCTGTCTCTTCAACCTCGATATCGTCGACCAAACCGTGGAAATCAACCGTAATATTGTCGGCTTCCGGGTCGATGGCGTTGAAGATAGCCACACACTCCTTCTTCTCACCAGCATTGACCTTCAGTCCCAAGTCTCCGGCTCCGTTCGTCGCCAGAAGATCTCCACGCGAAAAGAGCATTTTGCCCTCTTTGCGCTCGATGGCATCTTCAACCCAAGGCAGTGCAATGTTTGCGTAACGACGATTCTTGTCGGAACGTGCTTTGATCCCTACGTAGAAGGTTCCATCGATGCCACTCTTGTTCTCAACCGTGTATCGAAGATACCAATATGTTCTTCCCGACTCCGGGACTCCGTCCGGACGAAGGTCGTAACCTTTCCCCCCGAAAACTGTGATTTGTCGAGGACGTTCAAACTTGAGTTCAAGCCTTGCGATCCCGGGATCATCTGCATCTTGTGCGAATACTGAACAATCAAGGAACCCTGCTGGAACGAGGATCGTTACCATCAACAAGATCATTGTCGTCCAACGACTGAACGTACCATTGTTTCTAACTCGAGATACCTGTGTTATTGACAGCGGCGTTTTTGACATGGGCATTTCTCCTGTGTTGCTAGCGGATTCCAATTTGGGAATCCCTGATTTCGAATCTGGTTTCGATTCCGGTTTTCAACAAACGGGATTCAAAGCGAAAAGTCGCACCCTGCTCTGAATCAGAAGAGTTGCCCTGTCACCTGCAGCAGTCCTCCAAAGAAGGACTGCCCTATCCGATGACTCCCGGAAACTCCCAAAGGAGAACCGACACTGGAAAGGCATTTCACGATTCCTCAAGACCTCAGGCAAAACTGCGCCCGGAACCGGGACTCATCCCGATCTCAGGCAACGTATCATCCCCAAACCACATTTCTTCCGATTCCACCTTTTTTCGGGGTCAAACCCTCCCCAGATTCCTGCCAGGGCAAGAAAGGGGTCGAGGATCTCAAACCGGACCAAGATGAAGCGAAAATCATAGCAACCCAACATCTAGGGTGTCAACGTCCCCCGTGGGGTGGTAATCGTTATTCTGTCGGCTTATGATACCCGACCTGACGTGGACTCGCCGTAGGGGACCGGAAAGAAACCCCTCGTCGATCCTTCACAAGTACAACAGTAATCAGGACAAAGGAAGATTATTGGGCTCTGGGAGTACTGTCATTCCCCCATGCTCCAGTACCTGAATCTTGATCATCTCACAGACTCCCAGAAAAAGACTCCTGGAAGGAGACTTCATGAAAATTAAAGGGACCCACGAGCTGAAGAGCCCATTTCGCATTGGAACCGAGGGATTCACCTTGGTCGAGCTACTGGTGGTTATCGCCATCATTGGAACTCTCGCTGCTCTTTTCTCCGGCAACATCTTGAGTGCTTTGAGGAAAGGTGACGAGGTCAGTTGCACCAATAATCTGAGAAACATGGGACAAGCAGCGATTGCATACTCCCTCGAGAAGCGTTTCTTCCCAGTCGCGGAAGGTAAAAATCCTCCGGCATACGAGTCTCTCAATGTCCTCGTGAACTCCGGTGCAGGATCAGACCTGAGTCCTGACGTCTTTATCTGCCCCTCTTCCTTGGAGGTCCCCGCAGAAAAAGATGCGGATAGCAATTTCATCCTAGATGAAGATTCATGCTCCTATGCATGGCTCGGCAAACGCACAAAATCTTCGACCTCCGCCGATACTGCTCTTGGTAGTGACGACTCCGTTGCTAACAAAGAAGAGGAAATCGATGAAAACCATGAAGGATTCCTCATGGTTGTTTACGCAGGTGGAGACGTAAGAAAGATGGCTGCAGAAGAAATCCCAGAGGGAAGATCTCTTCCCAAGCGACTGGTCGACCAAACCGGCGGCGAATAGTCAGAGTTCACGCACAGTTGCACAAAAAGAGGCACGGGAATTTCCCGTGCCTCTTTTTTTTATGCTCTTAGAAAAACACTACTCCGAATTCGAATCCGCAGAATAATCCTCGACGTCATCGGATTCTATCGGACGAGATCCCATACGGTACTGGTTCTGCAACCAACCCCCGAGATCTCTGTCTCGACACGAGGAACTACAGAATGGATGATAAGATTTGGTGGCACCTGCGGAGGTCTCAGCGAGGTATTCCCTACAGACGGGACATTTGACCGAAGAACTCATCCACCGGTCTTTTCTGAAGAGGCCTTATTCTTCCCACCACTCGAGGAAGAATCTCCTTTGCCCGGAGATTTCTTGTCTTCACTCTGCCGTTTTTTGTAACTCTCACTACGGTAATCAGTCTCATAGAAACCGCTACCCTTAAAGAGTAACCCACTTCCTGCGCCAAAAAGTCTACGGAGTTTGATTTTCTTACACTCCGGACACTTCTTTAAAACGTCTTCGTCAATCCTTTGGAATTCTTCGAAGGCGTGCTCGCATGCATCGCACACATAATCATACGTTGGCATCTTCGCCTCCTTCCGATTCGTCGGAGGAGTCTCCACCCCGAGCAACGATCACTCGCGAGGCTCTGATCAGAAGATCGCCGCAGCGATATCCCTTCTCTACCTCATCTACGATTTCTCCCTGGCGAGCATTCGGATTATCGATTTGCATCATCGCTTCATGGATTTCCGGATCGAAATCTTTACCTGAAGTTACGATTTGTTCGACTTTGAGATCGATCAAAACCCCATTAACCCGCTCAGCTATCATCTCGAGACCCTGTCGAATGCTCGAGTCTTCGCCAGCCTCGTTGACGGCTTTGATGGCCGCATCTAATCCATCGAGTACTGGAAGAAAAGATCGAACAACATCCACGGTCGTTCTCTTTCTCTGGGAAGCTCTGTCTTCAAGAGTACGACGCCGAAAATTCGCAAGTTCGGCATGAGCTCTCTGCAATTGATCGAGAAGGAAAGCTTTCTCTTCTTCCGGTGTCAATTCCACAGTCTCATCCGTTACTTCATTCTCGCTTGAGAAAGATTCCGGAGACTCAGAGTCGGACTGTTCAGAGCTCATTTCGTCTGGATTTAGTGCTTCTTTATCGAGAGAACCCTTTTGGTTATTCTCGTGATCCTCAGACGTTTCTTGTTGATTAGATTCCATATTCTGGCTCCTACCCGAAGTATTCCTTGAATCTGTCAAGGAATCCCCTTCTTCGTGATCCAACTTCCGTCTCCTCTATCTCAGCGAGTTGGCGAAGAAGCTCTTCCTGCTCCTCACTGATATTTTGGGGGACTTCAACGGTCACCTCGACGAGTTGATCTCCCTTACGGCGAGAATGCACTGAATGGAAACCCATGCCCCTCATTCTTAAGACTTCTCCACTCTGTGTCCCAGCAGGAACAGTCAAGAGAGCCTTGCCTTCAAGAGTGGGTACTTCCACTTCTGATCCCAAAACGGCTTGAGAATATGACACGGGAAGTTCAAACCCCACGTGATTATCGCGTCTTTGAAAAAAGGCGTGACTCTCATAACCAATCACCACCTGGAGATCTCCAGCAGCGACTCCACGAGCACCCTCATTCCCCCGACCACTGACACGAAGAATCATGCCCTCTTCTATACCTGCGGGAATCTCGATCTCGATCTCTTCATTTTTTTGTGTCAGCCCAACACCTCGGCATGAGCCGCAAGGATTTTCGATGATTTCGCCTTGCCCTTGACAGTTCGGGCAGTGAGTACGGACACTGAAGAAGCCTTGGCTTCTTAAGACTTGCCCCGTACCCGAGCAGGTTCCACAGGAGGTGGGGCGACTTCCCGCCGCAGCCCCCGAACCACTACAGGGTTGGCAATGCACTTTTCGACGAAGAGTGATCGTTCGGCGAGTTCCTGCTGCAGCATCTTCTAATGGGATCGTGACATGAGCCCTGAGGCTCTCACCTCTGCGCTGCTGTGCCTGCCCACCTCCGAAGATGTCTCCGAAAACTCCACCGCCACCAAAGATGTCACCGAAGTTCCTGAAGATATCTTCGATGTTGGAGAATCCTCCACCACCGCCCATACCACTGAGGCCTTCGTGCCCATGGGCGTCGTAGATTTTTCTCTTATCGTCATCGCTGAGAACTTCAAAGGCTTCGGCGGCTTCCTTGAAATGACGTTCAGCCGCTTCATCGCCCGGATTTTTGTCCGGGTGATACTTGAGAGCCATTTTTCTATAGGCCTTCTTGATCTCGGAGTCGCTCGCATCGCGAGTGACTCCGAGAACCTCGTAGTAATCTCTAACTGCCATGGATTCCCTTAGACCAGTGCGCCCTGTATGGCGTCCTCGTCCTTATTCAATTCTGTAATTGTAGTGTCAGATGTCAGATACAGAGCCGCGACACTGGCTGCGTTTTGAAGAGCCACTCGCAAGACTTTGACAGGATCGATGACTCCACAAGAAAGAAGATCTGTAACTTTGCCATTCTTGGCATCGAAGCCCATTTCGAAGTCTTCGTATTCCAACACTTCGGAAACGATAGCAGGCCCGTCAAAGCCTGCATTCCTCGCCAACTGGGCTGTGGGCGCATTCAATGCGCTCACCACAACTTCCACTCCAAAACGAGCGTCTCCACTGGCTCTGGTTGCCGACACTTTTTCTGCGATTCTGAGGAATGCAGTTCCAGCACCAGGAACAATGCCTTCTGCCATCGCCGCGCGGGTAGCACTCAAGGCATCAGTGGCACGAGCTTTTCTCTCGATGATTTCTGCTTCAGTCATTCCACCCACACGAATCACTGCGATTTTTCCCTGGATACGAGCAAGACGTTCTTCCAGTTTTTCGCGGTCATAGTTGGAGTTGGTTTGCTCGATTTGAGCTTCGATCTGAGCACACCTATCAGCGATAGATTCTTTATTCGCGGTTCCTCTGAAGAAGATAGTGCGATCTTTACTCACTTCGATCTTCTTCACAGTACCCAACTGATCTTTTGTCACCTGATCCCACGTCGTACCGGAGTCCTTCGAGATCATTTGACCACCAGTCACGATGGCCAAGTCCTCAAGAAGAGCCTTTCGGCGATCTCCGAACCCTGGGGCTTTGATGGCGACAACATCCATGACGCCTCTCAACTTGTTGAGAAGTAGTCCTGCCAGTGCTTCCCCTTCAACATCCTCCGCGATAATCACGAGAGGTCTGCGAGTAGGTACTACAATTTCGAGGACAGGAAGAAGATCTTGCAAATTACTGATCTTGTAATCAGTGAAAAGAATGAATGGCTTCTCAAATTGGCACATCGCACTCATGCGATCCGTCACAAAGTAGGGTGAAATCCAACCCTTATCGATTTCAAGCCCCTCGACGAGATCCAAGTGAGTGCCGACACCATCGTTTTCTTCAACGGTGACTACACCTTTTTCGCCCACCTTGTGAATGGCTTCGCCGAAAAGTTTACCGAGTTCCGGCTCATTCGCGGCAATGGTTCCAACGTGGATAATCTCTTGTTTCTTTTCAACCGGAGAAGCCAGCGACCCCAGCTCTTTCACAGCAGTCGCAACCGCTTTTTCGATACCATTCCGAAGTTCCACTGGACTGACACCTGTCAGTGCATAGCGACTTCCTTTTTCGATCATCGCTTCGGCAAGAATGATGGAAGAAGTTGTTCCATCCCCTACCTCTTTATTAGTTTTACTCGCCACTTCGTTCAGAAGTCGAGCCCCCATATTCTCGAAGGGCTGAGCCACTTCGATTTCCTTAGAAACGGTTTGACCATCTTTGGTCATCTCTAACTTCCCCATGCTTTTTCCGAGAAGTACGTTTCTACCAGAAGGCCCATAGGTCACCTTTACGGCGCGGGCCAGGGTTCTGATTCCGTTCCGCAACTGGCGGCGGGATTCTTCATCAAAAAGAATTTGCTTCGTCATTAGAGTTCTCCCTCAATTTTCTAGAATGCGCCGACGCCTTCGTGGTCATGGTGATGGTGATCTTCTTCTTCAGTCTCCTTCGGGATATCCGTGATCACCGCATTGGAGGTAAGAAGCATAGTCGCCGTACTCACGGCGTTTTGCAGAGCATTGGAAATCACGGTACAGGAGTCAATGATTCCACTCTCGTACATGTCGCAATAATCCAACTTGGCGAAGTCATAGCCGAAACTTTCGCTTTCCTCAGCAAGGATGTGTCGCAACAAACTTGAAGGTTCCACGTCCGCGTTTGCCGCCAACTGACGGAACGGCTCCTCGAGTGCCTTTTTCATGATCACAGCAGCAAGTTTCTCGGTCGCTCCTTTGAGCCTCATCTCCGAGACGTGCACACTCGCCAAAATCAATCCGATACCACCTCCGGGGAGTACGCCTGCTTCAATAGCAGACCTTGTAGCAGCGAGAGAGTTATCAAAACGCTTCTTACGCTCCTTCACTTCTCCTTCTGTGGCTCCACCGACGCGGATCACAGCCACTCCACCAATCAACCTTGCAAGGCGCTCTTGGAGTTTTTCACGATCGTAATCGCTGCTGGCATTATCGATTTCAAGACGGATCAATCGTGTACGTTCGGCGAGATCTTTTTTCTTGCCGCCGCCTTGAAGAACCGTCGTAGTCTGAGAGTTCACATCAATTTTCCGGGCCTTACCAAGATCAGAAATCTTGATTCCAGAAGGCTCAATCCCAAGGTCCTTGAGAATAGCCCGACCACCGGTAGCAACTGCAATGTCTTCGAGTATCGCTTTCCTGCGGTCTCCATATCCTGGAGCCTTCACTGCCACGACTTCGAGTGCACCTTTTTTGCAATTCACAACGAGAGTTGAAAGTGCTTCGCCATCGACGTCCTCTGCAATAAGAAGCAGCGGTTTCCTTTTTTCTACGACTTTTTCAAGTACGGGAAGAATCTGGGAAATGTTCGATACCTTTTCTTCCATAATCAAGACGTAAGGATCCTCAAGGGTGATCGCTGCAGAATCTGCATTCGTTACAAATTGCTGAGAGAGATATCCACGATCGAAGTGAAGGCCGTCGACAACTTCGAGAGCTGTATCTAGGCTTTTCCCCTCTTCGATACTACAGACACCGTCTTCTCCCACTCTTTCGAGGGCTTCGGCGATCATCTTACCGATTTGAATATCACTATTTGCGGCAATGGTCGCAATGTTTGTGACGTCGTCGTTATTCTTGACTTCAACAGCCATCTCGCGAAGAGCGGCATCGATTTTTCCTGAGATAGTCAGCAGGCTTCTCTGTAAAAGAACGGGATTTTCTCCCGCAGCAACCTGACGCATACCTTGGGAAAAGATCGCATTCGCAAGAACGGTTGCTGTCGTGCTTCCGTCTCCCGCCTCACGGGCGGTTAACGATCCCGCTTCACGCATCAATCGAGCTCCAATGTTCTCGACGCGATCCTCAAGATCGATTTCTTCGGCGACTGACGCTCCATCTTTGGTCACTTTAGGTCCACCCCAGGAACGATCGATAATCGCATTTCGTCCTCGGGGACCGAGAGTCGTCTTAACTGCGCGGGCGACTTTCTCTGCTCCCATGAGCAACTTTTCCCTGGCGGAGTCCTCGAATGTCAATTCCTTGGCCATGTGGGATCTCTCCTCTTTCTCGGGTCTCTCATCTGGTAATTGTGTTACTTATTCACTGACTTTTGGGTGATCGGCAACAAATTCCCGAACACGTAAACACCAGTGAAAAGAGGCTCTTCCTGAACGTTGGAAGCCCCCCTGCCGACGCCCCATAGACTGTCCGGCATAATCATATAGCAAAGAGCGGGCCATCACGTCGCTAAATCGACCCCATAAACTATTACTAAATAATGACTTAAGAAATAACCTTCGGATTCTGGCCAGAACCCCCCTGCCACTGTGACAGAAGGCCTGCCAACAGCAACATGAGGCCCTGCCACCCTGACAGGACCCGACTTCCCCCGGGAATAGAAAGAGTCTCTCTATTTTCGGAGCCGTTGAACACTTGCTGACGAGAATCGACATCGGGAAACTTCAATTCCACACAGCCCCATCCCGCCAACAGTCCGATACATAAAAAGGGACGAAAACCTGAACCGGTTTTCGTCCCTTTTTGATTCCAACTAAAAACGACCTCTTACTTGGCGAAGATACCACCCTCGCGAGTGTCATTGACAATCTTCACTCGCACACCCCTGATCTCGAGGCGAGTTCCATCTGCTGCGTAGAAAACAAATCCACCACTGCTGGGCAATCGCGTGGTTTCAGGGTCGAGCTCAATTTTGTCTCCCCCATCTCCATAGCGAAGTGTCACCGATTTCCCATGGACTTCGAGAGTCACTTTCAGCCAGCGGTTTTTAGGGAAATCGTCTCCCAACTCCAAAGGTGGAGAAGTCCCATCAGTGATCGCTCCCCGTTGCGCATCCGCCTGAGTTCGAGGTGAGATACGAAGTGCCCCCACCTTGAGATTCAACTCAAACTCTAGGAGGTAATCTTCCCAGTGATTGCTATAGACACCGGTGTATGAATCGCTCCCTGAACGGTTATCGATCAGAAGGACTCCCTCACCATTTCTCTCCATCACGCGCCACAAGGTTCTTTCTCCCTGCATGTCTCTCATTCTGTCACTGGAGGCAACCCAGTTATACAGATTGGATTTCCCCAACAGAGGTTTCCACGCCACAGAGTCTCTCATATCCAGCCAGCGACGAATTCTTTCAGCCGCTTTACGTTCCTTTTCCAGACGTCTTGCTTCGGCTATTTCTGCTTCGAGTGCAGACTCTTGCTCCATAAGAAGAGTGAGCCCTTCTCGCTGGATTTTCTGGATCAACTCCTCTTTGAGACGCCATACGTCTGGAGCATCTTCCTGAACCTTTTCAGGAAGAGCCTCGATGACTGCCAAGGCGATATCCTCGTAGCCTTTTCGTGCATAGAATCCGGCTTTAGTAGAGAGTTCATCTAGCTGTTTCTTGAAGAGTAATTGAGCTTTGGCATCCTTCTTCAACAGAACGATTTCTTGTTCAAATTTCCCCTCGAGCACCTGAGAAGCCCCCAGGAATACTGGCGGCAATTCTTCAAGAAGGCGACTCGCCTGTTCAAATCGTGCCTCGCTGAATGCCAGCAATACATCGGATCTGAGAGAGTTCCATGCGCCATCGACTTCGGTACGCCATGTATTCAGGAGAGTCGAACGCAATTCTCCAGCTTCTGCACCTGCAGTGGTATTGGAGTATTCCATGGCCACACTTCTCAACCTTGCAGCACACCTAAATCTCTCGCCGGGCTCTGCAGCATTTTCTTTCTCGGCACGGTCCAGAGCTTTACGAGCCCTCTCTTCACGAATTTCCTTCTGACTCTTTACTGGCGCCTTCGCAACCTTCTTGACGACAGGCTCCACTGGAGTATCGCCCCCACTCATCAGGAATCCGATGACTGCGATGACAAGAACGACTCCGACTCCACCTAATATGAGCGGCAATGATTTCGACTGCTCGGCGACGTCTTCATCTCCATCTGCCAAGGGCCCCTTCACCGGTTGACGTCTTCCAGTCTTCGCCATCTTTCGGGGCTGAGTTCGATCTGAAGAAGCTCCTCTGGCAGGAGCTCGACCTGATCGGGTTGCTCGCGATGGTGCTTTCCCAGATGCTTTTGCGGGTGTTTTTCCGGGTGTTTTTCCGGGTGCTCTGCCAGTGGCTTTTCCGGTCGGAGCGGCTTGTTGACCTGCCGCTTGTTGACCTGCCGCTTGTTGACCTGCCGCTCGTTTTAGGGCCTCTTGCTTGGCTGCCGCCTGTTGCACCGCTGCAGCCTTCTGTAATGCCGCTTGCTTTGCCGCCGCTTGCTGTGCCGCCGCTTGCTTTGCCGCCGCTTGCTTTGCCGCCGCTTGCTGTGCTGCCGCTTGCTGTGCCGCCGCTTGCTTTGCCGCCGCTTGCTTTGCCGCCGCTTGCTTTGCTGCCGCTTGCTTTGCTGCCGCTTGCTTTGCCGCGGATTGCTGTGCTGCCGCTTGCTGTGCTGCTGCCGCTTGCTGTGCTGCCGCTTGCGGAGAGCCGCCTTCAGGAGTGACGGGGTTCTGGGAAGCTCCTGCTTTTCCTGCTGCTACGGGATCTGCTCCGGATGCTTTTCCGGGTGCTATTCTCCTTGGGGGGACCTTTTTGGCTTGCCCTTCTGGAGCCACACCTTTTTTTCGAGGTGCCGGGACTCGCCGTTTCTTTTTTCCTTCATCTGACATCAGTCTTCCTCACTTGCCTCTGGGGTCTCCGCCGAAGGTGGAGAATCCGCATCCTCCACGGGGTAGATGATCTCGATCAATTGCTGCAATTGATCCGTAGTGAGATGGTTCAACTCCACCAGAAGCTGTCCCAGCAATGGAACCTTACGGCCCTCTGAACGAAGTTGGTTTTGCAGTGAAAGCGCTTCCTGGATGGCATCTGCCTCCACAAAACCCATTTCCTGAGCCACTTCTCCGATCAATCGCCGGTACCTATCCTTTGAGGCCACCCTAACTCCTGTCGAGTTGCTGAAATCCTGAGAGGGTTTCAGAAATCCATTCGATTGCTGACAACCCACCCATGAATTGAGCAGGATAAACTTCCTGACCGATATACGCTACCTCTCGAAGTCACGGATCACGGTGAGATTTAGGCTCAGCGCATCTTAATAAAGGGAACCGGGCCCTCACAGAGGCTGATGCGCTCGATGCCTGGGGAGATCTCGATCAGTTCCTGAGATTTCCCAATCACGTACTCCAGAGCCGCCAATTTATCCCCCAGAGAGGACGCCATCACCACCTCAGCAGTGGGAACACGTCCCCAGAGAAGCCTTAACCCACCTGTACAAACAAGAATCCATA
Source organism: Planctomycetota bacterium (assembly GCA_016776905.1). Taxonomy (GTDB): domain Bacteria; phylum Planctomycetota; class UBA8108; order UBA1146; family UBA1146; genus UBA12191. The sequence continues at coordinate 194,536 of JADHSM010000001.1, read as the reverse complement.
GATCCCCACCTTCCATAGGCAAGCGTTGGATATCTCGAATAAATTGGGGAAACCTCCTCAGGATTTCGCCTTTTTCAAGAGTCTGGAGGAGTAATCGTAATTGTTGATACTCAGATTCTTCCGGAAGTTCCGTCGACTCTTCCGATAACACCCCAACCCGAGATGGCATGAATTCAGGGATTCCCCAGTTCGAATCCAGAAAATCACCACGGATAAACTCAATCACTCCGCCATTGGAATTCACAAGGAGATGCCCTCCCGGAATGACCACACCGACTAAAGGTCTCTGAATTTTTGCATGAAAACTAATTTGGGTTCCCGTGCGAGATATCGAATCGACCGCCACTATCCAAGGGTTGCCGAGCAACTCTTGCTGAACCTGATCTTTCCAACGAACACTATCATGCTGGATTCTTGAAGGAATCAAATTCAGATCCCGGAACTGCGGCGTTTTACTTTCAGGAAGCCAACTTGGAAAACTCTTTTGATCGATTTGCCAATCACCCCGAGCTCTCAATTGTTGGTCATCGATAGTATTCTTGGCGTGAGAAATGAATAATCCCGCCCCCACAAACAGGAAGATCGCAAACAAGAATCGAAACCAGGGGGGAGAGACCTCTGAGTGCTGGTTCATCGCGACTTCTCCTGGCATGCCAAAATGACTTCACGATCTAATCGGATACCTGTTTGCGAAAAAATCTTCTCTTCGATGGTATGAACAAGTTCCAGAACATCTGCTGTGGTCGCATTCGATTCATTGACGATGAAATTCCCATGGAGCTCTGAGATTTTCGCTCCTCCAACAGTCCAACCCTTAAGACCTGCGTTATCGATCAATTGACCCGCTCCAGGTCCCGATTCAGGGTTTCGGAAAATACAGCCTGTCGATTTTTGCTCATAAGGCTGAACACTCTCCTTGTATGCCTTCAGGTCTCGACTACTTTCCTGCAATCTCACGGGGTCTGAGTTCGGTTCAACACGGAATCGAACTGCACAAATAATGTGGTCACCGATACCTGAGTACCTGTAACTCCATTCAAACTCATCTGCCGAAATCCAACGGAGTTCACAGTTAGAGTCGATACACTGAACTGCGACCACTTGTTCCGAGATCGAACCATGACCTGCTCCGGCATTCCCCCAAACAGATCCCCCAATTGTCCCAGGGATTCCAGCAAGATTCTCCAATCCTGCTAAACCCTGAGAATTTAAACTGTTCACTAATCGCTCCAGTTGAACTCCTGCGGAAACATCAATTTCAGATTCATTGAAAAACTGGAAATTCTCATTTGATTTGAGCATGGTTGATTTGAGCTTGGTTGTTTGAAGAACGAGACCATCGAAATATTCGTCGGGAAACAACATGTTCGCACCGAGACCCAATAGGGAAATCTCATGCGATTCCGATCGTGCCCATCGAATCACATCGATCATTTCTGCGATCGATTTGGGTCTCGAAAAATATCGAGACAGCCCCCCACTTCTGAACCAAGAGTATTGCTTCATCTCTATGTCAGTTTTTATTCCCTCGGGTCGCTTCAAGATGGGATCACCCCTCTCGCGATCTCACGAGTGCGAGTTCCAATTTGATCTACGTTTCCCGCCCCTAAGGAAACGAGAACGTCGCCTTCACTCAATGTTTCAGCAAGAAAACCAGGAGCAGTATCAAAGTCAAGAATCTTACAGTGAACACCCTGCTCTTCAATTTTCGCTCGTAATTGATCCAATAGATCCTCAGGGAAATCAGAAATGTTCTCCCTGACTGAATAAATCGGTAACAGGAAAACTTCATCCATCCCCTGGAAGGAATTCGAAAAACCATCCATGAATGCGCTGAGTCTTCCTGCCTGATGAGGCTGAAAGAGTGCATGTATCTTATTTTCACGGAAGAGGGACTGAGCAGTTCTAAGAGTCGCCTCAACCTCTTGAGGATGGTGAGCGTAATCCTCAATCCAATGTGTCCCTTGAAGAACCTCTCTGGATTCGAACCTGCGGGCCACACCTTGGAATTTTTCCAATCCTGACTGAATATGCTCAGGACTAATTCCGAGAGCATGACAGAGAGCGACAACTTTAGTCGCATTCTCTACCGAGTGATCCCCTGGGACTTGAAGTGTCGCTTTGAGCTGGGCACTCTTCTCAAGTTTCCATTCAACAGTGGAATACGCCTGACCACTCTCATGAATGATTCGAACATCACAATCTTCAGTTCGGCCACATGTCACCCAACGCAGATCTTCCCTTCCTCCCAATTCAGAACGAATTTCGGGAGAACAAACCACCACCGACTGCTGAGGGAATCCGGAGATGAAATCCCGGAATGTTTCCACAACCTCGGATCTGTTACTGTAAATTTCGGGATGATCGAGATCAATATTTGTAATGATGGCTGCTTCAGGTTTGATATCGAGAAATGCTCTTTGGAACTCACAAGCCTCGACGAGAAAGTGATCTCCTTCTCCATGCCGCCAGCCAGCCTCTAACTGCTGAATGTCACCGCCAGCGATGAGAGAGGGATCTTGATCCGCTTCAAGAAAAACGCTCAGTAAAAGTGCGGTTGTCGATGTTTTCCCATGTGTACCGGATACTGCTATCGTGTTCTTTCCGATTCCTAAGCGCCCCAAATACTCACTATAAGCATAAATAGGAATACCTCGGCGTTGAGCTTCAATGATTTCGGGATTGTCCTCACCCACCGCGCGCGAATGCACGACAGCGGTCACTTCAGCTGGAATATTTCCTGCGTCATGATCACAGTGAAAAGCGATTCCTTTTTCACTAAACCACTCCCTCATGGCCTCGTCTTGGTCACTTCCAGAAACTCGAACCCCCTGACATTGAAGCAGACTTGCCATACCACGAGTGGCACTGCCTCCAATACCCACGATGTGGACTGCAGAGTGATCATTCGTTGCGCCACTTACAGCACTCAAAAAAGGATCCATTCCTGAAACAACTCTCTAGATATCACCATTAGGGAATCACAAGTTCCATGCCGACTTTCAGTCGATTTGGGTTAGGTAAGATATTCAGGTTCGCTTTATGAATCTTCTCCCAATTTTCATTTCCGTAATAGCGGACTGCAATAGCAGCTAAGCTTTCACCATTCTTTACACGATGAACTAATAACTGATTATCTATGGAGATTTTATTGGAAGATTCATTCTCTTCCTGATTCGATAATCGAGAAGATCCTCTCAAGATCAGAACTTGTCCGACCTTGATACGATTTACATTAATTTTTGGGTTCAATCGCTCAATCTCTTTTTGGCCCCGACTCCACGCGCCAAAAAATCTTTCCGCGACTTCACTTAACGTATCACCTGATCGAATGGTATAGGTTTCCGGAATAGCAGACTCGGAGGAGGGATTCGACGAATTGCCCCCTTCTTCCGATAGCCCCGTCTCAACAGAGATTCTCTGGGGTATCGTTCGGTTCTCAGCCGATTCCAATATCTCAGCATTTCTGCCACTACTTCTCAATTGGGGATTCACTCCTGAGGGGTCTGTTTTTGGCAAGTACAATGAATGCCAGTCCATTTGAACCTCGGAGACAGCGAGAACATCCTGAGGCTCAAAAGTGATGACGTCACGAGAATCCCACCAACCATTAAATGAAAAAACACCCGCGAATAAGATGAAAACGCAGAGGACCCAGCGAAACATATGCATCAGGCCTCCTTCACTTTTCCAGGAGCTGGATGAATGCTATTTTCTCCAGAAACATGAGGAACTCTCATTCGCCCTGTTTCACGACAACGGAGAAGAACTCCGATCATTTCCGCAATTCGCTTCGACGCATCGGATGATCCCAACGCCTGTGCACTTTTTACCATGGAGCACAAACGGTCCGGCCTACCGAGTAGCTGACGCAGTTGATCCGCTAGAAATGCCGCGTTCTGTCCATCAAAAACCAGTGCAGATCCGTGATCTTCAAGATAACGAGCATTGTGTAACTGATGCTGATCAGAATGAGATCTCAATGGGAACAGTAACGATGGTCTTCCAACAGAGTTCAGTTCCGCCAAAGTGGAACCACCCGCTCTTCCCATCACAAAGTGTGCATCACGCATCGCTCGGGCAGGATTCTGAATAAACGGCACAACCCTTGCCGGAATCCCTAATTTCGCCCAGGAGTCGACGATGGGCTCCAATGCTTCTCTAGGACCGATCTGATGAAGAATGTCCAACGAAGTTCCATGAGGAGCTACGCCGTGGCCAAAAATTTCTAATACTTTTTGATTCACTTCACGAGCGCCTTGACTCCCCCCCATCACAACAAGACGAAGAGGTTCTTCTGGAAGCCCTGCTGGTTGAAATTCGTCACGGACTGGGCAGCCCAGAATTGCAGAACGAGCACGGATAGACCGACTCGATTTCAATAAGGGCATCGATAGAAAAATCTTCGACGCGAAAAGAGAAAGAATACGATTCGCTTTCCCCATCACACGGTTTTGCTCCAGAAGAAAAAGAGGTTTCCTTAGAGTCGCGGCGGCTAAGCCCGGAGCGATACAGGGAAATGCTCCCATACAAATCACGGCGTCGATCTTTTCTTCGCGTAACAGTTTCCTTGCTGCAAAGACTTTTGTCGCACTAGAGAGGCGACCTTTACCTCTCCATGGTGCGAGAACTTTCTCCATTCCCGCCTTCTGGAACACTTTCTTTTCCTGATCCCGACCATGGTCGAGAAGCACGGGAGTTCCTTCACCCATTTCAAGAATAGAGTGAGCGAGAGCTTCCGCTGGAAAAAGATGCCCTCCGGTATGACCTCCAACAAATAGGATTCTTCGATTCATGAGATCAATACCTCCCTGCCCCGACAACGGGTCAAAGAGAATAGAATCCCGCACATACCTAGGAATACCGCCAAGCCGGTCGATCCGTGGGAAAAGAAGGGTAATGCGATTCCTTTTGTAGGGAGCAGCGCGACATTTACACCCAAATTGATCAGTGCCTGACCCGTGATGGCGAAAGTTAAAACCAGAGCCAAGCAAGAGAGATCTTCATCTTCCAAGGAATTCGCCACTCGCCAACCTGCGTGCAACAATAAGGAAAAGAGTCCCAACAGAAGGCATACACCGAAGAATCCCGTCTCTTCCGCATACACTGCAAAAATGAAATCATTGTAGGACGATGGAAGATGCCCCATTTTGGACATTCCTTCTCCCAATCCTTTTCCCATCAATCCTCCAGATCCCACCGCTTGGAGAGAAGTCCAAACCTGTGGAACTGACTCGGGATCAAACGGGGCACTCAGTCTTTCCTTGATTTCGGGAAGACGACCTCTACCCAGGTAGAGCAAGCTCAAAGCAGCCGGTATCAACACCACCGTGGCATATACATAAATGCGAGGCCAGCGAGGCACCGTCAATGTCGCCAATGCTCCAACGACAATAGTGGTGCCCCAATCAGGCTGGATGAAGATCAATCCCATAGGGAGTAATCCCCCAACCAAGAGCAGTCCAAATCCTGTGAAGTGCAGTTTTTTGAGGCTCAAACGAGAATTCATTTTCCAAGTCCCCGTCACGTAAATCATGAAAGCCGGCACAATCACTTTCGCTAACTCAGAAGGCTGAAAACGGACGGGGCCGAATTGAAGCCAGCGATAGGCATCATTGATTCCAATACCCATTGGCGTAAATTTAGTCGCCAAAAGAAACAAAATCAGCGCAAACAACGCGGGAATAATCAGACCTTTAGAGATCCAACGTCGAGGACGAACTTGATATCCCACCCAGAAAAACAAGGCCCCCAGACCATAACCCTTTAACTGATCCTGCCACATCCACAACGGGTTATCGTCAGGAGAGACAAGGACCGATCGATAACTGGTCGCACTGAACAAAGTGATGCTTCCAAGGAGCACCAAAGAGATGAGGGTAAAGAGCAATTTTTTTTGCTGATCCGCAGGGTCAAATCTCATGGTGGACATCTCGGCGACAGGAGTCGTCATTGACGGGCCTCCCCCGACCTTGATTCAGTGGTCACGGTCAGCCATCTCGCTTTGAGCTGCTGAGCCATCAATTCCAGTTTTTCTTTTCGGGAAGCTTTAAACAGTACCCGGTCTCCCACCTTCAACTCCGAGGAAAGGAAGGATAGAGCCGATTCTAGGTCAGAAGGAGACTCACAGGTGCCTCCAGCGGAGGTCACCCCCTCCGTAATCCAATCCGCGGCTCTTCCCCAAGCCACGACGAAATCGAGTCCTTCTTCGACACACGCTCTCCCCATCTCTTGGTGGTATCGTTTTTCCTCTGGACCCAATTCTTCCATCGTTCCCAATACGGCGATTCTTCGTCCGCCCACCGATTGCGCCAAGTCGCCAATCGCTCCACGAACTGAAGGAGGTGAAGCGTTATAACAATCTAGAATTAATTGGATGCCTTTGACGTCGTGAACTTCTGCCCTCATAGGAGGGAGAGTCAATGACGATGCCACTTGCTGAATGTCTGAAGCAGAGATACCCAGTTGCAGAGCTACCGCAATGGAAGATTCTAGGCAGCGAAGGAATCCGTATCCGGTCATCGAAGTTTCTATTGGGAATTTCTGATCTGATCTGCGATCAATGACGGTGATTTCGTGGGAGGAATCGTTTTGGATTTCAAGATCCCCTCCCGGCCCCGTCCAAATAAAATCGGTGCCGCTGTGGGCGCCGTTGAGGGTTTCGAGACGTTCATCTCGAAATTCGACGGGAGCGATGCCCCACTGAAGAGACTCCACGTCGAAAAGTGAAAACTTTTCCCTGAAGACACCTTCCACCGATCCCAGTCCTTCGAGGTGAGTCGCACCCACTGCCGTCACTACTCCTATATCGGGTTGCCCGATATCAACAAGTTGAGCAATTTCGCCGTGGCTGTTGGTTCCCATCTCTAACCAAAGACAATTCGTACTTTCTGCCGCCTCTAAAATTGTGATCGGAACACCCAGCAAGTTATTGAAGGAATTACGAGGCGAATGGACCTGAAAGTGGGAGTCACACAAAAGAGAACCCACATGACAGGTTGTCGTTTTTCCAACACTCCCCGTCACTGCCACCGTCTTTAATCCAGAGGAAGCTGAGGATCGATCTTCATTTCGCACGGCCGTGGCGAGATGAACCAGTGCCTCTTTTACATTTGGAACCTCTAGAGTGGGCCCTTTCACTCGGGCTCCAGCTCCGATCTCTGTCAGAACCACCGATGCTCCAGATTTCCATGCACTTTCAACATGATCCAGTCCATGACAGTTCTCACCTTGGAATGCAGCAAATATAAACCCGGACTGAATGTGGCGGCTATCGAGTGCTGCCCCGGTCACCGCGAAATCATCGACGATACGCAGCGGCTGACATTCGACTCTTGAAGTCACTCCGGGGCGTATCTCTATCGGCTTCGACAAGAGCCTCAGCACTTCTTGAATAGAGCGTTTTTTCATGCCAGACCATCCTGTCCGAGGCATTCTAAGATGACCTCGGAATCACTAAAGGGAGAGAACACTCCATCTACTTCCTGAGTTTTCTCATGTCCTTTTCCTGCGATGACCAGAATATCTCCCTGGCGATAATCAGAGAGTGCGGTTTCAATCGCAGACCTTCGATCAGAACTGATTCGGATCGAATCTCTGTCCCTGACTCCAGAGACGATGTCCTCAATGATGGCCGATGGGTTTTCAGAACGGGGATTGTCATCCGTGAGATAGATGACATCCGCCGCTTCATCAGCGACGCGCCCCATCTCGGGCCTCTTGCCTCGATCCCTATCTCCTCCGCAACCAAAAACAACTCTGAGGGAACCGGTGCAAAGATCACGGCATGTGGTCAGTACCGCCTGTAGTGCATCTGGCGTATGAGCGTAATCTACGAAAATCCCCGGAGAGATCTGCTCCATACGCCCCTCTACCAACTCCCCTGTTTCCAGCCCTTTCTGAATCGCTTCCTTTGAAATCCCCGAAGAATAGGCCATGGCGGCAGCGCAAAGTGCATTTGAAAGATCGTGTTTTCCGGGTCGAGGAAGTGCCACTTTCAATGAAACGCCGGGGCCCGACAGAACAGCATGAGTCACCTTCAGGTTTCGTTCCTCGACCTGAGCTGTCCATCTGTTATTTCCGAGTCTGTCCTCAAAAGCGGATTCATAAGAATCACTTTCTCCTTCAACAGGAACAAGGAAAGCCCCATCTGTCTTACAACTGGATTGCAGCCCCAGTTTGACCCGATGGTAAGCGTCCACAGTTTTGTGATAGTCGAGATGATCTCGCCCCAACTGGGTGACGCCAGCCGCCTCCCATGAGATCCCTGCGACGCGACTCTGATGAATCGCGTGAGAAGAGACCTCCAAGACCATCGCTTGCCCCCCCGATTTGTGATGACGATTCAAAGCTTCTGCTAACTCTGTCGCCGGAGCGGTGGTGCAAGAACTCTGCGAGATTTCTGAAGCGACACATCGATCCACGGTTGTCATCCACCCGGTTTTCAATCCAGCAGATTGAAGAATAGATGCAAGCCAACGCACGGTGCTACTTTTGCCATTCGTTCCCGTGACGCCATAGACCTGAAGTTTGCTCGCAGGAGATCCATAAGCCTCATGGGATAAATGAGCCAGTTCTTTTCGAGAATCCTGAACGTGCCACCAACTGATATTCTTTGGAAGATCCTGCGGAGGTTCAATCTCTGCGACGATGCCTTGAGCACCCGCTGCTATCTTCTCTTTGATCAGCTGATGACCGTCAAAGGAGATGCCATTAATCGCAACAAACAGATCGCCAGCGGATTGACGACTGTCCCATGCCATAGACTTGAATCGGAACTTTTGAGAACACGACAACACAGATACGCCGAGGATCTGATTCAGATCCTCGTTGCTCAATGATGGCAACGGTATCCCTTGTGTTGCTACCACTGTTCCGGTTCCCCCTCCTGCTCCTCGACGACGACTCTCCCAGTCGAGGTTTCCCGCAAGGCCACATTACCGGCCTCATGGCTCACCTCCAAGTTCCCAGCCTCGGATTCTTCCTTCTTCTCCACCCGCACTTGATAGGGATCAAAACCGGACAGATTCATGGCCGAGGCCAAGATCTGTGCTCCCAGCGGGGCTGCAGACTTCGAGGCATAGTACATTCGGTCCTCCGTTGTCGGTTCTTCCACCATGACAACGGTCAGAAATTGAGCATTTTCCACGGGAGCAAACCCCACAAAACTGGAGGAATAGAGTTCTGTGGAGAACTCTTTGTTTTCATTCAACAGTTTGATAGTGCCGGTTTTCCCGGCCATTTCCAATCGACCGGATCGAATGATATCGACCAATTCGGGGCCGACATGCTGAATCACATGCCTCCCTGTTCCTTCCGTCACGACTCTCCGCAGAACAGTTCGAGTTTTACGAGCCACCTCTTCATTCAGAAAAGGGACTGAGTTCGCTTCTTTGTCTTTCATAAAAGTGGGATTGAGAAGATAACCGCCATTTGCAATCGCCATATATGCCCGGGCCACCTGGATGGGAGTCACCCGCATCTCGTATCCGAAACATGCGGATCCTCGGGTGTACCAATCCCAATCTTCGACAGGCTTGAGCAAACCCAGATCTTCACCGAACAGCTCGATCCCAGTTCTTTGCCCCAGACCAAACATCTCCAAGCCTTCAGCCAGTTGCTTCTTGGACATGTGATGCAACCCCAGATCAGCCATCCCGATATTGCTCGAATAGATCACGGCGCCGGCCAAGGTTTTATCTCTCAAAAGAGAACTGTCCCTAAATATTCGGCCGCGGCCTCGGCTACTATTTTCATTGGCGATAAATTGATCTTTACTCTTCACATCGAGAGCCAAGGTGAGAGGAAGACCCATGCTCAAGGCTTTGGCCATGATCAATGGTTTTACCACCGAACCGGGGGCCTTCGGCAATCGCTCTAAACGGGAACTCTTTTCACGAATCCGACGATCCGCTTCAGCCTCCTCGAACGTGTTGCGGATTCTCGTTCTCTCACCTCTCGCGAGTGCTGGAACAGTGACCCAAGAAAAGATTTCTCCAGTGAATGGATCCAGAACCAAGGCACTCACACTTTTGGCGGAAGTTCTCCGCATATTCTGGAGACAAAGGTGCTCGACTTCCTTCTGTAACAAGATGTCGATGGAAAGAATAAGGTCCTGGCCTGAATAGCCTGGGATCAACGTCGTGGGATCTTCTAACGGACGTCCGCGACTATCAGTGCGTTGCTTTGAAAGTGTCTTCTGACTTTTCAATACTGCATTATTGTCATTCTCTAGTCCCGTATTTCCATCATTTGTCTTCCCTCTCATCTCACCTAAGAGTAGTTGAAGGGAATCTTCATATGGATATAGCCGTTCGAATCGTGTGACAAACCTCGGGAAAACATTCCGCTTCAAAAAATCTTTTGTCAGTGCCCTCTCGAGTGCTTCGAATCGATTCTTCTCTGCGACGCTCCTCAGTATTCCCAAACGTAAATATTGAATAGGACTAGTCTTTGTTTCGGAATCCGTTTCGGAATCCGTTTTAGAATCCGTTTTAGAATCCGTTTTGGAATCCGTTTTGGAATCCGTTTTGGAATCCGTTTTGGAATCCGTTTCGATTCCCGCATCTCGACTCAATTTGCGATTATATTTGAGACTCGCTTTGAGAGAGAGGAGAGTATCCTCCAAAGAATTATCGAGCTGGAGACCACAATCCAATAACATATCTAGAAACTCGTCGATGGCGATTTCTTTCGAAAACTCGTCGGAAGACACGGCTCTCTTAGATTCCTTTTTGACGAGCAATGGATTCACTTCGAAATCTGACGCGCAATTCTTGGAGAGCCCAAGGGGATCGATGCCGACAATAAAAAACGGCACATCCACTGCCAGAAAATTTCCATTGCGATCAGAAATGCTTCCGCGAGTTTCATTCCCGGTGGACTTTCGACTCTGAGCTTTTGCCATACGAGTCTCCCAGATCCCCCGTTCCAATAATTGCATTTGCCCCACACGAAGACCGACGATGCATAACCCCAGCAGGATACAGATGAACATCGCGGATCCGACAATATTTCTATTATCACGAATCAAAGAGAAGTCCGAAATTTTGGAGGGGCGTTTGCTCGATTTTTTTTGGGCGGGAGAACGACGAACTCGTGTCATGGATGTGTTACCGCTTTCAGATCTCTTTGCTGTGCTCATTCACAACAGCTGGGTATGCAACTTCAGGGCCAGACGTGCGCCTTCTCCTATTTTTCCCAATTCGCAAATATGGGACTGAACTCTATCAATCCATGATTTTTCAAGTCCACGAGCCTTTCGTACAATTCTGCTCCGTTTTGTACATGTGAAGAGATTTCGCCCTGCTGCAAAATTTGCAAATCTTGGAGCTCCACATCGAGACTTACAAGAAGAGCTTGGTTCTTATAAATCTCGCTTTTCAGCCTTCGCTGATCTGACTTACACCAAACCAGCGCAAAGGTACCCGTCGTCAACAACAGCAGAATCAGGATCCATCGTTTCATTGTCATTCTGACGACCCTTTCCTGCGTAATATCCTGAGTCGTGCAGATCGAGATCGAGGATTCTTCCGCAACTCGCCGTCACCTGGGCGAACAGGTCGCGTCGTCACTAATTCATGGTCTCCCTCTTTGATAAGATCCTTGAATACCTGCTTCACTTTTCGATCTTCCAGAGAGTGGTAACTCAACACCGCCATTCGCCCTCCCGGAGAGAGCAGATTTCCAGTCCGATCAAGTAAGTGCTGAAGCGCTGTCATTTCACGATTGACTTCGATACGTAACGCCTGAAAGGTACGCGTCGCGGGATGTAGATGCTGATCTCGAGATCGCGGCATGTGGTCTTCAATTATTTTCGCCAGGTGAGCTGTCGTCTCTATCGCTCCACGACGTCTCTCTTGAACGATGGCTGAAGCAATACGGCGAGAATGACGATCTTCTCCATATTCGTGGATGATTTTGGCAAGTCCTGCCTCGTCGATCCTTGCAATATATTCCGCTGCTGTTTCCCCTTCAGTGGGGTCCATCCTCATATCGAGAGGGCCGTCGTATCGAAATGAAAATCCTCTTTCACCCACGTCTATCTGAGGTGAAGAGACTCCCAAATCAGCGAGGACGAGATCCCATGTCCCCGAACCCATCTTCTCTCGCAACTGTGGAATTCGCCCAAAGTCACCTTGAATCAACAAGACTCTCTCGGCAGGAAGCCGAGTGGCAGTCTCTTCCAATGCAACGGGATCACGATCGACACCCACTAATTGACCCTGAGGAGCGGTAAGCTTCAGAATCTCCAGTGCGTGCCCACCCCTGCCCAGGGTGAGATCGAGTAAGTTTTCTCCGGGTAGAGGGGCCAAGCCTTGCAAGACCTCCTCTAGGAGTACTGGAACGTGTCCCGCCATATGACCGAACGATTCAAACGTGATCGAGGGTCGGTGCGATGAACTTTCCGAGTGCACGTGCACGGGCTGCCCTGTGCAAATTCTTCGACAGACGGACACCGTCTGCACCATTATCACGAGCGTGCTGAATACGCTCCCAGAGCAGATCTAAATCCCGTAATACGGAATCAGGAGCTTCGTCGAGGTACTGTCCCGATAAAAGGAAGTCCCTGATTCTACTCACGGCCTGCGATTGTCTCTGATTCGAATCTACATGTTGATCTAACAACGAAATCATCTCTGTCCCCCATCTTTTTTCCTTGGTTGACGATTCCCCCTCGTCAACCCTTCCCCAGTCAAACGTCGGTGGAAGTTCCACCGAAGTACTGATCCATTCTTCTTGCGTAGTCACCGTGTTCGTCACGGAAGGCATCCAATCGATTTTGGTAAGCCTCGCGATCTTCATTACGTTCATTCCATACGGCAGCATCCCAGATCTCGATCCTGTCGAAGCAACCGACGAAGACCACTTCCTTATCGAGCTGGGCCCAGTTGCGAAGACGATTCCCTATCAACACCCGTCCCTGTCGATCCGGGTTCAAGTCTTCTGCCATTCCGAAGAGATAACGCTGAAGTTCATGCAGTTCCGCAGATCCTCGGGCGTACTTTCGCGTCTCTTCTGAGATCCGATCCCATTCGGCGGTCGTATAGATCCAGAGACATGGAGCCGTTCCGGCGGTGGCAACAAATCCCTCACCGTCGCAACGAGGATCGATCTTGGCACGCAGACGAGAAGGGATGATCACTCTCCCCTTATCGTCGAGGGTCAGTTCAAACTGTCCCTTGAAATGCGCTGCCACAGGCCACTCCAAATCTCTGGATTAAAAAACAAACTCACTGAACAAAGAGCTCACTCGTCTGCCCCCTCAACGTGGAACCATGCTCCCCTTGTTCCCACTTGGCCCCACTTTATGGGCATCATTCGCCCCCGCAAGGCACTAGTTTTCACATAGTGTTGTTAAATATGGACTTACGACCAGCCCTCCACAACATCTACGGGTGGCTTCATCGACCCCCACCATATTTGGGGCCTGCCTGAAGATATTTTTTTTGGAGGGCTCAAAATAAATTTCAAAGACGGTCTCAGAAGCTGAAATCGCCTTCAATTACCTAAATACTCGCAATACTCACAAAGATAAGGCTATTCCAGGGCTCCGTAAAAGCTGAGAAGCTCCACGAGAGAGCCCATCGATAATCCAACTTGTGGAGGAAAGTGGGGATCGAAGGGAGCCCTCGATCATGTAATGAATCATGTAATGAGAGGGGGAAGGACTCGACACCGAGAGCCCCTCTTTCCAAAGATCCCAGAAAGAGATCGAACGGATCGCAGAGAATTCCCGGATTCATCTCTCAACGAAGAAGGGCGCGACGATATTTCGAGGAAGAGTTCTTCAGCAGGAGATCGCTGAATCCTCAGCGGATGCGCTCAAGCCCAAGCCTCAGCGGATGCGCTCAAGAATGCGCCTGAAACCCTAACTAAAGAGAGCTTCAATCTCCCCCACTGCCGTCTCAAGGGTCTCTCGATCCAGATCTGGCACAGGAATCTGATAGATTTCTTCTGAGTTTTTTTCCCGGACCAACAAGGCCTCTCCTGCATGATCCTCCCAGACGAGAGATCGCTTACGAATCAGGAAGAGAGCCAGGAGATAGGCCAATCGGGTTCTATCTGTTCCGGCAACCACTTCTAAACCCAGAGGCGGCAACGGAAGTTCCTCAGCAGACACTTCCTCGGTCTCCTCTGATGCAGCCCCGCCGTCGTCCCCAGAGAGATCGGTAGATGATTCTTCCACTCTCCCTGATTCGCTTGGAGTCTGTTCAGAAGCGACCAAATCGAGAAATGTGGCCAATAGAGAGGCGATATTCACGACTCTTTTTGCAGGACCATCCGCAGTGGGAACCACCGTTTTCCACCGGGCGAAAAAGAGCGAGGGGTCCAATTCGGCCATCGCCTCTTCGCAATAGTCCTGACGAGAGAAGAAGGCGGTGAGAGGTCCTGCCGATTCTGGTGCGTTTTCGGGGTCTGCAGGGGCTAACACCGTCCAGAAAGGGGTTCCTCTGGGGATTTCCTCCCGGGTATGGGCACAGTAACGGCGACTGGAGTCGACACTCCAGCGTCCCCCCCCAGCGACACGCTGTTCCTCGTCCCTGAGACGGGCGTATGTCATTTTTTTTGAAGACTCTCCCTCAGAAGCCGTTTTTTCAGGCTTCTCGGCAGACGGGTCCTGTGTGTGTTCCTCAGCGTTCTGGTGCAAGTTATTCCTCCAGTGCAGAGAGAGTCGCACCCCCGGGCTCCCACATCAAGGAATCGCAGTCCTTGCCCAAGAGGAATAGGGAGCCTAAAACGTCTGGGTACCGGTCAGTTTTGATAAGACCGGAGTCACCCCAGCGGAGGTCAATTGTCCAAGGTCACCGATCGATTCTGCCATCTACATGTCCACAGTCACTACAGTCTGCTCGATGGCGTCAATACCATTCCAAATATGGTCCGACTTGCCGGTGATCAAGGCATGAAAGCGCTTGCCCTGACAGATCATGGAAACATGTATGGAGCAGTGGAGTTCCATCAGGCCTGCCGTCAGGCCGGCATCAAACCCATCATTGGTATGGAAGCCTACATCACTGACGGCAGTCGACATGACCGCAAGCGAGAAGGTGGAGGTCGGCAACCGCACTTTCACCTGGTTCTCTTGGCAAAAAATGAAGTGGGTTATCACAACCTGTTAAAACTCTCCAGCTCAGCCTATGTCGAAGGATTTTATTACAAGCCTCGCATCGACCACGAACTACTACGCCAACATTCGGAAGGCTTGATCGCAACAAGTGCATGCCTTGCTGGTGAGATTAATCGCGCACTGCTTCATGGTGATTCTGAAAAAGCGGAACTCTGTGCCCGAAGGTATGTAGATATCTTTGAGCCCGGTCACTTCTTCATGGAGCTCCAAGATCACGGGTTAACCGAGCAAAAAAGAATTATTGAGCGTGCCCCTGAATTGGCACAGAAACTGAATATTCCCATCATTGCCACCAATGACGTGCACTATCTCACCAAAGATCATGCCCGTGCCCAAGAGGTACACCTCTGTATCAATACGGGTAAACAAATCGACGATGCCGATCGAATGACTTTTGAGTCGAAAGACTTCTACTTCAAGTCCGGTCTCGAAATGCAGACCTTATTTGGGGATCACCCTGAATACTTAACGAATACCGATGACATTGCAGCAATGGTCGACTTCGAAATGGAGACGGGGAAAATGTTCCTTCCCGTTTTCTTCGACGATGACTCTCCTCCGGCAATGGACGAATCCAGCGCTGAAGCTGCTGAGAAAGAAAATCTGGTTCGTTTCAGGGAACTGGTCGAGAAGGGCTTCGAAAGACTCTACCCCGATCCTCCAGAAGGTGCTCGAGAAAGGCTTGAGTACGAAGTCGACGTCATCACGAAGATGGGATTCGTATCCTACTTCCTGATCACTTGGGACTTTTGCAGATACTCTCGGGAAAATGATATTCCTGTAGGCCCGGGCAGAGGCTCGGCTGTCGGATCTATCGTTTCCTATTGCCTAGATATCACGACGCTTTGCCCTCTCAAATACGATCTGATTTTCGAGAGGTTCCTCAACTCTGATCGTATCTCCATGCCGGATATCGATATTGATTTCTGTGTGGACGGTCGAGAGAAGGTGATCGAGTACGTTCAAAATAAATATGGAAAAGACCGGGTTTGCCAGATCGTGACGTTTGGAACGATGGCAGCCAAAGCAGTACTCAGGGACGTCGGCAGAGTTTTAGGAATCCCCCTTTCAGAGGTGGATCAACTGGCGAAAAAAGTACCCAACACGCCCGGTATCAAATTGGAAGAAGCTTTCGAACAAGAGCCGGACTTGGCGAAAGCAACCCGGGATCCGCGTTATCAAGAATTGTTCGAAGTCGCTCAAAAGTTGGAGGGACTCAACAGGCACTGCTCCACTCATGCTGCAGGAGTGGTGATTGCCGACAGACCACTGACCGAACTGATTCCACTGGCGAAAAACGGGGACGACGTGGTCACGCAGTACCCGATGGAAATCCTTGAGAAGATTGGTCTCCTGAAAGTTGATTTCCTCGGTCTCCGCTACCTGACGATTCTTGACAAAGCAAAGAAGCTCATCGAGGAGTCCACCGGGATTGCTCTCGATCTGGACAACCTTCCCCTAGATGACTCCCCTACCTTTGAGTTGCTTTGTCATGGAGACACTCACGGAATCTTCCAGCTGGAGAGTGACGGCATGAGGGAGTTGCTCAGAAACCTCAAGCCCGACTGCTTTGAAGACATCATCGCTGTCTTGGCACTGTACAGACCAGGACCTCTCGGATCTGGCATGCACCTGCTCTATTGCGACAGAAAGCATGGAAGAGAAAAGGTCGAATACCTACACCCCTCCTTGGAAGAACTCCTTCAGGACACCAATGGTGTGATTCTGTATCAGGAACAGGTCATGAGGATCGCCAACAAAATGGCAGGTTTTTCCATGAACGACGCAGACAATCTGCGGAAGGCCATGGGAAAGAAGAAAGTGGAACTGATGGAACAGTTCCGTGGCCAGTTCATCGAGGGCTCCAAAGAGAATTCAGAAGTGCCGGAAAAGATTTCGAAAGCCATCTTTGATCAAATCGAGCAGTTCGCGAAGTATGGTTTTAATAAATCCCACTCCACAGCTTACGCACTGATCTCTTACCAAACGGCATACCTCAAAGCGAATCACCCGGCAGCATTCATGGCGGCAGTCATGTCTTGCTATATTTCTACTGTCGAAACCATGGTGACCTATCTCGATGAATGCAAAGAAATGGAAATCGAGGTCATCCCACCCCATGTCAATGTTTCAAAGAGTAGCTTCTCACTGGCAGACGAAAATATCGTCTATGGACTCGTTGCGCTCAAAGGGGTCGGTGAAAAAGTAATCTCGCAAATCATTGCTGAACGCGATCGCAAAGGCCCCTTCGCCTCGGTCTACGACTTGACCTCAAGAGTCAAACCAGACTTGGTCAACCGAACAGTCATCGAAAAATTAGTGGAGGGTGGAGCATTCGATGGACTGGGCAAACCGAGATCTTCAATGTTCGCCGCTATTCCTGACGCCATCGAAGAAGGTAAACGTGTCCATGCCGAAAAGCAGGCTGGCCAACTATCCCTCTTTGGAAGCGGAAGTGAGCCAGAAACCGAAGAACATTGGCCGGAAGTCCCTGAATGGAGTGAGGGAGACAAACTCACTAGGGAAAAATCCGCCTTGGGTTTTTACTTGAGTGGACATCCCCTTGAGCGCAGAGAATCGGAACTACTCCCTTTGCGGACACACTTGATTTCAGAGTTAGATTCAACGGTTGACCAAAAAGCTGTGACTCTTGCTGTCATGGTCTCAAAGATAAAAAAACGACAAACCAAACGTGGCGATGCCATGGCCATCGTCACCCTTGAAGATCGCAGTGGTTCTATCGATGCGGTCTTCTTTCCCAAAGTGTACGCGGACTGCACCGGTGATCTTGAAGTCGACAACACACTCATCATCCAAGGCCAAGCTGAAATGGCCTCTGACGAAGAAGGCTCACGCTCCCAGGATCAGATAAAGGTCAAACGGTGTTACAGTCTCTCAAATGCGGTCTCTGAATTAGCCGAACATGTCGGCATTGTCTTTCCAAAAGATGTGACGGAGGGACAACTCTTCAAAACCAAAGAGATACTCGAAAGGTTTCCCGGTAAGATTTCGTTGACACTTCTCTTCGATCACGTCGACGGGAAAAACTGGCGGATTTTCTGTGAAGACCGATTCAAAATCGATGCGTCTGAAGAATTCATCAATGAAATCAGAGGGCTGTTTGGTAGAGAATCCATTCGATTGAATCTGACGCAGGCTTTGGAGAATGCATGAGAACCCGTCTCGAACTGGATCTGGACTTCTTTGTCAAACAAAGAGATCTGATTCAGCGAGAAGCGGATGAAATCGCATCCATCCGTAAAGTCTCATCCACGCGTAAAGTCTCATCCACGCGTAGAGACCGATCCGAAACTGAAGAGCGAGATGAATCCTTATCTCCGCTCATCCTTCCAGTGACCAAGTACTTGTCAGGTCAGGACACTCGTAGACTTCTCGAAGCTGACCAAGGTCCGTTGGGTGAAAACCGAGCTCAGGAACTCGAAGATAAAACAGATCCAGGACAGGATCCGGGTGGTTGGCACTTCATTGGAAAACTCCAAAGAAACAAAATCTCTCTCGTCGCTCCTCGCATCGAACTTCTCCATAGCCTAGATTCGTTAAAACTCGCACAAACTCTCAATCATTGGGTCGAGGACAATCTCGGCCGCTCCTTGTCGGTACTGGTCCAAATCAATATCGCTGGTGAACATCAAAAATCAGGGTTGGACCCCCTCACTGCATTGAACTTGATTCCCGAGTGGATCTCGCAGTTCGATTCATTGCGTTTCGAGGGCCTCATGACGATGGCACCTCAACTGCCTGCTGAGGAATGTCGTCCCATTTTTAGGGCGTTACGACAACTGCGAGATGAAATCAGTGATCGACTCGAAGAGGATTCGGCAAATTCTTTTAAGACCCTCTCGATGGGCATGTCGAATGACTGGCGAGTCGCCGTAGCGGAAGGAGCGACCATCCTTCGCCTAGGAAGAACTCTCCTGACTGACGAGAAAGGTGGGTAATGCCGAAGCTCGTCGCTGAAAAAGGTCCTGACCGAGGTCGGTCATGGTCTATCAAGGATCAAGGCGTATTACTCGTCGGACGCGATCCGGATGCTCAAATCCATTTACGTGACGACGAATCGAGTCGACGTCATTGCCAAATCGAGTTTAGAGACTCACTTTGGTGGATTCGAGATTTAGAAAGTACCAACGGAATCCAAGTCAATGGCGAGCTCGTCTCAGAGATCGTTGCCCTGAAACATAATGATCATATTGATATCGGCGTAACTCGCCTCACCTTTCTCCATGAAGACGATCCCCTGATTGGGAAAGTGATCGGTGGCTGTAAAGTTGAGAAGCGTATCGGTAGAGGAGGGATGGGAACCGTATACCAAGCTCGCCAGATTTCACTCGATCGCCCAGTAGCCCTTAAAATTCTCTCTCACAAGTACACCAGTGATCAAGCCTTCATCGATATGTTTATTCGGGAAGCCAGAGCCGCTGGAAAATTAAGTCATCCGCATATTGTTCAAGTCTATGACGTCGGAAAACAAGAAGACCTCCATTACTTCACCATGGAACTTGTGAGTGAAGGCAGTATTGAAAAACGTATCGACGAATCCGGAGCTCTTCCCATGCTGGAGGCTCTCGACATCGTCAGGCAAGCCGCCAAAGGCCTAGAGTTTGCGGAGAAGCAAGGCATCGTCCACAGGGACATCAAGCCGGGAAACCTACTCGTCAACAATCACGGAATCATCAAGATCGGCGACCTTGGAATCGCCAGAAAAACCGATGCTTCTGGACTGGTTTCACAAAAAGAGGGCGTCAGTGGATCTCCGCACTACATCGCCCCCGAACAGGCCCGTGGTGATGCCATTGATCAACGTGCGGACATCTATTCTCTCGGTGCAACTCTGTTCCATTGCCTCGCGGGGAAAACCCCCTACAAAGGCAAGGGTGCCCGTGACGTCATTCTCAAACATATGGATGCGACCCACGCTCCCGACATTGACGAAGTCGCACCCGAGAATACTATTCCGAATGAGGTGAAAGATCTTCTGGCGAAAATGATGTCCCCCTCGCCGGAAGGACGCCCCGGAAATGCAAAATATCTGGGTGAAGTCATCGATGTTCTTATTCATGAAAATCAACAAAAAGCTCCGACCGCCCGCTCTAAAAGTGGGATTTTCCTCGTCATTCTTTTTGTGTTTGTTTCTGGATATTCCTCCACAAAATTTTTCAATGAGACACCTATGAAGTCCCCCATTGAAATCCAGGTCGAAAAAGTACTCCTAGACTTACCCGAGGCCCAACAAAAAACAGAGTTACTGATCAATAGTGGTCGATTAGGTGCTGCTGAAGAACAACTCCTGCAACTCAGTACTGAGGTTGAATTCCTTGTCGACAATTCCGAACTTCTCTCCTCTGAGCAACTTCTTGTCGCAAAAGAAAAACTGCGGAATCTCGAGTCGAACCTTGAATCTGAATATTCAAAACTTGCGGAGTTGGATCAGGAAAACAGCGCACGCTCGCTGCTTGCAGAGGCCTTATCCAATGAAGAAAACCCTTCATCATTCAGTGCTCGTATTTCGACTCTCGAGAATTTGATCTCAAAGTATCCCAACACTCGAGCCGCCAATAAGGCTTCGGAGCTGATTTCCGAACTCAAGTCGGAAGAAGCCATCGCGGACAAAAAGCAACAGGCTGCCGAAAGGGACTGGAATCTGGTTCGCTCTAGAGCGGAAGGCTGGCTTCGATCGGATCAACCCGGGAGAGCTCGCGCGGAAGTCCTTCAGCTCTCTGAAGTTCACCGTGGAACTCGAGCGTGGGATCAGAGAGATCAGTTTCTCATGGAGTTAACCACCAGTGCGATCTCCATGTGGCAGTCTGCGATGATCGAAGCTCGATCTTTCATCGAGGAGGGAAGACTTGCTGAAGCCGAGGGCATTCTCAATCAGATGTCGACGAGAGCTCTCATACCTGAGACCGAATCTTTTTCATTACAATTGCGTGGAGAAATAGAGAACTCTAATAGCGCCTCGAAGACTCCCGAGAAAACTTCCATCAGTCCAGCGCTCACTCGGAGTTGGGGAATTTGGAACCAATCCTTCAGTGGTCAAAAAGCCGCACGGGATCTCCGTTCTGCTCTCCTCGAAGAAAGTTATTCCTCACCTGATCGACGCAGAATCGATCAGCACCTCGAGATGTTTACTCAGTTTGATCGACAATTGGCAAGCCTCGTTCAACAAAGCCTTCCCACGCGAAGAAATCGACAAGTCTCCACGAATTCGGGCTCCTTCAAGGCGACCGAAGTCACCCTTCAGAATGACAGAATCATTTATCGGGATACTCCCGGAGGACTCGGGCGTTACCTCCTTTGGAAGGAGATACTCCCTGGCTCACGTCTCGATCTATTGCTCGAGGCCGATCTTGAAAAAGACTGGATGGGCTATCTGGGTCTTCTCCTCGAATGGAATAACCGGAAAGAGGCTGCAGAGAGAATCTGGCAAGAAATGGACTTTGAGACGCTTCAGGATCTCCTGAATGATCTCCAGTCTTCAGAAAATCCCTCTGAAGAGTCCACGAATCCATGAGTGATGATGCTGAGAAACCCGTGGAATTCCCGGAGCTCAAGTCCACTCCCGAGGGTATAGAACTCTCGGTCCGAGCGATTCCCGGGGCCTCCAGAAACTCTACCGGAGAGATTCGCCAAGGAGCTCTGGTGGTCAAGGTGACCACCGCTCCTGAGAAGGGAAAGGCAAATCGCACCATCTGTGAGGTACTTTCAGGTACCCTCGGAATACCAAAGAGCCGAATCAGGCTTCTTCGGGGTGAGCAAAGTAGAAGAAAAACCTTCTTGCTGATGAAAATCACGAGTAATGAAGTTGAGGAAGCATTGCGCTCTCATCTGGAGTGAATGGAGAAACTTGACATGCCAACGATCCAGGAAAAGGGTCATGCACAACGCCAGCGCATCGAAGATGCTGCCAGTGCACTGGTAGACGCCAACCCCGGAGCTCCTCCGGAAGTGGTGATCATTCTAGGTACTGGACTGGGCGGACTGGTCGAAGAAATCTCAGATAGAACGAGTATTTCATACGCATCGATTCCAGGATTCCCCCAATCCACGGCCCCTGGCCACGAAGGAAAACTCCACTTCGGAACGATTGGAAATACTCGCGTCCTAACTTTCCAAGGGCGATTCCATCTCTACGAGGGTTACTCCATGGAGGAAGTCGTCATGCCGATGCGAGTCGCTGCACGGCTTGGGGTTCAATCGGCAATTATCTCCAATTGCTGCGGAGGGCTCTCACCTGAAATGGAAAAAGGTGATTTGCTGATACTGGATGACCACATTCATTTGATGGGATCCAACCCGCTGACGGGCATGAATCATGACGACTGGGGCCCTCGATTTCCGGACATGAGTGAGCCATATTGCCTCGATTCCGTGGATCGATTCTTACAAATTGCTCAGAAATCTACAATTCGTGCATCCCGCGGAGTCTACGTGGCCGTCCCCGGCCCCAATCTCGAAACTCGGGCGGAATATCGCATGCTGAGGGGTTTAGGGGCTGATGTGGTAGGAATGTCGACTGTTCCAGAAGTCATAATTTGTGCACATGAGGGCATTCGGGCCTCAGCAATATCGGTGATCACCGATCTTTGCGACCCGGATCACTTGAAGAAAGTTTCCGTAGAAGAGATCTTGTCAGTAGCAGCAGGGGCCGAACCCCACCTCACGAAACTGGTTGTCCAGTTTCTACAACAAGGAGTTCATGCCACCGAATGCCCAGAAAGGGGCCACCAAGGATGATTGATTCCATCGATTACACGTCAAACTACATGTCCGAGAATTCTGACAAGGAAGAGGACAAAGGCGGAGCGTCCGGCAACTACCTCAAGGATTTGATGGAGAAGCAAAGAACGCTCTTCATCTCTGAGGAAGTATCTCCGAAGTTGACTCGCAAAATCGTTCCAGCATTGCTGTGGCTCGATTCCCAGAACGATGATCCGATTCGTCTCTTCATCAACACCCCTGGGGGATCAGCGGATGACGGATTCGCCATCTATGACGCGATCAAGTTCATTCGCAGTCCAGTACTCTGCATCACAAATGGACTGAATGCCTCTGCAGGTACAGTCATTCTATTGGCGACTCCCAATGAGCGACGCTTCTCGCTTCCGAACTCACGGATCATGATCCACCAGCCCTCCAGTGGAGTTCGTGGTAAAGCATCCGAGATTGAAATCACTGCAGACGAGATTCTCAAACTGCGCCGCAGATGTAATGAGTTGATTGCCAGTGAAACAGGACGAGATGTGGAACAGGTTGAGAAGGACACCAACAAGGACTACTGGATGTCTCCTGAGGAAGCATGTGAGTACGGCTTGATCGGGCAAATCCTGACCAGCCTCAACGACCTGTAAATCGAAGATGAATTCAGATTCTGAACGAGCCGAAAACCCGACGGGTACCGAAAAGGTATCCGTCGGGTTTCTTCTTTCAGGAGGGGGAAGAACCCTCGTCAATTTATGGGCTCAAATCGAAGAACAAAATATACCTGCCAAAATCGACCTCGTGATCGCCAGTAAAGCTGGGATCGGTGGCCTCGAGCGAGCTGAAGAAGCAGGAATCCCTTGGGAAGTACACCCCTGTAGCACCGTCGAGGAATCGAGGGAGATCTTCAACTCTCTCGATGCAGCGGGTTGCCAGTTTGCCATCTTGGGTGGCTGGCTTCGAAAACTCGCTATTCCGAAAAACTGGCAGCACCGCGTCATCAATATCCATCCCTCTCTCCTCCCCCGACACGGAGGAAAAGGCTGTTACGGAGATAGAGTCCATAAAAAGGTATTGGAGGCGGGAGATCTTGTCTCAGGCTGCACAGTCCACTTTGTCGACGACCAATACGACCGTGGCCCGATCATCTTACAAGAGAAAGTAACGGTGCATCCCGACGATGACGTTCGAGCACTGGCAGCACGTGTCTTTGATGCAGAGATGAAAGCCCTACCTGCTGCCGTGGATGCCTTGGTGAGAGGTCAACTTCACAACGAGCTCGGCTAACCCAGACGGATCTTTCTGAACTTGCGCTTTCCAACTCTCAAGATCATTCCATCCTTGATCTCAATCTTGTCATCCGCATCTGGTACTTTGACATCGTCGATACGAACTCCACCCGCCTGAACATTTCTGCGAGCTTCGTTGTTGCTAGGAGCCATTCCCGCTTCGACCACCAGTTTTACGATCCAGACCTTGCCATCCTCGATGAGATCTCCGCCGACTGAAAATTCTTCAATATCATCGGGAAGTCCTCCCTTAGCGAATATATTGACGAAGTTCTGTTCGGCAGCCTCCGCGGCTGTTTCACCGTGATAAAGACGAACCATAGTCTTCGCCAAAAACCCTTTGCACTCTCTCGGAGAAGAGGCGAGGCGATCTTCTATTTCAGACAAAGAGAGATCGGTTCCCAATGTGAAGTAATCCCTCATCGCCTCATCTGGAATAGACATCGTTTTACCGAAGAT
Organism: Planctomycetota bacterium; assembly: GCA_016776905.1. Taxonomy (GTDB): domain Bacteria; phylum Planctomycetota; class UBA8108; order UBA1146; family UBA1146; genus UBA12191. Next base: position 169,939 of record JADHSM010000001.1, on the reverse strand, counting down.
ATCCTCAGGAGAGTCGGATATACCGATCGAATTACCGTATGTCTTTGACATCTTGCGGCTGCCATCTGTTCCCACAAGTAGAGGCAAGGTCATGCAGACTTGTGCATCTAATCCTTCTTGACGCATCAGATCTCTTCCCAGCAATAGGTTAAAGGTCTGATCGGTCCCCCCCAATTCGACATCGGCTTGAACTTGAACGGAATCCCAAGCCTGCATGAGGGGATAAATAAACTCGTGTAGATTGATGGGAAGGCCGCCACTGAATCTCTTTTGGAAATCGTCGCGCTCTAATTGGCGTGCCACAGTCGTCCTGCCACAGAGAGCGATCACATCTAAAAATGACATCTCTCGGAACCAGTCACCGTTCCAACGGAGTTCAGTTTTCTCTTGATCGAGAATTTTCCACGCTTGCTCTAGATAACTTTCAGCGTTCTCGCGAACCTGATCATGGGTCAGAGTCGGACGGGTCTTATCCCTGCCCGAAGGGTCTCCGACACAAGCGGTATAATCACCGATGATGAGGACCGCCAAATGTCCAGCATCCTGGAACTGGCGAAGCTTGCGCAGCGGAACGGCATGACCGATGTGAAGTTGTGGGTTTGTAGGATCCACACCTAGCTTCACTCGGAGTGGCTTTGATTTCGATTGGGAAATCGCCCACTTTTTCTGTAGTTCTTCCAAAGTGTCGACAGTGACAGCACCGCGGGTCACTTCCTTGAATGCATCATCCTCAACGAAAGCCAAAGCCTATCTCCCATCTCCCCCATCTCGTCGCACCTGACGAGACAGTCCCCATATCTTCCATATCCGGGCCGATCTCTCCATGATCAATCCCGTGATTTCTTCGAGAACACCCACGAGAAGATAATCCATTTTGCCCTCGTGGCTCCCCAACGACGAAATCACCTCTTCGATGAGAGGATCGGTAAGATCAGGAGAAGCTTTTCGCTCATGTCTTCGATCCAGCCAGAGATGCCGAGCCAGGACCAACCCAGGGACATCGCCCTTGACCAGCGCCAGGCGCATCCCTTCCCGTGGATTTGTAGAGAGTTCATTCATATCTGGGTCGAGAAACCGACCTCTCTCCTCAATCCAAGGAAGCCCTCTCGTGACTTCACCCTCTGGAGTTTTCAACTTCAAGGGGCGAGTATTTCCGGCAACGATCCACTCCTGAATCAAAGGCCGATATCTGGACACCGGAATCGGAAGTTGCACAGGGATCCCCCTGCTCGCTCCAGGATCTACCCTGAAGCCTCCTTCGATTCTCAAGACTCGAGTGTCGGACCACACCCTCTCGGTACCGTCTAGGTACACTTCTCGGACTCTCCAGACCACCTGGCCCAGAATATCTTCCTCAGCTCGACCATCGCCAAACTGAATCGCTTCGTCGGAAAGATTCTCGAGAAGAACCACTCCTGTCAGGAATGGTTTGGGAAAGGGAGACTTTTTCTCATCGAGACTGTCATCCCGACTGGAATTCCCACCTTCAATATCGTCTTCGTCTTCTTCGACAGAAAAACGAACTGCGACGGAACTCTGACTGAGATGCCGTCCCTGAGCTCTTCTACGAAGAGCATTCACACGATCAAAAATGAACAAGTTATCCGGAGCAAGAATGAGAATGGCCTCGGACATTTTCCAGGCCTTTTCAAAATTTCCGGCTTTGTAGGCTTCGAGGGCTTGCTTGTAGCGGCCCTCTAAAAAGGTTTGAACCACCTCTTTGTCATCGATCTTCGAGGAAGAAGATCCGGATTCCCCATTTGAGATTTGTGGATCCGACCCCAGCTCGGTCGCCAGAACTGGGTGAGCAAAAAATACCAGCAATGAGAGCCATAGAATCGGGATGATCACGAGGAGGACCGGGTCATCCCGATCCTCCTCGCAACTCGTACCAATCCGGAATACCGGAACAGGATTATTCCCGATTCTCGGTCTCATCATCGTCACTCGTTTCTCCTGCAACCTCTTCAGAGGAAGCCTCTTCAGTGGGTGCATCAGCTGTCGGCTCTTCAATACTGGCATTCTCTTCAATGTCTCCAGCCTCAGGAACAGGAACGACATCCTCAGGATCTTCGATATCCGGCACTTCGTCGGGAAGATTCTCCGGAACAGATCCAACGGTCGTCGGAAATTCACCTTCTGCAGCCTGCTCATAAAGGGCGGCCAACTGGGCACTCTCCTCTTCTGTCACTTCTTTCAGACTCAAACCGATCTTACGGCTCTCATCATCGACTCGAATCACTTTCACGTCGACGGTTTCACCAATGGTGACCACCTGCTCTGGGCTGTCGACTTTGTCGCCAGACAGTTCCGAGATGTGGAGCAATCCTTCGAGGTCCTCTTCCATCTGAACGAATGCACCAAAGTTGGTGGTCTTCGTAACGGTTCCGCGAACAACGGTTCCAATGGCATAGGTATCGGGAATCTCGCGTACCCAGGGGTCTTCTTCCATCTGCTTGAGACCGAGAGCAATGCGCTTGCGCTCCTGATCGACCTCGAGCACGACGGCATGGACTTCTTGTCCTTTGTCCAACTTCTCGGAGGGGTGGATAATCTTGCGAGTCCAAGACATGTCGCTGACATGCAAAAGACCATCGATTCCATCCTCAAGCTCAACGAAGGCTCCATAGTTCGTCAGGTTACGCACCTTGCCGCTGATGTAGTGACCGACAGGGTACTTCTGCGCGACGACTTCCCATGGATTGACCTCAACCTGCTTCATGCCGAGGCTGATCTCCTGTTTGTCTTTCTTGATTTCAAGAACGACAACGTCGACTTCTTGGTTTTCTTCAACCACTTCGCGGGGGTTAGAGATTCTTCTCGTCCAGGACATCTCTGACACGTGGACAAGACCCTCGATCCCCTCTTCAAGTTCAATGAAGGCTCCGTAGGAGAGCACATTGACAACTTTTCCAGAAATCTTCGAACCGATGGGGAAGCGCTCTTCAATGTCATCCCACGGACTCGGTTGAGTTTGCTTGAGACCCAAGGAAATCCGCTCACGGTCCTTGTCGATCTTGAGCACCTTGACGTCGATTTCTTGCTCAACGGTCAAGATTTCATTGGGGTGATTGATACGACCCCAGGACATGTCTGTGATGTGCAGTAGACCGTCGATTCCACCAAGGTCGACGAATGCGCCGAAATCGGTGATGTTCTTGACGGTACCTTTGCGGACCTGATCCAACTCGATTTCGGTCATCAGGTTGGACTTCAACTCATCGCGACGCTCTTCAAGAAGCTTGCGACGGCTGACCACGATATTCATTCGTGGCTCGTCGATCTTAATGATCTTGCACTCAAGATCCTTGCCCACAAATTCGGAAACATCGCCGACCCTGCGGATCGCGATTTGAGAGGCTGGCAGGAATACGGGAACACCGATATCGATGAGCAGTCCGCCTTTGATTTTGCGGAGAACACGTCCGGTGACCACGTCACCTTCGTTGTGAGTCTCAACAACTTTTTCCCAGCCTTTGATACGATCAGCCTTACGCTTCGAAAGCATAATCCGGCCGTCTTCTTCATCGACTTCCTCGATCAGCACATCGACAGTGTCACCGACAATGATCTCGGCACCCTCGAAATGGCTTCTCGGAACTTCACCCTCGGCTTTGTATCCGACATCCACGATGACCCAGTCATCGGAAGTGCTGACAACCTTGCCCTGAATAATCTTTTCTTCTTCGAAATCGATCACAGAATCCCTGAGAATCTCATCCACCCTATCGATGGAATCGCCCTGCAGGTAATCGTTGACTTTGTCATCCAGGGATTCGCCCCGGAGATCAAACTGCTTGAGCAGTTCTGGTTTGGCCATGGAAAAAGGCCCCTTCAGTGGGTCACGGACCGCCCCTGAGAGGATCCGACCTTCGGATCCCTAAACTACAGGCTGGCGTATCCTGGTTTGTTGTCTGAGACCACGACCTTCGTGATCGATACAGACTAAATTGGAGGTAAGCGGTGATCATCCTGAACAAGGTCCTCGATGGCCTTCCGCAGCACTTCCAACCCGTTATCTTCCTCTGAGAAGACCTCCTTGTCGATGCATTCTCCGAATGTGATTTCGGTATTCAGGGGCCTAGGAAGCCGATTCCCCCGCCTCATGGCCCGAGCAGCACCGGAAATGTACGCTGGAACCACTGGAACCTGCGCAAGATTCGCCAAACGGACGATTCCGCCTTTGAAGCGCTTCAGTCTTCCATCGGCACTCCGCGTTCCCTCCGGGAAGATCAATGCCCCCCCGCCCGCCTCTAAATGGTCCAGGATCGCTCGGAATCCGGCGATACCGAGCCCTTCTCTTTCAAGGGGAAGAGCGTTCACATTTCTCAGAATCCAGCCCATGGGAGCAGGACTGAAAAGTGTACTTCTGGCCATATATGCCAGAGGCCTTTTGACAGAAGTCCCGGCAAGGATCGGATCCAGATTGCTGGAATGATTGACCGCCAACAAAAAGGGGCCTTCTTTGGGAATATTTTCATGTCCACGAACTCGATGGCGAAACAGGATCTTGCAAAAGAACCACGCTGTGCCGCGTATCAGTCGGTAGATGGGTTTGTCTCCGGGATCCACTCTGGAGGAATCCTCTCAAGAATGGAATCCACCACCATTTCGATGGTGCATTCAGTGGAATCAATTGTGCAGGAACCCTCAGCGGGTCGCATCGGGGAGATGTCTCTCTCACTGTCTCGATCATCTCTCTCAATCACTTGTCTCAGTACCTCTTCAAAGGTCACCTCTTCACCGAGACGCTTCTTTAATTCTTCATGCCGACGAATCGCTCTCTGCTCAGATGTCGCTGTCAGAAATATCTTTACTGGAGCATCAGGGAAGACCACTGTTCCCATATCTCGTCCTTCAGCAACAACAGGAAGGTCGGAAGGAATACTTCTTTGAAGAGGCAAGACGAGTTGACGTAATTGGGCATTCCCCGAGATGTAATGAATTTCTTTCGTCACTCTCGTTGAATCTAAAACGTCTCCCGGATTCTTGCCATCGACAAGAACATTGAATTGCGCATCCGGCGCGACGATCGACAAGACATGATCCAACGGTAATTGTGCGACGTCCTCGAAGCAGGAAAGATCGATTTTATCTTCGAGAGCCAACCAGGTCAGGGTTCGATAAATTCGACCACTCGAAAACATTCGCCCTCCAAGTCGGGCGGCGATTTTCCGGGATACAGTACTTTTGCCACAACCTGCGGGTCCATCGATAGTGACGATCTTGGCGATCAAGAAACCTCCGGTTCAGGAGAAGGCCCGAACTTCATGCCGGGTCTGTTTAACCTACGAAATGAGGTCGGTTCCAGCAAGAGGAAGACCTCTCTCCCCCGTTGTTGAGGCTGAGATCTTCGATTTAAAGCTTAAAAAACTCCAGAGCAAACCCACCATAGTCATCCCCAAAAGAGGCAGTACAGAGATGAATCCTTCTTGGAGAGCACTGAGAAACAGCCCTGTTGTCACTAGGAAATAAAGATACTCCCAACCCGTTGGAGATCTACCGCCTGAAGAAACCGCTGATTTGGGGGTTCTTTCAAAGGTCGAAACTCGTCCGAGTAATCCCTCCAGAAGTGACCCACACGTATAGAAAGCCATCCCAGTCCCCAGTATCAGGATGAAAAACGATTCCACGACACGTTGCTGCCAGCGCCCCCCCGTAGATCCGTAATAGAACACTACAAAAAGCACTGCGAAAAACAGAAACGGAATCTCAACTATTGGAGTAGAAACCAAAGGCCACCAGCGAGGATCGGATCCCAAGAGTTCGGGATAGATCCTCCTCAGCGGTGCACACATCGTCAGCAATACCAATGCAAAACAAGCCAATGGAGTGAGGAACCTCGATTGGATATCCAAATCCACCCACAAAGAAGAATGGCGAGCTCTGGACTTCTCTTTTTGAAAAAGTTGCATTGCTCCTGCAGTCCATCTTCTCTGCTGGGTTCTGAAAGCGCGGAAATTCGTGGGTAAATGCCCCTCACAAATTACGTCATCTCGATATACAAATTTCCAACCACACCTCCATGCCCGAAGGGATAAATCGGTATCCTCAACAACCGTATCGTCGCTCCAGCCACCAGCCTCTGTTATTGCGGCGCGTCTCCAAACCCCAGCAGTACCATTAAAATTAAAGAAGCGTCCAGCACGACTTCTGGCCCTGTGTTCGATATGAAAGTGGGCATCGAGTAATCGAGCCTGAACTCGAGTTAACATATTTTCTTCCCGATTGGAAAAGCCCCATCGACACTGAACCAACCCCGTCGATGAGTCCTCGAAAGCAGGAATAGTACGTCGAAGAAAATCGGCTGGAATTTGAAAATCGGCATCAAAAATCGCTATGAATGGAGCATGACTTTGGCGAAGCCCTGAAGCGAGAGCGCCCGCTTTGAAACCTTTTCTATGAGTTCTTTGCAAACAAGTCACAGGAACACCTTCGGATCGCAACTCAGAAACCCAGCCCTGAATCAAACCTCCAGACCCATCATTCGAATCATCCAGAATCTGAATCTCGAGAGATGCCCTGGGCCAATCGATTTGAGTGAGATTTGAAAGTTGGCTCCGCAGAGCTTCGGCATCGTTATAGACAGGGATTTGTATCAGTACCGTGGGAACAGCATCTTGAAGGAGCCCCTGTGAGGCTGGATCTTCTGAAGCTCGTAAGACTCTTTCTCCAAGCCTATGGGATTCGATCCAAAGAATGAATCGGGGAAGACCCGCCAGACAGAGAAGAAGCATCAATACAAATTGAAACAGTTCCGCCAAAAGTTCATCCCCTGACCAACGCTTCGAGGATGGGCTCTCCAGTGCCTCCGTAACCCCGAAGGTCGAGCCATCTTTCCGAGAACCCGAGTCGGCGCGCAACAGCATCCAGTCGTGCACGCCAATCTTCGTTCTTCCGCTCAGTCAGTTCCGCAGCAGCGATCTCCACCACCAGACGATCTTCTTCACAGCGAGCCCTATAAACAGAAAAACCTTCTCCTGAGAGCACCGCCTCTAAAGTTTCGATCCGCCGAAGAAGCTTTTCATTCACTCGAGTTCCGACAGGAATGCGACTCGCAAGACAGGGACGAGCCGGACGATCATGACTCGAAAGCCCCCTCTGTTTGGCGAGACTTCTGATATGCGTCTTTTGAAAACCAAACATTCTCAAGGGGCTGAGAACTCCGCGTTCGAGAGCCGCCGCAGCACCCGGTCGATCGGTGACGTCATCGGAAGCCTGTGTTCCATCGATGACGGTGAACTCTTTCAGTTCAGGACTATCAAGAATCACCCCATAGAGTTCTGACTTACAAAAATAACACCGGTTACCGGAATTCTCCTGATACCCAGGAAGAGACAATTCTAGAGTTTCAACTTCGAGATGACGAATCCCGACACTGGCGGATAACTCTCTTGCGGCCTCCAGTTCCTGGGAAGAAAGACTGGGAGAAATACCAGTGACAGAAACAGCGTCCTGCCCTAAAACTTCAAATGCAAGAGATGCCAATAGAGCAGAATCAACCCCACCGGAGAGGGCAACAGCCACGGGGGAGTGCTCCCGTAACCAATGCTTGAGGGATTCCAATTGCTCTGGAGCAGGAAGGCCATGACCGGCGGACAGGCGATCATGCCTGTCCGCCGGCTGACCCGGTAGGCTAGATGTCGTAGTAGAGTGCAAACTCATAGGGGTGTGGACGCAGACGTAACTGATCCACTTCCCGTTCCCGCTTGTATCTGATCCACGAGGACACGGCATCTGCAGAGAAGACGTCTCCTGCCAACAGGAACTCATGATCCTTCTCTAGACAATCAAGGGCCTCTTCGAGAGAAGCCGGAGTGCTTGGAACTTCGGCGAGTTGTTCTGCCGGAAGATCGTACAGATCTTTATCGAAGGGTAGACCTGGATCGATCTTGTTCTTGATTCCATCCATCGCAGCCATCAACAGTGCTGAGAAGGCCAAATACGGATTACAAGAAGGATCCGGACAACGAAACTCGAATCGGCGAGCCTTAGGATTCGAAGTCCCCACTGGAATTCTTACCGCTGCAGAACGATTTCTTGAAGAGTATGCCAACCTTGTTGGAGCTTCAAAACCCGGAACAAGTCGCTTGTATGAGTTGGTTGTGGGATTCGTCAATGCCACCAATGCGGGAGCATGTTGAAGGATTCCACCGATGGCATGAAGAGCCATCTCGCTCATACCGGCATAGCGGTCACCGGCAAACTGATTCGCACCATTCTTCCAAATAGATAGGTGCATGTGCATACCACTACCGTTGTCATTCCAAACCGGCTTGGGCATAAATGTGACAGTTTTACCATTTTGGTGCGCAGTGTTTTTGACAATGTACTTGTATGCCATCAAGTCATCCGCAGCCTTCAGCAACGTGTTGTACTTGATGTCGATCTCTGCTTGTCCAGCGGTGGCCACTTCGTGATGCTGACATTCGATTTCGAGTCCGCAATCCATGAGATTTTTCATCATTTCATTGCGCAAGTCGTTGTGCTTATCAGTCGGCGGAACGGGGAAGTAACCTTCTTTGTAGCGAGGCTTGTAACCCAGATTGGGTCCTTCATCTCGACCACTGTTCCAACGTCCCTCAACACTGTCGAGATAGTAGAAACCACAGTGTTCATTTTGATCAAAACGGATGTCATCAAAAATGAAGAACTCCGCCTCAGGTCCAAAGAATGCCTGATCACCAAGCCCTGAGTTTTGCAGGTAGGCTTCCGCCTTGCGTGCAATGTTTCGGGGATCTCGGGCGTAAGATTCGTGGGTAATCGGATCCTTGATGTCACAGACAAGCACAAGGGTCTTCATCTTCGGAAATGGATCAATCCATGCCGTAGAGGGATCAGGAACGACCAGCATGTCGCTTTCCTCAATCCCCTTCCAACCCCGCATACTTGAGCCGTCGAAGCCCAACCCGTCGGTGAATGTGTCCTCATCCAGCCCGTTAGCTGGAATCGTGAAATGTTGCCATAATCCAGGGAAATCCATGAAGCGGAAATCCACCGCTTCAATCCCCTTGTTCCGGACGAGTTCCAGAATTTCATTAACCGTCACTGCCACTCCCTTCGCCTTGGCCCCCCCAGAGCCGATATACTTCTGTCCTTTTTGATATGGGCAACAGACCCCAAAGGAACAAAATCAAATTTCAAAATCACAAATCACAAATCACACGACCGTTGAGCGGGGTCCATCTATCAAAGACCTAAATCGCTTCCGGCCCGGATTCTCCTGTCCTTATTCTTCGCGCATCAGCAATAGATCCAACATGCACTGAAACATCGTGTCCTTCGGATCCCAGTTTCTCTAAAACCTTTAATGTCGGTTCAAGAAACTCTTCATTCACTGCTACCTCAATACGCATCGCATGCTTCCCTGTTACTGCATCGGAATCCGGTTCAAAAACCTCAACCTCTGCAGCGGTAAACCGCACGATGCCTTCTGTCGCAAAACGCTCTCGAAGAACATCCAGTGCCCTGACAGATATGACGGCTACGACCCAGTACATTGCGGTCCCCTTCATTCTTGGTCAGGTACTCTCAAAAGTAATTCGTTAACACATTCTTCCACTGAATAATCGCCACTTAAAACTTTGGCGACGGCTTCAGTGATCGGCATTTCCACATCCAGCGATTGACTCAACTCGTAGGCGGCCCCACATGTGTGTACGCCTTCTGCCACTTGCTCCATCTCAGCCAGAACATCCTTCACATTATTGCCCGCACCCATCGCTTCTCCGACGGCTCGATTTCGAGAATGGGCACTGAAACATGTCACGACGAGATCACCGATTCCGGAAAGCCCCGAGAAGGTTTCACGCTGCCCGCCAAGCCGGCAACCCATTCGTGAAATCTCGGCACTCCCTCGAGTGACCATCGCAGCTATTGTGTTGTCACCGAATCCGTGTCCGGCCGCAATACCACACCCCAAAGCAATCACATTTTTCAGGACTCCGGCCCACTCCACTCCGACCCGATCCTGGCTCCAGTAAACCCTGAACTCCGGAGTTCTGAGGGACTTCTGAACCCTCAAGAGAAACTCTTCGTCCGGATGTGCCAGAACCACAGCAGTAGGGAGATTTCTCAAAACTTCCTCGGCATGGCTCGGTCCAGAAAGAACTGCTGGCGGGAAGGAGACACCGCACTCTTGGAGAATCTGGGTCGGAACGGCTTGAGTTTCACATTCCAGCCCCTTCGAGGCGGAGATCCAGGGAACGTCTCTCGGTAGATCCGCACCGGGTCCTTCGAGGTACTCTCTGATCTTTTGAGTCGGAATCGCGCTGATCACCAAATCCACTAAAGGAGGAGCATCCTCACCAGCAAGACAGACCTGATAGCCTTCTTCCTGGGGTAGATCAGGAAGAAATGAATGCACTCCAGAGCGCAATTCTTCTGCCCGTTCGGACCGACGGCACTGGATCGTGACATCGAGACCTGCTCTACGAAAGACATGCGCCAGTGCAGTCCCCCATGTTCCCGAACCTGCTATGAGAACTCTCATTGAAGGGCTCCTTTGTGCGACTCTCGGTATTCACGAATGTTTGATCGGTGTCTCAGCACGATGAGGGAACAAATGAAAATAAGGATAAGACCCAAGGTTCGCTGTTGTTCAGGTTCACCACTATTGATCAATATGGGCTGAAACACACTCGGTTCGAGATAGAGGGTTAATCCTAATCCCACTCCCACAATTGCCGCGAAAACAGAGGCGATACCGACACTTCGAATAAGGCTCAGCCCCACACCCCAGATCGCTAACATCAAGAGAGCGAGCCATGGTTCGAAGGCCAGAATGACACCGACAGTCGTCGCCACTCCTTTTCCACCTTTCCAGGATAGAAATGGAGAAAAGCAATGACCGACGACAGCAGAAGCCCCCACCAGCATCGCTCCCATGACGGGAAGCTCAGCGCCCATCAAGTACTGCCTTGTCACAAGAAGAGGTATCACCCCTTTGGCAATATCGAGTACAAGTCCGACAAATCCGATTTTTTTGCCTAAATTTCTCGAAAGATTCGTCGCTCCGGGATTCCCACTCCCAACCTCCAAAAGATTGACGCCTTTACTGCGAGCGAGGAGATAGGTGAATGGAATCGATCCCACAATGTAAGAAATAAGGCAGGAGATGAGAATCGCAGGCGAGAAAGCCCCACTGACAACAGAAAAGAAATCGCTATTCATGATCAAACTTCTTCCCCGCTGCTGAATTCCAGTATCCGGCGATGCCACATCTGAATGATCAAAATGCCACTCCGGAGTCGAACTTCACTCGAATCAAGCAATCAGTACAAACCCCGCATGGTCCCGGTGCAACCGGCGAATCCGAAGAATCCGAATGAGATGTTCCTTGGAATCGGGAGTGCTGGTGTCCCCCATCTGCCTCGGCTAATCTTGCCATTCAGGCTCTCTCAATGAGAAATAGGTGTCCCATGGATCGATATGATCGACAAAAGCGCGTCCAAGGTGGACATGATTTGGACCAGAAGTGGGCCGACACTTCCATCTTGCTCGTCGGAATCGGCGGCGTGGGTTGCCCGCTGGCACAGGCTCTCGTTCGAAGTGGAATCGGTCGCCTCACTCTCATCGATGGGGACCGAGTCAGAGATTCGGATTTGCACCGTCAAGTCCTATACACAGAACAAGATGCCCTGTCGGGGCTTCCCAAAACGACTGCAGCGATCGATTCACTTCAAGAAATCGGTGGGAGAACAGAACTCATCGGCGTTCAGGAAATGTTGACACCCCTGAATGCTCGCAAATGGATCCCCAAGCATGACCTGGTTCTCGATGCGACAGACCACATCGGGGTTCGGAGTTTGATTCAACAAATCTCCCTTGAAACCGGAATCGGCTGGATCCACTCCGGAGCCATCGCTGATCGTTGGGTGGCCGCTAGTTTTGCTCCTCCGGGTTCACCCTGTTACCACTGCTGGGTTTCTCCAGAGGCTTCCAAAGCCGATCTCGGAACCTGTGAAACAGAGGGCGTACTCCTCGCGAGTTGCATGGCCGCCTCCGCTGCTGTCATGAGATTACTGACGGAATTACTCAGATCTTCTTCCACGACATCCGCCAATGAAACGATCGCCTCACGTAAGATTATTCGAGGATCGATATCAGAGGGAGAAGTCCTCGTGGATCTATATCCCGATCCAGACTGCCCCTTGTGTTCATCGCTGGAGGGTTGGACATCAACTCTAGATCAAAATCTCTATCCCATGAGAAAACTTTGTGGCAGTGGTTCTCTAGAGGCCTGGCTCGAAGTCGGAATCGATGAGATTAAAAAGCGGCTGAAAAAGAATTCTGAAGAGACCGCTTTAAAGGAATCTCCTCTTTCGGTCCGCTGGGCAGGAGAAGATGGAATGATCACCTGCTTCGGAGATGGTCGAGCATTGATCACCGGTAAATTGGCACTGGATGAGACGATCGCTAGGGATCGTCTCATCCAGCTCCTAGGTACTCCGCCCCATCACAGGACAGTCACCTGATGATGACTTCAGCTACTGAGGCGTAATTTACGTCTCTCTTCACCGATCTGATGGAACAGATTCTCACGAGCACTTTCTTGCTCCATTTGATTGTTAAAAACGTTTTCACGAGCTTCTTCGAGACGCTTGTGCAGTCTCTCGGAGCGATCCAGACGCTCTTCTACCAATGACAATACATCTTGGAACTTGGTCTGCTTGAAAACGTCACCGAAAAGTTGCTTGTAGAAGGGCAGAAGAATCGGTGCGAAATCTGAGAACTCAAACAGGTCGTAATCTTCATCATTGAGACAGATCAATTCACCCAGAGCAGTTTTCAAATTACGTTCAGCACCCTCCAGCATCTCCTTGATCCTGCCGATCAATGAGTGCTTGAAAAGATCAACCAAGTATCCCGATTCGAGCCACTGCTGAACCGAGTAATGGCTTCTGGCCTGCAGAACAAAGTTTCTTGCTGAGGACAGATAGTCATTGGCTCGCTGAACACAGAAGAGTGCATCGTCGAGGTTCGTTAAGTCTTCGGTTAAAACATTCCAACGTGATTCAGTCTCTTCGAAGTTTTCTGAAATCTCGAGAACAGGTTCACCCTCTTCAAGGATAAAGCTGCTCAACGCTTGGGTTCTCTCCGACTGCAAGCCTGCAACCTTGTCATGGAAAACTCGGAACGTTGACAATTTCTCGGTGGTGTCCGAGATGTCAGTATCAAGAAGTTCCAGTTCCTGGCTAATCTCCGGTCGCATTCCCAAAGCAATAAATGAAAGTCGAATATCCTCATAAGAGAAGGATGATTCATCTTCCATCATACGCCGGGATATCTCAAGGAAGGCAATACCACCCAGAGAATTGTGCGAGTTAGAATCGGTCTCAGGGTAACTAGTAAGAGCTTCACGCATCTGATCCCTGTGTGCGCGGAGAAAGTGAACACGCGTAGCAAGGCGATGTTCTTTCTCGAGTTTGATCTGGCAATATCCCAGTTCCTTCTCGATTTTCTCCAAGCGGCGAATCAAGGACAAATCCTTGCGCATGAGCATTCCTTTCCCGCATAACCCCGCTATCTACGAGGTCATGACACTCCCGTGAATCAGGTATCGGGATAACCCGAAATCCTGAACTGAGACGCCCCCCCCCGGGGGCTTCTTCATCTCAAAAAAAGTTGGATACTCAAGCATTCACAACCCATGAATAAAGTTGCATCGTGACTTGCTAGATGTCCTCACTCCAACCAAGATGTAATCGTACCACAAACCGCATCAAAATTGCACGGGTCCTCTTTGACAAGTTTGACCTTGTGACATGAAAGGGAATTGAAAGTTGTTTTCAACCTCCTTAACAATCATCGCTCTTTTCTTTATGGCGGATGACCCTTCTCCGGTCACGCCCGGTAACGAAATACCCATTCCTGCCCTCCCATATGTGACAGACCAACCATTAGTCTGGCGCTGGGTCCACGCGGGAAATCCTGTGGGTGAATCCCGTGTACAAATTTCCTCAAATTCGGAGGGAGATAGACAGGATTGGGTCATCAGTGCCCGATTGTCCTGGAACCGTGCGGGACGTGCCATCGATCAGAGTCAGACGACAACTTTCTCAGGAGATGCCAGATCCCCCATCAGTTACCGAAGACAGTTGATGGTCGAAGCCGTTGCCGGAGGTATTAGCGACTTGATCGTCGCTGCAGAAATTCAGAAAAATCAGGTGCGTGTCGTGGTTCGGGAACCTCGCTCAGGTGGCCAAGTGGACAGAATGCTCGACTTCCCTGATGGAACCGTTCTTCTAGGGAATCAAGCATTTGAACATTGGCTTCTGATTGGTGACCAGCTGGCGCGAACAGATCGAAGAACTTTTTCGGCCCTGATCCCCTCTGAATATCGGACGACCACTTTAAAAATAAGTAAAGAGCGCTCTGAACAAGTGAACGGGAAACCCTTCACCCGATGGCATGTCGTTTCACCAGACTTCGAAGCCAGAATTTGGACGGGCCCCAAGGGTGAAGTGGAACGATATCGTCAGGGCGAATTGGAGATTCAAAGGGTTCATTCAAAGCCTCAACCAAAGGCTGAACCGCAGAAACAACCGCAGGATTCCGATAAAGAAGATTCTTCAGAGCAAGAGCAAGAGCAAGAGCAAGAGAAGAAGGAGAAGGACTCTCCTAAAGATCCAAAGAGCCCCCCACAGGATTGATCACTTACGGATTCCAGGGCTGAATTTTTTCGTCAATCGAGTCTATAAAGTTTCGCAGTTTTCCAAGAGTCTGGGTTCGTTCCGTGACGGGATCCCAATCGAAATCAGCGACAAAATCGTTGATATGACGATCTCTGCCCAAAGAAGAGTAGATCAACGTACTCTCTAGGCGACTGTATTTGTTCAGCATATGAAACATCAGTTGAACATTCCTTGCTGGGCCCGGATATCTGTCCGGATAAGGAATAGCCCCTTTTTCCAACCACACTCTCCAGTGTGCCGGAAATTCTTCGTCCATCAGACGACGCCACTTTTTGAAATCGAAGGAATTCTTACGGCCTAAGTTTTCCAATTCAGGAGCCAGGGGATGCAGTAACATTTTCCCCATTCTTTCGTCATCTTTGACAAGTTTGGCTCTCTTGCCTCTCGCCTTTGCCCCCGCCACTAAAAGAAGATCACGAGATGCCTCGACCTCCTCGAGAGCTCCCCGATACCATTCTTTGATCTCACGAGTCTGCTGAGCCAATACTTTTGCGGTGTCGACCATGACAGAGCCGCTCCACTCCCAATCGCTCTCTCGCAATTCAGACTGGCCTCCTCGAATTTCAAGAACTCGATCCTGGTCAAACTGTGAAGAAGCCTCCCAGGACCAAGCCATTTGGAGAGAAAGGCGTCCCGCAAACCATTGGCGAGGATTCAGTGAGAGCACCCAGATATTTGACTCCGCCTGAGTTTTTAATATTCCACCATCGAGCACACGATCTTCACCGATCAATTGCGCTCTCAGTCGGCTTCCCGGAGGTAAAGGTGTACGTCCAAAAACGATGAGGGTGGGTCGCTGATCAGCTGGCTCGGGTCGACCCAGTATAGCCCAGGGACTTTCGATCAATCCTCCAAAGGTTTTCACCTGCTGAGTCGCATCCAGAGTCCATTTTCCTCCACCCAGAGGAATCAGAACCGATTCCGTTCCAGGGTATGAGGTTCTTAATTCTCGTCCGGAGATTCTTTGGCCACCACCCGCAGAAATGGTGACGGGATTCCCATCCAATAGGAGTGGGAGCGAAATGTCTCCTTCGAGTGGAGTGCCCTGATCATCTAGGGCCCTCATCCATATTTCAAAATCTTCCTTCGGTTCGACCGGTTGATCGGGTTCCTTTTCCCCTTGGGGGACTTCTGGCTCAGGATTCGAAAGTCTTTCTATTTGAGTCGATTCGGGGGTGACCGGCTGAAGACCTTCATTAAAAACGGGATCCGATTCCTTCACAGACGGGGAAGGCAGCACTTCGAAAGGCAAATCTGTAGGGGAATACCACCAGATGGAGATGACCGGGATCAGGAACAACAGCAATAAAAGCAGGCGACTCCAGGATCTCAATGTATCTCCTTTACTGCTGATCTGTCAGTTGACGATAGACCTGAAGAGTCAATGCCTCAAGGTCGATTCCCGAGACAGGAGCCAATCCAAACCCCCACTCCCCCTGCCCCATACGGCAGCGGATCCAACCCTCAGAAGTCCGTCCACCCAAGAAGCATGTCCTGACGGGATCCGATCCCGATTCTGGCAGCCAATCGAGACGGATTTCATAATCGGATTCATCAGGAGCAACGTCTCCAGGGTCCAACCAACGAGCCACCTGCAAGCTGCCCATTCGTTGACTGATGGCGGAGATCTCCAATTGTGGAAAATCCTCTGGCTTCACAGAAGACTCGGCACTCGATACCACCCGCCAATTCTGGTGAGGGCGTACCAAATCTAAGGAAACACCCCCAGCCACCGTGATCCTGAAACGTAACAACTCGCCGGGAATACGACTCAATTGTCTCGATCTCAAACTAAAGGGAGCGGACCTCATCTCCTCGAGGAAAGGCACAGGTGTTATGGCACAGGCTTGGCCCCGAGGATTCCATACGTAATGAACACCTTCCTGATCCGGGACCTCTGATCCGATCAGCAATCTTTCTTTCTCGTCGATTCCTGTCGACAGTCTCAGTTCTAGGAGGGGTCTGTCAAACCCCCACTTTTGTAGAGAACCGGTATCCACTTCCTGCCATGTTTCTGCTCGTAGAGAAAGCAATGCGTTGATCCAATCGCCAACGACAGAGGGATCTGCTGCGTGAATGTTTCCGTCACCTGCCCAATTGAGGGTCCAACCCCCTGTGGGATTTTTCTCAGAGGACACAGGTCCATACTGACCCGATTTCAATTCCACACGTTCCACCGTTTGTCCGTCAAATCGAATGAGGTATGGACTGATCAAACTGTTGGAATTCAAAGTCACCAACTGCTCAGCAGTCGATCCTGCCACGATCAAGACGCCATCTCTGTCCGAGGTTTGAACCTCGACGGCAGAAGCCTGACCATCTACGGCGTACACCGCCCCTACCGAGATCGTCTTAGTAGAACCTGAACGAGTCTCGAGTGTTAATTGAGCGCGGGGGTTGTCGAGAGAACCTCCAAGAGTGCTGGGGTCATCGATGAAATCGATCACTGCCCATTGGCTCAACTTTCCGAGCCAGTCACTTATTCTTGTGTCATTCGCATCTGAAATTCTAGGAGACAACATCTTCCAGTAGGCTCCCTCTCGTTTCAGTTCGAGAGTCTTCTTATCGAGTCGCTCCAATACGCACTTGATAATCGTATCCGGATTCAAACCCACGACCGCATCTTCCCTGATCTCGGAAAGTTTAAAATCTCTTAAAGCGTTTCGGATTCCACGGTCGATCAGTACCGAATTGCCATCGATGGTGGCATGCACCCTTGAAAATGAAGCATGATCCGCCCCCATTTGAAGAGTATGTTTTTTGGAACCCGTTTGAATCGTCACCGAAATTTCAGGTGCATCTAATCCCACTGAAGTCAGATCGGCGGGCCCTTCACCAAAGGACTCCACGTCACGCAGCATGACCAACAAATCTTCTATTGGAGCATAGCGACCTGGATCGCTCACAGGTTGAGTGATCTGCCAATATGCCGTTCCTTCAGAATCTGAGGAACGCATCTCAATCCGTTCCGAATCGCCTCTTTCGATGAGAAGAGACTTCACTGCAGGAATGGCGAAATTCAGAGGTCTCTGAACTCCAACAACGAAGCTTGGGCGAGAATCTCTGACCGATCGAAAAGCGAGGGTGGTCAGAATCAGAGCCAGAAGAGCGAGGATCATCGTAGTACGTGGATTCATGCTCCTCTCCTTCTCAGCCCTGCGACCAACAGGCCTCCCGCCAATGCACTGAACGGCAAGACGAGAAAACTGGTCCAGAAAAATGAATTCCTGAACGCGGCAGTCAATTCGATCTGATGAGAAATCGGCTCTCGACCCGACCCTGGAGGAAGAATGTCTTCTCCTGAAGCCCAATCAAAACATGCAAGAAGGAAACGACGAACGTCTCCTTTCCAAAAATCTGGCAAGACTGCTGAATAACTGGAAATGACGACAAGCTTGCCCTCACCCACTTCAGTCGCTGCTGCCAAAACCTTTGGGGAAGGAATCTCATCGAGATCCCGTCGAGGTGCCCCAAGATCTCTTTCGAGCCAGGCTCCTGGGCCTGTGTAGAGCAACCCTGTTGTCTCTTTCTCAACCAACAAGGACCTTGCGGTAGAAAACCCTGCCGTGAAATTTTCCTGATTGAGAGGAGCAGTAATGGGGTGTGAAGGATCGAGGTGACGTCCGACTCCTAAAAACTGAGGTCGAACAACTCCCTGCTTTACAGGGAAGTTTTCGGCAATGAGCCCTGCCTCTACAGAGATTCCATGCCGGGCCATCAAACCCTCAAGTCCACAAACACCCACGGGAGGTAGCAAGATCACGACACCCCCTCCTGCTTCAAGTTGGCGCTCAATCCCTCTCTCCACCGAAGATCGGAATGGGACGAAGGCACCTTCTCCTCCTGCGACAATGATCAATAAATCGCACTCTTTGGGCACAGACTCTTCGATGGAAAGTCGTATCGGATCAACGATCGATCCCCGAATCTCAAGATCTTTTTTCAGTAATCGAAGTGAGTTTCTTTGGCGTGAATCCAGAGGAGGTTCTCCGCGTCCCTGACTCACGAGTACGCGAGTCCAGTCCTTCTTAACCACTTGTCTCAAGGCAGCCTCAACAACCTCTCGACTTCGATCGACAAGAATTTCAGCAGTACTTTCAGGTTCTAAGACATTAGGAAACTTAAAATCTGCCAGTTCTTCTGCCGAGAGGGAAAGCCTTCTTCCATCATGGAAAAAATGGATCTGATCGACATCTCCCACTTCCAGAACTGGACTGTACTCTTGTCTCTCAATCTCCCATTTATCGCCTTCTCTGTTGACGGCGATCGTCAAGGGTCGCTGCAACCGGTTTGGAGCAATAGCACTCAGCTCTTCCAGCCAGCGGATCGCTTTCAATAGAACTCTGGTTCTCAATTGATCTTCGATAGAGGGTCCAAAATTGAGCGGAACAACCACTTCAACAGAACCAGGTAAACTCCTCACGAGTTCCTTGTCTTGTTCTGTAACTGTCAATGCACCATCGGAACTCCAATCACTTCGAACGGAAGTGTGGAACGCCCAAACATTGACAACATAGAGACACCAGCACGCCAAAAGAATCTGAGCGACGACGTGTTTTCGAGCTTTTTTTCTTCGTTGAGTCAATTCTGAAGTCACCAGCGTCTCCTCTCTAATACCCGTGCAGAGAGGAAGAGCGTTAATAGAGTGAAACTACCCCACCAAACAAAAACTCTGATATCCAATATTCCCTGCGTCAGTTCATCACCGATGTGATGAACCGCACTGAGATATTCCACCCAGAGCAATTCCAAGTCTCCCGGTCGGAAGAAAAACCTCAGCCAATGGATCATGAAGAGACCCACATTGAACATGAATGCTAATCCCGCAGAGGCGAGAGGATGAGACGTGAGTGCAGAAGCAAGAATCCCATTGGCACAGTAAGCCGCTCCCACGACGAACAATCCCATATGGGTCACGAACAAGACTCCGGTGTCGAGGACACCCACCATTCCCAAGATTCCCCATAGAGGAAGCAAACAACACCAGAGAATGACATAAAAAATCCAAGCGGCAGCCCACTTTGCAGCCACCACACTCGCATCGGAAATCCCCGTCACCATCAACACCTCAAGCGCGCCTTGACGATTCTCATCCGCCAAGCTCTTCATGGTGATCAGGGGTGGTATCACCAGCAACATGAACCATGAAACCAAACCGCCGTAGCCCGCAGCGACCAATTGCTTCAAGTCTCCTGAGACAGCAATCATCGAGAGGTACAAGTTCGCTCCCATGACGAGAGTGAAGAGCACCATGATGATCCACGCCACAGGTGAAACAAAAATCGAGGTCAGTTCTTTACGGAAAAGGAAATAGGCACGCTTCATGATTGTGCCTTTTTATTCTCCGGACCTGTCCACTGAAGGAATAGGGATTCCAGGGTCGCGGGTTCACTTCGAAGTTCCTGAATAATCCACTTCTCGTCCAGTGCCTTTTTCCCGATCCGGGTTCTCAAGGTTCTATCCGCCTGAATACTCCAGACCGAACCCTCATTTTCAACAGCAGAGACTTCCGGCTGTTCTTTAAGCCATTGAGTCACCTGTGATTTGGCCTTGGTGTCTGGGCAATCCAGTTCTAGGTGCAATCGACCGAGCTGATCCAGTCTCTGCGTCCATGTTTCCCGGTCTTCTTCGAGACGAATCTGGCCTTCACTGATGACACAGATGCGATCACAGACTTGCTCCACTTCTCCGAGAACATGACTCGACAGAAGTAGTGTGTGATTGCCTCTCAACCCATCGATCAATTCTCTGAACTGAGTGATTTGTCGGGGGTCTAGCCCACGGGTCGGCTCATCCAAAAGCAAAACCGGAGGATCACCCAATAGCGCATCCGCGAGTCCTATTCTCTGACGATATCCCTGTGACAAGGTATCCAATCGACGGCGAATCATCTCAGGAGCATTGACCGCATTGAGAACCCTAACGACTTCATCATGAATACGATTTCCAGAGACACCTTTCAGGCGAGAACGGAATTTCAAATATTCATCGACTCGAAGCTCACCCGGCAGTGCCAATTGTTCGGGAAGGACTCCCACCCGAGAACAAGCGGCATGAGGATCTTTGAGAAGATCGATGCCCCCCACTCTGACACTTACGGTTTCAGGATCAGGAAGTAACCAGGTCGTAAGAACTCTGAATGTACTCGTCTTGCCAGCACCATTTTCTCCGATGAATCCTGTCACAGCTCCCTTGGGAACATGAAAAGAAACATCGTCGAGTGCTCGACGATCTCCAAAGGAGAGAGAAAGGTTCTCGATCTCAATCATCGGTCGGGTTGTCTCCAGGAAATGAAGTCTAAACTCCCGTCATGGGAGGAAATTTGGGATCCCGGTAGCATAACAGGAAATCACTGCATCTGTGGCAATATACAAAGAGTGCCTTATTGTCGACTTCCTCAGGGTAAGCATGGGCAAAAAGGCGTCTCAAATTGTTGGATTTGGGGCCTGAAACGCAGAATTTAATCTCGCCCAACCGGAATGCGGGCTTCCCGTTTGATTTTTAATATTGGCGGCGTTCTCGGGAGGAGGGAATATCCTCTGCTTCTCGGTATTTGGTCACTGTCCGGCGCGAAATACGAACACCGGCTTTCTCGAGTTCTTTGACGATTTGAGCATCGCTGAGAGGCTTTTTAGAATCCTCTTTTTCGATCATTTCCTGGATTCGTGCGATCACTCCACCTCTGGATTCCTCTGCACCGTCATCCCGCACAGTCCCTCCGCTGAAGAGACTACGCAGTTCACGAATCATTCCTGGCGCCTGAAACCACTTCCCTGAAATAGCCCGACTCACCGTGGAAACGTTGATGCCAATAGCATCCGCGACTTCTTGCATTCGCATGGGAGCGAGAAAACGGTCCCCTTCGCTGAAAAATGGCTGCTGACGTTTCAGAATCTCTTCCGCGACTCGGTGAAGAGTGGAATTTCTCTGTTGAACAGCCCCCATCAACCATTCGGCATTCTCAATATGCTTTTTGAGATACTTCTTCAACTCGGGGTCTTTCTTTGCACCTTGAAGCAGTTCGCGATAATGCGGAGAAATTCGTAACCGGGGAGTCGACTGCCCATCCATTTCGGCATGGAAAACTCCATCCACATCACGCTCGATAATAATATCCGGAACGATGCGAGGGTTTGCGACCTGTATGAAGAATCGACCGGGATTCGGCTCCAAAGAGCGGATCACTTCCAGCGCATCTTTGATTTCCTCAATCGTTCTACCGGTAGATTTCGCAATGTGTGGAAGACGATTTTTAGCCATATCTTCGAGATGATGTCGAACCAGCAGTTCCTCGAATTGATTTTCACCAGGATCTCTATGAAGTTGCAGGCATAGGCAATCGACGAGGTTTTCCGCGGCGACTCCTGCAGGATCCAATCCTTGAACAATCCTCAGTGAATCTTCCAATTCAGAAGTGGCTGGAGGTGTCTCGCTCAAACGAGGATCACTTTCCGGTAAGAGTGCTCCCTTGGCCAAACTCGACCCGATCGAATCGAGAGAGTGCAGTTGCCAACCTCGTTCATCCAGATTGAAGATGATTTCTTCACAAATGGCTTTCTGCCTCTCCGTGAGGATCGGCTCCATTCGTAATTGAGAGAGGAGATGATCCGCGAGTGATTCGGCCCGACCTTCAACTTGATTGACCCACTCGAATTCCTCTTCGCCCCCGGCCACCGAGGACTTTTTTCGAGGAGCAGATTCAGCCCAAAAATCGGCCTGTTGAAGTTCGTGAAGCTGCTCGTATCTCTCTCCCAAATCTCGCAGTTCTTCAGGTTCGGGTCGATCTTCACGATCTGAAAAGAGGTCGATATCTTTATCTTTGGTATCGACAGCGCTTCCAGAGTCCGTATCGCCGGAGCCTTCACTGCGTTCTTCACCGGCATCCTTTCCCTCTTCTCTTTCGAGGGCGACGTTCGATTCCAATTCCTCGGAGATTCTCTCATCCAACTGTTGTTGATTGAGGACCAAAATCTCCATCGACTGGATCATTTGCGGTGAAAGGATCTGCTTTTGTGTTTGCTGTTGAAAAAGACCGGTATCCAGTCTCATGACGTCGATCCTTTCCTTGAAATGGGCCAGATTCTTCAGAAACGCTCAAGAGCATTTCGGAGTGGCTCCGGCTCTATTCAGCCACCGTGAATGATGAGGGCCGGTCCAGCGCCGAAGCGTTTCAACGGCAATTATGACAACAGTGATTCTGTTGAAAATTTTGTCCCGGTATCGGGAAAACGCAGATGTCACGACTTCGGATCCAGAAATATCCACAAAAACGGCCTGAAACTTGCTAGAGACCACATTTGAGCGTATTTGTGCCCTATTTAAGAATCACAAGTTGTTTATTGATGGTGATCTACAACAATTCTCGATGATACGGCATTGTTTCTGCTAGTCAACCCGGGTTGCCATCCGATTCAGGGCTTTTTCCTCTGAATCCAAGCCTGGATCACCCAGATGAGAGTCAATAACGGTGCCCCACCCAGCGGGATCTTCAGAAGCGGACCCTGAAGGAGCTCTCCTCCGTCTCCCAATCGAGCCTGAAGGATGCCCTGCTGTCCGATCGTCTCGGTCAGACGAACTTCCCCCTTGCCGTCATATCGACTCCAGGGAGACCATCCTGTCTCCGGGAACCACCGACGCGTGGATTCTAGTGTCGGAGCGTCCATCATCTGCGGATCAAAGATGACGCTGTATCCGGCATTTGTGCACCGAACCAGAGGTAATCCCGATTCAATCGATCGTGATCTTTGCAATTGCAGATGCTGATTCGGTTCGATGTAATCGCCATACCAGAGGTCCTCCGTCACGTTCACATGAATTTGGCTTCCCCCGTCTATCAGGCCGGAAGCGGTGGATTCAAGAATGCCTTCGTAACAGATGGAAACACCCAGCGTCTGAGGCATGGAATCACCTCCGAGCGGAAAGATAACAGGCTCCGTCCCGGCAACGAATGTCGGAATGGGAAGTGGGATCCCCATCGATTTGAGCCACCCCTCCAGCGGAATTCTTTCCCCGAATGGCACCAGATCCTTTTTCAGCCCTACACGAACCGTTAAAGATCCTCGAGGCCGCGTCTCGATTCCTGGTGTCAACAGAGCGACGGCATTGGCATACCGACCAGATTCAGGGACCTCATAACTCATCCCTGTCAGCAACGGTACCTTGAGCCAATCTGTCGCCCATGCTCTCAAAGAGACTTGGGAATGTGATCCCGGGAGAATCCCCTCTGGCAAGATCACCAATCCGTCAGGCCCTAGGTCGGTGGAAGCCACCTGAACCAGCTCCCTGAGTTTTTGCCACTGTGTTAAATAATTTTGGCCATGACGATCTTCCAACCTGAATGCTGGTTGAACGACAGAGAAAACCCTCGTTTTTGTTGCCGCCGACGACTCGACACTCACAGAAGAGAGAGAAAAATAAGGGAGAAAGGCCAACAAGAGCGCTGGCACCAGCAGCAAGAGACGACTCGAAGTCTGGATTTTTCGCCCCTCAGACCACCCACTCAGTACCCATAGAATCGTGTGAGCCGCCATGAAACCGGAAGCGGCGATGAGAAGACTCACCCCCTCTGCACCCCATTGTCGAAGAAGCATCCAGCCCACGGAAGGCTCTGAAGTTGCGAGACTAGACCCGATGGACCACGGAAAAATTCGGGGCCAATACTGCTCGTATAAAGCCACAAAAATCATGATTCCAAAACACTTCCAGATCCTCTGACGAGATCCAGACGAGCAAGGAGCCATACTGAGGAGCAGCGAACACAGTGCCCAGCCCAAAGAAGAGAGCGGCCACCACAGCATGAAGACGCCAATCCCCGCGATCCAGGATTTCCATGAGTGGGGTTCACCGAGAACGTAAATACCCACATAGGTGTTCACTGTTTGTGCCAGCCAAGGAAACGACGCACCTTCGATTCCAAGGCCAAAGGCCCAACCCACGAGTAAGGCTTGCTTCCAATTGAGACCATCCGTCGCCATCGCCAAGAACAGGAATCCCACCGGCATCAGGAAGATCAAACCCCAAGGATCAAATCCCATCGGGACAAAAACTCCCCCAAAAAAAGCAAGAAGGATGCGTCTCTGGAGCCTGAGAGGTCTTTTGTCGCCCTCAGGCATAGCGAGACTCTCTTCTGCTTTTGAGGATCCTGAACTGCCCATGAATGACTCCCTGCACCCTCAGCGACCTGATTAGCCGTGAATGCCAGATCCTGCCGCCTTCCGCTTCTCATGTCCAGAGTCAGAATAGGAAAGGCATTCTCTTGCTTCTCTTGCCTCACAAATAGGCATCCTCTACAATTCAGGTTCGTGCCTGATCTATCGGGGTCCCAATAGGCGATCCAGACCGATTCACAAGGCTTTTACATTGCGGTGAATTCTAGGGGATTCACCCGGGTTCATTAAATCTTGAACGCTGAAATTGATTTCGGCATCTCGCCCTTGGGTGAGAGAAAGAGGACTGACTTGATCCGAGTAACAATGCGCAGCGGGGAAACCTCCGAAAAATTGCTGCAACGCTTCAAGAGAACGGTCGCTAAAGAAGGTCTCCTCAAGGAGATCAAAAAGAGAAGTTTCTACGAGAAGCCCTCTGAAGCAAAGCGACGTAAACAACGTGAGTTTGAAAAACTGATGCGTAAGAAAGATCGCAAGGTCTCCATCAAAGAAACTCGCAGGAAGCACCGTCGCCGCTAGGCAACTCAATGTGATGGGCCTGCTTCGGCAGGCTTCCCCCACTTCCCTTAAATTACTTGTCTCGGATTTACGTCTTCGAGAGGCCAACCGATGGGCAAAACAGGATTATGGCTCGTCGGTGCACGGGGTGGTGTATCCACCACCGTGATCACAGGTCTCGCTGCCCTCAGTCGAGGACTCAGAACCCACACGGGACTCATCACTGAACACCCTGTCTTTAAGAATTGTGAACTCCCCGAACTTCAAGAGTTCGTCATTGGAGGCCACGAGATCAGGACGGGATCTCTTCAGGAGAGTGCCCGAGCCATCGAAAAAGACAGCAACAGTATTCCGGGTGATTTGATTCGCGCTCTCTCCGAGGAGCTCGATAAGGTCGACACCGAAATCAAACCCGGAATCCTCGTCAACGCAGGCGAAGCCATTCAATCATTGGATCAGCGCCTCCCCGGCGTGGAAGACATGGATCCAGGAGCGGCTCTCACAAAGGTCGTCTCAGACCTCACCCATTTTCGTGCATCAAACCAACTCAATGGCCTCGTCGTCGTCGTTCTCTCTTCGACGGAAGCTCCTCTGCCACACCACCCTTCACACGATTCGGCAACAGCTTTACTGGAAGCCGCTGAAAGCGGAGTGAGAGAGGCCTTTAGATCGAGCACAATTTACGCCATGGCATCTGCTCAGGTCGGCGCTTCCTTTGTGAACTTTACTCCGTCACCTGCAGCGCTCATTCCTGCCACCCGTGAAATGTTGGAATCCCATCAATGTGCTTATTGCGGGTGCGATGGAAAAACGGGAGAGACTCTCGTCAAATCTGCACTGGCACCGATGTTTGCCCAACGAGCACTGAATGTTTTAACGTGGCAAAGTTACAACATGCTTGGTGATCGCGATGGCGAAGTTCTCTCACACGAGGACAATCGCTCCAGTAAAATTACTTCTAAGGGAGAATTGATTCATGAGATCCTGGGTGAGGGTGTTCATAGTCAAGTATCCATCGACTACGTTCCCAGCTTAGGTGACAACAAAACAGCTTGGGATCTGATTCACTTCTCAGGATTCCTCGACCACCGCATGACCATGCAATTCACATGGCAGGGTTGCGACGCCATTCTTGCTGCCCCACTGGTGATAGATTTAGCCCGATTACTTGAAACTTCACGTCGCCGGGGCGAATCGGGTCTGCAATCTCATTGTGGTCTCTTCTTTAAAAGTCCAATGGACAGTCGTACCCATGCACTCGGCGATCAATTCGACGCACTCATCTCAAAAGCAAAATCATGGGGCTCTCAGCTCTGATCGGTTTTCTGATCTGAAGTCCAGCCGAGATATCGACAAGAAGTCCTCGTGAGAGACTTCACTCCCCGCAAAAATCTAACTTTTCAAAATTCGATTCTTGAGTTCTTCAAGGTCGATTTATCTCCCTTGAATCGATATTTAACTGAATCTCTGAAATTTGAGCGTCTGAGGATCAGAGTGTGGATTCAAACGGAATAAAACGGAATCCTTGGCTGAGGGGTTTGTTTTAAAAAGAGGAGTTTGTTTTAAAAAAAAGAGGCACTGCTGGTAGAGGATACCAGGAGTGCCTCATGGGCTCTGAAAGGTGGGACATTAAAGTAGCAAGGAGACTGGCTTTTGTCAATCCCCTCGGTGCTTCATGTATTCTTCACATTGTCAATACAACACTCACTTCGACTTCAAGAAACCATTTCAACAGCTTCTTAGATACCGAAAGTGAATGAAGCCTTCATCGACACAATGGATGTAACGGAGAAACAGGAACGGGAGTTCCCAAAACCCAGACTTCCCCACTCGGGAAAGATTCTGGAGATGCGGATGGAGATCAGCGAGGAGTCATCCGCGTGCCGCGCTTCAATTCTAGCAGATGAAGAATTGGCGGAATGAGTCTCTAAAGCACTGAAATAGGCACTGAAATAGGCACTGAAATAGGCACTGAAATAGGCACTGAGATAGGCACTGAGATAGGCACTGTTAATTCAAGGTGTCTTTGTCTTCTGGCTTTGGAGTGATCTCGGCAACCGCATGGAATGAAACGGTATCTTGAAGAAACTGCCTCAATTCTGCTGGGAGCAGGATTCTTTCGAGACGCTCTTTAATTTGATTCTCGTGAAAAATCAAGATGGTGGGCAAGGATCGAACTTGATACTTCTGAACCACTTCAATCTGGGTCAGTTGTAACTCAACTTCAATCATCGGCAACGACTCAGCAAATTCGGAAGAAATGATCGACAAGCTTCTTCTCATGAAATTACAAGAAGTCACGAGAGAACTGCCAAAATGGACTAATTGAAGGCCTGATTTATCACTCAATACAGAGTCGAGATCTTCTGCATTTATGAAACTAAAATTTGACATACAAACCCCTTAAAAGCTGAATAGTGGCTCTTCTCTCGACTCCATGAATCTTAACCAACGTGAGTGGTAAAACCTCAATCAGTCCTCTCTGAGGACAGATGGGTCACGAAATGAAGGAATCCACACTATCGATCACAGGACACCTTTACCGGAAAAGCGTCTAACCTGACTTCTATCAGGCAAAAATCGCTGTCTTCCCATCATTTGTTCCATTCTGATAGTGACGTGAGGTTGCTGGGATCCTTTCTGCGGTCATGCAGGAAGAAGGCGATGTACCGTTCAAACCCGAAACCTCCATCCATGAAACAAATGACACACGAGTCAGATCAGGAGATACAGATGGTTTTCGACAAGGCTAAAGTCCTCGAACAGATTCAAACGACCCTCTCGGAGATTCCTCTTCCGGGCACACCCGGAAACATAGTTCAAGCGGGACTGATACAACGAGTGATTGCTCATGAGGGAGAAATCACACTCGTGATCGAATTCCCTCCCGAGCTGACCAGTCAGCAAGGATCCATACAGGAACGTATCGAAGAAGAGATTTCCAAAATCGAAAGTGTCAAGAAAGTCACTCTCCTTCATAAAAAACCGGAGACGGAAGAGTCCAGCCCGGCTCCCGAGGGTGCGCAAGGGCCAGGCCCTAACACAGTAGGCGCTCAGGATATTCCAGGAGTCACACACGTCATTGCCGTTGCCAGTGGCAAAGGTGGAGTCGGTAAATCGACAGTCGCTGTGAATCTAGCCGTTGCACTTCAAAAACTCGGAAAACGAGTCGGTCTCCTCGATGCAGATGTCTACGGACCTTCTGCACCTAAAATGCTGGGAACAGAAGCTGACAGACCGAACGCAACAGAACATGAGACTATTCTGCCGATTGAATCTCATGGTCTGAAAACCATGTCGATTGGTTACCTTCTGGAAGAAGACTCTCCCGTCATTTGGAGAGGTCCGATGGTCACCGGATTACTGAGACAGTTCCTGTTTCAGGTCGAATGGGGTGAGTTAGATTTTCTGATTCTAGATCTCCCACCTGGAACTGGAGATGCTCAGTTGACACTGGTTCAATCACTCTCCCTCGCAGGAGGGGTGATCGTGACGACCCCACAGGATGTCGCACTTCTCGACGTCCAACGAGGAATCCAGATGTTCCAGAGAACTAGCGTTCCCATTTTGGGAGTGGTCGAAAACATGAGCCATTTCCAGTGCTCTGAGTGTGGTCATGTGACCGAAATCTTCCCCGGCGCAGGAGGTGAGGAGATTTCTAATCGTTACGGCGTGCCCTTCCTCGGAAAAATCCCATTGGAACCCAGCACAGCTATCCAAGGAGATTCAGGAACGCCAGTGATGATCAGTCAACCAGATGGAGCGCTCGCCAGCACCATGACTTCTATTGCCCACAAAATGGTAGAAGCTCTCGTTCAGAACTGAGGCGACCTTCAGGAAGAGAGTTCTTCCTGTAACCAACTCCTCGCCGCCAGTAAGACATCTGACGGCTGGATTTCAGTCATACAAAGGTGATGCCCCAAGGGGCACACCTTTTGTTGACATGGACTGCATTCGACAGGCTTCCTCAAGACAGTGGTCGTATCTAAGAAAGCATCGGTATAGTCGGGGCTTGTGGGGCCCATGATGACGACTTGAGGGGTGTTCATTCCTGCGGCGATATGACGCGGCCCCGTATCCCCCGTAATCAAAAGTGAAAACTTCTCCATCAATACTTTGAGTTCATCTAGAGGCCACAGGTCATCCGCCAAATTTATTTGACGTCCGCCCATCAGTTCTTCCAACTCTCTAGCGAGCCCCTCTTCCCCTGGACCACAGGTGATAAAGATATCGCACCCGTCATCATCTCGAAGCGATCTCGCGACCTCTGCCAAACGCTCAAGGGGCCAGATTTTAGATGGCCCGAATGCCGCTCCCGGATGAAGGCCCACCCAAGGTCGCTCAGGGTCACACTCCAATGCCAAGAGTCGCTTTTCAGCACGCTTCCTCGTGGGGTCAGACGCTGCCAAAACAGATCCTCGTCCATCTCCTATGACACCCAATGCAGAAACCACCTCAAGATATTCGTAGTGCATGGGAAATGCACGACGACCGGGAAGCAGTTTTGGCATCAACAAAGGGTCGGTCAGGAATAAACCCCGCCACTGCCGATCCATACCGATACGTCGAGGAATTCCAGCACGCCAGGTTTCAAACGCGGTCCGAAAGGAATGGGGTAGCAAAATGGCGATATCAGCTTTTGATTGCCGGATAAGACGGATGTTCCTCTGGACCCTGTTTTTACCTTGGGCAACAGGAATCCATTCGTCAAACAACTCGGCCCCATCGAGGAGAGACTGCAGATGCCCACCCCCCATCAGTTGGACGTGCGCATCTGGGTATTTGTTTCTGATTCCCCGTAGAGCGGGGGTGGCCATTACGGCATCCCCTACCCACGTGGGCATCCTGACGAGAATTCTCAAATCAGTTTTCAACTGATCAACCCTTCAGGAGGTGTTGGAACTTTTTCTTCTCTGCGGCCCAGCGATATGCATCCTCAGCACTGATGGAGCCCTCTTTAAGTCTTGCAAGAATGGCATCGTCCATCAATTGCATCCCTTTACCCCGTCCTCCTTCGATCAGTGACACGATTTTGTGCACTGCTCCTTCACGAATGATGTTGGGTAATGCCCCATCATGGAAGAGGAGCTCGTTGACCACGACTCGACCTTTTCCATCTTTCTTCGGAATCAATAACTGCGCGATGATCCCTTTTAAAGAACAAGAGAGCATCGTTCTCACCTGATTCTGCTGCTCTTCAGGGAATACGTCGATGATACGGTCGACAGTCTTTGCAGCACTATTGGTGTGCAAGGTAGCAAAAACCAGATACCCCATCTCGGCAGCAGTGATCGCTAATCCGATGGTTTCCAGATCTCTCAATTCTCCGACGAGAATCACGTCCGGGTCTTGACGACCGACTGAACGAAGAGCTTTCGCAAAAGACTCTGAATCGATGCCAACTTCTCTTTGAGTAATTTGAGACTGCTTATTGGCATGGACAAATTCAATCGGCTCTTCAATGGTGACAATATGACGAGATTGATTCTGATTGATGTAGTCAACAAGAGCCGCCAAGGTCGTGGACTTTCCACTTCCCGTCGGGCCGGTACAAAGCACGAGACCATTCTTCAAGTGACAAAACTTCTCAATATGAGGAGGGACACCCAAAGCGGAAACAGGCAAGATTTCTTCCGGAATCATTCGAAACACGCCAGCAAGACCATGCTGTTGGCGGAAGAAACTGCACCTGAATCGAGCAACACCTGGCATGGCATATGCCCAATCGAGGTCATTCTTTTCCAACAGGAGCTCTCGACGTTTTTCATCGAGTATTGGAAGTAACAACTGCTCTGTTTGCTGAGGAGTCAAAGGCTCCTTTGAAACAGATCGGAGATGACCATGGACTCTAATCTTTGGAGGCATACCCGCACTCACGTGCAAATCAGACCCATTCAGATCCTTAATCATTCTCAGTAACTTATCGATATGTTCGGTACTCATGATTCTCCTAGCCCTTCATCCTTGAGGGGTCTTCTGCGTGGTAACGCGCCACTTCCGGAGTGATCACACCCTTCTTCAGCAATTCACGAATAGAATCGTCCATCGTAACCATGCCCTGCTTTCTTCCGGTCTGAAGAACCGAAGGCAGTTGGAAGGTTTTGTTTTCTCTAATCAAATTGCCCACTGCTGGAGTGGCAAACATGATTTCGAGAGCAGGCTCTACACCTGATCCATCTTTACGGGGTAACAACTGCTGCGAGACCACTCCGCGCATCGATTCCGAAACCATCGCTCTGATTTGCTCTTGCTCCCGGGGTGGGAAAACATCGATCAAACGATCCAGAGATCTCACCGCATTCGTCGTGTGTAGTGTGGCCAGAACGAGGTGACCTGTCTCAGCAGCAGTGATGGCCATGGAGATCGTCTCGACGTCCCGCATCTCTCCCACCATGATCACGTCTGGGTCCGCCCTCATGGCGGATCTCAATGCAGAGTGAAAGCTATCGGTATGACGGCGAACATGCCTTTGATTGATATTTGATCCAGAAGGTTCAAAGATGTACTCGATGGGGTCTTCAACGGTCACGATATGATCGTTTCTTTGATCATTGACCATGCCCACGAGAGCAGCCAATGTCGCAGATTTACCGCACCCTGAAGGCCCTGTCACCAATACGATGCCTTGATTGTATTGCGTAAATTCCTTGAGTACGGAAGGCAACTTGAGTTCCTCAAGAGTGGGAACCTTCATCGGAATCAGCCGAAAGATGGCTTCTTTTCCTTTTCGTTGCTGGAAACAATTCGCTCTGTAACGACCGTGATCTTCTGTTTCGAGGCAGAAGTCTAGATCGAGGTGTACTTCGAGTTCTTTCCACTGTTCTTCATCTAAAAGCTCTCGGATCGCATTTTCAGTGTTCTCTGCTGTCAACGTCGGATGCTTGAGTCTTATCAATTGTCCGTGTAAACGAACGAGAGGTGCAGAGTCCACCTGGAAATGGAAATCCGAACAGCCAAACTCCCTTACCCGCTTCAGATATTCGCGGATGGGTTTCCCATGCATGTCGCTGAAATCCATTCGCTGGACATCAGCAACCGTAGTCCCCCCCCCCGTCGCGGCTGACGCAGAAGCGCCATTTCCAGCAGCGGGAGCACTCTTCATGTGTGCAGTAATCTTTTTCTGAATCGCTTCGGCATGTTGCTCTGATATCAAACCCTGTTTGACGAGCACTGCCCCGAGATCCGCTCCTGCGGGTAATTCGGACATCACTTGTTTGAGGGTAGCTTCATCGACGAGTTTATTCTTCAGTGCAATTCGACCAAACATCGTCGCTGCACTGGAACGATCCCTCGTCTCGTTCCGAGTCTCTTCTGTCATGTATACTCCCCGTGGTTTGGGCTTCGGGTAGAGGACTGGTCCTCAGGATTGAAAAACACCTGACGACATTGGGCTATCCAAGGAAAAGGTGGGACACACCTTTGACAGGACAACCCGTATCCTAGCCTTCAGGGGTCTGGGGGCAAGATCGAGTCCCACTTCGGATTTGCTCGATCAAACCCGTGGTCGAGAAACCGGGTCTGAGAGTCACTGTTTCGACCCTTCCACCCGCAGCCTCAACCGCTTCTCTGCCCACGACCTCTTCAATAGCATAATCCGCTCCCTTGACGAGGACGTCTGGAAGCAGAGCGTCTATCAACTGCTCAGGAGTGTCCTCCTCGAAGATCACCACGTGATCTACACATGACAGAGCCCCTAATAACCGGGCTCGCTCAGAAGCGGGAAGAATAGGTCTCTCCGCTCCCTTCAAACGAGTCACTGAAGCGTCAGAATTCAAACCGATCACTAGAGCATCGCCAAATGCCCTTGCTGCTTCTAAAAGCTGAAGATGACCCGAATGGAGGAGATCAAAACAACCGTTGGTGAAAACCACCTTCTGCTCAGCTGTTCGATAATTCTCTACGATCCGGACCATTTCCGATGCTGAACGAGCCGAATCTGGCTGAATCCCACAGTGTGCATCTCTCGCAGCCGACAATTCCCATCTCTCCACGGGCTGGACCCCCACCTTTTGAATCTCTAGGCCCGCACCCAGATTGGAGAGTTGACACGCTTCATCCATCGACCAGCCAGAAGCCAATGCCACTCCGAGTAGAGACAAAACCATATCTCCTGCTCCAGCCACATCGGTCACGGCCTGAACACGAGTGGGGTGACGCCGTAATTCGCCTCCTTTGGAGACTCTCGTTATCCCGTCTCTATCCAATGTCAAAATACAATGCTCTAGTTTTAAACGATCGATCAAAGACTCTGCGGCCTGGGCATGCTCAGGAACTTCAGCCCCCACTTCCATACCGGTGGCTGCTGAAGTTTCGAACCGATTCGGGCAAATCAGAGTTGCCCCAGTAAATTTGCTCCATTGCCCTGATCTCCCCGGATCGACGAGAACAGGAATCCCACGTTGCTTCGCTTCTGTAATCACGAACTGAATCAGATCCTCGGAGAGCAGACCTTTTTCATAATCTGAAACAAGAATCATGGAGAGTGGTCCTGCAAAGATACGACTCAATGCAGATCGACAAGCGAGTGTCTCTTCGACAGAGATTTCTTGAACTTCCTCACGATCGAGTCGGAGAATTTGCTGCTGTCCTCTCCCCGCTTGTTGGACACCGGCAAGAATCCGAGTCTTACAACTGGTCGGCCTTTGGTCAGAAGTCACGACTTCTTCGACGTCAGCCCCCAATTGAGAGAGTGCGGATACGATGTGATCTCCCGCTTCGTCTCTTCCGACAAGGCCTAAGACTTTTGTAGGAATTCCAAGTGCAGAAAGATTGGCCACGACACTTCCCGCTCCTCCTACACGACGTTCATGTTGCTGTGCTCGAACAACAGGCACCGGAGCCTCAGGAGAAATCCGTTCGACATCTCCTAGGAAGTACTCATCCAGCATCAAATCGCCAATGATGAGAATCGGCTCGTCTAGGGATAGATCTTCCAGTTCAGGAATCATCACTATTTCTCCACTCTTTGAAGCAATGCCATTCTGAATAGGGGCAGATTAATCTCATGATGTCCAATCAGAGAAATGCCTCTCTCCACAGGTCTTTGGAGGACATTTCGACTGGTTCTGTAATGAGGAATCATATCGAAATTGATCGCAGTGATACCCTCAAGTTTCTGCCCCAGATTTCGGGCAATGTTGACCACCTTGAGAAAAACCTCAGGCATCACCACAGCGGAACCAATATTCAGCCAACACCCATTTTCCAAATCATGCACAACGGCAGCCAAAAGTCGGAAGTCGATGGACGTGGCCTCACCCATCTCTCCTCCAGCGACACCCGGATGCATATGAACGATGTCAGTTCCGAAAGCGACATGCACTGTCGCTGGGATACCCAACCGCCTGGCACAAGCCAGCATTGAGATTTCAGCATGAGGCATCTTTTCCTCGAGGATCCAGCTCCCTAGACCCGCTCCCAGTCCGATTCCTTTTGCACCTCGTTCAGCTCCTTGACGAAAGGACTCTGCGGTTTCCCGCGACATTCCAAAGGAACCATCCGCAATATGCGTCGCAACATCCTCTGAAGTTTCGCCAATCATAGCCAGTTCAAGATCGTGAATAGCCGTGGCACCGTTCATGGCCAATGCCTGAATGAGACCACGTTCCATCAAATCAATCATCACCGGTCCCATACCGACCTTGACAACATGCCCCCCGAGAGCAGCGATGACGGGTGCCTTCGCCTCATGTGAGAGAGCGACGGCTTCAGCTGCGGCTCTCAGCTCGCCCGCAGCGAGAATGTCCGGCAGGGATGAGAGCCACTCCGAGAAGGACGCCGAAGGATCGCAGAGATCCTTGAACTGATCTCTTCGAACGATGTTCTTGCGATCAGCGATGGGAGTGGAATGAACTCCATCTAGATCGAGGGGTTGCCACTTCTCTTTATTGTTCATGAGATCTCCTCTTCACTAGCGGGGATGCTATCAGAGAGGCCGGTTCAGTTCACCTCTCCCCGAGGTGTTCCTGGGCGGAATCCCTCAAGGAGTTCCGTTGAATCGATATTCTGACGGATTTCGAGAACATAAACCCGATTTTGAAGTCCCGCAGGCAGGGTCATCTCCCTGATTTTGACAGCATCCTTTAAGGTGCATATCAGTCCCGCAGCCCCCAACTCCGTCGATTTTCTCTCCAGAGTGGCCAGATCCGTGGATCGAAAAGAGTGATGATCTCTGAAACAAATACTCGGATGGATTTGAATCCCATGACTCTTCAGAGAATGCTGGAATCCTGAAGGATCGCCAATCGCACTGAATGGGAGAAACTGACCCTCTGGATATTGATCGAGTTTTTCTCCCGATAACTTTTGCAAACCAACAACTTCAGTACGGGCCAAACTGACAGGGATCGTTGGAAACATCTGTCTAAAAAAGCCCCGTACATTTTTCAATTCAATTTCAGTACAGCGCTCAGATCGAGTGAGCAAAATATGTTGCGCTCTCGCGAGAGCCGTCACAGGTTCACGTAACCGCCCCCTCGGAAGACAATAACCTCCGCCAAAGGGATCCTTGGCATCACAAAGAACCACGTCCAAGTCTCGATAAAGGCGTCGATGCTGAAACCCATCATCTAAAAATAGAAGATCCACCTCGGGGTATGCCTTCAACAATTGTTCGCCGGCCTTGTGACGTTGCGGATTTTGCAGATGAGGAACGTCCGGAAGCTGCTCTTTGAGCATGTGGTATTCATCATTCCCATCCGCTCCCCCCTTGTAACCTCTAC
This sequence comes from Planctomycetota bacterium, assembly GCA_016776905.1. GTDB lineage: Bacteria > Planctomycetota > UBA8108 > UBA1146 > UBA1146 > UBA12191. The sequence continues at coordinate 133,858 of JADHSM010000001.1, read as the reverse complement.
TCAGTATTCCAGGGTGCCCACCACGTTTCTGCCATGCACGCGCAAGACTCACTGTTGTTGGAGTTTTCCCTGTACCACCGACGGTGAGATTACCGATGCTGATCACCGGAACCGAGAGCTTGAGAGGCCAGATCCCACGGAGAACTTGTCGTTGATGACGCCACTCTCCGAGGGAGGCACCCACTCTCCAGGCTTTCTCGAGCCATGCCAGAATGGGAGAAGGGAGAGATGGAATGGGATTCTCAGAAGACAGGTTACTTCTCCTCGACACCCTGCCGGGGCCTGTCGTGCAGAATACGAAGGACTTCGAGGACCTGTTTTTCTTTTAAATGCCCCAGATCCATCAAGATCTGTCCCAAAAATCTATGATCGGCGCCACGGGCTTCATCGCGCGCCTGGATTGCCAGACCTTCATAGAGTTGGGAAGTCGTGATGTATTGTAGTTCAAAGGCCACTTCGCCGAACAATCTCATGTCTTCAGCCAATGTGATCTCCTTTTGCACGCCTGCGACGTGTTGACTTGTGGGACTTCCGAGAATACCCGGTTGTTGGCCTGACAGCCAACCCCACACTCTTCTAAATAATAACCTAAATGCTTCTTCTTCTACGTTCCAACTGCTGACGATCATAAAGCTGATCAGCATCCTTGCGGAGTTCATCCACCTCGAGAAGCCCATTGACCAATCGGGCAGGAAGCCCTGCTTCTCCGCAACAGGCCCCGACCAACGCGCCACCTATGGCTGCTGTCAATTGAACAGCTCCACCGGATTGGAGACATGACCGAATCACCGAGTTGGGATTAACCGGATCTCTCAGCCACGAATGAACAGCAATCAAAAAGACAGGAAGGCAACGATCTTCGACCCCTACCCTCTCGACTTGATGACTGTCATCTGAAGAGTGAGCCAACTCTAGAAAGGCTTCATCTTCATTGCGAGTCAACATGGATGGGATTTTCTGCAACGCTTCAGAAACAGTGCCGTCTATTTTGCCGGCTGCCTCTGCGGCAGCATCGATCACAACTCCCAATACGATGTCATGGTGAGTCAAACAATGAGCAATGATGGTGGCAAGCGCAGCATTCACAGCTCTTACTGTGGAATCTTCGTGCGTGATGCTGGTGAGAATTTCTGTGTTTTCCATGATTTGATCTGGAGTGTCATGACTCCAGAGACCGGATAAGACGCCGCATAGAATAGCGGCAGCTCCGTCTTCGCCGGGTGCACATGCACAACCACGTGCGGTGTTTCCCTGACGTAGCCAGCGCGACATCGCACTGTCCACTTCCGGGAGACGTTCGATGATTCGATTTTCCCTCCAAAGGGGAACCCATTCATCGACGATTTCCATACTATTGATCTCACCGGTTCGCGTGACGGCTCGCGTAGCTAACGAGAGCAACTGAACAGAAGCTCCGTGCTGACCTTCGGGGAAATATCCACTGCGATGCCTGAGGTAACCCTCCATCGCTTCGTTTCCCAGTGCTCGCATGAAGGTTCTTGAAGATCCTGCATTTGGGAACCCCAAAGCACTTCCTACGGCGGCCCCCAAAAAGACTCCCCTGAACCTATCTTGCAATTGTTCTTTGAGGGTCAGAGCCGATTTCATTGGGGCGCTCCTGATCCTGGACTCATGGGATCCTCAGTCGAGGTTTTCGAGGAGGCGGATTCCATCCATTGCGCCAAAGTTTGAAGAGCACAACGCTTGCGCCAAAACGGCTTCATGTCTCGATACCAACCCAGACCCACCCCTGCGAGCAAGGCTGGACCTCTCGAGGGTTTTCCAAAATCGGCAGACAAACGAATGTCTTCAGCGGGGGCGGCCCATTCACCAGAGCCCGCATCTCCTGCTGAATCGTAAATGGCTGACACATCGACGGATCCCCCTTGTCGGGGATCCTCCATCTCACCTTTTTCTTGAACGTACCAGTGATCACCCAAGGGTGCAGGAATCGCGTTCCTGTCGTCGGGTGAGACTTCTTTAGCATCCGTCACTCGCCACGCGGTGACATTATCTTTTTCAAGGAGAATGATGCGCTGTCCACTCTTGGGTTCACACGCCATCCAGAGTCGAGCTGCACGAGGAACTGTTCCGGCCATGAACCAGGTTCCCCGAGGAAGGCCTGTCTCTCGAACCATCTCTTCCTGCAATATCCCTACGCGCTGGTGTCCTGGCATCACGGGTGGCAACTGGCCAGAATTCAAACCCACCGCATCGACGCATGCTGGATCCCAACGTTCTGGAGAGTGAGACCCAGGAGTCAGTCCAGACTCCCAAGCGAACTGCGAGGACGTCGCCAACGCACCGGTCCAGCGATACCTCAACCAATCCTTGATATCCAACACTGCGACGAGGCTGCGTGTCAGCCCTGGAAATTTGGAGAGGGTGGCAGGGATTCTTTCATGCAACTCTGGAATGGGTGGCTCCTCCTCACTCCAACCGATAGCCCGAGGAGGAACAGGCTCCATTTCCGCATCGACCAAGACAAGTCCCGGAGTACTTGCTATACCGATGGCAGCAATAGACCCCGGACGAATCTTGCCTTCTTCCAATGCATGTTGGAGTAGAGCTCGGACCGAACGCACCCTTTCATCGGGATGCACCTTCCAATCCTCTATAAAAGGAACGGAAACCGCCTCTTGAACTACTGACAATCTCGTTCCCTTCCGGTCTACCGCCATCAACGTGATGGTATCTCCGGAAAGTTCCAGCCCTAACAAGACACTCAAAGGACGCCTCCTCGACAGTTCAGATGATGGATAAAATTCCCCCGCGGAATCGGGTTCCCTTTACCCCTGACACCCGTCATTCTACCCCACGTGAGAAGACTTCCCAGTGAACCCCTATCACCGCAGCGGATCCTCGTCATCCGGCTCAGTGCCCTTGGAGACGTGATCCAGGTCCTTCCCGCTCTGGAAGCGCTAGGAAGGCTGTATCCTGCTGCCCGTATCGATGCAGTAACAGAATCACTCTCATACCCCCTCTTGGCAAATCACCCCCGGCTCGATCGAGTGATTTGCTTCCCGAGGTCGGAGATTCGAAATGGGTGGAAATCTCCTGAAACCCGGGGTGAAGCTCGAGAAAAACTGGAATATTTCAGACAGGAGATATTCCAAGATTACTACGACCTGATCATCGACTGGCAATCCAATCTTCGATCCGCGTGGATTCGATCCCTCACTCGGCATAGGCGTACACTGCAACTTCATCCAGAGGATGGAGGTGAACTTCCTCGCTGGTGGTCAGGTTATCGACCCTCTCGTCCTGCGGGACGAGTACATCGTGTAGAGAGAGCCATGCACCTCGTGCGACAACTCGGTTATTCGGGAGAGACCCCTGTCGGCGAAATGGGTTCAGATATTCCGAATCGAAACGCTGCCTTTAACGCCCCAATTTTACTCCACCCCTTTGTCAGTGCATTTGGCCGATTCAAAGAGTGGCCCATTTCTAAGTGGATACAATTGGCGACTCGTCTTTCAGACCGGGGACACGTCGTCTGGATTTCAGGAGGGCCTTCAGATGCAAAGGCCGTATCTCAGCTTCTGAAAGCCACTCCGCCAGAGGTCATCGCAGCCCCGCCCACAAAAAGTACCGCAGACTTGGGTCGAATGATTTCTGAATGTCGAGCAGTCGTGGCAGCAGATACAGGTGTCATTCATCTCTCCGCAATTTTGGGAGTCTCCTCAGTCGGTCTTTATGGGCCCAAGGATCCTTCAGTGCATGGCCCTTATGGCCCAAGTGCCATATCTCTAGCTGCAGAAATTCCTTGTTCCCCCTGTTTATTGCGAAGGTGTGATCATTCCTATTGCATGGCTTCTATCAGCGTCGATCGAGTCTTCGACGTATTAGAAAAAATCAACCGTGATTCTCTCGCTGGAAAAGAATCTACAGGTTGACCCCTCCCCCTATTGCAAGCGATGCTACAGATATGACGATTGAAACCCCTTCACACGAATCTGAAAATCCTTACCCCTTCTCGGGAAGGATTGTCGCGAGAATCATCGAATCGTTGATGTCCTCGGTCGACCTCAGATGGTCGGGATATGATCACGCTATCTCAGGCTTACAAAATCACGGTAACCTTGTCGTCACCTTTTGGCATGAGTGGGTCTTCCCCCTGAGTTTCACCCTGAAGCAAAATGGATTTTGTGCCCTCACCAGTCAGCACCACGACGGTGCAAGACTAGGATCGGCATTACGACACCTAGGAGTTCAGGTGTGTCACGGATCCAGTTCCAGAGGAGGATTAAGAGGATTCCAGAGACTGCAAACACTGGCTCAAACGGGACTTTCTCCGGTGATCTCTGTGGACGGACCGAAAGGCCCCCCTCAAGAAGCAAAGGAAGGAGCCGCAGCACTTTCACGAAGACTGGGCGTCCCCATGATTCCACTTGGATTTGCTGCTGAAAAATACTGCCGCTTAGGCACTTGGGATCGAATGATTCTTCCGTACCCGGGAACACGTGCGGTGATCGTCGTCGCCCCTCCGGTTCTCCCGGGATCTCGTAGAGCTGACGATTCAAATCGTACTCTAGAACTCCAAGACTCTTTGAACCAAGCGACAGAGCTCGCGTCACAAAACTTTGAAAAACTATGGCGGGAAGGAGCAGGCTCCTCCCCTCTCGGCGACTCTGGACTTACTTCTGCAAAGCGACGAAATCGACGTATGCTGTAAACTTCTTGCCGCCAAGGAATTGGATTCTGAAATCCTTCACGCGACTCCATTCCACGTCTCCCTGCCCTTTAAAGTTTTTCAGCGGGATTTCGATTCTTTTAAGACCTCTATGAGCCTTCATTTGAGCCATATAAGCATTTTGTACAGAGGTCACCTTGGCGAGGCCTTCTTCACTTTTCCCAGGAACAACAAAGACTAACTGATAGGGACTTCCTCCTTTGGGAAGGTCCATGTACAGCACAAGAGATTTGAATCCCTCCAAACTTCGAGGGAGAGTCTTAATCTTCAGTTCATTCGCTTTGGAACTGACGCTCCATTCCAGAGCGCGCTTTCCTTGCTGAACTCGTTCAGCTTCGTCCGTGAATTTCTTGCCGTATTTTTCAGAGTATCTCTTCGAGACTCTCTCAAAATCATCCAATACAACGAAAAGCTTCGTCTCCAACTCTGTTAAAAAGTTTTTGTAGTTCTTTCCGATTGGAGATTGGGCAAAGCGAGGATAATTTCTCGCTCCAATACGATAAGCCGCAGATTCTTTTCCCTGTTCGGCCTGCTTTCGTAAAGCATCCAATTCATTGGAGCCTTCCGTCGCCAGCAACCAATTGTCGATGTGCATTCGAGTGGCTCTGTTCTTCGCTATTTTTCTGGCCGCTTTAAACTTATCTATAGCGTTCTTATATTCTTTAGAATCGTAAAAAGTTTTGCCTTCATCAAAGATCGCTTGGCCCTCAGGTTTCTTCCAGTCTAGTTCAGGATTGTTCTGAGCCATTCCGGGACTGACGAGGAACATGAGAACAATGATGGAAGTGAGCCAAACTTTTGCTCCGGCAGGAATAAAACGCAACGTTAAGCCGAGAGAATTGTTGGAGGTAAACATGCGAGCCTCTTCTTTCGAGATCCCACGAGACTGATCGGGGATCTGCACATCTTAAAACTTCTAGGCCGCATTCTCAAGGTGAGGACTCAACTCGCCAGAGCGGCTTGCGTTGGAGCCCTATCTATCCTGCGGGGTCGTTTTTTAAAGCCCGACGGGCTTTTCTTTGCGCAATCACCTCGGGAGTAGAGTGCCAACGGGGATGCATCCATATCCATTGTTCGGGGTAACGACGAATCTCGCGACAAATAGCCTCATTCATCTGAAACGTCAGATTTTGGATTTGGTCTTCTGACTCTTCCGCTGAGTACTCAGGAACCGGGATCAGGTCTCCCATTTGAAGTTGATAATGATCCCCGACTCTCACAACAAAGTAGGGCAACATGGGTGAGCCCGTTTTAAGAGCTAATCGGGCAGGAGCCGTCGTCGTATGAGCATCTGTTCCCAAAAATGGAGCTTGAATACCATCCATGGCACGGATGTCCAAATCGACCAACATGGCAATCACTTGCCGATTTTTCAGGGCTCGCAGGGCTCTGATCAGTGATTGATCCTGATAGAGAAGAGGTGTTCCCAATCTGGCCCTGATCTTTGAAACCAAGCCTTGGTGAGAATCCACGTCATACCTTCGGGCGAGAACAAACGCATCGGAAGACAATATCTGTCCCAAGGCTGCTCCACCTAATTCCCATGCCCCCAAATGGGCGGAGATCGCCACCACTCCCGATTCCTGACGCAACTCATGAATCCGATCCCTGAATTCTTTCAATCCATCGATTCGGACTCCACCCTGCTCCTCTTCAAGAGCAGGAACACCATCACTTCGATGAGCCAAACTGATCGTCTCGAGAAGCATGCTCCCCAAGTTTCGAAAATTATTTTTCACCATGACAGTTCGGGTTCGAGAGGACAGTGAAGAATCGAGCTGGGCAAACTGACGAAATGCACGATCACGATCGGCTTTACACAAGACATAGGCCAAATTTCCGAGGACAACACCCCATTTCCGAGCCATCGCTGTCCCGGGGATGGAGAGCACTCTGACAAGCCCCCAGGCTCCCAGAGCGACGATCACTCGAGATATTGAGTCGAAGAGTGCCTTCATAGGGGTCCCTTCTGAGCCAGATCGCCCGATACCCGGCCTGATTCGTTGCGTTCACGTGGCCAGACTCCTAGTCCAAGGTTATCCTATAGGAGAACCCGTTCGAACTGGAGGAATGCATGATTCACGTCACAGAAACCGCAGGCAAGGAGATCCTTCGTCTCACCGATGAGAAACAGGTGGGAGATACAGGAGGACTGCGCCTCTACGTTCAAGGAGGAGGCTGTGCGGGCATGTCATACGGAATGGACGTGGTCGACGAGGCCACCGATAAAGACCGGGTATTCGAAGTTGAGGGTGCCCGAGTGTTCGTGGATCCCAAATCATGGCTGTTCTTAAACGGGACGACTGTCGATTTCAAAGAGTCACTGATGGGACGAGGTTTCGTCTTCGAGAATCCCAATGCAAATGGAGCCTGCGGCTGCGGAACTTCATTCAGTATTGAAAACTCGCCGGCACCTGCAGTGAGTGAAACTGAGGATTGCCAAGGTTCTTGAGGAACTCAAAAGCTTCGTAAGTCTCGCTCAGTAATATCCCGACTCTTATTCGGCGAAGACATCGCCCAACATGCGACTGGGATCAGGAGGGGAATCTCCCCGGCTGGCCAGTGCTCCTTCAGCGATCGACTCCACTTGAGTCGTTTCTTCCAGTTCCCACCTTGCCAAAGTCGCTGCCGGATCGGGTCCGAGACCGGACTGATCGGCCAACCATGATTCAAAACATCCGATCGGTTCCTTGCGAGCCCACTCATTGAAAAATTCTCCAGAGAAGATCGCACGTGCCTCTGCCTCATCATGAGTGGCATGCCCACCAAAGCGAAAGGTCCTTGCCAAAATAATCACAGGACCATCCCCATTGAGGCAAATCTCGCGGGCCTTACGAACGCTGGCATGAACATCGATGACATGATTTCCGTCACATTCCAATCCCACCAACCCGTATGAGTCCGCCATACCTCGAAGACTCTCATCCAGACGTGGATCTCTTCGAGTCCCCAGTGCAACGGCATTATCCTGAACGACAACGATCAGAGGTAACTTTCGAGCAGAGGCCAAGGACAGACCTTCATGAACAGCACCTGTACGTGTCGAGCCATCTCCCACCCAAGTGATGGCGACATTGGCTTCCTGACGTAATTGGAATGAGAGTGCAAAACCGGCGCAGACTGGCACAAGGTCCCCTACGTGGCTAATAGGAGCCACAACACCATGATTCAGGTCTCCAAAATGTAGATCTCTGCCCCGAGTCAATCCATCTCCTGTGGCGAGATATGACCGAAAAGACTCCCCCATTGGAAGTCCTCTTTCAAAAGTGGCTGCCGCATTACGAATCATGGGGCCCACCACATCTCCAGCCCCGAGTGCATGACACGCACCGACCGTCACGGCTTCTTCACCGGTCCCTAGCCATGCTTTTGTGATCACTCCAGTACGAACCCAGCGTTTCAAAGTGACGTCATGAATCCGTGCACGAATCAGTCCCCTATAGATATTCTCAAGCCCAGAATCACCCAACTGGTCGAGACTTTTTGAAAGTTCCGATTCCTTCATTCGTGCGGAATACTTCTCCATGACATCGGGATCAGCAACCCAGTCGCGATATTCAGGAGGATCGTAAGCAGGATATATTTTCATCTGGAGGGTACCTCTTCTAGCCAAGTTCTCATCACACTCAATGCTTCCTCTGCGTGGGCATGTGGCCCCGCATAAGGATGACTTAATCCCAATGTATGGCCTCCATCGGAGAGGAGATACTTCTTTGTGAGATCAGGTCTCACCTTTGAGTGCAAAATTTCTAATGAGTCTTCTGAAACCGCAAGGTCAGAGGTTCCATGAATCCCCAATGCCGGTACTTGAGCACTCCCGAGAGCACTCACAGCATCGTACGAGTCCTCTTTCTCAATATAGTCCTCGAGCACCGAGAGATCCTGGAAAAGGATTTCTCCTGTACGAGCATTCACGACAGCTCTCTTCCCCTCTTCTCTCCACATTCGGATTTCTTCTGAACTGATTCGAACCAGATCATGAGGAGTTCCTATCGAGACGACTCCTGTCACATCACTTCGTTGTCCAGCGGTCAGAGCAGCGACTAATCCTCCTCGGGAATGACCGATGAGGACGGAGCCACCATTTCCCGAAAAACCAGAGATCACGGCATCAAGAATCACGTTCATGTCCTGTATATCGTGGGACAGAGTCTGCTTCGCAAACTTATCAGGCTCGTCGAATTGATCCAGCGCTGGGCCGACACCACACATCGAGGGATTTATAGACAAGACCCGATGCCCGAATCCTGCCAGTTGGGAACAAAACCACGGCCAACCGCCCCAATCTTTGAACCCCTTAAACCCAGGAATAAAAATGATGGATTGCGAGTTCGGGGAATTTGAATCCGCACCGAACAGGGAATATCGAATCGTTCGAGATGCATCGACGGAAACTTCTCCTTGGAGAGGCAGCACCTTTGGTGTCGCCATCAGGAAGTCTGTCCAGTTTTTATGCGAGTCACTGCGTCCGACAAAGAAATCTCATCTTGGGATCCCGCATCCATATCACGGAATTGAACAGTACCCTTCTTCAACTCTTCGTCTCCGATCACGACCACATAGGGAATACCGGATTTCTGAGCAAACTGAAGTTGTTTTTTAACCTTGGCGGCCTTTGGGTAGACCATGGTATTGATTCCTTCATGGCGAAGTCCCGAAGCGGCGGAAAAACTAGCAGGAGCGGATTCTTCAGAAAAGAGCACGACAAGAACTTCAGCAGGTTGACTGCTCGTTTCTATCAGTCCCATCTCACTCAAAGCATAAAAGAGACGATCGATGCCGAGGCTAATACCGATAGCGGGTAATTCTTTCCCGGAGAACATGCCAACAAGATCGTCGTATCTTCCACCACTCATGACAGACCCCACCTGGGGTAAATCGTCGAGGAATGTCTCGTAAACCAAACCTGTGTAATAGCTCAACCCACGGGCAATCGCGGGATCGATCTGGCAGTACTTTCCTATTCCTGCCGCTTCAACAATATCAAGAATTTCGGTCATACGTTGAATTGCCGAAGTGGCGAGGTCATCACTACCCAGATTTTTTTCGATATGAGAAAGAACTTCTCTGGGATCGGAAGACGCATCGAGAACGACGGCAAGAACACTATCGAGTCCGCTCGCATCCAATCCGGGAATCCCTGAGACCTCTTGCCGAAACTTTTCCTCGCCGATCTTGTCGAGTTTGTCGAGAATCCTTAAGAAATCTCCTTCAGCAGATCCTTCCAGACCCACCTTGCGACAGAGCGCTGATAAGACGCCTCTATGATTGATCCTTAACTTGTAGTTTTCGATGCCAAACCTCTGCATGACCGCAGCACCAATGACGAGCATCTCGGCATCTGCCGCGGCACTATCGACCCCGATGAGATCCACGTCACATTGCATGAACTCACGGAAACGGCCTCGTGCAGGTTTTTCAGCTCTCCAGACAGGTGCGATTTGGTAGCGACGAAATGGCATGCCAATATTTCCATGCTCGGCGAGAACTCTGGCCAAGGGAACGGTCAAGTCATAACGCAACGCCACATCACGATCACCGTTATCACGGAATCGATAGAGGAGCATCTCCCCTTCGTCGCCGTATTTCCCCGTAAGAACCTCTGCGTATTCGAGAGCAGGGGTCATCAGGGGAGGATATCCATGCTGCTCGAAGACTTCCCTGACGGAAGCCAGCATACGTTCTTTTTGCAGCATTTCTCCGGGAAGATAATCCCGGAAACCCTTCAGGCATTGAACCTTCATCTGTTCCTCCAGATTCTTCTCTACACTATCGAGAGAAGCATGCTCTGGAGCAAGGGGAAGCGAGACGATGCTGGCCGGAATCAGTATAGAGAGACAGATTCAGCCCAAATCTGAATTGCCGAGTTCCCCCATGCATGGGGTTTCCTAGCTTACCAGACCTAATTCACGCCCTACTTCACTGAATACCGCAATGGCGTGGTCAATTTGATCTACGGAATGTCCAGCCGAGATCTGAACACGGATTCGAGCTTGTCCCTTCGGCACCACTGGATAGGAAAACCCAACCACGAAGATCCCCTTCTCATTCATGGCGCTCGCCATATCCATGGTTCTTCGCTCGTCCCCGATCATGATCGGAACAATAGGATGAACACCTTGCGCGATATCAAAACCCGCAGCGGTCATACCCTCTCTGAAGTGCTTCGTGTTTTCCCTGCTTTTTTGAACCCGTTCTGGTTCGGCATCGATCAATTCGAGAACGCGGATGCCCGCCAATACGATGGACGGAGCCAATGTATTTGAAAACAGGTATGGACGGGATTTTTGACGAAGCAACTCGATGATTTCACGATGTCCTGTGGTGAATCCCCCACTCGCTCCTCCCAGCGCTTTGCCCAGAGTACTCGTGATGATATCAACACGATCCTGAACTCCGAAATACTCAGGAGTACCTCTACCCGTTTCTCCGATGAAGCCTGTGGCATGACTATCGTCGACGACCAATATGGCATCATGACGATCACAGAGTTCAGCAATCTTATCCAAAGGAGCTAACACACCATGCATGCTGAATGCTCCATCAGTGACGACAAGACGAGTTCGACAACTCGCCGATTCCTGGAGGCATTTTTCAAGATCCTTCATGTCACAGTGAGAGTACCTGTGACGCTGAGCTTTGCACAACCGCACTCCGTCAATAATGGAGGCGTGGTTCAACTCATCCGAAATCACAGCATCTTCTGGACCCAAGATCGTTTCAAACAATCCAGCATTGGCATCGAAGCAGGACGTATAGAGAATGGTGTCTTCTGTCGAAAGGAAACTGGCGATGCGTTCTTCGAGTTGCTTATGAATATCTTGCGTTCCACAGATAAATCTGACGGAACTCATCCCGAAACCATGCGAATCCAATGCAGATCTTGCCGCTTGTACGATTTCAGGATGACTGGAAAGGCCTAGATAATTGTTGGCACAGAAATTTAGTGCTTCGCCATCTGACGTAGAAATACTCGAGCCTTGCGGAGAAGTGATCACCCGTTCTTTTTTCCAAAGCCCTGCTTCTTCGATCCCGTTCAGTTCTTCGGCGAAACGATCTCTAGCGGAAAACATCACTTCCCTCTCCATCGACAGTCAATATCTTCGAAATGCTCAGCTTGAGGCTGGAATCCCGTTGGGAAACATGATCACTTTGCCACATTGCCCTTCCTGAATCAGTTTAAATGCCGTTTCGTAATCTTCGAGATCGATCTTGTGAGTGACGATGGGAGAGAGATCTAGCCCCTCTTCGAGGAGTCGGCTCATATCTTTCCACGTATCCCACACTTTTCTGCCGATGATGCCCTGTAATCGAGCTCCCTTGAAAATCACATCTCGGGCAAGGTCTACGGACACTCGATCGGAGGGTACACCAAAGAATCGGTAGTCCCCACCTCTACTGAGACAGCGAAGACTGTCCTCGATGGCTTTTCCGTTTCCAGACATTTCAAAGACAACGTCTGCTCCCATGCCGTCGGTTTTTTCCATGTACTCCGAGACGATATCGACTTCGACAGGATTCCATGCACCGTCAGCTCCGAGTGCTTTCGCCAACTCCAAACGGTAGGGCTGCACGTCGACAGCGATGACGGATCGTGCTCCACACTTTTTGGCGATGGCAATACTGAAAAGTCCGGTCGGGCCACAGCCCATGACGAGTACATCTTTGCCAGCGACACTTCCTGACATGGCTACATGAACAGAGTTCCCCAGAGGCTCTTGAAGAGTAGCGATCTCGACAGGCAAACCTTCGGGAGTCTTCCACACACATCTCTCAGGCATGACGATCTGTTCCGCAAAGCAACCATCTCTCTGAACACCAATGATCTTCTCATTTTCGCAGATGTGAGCTTGGCCCTCCCTGCAGTAGCGGCAAGTCCCACAGAAGACATGAGATTCTGCTGCGACCCTCTCGCCCACAGAAAAACGTGTCACAGCGGAACCCACTTCGATCACTTCGCCACAAAACTCGTGTCCGACAATCAGGGGTTGAGCCACCTTGGATTGCGCCCAGTTATCCCAATTGTAAATGTGAAGATCTGTACCGCATACAGAGGTCGCCTCGACCCGAATACGAATCTCATCAGATTCGATTTTCGGAATCGGTCTTTCAACAAGAACAAGCCCGGGATGAGGGCCTTCTTTGACCAGTGCTTTCATTTGTTCACTCATGTTCTGTTCACCTCTGACTTAGGATCCCCATGTCTGGTAGAGCCGATTTTGACTCTATCACTACCTTCACGTTGGCAACCATTCGTGATGGTATCGCTTCATGGCGAGTTCGGAAAGTCATACAGAAGCTTCCCAGCTCGCTTCTGGATCATATTTCCTGTGGAAACCACAGCCTATTCAGGCCCTACGAGTCTACAAATGGCTAGCACTTGCCTCATCCCATTACGGAGGGTCAAATAGAGAAGATATCAATTTATTCAGGGTGTATTTCATTACCCGTCTCTTGAAATCACCTATGGGGATTCTGGTTCCAGGTTCTGGGATCACCTCATGGTTCAATCAGTCCGCCTTAGTCGACCAATTTTTAGGTCAGGAGTTTTCATGAAAGTGCTCAATATACTGGCAGTATTTGCCTTAGTAGGTCTCTCTACTGTGATACAGGCTCAAGATTCACTGAACATCGGCCAGTCCATTTCCGCTGCTGGAAGTAATACTAGCGTTTCTATCACGATTGATAATTCAGCGGCTGTTCTCGGCTTTTCATATGGAGCAACTCATGATGCCAATGTTTTAACACCCATTGAAATCACTCAGGGAACCGTCACTTCACAACTGAATGGCGGAACAGGCGCAGAATATTTCTTCCAGGAACTGGCTCCGGTGAATGGCCCAGGAGTCATTCTCGCATGCATCACAACCTTCGGAGGAGCTCTCGATTCGATTCCTGCGGGAACCAATCAGGAAGTCGCAGTGATGACATATGCTGTCTCTGGCGCTGCGGCACCAGGAACAACGACCGCCATCAACCCGGTTACGACACTTGGAAACCCTCCTACTAATATTGTCTTCACTGTTGGAGGCGTCAGTGTCTTTCCTGCGAGCACAGCGGGCTCTGTCAGTATTTCGGTTCCTTTCCCGTCTATACCCACGCTTGGAGCGGTAGATATCTGCACTTGTTTAGCAGACATCTCTTGGACCAATGGTGCGGCCTATGACTCGGTAGAAATCAGAGTTGCAGGAGTCCTCGTTCAGACTTTGGCGGGCAGCGCTACTTCCTCGACTGTGACTCTTCCAGTTGCCGCGGATACCATTTGTGTTCGTGGTGTCGTCAATGGAACTCCCTCGGCTGAGGCCTGCACCATCGAGAGTTGCCCGGTGTTTACACCGCCGCCTCCCCTCGAAAACCTCGCCTGTGGTCTGACCTCTAATGTCCCAGGATCAGGATGTGAATATCTTCTCTCTTGGTCTGCACCCGGAACTTACTCCGCTATCAACGTTTTTGCGGGTGGAGTACTTCAAGCGACCCTTCCGGGAACAGCGACCAGTGCGACCGGATCGATGCCTTTTTCTCCGACCGAATTAGATTTCGTAGTCGAAGCCATCGACATTTGTGGAGGAACTGTCAACCAACTCAATTGTGCTCTTCTCTGTGAAGAAGGTCCCACTTTTGTACGGGGTGATTGCAACGCAGATGGCTCGAACAACATTGCAGATGTCGTGGCAGCATTGGGTTTCCTTTTCGGAGGCACCGGTACTCCACTTTGCGCAGACTCATGCGACCTGAATGACGACGGAGGTTTGGATATCAGTGATCCGGTCTTCCTGCTTTCCAATCTGTTCAGCAGTGGCTCAAATCCTGCGGCTCCCTATCCGAATTGTGGACTGGATGGCACCGACACGGACCCCCTTGATTGTGCAAACTTCCCCGTATGCCCCTGATAGTGATCATTTGAGTCCTTTCCCAGTAAGAACCCGGAGATCGTAACGATCTCGGGTTCTTTTCTTTACCTCAGAGGTTCCCTTTACACCCGGGCTACGATTCAGGACACTCAAGACATGACAAATAATGCCCAGCCACTACGCCAAACAAAAATCGTTGCCACTCTGGGTCCTGCATCTTCCGATCCGGAAATTCTCGCCCGCATGGTGGAGTCCGGACTCGACGTTATTCGGATCAACGCCTCTCATGGAGCACATGAGAGAGACAGCGCAACGATCGATATGGTTCGTGAAGTTGCCAAGCGCGTAGGCAAGCCACTCGGGATTTTATACGACCTACAAGGTCCGAAAATCAGAGTGTCCGATTTCTCTGGTGAGCCCCACTCTGTTCAGGTCGGGACTGAAATTGCTTTCGCAGTCAATCGCCCCCCAGAAAAGGGCGAGATCGGAAGTGACTATGATCTTCTTGACCAAGACATCCAAGTCGGAGAACCGATACTGATCGACGATGGAAATATCGCGTTGGAAACGACTCATGTTTCCAAAGGCCTCGTCAGAGCCAAAGCATTGAACTCGGGGTTGATTCATCCTCGCAAAGGCATCAACCTTCCTTCAACAAAAGTCTCTGCTCCTGCAATCACTGATAAAGATCAAGAAGATGCTCTTTTTGCCATTTCCAAGCGTATTGATTTTTTAGCTCTCTCCTTTGTTCGGAAATCCGCAGACATACAAAAGTTGCTCGATATTCTCGATAGCGAGAATTCGAGTATTCCCGTGATCTCAAAAATTGAGAAGCCCGCAGCTGTTACAAATCTGACTGAAATCATGCATAAGTCATGGGGTGTCATGGTGGCGAGAGGGGATCTCGGAGTCGAGATGCCCCCACAACAAGTCCCCCTGATTCAAAAGCAGATCATCTCTGAAGGATTGAGACTGGGGAAACCCACTATCACCGCAACCCAGATGCTCGACAGCATGACTCACAATCCTCGTCCGACCCGCGCCGAAGCCAGTGATGTCGCCAATGCCGTTCTCGACGGAACAGATGCTGTCATGCTCTCTTCAGAAACCGCAATCGGACAGTATCCGATTGAGTCCGTTCAAATGATGTCAGACGTGATTTCTTATACGGAGAACAATTCCGGGCGCATGACACAAAGAAGACGCAGAGAACGATCCGTCGACTCCACGCCTGAAGCGATCACTGATGCAGCATGCCAATTGGCCCATCATGTGGAAGCTCATGCACTCGTTGCCTTTACTCAATCCGGATCTACAGCCATTCTTTGCTCAAGAAGACGCCCAGAACGTCCGATTATGGCGTTCACGACCCATCCGGCTGTCCGTAATCGCCTCAGCCTCGTTTGGGGAGTTCGTCCCTACAAAATCCGCCCGGTAAGGTCGACGGACGAGCTGATCGAGGTACTCGACAAAACTCTTCAAAAAGACGGACTCGCTCACCCCGGGGACAAACTGGTTTTGTTGATGGGTGCACCTACTTACAAGATGGGGAAAACAAACCTCATGCTTGTCTACCGTGTAGGCTCATGGCCGGGGCTCGAAACCACTTACACACTTGACGACGAAGACGAGTGATCCTGCCCCCAAAGGTCTCGGAAATCTTCCAGAGTAGCAGGGGCATGACCCGCATAGTGATTATTGAAGTACCCATAGACATCTCCTCCTGCTTGAAGAAATTTATTCATAGGTTCAATCCATCTCTTTAGTTTTTCACGGGGATCCAAAACCTGTCGATCCCATGTATCGGTCATGGCATCCAGTGCCTTGTGGTCACCCAGGAATCTGAAATAGCCTATTTGCCCTGACGGAGATCCTAATCTTTCCAGCCACTCTTCAGGATCAGGCATCCATGCTTGATCAACCCAAGCGAGCGAGGCTCCCATCGATTCGATCAGTCGTGAAACCTCAGGTTGAATCCAGTTCTTATTACGAAGCTCAACTACAAGCTTCACTTCCCCTGAGAATCGGGGTAAAAAGTTCGCCAGTCGATCGAGGAACTCCCTTTTGTCACTAAATGCTTTTTTATTGAAGTATGGAAATTGTAAAAGAAGAAGCCCAAGTTTGTCTCCTAACCATTGCATCGTCTCCACGAATATTTCCATCTCTTCTTCAGCCTCAATAAGAACTTTGTCATGAGTCACGATACGGGGCACCTTGGCTGAAAAGGTAAAGTGATCAGGAGTCTTCCTACGCCACCCCTTCACGGTTGATTCCCGGGGGATGGCATAAAAAGTCGAATCAATTTCTACCGTGTCATATACTCGAGAGTAGTGTTGAATAAAGTCAGCGGGTTGAAGATTGTCGGGATAAAAAACACCCCTCCAACTCTTCTCTGACCATGAAGAAGTACCAAGTCGGATTTGGGATTGTCCTTGATTCATAAAAACACCCTTCTCCCAACGAAGCGGAAAGGACTACGGCATGGCAGATGAGAGCCCCCCGCTACGCGAGCGTATGCTGGCACTCGAACAGATTCGAAGTATCGAAACCCGAATCATTCAAAGATCAGAACCCTTGATCCGACGTCTCTTGCATGATGCCTCAAATTTTGAATGGGATTCCAAGACTCTTGAAATCACTTCCGAGGTTCTTCGGAGAGGTGAACTGTGGTGGAGTCCTCTCGACGAGGATTTCCCTTGTCCTGATCCACGGTGTTTCCCGGTTGTCGGTCAATGGCTAGCAACAAGCAACAGTGCAGAAGAAAGCGCAGGAGATAGCGATCATTTCTTGCCAACGACTCGAGTGGAAGGACAGACCTACTTAGATCTGGTTTCACCACTCCGAGATCTTGTTTCCGAGCGTACCCGATTGGCCCGGGTCGCAGGAATCACAAGAGATTAACCGTCGTAAGCAACAATCTTTCCCGCCAAAGCGCTGGCAGCAACCGTCAGTGGACTTGCGAGATACATTTGACCAGGACCAGATCTGCCTGGGAAGTTACGATTGATCGCGCTCACACTGACTTGGTCCGGTGATCGACTGATTCCAGGTCCCGCATTAATACATGCACCGCAAGATGGCTCGATGACCTGTGCCCCCGCTTTTTCGAAGACCTCCAGATATCCTTTTTCCCTGCAGTATTCTTTCACCTCTTGGGATCCGAACTGAATCCAGAATTCCACGTCTTCAGCCACTCGTTCACCGCGCTCAAGTCCTGCTATGAGAACTTCAGCGTACATATCCATGTCTTCTTTTTTCCCTGCAGTACAGGAGCCCCCATAGGCGATATCGATACGAACATCAGCTTCAAGTTTCGATATCTCAAGACCATTCCCGGGATCACCAGGGAGAGCCACGAGGGGTTCTAGGGCTTCAGCATCGATAATGATCTCATGGCAATATTCAGATCCGGGGTCACTCTCCAGCCCTTCACAATAGGCCTTCGCTTTCGCCGGATCCATCCCCCGTTCATTGACCATGAACTCTGCGGCCTTCTCATCGGGAACGACGATGCCACTGAACGCACCGACTTCTGCAGCCATGTTTGTCATCGTCGCTCTCTCGTCGATGGAGAGTTCTTTAACAGCTTCACCGCAATACTCCACCATCTTTCCGATAGCATGACCATCCGCCACATAAGGCGTTCTGAGTATTGCCAACATCATGTCTTTCGCTGTCACACCATCGGGACGCTTTCCTTTGACTTCGACTCTCACCGACTCTGGCACGAGCGAATAAACGTCTCTGGTAATCCAGGAATTAAAGATGGCAGTGGTTCCGACTCCAAAGGCCACGCAACCGATCGCTCCGGAGTGCGGTGTGTGGGAATCACTTCCAATGATCAAGTGCCCTGGCAAAGCATAGTCCTGAAGCATCTTTGAATGGCAAATCGCTTCAGACCCACCGTGCTCAGTTTCTCCATGGAGAGTGAGATCGTAGGTCTCAGCAAACTGCTCTTGCTTAATCTTGAGCTGTTGTGCCGTATTGAGGAGCCCCATCTTTTTTCTTTCAGGGGTCATCGCTTGCTCAAGAAATGTCAGATGATCTCGGAACAAAATAATGGACTCGGGATCATTCAGAGGCTCACCCTTGCCAACTTTCTCCTCAAAGAACGTCGCTGCCATGGGAGTGACGTACTCGTGACTGAATCTCAAATCAGTCGCAAAGAAACCCGCATCCCCCACAACGGCACTCTTCGCACCTACTTCATAGGTCGAAGAATCAATGACCCGGTGGCTAGCGAATATCTTTTGCGTAATTGTCTGCGGCCCATCGGACAGCTTTGGCCCTGGCAAGTCGACTTGGCCTTGAACTCTGGCCAAATTGAACTCGAAGAGTCCACCCCACTCAATGATTTGAGTCGTCACTGGATCTTTGCCGATAGTGAAATCGTCCAAACTGACGACTTCGCCCTCTAGCAATCTGTCAAGAACAGACAAATCCGTACACGTCAGCAATCCGAGGTTGTGACAATTTTGCTGATAAATACGTTCTATGTTTTCTGCAAAGACGAGATGAATCCCGGCACAAAGTTCTGCATACGGAGAAGCTTCTCGGCTTGAACCTTTTCCTCGACGCTTACCACTGACACTGGCTGCGAATCCGCCTTCCTTCACTGAATTTCTAGTGAAGGGAAACTCGCCCCCTGCGGAATATCCCACATAAGGGAATTCACCTAATGTTTCGTCGTGGTAGTAACAAACATATGCCGGAGTCATTTCGTCTGTGGAGATATTGTCCCGGTAGTCCAAGCCATGCTGGGGACTCAAATCTTCACCTTGAAGTTGACGCTGAATAGCGTCAGCATCATCGACCAAATACAAAACTCTTCCCTCAAGGGAAACTTTTGCAGAGCGCTTGGTCACTTTTCGCTGTTTGAGACGATCGATCAGATCGGACATGCGCAATCTCCTGTGCTCGGTTTACTGGCCAATCTTTAAGATGGCCCATGTTTTTTTTCGGGAGTGAACTCAACGGGTTGGGATACCCCGGTCATTCACACAACAACACACCCGCAGGAATTCGTTCGATTCAGGATTCCTATTAATGAATGCTACCTACTTGCAGAAACGCGGGTTCAGAGATCAATATTGCTACTGATCACTTTTTCAATGAAGACTGTAACCCAACAATTTCTTGTTGTGGTTAAAAGCCCCAAAGATGCAGGCGGCCCCATTCGGGAAAGTTATTATTTACGATATCGGGAGTCTGTTCAACTCGCCTCGCCCCGAACTCTTGCAAATCCGGGAACAATCACGTCCTGAATCAGTTCCCTACGGAGAGAATGCTCGCAAAACGCACCCTTGACGGCATTGATGGCGATACGCTCAAAATCGTCAATGCCCAAAGAAAACAGATCATGAGCCAGTTCCCACTCACGGGTCAAATCAGTTTTCGACATCAGCGTGTTGTCGACATTCAATGCGACCCGATATCCCTCTTTCAAATAACGAGGGAAGGGGTGGTTTTTGAGATCCGTCACTGCACCTGTGTGCAAATTCGAGGAGAGGCACATCTCGAGTGGAATACGATGGTCAAGAATGTACTCCCCCAAAGTTCCCCTGTGATCCCCCGGAACCGTATCGTCTTCTACCAGGCGAGTCGCGTGGCCGATGCGATGTGCGCCACAATGTTGGATGGCCTGCCAAATGGATGAAAGACCAAACGCCTCTCCCGCATGAATCGTGATGTTAAAATTGCTCTTTCTCAGAAACTGAAAAGCTTCGATATGATCTGCAGGTGGATGCCCAGACTCGTCTCCAGCGAGATCGAATCCAACGACACCCCTATCCCGAAATTGAACAGCCACTTTCGCTGAATCCAATGAAATCTTCGGATCCATATGACGGAGAGAGCAGACTATTATTCTAGCGATCACTCCAGTTTCACGACTCCCCTCGGAAATCCCATCGAGGACAGCTTCAAGAACTTCCTCCATCGTTAATCCCTCAAAGGTATGAAGAACTGGAGCAAATCGGATTTCACCGTAGACAACCCCGACACGAGCGAGGCCTTCCACATGCTCTTTTGCGATTCGCTTCAATGCGGAAACGTCTTGCATGACACCGGTTGTCACTGCAAAACCTTCCAAATATCTAGGAAGATCTCCTTGGGCGGCTCCTCGGTAAAACCACTCCCCTAATTCAACGGCGTCTGAAGCAGGAATATCAATCCCTCTTTCGTCCGCCAATTCGATGATTGTTTCCGGGCGAAGTCCACCATCGAGATGATCATGCAACTGTACCTTAGGCATATTTTGAATCTTATCGCGCATATCAATCCTCCTGCTGGAGTTCGAGTTCATCATTTCAAAGTCCCGGAAAAGAAATCTCTGCTTCGACATCATTCAATCGAGCATCTTCTCTGAGGACGCTGCGAGTAGCATCATCGATCTCTTGTCTCAGTTCCTCTGACAAAGTTTGCCATATTCTGCTCTTTACTGTCAGGGGAGCACTCGCTCTTGGACTTCTCAGAGCCAGAATAAAGGAAAAATAGCGGTTTGATCTACGTTCACGCTGATCTAGCGACTTTTCCAAAGTTTCGACCAGTTGCTGACCGCGCCTCGCCTCACTGATCACTCCCCCCCCTGCTGCTGCCACGAGAGTACTGGCTTGTAATGGGATGGTGATCTCTTTCAACGCCTCGTCCGGCTCAAGTTTCTGGAGCACTAACTGGGCCAATCTGTCCACAAGCGGCCTGATCGATTCTTGCAGGACCTTCTCTTCTGAGGCTCCTTCAAGCCTCAGCAATCGTGCTAAAATCTCCTCCGATAAGGAATCCTCTTCCAGAAGCCAAGCTTTTAGAGCGGTATCCCCCATCAATTCCTTCGTTCTGCCAAGGAACTGATCCGGAATCTGCTGGCCATTCCCCAATTCCTCGAGCGCTCGAAGATACACAGGAAGAAATTCAGGGAGTGGACCAATCGTCAACAACTCACCAGTACTTCGGTTCAATACAGGTCGACCTTGAAGAATAAGTTGCTGCAGTCCAATCCGGACATGATTGGAAAGAAGTACGTCTGCGAGCAGATCCTGAGTCAGGTCAACATCGATCTCACCGGTCTCTCTTCGAAGCTCACCCTGAACACCCCAATATACGGCATGAGCAGCAGGAACCCTCCAGTCGATGGGTCCCATCCACTGATTCAACTGTAGCATTAATCGGGGGCTCATATTCATCGCTTCGACGATGACTCTGCAACGCAACCGATCCAATAACTCAGCCTGTTCCGTGGTGATTCGATCTTGGTCCAACACCGAGAGCACTTGCACAAGAACTTCGTAAGGGCCTTCCTCAGAACTATTCTCGAAGCCCAAGAGTTCTTTTTCTTCAATCGTTAAACCCCGTTGCCAATCTGGAGTCTTCAGAAGGTCGCTGAATCGTTGAAGCGTATTTACTACTTCTATTTTGTTCCCTGATTCCTTACCTAAGATTCGATCCCATTCTTGGAATAATCTTTGTCTAAAAAATGGAGAAGCATCATCTTGGACTCCACCAATTTTGAACCAGAACAAGTAGGACAGTTGGTCGTGAATCTCACTACTTCGAGGGTTCGCTCGAAGACCCGGTCCTCGGAGTAAATCGACCGATTCTTTCACCCAAGTCCAGCGCTCAGCGGGATCCCGAGTATCGAGGGCCAACTCAAAAGCCAATAACCAAGATTGAAAGTTCCATACCCGCGGGAAGTAAGGTTGTAATTTCAGGATCCAACGGGAGAGTTCCATCGATTCGTGCAGTTGCCCCTGATCTCTGCGCTGAAGAGCTTTCAGCCAAAGGGCATCGATAGCCCAACCACGAAATGCACCCAGGGTCTGCTGCAACAACAAGACATCCGCCGGGACACCCGCCGACACTGTCGCCGGCAGAGCCAGTCGATCCTCTTCATACTGCTGATCAAGCGGGACAGTGACCCATGCCGCAGCAGCGAACAGAAGAGTGGACAAGATCAATGGCAGGAGAACTTCTTGATACCTCATCGGTTATCTCCCGTTGCATGCTCAGTTCTTCGGATGACGAGAGTTCCGGCAACAAGTGCCAACCCCGACCAAAGTCCACCAATGATAAATAATCCACGCCCTAATCGAGTCCATGAAACAAACTCACCTGCAGATACAATTTCGGAAGTGTTGCTGTTTGCCCATGCCTTTAAACCACTCACGATTTGACTTCCAGCCGCAGCCAATCTATCGATCAAATACCTTGCCGTAGTCTCCTGACGAGGGTCCACCATTACAGATGCTCCCTCGTCCTCGAATGCTCCCGCGAATCCCCCACCTGAAGCAGCGATGAGAAAGCAGATTCCAAAAAGGATGGCGACCGGAAACCCCAAGAAAGTGGACACACACAAAGACAACGCAGAGATAAATGCACAACGAATAAGAAGTAAAGCCTGGGATCGAGCTAACGAACCGAAGAAGCTACCTCTCGTCACTTTCAATTGTACGGAATCATCATCGATCCAGTAAATGGCAGGAATATTCACCTCTTCAGCGACAGCTCCAGCGAACTCAAGCTCCACCTGCACTTGATTTGAGCCCGATTCTTTCAGCGGAATATCTACGGTGACACGCTTGCCATTCGTGACGAGGATTTCTTGGGAATAGTCACCCACCTTGACGCCTAGCCTAGCAACTCGTGATCGATGAGCTTTACCCATTGCCGGCCTTAAAGATAACTGGACTGATTTTTCCTGAGTCGGTGGAAGGTCAAAGTCGAGATAGGATTTCCCGCCTTTAGAAATAGAACGCGCCTGTCTCTCCAGATACCTTTTCGCTCTTCGGCGACTTTCTTCTGGGGATTGAAGTCCCCATTCCAGCGGACTTTCTTCCAGCTTGAATAATAGGAAGGAATCAATATCTTCCTCTGTCACCTCAAATTGAAGAGCCGTGATCGGTAACTTCGCTCGTCGATTTCCAGCCTCTGGACTTTCCAACGAAACTTGAAGATACAGAACTGTCGTTGCTGGAATCAGCATCACAAGCACGGCGCCAATAACGCCGGCCCACTTTCCTGGCAACCAGCGAAGTTCCATTCCAGGTCTCAGTGACATGAAACCCAATCGTCCACTCTCCCGCTCATCCGAGAGGCTGGCACATGACATCATCATCGTGACCAAAAGAAGAACCAGAGCGATCCAACCCTGGCCGTAATCTAGTAGAGTTCTTAAACCATCTTCATCGGCTGGAGAAACCCCCAGAATCACAGGAAGAAAAACCTGACCGACGATGAGGATCACGCCTGAAACAGGAAGTAAGCGTCTTCTCCAGACTTCGGCAACCAATACCCCGGTCAATGCCAGTAATGGTCCACCGACTCGACACCACTTATCGAAGGCGAGCAGTAAAAGCACCAGAAGCAGAAGCCCTAGAATGGCCAGAAAGAACGGGATCAACAGCCCTTGGCCTCTCCACCGAGAAAGGAAGGAAGTTGTCCACCCTCTTCAGCTCCAGCCGTGACTTCACCATCACTTCTTGCCATTTTTACGGTCTCAAGGAATTTTTCCTCAAGACTTCGACGACTTCCATTCAGGGAGATGACTTCGACTCCCTGATCCCTAAAACATTCGCGGATCACAGAGACTTGATCTTCTTTTGGAGTAGTTGTGATCCACTGACTTTGGTTTTGGTGCTCTAGGATGTCTTCGACTTCTCCTTCGTCTTGAACCTTCCCCCCATACAATATGGAAACCCGGTCACAAACTTCTTCGACATCCGCAAGGAGGTGACTCGTGATCAAAATCGTCTTTCCACGTTTTTGAAGACCTCTAATCCAATCCTTGACCTGACGAACTCCGATCGGATCGAGTCCATTTGTAGGCTCATCCAAAATAATCAATTCGGGATCGTGGATCAGTGCTTGTGCAACTCCTATCCTGCGCTGCATCCCCTTGGAATAATCGCCTATCTCCCGATCGGCAGCGGCTGTGAGTCCGACCATTCTCAGTAGCTCCTCAACACGAGACTTTCGACAATCCTCGGGGACCTGACTTAAACGGGCACATAAGTTGAGCATTTCTCTTCCAGTCAGGAAGGGATAGAAAACGGAATCTTCAGGGAGATAACCGATTCTTTTTTTGGATTCACTCGATCCCGGATTTCCCCCTAAAACTTTGACTTCGCCTCTCGTTGGAAACAAAAGCCCTAGCAAAACCTGAATCGTTGTCGATTTCCCGGAACCATTAGGTCCCAATAATCCGAAGACTTCCCCTTTTTGAATCTTTAGGTCAATCCCCCTAATGGCTTCAACACGTGGACGCATCCAGAAATCCCGGAAGACTTTCCACAGTCCGCTCACTTCAATAACTGACTCAGACAAGGAGATACCGTCCTTCCGTGACTTGAATGGATTCCCCTACATTCATCAGGATAGTATAAGGAACAAGGACGAGAATCTAACAGTCTCGTCCCTGGCTGTACTCGAAAGGAACAAATTCTGGAATCCTTGAGAACTATCTTATTGATTGCGAAAGCTGCGTTCCTAGAAGCACTTCGACCAGGATTCCATGCTGTCCTGCTTCTGACGGGAATAGCCCTGATCGCAGTGTCTCCAGTTTTGAGTGCCTTTGCACTTGGAGACGAAAATAGCCTACTCATCGACATCAGCCTCAGTTCTATGTTGGCCGTTGGTGTATTTCTCGGTGCTTTCACAGCAGCCTCTAGTCTCGGCGATGAGATCAGACGAAGAACAATTATGGTTCTTCTCAGCAAGCCCATTCCGCGCTGGTCTCTCATCCTCGGAAAGTTTCTGGGGATTACTCTTGCTCTAAGCCTCGCTCAAATCTCTTGGATGGCGACATTACTCCTTGCGATTCGACATCGAACGATTCACTCACGACTACAAGTCGACGAAACGCCGGTACTCCTTTTGGCATTTTGTGGATTAAGTCTTTCATTGATCTTTGCCGCTTGGAAACACCGACAAGGTCATAGTTTCCCCGCAAATCTCTCCAAATCTTGTTCACTGTTATTAGGAATATCCGCAGTCATCGCCATCAGCCAAAACCCTTCAGGAGATTGGATCTCTCCCCTCCGTATCGTAGAGCCCAGCGTTTTTGCAGCGATGATCATGGTTCACCTCACCGTACTGATCCTGGCAGCAGTCGCACTCACGGCTTCAACACGATTACCAACTCCCGCAACTCTTGCGGTGACGCTAGGTACCTTGATGTCAGGAGTGATCGTCGGGTCCATCGGCAGAGATTATTCTTGGGTGCGAATGTTCCCTGACCTCCAAAGGCTTTGGATTTCAGATGGATTGATTCGTGGCGGGAGTGTCAGCCCCGAAGCATTGGGTTGGGCAATGCTATGGACCGCTTTGGTCATTTCAGCAATATTGTCACTGGGAGTGGCATTGTTCGCGCGGAGAGATGTGGGCTAACCTTTATCAGTTAGAATGGTCTTTTACCGGAAAGAGTCTTGAATCTAGCCCTGCGAAATCGCCACTTACCATCCTCGCAAAGAATGGCCTCACCAGAGACTTCTAATACCCACACTGGAGTCATCGTCTTATCTTTCGCTCTGATGAACTGTACTGGAGCGGTCACTCTGACAGGAAGTTTTGTATTTTCATCCGGCTCCGGATCCAACAAGATTTCTTCAGTATCGACAAAGACTCTCCATTTGAAGGATTTATCGACACGGTCTCTTTGTCCCAGAAATATTCTGAACAAAGCCCCTCTGAAGGTTGCCTGGTCGAGTTGATATGTTGATTCCATGAAATCAGGTGTGCAATGTGCAAGAACGTCTCCGGCATCCTCTTCGTTGAAACCGTTTTGCATTCCTATGACGACATCGCGCAGATTTTCTTTGGAGGAACCCAAACCTACTACAAAGAAAACAAATAACGCCAGTAGAAACAAAACAACAGTCAAGCCTCGAAAAAACCCCGACAACCTAACCGCCTATTTCATGCATTCGACGACTTGCATGAATACCCTGGTCAAGTGCGTGCCCCACTGGCTTGGTCAATATCGCAGCCTCTAAGGCTTTCTTTATCTCGGAAACGCCGCCGCCATTCCGAATCACACCTCTGAGATCTGCTTCGTCATCTCGGAGAAGACAAAGCAACAAGCGACCTTCAGCAGACAACCGAACCCGATTACAAAAGGCGCAAAATGGGTCAGAAACGGGGCTTATAAATCCGACAGATCCCTCAGCATTCTCAAGTTTAAAATTACGACTTTCGTCAGAGGGATCTTTTGCCTGTAGAGAAGTGAGAGGTCCGAGAGCTTTCTCGATCCGTATTTTTGATTCAGAGGAAGGCACCCCTTTTTGTTGGGCAATCTCTTCAGGTTCCCCGCTGCCAAATGGCATCAATTCAATAAATCGAACCTGCCATGGCTCAGTCAATGTCTTCTTGGCGAGATCGATCACGTCTTCGTCATTCACGCCTCTCACTACGACCGAATTAATTTTAATAGGAGTCAAGCCTGCCTGCTTAGCAGCTTCGATTCCTGACATGATTCGGTCAAGGTCAGAAAGCCTCATCACCTGACGTAATCGATCACCATCGAGAGTATCCAGATGAATGTTGACTCTGTTGAGCCCAGCGGATTTCAATTCTTCTGCCATCGAGGGTAGAAGAATTCCATTTGTCGTCATCGCAATATCTGCTTCTGGAGCAGCCGCTCTCATCCTCTGAATGATATCGATTAAGTCTTTTCTCAGAGTGGGCTCACCACCGGTGATACGAAACTTTCGAAAACCAGATGCTGTTGCCGCCTGGACAACGAGACCTATCTCTTCAGCCGAGAGCAGAGACTCTTCGGGAAGAAACTTAAGCCCTTCGAGGGGCATGCAATAAGTGCAACGCAGATTACAGCGATCCATCACAGAGATTCGGAGGTAATCGATTATTCGACCGTGACCATCTCTGGGCATGGATACACCTAACTTCTTACTGGAACTATTAAGAACAACAACACCAGTCTGATTCATGAACAATTCACGTCAGCTGGGCTGCATGCTGGTTCTCAAAAGTGGACTATTCTTCTTCCAGCAGTGTATCCAGTAAATCGAGAGCTCGCTTCACCTGATTGCGTATCCGCTGGATTTCTTTCCTGCTTGGGGCACCGGCCCCCTCCAAACCCAACTTTTTACGCTCCTCAAGAAGCTCTGCACGCATCTGGCGGTTCACGCCAAATTCTCTCCTCCAATTGGTCACGCTGGGTGCGCTGACTCCAAATCGAATCGCCGTCTTTTCGACACCCTCTAGTGCAGAAAATTTGGCCACTTCTTCTCGGAAAGAGTCGGAATAATTCTTTCTTCCTGAAGGTGCGTGGTTCTTAGTTGGGTTTTGGGGAATATTAAACTTCTTACCCTGGGTTGCCGCTTCCTTCGTCGCACGAGTGACTCCGAAATCTTTGCGCCAATTGGTCACGCTAGGAGTCGAAACATCGAACTTTTGTGCTGCGGCAACGATTCCGTTTTTCACGGAAAATGTCACCACCTTGCGACGAAAAGCATCTGAATAGGTATTTCTCTTCCTTCTTGTGGAGGAAGACTTCAATTTGGATCGCCCAGCCGTTCTCTTTGTCATCGATCTTAATCCTCTGTTTTCTATTCTCTTCCCTCAGACAACTCCGAATGTTTCCCTCATGCCAAAGGGAAACATACGAGCAAAAATTCATTGATTTTGACCAGAGCGACATCATATTCGAAAAAGAACACATGCATCCTTATCTTTAGGAAATGCCCCGCCAAAAAACTTCTCGACCCCTTGGTTTTTCATGGACAGAATTCATTTAAAGCCGCTCCTTTAAATTAAAAATTCATCCTAGAAACTCCGAAAACTCAGGTCGATTCCATAAATACTTATACACAACTTATCCACAGCAAGAGACTGCACGTTGTTCCTGCACCGCAGATAAACACCAGATAGACCGACGAAGCCTTTATCCCCCGCATGAGTTCCCAACCTAAAGCATGATTCAACACCTGATGACTCCCGCATTGACTTTTCACTGATGAGAAATCCATTACACTCAATTATAGATTTACTCAAAGGGGAGATATTTATCATGATCTATTACTCACCTCGTGCAGGTGCAGGCAGCGGTGGAGATTCTTTGGACGACCTCCAGGAACGAATCATCGAACTCCAAAACCAAATCGTAGAAGAACGCAACAAACACAAAGACGAAATGTCCCGTGGCCTAGAGGCCGTGGATAGAATTCGTAGAACTCAACCCACCACTCCAAATATGCTCGTGACGGTCGATGGACACGACCTCTCAAGCCAACAGAGAGTGGCCATTTTCGTAGATGTACAGAATATGTATTATGCTGCGAGAAATCTTTATCAGTCAAAACTTGAGTTTGCAACGTTGCTGAAGCATCTCGTCAGCAAAAGAGTTCTGCAAAGAGCGCTGGCGTACATCGTCGAGCGACCGGGTATGGAACAAAATAAATTTATCGAAGTTCTTCGTCGTAATGGATACGAAGTAAGAAAGCGGGTTGTGGGAGATAGAACAGATCCCTCCAACAGCGGCGATTGGAATATCGGCATCACTCTAGATGCACTCGCTATTGCACCTCGAACCGACGTCTGCATTCTTGTTACGGGTGATGGCGACTTTGTACCACTCGTTGAGCGATTGAAGAATGAAGGTGTCAGGGTCGAGATAGCATCCTTCAGGGATACGACCTCAAATGAACTTTATCAGTGTGCGGACCAAGTTCACCATCTCGATGAACGCGTTCTCCTTTCAGGAAACCAGTTCCAGCCATCCGACTCGGATGAGGAACTCGACGATGATGATATGGAATACGAAGAACAAGAAGAGCTTGTAACCGCCCCATCCAAACGTCGAGCACGAGGCCCTGTTGACGACGATTTTGACGATGAGGATGACCACTGAACCCGAAGGGAATGATCATTCCCTCAGCAGTTACTGGTTTGATCTTCCGCAACACCTGATCGCTCAGGAACCTGCAAAAGAGCGATCAGGCTCTCGTTGCCTTTTCACTCGTCGAAGTGATTTAGGATCTACTGAAGGACACTTTCGAGACATTCTCGATCAACTTCGGGGCGATGAAGTTCTGGTCTACAACAACACTCGAGTCATCCCTGCTCGAATCCCGTGTCAGCGCAGTACCGGAGGACGTATTGAAGTCTTCTTGCTTCGACCGGGCGATCAGGCCGACGAGTGGCTCGCCTGGCTTTCTCCTTCACGAAGAATTAAACCCGGAGAAGTACTCCAAGGTCCCCTCGTAGAAATTTCTGTGGTGGAACGCTGTGGATCCAGTTGGAGAATTCGATTACCGAAAAACACTGATCTCGAAAGTGTCGGGGAAGTTCCCCTTCCCCCCTACATTCGCAGAGACTCCGAGAGCACTGCGCCACTCCCGGATCACATCAAAGAACTCGACAAAGACAGATATCAAACCGTGTATGCCAACAAACCGGGAGCCGTAGCGGCCCCCACAGCTGGCCTTCACTTTGACAAACCCCTTCTGGACAAACTTGAACACCTGGGAGTCTCTAGGATCCCGATCACTCTGCATGTCGGTCCAGGCACCTTTAAGCCGATCGAAGCTGAAGAAATCAAAGACCACAGAGTGGATCCTGAATGGTATTCCATCACAGCGGAGAGCCGGTCAGCTCTCGCGGATGCCAGATCGAAGGGTCGCCCCATCATCGCCGTAGGAACAACGAGTCTTAGAGTTCTCGAATCATTACCCCATCTAGAACCGGGCCCAGACCTACAAAATGAGACCGATTTAACGATTCTTCCCGGGTATAAATTTCGACATGTGGACGGACTTCTTACGAATTTCCATCTTCCGGGATCTTCGCTGCTAGTTCTCGTTTCATGCTTTCATGGACTCGAAAATACTCGAGCCCTTTACAAAAATGCTATCGAGAAAGAATTCCGGTTTTATTCCTATGGTGACTGCATGTTGATTCAGCCAAGAGAAGTTGAATGAATTGCTGGTTCTGTAAATCCACTCTCCAACCAAACTGGATTCAAAGAGACGGACTCCTTCGAGGGCGTGATGAGCAAGAGGGTGGCCCCTTTCGAATCTACACTTGTCCCGATTGCAGACGTGAAAATCGAATTGAAACCATCAGCAAGAATCGGTTTTACTCCTCACCTGCACGAGACATCGGTTTGGTCGACTGGCTCGTCGGCTGGATAGAACCTCTTGCACCTACCGATTTCCTTCGTCTCCAGGAATGGCACCAACAATTTGGGGAAGAAAGAAGAATGCTCTTCGAGGAGGCCGGAAAGAATACATATTCCGGTTCTCACCTCCGCCAATGGTTATCCAAAAGACCCACTTCCGCCCCTGGGGGATCCTCTGGAACGAGAAAAGAACCCCAGACTTCGTCACAGGAACAACACAAATCCTTCCCCACAAAGTCGAAACCCATTTCAAATCACCCACTCCATACTTTGGGGCTGGAAATATCCGCAACTCCCGACCAAATACGAAAAAGATTCAAGGAACTCGTGAAGAAGTACCATCCAGACAAGCATAAAACCATGACTGGAGAATCGCTGGAGTTGGCGAGCACGAAATTGAAGTCACTGATCAAGGCCTTTGAGGACCTTGAGCGTAAGGGAAGAGTTTAGAGGCTCTTCCCCTCATCGCTGAAACTCGACTAGCCAGTCGCTTGAGGTAACCAACCTAATTGACCGAGTAAAACACTCACAACCAACACAATGATCACTCCCACGATATTCAAGACGATCCCGCAACGAATCATCGTTCGTATGGGAATTTTACCTGTCGCAAAAACGATGGCATTCGGCGCTGTGGCCACAGGAAGCATGAAGGCACAAGAAACTGAAAGTACTGCTGGCAACATCATCTGTATCGGAGAAATACCGCCTTGAATAGCTGCCGAAGAAAGCACTGGCATCAATAAGTGCATCGAGGCTGTATTCGAAGTGACTTCCGTCAGAAAAGTAGTGACTGAAGAAATCGCCATCACCAGAACGGGAAAAGGAAGAGTGTTCCAACCCGCCATCAATGCTCCGACTTCTTCGGAAAGACCACTGCTTTGAAAAGCACCTCCGATGGCGAATCCACCACCAAAGAGAAGTAACATTCCCCAAGGAACATCTTTCGCTTTTTCCCAATCCAGTAACGCTGCTCCGCCCGGTTTCGAGGGAACAACGAATAAGGCGATACCCGCAGCGACAGCGACGATGGAATCGTTAAGATACTTCCCTGCAAGTGCAGGATCTAAGCCAAGCCATGGCCCGACGATGTCAATCCAACCTGGGACTTCTCCACCTCCACGAGTGATCCACAATAAAGCGGTCACAAGAAAGACGATAAATACCCGGATCTCCTCAGAACGCATCGGCCCCAAATCCGCCAATTCTTTTCTGAGCATTCCCTCTCCGCCATGAGATTCTCCTGCTGGGAGAGGCACCAAGAATCGGGTCATAAGGATGTACATCACCGGCAAAAAGAGAACGACGACAGGCAATCCCAATGTCAGCCATTGAAGGAATCCCACTTCAACAGGAGGAATAAGATCTTGCGCGTTCTTGACGAAAATCAAATTGGGCGGAGTCCCAATAAGAGTTCCGATACCGCCGACATTTGCTCCATATGCAGTACAAAGTAACAGGCACAGTGTAAATCTACCGTCTAGAGAACTCTTTTCTTCGGTGCGTCGTGCTACCGAAATGGCAATCGGCAACAGCATTAATGTGGTCGCAGTATTCGAAATCCACATCGACAACATCGCTGAGGTCACCAAGAATCCCAGAGCTAATCTTCTCGGAGAAGAACCTAGCAATATCAGTGTACGAATAGCAATTCTGCGGTGGAGCCCTGAGCACTCCACAGCTCTCGCCAACATAAATCCCCCGAGAAGTAACAAAATGAGATGATGAGAGTAGTATTTTGCCGCTGTGGCCGCATCGCAAACTCCGAAGAGAGGGAGTAGTACCGCTGGGAGCAGAGAGCTTGCCGGGATCGGAATCGCCTCAGTCACCCACCATGTCACTGTCCAAACAGTAACCATCAAGGTTCCTCTGACTGTGGAGGAATACTCTGCAGGTGCGAGGTAATAAGTGAGAAGAGTGAGTAATGGCCCGAGAATCACGGGAATCCAACGAACCCCACGCTCAGGTAGTATTTCCGTTTTCAAGTTCGACATTTCTTTTCCTCATCCGGTCAACATTCCCGCTGTCAGTCAAATTCCAGAGTTACCCGCCTGTAGGCTCGTGGTACCATCTAAAAGTAACAAACCCAAGGCACTTCTTCCTTCGAAAGAGACATCCAGAAGATGGAAATCGCTCCAATACTCACCTGTGGATCAAAGGCTATTAAGCCGAAATCCCCCTTCGCAAAGAGTAACTTGCGATTCTTGACTCTGTTCCTTCTATTGGCGTGCTTCTGTCAAGTAGGTTGCGTTTCTCTACGCTCACCGGCTCAGGTGACGGGAGAGAACTCTTGGAACCGAGAAAAAGACGTCGTCGAATTTTCGATTGGCCTCAATGGCCCTATGTCAGCAGACGAATACCTAGAGTGGACGCAACAACACCTAGAGAAAAATCAACTCGCGACCAAGAACCCTGGATTCCCTGAGATCCCTGTCTATGAAGTCCGCTATTACTTTTTTTCTAGAGAACGATCTTTCCGGGGTTACCTCGGAACAGTTCTTTGGAGAAGAGCAGTGGGTCCCACAGGAAATCTCGAACATGTCACAACAATTGTTCAGAGGGGATTCTAGATCATGCCCCACCGCATTTGGCTCTGCTGGCTCATCTTTATGGGGAGTGGCTGCTCAGTTGTCTATGATCACCGTCTTGAGTCTTCAGGAGGGGTTCTCTTCAGCAATCATCCCCAGGAGGTCACTGCCCCTTACATGAATAGATTGTCATGGGCCTCAGAAGGGATTCGTCAGCAACTGCCTCTCTCGACAGAACGAGTTCGGCCAGTCACGGTTTTTCTATCTGGAACACCCGCTGATTCAGGGACAGTCATTCGACGATATCAGACTGGATTTGCGGGCTGGTACAGTAGTCTTTTGAATTCTATATGGCTGTCCGGTGATCCGGACGATGACGGAACTTCCATTCTGCTCAAATCCGAGTCGTTGGAAACTTTCCAACATGAACTTGCTCACCATATGACCTCCAATATCGATGGGATTCAACGCCGTTGGTGGCTTGTTGAAGGAATCGCCTGCTTCTTTGAAGGCGGATTCGACCCTGGAGATGGCGGCTTCAGCATTCCACCTATCCATCTCAAGTTTTATGAAAAATGCCGTCGCGAATTGCGCCGCCGAGGACGTCAACAATTCCTCAACGACCTAGAAGAAACAGTCCAAGGGAATTATCGCAGTTTTTATAGCACCGATTCAGAACTACTTTATCGATACGCGCTCTCATGGGCTCTTTTTTGGCATCTTGCAGAAACTGTACCTGCCGAATCTGATTTGGAATCCAGAATAAGAGCGATTTCCAAACTCACAGACGATCAAGTTTTAGCGGAATCAGAATCACTCCTCGACCGCCTGAGGAAAAGCACGACAGAACGACTTCGGGAACATCTGATGAACCCTGAGCTGAGACGTTGGGCTGTAGATGGCATGCTCACCCGCTATCGAATCAACGGAAATGATTTGCTAGAAGTTCTCAAACTAGACCTTGAGGCATCAAGCGATCCCATATGGGCATGGTGTTCCGTTTCGAAATTACTTGGATCCCGTGGCATACGACTGACCTCGTCGATACGTCAGGAGTGGATCGGTAGATTCAACTCGTTCATGACTGAAGCGACTCCGAGACAAAAGATAACTATTTGCGAAGCGATTATTCCAGGATCCCGAAGCTTCTTACTCACCGACTCCATCGTAGATTGCCTAGAATCCACGGATCCAGACCTCAGGGTTGTTGCAGCGAAGACTCTTGCCTCGATATCGCGGCAAAAAACAATCGTCAGTCCCCATTTCTGGGCGAATGGTGATCCTGATCTTCGATCTTTAGAGGTTCAGTCTTGGAGAGATTACCTTCAGGATTAATCGATGGCGATCGACCTGTTGACCTGTGATCCTGTTCAAAGGATGATGAGTTATTGGAGATAAAATGAACCTGAATATACTTTTGTTTGCTTCACTCAAAGATGCAGCCGGATCTTCCACGATTGAAATACAAATGACAGAGGGAGATCGGGTGGCCGACCTCATAGAGGCCATCCGTAGAGATCATCCTCAACTCTCAGAACGACTGGATCACGTCCGGGTGGCTCTTGGAGATGAGTTCGTCACACCAGAAACTGTGATCACAGAAGGTGCTGAATTGGCATTGATTCCACCAGTCAGCGGAGGTTAGAGCGGATGTCACCGGAATCTTATTCAGCCTCGCTAACCCGAGACCCCATCAGTACCGAAGAAGCTTCACGCTGGTTACAAGATTCAACCTGCGGTGCTATTCACCTTTTCTGTGGCGTCGTGAGGGACCTCAACAGGGAACAAACCGTGACTCGCATCGAGTACCACTCACACGAACCTCTCGCTTTAAAAAGCCTTGAGAAGATTGTTGCGGGTCTTGTCGAATCCGGCGCAACAAAAGCCATCGCTATTCATAGACTCGGAATGCTTGAGGTCGGAGAAACCAGCATCTTGCTAGGAGTCTCTCTCCCCCACAGAAAACGTGGATTTGAATTACTGGAGAGAGGGATGCTCGAAATCAAAAGTGAGGTGGCCGTGTGGAAACACGAACACTACACAGACTCTCCACCCGAGTGGATAGAAGGTTCCTGAATCTTCTTCAGAGACCCCTCTGAATTATTCCGGGTACGCTCTCATTTGTTCACCCGTGTAAATTTGGCGGGGACGCTGAATGCGATCAGCAGGATTTGCTCGCTGCTCAAGCCAATGTGCTATCCACCCTGGTAAACGACCCAATGCAAACATCACTGTAAACATGTTGGTTGGAATACCAATAGCCCGATACATGATTCCCGAATAGAAATCGACGTTCGGGTAAAGGTTGCGCTCCACGAAGTAGGAATCACTGAGAGCAATATCCTCAAGCTTTCGGGCCACTTCCAACAATGGATCTTCAACACCAAGGTGATCCAACAGGCGATCGCAGGCTTCTTTGATGATCTTTGCTCTGGGATCATAGTTTTTGTAGACGCGGTGACCAAATCCCATCAAACGGGTTGGGGAATCCTTGTCCTTCACCTGCTCCATGAACTTCGCTACGTCTCCCCCATTTTCATGGATCATCGATAGTTGCTCGAGTACCGCCTGATTGGCACCTCCGTGCCGGGATCCCCAGAGAGCACTGATCCCTGCCGAGATACAAGCGTAGAGATTGGTGAGAGAAGATCCCACCATTCGAACCGTTGAAGTGGAGCAATTCTGCTCATGATCCGCATGCAATATGAGGAGCAGATTGAGAGCTCTCTCCACCTCTGGATCTACGTGGTACGGCTCTGCAGGAACTCTAAACATCATGTGCATAAAGTTTCCGCAGTACGTGAGCGAGTTGTCGGGGTAGATGAAGGGCTGCCCAATGGACTTCTTGAATGAAAATGCTGCAAGCGTTCTAACTTTTGAAAGCAAACGGCAAACCGTCAAATCAAGATTATCGTCATTTTCAGGATCTTCGATATCTGTGTAAAAAGTCGAAAGCCCCATCACCATCGCCGAAAGGATCGCCATGGGATGCGCTGAAGAAGGGAATCCTTCGTAAAAGTGGCGCATGTCTTCGTGGATCATCGAATGAAAACGAAGATTTGTTCGAAACGATTCGTACTGTTCAGGATTGGGAAGGTCGCCATGAATGAGCAAGTAACTGGTCTCTACGAAATTTGATTTCTGAGCCAATTGCTCGATGGGGTAACCGCGGTATCGAAGAATACCTTTTTCGCCATCGATGAAACAGATCGAACTCTCGGTACTCCCGGTATTCACATAACCAGGATCGAGAGTCACAAATCCGCTCTCCTTACGAAGATTCCGGATATCGATCGCCTTTTCACCCTCGGTGCCTGTGTACACCGGAAGCGAGACCTGTTGGTCCCCCAGATGAAGAATGGCATTCTCCGTGGTCATCTTCTCATTCATCCTCTACATGTCCGTCCCGTGTTTAGACTTCCTTGGAAGCCCGTTTGTTGCCGCGCACCACTGATGTACTTGAAAAGCAGTACTCACGTGTACTTGAAAAGCAGTACTCACGTGTACTTGAAAAGCAGTACTCACGTGTACTTGAAAAGCAGTACTCACGCTGGCATATCACCCCTCGCCTCAGATCTTTTTCAGATCCGGAATAACGTGAGGCTCAACCCTGTTTTTTGATTTATCGAGAGGGCCCACGGGGCTCTGGGGAGAACTCACTCCACAGGGCCTCGAAGGTCCAAACTTAATAATCATCTGTAATCCTGCTCGGGGCAAGAGGTTCCGGCATTCAGAGGCGACTTCTTGATCAGAGATGATCGCTGAGCGGATTCTCAATGAATCTCAAGACGGAAGTTGCCAGCCATCCAGTGATCGTGCGATAGGAACCCTTCTGCCGACGCCGTATGCCCTAGGTGAAACCCTCAAGATGGGAGCAGATTGCCGTCTCTTGTGTTCACTGATTTCGATCAGCCGGATGACGCTTCTGACCGATTCTTCAGGGATTCCGAGATCGACAATCTCTTGAAATGAAAGCCTTTGCTCAACCCATCCGGAGAGAATGGCGTCCAATTGTTCATAAGGAGGCAGACTATCCGTATCGACTTGATCCGGGGCGAGTTCCGCAGAAGGGGGTTTATCGAGGGTCGAATCGGGGATGCGGCCCCTGAATTTCTCCAGTCTCGCAATCCCATAGACCTGTTGCTTGGAGAGATCCCCCAGAGGGGCCAATCCGCCGCACATGTCACCGTATAGAGTGCAGTATCCCACCGAAAGCTCAGATTTGTTCCCCGTCGCCAAAACCATGGCCCCAGGCATCGAGTTTGCCAAAGTCATCAGAGTGGTCCCCCGGATGCGTGATTGTAGGTTCTCTTGAGCCACGCCCCAATTTCCAGTCCCCAATACCGGTTCCAAACTCGATCTCATCTGAGTGTAGGACTCCTGAATCGAGATCATCTGAAAGTCGATCCCCAATCTTTGGGCGAGATCGACAGCATCTTCCTGACTTCCTATCGACGAATAAGGGCCAGGCATTCCCACTCCCCGAACATGTTCAGAGCCCAATGCCTCCACTGCCAACAAGGCCGCCACTGCGGAATCGATTCCTCCGGACAGGCCTAAAACAGCAGTTTCGTGATGACACTTTTGAAAGAAGTCGGAAATCCCCAGAATTAATGCATCCGCAATCTCCTGCAAAGATTCTTCATCCGTATCTTCTAAGGCAGCATCTAATCCACTTTTGGCAACTCCCCCGACAAGTGCGACATGAGAACTGAATGAAGGACAGCGCTCGATCGAACCATCGGGATCCATCAAGAAACTACCCCCATCAAAAATCAGTTCGGTATTTCCTCCGACGAGATTGGCCAAGCAGATGGGCACTCCCCAACGTTTGGACTGGGCAGCAAAGACTTGCTCCCTGATCTTTTTCCGACCTGCATGAAAAGGGCTCGCCGAAGGGCTGAGTAAGATCTCGGCTCCTTGTTCGACCAGTTCCTGTCCTGGATCTCGTGAATAGGTGGGTTGCCCACTCAGAGTTGTTGTCCAGAGATCCTCACATATTGCGATTCCCACTTTTTTGCCACGGATGGAATGCACGCTGGCCTCTCCGCCCGGCTCAAAGGTTCGCGCCTCATCGAAGACATCGTATGTAGGTAAGAGGATTTTATCGTGGAATCCCTGAAGTCGCCCCTGATCCAAAATCAGAGCACTGTTGTAAACATCTCTAGAACTTCCTTCGGGAGAGGTTCTCAAACTTCCCAAAATCAAAGCCGGCCCCGATTCCAGATCCTCAGCAATGCGTTGATTCATTTTTTCAACTGAAGAAACAAAATCAGGGCGTGTGACCAAATCCTGAGGCGGATAGCCACATGTTGCTAACTCCGGAAAGAGAACCGTATCGGCTCCCAGATCAGAGGCACGACGAACAGCCTCTAGAATCAGGGTGTAATTCCCTTCGAGATCTCCAACAGTCGTATTGATCTGGGCAATAGCAAGTCGCACGAATTAAACCTAACCCATCATCCGGAATCCACCATCGACATAGATGACTTCACCTGTAATCCCGCTGGCCAAAGGAGAGAGAAGGAATGCTGCGGTGTTACCCACCTCTTCGGTCGTCACACCACGCCCGAGAGCAGCACGCCCTTCGACCTCTGAGAAGATTTCCGAAAAGCCGCTGATACCCCGAGCCGCCAAAGTTTGAATCGGCCCGGCGCTGATCGCATTGACTCGAATATCTCGGGATCCGAGATCAGCAGCGAGGTAACGAACACTGGCTTCGAGACTGGCTTTCGCCACCCCCATGACGTTGTACCCCTTCACGGCTCGCTCAGCTCCCAGATAGGACATGGTCACCATAGAAGAACCGGGGGCCATGCGTTTTGCCGCTTCTCTGGCGAGAAGTGTAAAGCTGTAGGAGCTGACGTCGTGTGCTTTCAAAAAGCCCTCACGACCCGTATCCAAATATTCTTTTTCGAGATCTTCCTTGTCTGCGAAAGCGATCGAATGAACAAGGAAATCAAGCCCGCCCCACTGGTCATCGACCTTCTGAAACAGACTTTCGACGTCCTTCTCATCACACACATCGCAAGAGGTGATGATTTCCCCTTCCACCTTTTCGGCAAGAGGACGGACTCTTCTTTCAAGGCGATCTCCCTGATAGGTAAATCCAAGCCGTGCGCCTGCCGAAGCCATGACCTGAGCGATTCCCCAAGCAATACTTCTGTCATTCGCCACACCGAGAATCAAACCCCGTTTACCTGAGAGTGCATCGCTAAAGGTCATCATCATTTCTCCAACCGAAACTGTGATTTTACCGATTCTGTCATCTTGCAGGATCGGCCTCATGAGAGGAGGTGCAGTTTACCCTCTCAAGGCGAGCATAGGGTAGAAATCACTCGTCATGAACAAGCAAATAGCCCCTGCAGGGTACCCTGCAGGGGCTATTTGAAGCATTGTCAGAAAGTCGCGGTTTACTCCGTCAGGAGACTGACGCTAAAATTTCTGAACTTCCTTCTTCTTTTCCTCAGTACTTTTTTCTTCAGCGCTTTTTTCTTCACTATCAGAAGACGTCATACGCTCTGAGAAAGTGTATGTCTTGAGTCCGTCATCGACGGCGGAAACTCTTCCACCAGTCCATCCGAAGTACTTTCTGAAAATCTCTGATTCCGGGATGTTGGAAGGATCAAACAGGAACAATAAATCTTCATTCTGCCCCAGTTCCGGAGACATCAACGGTAGGAACCCCAACAGAGGACGAAGAACATCCGCTCCTGCTGCCAAGTTCTCCCCAAGGTTTGTGAAAGATAATGACACTCCTTGAGAGGCCATCACTTGCTTCATCACCTTGTTAATTTCCCGGTCTTCCAAGAACTTTTCACCCTCGCCCTGAGAAGTGCGAATCATGTCCTTGAGATCATCCGAACTGAAGCTCAGGACGAACCAGTCATCCGACATCGTCCAAGACGGAGCTAAAGCAGGTCCTTGTCCAGCGAACTCAGGAGGCATATCCCCCAATGGATCGTAGGTCCAGACATCAAGATCCATGAAACTATCCTTCTTGATCATGGATCCCATCATTTCGGGACCTGCAAGAACACCCAAAAGTTTCTCGAAGACCTTTCGGTCCGACATCTTGATCATGAAGTTCCCGTTGCCGCCTTGCCCCATCATCATTTCCATAGGGTTCATGGCCATCGACTTATTTTCCGGGGCAGGAGGAGTGGCGACACAAATAGTGCCCTCCATCGCATCTAACAACTCCATGGGATTAACGCCCATTTGCGCTGCCATCATTTCCATCTGAATATCGAGCATCGCTCGGAACTCGTCAGGAGATTCACCACTCATAGTTGCCGCCATCTCAACGACGTCATCTACGATTGTGTCAAAGTTCAAACGCATAAGTGAAACGCTAGAACTCTTTGCCGAAACAAAACCGGGAATCGAAATATTGCCATTTTCCTTGGGTAAAATAGACAGTATTCCTGGGCGACCGTTCATGGCGAGAATTGAATCGGAACCGCTTCCACCATCTTCCACGTATGATCGAGAAGCGAATCCAGAAATACTCTCGAAACCCAGCGAGGAAATCACCTTACTGATCGACATTCCATCTTCTTCGTCCCCAGAGGAGGTCATCATGTCGAGCATCGGTGTCAGGTTCCACACGGCGTCCATATTCAGGTACGAGGACGACCCACCACGACGAAGATTATTTTGAGCAGCCTTGAAGATTTTCGTAGATCCGAAATTCGCACCGACGGCTGTGTCACCCTCACGAAGATAATTTTCGATCGCCTTCTTACTCGTGCCCACCAGATGGCGAGTCTCCTGTTGACCGATGAACACTCCCGAACCCGGCATTGCTGCCAAACCGTTGAATTCCATCTCGCCGATACTGAAGGCTGTCGGGATTAAACCGACTTTTTCCCCAACCTGCTCCCGAATCAACGTCAGAAGCTCCAAGTGCTGAGGTCCCAAATCGGCCGGCCCATTAAAATCAAGAATGAGGCTGGGCATGGGGAAACCCATATTGGGATCCATCTCGTAACCCAATCCCACAACCAATTGACCTGTATTTTCTGCATACCAGCGCATGGCAAGAGTCTTAAGAAAGTCCAAGCCCTTCTGCTGATCTTCCTCCATCGACATCTCGTTACTGATCATTTTCGAGATTCCGTCAAAGAGACGGTTGCCGATTTCCTGAATACCCGGCTCAGCGATAAACTGGCCAAAGTCAGACTTTCCGCCTTCAGTCTTCATTCCCTGCCAGTCATCGACGGACATCGCAATGACGGTGTATTGTCCTAATTTCTCTACATCTGCTATCGCTCTAGACGGCGTGCTCAAAAGCACCGCAACGGTCAAGAGTAAGAGGCTGAACAGTTTGTTCGCCATAAATATTCCTTTCACTGGAAACCTCATCAAATTTGGACCCGTTCGTTCGTGGGGGAAGGTTGATCACTCCCCGGGTTTTATTTTTTTGGGAGGAGCCAAGTATCTCACACCCGTATTGGGTTGGCTCTCGTCAAAAAGAAATGATTCTCTTCTATCGATAAAGAACTTCACCTGATCCAGAGGGATGGCAAAATTAAGCCCCTCTGATTGAAGAATCTTCATGTTGGTCACTCCTACAACTTCCCCTGCCTCATTGAAGAGAGCTCCCCCGGAGTTACCAGGGTTGATGGGAGTGGTTGTCTGAATATAGCACTGTCCTGCAAAAGAGCGGTAAGGATCGGAAACGATGCCTTCACTGACAGTACGCTCAAATCCACGAGGGGTTCCGACCGCAAACACTTTTTGACTGCGATCGAGGCCATCTGAAGCCGCCATTTTCACAGGCCTGAGTGGATACTTCTCCGCATTTGGAATCCGCAATAGAGCCAAATCCAAAAATGGATTGAGAGCCACAATCTCGACATTCTCGATCTGCTGCTTGCGTGAACCACCTTCAGCATCATCTAAGTAAACTGTCAGTTGAACATCTCTCTGTCCCTCGACCACATGAACATTAGTGATGACCATGCCGTTCTCATTGATGATGAAACCACTACCGAGTCCCCCACCCGCAAGAACCCGAACAACACTCCCACGGGCGATGTTTTCAGCCTCTTCGAGGGGAAGAGGGATCCCTTTACCAGTGGAATAGACCGATCCCGTCGACATCTCCTCTTCAGAAATTTTGTCTGAAGAAACGACATTCATAGATCCAATCAAATTCTTAGGCAAAGACACGATTGTCGGACCTATATCGATAAAGACCTGCTGCCTGGTTTCTTTGACGATTCTCCCTCGAACAAGTGCTCCGCCGACCAATTTCACTTCCACTTGCTGAGACTTTAGGTCCTGTTCAGAAGAAGTACTCTTGTTGGCCACTTGAACCATGGCTTCGAGATGACCCTGTGTACTGACCAAAATGATCACCACCAGTGCCAAGCCCCGACTCAAACTGACAAAATCAGTGAATCTCATATGTTTCATCAGGT
The DNA here is from genome assembly GCA_016776905.1 of Planctomycetota bacterium. Classification (GTDB taxonomy): domain Bacteria; phylum Planctomycetota; class UBA8108; order UBA1146; family UBA1146; genus UBA12191. The sequence goes on along the minus strand of JADHSM010000001.1, from coordinate 91,232 downwards.
ATCCCCTTTAACGGTTACGAATGGGCAAACATGAGAACGGACCCAATGGTTCCCTCTCCAGCAGATTTCTCCAGCTGATTTCAACAAGAAGGATCCTTTGAATTTAACGATTCAAGGGTCCGGAATCATAGATTCCAGACTACTATATTGAATCCTTCATCGATCTTCTGCAAGGTCATTGGGGTAACCCTATTTGGGGTTCATCATTTTTCGCCATCTCTTGATATACAGGAGTATTCATGTTCAAGACCCCCTCCCCTGTCTTTAGACCGTCAAGGGTGAAGGTATTTGGCTGTGTCCACATACTTTCCCGTTCCATCATTCTCAACCTCATACTGGCAGTGATTTTCCTATCAGGTCTCTCCAGCCCGCTCAGTGCTCAAAACAAGGACGCCATTGATCGTCTCGGAGATTTCGGATTTTCTGGAATGCAGGTCTTCCGTTTGGGCTCGCAAGGAGGCCCATGGCATCCCGCAGACGTCGATGGAGATGGGGATCTCGATCTTTGTATTTGGCTCGATGACCGAGGCGAACTCGTTCAATTTCTGAGAGATCCCAATTCTGACGGCTTTATCCATGAAGAAGCTGGAAACACTCTGGTCGATCCCGCCGGCTGGACGCGGGCTGAAATTTCGGTGGGCGCACAAGTCGAATCCATCAATTCCGCTGATCTCGATGGAGACGGACATCTCGATCTTGTTCTCTCCTGCCCAGGAGCGAATCGCGTACAAATTTTATGGGGTGCTGAAGGGGGTCAACGCTTTCGGTCATCCGACAAAATTCGACTCGAACGCATCGCGAGAGGATCTCAAACACTTCGAATAGAAACTCAGAAAGACAAACTCCCTATCCTGAGAGTGCTCTCAGAAACCGGTGTCTATGAAATCGAACAAATCGGTCGCAACAACTCTCCAAAAATAAAGACACTTGTAGGTTCCACAACGGGATCAAGGGTACTGATTCATGAAGACGTCACCGAAGATGGATTCCAAGATCTGATCACTATCAGCGGCTCAAATTCAGATCGTCCGTATCTTGTAAGAGTCCGTCCGTCTGCCGGTTCAAATTCATGGTTACCCGAGTCGCTCCTTCAATTGGAAAGCGGTAGATTCCTTCTTCAAGCTCCCAACCTCAACTCTCTAATGAGTGAGGCTACGGGCCCCACTTGGTTCTTTAGTGAGCGAGATCGTCCTGTTATTAAGGGATATCGCATTGAAAGCACTCCCTCCAAAACAGCTCTTTCCGCACCGGAAGTGATTTCTCTTTCAGCAGATGGTCTCGGTAACGGAAGAGTCGCCAAAGGAGATCTCGATGGTGATGGCGATATCGACCTCACCGTCCTAGATACGAAGAATTCTCGACTCATTCCCATTTTCAATGTGGATGGTCAACTGATCCCAGGTAAGCCCTCCCCAACGCTCCAAAAGCCCAAAGACCTCATCGTCCATGAGGGCAAAGTACTGGTCACCAGTAAATCGGACGGTGGCATCGGTATATGTGAACTAGAAGGGGAAGGTTTTTCCTTCCCAGTTCCCGGTGAAACAGATTCCGCTCTCGGCCTCATTTCAGTGGCAGGATTCGCTCCTGAAATCTCTGGAAAAGAAGGATCTCTCGCCCTTTTAACTTTGAACAAAAAAGGAAGAAATTCATACTCCCTTCAATTAGGAGAAGTTGAATTCCCGCTGGATTCACTCGATAGAGAACCTTCGGCTGTCCGTCTCTTCCCAGGAAGTTCTGGAGATTCGATCGTGGTCGTCGAAATCCCCTTTGAATCTCCGATTCTCTTTGCCCTGAGAGAAAACAAATTTCTCCCCATCGTATCTCCCGCAACACTGGAATCCGGGGGGCGAATCCAGAGCCTTGCACCCGGGAAATTGCTCGTCACTAAGGAGAATCGCGGTCGAATCGTTCTCGTCGAAGATTTAACGGCTCGTGTCCTCCGACAAATTGATACTCCAGGAACCTCCGTAAAATTAGTGGGAGCGACTTACCTGAACACCCACTCTCCAGATCCATCAGACAGCGCGACTCTGGCATTCATTGACGAAGGATCATCCATGATTCATCTCGCCAATGAATCCGAAGTTCTCGAATCTTTGGAAGGCCCCTTCAAGAAGATTCGTCAGGTGCTGAATCTAGACGTGGATGGCGACGGCAACGATGAACTGGTCCTATTGAAAAGTGGATCTCTTCTTATCTTGAGAAGATTGGGCAGCAATCTGATTCTGCAGGAAACTTTCTCGCGAAGAGCGCGTAATGAAAATTCGAGAATCACTGCAATGGCCCATGGCGACCTCAATGGAGATGGGATACTCGATCTGGTTGCTGTAGACGGAGCACGGGGAGAACTGGAGATACTGGCAGGGACCGCCGATTCATTTATCCCTGCTCTCGGCTTCCCTGTCTTTGAGAAGAAAACCTTCTCCGGCGGAGGTCGAGGAGTCGAACCTCGTGCCGTCCTCGTCGAGGATCTCGACGGCGATGGTCTCGCTGACGTCTGCCTTCTGATCCATGACCGTTTGGTGATCTACCCTCAAGAAAACATGAATACACAGGAAGATTCACGTTAATGACTCATGAAAAAGACACCGCATCTCCATGGCTTCTTGAAGGTGACCTGCAAGAAACGTCCGGTATTTCCAGAGAACGCCTACTCATCTGTTCCGAGTCCGGAAAAATTCTGGACCGTGGAGATCTGCCGGGAGATCCGGATGTGATCTGGCCCGAGGGCGTAAGGGTTTGCCCCGGGTTCATCGACATCCACGTGCACTGTCGAGATGATCCCAGCGGAGAACATCGATACAAAGAAGATTTTCTGTCCTCGAGCCAGGCCGCGATTCAAGGGGGTGTCGTCCTCATGGGCGATATGCCCAACAATCCCATCCCCCCCAGCAATCAATTGGACTACCAGAAAAAGCGTGACCTGGCGGATGAAGTGGGCCTCATCGATATCGTCCTGCACGGACTGGTGACCCCTGAGGGAGATTGCTTCTCCTCAGAGATCCCTTGGAAGTGCTACTTCGGTCCTAGTGTCGGAGAAATCGACTCCTGGGGAGACCGCGGTGTAACAGCAGTCTTGGAAAATTACCGCGGTCAGCGCGTCACCTTCCATGCAGAAGATCCACCGATGCTCATCGCCGCCCAAGATGCGGAAACTCACGAAAAACGCCGTCCCCCTGAAGCCGAAGTCGCAGCCATCGATACCATCCTCAAGGTTTGTCGAGAGTTGGACATCACTGCTCACATCGCCCACCTTTCCACCGCCGAGGGATTACGCCGAATCGAACAGGCGCGGGCTGAAGGCCAGATCGTGACCACAGAAGTCACACCCCACCATCTCGCGTTTGACATGGAAAACAGACACGAGTGGAAGTGTGGTGAGTGGCTCCAGATGAATCCGCCTCTGAGAACTCCTCACGACCGAGAGGTTTTGATGGAGGGACTTCTCAACGGCAGCATCGAGGTACTGGCTACGGATCACGCACCTCACACTGTGGAAGAGAATCGTCGGGGGATTTCCGGAGTACCCCAACTCGACACCTTCGGAGCCTTCGTCTGTCACCTCGCCAGCGAGGGATTCCCATGGGAGGTCCTCGTGGATCGAGCTTCCACTCGTCCCGCTGAACTCTTCGACCCCTTCACCCAAGGCACCTTTGGCCAACTCAAGCCTGGAGCAGTGGCATCGCTGACCATCGTTGATACGAGAAGCCCTTGGACGCTCAATAGATCTGAAGTTCAAAGCCGTGCAGGTTGGTCACCCTTTGAAGATCGTCCATTCCCCGGGAAAGTGATAGAGACCGTGATTCGTGGAATCAGACGAGACCCCGCCACCAGTAAAGAGATCCACGTCAAAGGCTGATTTACTATGGATCAGGTTCGATGTCACTGAAGAGATGATTTCACGGAAGAGACCTCGCCTTTTAGGCAAAAAAAAACCGGAGCGAGACATGTTGTCTCGCTCCGGTTTTTTGTGATCACCCAAATCCCGTATTACGGACAGTTGGGATAACTGCTGCAGTCCAATCCATCACTGGTCGGATCTGATCCACAAGTCTCACCGGGTGCCGGCAAGTTTGCAGTCCCGAACAGGTACGTCAGCAATGCGACTCCGTCTGAGATATCCAGCGACCCATCGTCATTGACATCTGTAGCGTCGAGGCAAGAAGGAGTCCCCTCACCATTAAACAGGAAGCCAAGGATTCTCACAGCGTCTGCGATGTTGATGGCACCGTCTTCATTCGGGTCACCCCGTCTGAAAGTGATCGACTCGCAAGCGTCAGGAACCCCGTTTCCATCGGAATCCAGCTCTGAGCCATTGGCAATATCACAACTGTCTGGATTACCGTTGTCGTTGCAATCCGGAGCGGAACCTGAATCCACCTCACACTGATCGATGGCGCCATTGTTATTGCAGTCATCGGCGATACCGAGGTCAATCTCACAGTTATCGAGCAACGTATTACTATTGCAATCATCGCCGGTCCCGTTGATCACTTCGCAGGAATCCGGGAGGTTATCGAAGTCACAATCGACCAAGGTACCGGAGTTGATATCACAGATATCATGAACACCGTTTCCGTCACAATCATTGGTCGCCAACTGGCATGAATCAGGAATCCCATCCGAATCACAATCGGATGCACCTGCTTCGATATCGCAGGAATCTTCGATACCATTTCCATCGCAATCGATCGCAGGAGTCTGACATGAATCAGGGATCGAGTCCCCATCGCAATCGATTTCAATTCCCGCGGCAATATCACAAGCGTCTGGCTCGCCGTTATTATTACAGTCTGCCGTATTGCCGATCGCGCACTCGCATGAATCGACGATGAAGTTCCCATTGGTATCTACGGAATCGATGTTGGCAGGAACAATCTTAAAGATTTCTCCACCATTCCAGTCGCAGATGTATACCTCACCGTAGGCATCTTCACCAAAGCCGGTGACACCAGAGATGGATTGAGACCCGGGAGGGTTCAACTCTGCAGAACGGTTCGTGAATTCTGTGACACTGGACCCGTTCCATAAGAATGACCAAATCGTGCTCGTGCACCAATCGGAGTAAAAGTAAATGCCGTGCATATCAGGCATGGCACAACCTCGATAGACATTTCCACCCGTGATCGAGCAACCCGATCCATGAGAGTAAACTTGTACCGGATCCGTGAGTGCAGCAGAATTACAGGCACACCCGGAGAGCCCGGTGCAACTATTGCCTTCCATGCAACGCCATCCGTAGTTTTCGCCTCCTACGGAAGAAAACGGCTGAATGCTGATCTCTTCCCAGTTGAACTGCCCCACGTCGGCAATGTAGAGATCTCCGTTGTCTCTATCGAACGAGAATCTCCATGGATTACGAAGTCCCGTCGCCCAGATCTCATCCAGAGGAGCACCAGGCCCCACGAATGGATTGTCGGGAGGAATCGCATAAGGAGTTCCCGCATCTACATCCAAACGCAACATTTTCCCCAGACGGGTATTTGGATTCTGACTGTTCCCCTGAGGGTCATTGGCACTTCCGCCATCACCCAAGCCTATGTAGAGGTAACCGTCATTGGGACCGAAGGCGATCATGCCTCCGTTATGGTTCGTGAAGGGTTGATTCTGCGTAAACAGAATCTGGTCCGGACTTCCGTTCGCAACATTTGGATTCGTTGCTGAAACAGAGAAGCGGGCGACGACGGTATCACTGCTGTTGTTCGTGTAATACAGGTAAAAGAAACCGTTGTTCATGTAGTCGGGGTGAAACGCAAGGCCTAGAAGTCCTCGTTCGTCAGCTCCGGAATTTCCTCCCCCAACGATGGAGTTGATATTGAGGAATGGAGTCGTCAACAACGTAGCACTGGCCATGTCGTAAATACGAATAATGCCGGCCTGCTGAACGATGAAGAGACGTTCAAAGTCTCCCTCAGGCGCAGCCACGAGTACGGGTCTAGCGACACCACTGGCAATCCTGCGGGTAGAAAGAGGTGTCGTTCCCGATTCAGCGATCGACACATCCGGAAAAAGCACAAGGATTACCAAAAACGCACACAAAGTACGGACCAAAAATAACGGGGTCCGAAAAGTGTTCGAACTTTCAGAGTTCATCCAACTTCCAATCGATTCTCAGTCACCGTCTCTCCGGTAACCTTGATTTCAGTGGGGTCTTGTTTAGACCTATATTTACAAATTCCAGTGTAACCGAGATATGGGGAAATTCTCGGTCAATCGACGCCATCTATAAGAATGACCTCATGGGAAACCCCGAAAACGACCTAGGGTAATAAATTGCCGTGGAAAGCGACGCAATAATGGACTCTAGGGTCCATTTAGTCCTCGGGTAAATCTCCCTCAAGACCCGCATTTATCGAGATAATTCAGTAATTCTAACGTGAACCGCATCGACCACTTCGTGTGGAGTTGAAGTTCCAGCGGTGATTCCCACATGTTCCACACCCGTGAACCAGGCGGATTCCAACTGATCTTCATTTTCAATGTGATGAGCCGTCACCTGACGTTCGCTACAAACTTCAAGTAATTTTCGGGTGTTCGAAGAGTTGTAGCCGCCCACGACGACCATGACTCCCTGCCCCCTCGCCAGATCGTCGGCCAATTCCTCAACTGCACTTTGGCGGTCCTTGGTCGGCTTGCAGACGGTATCGACAAACTCAACTTCCATTTCAGGAAAACGATTTCTAATCTCGTCGAGGATGCCCCGGGCCTCCGTGATTCTGTGGGTGGTCTGGCAAACGATGCCTATGCGGGCTTTCCCAGCCAACTTTTCGATATCCCCACTGCCACCGACCACCGTGTAATCCTCGAGATCACCCACGATCCCACGAACCTCAACGTGTTTTTCCTGGCCAAAAACAACGGGGTGCCAGCCTTCAGAAACAAGCCTTCTTACAGCGGTATGTACCCTCAGCACCAGAGGACAGGAGGCGTCATAAACAGTGAATCCCCTGTCGGACAGTTTTTCTTTCACACTTTCTGCCGTCCCATGAGCCGTGATCATCACATTTCGAGACTCTATTTCGTCATCGAGTGAATCGACCATCTGGACGCCATGATCCCGTAATTTCTGAACTGTTTGAGGATTATGAACCAGCTGGCCCACGATCGTCAGATCACCCTTAAATGCGGGGTCAAGGGCAGCCTCAATGGCATCCCTAACTCCAAAACAGGTTCCGAGGGCTCTGGCACGTGTGATCTTCATTTCAGGATCTAACTCCGATTCTACATGACTCCAACAAACCTACCGGATGCTTCTAATGATCTGAAGCCGGGATTGGCAAGGTCACGATGACATTCTAACACTCTCCGGAACCCAGATTCGAGTCCTCTCCCGTTTTCGATCAGTCTGAATGATCGATTCTGTTTCGGTTGCATCACCCCGATCTTTCTGGTGGCATCCACTTTCAGGGTGAATCCGGTACTTCAATGTCACCCTGTGGAAAGGGATCTCCGTCCGATGTCATTGAATCCCGATATCCTTGGATCCGCTCGTAGTGTCAAAGCCCCTCGAGGAACAGAGCTCAGCTGCTCGAGCTGGTTGATTGAAGCCCCCCTTCGAATGCTGATGAACAATCTCGATCCCGAGGTTGCAGAAGACCCCGACAATCTCGTCGTCTACGGGGGTTCCGGCAAAGCAGCAAGAACATGGGATTGCTTCGAAGCGATCTGTTCTACTCTCCGCGAAATGGCTCCCGACGAAACATTACTTGTACAAAGTGGTAAACCTGTCGGCGTAGCAAAAACCCATCTTGATGCACCTCGCGTTCTTATCGCTAACTCAAATCTCGTCCCTCGTTGGGGAACCATAGAAGAGTTTCGGAGACTGGAGGCAGAAGGCCTCATCATGTACGGGCAAATGACCGCCGGTTCATGGATCTACATCGGTACCCAGGGAATTCTTCAAGGTACCTATGAAACTTTTGTCGAGGCAGGAAGACAGCACTTCAATGGAGACCTCAAAGGTCGCTGGATTCTCACCGCTGGACTCGGCGGCATGGGAGGGGCCCAACCCCTCGCGGCATCCATCGCCGGTGCGGTATCTCTCAATATCGAAGTCGATCCCGCACGCATCCAACGACGACTCGAAATGAAATACCTCGATGAATCCTTCGAGGATCTCGATGAAGCATTGAATCGCATCAACGAACTATGTGAATCCGGAGAAGCACGCTCTGTAGGAATTCTGGGTAATGCTGCAGAAATAGTGCCTGCGATTCTGGAACGAGGCATCGTTCCAGATATGGTCACTGACCAAACGAGTGCTCACGATGCGCTGGATGGATATATCCCTCACCAGGTCTCCTGTAGTGAGGCTCAGCGACTCCGAGAAGAGGATCCTGACCGATATGAGACTCTTTCCAAAGAATCGATGAGAATCCATTGTGAAGCGATGATCGGCTTGATGAACGCCGGATCGATTTGCTTTGACTATGGTAATAATTTGCGCGGACAAGCCAAGGATGCTGGACTTGAAAATGCATTCGATTACCCCGGCTTTGTCCCTGCCTACGTGAGACCCCTCTTTTGTCAGGGCAAAGGTCCCTTCCGTTGGGTCGCACTCAGTGGAGATCCTGAAGACATCTACAAAACAGACGAAGCCGTCCTCGACCTATTTTCCGATGATGAACATCTCTGTCATTGGATACGAACCGCACGTGAACGAATCCAATTCCAGGGACTGCCTTCCAGAATCTGTTGGCTCGGCTACGGAGAAAGACACCGCCTAGGACTTCGCATCAATGAACTCGTCGCCAGCGGTGAAATCTCTGCTCCTATTGTGATCGGTCGAGATCATCTCGATTGTGGTTCTGTGGCCTCCCCTAATCGGGAAACGGAATCGATGCTGGATGGATCAGATGCCATCGCTGACTGGCCCCTCCTCAACCTCATGCTCAATACAGCCAGCGGAGCCACTTGGGTTTCCCTGCATCACGGAGGCGGAGTCGGAATCGGCAATTCCATTCATGCTGGAATGGTGGTTGTCGCTGATGGAACACCTGAAGCTGCAAAGAGACTTGAGAGAGTCCTGATCAACGATCCCGGAATGGGAATTTTCCGACACGTCGATGCGGGTTATGAAGACGCACGTTCTTTCGCTGATGAAAAGGACGTCTGGATACCCATGAATCGAGACCGACGGCGATGACTTTGAAGCCTATTGATCTCCTCCTCTCAAACGCCAAAAGGGTGGTCTCCGGAAACAAAGGAGTATACGAGGGGTTCTCGATTGCGATCGATTCAGGGAAAATCAAGGCTATCGGACCGGCGAGTGAAATCGCCGGTCTTTTCCATCCTCGGGAAGAGATCGATGCCACAGGCAAACTCATCACTCCCGGATTTGTGGATTCTCATACTCATGTGATCTTTGGTGGCCAGCGTGCTGGGGAATTTGTCCAACGCTGTGCGGGCGCGGACTACGAACAAATAGCAGCCGCAGGTGGCGGAATCAGAGCCTCGGTACGAATGACTCGGGATACGGATCTCGATACTCTCGTTTCAGATGCTCTTCCTCGAATCCAAAGGATGATGGCCTCCGGATCGACAACCATCGAAATCAAGAGTGGATATGGTCTGGATCTCGAAACAGAACTAAAAATGCTTCGGGCCATAGCGATCCTTGCTAAGGATTGTCCTGCTGAAATCGTCCCCACTTTCATGGGCGCTCACGAAACTCCCGATGAGTGGCGTGAAGATCGATCCCGATATATTCAAATGGTCTGCGAAGAAATGATTCCCGCTGTTGCCAGCGAGGGGCTTGCAGAGTTTTGTGATGTCTTTTGTGAACGGGGCGTCTTTAACCCCGAAGAGAGCCAAGCGGTTCTCGAAGCCGGTATCGCCCATGGATTGAAACCAAAGATCCACGCGGACGAAATGGCCGCTTCTGGAGGTTCTCTCGTTGCCGCTCAGGTCGGCGCTATCAGTGCGGATCACCTGATGATGACACCACCAGAAGGTATCGCAGCTCTCAAAGAAGCAGGAGTCGTGGCGACTCTGCTCCCCGGAACCACCTTTTTCTTGTCGAAGCCGACATATGCTCCAGCTCGCAAAATGATCGATGCTGGCCTCGATGTGGCCTTGGCCACGGATAGAAACCCGGGGTCATGCACCATCGAGAGCATGCTCTTCATCATGGGACTTGCCGTCCAGCGTATGAACATGACCCCTTTAGAGGCACTTGAAGCGGCCACTTTGGGGGGCGCGAAAGCATTGGGACGAAGTGAGATCTGCGGATCCATAGACGTTGAGAAAAGAGCGGACCTCATTCTTTGGGATGCTCCTGACGAAGATTTTTTGATTTACGAATTCACTAACGATTTGTCTCGTACAGTATGGGCAGGTGGAAACCGGATTTCCGGGCCTCCAGTCCACAGTTGATCGAAGAGGCACCCCGTGTGCCAATAGGATGGAAAAAGATGTCGCAATTTCTGGATCGTGCTGAACGCGCCATGAAAGATCAGTCCTGGGACGATTATGAAGAAGCCTGGTTGGATGCCATCGAAAGTGGCAATGTCAAGTTTCCTGATTATTTGACCGCCGCCCGCTCTGCTATTGCAAATGGTTGCGAAGAACGTGCCGGACAAATGCTGGAACTCATCTATCAGTCAGGGAACGCTGACACTTTGGTTCCAGAAAAGAAACTCGAATTCATCGAGGCTCTGGCATGCACTCTCCCGAGAAGCGAACCGATGCGGAACCTGCTACTCGATTCATACAAAGATAACTTCGGACACATTGATGGGTTTGATACCTGCGTTAAAAACTCAGGCCTCATGGAAGGAACTCGACCCGGGGATGTGATTCCACTCTTTAAAAGAATGGTTCACTACCAACCCGGCTCCTTCGTCAAACACCGATCCGGATGGGGAGTGGGAGAAGTCAAATCTCTCGACACTAAGACTGAAACCGCCATCGTCGATTTTCAGAAAAAAGAAGGGCACTCCATGAAATTGGAAGCCCTCCCCCAGATCTGTACTCCACTCGATCATGATCACTTTCTTGTCGTCTCATGGAGAAGGCCTGAAGACCTGAAAGAGTTGGCGGAAAAAGAACCGGTCGAACTGATCAAGCTCGCCCTCCGAACCTCCTCAAAACCTTTACCATTGCCACGGGTGAAAGACCTGATTGCAGGAACAGCGATTCCGACCAGCTCGTGGAGTAAATGGTGGACGAAGACCAGAAATGCTCTCAAAAAGGAGCCGCTCATCGGTCAAACCGGCGGCAAGAATAATGAGCTGTATCTGCTAGATACACCTGAAGCCTTGAATACCAGCCTCACACGCAAGTTTAAGGGGCTCTCTCCTTCCGAGTTACTTCAATCGATCAGGGAATCCCTAGTGGAGGTCGGTCCTGATCAAATCTCGGTATTGGAAGAAGGGTTCACCCGTCTCCGAAGAGATGTCGACAGAGGAGATCTACCTCGTTCGGAAAGAGTCTCAGCACTCCTCCTTCTCAGGGAGCATGCTTCCAATGGCCAAGAAGAAATGGCTATCGGCGCACTCGCCATGAAGGAAAAACGTCTCTCCAATCTTCTCAACAATATTACTCGAGAAGATGAGATTAATGAGACGTTGGAAATTCTCATACGACTCAACCCTGAAGAATTCACGAATAACGATTCGGAATTGTTCCTTGAATCAGACGACGTTCTCCGCGAACTTTTGATCACAAAATTCAAAGCAGAAGGCACTATGAATCAAATGCATGATAACTGCATGGATTCACTTCAACAGCCGAGCAAATCGCCCCTCTTGTTCCTGTTCCTCGCGAGACGAGCTGCTGCAGGAAATACCGCAGACTTCCCAATGCTGGAAGGGATTTCCACTTCTGATCTTGTCAGACAGTGCCTATCACTACTCGACAGACTCGCTCTCACTTTGAATACAACTACGGATGATCCTGGTCTGCAAAGAACGGTGAAACGTTTTCGTCAGCACCTCACTGCAAAGCCATTCAACTTACTCAACAAAACTCTCGACAGTTCTAAATCCAATGATGCACGAGCACTCTATGATTTGATTATTAGCTTGCGAACTATCAGTGTTGCCAATATTGAAAAGCTGAAAGCCGTCATTCTCAGAAAGTTCCCCAAGGTTCTTTCTGGCCAAAAAGTAGTGAAAGTGGAAGTCTCAAGCAGAGACACCATTTACTCCACCACCTATGGTATGGACAAGGTTCAAAAAGAACTTACAGAGATCCGAAACGAAAAACTGCCTGCGATTTTCAAAGCGATTGGAGATGCAGCAGCGCTGGGAGACCTCAGTGAAAATGCTGAATTCACTTCTGCGATCGAAGAGCGTGAGAACCTGAATAGAAAAGTCCTCGAACTCCAATCAGAACTCGATCGCGCTCAGATCATTGATCCAACCAAGGCGACGACGGACCAGGTCAGTCTCGGCAGTTGTGTGAAGATCTTTAACGTCGGAACTGATTCAGAGGTCACATACTCCATTCTTGGCCCCTGGGATGGTGGCCCCGATGACGGAGTAATCTCATATCTTTCTCCACTTGGAAAAGCTCTTCTTCAAAAACGTGCTGGAGAAGAATTTGAAGTAGAACTTCCCACTGGAACTCAATCCTTCAAGATTCTAGAAATCGCACAGGGACAGATTCCAGTCGCCCGATGAGTTTCAGGAGTCTTGCGACTCCAACTCACAGGAGTCTTGCGACTCCAACTCACGGGAGTCTTGCGACTCCAACTCACGGGAGTCTCCCGAGTCGACTTCGACTCGGGAGACTTCCGGGCCCATGATCTGATCAAGGAGCGTGGTGGCAAATGAGCCCGCTGGCAGCGAGAACTTGATCATCAACCCTTCCTCTCCCTCTTCACCTTTGTGCCAACTGGCTTCAGGATCGCCAACAGAAACTCTCAGCGGCCTTCTCGACCCATCCAGATCAAGACCTCTCACATGAGAGAGCCACGACTCCGCTCTTAATCCTTCTGCTTCCAAAATCGCCATTTCAACATCACCTGCGAGCCCGAGTGGTGGTTTCATCTTTCGACCAAATATCGGTCCTGTGGGAGACACCTCCCCCGCTGCTGCGCGTTCCACCTCTATCTGATGGGCCACGGGATCCAGATCAACATGAAACCTTGATCTTCTTCCCTCTAACTGGCAAATATCACCCGCCCATGGCGAATGATATGCATCAGGAGATCGATCCATTCGTTCGATAAGAACCCAGTTGAAAAGTTCTGACTGATAAGCTGAGTAGTACATTTTCCGAAGCGGTCTAGGAATCCGTCTTGCAGCGGCACGCATATTATCAGGGTGAGAACGCAGCGATTTCAGCATCGCCAACTCTGTGTTTCTTCCCGGGGGCAAAAGCTGCAGAGCTTGTTGAATATCACCAGCGGCGTAAGCGTCCCGGTATTCCTCAACGATGCCTTCACTTGGGGCCAATAGCAAATCGAGGGCCTTGTCAATTTTTCTCCGGAGCAAAGCAGAACCTACTTTTGCGCCATCTCCATGGATGCCAAATCGCTGAGGTCCATAAAAATTGGGAAGCCCATGCAGAGCAATCTTTGAAAGAATCTTAGTGACATCTTCAAGGCAATCTTCACGAGTTTCCCTGATCAGGATTTCAAATCGATTTCCCTCAAGATGCCCCGTACGAATCTTATTTTTGTGTCTCTGGACTTCCTTGACTTCTATCCAATGCTCTTCGACATCTTTAACTTTTGTATCAGAAAGAACAGGGAGAGAAAAAGTCTGTGTAGTGATGGCACGTTTATCTTTGAAACCTGCGAACCCGACATCGTCCGGTGAGACTTCAAATACCCTCGCGAGATGATTTCGAGCTTGAAGTGTAGTTCTGTTTCGCTTCTCTATTGTTATGTAGAGATGCTCTCCAGAACCGCATGGAGTGTAGAGAGGAATCTCTTCCACTCTGAAATCTTCCCAGCGCCGGCGTATCACTCCTCCAGTAGGAAGGATTTCGTTAAAGAGTCGTGGAGGTTTATATCCCTGATCTTTTGTCGTATTCAGGATGAGTCCTGAGCTCGTTTCGCCTGAACTATCTTCATCGCTAGAATGCGGTGTACTCTCAGACATTTTGCTCTCTCTTCCCGGAAAATCGAATGGGGATATATCCCCCCCAGCTTTGGCTTTTCTGCTCTTCACTTTCAATCTGCAGAACAGGTGTTCTATTCAGAAGAAGTTGAGCTTTCAATCACAGACGCCGGGGTACCGCTCACAATGACACCCGATTCCACGTCTGAAGTCACTATCGATCCGGGAAGAATCAATGATCCTGGGCCGACAATTCGCTCAGATAAGACGACAGTACGAGTCCCCAGGTGAACCTCGTCCCCTAATCGCCCCATATCTTCGACCTGACTGCCGGACTCCATGATACAGGCGTCCCCACATCGAGAACCGACACCCATACGACTTCCTGGCAATAAGAGACACCCGTGACCCACACTGACTCCCTCTTCCAAGATAACTCCTTGGTGGATAACGCTACCCGCCCCGATGATGGCACTGTCGTCGACACTTGCACCTTCGGAGATCAGTATCTCTGGAACTATGGACAGCGAATTGAGAAGGCTGAGAGCTTTCCAGCGTTCTTGAGCGGAAGAGATCGCAATTGCGATTTTTGCTGATTGGGCGGCGATCAATTCTTGGAGAGTCTCGGCGGTCCCCCTCCAGAAGTGCATTCCTAGACTAGGGTCTATGGCCTCATTAGAAGGATCTGAAACCTTCCAAGAAACACAACCCACGCACTCTTTTTCGGGATCGGCTTCAAGAACAGAGAGCACACGCCTCAGTTCAGGGCCATTGCCCAGAATTAAAATTTTCGAAATAGCCATTCAACTCAACCCTCGGCTTGATAACGAATCAATCCTTGATATTTCCACACCAAGCGTGCGGATCAGCATGTTTTTATTACATCGTATACATCACTGTCTACTAAATATATCCATCTGTTTTTGCCTTTACACCCACTAATTCGCCATTTCAAGGCCATCCACGAATCCTAGATCCTCAACCTCCCCATCTGCTCCTTCGGCCGCTAATATACCGGTGTTCTCATTGACCTCAGAAAAAGGAAACAGAATGTCTACTATTCCTAATCGTGATCTCGATACCTTTCCTAACCCCCATCCCAATAGGGATTTCGTCATTCATTTCGATTGTCCGGAATTCACATGCCTTTGCCCGCTCACAGGCCAACCTGATTTCGCACGTTTCGAATTGGAGTACATTCCCGACCAGAAATGCGTCGAGAGTAAATCTTTGAAACTGTACTTATGGTCTTATCGAGATGAAGGTGCGTTTCATGAAGCCATCACCAATCAGATTCTCGATGACTTAGTGGCAGCATGTGAACCTCGCTGGTTCAAAGTCACCGGGCATTTTTATGTCCGTGGAGGACTGACACCCACGATCACTGTTGAACATGGAACTCGATCATCAGCCACCCCGGCATAAGGTCTTCGAAGTCCCCGACTTGACATGCGAACATTCGTTCGCCATTGTGTGAAAGCCCCCTAGAAAAGGGGCTTTCATCACTGTCATGAAAATGAACCATGTCCAACACACGAAAAAAGTCGTCACTCAAATCCAAATCCGCGGTTCCTGATTCCAAGACCTCGGACCTCGACTCACCGCGAGGAAACAACACCCGTCAACGAATGCTCGATCTCATTCGTGGTTCCAGTCATAGACCGGCAACCGTCAGGGAGTTAGCGACACAACTGGGTCTCTCTTCACCGGCCTCTGTTCATCGACATCTCAAAAAGCTGGAAGAAGCGGGACTGATCACGCGAGTCTCAGGAGGAGGTTCCCGAAGTTGGTCTCCCGTTATCGAAGATCAGGCAGATTCTCCACGTCCCGACTCGATTCCCGTCGTCGGCAGAATCGCTGCCGGACGCCCCATCGAAAGTTGTCTGGAATCAGGTCAACAACCAGAAGAGTGGATCGATATGCCGCCTTCTGCTTTTGGTCAAAAAGATCATGTCGTCGCACTCACTGTTGAGGGGCACAGCATGCAAGATGCGGGAATACACAATGGCGACCTCGCCATCATTCGAAACCAGCCGACCGTCGAGAATGGAGAGATTGCAGCCATCACCATCGAAGGAGAAGGCACTCTCAAGCGCTGGCGAAAAAAAACCGACGCCAGTCAAGAAACCCGCATCATTCTCGAAGCGGCTCATCCGGATTTCCCCCCCCTCGAACTGAATTCTGAAATGGGATCCATCAAAGTTTTCGGCAAACTCGTCGGACTCGTCCGTCGATTTGATCAAAACAGATGAGCGAAGTTCATGAGGAGATTATCGACGAACCTCTGGAAGAGGTCATCGTTCGATTTCATTCAAACCGTATCGAAATATTATCGATTTTATGGAATCGCCGTCTCCTGAAGGTGGAAAAAAACCATTCCCACTGGATCGACAGATCTCTTCAACCGCCCCTGCACGGATTTACGGTTGAGGTTGATACTGGAGACATCCTCGAACTCGCCTATCAAGAAGCCCAAGCCGGCTGGCGCATTGAACGACTCTTTCTTCAATAGTTGGACGGGGCACCTCATCGAGAAGTCCAGTACGGCTTCTTCTACTTCCCAGCCTTAAAGCGATCATCGATATCGTGAAATTCGCCTCCGTTATCGGTGGCCAAGCCTTCTAAGAACTGCCTGTTTTTACCCGAAAGAGAACCCAAAGACAGCACATGGATTTTGACCTGTCCCCATCGATTCCAACGCCGGACATGCCAACGGATACGATCGCCGTCATGAATAAATCCCTCCGTCGCTGCGCCTTCAGTGAGCAATATGATGGTATCGATGCCGGGTTCGAACAAAGCGAAACGCAAGGGTGAATACAGGTTCCCTCTTGCGGCACCGGGCCCCTGGGGAACTCCCTGATCTTTTATTTTCTGGCTGACGGACTGGATGCAACGTGACAACAATTGAGGTGCTGAGAGTACGGGGATCCTCTGGCTGGCAAAAAAGACGACCTGTATCAGAGCATTTCCTGGTAAAGATCCCAAAACCTTGAGCAGTTCAGATTTCGCCACCTCGATACGACGAAGACCGTCTCCATCAAAAGATCCATCCAAAGTTCTCGACATTCCACCCGAGACATCCGAGACAAAAACAATATGACGAGAATCGATGGGTATCCCATGATATTCGACGACCCTTGTCTGTCCTTGTTCTTCTGAATCCCCGGCCCCATCTCCTCTTTCAGATTCAGGCGACTCTTTTTCGCCTTCCCCCGCAATCCAATCGGGTCCTCGACTGCGCCACCAAGAATCCCAAGCCACGACACTCTTTCCGAGATCGGATATTCCTGTCAAACCTTCGAGAGTCAGCATACAACTCTCCTGAAAGCGCTGATCGAGTTCTCCTGCCAGAGATATCAACTCTTCGATAAAGGGCGCTCTTTCACTTCTCGCGAGTAGACTCCCTTGTTGTGACAAGACTTGAAAAGCGCCTCTTCGAAGGCGTGCTCCCCAATATCCCTGACGATCTTTGACCCCCTCCCTGACCATTTCCATACTGCGCTCAACGGCTGCAGCAGGATCCACTTCGGCCAGAGCTTGGAGACTGGCAAGCCTTAAAGAGAGTGACTTCTTCTCTTGCCAGGCTTTGTCGATCACTTTCAAGGATGCGTCTCCCGTCAATTTCGCGAGGACACGAATCGCTTCACCACGGACCCACCAAGATTTATCCCTCTGAGCCATTTTCTCTATCACTTGAATTGTTTTCTTGGGCAAAGTTTGAGAGTCAAAATTCCCCAATGCAGAGACCGCTAACTCCCGGGCGGTATCACTCGATTTACGAGAAGACACGATTCCCAGGAGGAAGGGATGCGATCCTGTGACCGGATGCCGATGTAGAATTTCGGCCAGCTGGATTTCGATACGATCTTTCTTTCCGGGATCTCCTTTTTGTAAAGGACTGCGATTCCAAGACTCGAGTAAAGAGAGCATCTCTTCAGAAGAAAGATCGACCAAGAGTTTGAAAACCGCATCCCGTACCCTCCCTGAAGCATCTCCTAACAACGGAAAAACAGGGAGATACTTTTTATTTTGCACTGCGGATTGAACTTCTTTACGAGCCGCTGTCGCCGCATCGCTTTGCCGGCGGACAGAGCGCTCACTGTCGATCACTTCCTTGGGAAAATCAGGCTTTTGGGCCTCTAAGGTATTCAAAGATGTCAGCGCAAAAGCAAAGAAGAGAGCAAAGAAGAGAGCGAAGGTCACTCGAGCAATTTTGATCTCCGAGCCGTCGCCACTCTGAAGAAAAAGATGCCCATTTCTCGACGCTGAAATCAAGCTCGGCTGAACTTGCAGGAGTTCTGTCATGTGGGACATCCCAATTCCGTTCAAATTACCGTTCAAATCACCGTTCAAATCACCGTTCAAAAATTTCGTTCACACGAGACAACCGGTCGTGGAGACTAGTAGTGGTAGATTTGATACTGATACGAATGTTAAAAGAACTACAGCAGATCACCAGTTCTGATTTTGTCCGAATCTGGTCTCTGATTCGCATATCAACCCTCAACACGTCACCGGGAAGGTCCATCCAACATGTCTCAGGGGAAACAATCGCACCTAAAATGGGCGATCTTGCTAGGGATCACTCCCCTGCTCTGCGGCTGCTCCAGCGCATTCAAAAGAGATGTCACCGACTGCTTTCGCGCCAAAGTGGGAGTGGGCGTGGGTCTCTACGCAGAAGCAGAGGTGACCTCACTGATCCAGCCCGCCGTAGGATTTGGAGACGGGTCGATCACTCGAATGAGTACTGTGGGTTGGGACCCTCGTCCGGGACAACCCGCAGGAATGCTTCGAACAGCGGCTTTTCCAACTCTGCTACTTGGATTTCCTTTCTATGAATCACCCTGGCCAGAGTCGACTCCTGAGGAAGAATTCGAAAATCGAAAGCGCGGCTTACTCGGAGCTCTCATATTGATGGGGAACCATTATGTTGAGGGAGAGAGTTGCTCCTTGTTCGGCCTCCACGAACAAATCCCCAATCCGCTGCTGAGTCAGGCTCCATCTTTGCAACAATTGACACCTCTACAGCGAAGAAGTAGGGACTCATGGATCGCCATCTCTGGCACTCTGGTACTGCTCAATGTCGATCTCGGCGTCAATCCCCTCGAAATTCTGGATATGCTAGGGTCATTACTAGGTTTGGATCTTTTGTCAGATGATGAGAGACTGAATGGGGAGATGATTACAGTCCCCTGATTGAACAGGAGTCATGATCCATGAATGAACTGAGCACCTTCGCTGAAAAGTTAGTTCCCTGGTTGATCGCTTTCTTACCAGGCCTGTTCATTATTGCCTATGGCAAGGTTCGATGGGGCCTGCTACTGATCGGCTCCATCATTGCATTTGATCCCAAACTCGTAGGGATCCCCGAGGTCTTCACTTGGGATGCTCAGGGAGTTTACCTCGTCTCCTTTGCCCTCTTCACCTTGTTCGCGCTCGTACCACCCTTGCGTGCTGTCATCTTGAGCAAGCCGGCGATGATCGCAGTAAAAAGTGTCCTTCCTCCCATCAGTGAGACTGAAAAGGAAGCCCTCGAAGGTGGAACTGTCGGTTGGGATGGCGAACTCTTCAGTGGTAGCCCTGACTGGCATACCTATCTTGGACAAGGGACCTCCGAGTTATCACCTCGTGAGCAAGAGTTCATCGACGGTCCCCTCGCCCAACTCGCTTCTATGGTCGACTGTTGGCGTGACCGCCAAGAGGGCGCCATATCCGAAGAAACTTTTCAGTTCCTTTGCGACAATGGATTTTTTGGCCTGATCATTCCTCAGGAATATGGTGGGCTTGGATTCTCCGCGACCGCCATATCAACCATCATTTCCAAGGCGGCCACCGTCAGTAATGCTCTCGCGATTACCATCATGGTTCCAAACTCGTTGGGCCCTGGCGAACTCCTCCTTCATTATGGAACCGACCAACAAAAGAAAACTCTTCTCCCCAAATTGGCAAAAGGCCAAGAGATTCCTTGTTTTGCTCTCACCGAACCCGGTGCGGGATCAGATGCTGCTGGATCGATGTCTTCCCATGGTGTCATTGTCGAGGAAGAAGTGAACGGCCAGAAAGTACTGGGAATGCGGATTCACTGGGAAAAGAGATACATCACTCTTGCTCCTAGAGCGTCACTGATCGGTGTGGCTTTCAGGCTCTATGATCCTGAACGCCTATTGGGTGGTAAGGAAGACCTCGGTATCACCTGTGCTCTCATCCCTTCTGATACACCCGGCGTCGATTCTGGCGAGAGACACGACCCCCTCGGCGTCCCCTTCCTCAATGGCCCGACTCGCGGACGGGACGTATTTGCCTCACTCGACACCGTCATCGGTGGACGCGAAGGCTGTGGCAAAGGCTGGACCATGCTGATGCAGTGCCTCTCTGCGGGTCGAGGCATCATGCTTCCTTCGAGTTCGACCGGAGGAGCCCAGTTGTCCCTACGAGTGGCTGGAGCACACGCTTCTGTTCGAGAACAATTCGGCATGCCGATCGGGAAGTTTGAGGGCGTTCAAGAGCCCTTAGTTCGCTCTGCCGCTCATGTCTATTCACTGGATGCCTTGAGGCTATCGACCACTCTTGCTGTCGATAGCGGCGAAAAACCTGCCGTTCTCAGTGCAGTGGCAAAAGCCTACGCGACCGAACGCCTGCGTGACGTCGTCAATGACTGCATGGACGTCGTCGCAGGAAATGCGATATGTCGCGGTCCTCGCAATGAAATGGCCAATGCATACTCCACCGTTCCCGTGGGGATTACGGTAGAGGGCGCCAATATTCTGACCCGAACGCTGATCATCTTTGGTCAGGGAGCGGTGCGCTGTCACCCCTTCGTTCAGCAGGAATTGGCCGCAGTTGAATCCGGAAATCTTCGCGATTTTGATAAAGCCTTCTGGGGTCATGTCGGATTCGTGAAATCTAATGGAGTCAGAACATTGCTCCATCGCATCACAGGAGCAAGATTCGCCAGTAAACACTTCACCGGTTCTATCGGAAGAAGTCATCAACGTCTCACAGCTCTCTCCAGTGCCTTTGCTTTATGCACAGACGCAGCGATGGGGACTCTTGGAGGATCTCTCAAACGAAAAGAACACCTGACCGGGCGTTTGGCAGATGCTCTGACTTGGATGGTTGTCGGATCAGTCACACTCAAGAAATTCCAAGACGAGGGTCGTTTGGCAAGAGACAAAGACCTTGTCGATTACTTGTTGCAAACCTGTGTTCAGAATACGGAAGAAGCAATGGGAGGATTCCTTGCGAATCTGCCCCTTCGCCCAGCAGCATGGGGACTCCGCCTTCTCGGTGTCCCTGGAGGACGTCGAAGCAACGGGCCGTCCGACAAACTCGCTGACCGCATCGGAGAACAGCTCCTCGACGGTAAAGATCTCTGGGTCTCATTAACGAATAATGTCCTCACCCGTCCGAACTCTTCACCAGGACTCTGGATGCTCGAAGATGCGCTTCAAAAAGTTGTAAAAGCACAACCGGATAAAAAAGCTCTGAAGGACGCGGTCCGAAAAGGAATACTTCCGAAGGGCCCACTCCCCTCTCTGATCGAAAAGGGAGTCGAAGCTGGAGTGATCGACGCAGAAGGTGCTATTCGATTACACGCCGCTGAACAAGCGCGCCAAGAAGCCATCACTGTAGATCACTTCCCGGCAGGAGTTGCCCCCGCGAGTTCCCAAGAAGTCACGAATGGACTCTTGAATTCGAGTGGACGTAAAAAACTCTAATCAGAACTTCGGGATTATTGATCCGTTTCTGAAGCGATATCTGATTCAGGTTTTCCTCCCGGCAAGAACCGATGAAGCGCGGGGAGAAGCAACAGCGCGCCGATCATGTTCCCGGCAAACATGAAACTCAGCAATACGCCCATGTCTGCCTGAAGCTTAAGGTCAGAGAAGATCCAAGTTGCAACACCGATAGCCAATGTTAAACCGGTGACGAGAACGGCATTCCCTGAGCGCCTGAGGGCTTGGAGATAACTCTCTCCTAATGAGTGACCGGACCTTCTTGCAATCAACAGTTGATGCGTCAGGTATATTCCGTAGTCAACTCCGATTCCCACTCCCAGAGCCGTCACGGGCAAGGTTGAAACCTTCAGCCCGATTCCCAATGCGACCATCAATGAGTAACACAAGACACTCACGAGACAGAGCGGTAACACCACACAAAGAGTTGCCCGAATAGACCTAAAGGCGAAGAGTCCTAGCACGATGACGACACCATAGATGGTCAACAACATGCGCATTTGGGCGGCTGAAACGACTTCATTCGTCGCTGCCATGACACCCACATTGCCAGTTGCCAACAAGAACCTAGCGGTTCCTTCAATCCCAAACTCCCGATCAAAATCTTCGACAGCAGCGGTCACTCTCTTGATCGTCTCGGCTTTATGGTCTTCAGTGAAAATCATAACGGGAAGCACACTGGCGTCCGAGTTCAGTAATCCTGTCGAGGTTTCGATACTCGACAAGGACTGCATCAGAACATCTTGGTTTCTCGGCAGTTCTCTCCATACAGGAGAACCTTCACTCCATGCAGCCGCGAGAATACGCGCAGCCTGCGGGAGGGAGATCGTCGAACGAACACCTTCGACGTGAGAGATTCTCCATTGGAACTCATCGATCAAATCCATCACGTCATGATCGATACTTCCATCCGGATGAGATTCGACGATGACCGTCATCAAATCCACACCTATTGAGAATGAGTCCGCAATGGTGACAGAGTCTACATTGTAACGAGATCCTGGACGAAGCTCTGGCAAGCCCTTATCGGCGTCTCCGATGATGACACGTGTCGAAGAATCATAGGCGAGCATTCCTCCGGTCAGAGCCAGCATCACCAGTAAAAATGCAACTCTGGGTTTCGTCGCAAGGTTTATACGTGCCCAAAGTCCTTCACGAACGGGCATCGGTTGCGAGAGTCGTTGAACAAGTTTTTCGTCTTGAGCCATCTTTGCCAACAAAATCGGCAGTAGCATGAAACCGGTTCCAAAGATCAACACCACGCCTATAGCAGACATCACTGCTAAGTCTTGAATCACCTGAATCGGAATAAACAGAAGGGTCAAAAACCCTACGGAATCACTGAGAAGCGCAACGACTCCAGGAACAAATAACTGGCCAAATGCTTTCTTTGACGCCTCCGCTGGAAGACTTCCCTGACTTAAAGCCGAGGAGAATGCCCCTACCATTTGAACGCCATGCGACATGGCGATGGCGAAGATCAGGAATGGAACAAGGATCGACATAGGATCGAGACCATACCCGAGTGTCGTTACCCCACCCATTGTCCAGACAACGGCCAACAAAGAGGACAATAAAGGGAAGAGTGTCAACTTCCATGAACGGGTAAACCCTCGTACGAAGAGGGCCGTCACAGCAAGGGCTATGAGGAAGAAGGCTGCTACTTGAGCGGCTCCAGAAGCGATATCGTGTACCGCTTTCGAAAACCCGATCATATGAATGTCCACTTTGTCATCGACAAAGGGATCACGAATCATTTCTTCGAGAAGACGCCCGACCTCAATAGGGTCAGGAGCTTCTTTTGTATTTGGATCCATCTCCACCAAAGTCGCAGTGACCATGGCAGCAGAAAAGTCATTGGCAACGAGTCGACCAACCTGACCTGATTGGAGAGCATTTTCTCTGACCAGTTCAGCCATCTCCTCAGTAGGCTTCCAATCGGCGGGCACCACATTTCCGCCCTCAAAGCCTCCCTCAACGATTCTTACAAACCGAACGTTAGGGGTGAAGATCGAGGTGATAGAAGAGCGATCCACCCCTGGCACAGATCCAAGGGCTCGGGTGACTTTATTCAACTTTTCAAGAGAGTCCGGATTAAAGAGATTTCCATCCCTGTCCCTGACAGCGATCAGTAATCTGTTGGCTCCACCGAATTGAGATTGATATTCCCTGAAAACATCCATCCAAGGATGATCTTTGGGGAGTTGTTTTTCAAAGCCGGCATCGATGGCGAGACGAGTCGCCTGAAAGGTCAGGAAGACTGTGAGCAAGGCGAGGAGTATGAGGACTTGTCGGCTACGACCAAACAACCATGATTCGAGCAAAGATCTCATCGAGGGCCTCCCTGCTCTGTCGAAGTATCGGTATCAGGAGTCGTCTCTAAAGAATCGAATCCTTTTTCACCGAGTCCGAGAACTCTCCCTGCCGGCAGGAGAAGTGGTTTCGAGAGTAATCTCCTTCGATCCTTCTTCGGCTTCATCTGGGACCATTCTCCGCTTTGTGCTGACCGAATCAGGACCACACCCTCTGCTCCAACGACCACAGTCGTGCCGTCTCCCAGAAAACAGCCCCCGAAGAGAGTGGCTTCAGAAGGCTGATCGACCTGAGTCCATTCACCCGGTCGCCCTTCCCAAAGGTTGCCCCTCAAGCCCATCAAGGTCCAACGATCTTCTGTAACAAGAATATCGAAGAGTGTTCCTTCATAAGGGCTTTCCAGCGCCGACCAGGTTTCTCCCCCGTCTTTACTGCTGAGAACAGAGCCGAATTCTCCTGCTGCCACAATTTCGTCACCCGTCAACTTCAACGAATAGAGATGCGGTCCTTCTTCGTTCACCTCACCTTTACTCCAGCTCTTTCCGCCGTCCCGAGTGACCATCACCAGACCAAAGGCCCCCGCAGCCACGACGTGTTCATTCCCCAAATCAACCACCGAGAAAAGTGCCTGATCGGCTTCAGGATCGTGATGAACTTTTTCCCATGTATCACCAAAGTCTCTGGATCGTAAAACCAATCCTTCATGACCTACAGCAAAGGCAGTCCCATCGGAACTCAAGGTGACGTCGCAAATCATTCGTCGTGAGGGAACAGGCACTTGCTGAAACTGCTCACCCCCATCAGAGGAAACCAAAATGACTCCGCGATCACCGACAAGAATGACTCTCTGACCACTGACGGCTCCAGATAGATATAGAGCGGTGTCAAACTTATCGGGGGAAAGAAGAAATGCTGAATCCGGAAGAGAAGTCTTTGGATTGTCCTTCTGAGGAGACTGGGCTTCTGCGAGAAGAACTTCGTGACCGATCCGGTCTGAAGTTTCTCCAAACCAGCGAATGACTGCCACCGACAGGAGGATCCCGAAAATGAAGAATATTACTATTCCTCGACCCTTCACGGATCGAATGGGTCCCGGCGAATATCTTTCTGCAGACAAGGTTCACCTCTTCTTGGATCAAGATCTCGTTCGCCTTACAGCTCCTAGAAAATTGCCCCGAGCACAAGTTTGGCGGTGCTTCTTTAACGCGGGCTTCTTTATTCAGGAGTGCATCGATAACAAAACATCAGGAAGTGGACATGGGATCGGGCGAGAGGATGAAATCCTCTCGCCCGATCCCTACTCACAATTGCCCTAAAGGATCTACCTCTTACCGCGCCTCGAAAGAGAAGCCGCTGAGAAATCACTGTCCTTCAAGTCTGAAACCCACTTCTCCACATTCCCCTTGGCATTGAAACCAATGGTAAGGTAACGACCATTATCAAGGTCATAGTGGGAGAGAAGAGTGTCGTAGAGAGCCGGCAGATCATAATAAATGATCGGATATGCCTCTGAGACTCTCCAAATATTGTCGGAGTTATCATACTGATCAATCACAAGTGCCTGCCATGAATCCTCATCGAAGAAGAAGGTTCTTCTCTTGTAGAGGTGACTGGTCCCATCTTTAACGACAGCGTCGACTTCCCAAACACGGTGCTTCTCGTAGCGAAGCATATCCGGATTCAAGTGACCGGCCTCGATCAGGTTCTTCGGATCGACCTCTGCATTGTGAGCCTTATAGCAATTGTATGGCACCAGTAGCTCTCTGCGTCCGACCAACTTCCAGTCGTAACGCTCGGGGCTTCCATTAAACATATCGAACTGGTCATTGGTTCTCTGACCGTCACTGGCTGTCCCTGGGTTATCAAAGGAAACCTGAGGAGCACGACGCACTCTTCTCAACCCCTTGTTGTAAACCCATGCTTTTCTCGGGTCTGAGGTCTGATCAAGAGTTTCATGGACATGCAACTTGGTTCCAGCCAGACGCGGAGGCCCGGTGACTCCCTGATAGAACTTTGCCAAAATGTTTTTTGCGGATTCCGAAGTCATTCCCTCAGCATTATAGCGGTAAAGAACTTCCTCTTCGATGGTCACCATCGTGTGACGGCCATCCGCGATCGGAGCGACCTGCCCCACTGTTCTGCGTGTGGACTTTCCACGATAACGCAAAAGATGGTTCCATATTCCGTGAAGACCTTCGGTAGGGACTGGGAATGGAGAAGTTCGGCGACAATCTTTTACGCCGTTTCCTTCATCCGTGAGAGAAGCGGTCGTCGCGTTCTCTTTGGCAGCCGCATAGATATCTTCAGGGTATGCCGCAGTGCGTCTCGTCTGGTAGACGTTCAGCTTCCAAGTGTCGGGATAACGCTGAAGCATTGCCAATTGCCCTGGGGACAATATGTCCTTGTACTTGTCTGCATTCTCTGCGGTGACCGTGTAAAGAACCTTGTCGCCAGGGAAGGGATCGGCGTAGTGATCTCCAGATTTCCAACCCGCGACAGGCTGGGTCAATCCACCGGTCCATGCAGGGATGGATCCATCTTTGTTCGCGCCCTGGATGGCACCCATCGCCGTTAAATCTTCACCTAAACGCTCAGCCCCATTTTGAATGGGGGCTTCTCCTGCTGCTAACATGAACAATGCCGAAAGCAGTAGCAGAGTCGTGATCAAAGTTTTATTCAACATATATACTCTCCTCCTAGAAGGAATAACTCGCTGTGAGTGACATGAAATCGCGGTCGGTCAGAAGGTTGTAACGTCCCCCACCGAAACTATTGGAGTACGCAAGACGCACATCCCAAAGACCTAGAGCTCCCGTACCGACGGAGAGACTGACGGTCTTCCTACCCTCGATAAAGTTCGCTACTGGAACCGGTGATGTACCTTTGAAGTCATGGTAGTAAGCCACCTGCGGAACAAGAGGCAAAGGTCCAAAGAAGTTGTAGTAGGTTCCTCTGGAGAGCAGACGATATCCCATCGACAATCGATCCGGGAAAGCATCGATAGATTCGGTACCGGGCTGAATCCCCAATGAAGTAAAGATCGGATTTCCAGAAGTGTAAGTACCGACGGCTTCGTATCGAAAATCTTCTTGGTCCTCAAACTCATTGACGAACGTCGCTCCAAATTCACCCACTAGGGCCACTTGGTCAGCTCCAAAGAGACCCACGAACAATCGGCTCAGGGAGAACTGTGCTTGGGCAACATCCTTGCGCACATATCCCGTAACCTTATCTCCGTAATCAAAGGTCCCTAACTGATTCTGTCCGAATACAGCGTTGAGAGGCGAAAGTGAAGCCAAGAGGATTTCCACGTCATCGACCTGCAACGGTTGGTCGAGGTGCAGAGAAGTTTCACCCTGAATCGCCCACCCTGTCATACCGAGGTCCGAGTTGAAGCTGACTCCCAAAGTCGAAATATCTTCGGGGAACTCGAGGAAGAATTCCGCAGAACCTCCGTAGTCTCCCGCAGCCACTCCGGCTGGAGTTCCGGTCACGGAACTGATCAACGGCAGACGACTGTGCAACTGTGTGTAGTAAAAACCAACTTCAGTCCCCCCGAAGAGATCACTGTCCCAGCGCGCTGACAGTCCATACTGGCCACTATCACTCGCTTCACGGTCACCGGATCTTGTCACCCCAACACCTACGGGAGCGTTGTATCCCGGTGTGGCAGGTCCAGGCGGTGTATCGATGACACCGGGATCCACTCCGAAACCGAGAAGAACAACATTGCCTCCAGGTGATGCGATATCACTGGTGCTAAAGAAGGTGCCGTAAGGCTCAAGACGGGTTTTTCTCCAGCCCAACTGGTAGAAGCCTTGAAGAGAAACCACGTCGTTCAATTGGTAATCGAACTTCAAGGCCGGAATAGGAACGAGGGCTTCCTTGATTTCCGAGCCTGCGGCTCTGAGCTTCGAGACATCCACTGGGTTGACGGTATTCAGACCATTTTGAATGAAGGTACTCTCACCCCAGTTGATCACCTGCGATCCCAAGGTCAGCAATACGGGCTCATCTCCTAGGTCAAAATCTCGACGCACCCAAGCGTCCAGAAGAACGGCATTGCGTCCCGCAAACCGTTCGGAGCTTCCGGTCAGAGGCTGACGCCCCTCTTGCAAGACTTTCCCCTCTGAGATAGCGAAATCCCTGAAGTAAAATCCGCGAACGAAAAACTCGTACTCTTCGTAATCAACGGAGATCTCATGAAGAATCTTGAAGTTCTTGGAGAAGAAGTCGCCGTTGTCGTAGTTCAGGTTTCCGTCATCACCATTGAGCGAATAGGCGGTTCCGCCATTTGTAGTTCCAATGATGGATTGATCTCTATCAGAGACTCTCCATGAGAAACCCATCGTCGCTGTGGTATCAAACTGTCCGGTCACTCGTCCATTCATCAGATCAAAATCTATCGCCTGTGCGCTACCTGGTAATACGGTAACGAGTATGAGCAATGCCAATTGATAGGTGATTCTACTCAATGACGGATGCGGGAATCGGGGTCCTCGCATATGGCGTACCTCCTTAGTCTATCCAAATCAGATTCTGCCAAAACTATCAGCAGGTCCAGAAGTCTAATTGTGATTCGCATGAAGAATCTCATACGAACGAAACTCTCGTCTTGCCTCGGATTTATTCCGAAGAACACAGCACTCGAAAAAGTGATGACTGACGAGCCATCGTCTTCCTTGGGGGAATGTTTTACCGAGGAAAAACCCCGATCATTTCCGAAGATCAGATGGAACATCTGACAGAGGAAAATTGGACACCACCCGCAGGAACTTCCGGGGCGACGCATCCTGATGCTCTCTCCCCCTCACGATCAGGGGAAGATACGGGATTAAAGGGGGTTTAGACAAGGGGACACCTTCCCCAGATTCGAAGATAACATTAACATTTCCTCCGGCAGACCTCACAAGGTCGCAGAATCCGGCTATCACTGGACAGCAACGCATGTCCCGTGTGCGATGCGAAAGACTTACTTTTTTGGAGAGGATGCCCAAACAATGGATTCAAGTGAAGATTACTGGCCCATAAAGATCCCCCTCAGGGTCACTTGGGGAGATATGGACGCCCTCGGTCACGTCAATAACACACGTTTTATAGGCTGGTTCGAGGAGACTCGATTTGAGGCTTTCCAGAGGATGGGTTGCGGGTCCCTCGGGCCAGAGAGTTTTTCAGGTCCGATTCTCGCGAAGGTAGAATGTATCTTCAGAGCTCCTGTGGTCTTCCCAGAGGAATTGGTCTCCTTCATACGAGTCGGTGATATCGGGGAAGATCGCTACACTCTCGAACACCGTATCGACTCATTGACACACCAACGCATCGTCGCTCTCGGATCATCTCGAATCGTCGAGGTCGAATACGCCAGCGGAAAAAAAATCCCGCTGGCCGACGGAGTACGAGCCGCTCTGAAAGAGTTCTCTCAGCAACCTTGAACTCACGCTGTAAAAGGCGAGTCCGGAGTGTCGACAAAAAGATCGGGCATCGGTGGAACGTTGGGATCGGTATCGTACCCAGAAAGATCAGTGATCCCCACTCGTGCCAATATTTCCTCATCGATGAAGAACTCACCTGTACAAGTCTTCGGGTCCTGACTGACCAAAGCATGCAGTGCATCTGCCATGATCTCTGGCTTTCGGGTCGCTCTTCGATCCAGCCCTGGAATCATTCGAAGAGCTTCCGTATCAATCACTGTTTTGGGCCACAAACCGTTGACCGCGATTCCTACAGAACGAAATTCTTCACTCATTCCCAGGACACACAGACTCATACCGTATTTTGAAATCGTATAAGCCGTATGACGAGCAAACCAAACCGGTTTCATGGAGAGAGGTGGAGACAGATTCACAACATGTCCCCCATTTCCATCTGGCGAGGTCATCGCTGGAAGTGCCGCCCGAGTCAACGTGTAGGTTCCCCTCACATTCACGTCGAACATCAGATCCACACGCTTCATGGGAGTTGCGGAGACAGGGGTCAGATTGATCGCACTCGCATTATTGACCAGAACATCGATTCTTCCGAACTCGGCCACAGCCTGCTGAACAGCAGCGTCCACCTGATCGTCGTCTCGGATATCCATCTTTACGGCGAGCGCTTCACCACCGGCAGATCGAACCTCTTCGGCTGTCTCATGAATCGTGCCCGGAAGTTGAGGATGAGGATCCACCGTCTTTGCCGCGATGACGACCCGTGCGCCATCCTTGGCAGCTCTTAAGGCGATGGACTTACCGATCCCTCGGCTGCCACCGGAGATAAAGACCACTTTGCCCGCAAGTTGAGGTTGATTGGCTTCACTCATTCAATTTTCTCCCATCGAAGATCTGTAATCGGGTCTTCTTTTTTCGAGGAACGCACGAACACCTTCCGGGAATTCGTGACCTCCTGCGCATTCACTAAAGGATCGGGCTTCCGCCTCGAGAGCATCTGTCAAATCATACTGGGGTGACCGTAAGAGTCTCCGTGTTCTCGCCAAAGCTTTCGCCGGACCATCCGCTAGTTGCTCACACCACTGTCTCGTCGCCGCTTCTAACTCTTCAGTGGGAACAGCACGCGAGAACAATCCCCAATCGACGGCAGTTTCTCCGTTGATTCTTTCATTGAGCAAAGCCAATTGCATCGCTCTCTGACGCCCGACACGACGGAGCAATTGAAATGTCGATCCTCCATCGGGGCTCGTACCGATTCCGCTGTAAGCCAACGTTACTTTGCAATCACTGGCACACATCACCAGGTCGCAAGCGGTCGCCAAACTCAGGCCAAAACCGGCGCAAGCGCCATGAACCTGCGCAACAACAGGGAATTCCATGGCGTCGATCAGTTGAATACTCTCATGAACCTTACGTATCTCCTCAAGCACCACTTCTTGGCGACGCTGGGGATCCGGTTCGGCTTCGAACATTCCGGCGAACCAGCGGAGGTCGCCCCCGGCCATGAAGCCGCGGCCTTGCCCCTTGATTCGTAATACACGCACCGCCGAATCTTCAGAGATTTCCCTCAGAACGATGGCCAACTCAGAAACCATGGTGCCATTCAGGCTATTCATCGTTTCGGGCCGATCGAGAATCAGGGTTTCTATCCCCTTTTCGTCGACCCCCTCCCTGCACAGAACTTCCACGTCCACTCTCCCTCTTCCCCGGCTATTCGCAAAACCGGTCTTCAAATAGCTGAATATCGCAGTTATAGGGCATATTGAGGGGATGGACCTTCCAGAACAAGTGACCACAACAAGGATGGTGCATAGCGAACAGATGTTCGCTATGCTCGCTCTTCCCACCGACAAGGAGTGCCATGGATTCCCTCATCTTACACGTCGACATCGACGCCTTTTTTGCTTCCGTCGAACAGATTCGAAATCCCCGACTGAGCGGTAAACCCGTTGCCGTGGGTAGCGGCGTCATCGCCTCGTGCTCCTATGAAGCTCGGGAACACGGACTTCGTGCAGGAATGCCGCTCGGGAAAGCGCTACGTCGTTGCCCAAATCTCATCATCGTTCGTGGACGCGAAACCATCTATCGAGCCTATGCACGGCGCCTTTTTGACATCTGTGAAACGCTATCTCCCCGTGTCGAAGAACATCTCGATGAAGCCTACTGCGACCTCTCGGGAACCCGACGAATATTTCCGAACCCTGTCCACGAAGCAGAACGCCTCTGTCGGGAAGTCACTGAATCCACAGGGCTGACCGTCACCGTTGGATTGGGAAGAAATCGTATGTTCGCAAGACTCATCGGTCGAGACCACAAGCCGAACGGTATAGGACTCATCCGTCCCGAGAATGAAGAAGATCTGCTTCTATCGATGACGGTCGGAGATCTTCCGGGAGTCGGTCCTCGTACCACTGAAAAGCTCGGTCGCCTAGGCATCGAGACCATATCCCAATTGAGACAACTTTCAGCCCCAGCTTTGAAAGGCCTTCTCGGAAGGAATGGAGAAACACTTTATCAACGCTGCCGAGGAGAAGATCATCGCAGTATCGGTGGCAAAGAAATCCCCCGAACTCTTCAGCGAGGAACTTCATTTGATGAGGATGTTTCTTGCCCACGAACTCTGGATGCCATGCTGGAATATCTCACCGAGAGAGCCGCTTCTGATCTTCGAAAGCGTGGATTAATGGCAGGCGGAGTCTCGGTACAAATCGCCTACAGTGACCATATTCGCGATCGACGACGAGAATCTTTGAAATTCCCCAGCCAACTCGACCCTGATCTGATCAGGATTGTTCTTCGATTGAGGCGAACGCTACAAAAAAGAAGAACCGCCATTCGGTTCATTGGTCTGATCCTCGATAAGATCCAACCCGTCTCCTCCGCAGAGCAAGGAACTCTTTTCGATGACACATCTACGGTCTTAGAAGACGGACCACCAGCAGCGATCGGAGTCGAAGAATCCCACTTCCAAAAACGACAACAGTCAAACTGGCAAAAATTATTACCTCAGGTTGATCGCGTTCGTGAACAACATGGTCATGGTCTGTTACTTCGGGGCAGTGCTCTCGCTCTACAACAGAAAAAAAATCCCGATTCTCCCGGAATTCCACGCCAACGTCAGGGATTGATTCTTCGAACCTCCTGCCTGACACGTTAAAAAGAAGTTATGATCACAGACACATGTGACCGTGGGCAATGGTCTTCAACCCTAAAACTACGTCAGCAGAAGAACGATACAGCCCATGAGCGAAGTCCAAAATGAGCGAAGGTCAATATGAGCGAAGGTCAAACGAGTGGAGATAAGGTACCGATGATTTATTACGCCGCTTGCTGCCAAACAGACCATCCTCACCCACGCCACCGGGATGAGATGTCCGCAGTCACGACTCGCCTCATAGAACAACTTGAAAACACAGTGATCGGATACAAACCATTCCATGATATCCGTTTGGTGGTTTTCCCAGAGTTCGCTCACGCCGGGCCCATCTATGAAACCGTTGCAGAACTGACAGAAAAACTGGCCGTTGAAGTTCCCAATGAGCACACAGAACGCCTAGGGAAAGTGGCTAAAAAACATGGTGTATGGATCCAGAGCGGATCCTTTCTGGAGATCGATCCTCGCTGGCCTGATGCGCTCTTCAACACAACGGTATTGATCTCTCCCGAAGGCGAGATCGCCAGTCGATATCGTAAGGTCAACCCATGGATTCCCTGGGAAGTCCACACCAGTCCGCACGATATACCGGGATACGACGAACCGATGTTTCCAGTCACAGAAACCGACATCGGAAAACTGGGCGTGGCCACATGCTACGACTGGCTCTTTCCCGAGACCTGTCGAGAACTGACTCTGGGTGGCGCAGAAGTTTTAATTCGCATCAGTGCTTACATGGATCCGTGGGGAGCAACAGAACCCATGGACTGGTGGACATTGATCAACAGAAGTCGAGCCGTCGAAAATCTCGCGGCTGTCGTCGCCTGCAATCAGGGAGCCTCCGCCGAAAACTACCCTCCCTTCTCGTGGCCAGGATCGAGCATGATCGTCGACATGGATGGACGAGTTCTATCACGTGCCGCAGAAGGCCCGGGTCAGGCTTCTGTGATCGGGCCTATCGCCCTCGGAGTTATCCGCGAAGAGCGACAGAGGCGGCAAGGACATGCCATGCCACTTCATTTACGAAGTGAGGCCTACCCGCTTCAAAGAGAATCTCATTTCCCTGGAAACCCCAATCCCGAGCAACGAACCATTTCCGGACTCGACAAGCAGATTCGCTCAGAGAAAGAGAAGCGGGGTTGGTAATTGACTATCCCGGCATCGTTCAGAGTGTCTATAATCCACCGCGTGTCCGAATCGGGCCAAACTCGATGAGGAAATCCAACTGATAGCCGAGCCACCGTTTATGAGATCGAGAGTCCATTGTCAGAAGTTCCAGACAAGAAGCCTGACCTTTCGCGCCTAAAGATCGATAGAACTCCAAAAGTAAGCTCTTCGAAATGGCCGCTGATTCTATTCATCATTCTAGGCAGTTACATCGCCTGGAAAGAAATCCCCCAACTCCAAACCTCCGATGACACTGTCGTGCAAAGCGTACGAGTCCAGCGACGCGGAGGTGCAAAAGCACGAACAGGCACTGCGGCCAATGGCTACATCGTCCCACGAAGACGTGCGGCATTGTCGACAGACATTCCAGGGCGACTGGTCGAGCTCAATGTCGAAGAAGGATCTCGAGTCTCCGAAGGAGACGTCGTGGCACGACTCGATTCTCGAGAACTGGAAGCAGGGCAAAAGAGACTGCAGGCTGAAATCAAATCTGCAAAAGCCATCGAGAAACAAACTCGCCTCGCATTAGAGCGACAACAAAAGCTCGCCAAGACTGAAGACGTGTCAGCGAGTGCTTTAGAGAGTGCTGAAGCCTCATTCGAAGGTGCGGCGGCAAGAGTTCAATCTTTAGAGGCCTCACTGATGGAGGTCATGGTTCGACTCGATAAATCCACTGTCTATGCCCCATTCTCCGGTGTGGTCGTTCAAAAAAATGCAGAGGTCGGAGAAGTCGTTGTGGCCAGTGGCGGTGGAACAAACGCCCGTGGCTCAGTCGCGACGCTTGTCGATTTCGACACCTTGGAAGTCCAAATAGAGTTGTCACAGACAGCCCTCGAAGCAGCAAGAGTGGGAGCGCCCCTACTGATATATCTCGACGCCTATCCCGAGGAAGGATATCGCGGTCAGGTTCGTCAAGTGTGGCCCACGGCCAGTCGGGCAAAAGCGACCGTAGAACTTCGTGCTGAGTTCTTGGAACGTGACGAGCGCTTACTTCCTGAACTTGGAGTCCGGGTCGTCTTTGTCTCGGAAGAAGAAAGTAACCCTACTCCACCGATGGTCCTACTTTCAAAAAGAGCTCTGATTCAAGGGTCGGAACCTGCTGTCTTCATCATTCGGGATGGGCTGCTTGAGAAGAGACCCCTCACCCTCCGTGACGATTTCGATGACTCTCTGATTGAAGTGGGGTCGGGATTGATCGGTGGCGAGACCGTGGTCATGGATCCAGACCCAGGACTCAAAGCTGGAGATGCCGTAAAAGTCGGGAAGAGTAAACCATGAGCGAAAAGACATACATTCAATTGGACGGTGTGACCAAGAAGTACTCCCGCGGCGGAGAAGAACTGGTCGTCCTAGATGCCCTCGATCTTAAAGTTCCCGAAGGCGACTACGTCGCACTCATGGGGCCCAGCGGATCGGGGAAAACCACCATTCTCAATCTTGTCGGAGGTCTCGACGTCCCCGATTCAGGCAAGGTTTCAGTGGCGGATACAGAAGTCGCCAATATGCCGAAAAGCCAACTTCCTGCATGGCGAGCTCGCCATGTCGGATTCGTTTTTCAATCTTTCAATCTCCTGCCAGTGCTCACCGCTCATGAAAATGTGATGCTACCTCTTCAGCTCACTCCCCTCTCTAAGTCAGAGCGAAAGATACAGGCAGACTTCGCATTGGAAATCGTCGGCTTATCCGATCGAGCCAGCCATCGCCCTTCCCAACTTTCGGGGGGACAGGAGCAAAGAGTCGCCATCGCTCGCGCCATCGCCACTGATCCGGACGTCATCATCGCGGACGAACCCACTGGGGACCTTGATCGCAGTAGTGCTGACGAGATTCTTCAAATACTCGATCGCCTGAATTCCGAAATGGGAAAAACCATTCTGATGGTGACCCACGACCCGGCAGCTGCTGCCAGCGCACGACGACTCCTCAAATTGGACAAAGGAACACTCGTGTCAGATCAAACGCGGGAAGGGGCCTAATTTGGTTTTCCCTGTTCGCCTCGCTCTGCGGCATATTTTGGCCAGCAAAACCCGTAATGGGCTGACCATTCTCGCCATCACTATCGCTGTCTTTTTGCTGTGCTTCCTGTTGGCCGTCGTCAAGGGAATTGATGCTGGAGTCAGAAGTGCTTCAGCCACTCGTCTCGTGACTCAATCCGCGGTCAGCCTCTTTGTCAGTCTACCGATGTCATATCAACCCAAGATAGATGCCGTCGACGGTGTCGCTCTTTCCAGCGAGTTCCGTTGGTTCGGGGGTTACTATCAGGACCCTTCCAACTTCTTTCCCCAGTTTGCCGTCAATCAAAACCGCTTTCTCGAAATGTACGAGAAAGACATCGAGATCATCGAAGGTCCCGATGGCATCACCGGCCCAGGAGCAAGAGCTGCTGTACAAAAAGCGCTCAACAGTGATCGCAGAGCTGCCATTATCGGCGTAGGCCTGAAAGATGAAGAAAAATATAGTTTCAAAGTCGGTGACACTGTTCCCATCGTTCCAGCCATCTATCAAAGAGCAGATGGAGGTTCTTGGGAGTTCATCATCGTCGGAATATTCCGCCCCTTGAAAGAACGTATCCCTGATCAGGTGATGTACTTTCGTTCCGATTACCTCAATACCTCCATCGAATCGGGCGAAGCCATCGGTGATATTGCTGCAGGTGTTTATTACATCAATATCGACAGTGGAGACATCGGCGATGTCGTGGCTTCCACCATCGATGAGGAGTTCCTAAACGGACCTCAAAGAACTCAGACCATTACAGAAGCAGCCTTTGCCTCTTTCTTTGTCTCTGCCATAGGAAACCTGCCCCTCTTTTTGGGGACGATTGGCGGAGCCGTTCTTTTCTCGATCTTCTTCTCAGTGGTCAATGCCATGCTCATCGCAGGTCGACAACGACTGAAAGAGTCTGGGATTCTTCAAGCACTCGGTTTCACTCCTCTCACGAGTACTTTTCTACTCATCTTCGAGGGATTGATGGTCGCACTCATCGGAGGTGCCCTGGGTCTATCGTTGGCAGTGGGAACCGAAGGTCTCGTTCAAGATCTCTTCGGAGCAAACATCCGCAATTACAAAATCGATTCCAATCTGATGTTATTGGCTCTCGCCACTTCAAGCGCACTGGGCATCACAGCGGGGCTCAGCGCCGGAATTCCGTTTCTGGGATATCGTCCCACTGAAGCGTTGAGGAGTATGGGATAACATGGCACTCCCTACCGGATACACCACTCGCAATCTCGTTCGACGCCGATCTCAGGTGGCTTTTACGGCCTTGGGAATTGGACTGACCACCGCTGTATTGTGTGGAGTCCTTTCCCTGCGAAACGGTTTTGAACAACTTTTCAAACCACTGGGCGCAGATCAAGTCGGTATCTACTTGAGACCCGGTTCGACCTCTGAGGGCGAATCCGGGATTCCCAGAGAATCGGCCCGAATCATCATCAAAGAGCGAGCGGAAATACAAAGAGACAGCGAAGGACGCCCCCTCGCAGCCGCTGAATGTTTCCTCGCCTTATACATGGAAAAGATCGAAGGGGGTCTGGTGAATGCTCCTCTCCGGGGTATCGAAGCCGCTTCACTGACTCTGCACCCCGATCCACCACGACTGCTCGAGGGAAGCTGGCCCAATTGGGATGCCGATGAAGTCGTCGTCGGCCGCCCCCTCGTCAATCGTATGAAAGATTGCTCTCTCGGTGACACCCTCAAACTGAATACCACTCCCTTCAAGGTCGTCGGAGTCTATGAGTTTGATAGTGCACAAGGGAGCGAGATATGGGGTCCCGTCGACCGAATGCTGGAAGCCCTCGACCGCCCTGCATACAGCAGAGTGATTGCTCGTATGGTTGACGGTGTTGACTTCGAACAACTCAATGAGGAGCTCACTGAAGACCCCAGACTTAACTTTGAGATCAGTTCGCAGAGTTCATACCTGTCGAAGCAGACCACCGGACTGAGCACAGCATTACTCTACTTGTCCGCTTTCTTGACCCTCATCATGGGATCTGCAGCGGTCATTGGAACGATGAATACAATGCTTGCGACGGTCTCTGCCAGAAATCATGAAATCGGGATTCTTCTCGCGATCGGATACAGTCGTAAAGAAATTTTTCTCTCGTTCCTTCTCGAATCGGCTCAAGTCGGTCTCATCGGAGGATTGGTAGGACTGGGGCTTGTTGCACCCTTCCATGGGATCGAGACTGGGGCGGCAAACTTTAATACCTTTACCGACATCAGTTTCTCTTTTCAGCTTTCGCCCACCATTGCACTGACCGCACTAGGACTCTCATTCATTTTGGGAGTTGTGGGTGGAGCCATCCCTGCCTGGGTCGCGTCTTCGAGGTCCGCTGTGGACGCCCTCCGCAGATAACCTCCGCAGATAACCTCCTTGGGCCCCCATGAAGGCCCCCATGAAACAGTGCCTGCTGAAAGGGAGTCTTTTGAGATGAATACCCCCGATCAAATCGATCTCAAAATCGATCTTCCTGGCCTCCCAGAACTCGCACCTCTGGTACAAGATTTCGCCAGTCGAGCACTCGATCTCGCAGAATTTTCTGGGACTCGTCGACAAGACCTACTCGAGGCTTTTCTTTGCGGTGTTGAACTGATCGAACGCACACTTGCTCATGAAGGTGACACGATCGTTCCACTCGAAATAGGAGTGACGATAGACGCCCATGCCCTGGAATTCAAAATCCTCGAGCATGGAACTCCTTTGGGAGGAGACCTCACTGAAAGCTCCGGTTTGGATATCACTGATCGAATCAGGCCCAACACCATCTTCGATCGTCTCTGGTGGGTCCAAAAAGGACACGAGGGATCCGAACTTCACCTCAAAGTAAAACGAGAACATCCTACGATTGAACTCTTGGAAGAGGTTCGACACCGCCTCGATCGTGAAGAAGCGGAGAATGCTCACGCTGATACGTCGCCTTCTGACAAAACCGGTGAATACAAAATCCGTGAATACCGACAAGGAGACGGGCTTGAGGTCGCTCGCCGGATCTACGAAGCTTATGGGCGTTCCTATCCGAATCAGGATTTGTATATTCCCGAGCGAATCGATGCACTGAATCAAGAAGGAAGACTCCACTCGATCATCTGCGAATCTCCGGGTGGGGAAATTGTCGGGCATTATGCGCTCGAAAGGCCCGAGCTCGAACCCATCGGCGAAGCCGGGCAAGCCGTCATCGATCACAGACATCGAGGCCATGGATTGATGAAGCCGATGCGATCGGCTGTAGAAGCCGCGGGTGCTCGCCTCGGTCTGTTGGGCATATGGAGCCAACCGACAGCTCGGCATCCCATCAGTCAGCGCATGAACCTCAAATTTGGCTCCACCCCCACTGGACTTTGTCTCGGAACCACGCCCGCAGAAGCCTCATTACGCGGCGGCGTCTCAGGAGAAAGCGAGAGTGAGGGCAAATCTGCGCGCCATTCTTGTTTTCTATATTGGGACCCCCTCACTGAAGAACCTATGCTTCGAGCGTTTGTCCCCCCCGAACTCGTTCCGATTCTGAATCCCCTCTATCAAGCTCGCCAAAGGGAGATCGTCTTCGAGACCGATCAACCCCCCCCCGTGAACGGTCATTCGGCTATCCACACTCGATTCGATTCCGCGCGAGGAGTCGCTTGGATTGCACTCGATCAGGTCACGAGCGGAGCCTTTGATGGGATTCAAGCTGCGATCAATGCAATGACCACTTCAGCCTCAGCAGCCACTATCTTTGTTGACCTGCCGCTGGACGATCCGGGTTGCGGCTATCTGAGTGCACAACTGATCTCCGAAGGACTCCGCTTAGCCGGTGTGGGCCCTCGATTCCGAAGAGTGGACGACGAACGAAAAGCCGAAGACATACTTCGACTCCAGCTCAATCCGGCTCCCGTCGATCTGGCAGGTCTAGTGGTCGAGGGCGACCTCGGTCGAGCTCTTGCCGATACTGTCCTAGACGCCTGCTAACCCTGAATAACAATGCGGTGGCCGCATTTCCTGCAGATATTCCACACAGGTCTCTTCTCGTGCAGTCATTCGGCCTATTAAGATCAATTCACGAAGATGTTTAGAGATGTTCTGGGTCTCGTTGCTGAATTTAGATGACTCCTATAGCATCCCGGGAGCGGCCGACATTTCGTCAAGCCAGAGAGGTAGGCAAACGTGAACCGGGCTGAAACGATTGAGATTTCCGCGGTGATTCCCGCATTCAACGAGGAGGAGGCTCTGCCCCCTTTACTCGATGAAGTTTTCGCCGTCCTCAATGAACTCAATCGCCCTTTTGAAGTCATCGTCATCGACGACGGCTCAACCGATGGCACACCTGCATTCCTCGAACGCAGACGCGAAACCACTCCAGGGTTAAGGGTCCTCACTCTTGTTCCCAACAGTGGACAAACCGCAGCCTTTGAAGCGGGATTCTCTGCGGCACGCGGAGAGTTCCTCATCACTATGGACGCAGACGGCCAGAATGACCCTGCCGATATTCCACACATGATGGAACTCACTCCGGGAGTCGATGCTGTGTTGGGAGTCAGGGCAAAACGTCAGGACCCTTGGATCAGAACCTTTGCACAAAAAACTGCCAATGCGATTCGTAACCGACTTCTCGGTATCACATTTCAAGACGTGGGTTGCTCGCTAAAGATTTTTCGCCGCGAGATCATTCAAGACGTCACACTCTACAACGGTCTTCATCGCTTCTTCCCTTACATCGTTCATATGCGAGGTGGTCGAACAGTGGAGGTGGACGTCTCACATCGCTCCAGAGAGTTGGGCACCAGCAAATACTCACCACTGGGAAGAGGGATCCCTGCATTCTTAGATCTCTTAATGGTGAGAAGAATGCTCAAAAGAGCCCTGAGATATTCAGCGAGGGAGACCCTCTAAATGTCGGCTTTCTTTACCACTTCACTTTTGACTCTGGCAATGGTCAGTACGGGTGAACCCACCTACTTCGAACAACTCAAAGCCAAACTGACTGGGGATGTTTGGGTCTGGTTTGGATTGGGTGCCCAATCGATCTTTTTTGCCCGCTGGTTGGTGCAATGGATCGCGAGTGAAAAGCAGGGGCAATCGACCATACCGGTTCTCTTTTGGTGGTTCAGTATCGCAGGCGGGATCGGACTGTTTATCTATGCTTGGCACAATGTCGACTTGCCGATCATGCTCGCACAGGCCGCTGGAATCCTGATGTACAGCCGCAACCTCTATCTGATCTATAAACCGAAGACCTGATCCAGCCAGCGGGAAGCGCCTTCGGGCATCATCAATAAAGCGACACCTGCCACTGCGAGTAAGATTCCACCCAACGCTAAGGGTGCGATCTTCTTTCTCAAGGCGATGGCGACGATCAACACCATGAAGACAGGCGTCATCGACATTTGAGTTGTTGCAATGGCTAAACTCACGGCATCGACCGAGATATGACTCAGCCAGATTCCGAAGTAGGTTCCGATAGCGCTGGCCACAAAGAGTACTGGAAACAAATCCCATCGACGAAGCGGCTTGAGCCAACTGCCCAATTGACCCGTGCAGGCAGCGAAGACGACGCCTCCCACCACTGCAGTGCCAATGCGCACCGCAGAAACTTCCAAAGCTCCCAATGATGATTGCATCACCACTTTGGACAGTGCGATGCCTGTGGCTTGGCAAAGCGCGGCCACGATTCCCAGAATTATTCCATCCACCGGCTTCCCCGCCCGCCATTGAGCACGGTCAGAAGCCAAATCCTGATCACGAATCACCAAGAAAATCCCGACAAGAGTCACCAAGATCGCCAATAACTGACCTGATTGGAGGACCTCTGCGAGCCAAAACCAACCCAGCAATGCAGAAACGGGCGGAGTCAAAGTCGTCAAAACCAACGCCCGACGGGGCCCTAGGATTTGGATACTCCGGAAGTAGGCGGAATCACCGATCATGATCCCGACGATTCCACTCAAAAAGAGCCAGGTGAAATCCCGAACAGTGGCATCGAGCCACACTTCAAGGCCTAATCCGGCAAAGGGCAAACTGATCACAAGAAGTGTGCCTGCCACTATATTTTTCCCGAGATTCAAAGCCATC
Source organism: Planctomycetota bacterium (assembly GCA_016776905.1). GTDB lineage: Bacteria > Planctomycetota > UBA8108 > UBA1146 > UBA1146 > UBA12191. The sequence goes on along the minus strand of JADHSM010000001.1, from coordinate 49,374 downwards.
GCAGGAGCATCCATGCGGCTGAAGAGATAACTCCCTGTCGCCCAGCATGACGCTGCTAATAATCCAGCGAATGTTTCAAATTCCAAGGTGCCTCCTGAAGTCTCGACCCAAGCCCGACGTCGCATCGGTTCTCTTTTCGAGACTCGAAACAAAAGACTACCCGGCAAGACTGATCTATGGGAGTGAATCCTGTTGGGGTCAGAGGTAGACAATCGCAAATTACCATGCCATCTTCTTTCGAGTCGAAGTATCTGGGGAGCTGACGGCCTGAGGGTGATCACTTCCAGATCTCGGAAAACCACATTCACACACTGACATGGACAAGGCAGCCGAACTTGCGTTCGTTACTATTGCTTCTATCACTGATCGGCTTCTGGTTGCTCCTTTCGGGCCAATTCGAATCCACATTCCTCGTCGGCTCTGGAGTGATCTCTTCAGCTCTCGCAGTGTTCTGTTGCCATCGTCTCGGACTGATCGGTGAGGTTTACCAGCCTGTCGAATCGATTCCACGATTCCTTTTCTATCTTCCCTGGCTGATTTACCAAATCGTACTCGCCAGTCTCGATGTGACCCGGCATTCATGGAGTCTCCGGTCCTCGATCCAACCCAGGTTGGTCAAGGTCCCCCACTCCATCCGACACCCCCTCGCCCAAACTCTCCTCGCCAACTCCATTACGTTGACCCCAGGTACCGTGACCATCGACGTGACGGAGGATCAACTATTGGTCCATGCGCTGACGGACGATGCTGAAAAGGGTGTCCTCGATGGATCGATGACGAGCCGCATTCAAAAAATGATTCCAACCTCGGGAGAGTCCATAGACACCGAGGGGGCCTCCTCATCATGAATGCCGAACTGATCACGGCGCTCCTTGTCATCGGAGGAGCATTCCTTGCCTTGCTGAGGGCGGTCAAGGGTCCCACTACTTTTGATCGCGTTCTCGCGGTGAATGTCTTTGGTACAAAAACCGTCGTCCTTCTGGCTCTTCTGGGTTACATCGGCGACCGCACAGGTTTTCTTGATATCGCCGTGCTCTATGCTCTGGTCAACTTCCTCGGCACCATTGCCCTGCTCAAATTTGTTGAGACACGGAGGCTAGGCTGATGCTGGAATACGTGGCCGACGCACTGATGATTCTGGGTGGTTTTTTCGCCTTCAGTGGTTCACTCGGAATCCTGAGACTCCCGGACTTCTACTCTCGACTTCATCCCGCTGGAACCTCTGATACGCTCGGCCAGCTGCTGATCTTGGGAGGACTTTCCCTGAAAGTCATCCTCGATTCTTCAGGAGATGGTCTTTCGGTGGGCAAACTGGTCGCAATCTCTTTACTGCTTTTTGTCACCACTCCCGCCTCGACACATGCCATCTCCAGAGTCGCTCAGTTATCAGGAATGAAGCCCTGGACCGGTGCGGACTCAAAGGAAGCGGACTTCTCCCAAAAGGAGGAGGATACGAATGAGTGATCCTGTACTGCTCATCAATGTCCTCTTGCTCCTCCTTGCCATCGGAGCCGCTCTCGCTGCCATGTGGACACGAGACCTTCTCGGAGCCGTGATGCTGATGGGGATCTACAGTCTCCTGCTCGCTATCGAATGGGCCAATCTCTTCGCCATGGATGTCTCTTACACTGAGGCTGCTGTCGGTGCAGGCGCTTCCACCATTCTTCTTCTCACGGCTTTGACCAGAACAGGAACCCGTGAAAAGGCGGGCCCCAACTTCCACCCCACGGCATTATTGACGGTGCTGGTCACCGGTGCTGTTTTAATTTACGGCACCTCAGATCTGCCCCGATTCGGAGACCCGCTAGCTCCCGCCACAGTTCATGTTGCGCCCGAATACATCACACAAACGGTCGGCAAGGTCGGTGCTACCGAAGCCACTGAAAATGATTTTGGCGATCACGTGCCCAATGCTGTGACGGCGGTGCTCGCGTCCTATCGTGGATACGACACGATGTTCGAAACGGCGGTGATCTTTACCGCAGGGGTTTGCGTCATCATCATTCTGAGGCCGCTAGCAGGGTCTGCCCGAAGAAGAACCGCCGGTAGCAAGGAGGACGCATGAGCGAAAGTGTCGTCCTACGCACCATCGGAGGCATGCTCTTCCCCTACATTCTGGTCTATGGTCTCTATGTTCAAATGCATGGAGAAATCGGCCCAGGTGGAGGATTCCAAGCAGGCGTTCTCGTCGCAGCCGCCTTTATTCTGCACTCGCTTCTTTTCGGCAAAGAGTTGACGGATCGACTCTTGCCCACTTGGCTCGTCGATCTGTCGATGAGCTTGGGCGTACTCCTCTATATAGGAGTCGGCATCGTCGGTCTCGTAAAAGGCAGTTACTTTCTCGACTATTCTGTTCTAGATCCCACCCATCCGGCCCACGCCGAAGCATTGGGGATGACGTTGGTCGAAGCAGGCGTCGGCTTGACGGTCGCTTCTGTCATCTTGACGATGGTGCGCAAGGTGAATGGAGAGCCAGCATGAGTCTCTTTGAAACCTTCAACAGCATCGCCTTTGTGGTGATCATGATGCTCGGTTTGTACACACTGATCGCTCGCCAAAATCTGGTGAAAAAAACCCTCGGCCTTGGACTGTTCCAAACCGGGATCTTCCTCATGTACATCACCTTGGGTGTACGCGATGACGGTGTGGCCCCCATCCTTCAGGAAGGCGCACCCCTTACCTACACCAATCCCCTGCCCCACGTGCTGATCCTGACGGCAATCGTCGTCTCCTTGAGCACGATGGCTGTCGCTTTAGCCCTGATCATCGGGGTGCGCGAGGAGTACGGCACCATCGAAGCCGATGAAATCGCCACCATCGACCGGGCCGACGCAGAGGAGGGTGCATGAACTCAGAAACTTCGATGCTCCCCGTACTGATCGTCTTGATCCCGCTCGTCGGCGGAGTGCTCGCTCCCATCATCGGACGCGGGATCTTTGGCTGGCTCCTCGCATTGGTGACCACAGGAGCGGCCACCTTTGTCAGCGGGACTCTCCTACTTTTCATTCATGCACAAAACACTCTGACTCCTCCCTTCGCAATTTCTTATCCTTTGGGAGGTTGGCCCGCCCCACACGGCATCGAACTCAAGATCGATCTGCTCAGTGCGCTGTTAGCGACTCTGGTCTCGGGCATGGGCTTCATGGTCACTTTGTTTTCACGGCAGGGAGTCGACGATGAGATCCCAGCTGATCGCCGGCGTTTCTTCTGGTCACTCTGGCTCCTCGCCATCACAGGCCTGCTCGGCATCCTTATCACAGGGGACGCCTTCAATGTTTACGTCTTGCTCGAAATCTCATCCCTGACCATTTACGGTTTGATCGCCATGGGACGCCAACGGAACCGTCAAGCCTTGACCGCAGCCCTGAACTATCTGGTTCTCGGTTCTGTCGGCGCGTCATTCATACTCATCGCCATAGGATTGCTCTACGCCAAGACCGGAACTTTGAACATGGCGGATATACACGCCAAATTGTTACTGGCTCCTGTCGATGCCACCGTGCTGACCGCCCGCGCCTTCTTGCTCGCGGGGGTCGCCCTCAAGATGGCTCTCTTCCCGCTTCACCTATGGATGCCCGCGGCCTATTCGACCGCACCATCCGCGGTAGCAGCACTGCTCGCAGCAACAGCGACCAAAGTCGGCATATACATGGGCATGCGCTTTATCTTCAGCGTGTTCGCCATGTCCGGGGGGGCAGCCCTCAGTGAAGCGAACATTCTGATCATCGGCATCTGTTGTGGCGCAGCGATCATCTTCGGATCCCTCAGTGCAGCACGACAACCCAGCTTGTCCTTATTGCTCGCCTATTCGAGTGTCGCTCAAATCGGTTATATCGTCGTCGGAATGACCGTCGGTCACATCGATGCCATGACGGGATCGATCCTGCACATGGTCTTCCACGCTCTCATCAAGGGTGGGCTCTTCCTTTGTGCAGGCATTCTGATCTACCGCCTCGGTACCACTCGTCTCGAAGACTTAGCAGGATTAGGACAAAGAATGCCGTGGGTCAGTGGCGCCATCGTTGTCGGGGGTCTCGGCATGATCGGCATCCCCGGCACTGCCGGCTTCGTCAGCAAGTTCTACCTGCTCAAGGGGCTGATCCTTTCGGGGCATCCGGTCCTCGCAGGATTGGTACTGATCGGTTCGGTGCTCGCCGCCATATACACCTGGCGCTTCGTCGAGATCGCATACCTGAGACCCGCAGAAGACACTCCGCTGCGCAACGGTCTTCCATTTGAAAAATTTCTTCCGGTGTTATTGCTCCTTGGAGCCAGCATCTATTTGGGGCTCCAACCGGGTGCGATCATCGACGTAGCCCATGATGCTGCCCAACAATTATTGGGAGGCTCACCTTGATCCCTCCACTGCTGCTCGCGATTCTGCTCCCAGCCCTCGGTGCATTGTTACCGTGGTTACTCAAACCGATGCGTCCGATGCGAGATCTGTTCAACATACTCGTGCCGGTAGGCCTGATCGCCGTCGTGCTCTCGATCCTCCCCTCTGCCCTCAACGGGGAGACACTCGAATTCACCATCGGTGATTTGGGTTCGGGGCTCTCCTTCGCTTTGGCACTGACACCCTTGGGCATGATCTATGCCCTCGTTGCCGCCTCGCTGTGGATTCTGAACACCATCTACTCCTATGGCTATATGCACGGGTTGTACGGCAAGAATTTCGAAGGCCAAGAGCGTTACTGGTGCTGCTTTGCCTTGGCGATCCTTTCAGCGATGGGCATCGCCTTCAGTGCCAACATGCTGACGCTGTTCCTTTTCTACGAAGTGATGACTTTTAGCACATGGCCACTCGTGACTCATACCCGCAAACCAGAGGCGAAACGCTCGGGTCGCATCTATCTAGGAATCCTCGTCGGATCTTCGACACTGTTCATGCTCACGGCGACACTGCTCACCTGGGTTTGGACCGGGACGCTCGATTTCCGTGAAGGCGGCATCCTTTCCGGGTCCACCACAGCGGGTCAGGCGGCGATTCTGATTCTGCTCTTCTTCTTTGGTACTGGCAAAACAGCGATCTTCCCCCTCCACCAATGGCTTCCGAATGCCATGGTGGCTCCCACTCCGGTGAGTGCCCTCCTGCACGCCGTTGCAGTGGTCAAAGCAGGCGTATTCACCGTCTTAAAAATCTCGACAGAACTGGTGGGAACATCCGTCATGCAGGGCAGTTGGGGAGCGGAGGTGGTTGCTTGGTTTGCAGCGGGCACGATTCTGCTGACCTCCATCATCGCTCTCACCCGACCAGAACTGAAAGCGCGCCTTGCTTACTCGACCATCGGCCAGCTGAACTACATCGTTCTCGGTGCAGCAGTGGCATTCCCGATGGCGATCGAAGGTGGCGCACTCCACATCGCTATGCACGCTTATGGCAAGATCACCCTCTTCTTTGCTGCGGGGGCGATTTATGTCGCCAGTCATAAAACGCGAGTCGATCAACTCGACGGCATCGGCAAAAGAATGCCGTGGACGATGACCGCCTTCATGATCGGCAGCATCAGCACCCTCGGTCTTCCGCCTATGGGTGGCACTTGGAGTAAATGGCTGCTGTGCGTCGGCATGATCGAGGCTCACCAGTGGGCGTTCCTTATCACCCTACTCCTGTCGACCCTGCTGGGACTCGGCTACTTGTTGCCGATTCCGATTCGTGCGTTCTTCGCCAAAGAAAAACCAGAGGCAGCGGTCAAGGGTCACGAAGATCATGGCGAATCACCTTGGGCATGTCGCATCCCGCTACTGCTCAGTTCGGCAGCGTGCCTCGTGCTCTTCTTCTGGCCTGGAATCTACGCCCAGTTGGCAAAAATGGTCGAAGGGAGCACGTCATGAGTCAGGATTCACATGAGGCTCACGCGTCTCCTTCGAAAATCCACTGGGTGTTAGTGGCGGCCTGCGCGGTCGTCTTTGCCGCGGATTTCTTCTATCACCGCCACCTCGAACCGGCGATCGAAAAGATCGAAGGTATCCCCGGCTTCTATCCCCTCTATGGATTCATCGGCATCGCTCTTCTGGTCCTTCTCTCCCGCGGCTTGAGAGCCGTGGTCTCCAGAGAGGAAGGGTACTACGATGATTGAAGGCTTATACCCGGTACTCCCCTTCATCGTGGGCGCACTGCTCTGCTTTGTCTTGAGCGGTATCCCCCGTAAAATCGTGGCGCTGGCCACTCCCCTCATCGGTCTACTGGCGCTGCTCGGTCTTCCAGAGGGCACCTCTTTTCAGATCTCCTTCTTTGGGTTTGATCTGATCCTCGCTCAGGTCGACAAACTTTCTTTCCTGTTTGCCCTGTTGTTTCATATTGCGGGCATCATCGGTGTGATCTATGCCCTGCATATCAAGAGCCGCCTTGAGACATCCTCCGCCCTCCTCTATGCAGGGAGTGCCGTCGCTACTGTTCTCGCCGGAGATCTGGTCACTCTGTTTCTGGGTTGGGAAATGCTGGCTCTCACATCAGCGTTCATCGTCTGGGCTCGGGAAGATAATAAGGTTCTACCGGTCGGCTCACGGTATCTGGTCTTCCAAGTACTTTCGGGTCTGTCACTTCTCGCAGGACTCTTGATCCACCACCAATCCGGAGGATCACTGTTGATCTCCGACTTGGGCGTACTCGATCTCGCCTCCCCTGGCGTTCCGTGGATTCTGCTCGCCTTCGGCATCAAGGCCGGCTTCCCGATGTTCCACACTTGGATCGTCGACACCTACCCAGCAGCGAGTGCCACAGGAACGGTGTTCCTCTCGGCATTCACCACCAAGACAGCGGTCTATGCTCTGGCAAGATTCTTTCCCGGCACGGAGGAACTGATCACCATCGGTGCGGTGATGACTTTCTTCCCCATCTTCTTCGCCGTCATCGAAAATGACCTGCGCAAGGTGCTCTCCTACAGCATGATCAACCAGATCGGTTTCATGGTGGTCGGTATCGGGATCGGCACCGAAATGGCGGTCAACGGCGCGGTCAGCCACGCTTTTAACGATGTCCTCTTCAAAGGCCTGCTGTTCATGTCGATGGGTGCAGTGCTGCACGTCACCGGCAAGACTCGTGGTACCGATCTCGGAGGCCTGTGGCGCAAGATGCCGATCACTACTGTGCTGTGCCTCGTCGGTGCGGCATCGATTTCGGCGGTACCCCTCTTCAGTGGCTTCGTCAGCAAATCGATGATCATGGCGGCCGCGTTGCATGAAGGGCACACCTGGCTGTGGTTCCTGTTGCTCTTTGCTTCGGCGGGAGTGCTCGAACACGCAGGAATTAAGATCCCCTACTTCGCCTTCTTCGCCCACGATTCCAAACTGGAAGCGAAAGAACCCCCGGTCAATATGTTGGTGGCGATGTCGATCGGTGCAGCGTTATGCATCTTCATCGGTTGCAATCCTGGGTGGCTCTACAGCATGCTCCCCTTCACCGTCAGCTACGAACCCTTCACCACCACTCATGTGTTGACCCAATTACAACTGCTCTTGTTCGCATCGTTGTCAGTAGTGGTGCTGATGAAAACAGGAACATACCCACCCGAGTTGGTCCGAGAAAATCTCGATTTTGATGTCATCTACCGCAAGGGCGGCCGCTTCCTCGGCTGGATCGTGAATAACCCCATCGCTCATGGAACCCGAACCATCTCCCACTTCGTCCTCGACGAAGCCCCGGCCAAACTCCTCGGACTGGTGCAAAAGATTCCCGCCCAGCCGCCGGTGCACTGGCAGATGGTCCTCCCCGGCCTGCTCCTGTTATTGGCGCTGCTCGCGTTCCTGTTTGCGAACCTGTTCTCCAGTTCCTGAATCGGCAGCGACTTCAAGGCAAGCTCTCGAAAAACAGGCATCTGAGTCCACTATTGATCTGTGTGTCAGGCGTGAAGTGGGTTTAGATTTCTCCGCAAACATTCATCTTGTCGAGCCAAAGATCCAGCAGTAATGTTGGTTCTGAGCCTCCAGATCAAGCGAAGAACAGGGGGAGTCCCTGAACAAATGGAGGATAGATGACATCGTTTGAATCGATACGCACGACACCTTTCGGGTTGCTCTTTTTGTTGCTCTGTAGCGTGCTGTTCCTCACTTCAACATTGCATGCCCAACAAATTGTGAATGAAACCATCGTCATCAATGGTGCCACTCGAACCTACCTGGTCTACACACCCGTGAACTTTGATCCCGCTGAAAATTTGCCTGTACTGTTCGCCCATCACGGTGGAGGAGGTACTGGAGCGAGCTTCCTCCAATTCGAAGCTGATTTTCGCTCACTTGCGGATAGCGAAAGATTTCTGGCGGTGTACCCCGACGCCGCCATCGATGCCGATGGTTGTCGTTGCTGGAATACGGAAGGCCCCTACGACAACGGCATCGATGATATCGAATTTGCGGATGCCATGATCGATGCCATGGTGAGTAACTACTCAGCAGATGCTAACCGTATGTATGCCTGTGGTTTTTCCCTCGGAGGAAGCCTCATGTGGGACTACGGCTGCTATCTCGGAGATCGCTTTGCGGCATTCGCTGTCGTCGCGGCCAATATGTGGGAATGGACCTACAGTGCCTGCTCTCCCGCAGGACCCACGAGCCTTCTGCACATCTTAGGAACTGACGATTTTTATGCCCCCTATGATGGAAACACTTACTCCATCGCCACCAGCCTTCAAAACGATTATTGGGCGAACATCAATGGTGCATCCAATGTCCCTACAGAAACGATTCTAGGAGGCGGGATCTCACGATTTGATTGGGCCCCAGAGAGTGGCTGCCATGCGGTTCAACATTTCCGTACTCAAAATGGTGGCCATGTGTGGCCCTCATTCGCCAATCAAAGTATCTGGGAATTCGTATCTCAGTTTGATCTCAATGGAGTCATCGGCGGGTGCAGTGGAGAAACCCTATTCAGGCGTGGTGACGTCAATGGAGATGGTGAGTTGAATATTAGTGACCCCGTCAACATACTGATCTATCTCTTTGATAACGGGACTCTCAGTTGCGAAAACGCCACCGACAGCAATGACGATGGATCGATCAATCTAGCGGATGCCATTCAAGTCTTAGGATATCTCTTCAACGGATCGGGTCCGCTCCCTGCGCCCTTTAGCACCTGTGGCGATGATCCCACCCCCGACACTCTTGAATGTGCCAGTTACGACGGTTGTTGAAGCTTTAGAAGTGTTGGAACCGGCCAGACTATTCGGCATTGTTTCGGAAAACTTACGCATCGATGCACTGGCAGATGGTGCTGCCGAGGTCACTCAGCGGCGACAGTCTATCCATCACTGTTGCGGAAGTTCTTGAATAACACGGCATTGCCGACCGAACCGAAGCCCGCCTCGAGACCCTCTGCAGCATAGGTCTGCATGCACTCCACGAAACGACCATCGAGACCCGCATCTTTTCCAACCGCAACGACCTGTGCCAGCGCCCCGGCACTGGTCTCGAGGGTGCTGTGCTCTGAGGCATAGTTGTCGGCGGAAATCATCTGGACCGCTCGTTCCAGGACACCGCCAAATACTGGCATCAGCGATTCGGTCAACTGCTGGAAGAGCGGCAGCGGCACATTCTCCGCATCGCAGATGGCAGCACCGTTGAGAACACCAAAGGTGTAGCTGAAGTAGATCGGCAAGACGGCATTACTGAGGGCAGCCGCCATTCCCGGATCGGTTCCCAGCATTTGTGCTGTACCACCAAAGGCGCGAACCATTGCGTCACAGGTTTCAAAACCGTCGCGGTCACCCGAGTATAGAATTGCGCAACTGTCGGTCCCAACCGCATCGGGAAAGCACATGATCTCGCCATCGAGATAAGTGGCGCCGATGGACTTGGCCCATTCTGCGGCGACACGAGCCTTGGCAGGCGTCCCCGTCGAGAGTTGAGCAAAGATCTTCCCGGCAAGCTGATTCTCAACGGCAGCATCCTGAAAAAGTTCGGCGGTCGCCTCGTAATCACGTATGCAGACAACAACGATATCACTGGCGGAAACCGCCTCGACGAGGGTGTCGGCGACCTGGACTGTCCCCGGTTCAAACAACTTCGCCTTTGCGGGATTTCGATTCCAGACCGTGACTTGCAACTGGGCCGCAGACAGAACACGAGCGAGGGCTGATCCCATCAATCCCAACCCGATGATCGTAACGCTTTCTTTTGTCATAGTATCCTTCCGTAAGATGATGACGGTTCGAGTATCCAGAACGGGTACAACCTGTTGAATTGTCCCAACAAACCCCAGCCAGCCCCTCCAACGCTACTGTGGAATCACTCCATCGGAGCCGGCGGCGGCATGGCGCTGAAGGGCGTCCGGGGCCATGTCGACGATGGCCTGGGCCCAGCGCGGATCCGCATTAAGGCAGGGAATCATGTCAAACTTCTTACCACCCGCTTCGATGAACGTCTCCCGTACTTCCATGTCGATCTCTTCGATGGTTTCGAGGCAATCCGCCACAAAAGCAGGGCAGATCAGTTTGAGACTGCGGATGCCTTCTTCCGCCAGTTTTTCGGTGGTCGGCTCAGTGGCGGGCTCAAGCCAAGGATCGTTGCCCAGCCGTGACTGAAAAGCCACCGACCATTTGTCCTCCGCCAGCCCCAGATCTTCGGCAAGGAATCGCGCGGTCCTACGACACTGTGCACGGTAACACATCGGCGTCGCCGGGTGATCGGTGAAGCAGCAGTCCTCGGTCTTCAGGCAGTAACAATCGCTGGGATCGCGCTTTTCGATGTGTCGGACGGGCACGCCATGGAAAGAGAAGAGCAGGTGATCCCACTCTCCATCCAAATAAGGCTTCGTGACTTCAGCAAGAACATTGCGATACACCGGGTGGTCGTAAAAAGGCTGCAGAAAGTGGACTTTGATCGGATCCGCCATCTGGGGCAGATCCTCAAGAACTTTGGCCACCACTGTCTCATAGGAACTCATCGAATAGTGCGGATACAACGGAACCACGATAGCCTCATCCGCTCCCGCTTGACGAATCTCTTCGAGAGCATGAGAGATCGAGGGATTCCCGTAACGCATCCCCAAAGCCACCGGGCCATCCCAAAGTGAACGGACTGCTTCCGTTAATTTTTGGGAAGTGACAATCAACGGAGATCCTTCGTCAGTCCACACCTTGCTATACGCTTCCGCTGATTTTTTGGGACGAGTATTCAGGATGATGCCACGCACCAACAGATTACGCAGTAATACATTGACGTCGATCACCCGCTCATCCATTAGAAATTCGTCGAGGTACCGACGCACATCTGGGGTTTTCGGAGAATCGGGTGAACCAAGGTTGATGAGAATCAGACCGGTCTTTGCCATCACGCTCACATTTCCAGTGTTCTAAGTTTCATTCTGCAATATTTCAAAGTCGCCATCAACGTCGATGAGTAGGGTCTTAGTATGAGTATCCCAGTCCCAGGTACAACGCTTCAGAAAAAGTGTTGTAACCCGTATCCAAAACCCAAGAGTTTCCCAATTTGAACAGGGCTCCAGCGCAAGCTTCCAAATCAAATGACTGACCATTAGATGTATTGTAGAAACCGGCACTCCCCAGAATCAAATCGGAATCAAACTGCTCCTGCCATGTCTCGGAAAAACCGAGCCCCAATCCCGCATGGATCGAACACGTCTCATTGATGTCCCAGGTCGTCCCCGCACTCAGACACCAACCCAGTTGTTCCTGTCCGGTCACGGGATCTCCACCACTGCCAGGGGGTAGATCAGACAATTCTTCTCCACCCACCACTCCATTGCGTAATGTTTGCAGTTGAAGAAAGACTCCTGGCTGATTTTCCCGAGTCCAGTATCCGGCAAATCCAACCCCAGTTCCTTCGAGGGATCCCTCTGCTTCGAAATACTGAACCGTGGACGCGGCACTCCCTTCCCCCTCAGGAAGAATGACACAGCCGGTCAAGGCGACCAGTCCAAGAAGGCCAATCATGAAGAAGAAATTTTGCATCGGTGATGACCCCTCTCCTGAATTACCACTTGAACGTTGCCAGATCTTACCCTGAAGGCCTCAATAGGTCACTGTTCTGATCACTCGGAAGCAGTATCCTGAGGTCGAATTTGAAATTAACCGGACCTCATCACAGCGATCTTCGGACTGTGACCTCTGCAATGTGATGCATCTTTGAGCTTTGCTATGAGATGCACCCTGAACGGAAGAGAAACGATGACCTCTCTCCCTCTGAATCCTCGACTTCAGTTGAAAAGTCAGCTGCTGCCATTTCTGCTGCTTTCTTTGCTACTGACACTGGCTTCTTCCACGGCGAGTGCGGATCAAAATTGGCAAGACCTGTTCGATGGAAATTCTCTTAAAGGATGGCAGGGAAACACAGAACTCTGGCGTGTGGAAAATGGCATGATCATCGGCGAGGGTCCCGATGGAGGCCCCGTCCCAGTCACGGAATTCCTCTGGCATGAGCAAGAATTTGGCGACTTCGTTCTCGAAGCCGAATTCCGGATTCATGGAGGTAACAGCGGGATCCAGTATCGAAGTGAGGCCTTGCCCAATGGCAGAGCCAAAGGCTATCAGGCAGATCTTGATGCGGGTCATCAGTACACCGGCATTCTTTATGAAGCGAGTGGCCGGGCCATCCTCGCTCCAAGAGGTGAAGTTTCACGGCTTCACGCAGATGGAACACGTACCACTGAAGGGTTTCTGACGGGCACAGATGCATTGATCGAAAAATTTGACACGAACGCATGGCATCGATACCGCATTATCGTCCGTGGGCAGCGAGCACGTCACGAACTGGACGGAGTTCAGGTGTGTGCCTTTGAGGACCAGCATTCAAATCACCAAGCGCAAGGTAAGATTGGCCTGCAGATTCATGCTGGGGAACCGATGCGCATCGAGTGGCGTCAGGTCAGAATTCGCCCTTGGGATGTTTTGGATGGAGACCCCTTCACCGATGTCAGTATGGCAAAAGAAGTCGTCGAGAAAAAAAGTGCTCATTGGATCTGGAGTTCCGAGGCACCCGACAGTGGCGTTGAGGTCACTCTCTCCCGCCGTTTCAACACGACAAAAACCTCCACCGCTCAGCTGACGATGACAGCGGATAATCACTTTATCGCATTCCTAGATGGAACGCCGATCCTGCGCGGAATCGACTGGAGCCAAACTTACGAACATCGCTGGACTCTTCCTGCCGGAGATCATGAGTTGACTGTGAGAGCCAGTAATGAGGGAGGCCCCGCGGGACTTCTGGGAACTCTCCGTTGGCAGATCGAAGGGTCAACTCCTCAACAACTGCACACCGATACAGAATGGACAGTCCGTCGCTGGACGAAACAACCCCAGCCCGCCAACTCTGGGACCCCCTATGGAGAAGAAGAGTCTTGGAATCTGGACGGACTCGATCCTCTACCCCATCAGGCCGCGATTTCTCTAGGAACGATGGGAGACCCCTCCCTTCCTTGGGGCGGGATCAAGTTTTCGGGAAGTCCTTCTCGCAGTTGGAATCTGCCCATGGGATTCGAGGCCAAGATCATTCACGAAGTCGATCCTACTCAAGGATCTTGGGTCTGTATCGCGGCTGAGAACGATCAAGATTTCATCGTCTCCCCCCAATATGGTCCTCTCAAAAGGCTGAAAAAAGAGGCGAACGGTTACAGTGCCAAAGACTGTGCCAACATGGGTCATGCTCAGGGAATACTCAAAGTCGGTGAAGAACTCTGGATTCACGTCAATGGCGATGCCAAAGACAAAGGTGGCTTGTGGGTATTAACCGATACCGATGGTGACGATTTTTATGAAACCGAGGAAAGGCTCTCAAGTATGGGGCCCGGTTGGGAACATGGAGTGCACGCTCTGGTGATGGGCCCGGATGGTCATGTCTGGACTGTCGTCGGCAATCACATCAAAGTTCCTGAAGAGATCCTGACCCGTGACCGCTACCGTAATTGGCAAGAAGATTTATTGTTCCCCAGAATGTGGGATCCTTCCGGTCATGCGGTGGGATACCTTTCACCGGCAGGACAAATCTTAAGGATAGACCCCGCGACTCGTGAGTGGGAAAGAGTGGCAGGCGGATTCCGTAATCCATACGACCTCGCCTTTCATCATGACGGTTCTCTTTTCACCTACGATGCCGATATGGAATATGACATCGGTTCTCCCTGGTATCGTGCACCCCGTATCGTCGAAGTCGTTTCCGGAGGTGAAGCCGGTTGGAGAAGCGGCGATGGCAAGTGGCCCGATGGTATTCCGGATGCCGTCCCTCCTGCTGCCGAATCGGATCTCTCTTCTCCGACGGGGGTTGCCTCCGGACTCAAGAGTCAATTTGAGGGTCGTTGGAAGCATGCGATCTTCATCGCCGATTGGGCCTACGGTAGAATTTTGGCGTTTTTCCCCAGGGAGCACGGTTCTAGTTTCACCGGAAACATTGAACCCTTCGCAGCCGCTCCTGCCTTGAATGTTTCTGACATCACTATGGGTCCAGACGGAGCTCTCTATGGTGTCACCGGAGGTCGAGGTACAGGAAGTACCGTCTTTAGGATCACTTCCCAACGCCCTCCTGAGAAGATGTCAGCCCCACTGACACGAGAGGGGAAAAAAGCACGGGGCATCCGCAGAGAATTGGAAAAGGGACATGTCCAACCGATGCCTGACCTGCTCGATCTGGCCCTCCTCGAACTCGCTCATGAAGACATGTTTATCGCCGCCGCCGCAAGAATCACCCTGGAACGACTGTCTCCCGATCTCTGGCGAGATCGTGTGCTCGGCCTAGAAGGAAGAGCCGCTCTCCAAGGATTACTCGCCCTCGCTCGGGTCGGTAGTACCGAAGATAAGGAGATTCTTCTGGAGAGACTCTGTGACCTTCCTCAACTTCAAGGAAGGGCGCAAGAATTAGCCGCTCTGCGAGTGGCGACTGTCGCTATCGCAAGACACGGAGATCCGTCGGGCAGTACTCGAACACGCTTGCTGGCACGACTCGATCAGGATTTCCCTAGAAGAGATGCCGCTGTTGATCGATTACTAGGAGATCTTTTAGTGCGACTTTCTGCACCGGGATTAGTGACACGATTGATCGACTGGTTATCTCTTGCCGAAAAGGGACCCGAAAAGATGGCCGCACTGCGTTGCCTTCAATGGACCACCATCAACACCGAGCAGAGGGATTTGATCGCCCCAGAAATAAAACGCCTCACTGCGCTCTCTGGAGGCAACAGTTACAACGGATTTATTCAGCACATGACTCGCCAAATGGATGACGGTAGTGGAGCACTGGTTCCACCGCCCCTTCCCCCCGTCGTCATGGCTCCTTTTGTTCAACAATGGACTCGTGAAGAAATCTTGTCGGCATTGACGAAAGGAAAGGGAGATCCAGAGAAGGGCAGAATAGCTTTCGAAAAAGCGCTCTGTTCTCGTTGTCATCGATATGATCAATTTGGCGGAGGAGTGGGGCCGGATCTCACAGGCAGCGCATCCAGATTCACGCATGACGACTTGCTCACCGCGATCCTCGACCCTTCACGTGATATCTCTGACCAATACAACTGGACAGTTCTCGAATTTGGAGAAGATGGTCTAGAACTCGGAAGACTGCTCTACCGAGACGAGAATAAGTGGATCTTGAACACGGATCCTTTCGGCTATTCACCGGTAGAAATCAGTGTTCCTGTAACGTCAGCCACCCCATCCATCGATTCTCCCATGCCTTTAGGCCTCCTAAATGTGCTGGATGAAGTGGCAATTCGTGATCTTTGGGCCTATCTCGGCATGACTTCCCGGGAATAACTGCCTCACAATATACTGACTTGCCTGACTTCCCTTTAAGGCGAGAATAGACATGGGCTTGGCTCAAAAGAGCACAACCATATAAATCAGAGTCTGGATGTGGAATCGCACCCCTCTCGAAGGGTGTGTTTCCACGTTCAGTTTCGTGAACCTTCCAATTTGATTGGGGAGCAAGCATGTCACCATTCCGACATCTACTTGTGGTCATATTATGTATCACAGGTTTCACCACTTTCGGATCAGCACAAGATTCGATAAAAATCGTTCCAACCATCAGTATCGATTCTCTCGATCTTGTGGCCTTGGAAGCAGAAGACTCTTTGAGAGATGCTCAAGGTCTCGCACCCCGCTTTGCGGTTCCACACGATGTCAGTATCACTCCAGCGACACACGGTCACTGGGAAAAGATTAATGACGACGTCGCCATGTGGAGACTTCGAGTCACCTGTAAGAACGCCATCAGTATGAACTTTGGCTTCGAGCGATGGATGCTTCCCATCGATAGTGAAATGTTGCTCTACAATGTCGAGGGAACTCACAAAGTTCGCCCTTTCACCATCGACGATTACTCCGATAGCGGAGAACTTTGGACTCCTGTTCTTGCAGGAGGAGATGTCATCATCGAGATTCGCTGCCCTCAAAACGCAGAAATCTTGATCAAAGAAGAGATTAAACTGACCCGTATCAATCCGGGATACCGCGGGTTCCATGAGAACTTCGGAACAACCCCGACTCAGGGTAACTTCCCTTCTCTCTCCGGATCTTGCAATGTCGACGTGGCCTGTCCTGAATCGGTGACGTGGGAAAATGAAATCGACTGCGTCGGAGTGATCTCCACCGGTGGATCCACCTTCTGTACAGGATTCATGGTGAACAACACCTCACAAGATGGCACTCCGTATTTCATGACCGCAGACCACTGCGGCTTGAGCGCCGGAAATTCCCCCTCGTTGGTCGTTTACTGGAACTATGAAAACTCATTTTGCCGCGCACCAGGATCTGCGGCTTCCGGTGGAGCGGGCAACGGCACACTGAACCAATTCAGTTCAGGGGCGGTCTTCAGGGCAGGGTCAGGGACTTCTGATTTCACACTTGTCGAGTTGAACTCTCCTCCTAACGCTGCATTTGGAGTCTCCTTCTGTGGGTGGGATGCCTCATCAGCAGCACCGACGAGTGCCGTGGGTATCCATCATCCCGCCACGGACGAGAAACGTATCTCTTTTGAAAATCAGGCTCCCAGTTTAAGTACTAACTTTGTCACGGTGAACGACTGGGATTTGGGCACTACCGAGCCAGGATCATCGGGTTCTCCCCTCTTTGACCAAAACCATCGTGTCATCGGACAGCTCTGCTGTGGAGGCGCGGCATGCGGCAATAACCTCAGTGATGATTACGGTCGCTTCTCCCGTTCCTGGACTCTCGGCCTCTCTGCATGGCTTGATTCCGCTGGAACCGGATCACTCTTTGTCGATACTCTCCCCGCTGGTGGTGGCGGAGGTCCCATCGAGTTTTGTTCCAATGGTGTCGATGATGATTCGGACGGCTTGACCGATTGTGCCGACCCCGATTGCGCCAGTAGCCCTGCCTGTGGAGGCGGCGGTGGCGGTGGTGCTCCTGCCAATGATGACTGTGCCAATGCCACAGCTGTTGGAGAAGGATCATTCGCCTTTGATAACTCCGGCTCTATCATCGAAGGTCCAACCGACTGTGACACCAATATGGGAACAGATGTCTGGTTTGCCTACACAGCCACTTCCAGTGGAACTGCAACCATCGAAACCTGCGGAACGGCGGGCTCACTCGATGACTCTGTTCTCATCGTCTACGACGGTTCAGCAGGGTGTCCGAGCGCTGGCTCCGCTTGCCTGAGCAGTGACGACGATGGCTGCACCGCACCGAACTTCAGTTCAACAATCGCCCTCCCAGTCGTTGCGGGTAATACCTACCTGATTCAATGTGGCGGCTGGAATGGCGCTACAGGATCTAGCGATTTGACCATCTCGGTCGGCGGCGGTCCTGCTCCCACCGAAAACTGTACCAATGGTGTTGACGATGATGGAGATGGACTCGCGGACTGTGACGACCCCGATTGCGCCGCAGTCCCAGTATGCGGTGGCGGTGGCGGCGGAAACGATGACTGCGCCAATGCCACTCCAGTGGGCGAAGGCCTTTTTGCCGTCGATAACACAAACTCTATCCTCGATGGCCCCACTGATTGTGACACCAACATGGGCACTGACGTCTGGTTCGAATACACCGCCAGCGCCAGTGGAACAGCCACTATCGAAACATGTGGATCCCTCGGCTCCATGGATGACACCGTCCTCATCGTCTACGACGGTGCTGCAGGCTGCCCTGTTGTAGGTTCGGCCTGTCTGGCCAGTGACGACGATGGTTGTACCACACCCAACTTCAACTCCACCTTAGCAGTGCCAGTCACTGCTGGCGGCACTTACCTGGTCCAAGTGGGCGGCTGGAATGGAGCCACCGGTACTACGGACCTCAGTATCTCTCTCGGTGGAGGCCCTGCCCCTACTGAAAACTGTACGAATGGTACTGACGACGATGGAGATGGACTGGTGGACTGCGTCGATCCTGATTGTGCCAACAACCCTGCCTGTGGCGGGGGTGGCGGCGGATACGACGAATGCTCAGGTGCTCTCCAAGTCTTCGACGGTGCCAATGCTTTTGATACGTCAGGATTCACCAACAGTTTGGACCCCCCCCCCACCGGCTGCACCGGCGGAGGATTCGGCGGCTTAAATAATGACGGCTGGTTTGCTTACACTGCAACGGCCTCTGGGACTGCCACCTTTAATACCTGTGACGCTCTCTCCTTCGATACCGACCTCGCGGTCTACGCCGGCACTTGCGGAGCACTTGCTCTTCTGGGTTGCGACGGAGACGGTTCAACCCTCGCGGGTTGCCAAGGTTTTGATTCCGAAGTTGCAGGAATCAATGTCATTGCTGGAGAAACCTATCTCGTTCGCCTCGGCGGCTTTGGTACCGCAGATGCGGGTGCCGGAACCCTCACCATCACTATCGGTGGCGGTGGCGGCGGCGGTGGCGGAGGCGGAAATGATGACTGCGCAAATGCCACGCCTGTAGGCGAAGGACTTTTTGCCGTCGACAACACAAACTCCATCCTCGACGGCCCCACTGATTGTGACGCCAACATGAGCACTGACGTCTGGTTTGAATACACCGCCAGCGCCAGTGGAACAGCCACTATCGAAACATGTGGATCCCTCGGTTCCATGGATGACACCGTCCTCATCGTCTACGACGGTGCTGCAGGCTGCCCTGTTGCAGGTTCTGCCTGTCTCGCCAGTGACGACGATGGATGCACCACACCCAACTTCAGCTCTACCGTGGCAGTGCCAGTCACTGCTGGCGGCACCTACCTAGTCCAAGTGGGCGGCTGGAATGGAGCCACCGGCACCAGTGATCTCAGCATCTCTCTCGGTGGAGGCCCTGCCCCTACTGAGAACTGTACCAATGGAGTCGATGATGACGGTGACGGACTCATCGACTGCGCCGACGCTGACTGCGCCGGCGACCCTGCCTGTGGTGGCGGAGGCACCGGACCTGCCAATGATGATTGCGCCAATGCTCAACTCGTCGGTGAAGGTCTCTTTGCACTCGACAACACAAACTCCATCCTCGATGGCCCCACTGATTGTGACACCAACATGGACACTGACGTCTGGTTTGAATACACCGCCAGCGCCAGTGGAACAGCCACTATCGAAACATGTGGATCCCTCGGTTCCATGGATGACACCGTCCTCATCGTCTACGACGGTGCTGCAGGCTGCCCTGCTCCTGGATCGGCCTGTCTCACCAGCGACGACGATGGTTGTACCACACCCAACTTCAGCTCTACCGTGGCAGTGCCAGTCACTGCTGGCGGCACCTACCTGGTCCAAGTGGGCGGCTGGAATGGAGCCACCGGCACCAGTGATCTCAGCATCTCTCTCGGTGGAGGCCCTGCCCCTACTGAGAACTGTGCCAATGGAGTCGATGACGACGGTGACGGACTCATCGACTGCGAAGATGCAGACTGTGATCTAGACCCTGCATGCATCGCTCCTCCAGTAGAGAACTGCACAAACGGTACAGATGACGATGGAGATGGTCTTGCAGACTGCCTCGATAGCGACTGCGCCAATGATCCGAGTTGTGTCACCAGTGGATTCAGCCTGATCGCCGACGATGCCACAGTCACCTACTCCCCTGATACGGGAGTCGGTTCCTTCGCGGCTACTGTATCGGTGAGTGAAGATTCCACCTCTGCCGGCTACCCCAACAATACTCAGGGTTTCTCTTTCGGAATCGCTCACGATTCAGGATTACTCTCTGTGGGAACCTTCGCAGCTGGAACTGCACTCTCGGGACTCAACTCCGGAACCGGACCTGATTTCCTCGACATCAATACCTACAGTGATGGCTTAACGTGTGGCTGTGTGTTCAGTTTCTCCAGCCCCGGCACCATCACTCTCCAGTTCACCTCTCAGACCGCATTAGGCACTATCGATTACGATACGATTCCTTCTGGTCTGATTGGAAACACCACTGGCACCTCGACCAGTCTCAGTTGGAGTAACGCTCTCGGTGCTCCTCCTGTGATCAACATCATGGTGGTCGGTGGTCAGGCAAATCCTGCCGCTCTTGTGGATGGAATCATCACACTTGAAGCGGGTGTCGGTGGATTTGTTCGTGGAGACGTCAACGATGACGCTGGAATCAATATTGCAGATGCGGTCGCATTGCTCGCGGGCTTGTTCACCGGAGGTGCGATCCCTTGTAACGATTCTGCGGACGCGAATGACGATTCTTCAGTGAACATTGCCGATGGCGTTTACATTCTCGCCAACCTCTTTTCAGGAGGACCGGGAATGCCAGCACCTTCTGGACCGTCCTGTGGATCAGATCCGACCAGCGACGCTCTTGATTGTGCCAACTACACCTCCTGCCCCTGATCTGAGGACTCTCGATCAAGGCCAGGCTTGACTAAAAAAGGGCCGAGAAGCGTCTCGCTTCTCGGCCCTTTTTCTATAGGTCAGTCTCCGCCTATTCAGCATCTCTCCATGGACAATGACGGCATCCTGATTCGCAACATTTCCCTCTTTTTCGATGAGCCCATTCTGTCCACACCCATAATCCTGTCACAGGATCGAGGTAGCCTTCCTCGCCCTGGCCCAAGGCCACGGCATGGACTTCCCTCCAGGGTTCCTCGGGAGCATTGTCTTGCTGTCGATTCTCGTTCAAGACTCCTCCTTCCTCTTTCCTTCACCGAAAATTCGCTTCTGGGGCCACAGTTTGACCACTCAGCCCGTCAAGACAAGCCTTCCCGGATTACCCCCTTGATAGCGAACAGATGTTCGCTATCCTCAGGGCCCGTAAAAAACTGCGACAAAACCAAACCCGATATCCCTGACGATATCCCTCACGAGAACGAACGCGATACCCGGATAATGCAGAACACACGATTCATGACCGATTCACCTTTGCTTCTGGCGATACGCTCCTGGGGCTCCTTTCTTCGTGGCTACCAACCTGTCGAAGATCTCGTTGAAACTTCCCAAAGGTGTGGCTGGAACTCCGTCGCCATCACTGAAGTGGCCGACCTTGGAACCGCTGTGGAAGCCACGCGTGAAGGGTTGAAACAGGGAACTCAAATCGTCACCGGCGTAGAACTCCCCTTCTCCAAGAACGATACGATTTTGATTCTGCCTCGAGATCCGGGTGGCCTAGAAGAACTCCACCGACTTGTCAGCCATTATCACCTCTACGGCGAAGACTCTGACGGCGAAAACTCTGACGGCGAAGAAAAACGAACACGGCATCCCCTCACACCGGAACACATTCAGGATCTAAAAAACTGCTGGATCATCGTTGGTAGCTCTAAAGTCGCACGGAGTTTCCTGGACAACGATGCCTCGATACGAAGTCGTTTGATCATCGAAATCGACCGTTGGCGATCCTCGCTCGCACAAGAACGCCTCAATCTCGATTTCGCGAAAGACCAAAGACTTCAAACTGTTGCCAGCAGCCGATTCGGCGGAACAGAAGTTCTTCCCCCAGCTCAAGCCGATCTGTTGGATGCGATACACCTGAATTCCACCGTCCAAAATATTTCCTCCAACCGGATTCGGGGTAACGTCGATCTTTTTTCGCCATCACGTCTCGCTGCAATCCCAACTGTTACCGAATGGAAAAACCGCTATCACGATCTTCCTGAGACGATCGAAACTGCTGTTCGTCTTGGAAGAGAAGCCCAGACCTATCCTCGAAATCCACACTCCACCATCTTTCCACCCGTCGAAATCGCCCCCGGACAAACGGCCTACGGGGTTTTGTATTCCCGTTGCCATGAAGGACTCCGGCGACGTCTCGGGGGTATCGATCGGGCGGCTTTGGAAAGATTGACCCGGGAACTGCGCATCATCGATGACATGGGGTTCGTACCGTATTTTCTTGTCGTCGGTGAAATTGTAGAAGAAGCACAAAGACTCGGTATGGCTTGTGCGGGACGCGGATCAGGAGCCGCCTCCATCGTCTCCTATGCTCTGGGCATTACTCAGGTGAATCCACTTCGCCACTCTTTGCGCTTCGAAAGATTTCTCCACGAGCAAAGGAAAGATCTTCCTGACATCGACATCGACCTTTGTTGGCGCGGTCGAGAACAGTTGATTGACCATGTCTATCAAAGATATGGATCTGACAGAACCGCTATGATCTGCACACGACAGTCTCTCCAAGTCCGATCCGCTTTGCGTGAATCTGCGCGCGCCCACGGAGTCGCTCCCTACGAGATTGATCGCCTCTCACGTCGTCTTCCCCACCGGAGCGACGCCACGATTCAGGAGTGCCTGAGTGACGATCCAGTGCTCGCCGCTATAGGTCTTCCTCACCGAGAAAAGAAAACCATCACTGCAGCCGCTCAATGGTTGCGGGGACGCCCCCATCATCGATCGATCCATCCAGGGGGCATCTGTATCGCGGATCGTCCGATCTCGGGTCTTGTCGCTCTAGAGCACGCCACTCGTGGCATCGTGGTGACGCAACTCGACATGTACTCGATCGAACATACCGGATTAATAAAGATTGATCTTCTTGGGAACCGCTGTGTTTCAGAATTGGGAAGTACACGTGATCTGGTGGAAATCCGCACCGGAAGGCCTCTGGAGATCGATGACATTCCGGAAGAATGTCCAAAAACCGCCGACTTGCTCAAAGAAGGTCGAACACTCGGTTGCTTCCAATTAGAGAGTCCGGCGATGCGTGCGCTCCTGATTCAAATGAAAGCGGAAAATGCCAGCGATGTCATACAGTCTGTCGCTCTCATCCGTCCAGGCCCTTCTGCGGGTGGACTCAAGGATGAATATTGCCGTAGGATTCGGGGAGAGAAATCTCCCGATCCCCCCCACCCAGCACTTTTAGAACTCCTTGCTGATCAGCAAGGTTTACTTCTCTATGAAGAAAATGTCATGGAAGTGATCGCTACAGTTTTAAAAACAACGCTGACAGAAGCCGACGTTCTTCGTAGAAAAATGATTCATGCCCTAAAAAAAAATGGCGTTTCTGAATTAGAGAAACTCAGTGACCAATTTGTGACGCGAGCGATTCAACAAGGATTCGGTGTTCGTGAATCTCAGAAGTTATGGGAGCACCTCTTCCAGTTTTCTAGGTATTCCTTTAACAAATCACATGCAGCTTCATACGGACTTCTCGCATGGCGCAGTGCGTGGCTAAAAACACATCATCCCGCAGAATTCATGTGCTCTCTCTTTCGCCATCATGCTGGCATGTATCCCTTTTCCACATTTGTCTCCGAAACTCGCAGACTTGGAGTGCCACTTCGACTGCCCTGCATTCATCGTTCTGGCGAAGATTATCTTCTGGAGGAGGATGGTGGCATCCGTATGCCTCTGAACACTATTCTCGGAGGTCGGGATAAGAGTATTCATTCCGTGATTTCCGCACGCCCTTTTTCTTCTCCGGAAGATTTCATGCGCAGAACAGTTCTGTCCTGCTCCGAGATGGAAGACTGGATTTTAACCGGAGCTCTCGACTGCTTCGGGGTGCCCCGGACACGTTTGATATGGAGAACATGCACTCGACGCCAGAAGGAACGTTCCTCGCCAACCACGGCACTCGTGTGTGATCTCCCAGGAATCGTCGACGAAGGTCCCGGGCTGACAGATTTTTCACCACGACGTAAGTTGAAAGAAGAAATCAGACTACTGGGAGCCTCTATCAGCGCGCATCCCATGACACTCTTTCGAAAAGAAATACGACGAGAAAAATGCCAACCGATATCCACACTCAAGAAGTGGGCTGGCAAAAATGTACGTATTGCCGGAATACGGTTGGCCAGTCGTCAGCATCCCACAAAAACGGGGTCTATGGGTTTTATCACTCTGGAAGATGAAGAAGCACTGTGCGAAGTGACCTGTTTCCCTCGGCAATGGTCCCGGGCCAAATCGGTATTACTCGAACGCCCAGAAGTTCTGATCATCACAGGCAGAGTGGATATCCGCATGGGAGTTCTGAACATCATTGCCGAAACCGTCGCTCCACTTTCCAAAAAGAAACACCACAAAAACTAGGCGCTTCCTATGAATCCTTCATCTCTGGACGTGCGGCTTGAAAAGCTCCCCATAATATGAATCCGAAGGGCCACCACCAAAGGATGTCATTGGCAAGAATCGTCCAACCAAAACTCAGCGGAATAGTTCCCAACCACAATCCCTGAAGAAAACCGATGGGACCAAAAATCTTGCCGAGAAATCCGACGAGAATGATGGGCCAGTGACGGAAAGGATCTTTTGCGGAAACCCAATACCCTAAGCCATAGACCCCGACAATCATGCCGATGCATTGCCAGAAAACTAAGGTCAGAGGATCGAGAGCGATCAAACGCTCCTGTGGAATGAGCCAGCCGAGTGACCATTGGGGAAGCAAGATGGTCAAAGCTCCCCAAAGAACATTGTAGACGGCGGCAATACGCAAAACGGTCGCCGCCCATGCGGGAGCCTCAGAAATACTTTCACGAGTCTCCGACATGACGATTCCCTCTCGTTCATCAGGGGTACAGCAAACACGACTCTCTTTGCTCTATAAACATCAAACGCTCTGATTCCCTCGACCGCAACAAACCTTCGAGGGCTTGCGCAGGATCTCCTTCAGAATTCCTGAGTCGATCCACCGTTTCTCTAAAATCAGCAGCACCCCAGAGCAAGTCGATGGCGATCGGTTCAGTCACAAACTCGTATTCCTCTGTACGCCATTGGAACTTCGAACCTGAGGTCAGGGCAGCCGCCGTGATCACAACCATTCCCAAGAGCAGGGAATGAAGATCATCTGCGGAGGTCACATGCACTTGAATCCCCTGACACGTCTCACCCCGATGCTTCTGAATTCCAGGAACAAATGTGACAGGGCGAAAGAGAACCCCCTTCAAATCGAGATCTTTTGCGAGCCCCGTAGCACAATCAGCAAATTCCTGCCCAGACAAATATGGCGCGCCCACAAGATGGAAGGGTAAGGTCGTCCCTCGACCTTCTGAAAGGGTTGTCCCCTCTACTAGGCACATGCCGGGATATATCAGCGCGGTCTCTGGTGAAGGCATATTTGGTGAAGGTAACACCCACGGTAAACCGGTCTGTTCATGGCGCTGATGCCTTTGCCAACCGCTACAAGGAATGATCTCTACATCCGCAGAGATTCCCAATTCAGTGGTCATGAATCGAGCCAGTTCTCCGAGAGTCATACCGTGACGAACAGAAACAGGCAGTGCACCGACGAAACTATCAAATCCAGGCTGAACGATCCCACCTTCAACCTTATCCCCACCGATAGGACAAGGACGATCGAGAATGATCATTCGAGTATCCGTTTCTGACACCGCCTCCAACATGTATTTCATGGTGGCAGCAAAGGTGTAATAGCGTGTACCGATGTCTCTGAGATCAAACAAGATGACATCTAGGTCTGATATGGAGGAAACCACAGGTCGAAGAGATTCTTCTGTTGAGCCGTAGAGACTGATCACCTCAGGCTCCGTAGAAGTCACCAACTCCATATCCTGAAGTTGACCATGGAGACCATGCTCAGGAGCAAAATATCGAGAGACGGTCACTCCTGAAGAGAGCAACCGTTCTGGTAGTCCTCTGAGTTGCAAATCCACAGCAGCAGGATGGCAACAGACTCCCAATCGGGCTCCTCGAATTGCTGGAAGCCCCTCTGACATGAATCGATCAAGACCCGGAACGATACCGTTCTGCAATGAGATCATCCCTCC
Organism: Planctomycetota bacterium; assembly: GCA_016776905.1. Lineage (GTDB taxonomy): Bacteria > Planctomycetota > UBA8108 > UBA1146 > UBA1146 > UBA12191. Next base: position 23,373 of record JADHSM010000001.1, on the reverse strand, counting down.
TTGCGCGAATGGAGCGCACTAGAAAAAAAGAGGAGCCTGCGCTCATTAAAAACCCTGCCCCAAAACTGAAATAAACTGTAGGGAGAGCAGCGTCAATAATGTCTTCGGTACGACTCGAACCCGCTTGCTCCGCCGACTTCTTCGCCATTTCAATAATTTCATGACTCCACCAATAGTAATTTTTGGGAGGAGAAAAAGAATCGGGTCGAGCAAGGTCTTTGACTTGCGTATATGCCATCACTGATCCGAACATCATGACGACGGACACTAAATAAACTGCAACAAGGCTGACTTTAGTTATCCAAGACATCTCTAAGATCTCCTTTTCCTTCACAGTGATTCAAATGACGACATCCACTATCGAAGGAATGCCACCGACACGAACAAGACTCCCAATAACACAATAAAAATACAAATACTGTTCTTCGCCATCGGTAGTCCGAGTCACATGGGTAGTCCTAGTCACATGGGTAGTCCTAGTCACATGGGTAGTCCTAGTCGACTGCGGAAAACTTCTCTTGAAGCGATACCACTATCTCTCGAGTTAATGCCGTAACACCTTGTTCAGCGGCTAATAAAGCCCCACCCATCAGGATCATGCTATCCGAACCGTAGTCCTCTAGCATTTCACTAATTCTGTCAGGAGTCATCCCGCCAGCAGGTATCGCCCAACCCGGTTCCACATGCCCCATAGGGGATCGCAACTTTTCTGCGATTTGGCGGCCCTCTTCTCGAGTGGTATTAAAGCGCCCTCCAGCATTGACGAAAACTGATCCATCGAGACCGGCTAATCGCGCAAATAATCCATGAACCACTGGCAGTGAAAAGCCTCCCTCTCCTTGGGACGTCAAAATCCCACTCATCGAAGGGTGCCCTAAATAAACTCCCGGATATTGATCGATAAGGTGTCGAGTTCTGTCCAACCCGAGAACCCACGGTGCCAACAATGCACCATCGGCCCCCGCTTCCAGTGCGATGGAAAGTCGCTCTTCAAGAGTCTCATCTGGAGACATCAAATTGACGAGATAAAGAACATGCCGACCTTTTTGACTCTCACGAATCGTATCGACACAGGCAGTGACTCGTTGTTTGAATTCCGTTGTCGAGTCATCGATCAGATTATGATCGTCCTTGATGACGTCTCCACCACCGACGACAAATTCTCTGCAGATCTTTTGTAGATCTTTGCCCGGAGCCCCTCTCGGTTTCAAAGCGGTCGCCACCAAAGGACGCTCCATGACGCCAACGATGTTGCGTACACCCCGGATTCCATGATGCGGCCCTCTGAAAGATTTCAAATGCTCTTCAGGCACTTCCACATCGACGAGACGCACTCCCGGAATCATCGAACAATTGCCCATCAACAGATTGAGCCAGCGAGTCAGGTCTTTTCCTGGCAACTTCTCAGAGAAAGAGAGTACCAATCGATGAGTCCTATCACCGATCTCCTGCACAGACTCGATTCTTGCCACCAAGTTTTTGGAGGTGTCTGGATATCGGTCAATCACGGATTCAGGGACTTCAACCGTCAGCTCTATCGCCATAGCCCGGGCCAAATCCATGACATTCTCACCTGTTGTTTTCAAATGATATGTGGCCTGAAGTCTCAAAAGTCACCTCGCAAATTAGGTTTTCTATGAAGATCCCGGATCTCTGACAAATCCGAGCGACTTATTGTTATTCTGTCACTGCGGAGTCGCCGTTTCCACCGGTGCCCGTTGATTCCACACCGGACGGGAGATCTGTATGAGCGTTCGAGTCGGTCTGATGGGTTTCGGTCGTATAGGCCGAAACGTGTTTAGAGCCATGTATGGTCGCGATGACATCGAAATTGTCGCCATCAATGAGTTGGCAGATATTCACTCCATGGAATACCTGCTGCGATTTGATTCTCTCAGAGGGTCTTTCGAGGAACCGATTCGTGTCCTCGACGATTCTCTCTACTCCCGAGGTCGGCAAATCCCCGTATTCCACCACAAAGAACCCGGACAAATCCCATGGTTTGATTTTGGCGTGGATGTGGTTGTCGAAGCGACAGGCAAATATAGATCTCGTACAGATCTTCAGAAGCATCTCGATCAAGGAGCGGATCGGGTCATCCTTTCCACACCTCCGACAGACGATATCGACCACCTTCATATTTGTGGAGTGACTCCAGATCAAATAGAGAGATCCCACAGAATCATTTCTGTCGGTTCCTCAACAGCGAATGCTACCGCATTGATGCTCAAGGTTCTGGACGACGCTTTCGGTGTTGAAGAAGGTTCGTTTACTTCTGTACATGCATACACCTCCGATCAAAGCCTCACAGATGTCCCAACACAGGGCGACCTGCGAAGATCAAGAGCAGCGATGCAAAACATCGTCCCTCAAACGACATGGACGGATGAAGCGGTTGAAGAACTATTCCCTCATTTGAAGGGGAAGTTTAAAGGGATCAAACTGAACGTTCCCGTTGCCGAGGTGTCTTGTTCAGACCTGACCGTTCAAATGAAACGCCCCGTAAAGGCTTCTGAAGTGAATGAAGTATTCCGCAGTGCTTCCCAAACGATTCTTAAAGGCGTTCTCGATTTCACAGATCAACCGATCGTATCGAGCGATATGAATGGGAATCCTGCTTCTTGTCTCTTTGACAGCTTGGCCACTCTCGTGACCGACGATGTCCTGCTCAAGGTCATCGGTTGGTACGAACAAGGCGGTGGTATTTCAAATCGAATCGTCGACCTCATCTCGCAAGTCGGTCCCCAGAGTACTACAAGCGGAGACAGGAGGACGTCATGAAGATCGCCATCAACGGATTTGGTCGAATAGGAAGAAGCGTCTTCCGTATCCTCGCTGAACGCGACGACCTTAAAGTCGTCGCCATCAATGACATTTCGGATCCAAAGTCTTTGGCTTACCTGCTCAAATACGATTCCGTCATGGGTCCATTTTCGGGCAGCGTCACTCTTGAGAACGGTGTTCTCACTACTGACAAACAGGATTGTAGAATGCTGGCAGAGAGAGATCCTGCGAGCCTTCCCTGGAAAGACCTTGGAGTCGACGTTGTCATAGAATCCACAGGTAGATTCAGATCTAGAGCAGAATGCCAACTTCACATCGATGCGGGAGCAGAGAAGGTCATCCTCACCGTCCCCCCCAAGGACGACATCGACGCGCTGCTGGTTTTGGGAGTCAACGACGACATCTTGAAACCATCACATCGCATCGTTTCAAACGCCTCCTGTACCACCAACTGCCTTGCTCCGTTGGCAAAGGTACTCAATGACTCTTTCGGATTGATACGTGGAGTCATGACGACTGTTCACGCTTACACCAACGATCAAAGTCTTTCCGACTGGTATCACAAAGATTTAAGAAGAAGTCGAGCCGCAGGAGAAAATACCATTCCCACTTCTACGGGAGCCGCTCGTGCTGTCGGTAAGGTACTTCCAGAACTCGAAGGTAAGCTGGATGGTATGGCGATGCGGGTTCCCGTCATCGATGGATCCGTAGTCGACCTGGTTGCTACATTTGAAAAATCGGTAACCACCCAAGATATCAACGAGGCGATCGCTACAGCCGCGAGTGGCCCTCTTTCTGGCATCCTCGAATACTGTACCGATCCTATCGTCTCTTCCGACATCATCGGTAACCCCCACTCTTCCATCTTCGACTCACAATTGACTCAGGCCGTGGGGACTCACAGTGCCAAGGTTCTATCTTGGTATGATAATGAGTGGGGATACTCCAACAGAGTTGTAGATTTGATCGATCGCGTCAAATCATGAATCTGACGAGTGTGATTTCATAAAAAAAGGTCCCGCAGGCGAAACCTGCGGGACCTTTTTTAGTGAGATAGCACAATTCGAAAGTTTAAAGGTACTTTTGAATCTCTTGGAAACGAATCTCTGCTTCCTTTTGGGCTTCTGTTCCGTCGAACTTCTTTGCCTTCGAAAGCTGTGCGTAAATCTTGGCAGCACTCTTGTACTTACCGCGCTTTACCAATGTTTCCGCTTCTGCCAACATTTCAGAACCAGAGATCTCTGCCTTAATTTTCTTGTCTTTCTTCCAGGCCTTCAACTCTGACTCAAACTTCTTACCAATGTCCATACCTTTGAAGGCGGTGATTTCACGCTGAAGAGCACCAATGCCATCGACATAGCGACGGGCGGCTTTCATCTTTTCAATCGCAGCAAATCTCTTGTCACCGTAGTCTTCAATCGACTTCATGGCATCATTGGCTGCTTTTTTAAGCTCCGGTGTTTTCGCTATATTGGCTTGCTTGGTCAAATCGGAGTAGGCCTTGCCGAATGCTCCGTTTTTAGCGTAGCCCTGTGCTTTTGAAAACTCGTCAGGAATCTGGATCTTGGGACCGATTCTCGCACCGACAATATGCTTGTCGATAATCGAGTTGTTCAGCGAGGCGGGATGCCCCTTCCAGACCACTTTTCCATCCGGGCCGACAAGCCATGAATGAGGGATTCCGCGTGTCTTGTAATCCTTAGCTCCGCCGCCAAAAGCAACGGGGTAAGTCATCTTATTCTTGTCGACGTAAGGCTTGGCAATGGCTTCTGCTTCATCGGTGACCCCGATGACGACCAGACCGCGCGTTCCATACTCTTTGTGTAAAGAGTTAAGGTGCGGAATCTGACCCTTGCAGGGTCCTCACCAAGTCGCCCATTTTTCGATAAGAATAAGTTTGCCTTCAAGGTCCTGCCAAGTCGTTCCCGACTCCATGTTGAACCAACCCTTAGGCTTGAGTTCAGGAGCGGTATCACCGACCTCCGAACCAGCAAAAGCCGGCAAACTGATCAGAGCTGACAGCAATAGAGCAAATGAAAAGCCCCTTACGTCAACTTGCCTGCGATACTGCGATTTCATTAGTCTTCCTTTCACTCTCCTAAGGGAGAGCACAATCCGTTGTTCGGGATCACATTCGTTCGGGATCATTCGTTCGGGATCATTCATAAGAACGATCACTGAAACGAGCTCATTAGGAGTTAAGATAGCCATCAAAATGGTCTGGTGCAACATTTCTGGAGACCTCATTTGGCTCCCAGAGCCTTCAATACCCTATTTGAGGTGTAGAGCGGCTGTTGCCAAGTCCTTTGATCCCTTCTAGCATTCCGGAATCCCAAGGTCGGAAAACAGAGAGGCCCTTCACTCATGCCCCCTAATCCAACTCCAAAGCCCTTGCAGGCTTCGTTTACTTTGAAGCATTCTCAAGGTCAGGATGACGCCACCTCACCTCGTCAAGTTCCGATCCTTTCAAAGTTGACAATAAGAGGCACGTTCATCCTTTGGGCTATTTTTTCATGCCAGTGCCTTTTCCCACTCCATGCGGGCCAGAACCCCACGCCTCAGATTTCAAAAATCACGGCTTCGGACGCCGCTCAAGCTCAAGATCCTGCCCCACCTCTGCTTCCGGTCCCTATCGCCGTGATCGAAACTTTAGAATTTGACTGGGGCACTCTGGTTCAGGGTGAAAAAACACAATTCGCATTTTTGATCGAGAACAAAGGTCGTGTCCCGCTGAAAATTCTCAAAGTCACGGCGACGTGTGGCTGCACAACGACCCGCTTCGATGCTGAAGTGGCTCCTGGAGAAGTGGGAGCCATAGAACTAGAAATCGATACTGCAGAATTTCCAGGGGGTCGTCCTCGCAGAAATGCGGTCGTAAAAACTAATGACCCTCTGAATTCTGAAATCAATCTTTGGCTCGTCGGCAATGTCGATCCTATTTTATTGATCGAACCCTCGGTGACGAAAATCAGCGGACTCGTGACCGAGAAAAAAGAAAAGACCATCTTTCTGAAGAAGGCCGTGGATGCTCCTGTTGAGATTCTCGATGTGGGATCCAAAAATGGTTCTTTCAAAGTGGAATCATTGACCCCTACCGAAGGTGGCTGGAACCTAAAGATCTCCGCAGAACCTTCAGATGGTCCAAAGTCCACGCGGGATGACCTGCAAGTCCGAGTTCGAGTGGATCAGGATCATCCCCTCGATTTTCCGTTACCTATCGTTGTAGAGCACCAGGACATCTATCGCTTTATTCCCGGTGGAAATGTGGTTTTTTATCGTAGACATACAGCTCCCCTCGATGGTCCAGTAAAACGGCCTGTGATCCAAGAAGTCCATGTTCAGAGTGCTCGCTCCGACATTGCCATAACAGAATTCAAGGCCCGTATCGAAGATGCTCCCGAAGGCCTCTTCCGCCTTGAAATTATTGAGGAACTTCCTGGACAACACTATCGTCTCAAAATCGAGGTGCTGAAACCGCACCCCACCCCTCAGGCTACGGGAACTCTAATCATGGACTTGGGCGGAGGCATCATCCGGAAAAAATCGGTCATTGCTCAGTTCAGATTGAAACAAATCCCAAAACAGGACTCTGAGGAGCAGTGAAGACTTGACCTATCAGCGGAGGGTCAGATATCATTTAACATGGACGAATGATTACATTTGTAAGATGGGACATTGTTTGAATCCTCGCATTCATTCACCCAAGGGAAGAGAACTCAAATAACCATGATCAGCACACCCATGATGAAGAAGGCTTCCGGAAATCACCGGCCTTGGCTTTCATTGCTCGTCCTTTCGGGCGTACTCTCGATTCTTGCGATCGCTGGGTTGGATTCACTCCAGCTCACCCCGCAGATCTTGGTCCACGCCCAAGACCCCGGAACTCCCATCACGGACGATCTGGGGCCCCCCCCTCCACCTGCAAAAGCCCAATATACGGGAGATCCAGCCATCTCTTTTGAAAGCATGGATCACGATTGGGGCACAGTCCTCCAAGGCACAGCCATCGAACACACCTACAAATTCCGTAATACAGGAACCAGTATCCTCCGGATCACGAATGTCAAACCTGGCTGAGGCTGCTCTCGCGGTGAGTTCACCCGCGAAGTTCTCCCCGGAGGGGAGGGCACCGTCACCATCAGTGTTAACACCAAGACATTAAGAACAGAATCGGTCAGAAAATACGCCACTGTCAGTTGCAATGACCCCAAGAGACCCACTCTGCGACTGAACATCGGAGGCAATTTGCTCCAAGTTCTGAAGGTTGCGCCGACCGCCCTCATCATGAGAGGCCCACTCGGCCAGGAACATATCGGCCAGATCACGATCACCAAAGGTACAGAACTCGACATCACGGTCATCGGAGCCACCGCCCAAAAGAAACAGGTCACGGTTGGAGAGATCACTGAAGTCGAAGCGGGGAAAACCTACACCCTCAACGTCTCGGCTCCCAGCGCTATCATTCCAGGAATGCTCAGGGATGCCCTCACCGTCGAGGCGATGTGCAGCGATGGGCAACTGCGCACGACAGTCGTTCAGGTCACCGTCGATCATCAAGCTCCGATCACCATGATTCCGAGAGGGAACGTCGTATTCCAGAGAAGAGACACGGCTCGCCTCGGTTCACCCGGTGCGGCTCCTGTGAGAAGAGATCTTCAGTTACTGGGAACAGATCCGAACGCCCCCTTCAACATTACGGGTATGGAAGTTGTCGATGCTCCTGAGGGCCTTTTCAAACTGACTCAGCGTGCGATTAAGCCTGGAGAACGTTACGTCATCTCCATCGAAGTCACAGAACCTCGACAAGAGCGTTCGATTCGAGGTCAGTTGAAGATCACGACAGATCATCCCGACATGCCCCAAGTGGCGGCTCGGATCTACGCACAGTTCGGTACTGCAGCGCCATTACCGACACCTCGTCCTCGTCCTACGACATCACCCGTGAAACCGGCGAAGGGTGTCTTGACGCCAAAGGTGACTCCTATCCAAGGAAAACCGGCGACAACGCCCAAGGTCAAAGTCGGATCCTGATTTTTTTTCAGGAATCCAGTCTCGTCGACCTTGTATAGAAGGCAGATTTTGTACGGCACGTCCTTTCACAGGACGTGCCGTTTTTCCATCTGAGGGATATCACTCGCCCCCTCAGCGTCAGAACTTCCTTACAGCTGTCGAGGGAGATGCCTCCATTCACTCGTAACCACGGGTAAATCCCCCCGCCTGCTTTACGATTCTGCTTTACGGCCGAACCTCAATTCCGAAAGAAAATAAGAGTTTTCGAAAATTACCCAACGCGATCCCTTGTACAGGGGGCATATTTTGTACGGCGTATCCAGAAATGGTTGCGCCTTTTTTCGTAAGTACTTTTATTTCAAGGGTTTATCTACAAACTTCAGTGCTACACCCACGCGGAGCTCTTTCTGAACATTCACGCTGAGCCCTTTCTGAACATTCCCAGGTCTTCCTGAGCATTCACGCTAAGCTCTTCCTGAACATTCCCAGGTCTTCCTGAGCGCACTCAATCCTGCTCCTTCTTCTCTGCTCCTTCTTCCCTGCTCCTTCTTCCCTGCTCCTTCTTCCCTGCTCCTTCTTCCCTGCTCCTTACTTCTCTGGGCGACGCTTCTCAAAATAAATCCCTATTTTCAAAAGAAAGATCGCTCCAGGCCTTGTACCCAAGGCATATTTTGTACGGCGTATCCAGAAATGGTTGCGCCTTTTTTCGTAAGTACCTTTATTTCAAGGGTTTATCTACAAACTTCAGTGCTACACCCACGCTGAGCTCTTCCTGAACATTCCCAGCTCTTCCTGAACATTCCCAGGTCTTCCTGAGCGATCTCAATCCTGCTCCCTCTTCCCTGCTCCCTCTTCCCTGCTCCTTCTTCTTTGCTCCTTGCTTCTCTGGGCGACGCTTCTCAAAATAAATCCCTATTTTCAAAAGAAAGATCGCTCCAGGCCTTGTACCCAAGGCATATTTTGTACGGCGTATCCAGAAATGGTTGCGCCTTTTTTCGTAAGTACCTTTATTGACGTCACTTAAAGCCTCAGCGACGCCCCCTCGGTCATCTTCACTCAAGAAACCATCGTCACCCAAGAAACCATCTTCACTCAAGAAAATGGTCGCCAAAGAAAAAGGCTCCGACGGTTTGCACCGTCGGAGCCTTTTTTTATCTGTCGAGCCATGCCCCGCCGAAATCACGATTCATGGCCTCTTAGTGCATGCCTCATTTAGGGGATTCGTCATTTCTCGGGAATTCGCCATTGAGGAACTTACGGTCGTAATCTCTCAGACATTTCACGGCCAGACCACCCAGACAGAGGATGATGGGAATATTGATCACCAGCATTGAGCCGGTTCCCAGATCTGCCAAGAGAAGCATCTCATCTGAAGACTCAATACCAAAAGCACCGATCACGATCAGGACTAAGAATATGAGCTTATAAGGAATGACTCCACCTGCGCCGAAAAGGTATGTCACGCCCTTCTCCCCATAGTAAGACCAAGAAATCATCGTAGAGATAGCAAAGAGCCAAGCGGCGATCGTCACCAGCCATTTTCCCAACCCCGGAAAGACCCGATCGAAGGCAAAAGCTGTCAACTGGGCCCCTTCGTAATCTCGATAGACTCCAAAGCCACCCGTTTCGGATTTCTCAAGTGCCAATCCACCCGCCATTCCCTGCCAGTCACCGGGGGGCAACGTCACTTTGCCCCACTTCACTTGGAGTTCAGTGGCAGCATCCGGACGTTCCGGATCCACCGACGCAGTGACAACCACACCTCTGACCAAAACAATACTGTTGTTTCTATCTTTGTGAATCGCGCCTTCGACTTGTGCTCTTAAGAAAAGCTTGTCTCCTTGAGACCAGTCGTCCAGACGCTGCTCCGGAAGATCGGAAACCTGAGCCGCCGATTCGACCGAATAGACAAGAGTCTCAGAGTCTTCAGCGAGACTCTGAACCATAGCGATAGGAGCCTTGAGATCTCCAATGGCGGGACGATTCCATGTATTCGTTGTCAGAATGACGAGTGCGGTCAGGGTGCAGATACAAATCGTGTCGATAAATGGACCCAGTCCTCCAACGATTCCTTCACGTGCCGGCTCCCCTGTCTTCGCGGCCGCATGAGCAATCGGGGCAGAACCCTGTCCCGCTTCATTGGAGAACAACGCACGCTTCATACCGATCATAAATGCATATCCGAGGGTGCCTCCGACGAAAGCCCCTGAAGCTTCCGTTTCACCGAAAGCACTGCTAAAGATCAGACTGAAGACTCGGGGGATTTCGGTAGAATTGATCACCAAAACCGCGAGTCCACTGAGTAAGTACAGCAGGCACATGAAAGGGACCAGCTTGCCCGCAACGGTACCGATACGGCGAATACCACCCAGAATCACCATTCCTACAACGACGGCCAAAATGATCCCGGTCGCCAATTTGGGCACACCGAAATAGGCTTCGGAGAGACCTGCCACGCTCCACGCCTGGAACATGTTGCCCCCGGTGATGGTGGAAATGATGAGAGTCACGCAGAAGAGCACTCCGGCGATTTTACCCACGGTGGCGAGGAATGGACCTTTGTCACCCAACACTTGACGCACCACATGCATCGCTCCACCACTGGGATTTTCTGGATCACTGGTGTCGCGGTACATCATTGCCAGAGTGATCTCGACATTCTTCAGTGCCATTCCGAAGAAACCGACGATCCACATCCAAACGAGAGCACCGGGTCCACCAGCACCGATGGCGAGAGCCACCCCCGCGATATTGCCCAATCCTACCGTCGCTGAAAGAGCGGCCGACAGCGCTTGAAAATGATTGATCGCACCCGGATCATCCGGATCGTCGTATACACCTCTCACCACATCGATCCCGTGGGTCATCACCCGATACTGGGTAACGCGGGTCCACAGAGTAAAAAGTATGCCCGCCCCGAGCAGTCCAATAAATGTGGCAGGCCCCCAGATCATGCTTCCGATCTGATTTACCACTGTCCAAAAGAAGTCCATGGATGATTCCCCTTCGAGTATGAAAGCGACCTCTGTCACGAGATCTGCATGCCTCAGCAGGCCGAGGATGTCAGATCCGATTCAGAGAAAACACTAGGCAATCTGACAGTGAAGTGCAAGGGAGCACAAATTCTCGACGATTTTGGAAGGGGACAGATCATCTCGTCGGGTCGGAGATTCCCAAAGCAGAGACTATCGGCCTCTACGATTCCCCAGCAGTCCCTGCACTCGGATCCCTGAGACATTGCCACCACTGACGATAGCGACATGGGTCCCTGCCATATCCTTCTCACCAAGATCCTCCCTGCTGCTAGCCCGGGGATCCGTCCGCTGGGAGAGAAGGGGAGAGATCGCACACGCTCCACTCGGCTCCGATCCCACTCCCAGATGTCCACGCAGGGACGCCAGAGCCTCTAGAAGTTGAGATTCGGAGATGCGATGAGAAACGACCCCAGCTTCCTGTAAGACCTCCCAATTGAGCTCACCGACCGACTGTGGCAGTAATCCATCCGCCTCGGAAGCGGGAGATTCGCAGCGGGCACGTCTGCCCTCTTCAAAGGAACGGGACAAGGCATCGGACCCCTCCGGCTCAACGACATGAATCTGACAATTGGGGGCATGGATTTTGGCGACGGCCGCGCACCCCCCCGACAAGCCCCCCCCGCCCACAGGAACCCAGAGGTGATCCGGCACAAAACCCAGTTGATCGATCACTTCAAGGACGATGGTCCCCTGTCCCGCCATGATCCATTCATGATCAAAGGGAGGGACAACGGTCCACCCTCTCTCCCTCGCGATTTCTTCAGCCCTACTTTTTCTCTCATCAGTGGTCGGCCCCACTCTCACCAGTTCAGCCCCCGCGTTCTCCACAGCCTCTGCCTTGACCTCATCGATGGTATTGGGAGCCACGACAGCAGCGGCAACTCCTGCACGCTGAGCCGCTTCAGAAAGGGCTCTGCCGTGATTTCCACTGGAGTAGGTGATCACTCCGCTCGGAGAAGATTCCTCCAAGAGTCGAGAGAGGTAATACGTCGCCCCTCTGGCTTTGAAGGATCCCGAGACCTGGCAACACTCCATTTTGACCCAAGCCTGTTCGACACCGACCTGAAGAAGGTCCGCTGAAACTTCTCTCAGGGGAGTTTCCAGAAGAGTTCCCCTCATTCTGTCTCTCGCAGAAAGAGACAGTTCGGCAACCCTTTGAATCGTATTCTGTCCTCTTGAGCCGGTTGGCATCAGAACCACACCTCTCTGGCTTTTTCGAAGAGCTTCCACCCGAGCCACGTCGAACTCTCTCATGGCTTCCGATCAGAGACCACCCTGTGAATATTCAAATATCGTCTGTATGTTACTTTGAATCGTAGGCTGACAAAAACGACTCTCCTCACAATTCAGGGCTCTCAAAACCCCCTTAAAAAAAATGAAGATCTCAGGTTCCTTGATGGCCCCCTTCCCTGTGCCTATGGTACGCAGGAATCCGCGGTTCATTCCGCGCCTTGGTGCTCCAACAATGATCTAGTCAAGACTCACCCGCAGCTTCTCTGAAAGCTGGGAAGGCTCCTCATGGTCCGTCACACCTTTGAACCGATCTCCCCGAGTACTGAGTACCTTTCCTGGCATCAAGATGCGATCAGTCGCTGTCGCCGTGCCATCATACAAATGACGAGCCTCGCAGGGTCAGGACATCCCGGAGGATCTCTCTCCTCTCTCGATGTTTATCTCGCCCTCTGGTCTTGCGCGAATGTAGATCCCGAATCTCCTTGGATGGAGGGCAGAGATCGCATCGTCGTCAGTCATGGACACACCTCACCCGGAGTGTACTCCGTTCTTGCCGAACTCGGTTTCGTAAACAACGAAGAAGCGGTTTCCTCTTTCCGAAGTACCCAAAATCTATTCGAGGGTCATATTGAAAGAGAAATCCCAGGCGTCGAATGGACCACCGGCAACCTCGGACAAGGACTTTCTGCAGCTTGCGGAATGGTCTTGGGTGATCGTATTCACGGCCGTGAGATTCAAGCCTTCGTCCCCATGGGAGATGGCGAGCAGCAAAAAGGACAAATCAGTGAAGCCCGTCGCTTCGCCGTCAAATATGAACTCCATGGAGTGACCGCAATCATCGATAGAAACAGACTTCAAATCGGTGGAGATACCGATGAGATCATGCCCCAAGACATCCGTGCTGGCTGGGAATCGGATGGTTGGCATGTGGTAGAGATAGATGGTCACGATGCCACCGCAATCTACACCACACTGAAAGCCGCGGGGGAAGACAAAACGAAGCCTTGGTGCATCATCGCAAATACGGTGATGGGCAAAGGGATCTCCTTCATGGAAAATAAGGCGCACTTCCATGGCGTGGCTCTCAATGCTGAGGAATTGGCTGCAGCGGTTGAGGAACTCGGTGAAGACCCCGCGTTATGGGATATGGCCCCTCTAGAAGATCGCCGTAGTCGCCGACTTGAAAGCACTGTTCCGACCTTGCCGGTTGTTGAAAACTCTCTCAAACCTGGCACTGCTGTGACATATAGCGCGGAGACAAAAACCGACTGTCGCAGTGCCTTCGGAAGAGCACTTCATGAAGTGGCTCAGGCTACAGATGCCGTCTCACCTCCCATCGCTGCTTTTGATTGTGACCTTGAAGGTTCTGTCAAATTAGGAGCCTTCCATAAAGACTACCCGAATCACTTTTTCCAAGCGGGGATACAAGAGCATCACACAGCGACTTGTGCAGGAGCACTTTCCACTTGTGGAGTCACGACTGTATTCGCAGACTTCGGAGTCTTTGGAGTATGTGAGACTTATAATCAACATCGTCTCAGTGACATCAATCACGCCGAATTAAAAATCGCATGCACACACATCGGACTCGACGTCGGGGAAGATGGAAAAACACATCAATGCATCGACTACGTCGGGTTGTTAAGAAACATTTTCGGTATGCGCATTTTCGTCCCTGCCGATCCCAACCAAACAGATCGCATCGTCAGGTATGCCATGACCACTCGCGGCATGGCCTTTATGGGCATGGGACGATCAAAGCTTAAAACCATTCTTGACGAAAACGGACAGCCCTTCTTTGGCGCTGATTACCAATTCGAAAGAGGACAAGTCGACTTTATCCGCAAGGGTCAATCGGGACTTGTCGTTGCGATGGGCACTCCCACCGGACAGGCTCTCGAAGCGGTAGATACCCTGCGTCAGGAAGGCCTAGATATTGGCCTTGCTCATATTGCCACTCCCGACTTTATCGATCCTGCGGCCCTCGCAGAAATCGCTCGCCAACCTTTCTTGGCGACCGTTGAAGATCATTCGGTCAATACCGGACTGGGTGCATGTCTTGCTGGAGCGCTGTTCTCGACGGGTCATGCCATGCCCCACCTGAGAATAGGCGTGGAAAATTATGCCCCCAGCGGCCCCTCGACTGAGGTCTACAAGCATTGCGGCCTCGATGCGGACTCTATCCGTGAAAAAGTACAAGCCTTCGCCCTTGAGAGACAATAGATAAGTCCTTTATTTAAAAAGGCTTAAGTCAAAAATCCGTACGCTTAGCCGCAGAAATTCCCGCGGCAGGCAACGCTTGTATATATTTACAAACTCAATACAATCGACATTGACGGGGTAGAGTCTCTCCACGCGACAGCTTGGGTGAGCCCGGAAACATGCCGTGGGGCATGCTAGATACCCCTATGTATTCATATCCATTCAGGATGCCCTGAGGCAATCGGTATCAGCCATTGTGACCCGGGTATCTCCAGGGGAGTTTCTACAATGGGGAATCGATGCGTCCTTCTAACAACGATGGTCATCCTCCTCCATCTGCTCTTGAGCCCTCTCTTCCTGAGTCCCACCTTGCTGGCCCAGCCGTCAAATGACGACTGCTCCACTGCGACTTCCATCACGGGTGGACAAACCCCCTTTGACAATTTCAATGCGACTAACAGCGGTATCCCTGTGGATTCTTCACAGTGCTCGGGAACTTCCGTCAGTAACTCAGGAAACGACGTCTGGTTCTCTTACACGGCGCCTGAAAATGGATTTCTGGACGTGACCACATGCCCTGCCGGATTTGATACCGATTTGGTGATCTACGACGGCGATTGCGCAAACCTGAATCAGCTCTCTTGCAATGGAGATGCTTGTTTCGGATTTTCGTCAACGATCCTTGCCCAATCCGTCGATCCTGGAGCCACCTATCTCATCCGTGTCGGAGGATTTAATGGAACTCAGGGAAGTGGCATACTCGAATTGACTCTGACACCCGCAAACGATCCAGAAGACTGTACCGTTGTTGGCGATGAAGATTTGGATGGGCTCTCTGACTGCGAAGATCCCGACTGCCTCAATTCCCCTTCCTGCGAGAATGACGAATGTGAAGGGGCGACTCCCATCGACAAGGGCTTCACTACTTTTGATAACACACTCGCGAGTACCGGTGGAATCACTTCGATACTGGGAGGTTGTGACGCCAGTGGTGCCTTCAATGACATCTGGTATTCCTACATCGCACCCGAAGACGGATTCTTAGAAATCTCGACTTGCCCCGGAGGTGTCGCAGGACTCGATACAGACCTGTTCCTATACTCTGGGTCGTGCGGAAATCTAACACAGTTGGCGTGTGACGGAGACGCATGTGGACCAAACTCAGGGTTTGGTTCCTTCATTGACAAGACTTCCGTATTTGCTGGAGAAACCTATTTCTTGCGCTTGGGGGGATTCAACGGCAATCGAGGCTCCGGCAACTTGCTACTGAATTACTCAGTCTCAGGAGATGATTGTTTTGCAGCGACGACTGCCAGTCTAGGTCCCAATACTTTTGATACTTCCAACTTGTCGAATAGTGCCTCGCCAGTCCCCTTGCCCGATCCTTCAATCTGCCCTGGAACGAACTTGGGACAAGCCTCTCAAGATATCTGGTTTCAGTTTACGGCACCCACTTCGGGATCACTTCAATTCACAACCTGTGAAGGCACCAACTTTGATACAGATCTCGTCATCTATACGGGGACCTGCAATGACTTAACCCAAGTCGCCTGCAACGGGGACAATCCCAATTGCGCATTGTTTCCCTCAGAAATTAGTAACTTTCCTGCGATTTCAGGAACCCAATATTACATTCGTATCGGCAGTTACCTCAATGGCGGTGGACCGGGCGAATTGAACATCACCTACTCTGGACAAACTCCAGAAAATTGTACTCAACCCGGTGATGAAGATGAAGACGGTCTCGCTGACTGTGTAGACCCCGACTGTACGGGAACTCCCTCTTGCCTTGAGTTGGGTCAATGTGCAGACGGCATCGATAATGATCTGGATGGATTGACCGATTGCTCTGACTGGGATTGTGATTCTGATCAAGCATGCTTGGATTGCCCCACTTCCCTGAGTCAAAACCTCGACTCGACGGATGTTTCACAAATCGTGCAAATTTGTGCATATACACCGGAACACACCGAGAATGAAATATTGCGCTCCTTCGACACCAGTCAGTACCCATGTGATAACGGCCTGAGAGTACTCGGCGTCAATGTGGGAATTGGTATTGTCGACTACGCCTCAGGGCCGGGATTAACGACAGCCGTTCGAGCCTATATCGACAATAACGGTGGAGAGCCCGACGACTCCATGACACTGCTCGAAGAAAAACTGTTCACGGTGACCTCATCGATGTCGGGCACCATTCAGGGAATCTCATTTTCCCAACCGGTCCTCATCCCTTTCGGCGCACAACTCGTCATTGGATTTTGGATATCAGACAGCGGCGGTCCTGGATCGGCGAATGTGTTTCGCCCCGGTGGAAACTCGGCAGGAGAGACCTCCGAAACATGGCTCCTCGCACCTGAATGCGGCATTTACTACAGAACACTTTCAGATATTGGATTGTTAGAGCAGCCGGTTCTATCAGTGATCATCGATGACCAGGGTCCAGGCCCTGCCGGTGATATCTGCGCTTCAGCGATTCCCGCAGCTCAAGGCCTCAATCCTTTGAGTACTTCTGGAATGCTGGATAGCCCCACCCCATTCCCGGGCACGGCTAATAATGCTTGCAGTGGAACCTCCATTCATTCAGACCGCTGGTTCAGATTCACAGCACCTCATGACGGTTCACTCAAAGTCTCGACGTGCGGACTCGTAGACTTTGATGCCATCTTCGAAATCTACCAAGGGTCCTGTGAAACTCTTTTAGCATTAATAGGATCATGTGATTCCAGCAGTTGCACAGGTGGAAGCGCCGCATCTCTATCGATCCCTGTTCTCGGTGGAGAAACTTACAGAATTAGAATCGGATCAAGTCAGCCAGGGATTTCTGGAAATGGAAATTTCGAACTCACTTGGACTCCCCCTCTTCCCATCATTACAGAAGTCAGGGCTCAATCGAATGGATCCTCTTCCGACGACTTTATAGAGATCAAAGGGCTACCACAGGACTTGACGAATCTCTCGATCGTCACTATTGGCAGTGATCCTATCAATGGAAGCGGAGTTATTCGAAGTGTGATTCCATTGAATACGAACTCTATCACTCCCGTGAATTACTTCATCATTGCCGAAGAAGGTTTTACTCAAGGGTCTGCAGATAAAGAAGTTCCCACTGGAACTCTAGGACTGGAAGACGATACCAACCTGACAGTTCTGCTCGTGAAGGACCTTTCCGTCCCCGTGAACTCCGACTTGGATACTGACGATGATGGAACCATCGACCTGGTGGCTTGGGCGGAGATTCTGGATGGTGTCTCACTCGTGTCCAATCCTCTCGATCCGGTGACACAACAACCGACGAATGGTCCCAAAATATATTCGGATTCCACTGTGGGTCCGACCAACTCTGAAATGCCTCGCCATGTAGAAAGATGTCCAGAGACTCTGGAATCTTTCTTCTCATTAGGACTCGAAGACCCTTCATTGGGCGGCGACTCTCCGCGACAATCCAATCTTTGTCTCGGCCCTCCCCCTAACGATGTCTGCTCTTCTGCAATCTCTATCTCTACCGGGATTCATCTCCTTGATACTGCTTCTTCGACTTCGGGCCAAGAACCTTGGGATCCCAACTGCGAAGAAGGCATCGGCGGTGATATGCGAGATGACGTCTGGTTCATCTACTCCTCCAACAGTTATGGGCATCTCTCTCTCAGCACATGCGACGTTGCTGGATGGGACTCTGATCTGGCTATCTATACACCCGATTGCCTGAGCCCTCTTCAATTGGCATGCAACGGAGATGCTCCAGGATCCATCAACGGACTGGGTGGAGTCTGCCAGCCTTTCTTCTCACGTATTGATCAGTTTCCTGTTGCTGCTGGAGATTCGTATCTCATACGTGTAGGAGGTTGGGAATCGGGTGAACAAGGCATCGCCACCTTGACACTTTCACAAGAAATTCAGGGGGATACAAATTGTGACCCGATCAATGTTTTCCCCGGATCAACGATCTTGAATCTAGAAGAGTACTCCCTTACCGAAGGTGCTCTCGTAAACCCGAGCTGTATCAACGGCGCCCCCATTCAAAAAGACATTTGGTGCCGAATCCTCCCAGTCGCTGAATGTACTTTAGAGTTGAGCACCTGCACTCAAGATGGTTCAGACCCACTGATTGAAGTCTATGAGGGGGAATGTGATTCCATGAACCTCTCCACTCCACTGGCATGTTCCGATACAGATCCCACGAGTTCCAGTTGCAGCCCTGAGGACTCTGCTCTTTCCTTGTCAGTACAAGGAGGCACTCCCCTCCTTATCCGAGTCTCTCTCCGAGGTGATCAAGGTTTATCCACACAGCTGAATCTTGAATGTATACCCACAAATCCTGTGACACTCCCTCAGGCCAATTTCACACAACAGATGAACGGTGCAGTTCAGGTGATGAATGCTGAAGTCACTCTCAATGATCTTTCTGACGTGGGATCAGACCCCTTTGCAACCTTAGAAATCGATTGGGGTGATGGAACTCTTCAATCCGGACTTATTCCCGGATCGAGTTACACGCACTATTACGAGATAGATCCGAATCTCATCCAAACCGAAAATTACACCCCGAGCATGATCGTTACCAACCTTCTCGGAACTAGTTCTATCATGGGTGAATCATTGCAACTTGTTCCTATCGGGGATGCCAATCTGGATGGCGCTTTGAATGTGGCAGATGTCATCACGATTCTGGGATATCTATTCTCGGGAACTGCAGATCTGAACTGCCCTCGAGCTGCAGATCTGAACGCTGATTCAAATATCGACATCGCCGATGCGATCTACACCCTCAACTACATCTTTGTAGGAGGGTCAGCGCCTGCTCCTGTTGTGAACTCAAGCTGCGAACTCCTTTGATCGCTTCTCTCACGGGACGCCCTTCAATAAAACACCTTCATAAAACACCTTCAATAAAACAATGGAAGACCTCAAGACGACGATGAGGTATATTCTCTACATTAATTCTTCCATGTGGGTGGACCTGACAATGACGATGATTTCCGATTCACTTTGTGACAATAAAATGCCCCTCTCCATTCTGCGATCTCGGTTGTATGGCATGATGCTCATAGGGGCCCTCTGCGTCATATCCCTCTGCGTCATATCAGGGTGCACCTCTCAGAATACGGTGAAGAGTCGCCCCCCTGCGGTACCCAAAGACTCCATTCACATTCTTGTCGAAAAGTTGATAAAACCCCAGATCAGATTGATCGAGAAAACACCTTCTGACCCAGACCTTCATGGAACCCTTGGGTTGATGTACGAAGCCAATGATGTCTGGGGTCCAGCTGTCGAAGCGTTCGACAATGCCTGTGCCCTTGACCCAAACAATGCAACTTGGCAAATACATCTGAACAGGTGTAAAACATCATTTGGGGATTCTGTAAATGAACGTGCACGCCTTGAAGCGATCGCAGGAAGATACCCGGGCCATGCTGGATTCAATTTCATGCTCGGTACTCTTCGACTGGAAGACGGAGATCTTCCAGCTGCAGAATCAATGCTCATGCGAAGTCTTCAACTTCAGCCCGATGAGCCTTCTACACTTCTAGCCCTCTCGAGACTTTGCCTCATGAAGGGCCAGAGTGATCAATCTTTAAGTTATGCAGACCAAGCCAAGCGAAAAGCAGCAGGACAACCTGCTGTATATCAAGCAAGAGGACTTGCTCTACAAGCATTGAAACGGTTTGAAGAAGCTCAACCTGATCTCGAGAGAGGCCAAGGAGCACCGCAATTAAGTTTCCCCGATCCGGGAATGAGCAGACTCGCCGCTTACTACGCCACACCCCAAAAAATGATCAATCTGGGTTCAGACCTTTTGCAAGTGGGTCAATATAACCGGGCTGAACAGCTGATGAACAAAGTCCTTTCTTTCGATGAGAACAACAAGGATGCCCTGAATACCCTAGCCATCGCGCTCCAGCGTCAAAACAGAGGAGTGGAAGGCCTCGATAAACTGATCAAGGCCAGTCAGGCCGATCCGAATTATTTCCCCACACAAATCAACCTTGCTGTCGCATACTTAGATCTTAATAAACCTGCAGAGGGAATCCGACCTGCAAGAAAAGCAGTACAAATCGCTCCTGAGAATGCAACAGCACACCGCCTTCTTGGAATGTGCTTTATTAAGACTCGAGACTTTAATGGAGCACTCCGATCATTTGAACAGAGCCTAAAGCTCAGACCGGATGATTTCGAATGTCATGCTCCTGCCAGCGAAGCGGCCCTGTTTCTCAATAATAATGAACGGGCTCTCTATCATCTTGAAAAGGCCTCCGCTCTTCGTCCTAATTATCTTCCAACTCAGGTCAATACGGCACATCTCTACATCAAACTTCGAAAATTTAAAGAAGCAGAAGTTTTGGTAAAAGACTTGCTCGCGAAGTCAGGGGAACACCCTAAAGTGATCGCGCTTTACCAGTCACTTCAAAATTCTATGAAAACAGAGGGGAAGTCTCCTTGATCCAAATCATGATGAGAAATACACCCAAAAAAATGAAGCGCATTAGGGTTTGGGTCACAACATTCATGATCATTGCGACCCTGACTTCCTGTAGCGGCAAGAATGAAGTGAGCAAGCCAGAGAAGACCCCGCAGGTTCCTCAGAACACCCCTGTGTTTCGCCTGTTAGAGAAAGAATCGGGATTTGATTTCACTCATTCTCTCGGCACCACTAGGAAATTCTGGATCCCCGAAACGGTGACCGGTGGAGCCGCCCTCTTCGACTACGACAACGATGGTGATCTAGATATTTATTGTGTTCAGGCTGGTGGAGATCTAGGAGGCGACCGTTCAGACGCTCCAGGAAACCGCCTCTTCAGAAATGACGGCCAACTCAAATTTACAGATGTCACGGCAACTGCGGGTGTGGGAGATCAGGAATTTGGTCTGGCTGCCACATGCGCTGATATTGACAGAGATGGAAACGTCGATCTGTTCGTCAGTAACAGAGGATCAGATAAACTATTTCTCAATAAGGGTGACGGGACGTTTAAAGAAATCGGTGCAACTTCAGGAATGGACAAAACGGGACTCTCTGCTTCCGCAGCATTTAGAGATCTCGATGGAGATCGTCTTCCAGAATTGTTTGTCACCCAATATGTCCTCTGGAGTAAAGATAAAGAACTGAACTGTGGGACAGGAATAGGAAAAGACTATTGCTCTCCCAATAACTACTCGGCACCAGCCCCCGATAGACTATATAAAAATCTAGGCTCCGGAAAATTTGAAGACATCTCCGAAAAAGCGGGACTGCGAACCGTCTATGGAAATGGCCTAGGCGTCGTTCTGGGAGATCTTGACAATGATGGACGAGTAGACATCTACGTGGCGAATGACGGGTCACCCAATCAATGGTGGAAAAACGAAGGTCAGCTGAGCTTTAAAGATCATGCCGTCAGTGCGGGCTGTGCCGTCAATATGAACGGCGTCGCTGAAGCAGGAATGGGAGTTCAAGCCTCAGACGTAGATGACGATGGCGATCTTGATCTCTTCATGACTCACATTCGAAATGAAACCAACACCTGGTACAGAAATGACGGAGGAATCTTTACGGATGCCACCATCGTGTCGGGGATGGCGAGGACGAGTAGGGATTTCACAGGATTCGGAATGGGATATTTCGATTTCGATTCGGATGGGTTCTTGGATCTCTACGTCGCGAATGGAAAAGTGCTTCGTCAAAGTAATCCGACGGATGGCACTGATCCGTATGTTGAATCCAATCAGCTTTTCAGAGGCTCGCCCGGGGCAAAATTCTCTGAAGTGTTTCCTAGAGCAGGAATCGACAATCTCAGCGCAATGACTTCAAGGGGAGTCGCCTTTGGCGACCTTGATAACGACGGAGATGTGGACCTGCTCGTCATGAATAGCAATGGCCCCGCTCGAATCTTCGTCAATGAATCCACCCCCCAAGCCCATTCAGTGACGCTGGAACTGCTCGATTCAGAAGGAATCTTTGCCGAAGGCAGCAGAATCAAAGCCAAATTGGGAGACCGAACCATCTGGAGAATGGCCACACGAAATTACTCCTATTGTGTCGCCAATGATCACCGTCTTCACATTGGACTCGGAAAAAATGCCCGACTCGAAGACCTAGAAATCTTCTGGCCCGATGGAACTTCGTCATCTTTCCCTGTCATCGATCCCGCCGATAAAACTGCCCCGTCAACTGTGAAGAATTTATCAGGAAAGCTTCACGTTATTCGTCAACCCTGATCACCCCTGGGCACACTTTCACTCTAAGACAAGCTGCAAGAACAAGTTAACGCCCATCCGATGCCCCAGTTCCTCACTCCCCCTCCACCTGGAGATGGAATCTGAGCTGAGGAAGGCCCTCTTTCCATCGTTCAATGATGCTCCTCGGCCGCCGATTCATGGGTGGGACAAATCTTTTCTCATCGGGCAAAAATGTCCCATTCATGCAATTTTGGTGCTGAATAGGGCCAGATTGATACATATGGCAATTATTACCCAAAATTCAATCCATAAATGTCTGGGTTGCGAGAACCCCAATAGTCCAATAATATCGATGCATCGGACCCTGAGCATTGTGAGTATCTCTCAGGTCGATGTGGGCTACTTTTCGACAACTTGGGAACATTAATTCTTCGAGAGGGATGCATCCTCTCGTCTAAGATTCGCCCCTCGTTGTTGGAAAAAGTGATTTTAGAATTTTAATGTTTTGATTTTTTTTGTGAGGTGTGTCTCAGCCTGTGAAGCAAGTTTTTTGCAAAGGCTGATCAGTCGATAAAGGAGAAAGGCTTCCTTATGAATGCTTCTCGATTTTTCTGGGTAATGGCTCTCTTGGCCATGACGCTGATTTTCAGCAGCCCTGTTCAAGCCCAAGGCGGAGATGATTGTGCGAACGCACAGATCGTCGCCGAAGGGACTCATGCAGTTGATAACACCGCTTCCGCGGTCGATGGTCCAAATGACTGCGATTCCAACATGGCCGGAGATGTTTGGTTCTCCTACACGGCGAGTGCCAGTGGAGACGCCACCATTGAAACATGTGGGAGCGCCGGAACTTTGGATGACACTGTTCTTATCGTCTATGACGGAGCCGCTTGCCCAGTTGCTGGCGACGCCTGTCTTGCTTCAGACGATGACGGCTGTACTTCTCCAAACT
>JADHSM010000007.1 GCA_016776905.1 Planctomycetota bacterium | reverse complement strand
AGATCAATGCCAACTGCGGCATCTATTATCCCGAAGCTGATTGGGGTAGCGCTGACATCTGTCTCTCATTGGATCCAGCAGGGCACGCAGGCTTCACACGCCAACTGGTCGCAGCTGCTTTTGGCCGCCATCGAAGAAATATGAAAGATCAAACACCCGCGGGTGTCGAACCTTCCCCGACCGATTCTTCCGAAACAAATCTATAAATCATATCGTTTGGAAGAGTCAACATAGATTCAGCATAGAGCATCGTTATAGAGTCATCCTTGAGAGTACTTTACTGAAGTTCAATTAAGCTGAAGTTCAGTTAAGTTGGAGTTGAATGGGGCGCAATAGGACGCTCACGACTAGAGTTGGTGGACCTGAGGGGGATCGAACCCCTGACCTCTGCGTTGCGAACGCAGCGCTCTCCCATCTGAGCTACAGGCCCTCCTTGTTCTGACATCTATGCTTATAGGGAATCGAAGTGACGGGAGCAAGCCTCATGCGTTGGAATCGGGAGTGTCCTTTTTCGATTCCAGGGCCAGTATTCGATCTCTCAGTTCGGGAAGAGACTGAAGAATCGCATAGATCTTGCGCATTTTTTGAGCGTCCGTCGCCGGTATTCCCATCAATGTGGTGTCTTCGGCTCCCCCCGACAACACTGCTGATTTAGCCGCGACACGAACCTTATCGCCGATGGTGGCGTGTCCTATCATTCCACTCTGCCCACCAAACTCGCATTGATTTCCAATCACCGCGGATCCAGCGATGCCGACTTGCGCGGCGAGGAAACCATGTTCTCCAATTTTTACATTGTGTGCGACATGCACCAGGTTATCGATTTTTGTTCCAGCACCGATTTCGGTGTTGTCGAGGACGCCTTTATCGATGGTGGTCAGTGCACCGATCTCTACATGTTCTCCAAGAGTGACGCCTCCACGGTGAGGGATCTTGACGGCACCGGTCGGACTCGGTGCATAGCCGAAGCCGTCGCCTCCGATGACGCATCCCGGTTGCAGGATACAGTGATTCCCTATCTTGGAATGACTCTGAATCACCACCCGAGGGTGAATGATCACGGATTCTCCGATGTGTGTGGGGCCCGCGATGACAACGCCAGGTGCGATGCGTGAGCCTTTGCCGACGACGACTTGTGCTCCGATGACGCACCCCGGTCCGATACTTACATCTGCTGCAATATCTGCTTCTGCGGACACATGAGCTGCAGGAGAAATTCCAGAGCATTCGGGTTCGGGGTCGGGCTGCAGCGTCTGTAAAGACAACGCGAATGCCGCATGAGGGTGAGGATGCCGAATCACGGATTGATGATGCGATTGCTCAGGGATCGGTTGATCTTCACCGAGAAGGAGCGCTGTTGCGTGAATCGCTGGGTGAGCAAATTTTGAATCGCCAATCCAAGTCAGATCTCCGGGTTGTGCGCTCTCTGGAGATTGTACTTGCTGTACATCTTCCATCGGCCCGAGTTCAACAGTGCCGCCGATAGCTATGGCAAGATCTTTGACTTTCACCGTTGCCCCTTACGTTGAGGACTGACGACTCCCATGAGCGGAATTGAAACCCGTGACTCTTCCGGGATGTTCGTCGTGATGATCACGTTACCAAAGAACCCTTTGTTGATCCTAGGGATCGGCTCAGAAGCGAATGCTTTGATCAATACAGACCCATCTTTTTGGGGTGTATTGGACAGAGAGATGTCTAATCCTTCGATTTCTCGGGTCCATTCCAGACGCATATCGAGAATTTTGAAGGGCAATCCGTCTGCTCTTTTCAGACTCAACGTCTCTGGGGAAAAACCGGAGACTTGTATTTGTCGGAGGTTCCATGAGTGGGGTTTATGAACCAGTAAGCCAAACGCTTGTCCTCGAACTGGGACAATAAAGGGCAAGCCGTTGCAGAGACCTGTGATCTGGGCTGAAAAACGACCTGTCGGCCAGTTGGATGCCGCTTGAACCGAAAGAGTGGTCTGCCCTGTCGCGTCATCTCGTTGCGGGAGTTGGAAAGAGATTCTGGAATCACTGCTTTTTAAATCGGTCAAAACGGGGGACGTCCGGCCTCCGGAAGCACTGAACACGAGGCGTGTTTTCGCGGTGGGTATGTCATCTTTTTTACTGGTGGTAAACACGAGTTCCATGGCGTCGGTGCGGACTCCGGGGTGGAACATGGCTTTGACGGGCAAAGTATGAAGCCGCCGATTCTCAGCTCCGTAGATATCGATCTTTTTGGAAAAATTTCCCCAACCTCTTCCGAGAGAGAGTGAGAAGCGGATTTCCTGCTTTTGTCCCGGTTCGATCGAGAATCGAGTGGAGGTCGTCATTTTCATACAGCCGCAGCTGGGTCGAATATTCGTGATTTCCAAGGGTGAAGCGGAATTGTTGATCAAATCGAAGCTGAGCAGTTCTTTTTGACCATGTCCGACAGAACCGAGGTCAAAAGAGGCTGGATTGAGAGTGGTATCGAGTGGATTTACTGTGCTTCCGATGATGGCAGCAGCACCGACACTCGCTCTGACCGGAGAATCCGACCCTGTTAGAGTGAGAAATAGGAAAGAAAATCCCCCGATGAGAATCATGATCCACGGAACGTGCAGCCGCATAGTTTCTATTTCCTTCTCAAAACCCTGATTTGGGCCCAATGGTTCACATCAGCATACAGCATTATGAGTCCGAATTGGCGGCACTTCTGGCATCTGGAGTGTCTGGGGATTAGATTTCTCAGGGAACGACTTTTCAATGAAAGAGGTGGGCCGTGTCACAGGAACCAGAGCAAGTTTGGGGTATCCCTCGGCAGGACATGATCGATCTGATCGGCGATTTTCAGGGGTTTTTGGCCGATTCGTCCGACGTATTGTCGTCTTGTCTTCGGCTTGAGAACCAAGGTTCTTTTCGTGATCGCCCCGCAGCGGAGGAAGATCCCTCTTGGAAACAGGTGATTCCCTATGTCTGCATTGAGTTTGAAGGACAAATTTTGGTCCTTCAACGTTTAGCGACCCAAGGGGAGAAACGACTACACGGGAAGAAGTCCATCGGCGTCGGAGGGCACGTGAACCCGGAGAAAGAGGGCTCTTTACCCCTTTTATTGAAAGGGCTACGGAGAGAACTCGAAGAAGAAATCGGTCTCATTCCTGAACCCGAAGATTGCGAAGTCCTGGGGTGGATCAATGATGATCAAACATCCGTGGGTCAAGTTCATTTGGGCTGGGCGGTCAGGGTGAAAGCCAAGAATAAGCCTCGAATCGTCGAAACTGACCGCATGACCGGTGAGTGGGTCTCGCTGAAGGACCTCCGTCCCGACGATGAAAACTGGGAGAGTTGGTCTTCTCTGCTGATCCGGCATATGAAGGCTGTGATCTCCGCTTGAAATCAATCTCGCAGGAATCTTTCCGCTCCGATTGACGCTCCGGAGGGTTCCACGATAGAATCTGACCCAGAAGAGGTCGGCGACTTTGACGGTTTGAGAAAAGGTGACCTTCTTCAGAACAAAAATTCCGCTACCCGGTGGTGTAATTGGCAACACAACTGGTTTTGGTCCAGTCATTCGAGGTTCGAGTCCTCGCCGGGTAGCCATTCAATTCTTCGGGTGAGTCGATCAGCAAACAGGGATGGATCCGGACATGGACCAGTTTTCCGCTGTTATCCTCGCAGCAGGTCGAGGAACCCGAATGCGATCCTCGCTCCCCAAAGTTCTTCATCCTCTACTTGGGCTACCGATGTTGGATCATGTGATTCGACAGGTGCGACTTGCTGGGGCTGCCGACATCACTGTCGTCGTGGGCCACGGGGCCGATTCTATTCGTGCTCATCTCGACGGTTCTGATATACGTCTCGCACTTCAGGATCCACCTCGGGGAACAGGGCATGCCGTTCTTGAAGCCTTGGATCAAAGTCCTCCGCGTTTTGACACCGTCATGATCGTGAATGGTGATCTGCCTGATCTTGACGTGGAGCTTCTTCAGGGCATCGTCTCTTCGCATAATAATTCTGATCACACGTTCACAGTGGCGACTTCGATCCTGAATGATCCCTTTGGAATGGGAAGAATTATCCGTGACTCAGAGATGGTCTCAGAGGTGGGCTCGGAGGGTGCATTTGACGGCATCGTCGAACAAAAAGAGCGCGCTCCCGATGACGAAGAAATCCATGAGGTCAATCTGGGGATTTACGCATTGGATCACAAGAAAACTCTCCCGGCTCTGCGCTTTCTCGTCGAAGAGGATTTGTCTTCAGGAGATCCCGAAAAAGAGGCTTACCTCACTCGTTTGGTAGAGGTTCTCAAGGAGCGAGATCTTGGCGTAGGCACTCATGATTGCTGTGTAGACAAGGAATTCGCCCAGGTGAACGACCGCCAGCAATTGGCTCAGGCTTCCCGGCAGATCCAGCAGAGAATACAACGCGATCACATGAGTCGTGGAGTCACGATTGTAGATCCTTTGACCACTTGGATAGAAATGGATGTCTCCATAGGTCAGGATACTCTGATTCAACCTCAAACCGTGATTCGGCGTGGGGTCGAGATTGGTACTGATTGTGAAGTGGGACCTTTCGCTCATATCAGATCCGGATCCGTTCTTGGAAACGGTGTCGTGATCGGTGACTTTGTAGAGGTCAATCGAAGTCAACTTAAAGATGGTGCCAAAGCGAAACATTTGGCGTACCTCGGCGATGCGACGATCGAAGAGAATGCCAATATTGGCGCGGGTGCTGTTGTTGCAAATTACGATGGAGTGAACAAGCATCACACTCTCATAAAAGAGGGTGCCTTTGTCGGTAGCGGTTCTGTCATTGTGGCTCCGGGTCATGTAGGAAAGAACGCAACGATAGGAGCGGGAGCTGTAGTTCCTCCGGGTAAAGTGATCGAGGATGGAACTACTGTTATTGGTGTTCCTGCTAAAAAGATGGTGAAAAAATCTCAGAGTAACTCTGAGGATGGTGACGACGAGAAAGGTTCCTGATGCTTTCCGACACGATGGTAGTACTCCACGGTAACTCGAATCACACTTTAGCCGCGGATATATGCAGCGACTTGGGTCTAGAGCCTGGAAGAGCTGAAGTCACTCGTTTTCCTGATGGCGAAATTTCCGTTTCGTTAGGGGAAGACGTACGAGGCAAGGATGTCTTCATCGTCCAATCCACTTGTCCTCCCGTAAACGAAAACCTCATGGAACTCCTGGTGATGATCGATTGCGTGAAAAGATCATCTGCCGCTCGAATCACCGCAGTGATTCCCTACTTTGGATATGCGCGTCAAGACCGACGTGAACAAGGTGCGCGAGTTCCCATCACCGCAAAAATGGTTGCGAACTTGATTGTCGCTGCTGGAGCTGACCGTGTTGTGACTATGGATCTACACTGCGAACAGATTCAGGGGTTTTTCGATATTCCTGTGGATCACGTTTACGCCGGTTCGGTGATCGTGGATCACTTCCGTAAAAAACAATTTGAAGACCTCGTCGTGGTCAGTCCTGACGTGGGTGCCATCAAAATGGCAAGAGCTTATAGCCGCGGCTTAGGGGCTCGACTGGCGACCGTCGACAAAAGGCGTGTCAGTGGCGAAAAGACCGAGATCGGTTTCATCATCGGCGACGTGGCCGGAATGAACGCTATTTTGGCAGATGACGTGATCGCGACGGGGGGCTCAATTACTGCTGCTGCTCGTCTGATTCTCGATAAGGGTGCCAAATCGGTGATATTGGCCTGTACGCACCCCGTTTTATGTGGTCCTGCAGTTGAAAGGCTTTTGGCCTCTCCCGCTCAGGAGTTTGCTTTCGTCGACACCATTCCGGTGGACGGAAAGATTTCCAGTGATAGGGTATCTATTCTGTCGTGCGCTGCGGCGTTCGGTAATGCCATTCGCCAGATACATAAATCTGCGTCGATAGGCCGTAATAGCCTTTGATACCAATTAGGTGTGTAACCGAAGGGTGACCCAAGATGGATAAGTTCGTGATGGAGGGATCCTCCCGCGATACCACTAGTTCCGGATCTAGTTCTACACGTCGTTTGCGTGATGAGGGCCATATGCCCCTCAACGTTTACGGTGGAGACAAGCCGAATATGAATCTCACAGTGAATGCTGGTGAGTTCTTTAAAGCTTTGGAGAATCATCATCGATTCTTCGAGATCAAGTTTGAGGGACAGGTTGAATCAGGAATTCTCAAAGAAGTTCAGTACGATATCTATGGCGATAAAGCCATCCATGCTGACCTTGCTCGTGTTTCGGCCGATACTGAAATCACGACAACGATGCGGATTCTGACTTCCGGCATCGCAAAGGGTGTCACAGGGGGGGGAGTCATGGATATGGCTTACCGTCATGTACCCGTGCGAGGCAAAATTGGAAACCTTCGCGATTCACTGACGATCAACGTCGAATCGATGGGGACCAACGAATCGATTCGTGCACGCGATCTGGTCATGCCTGAGGGAGTTGAACTTCTTCTCTCTGAAGGTACGCCGGTCATCATCTGTCACGGTCGACGCGGCGGATAAACTCTTACGGAACTGGTTCTGTTTTGGCAAGATCTCTCCCTGATCGCTCACGCCCACGAGTCATCGTTGGCCTTGGCAATCCGGGAGATTCTTATATAGACACACGCCATAATTTGGGCTTCTCAGTCGTTGACAATCTTGTCTCTCTGCTGAAAACCCCTGACCCATTTACGCAGCCAGACCTTGAAGCCTTCTCCGCAGGTTGGAAGGGGCGCAAGCTCCATCTCCTCAAGCCCATGTCGTTCATGAATTGCAGCGGGCCTCCGGTGAAGGGTTATCTTCGTAAGATCGGGGCAACGATCGATGATCTATTGGTGGTTGTGGATGACCTTGATCTGGATCCCGGAATGCTACGTATGCGACCGGGAGGATCTTCAGGAGGCCACAGAGGCATCGAAGATCTGATCCAAAATCTCGGCTCCGACCGTTTCGCTCGGTGCAGAATGGGAATAGGCCGACCTTCTCAAGGGCAAACGGTAGAGGATTTCGTACTAGAAAAGCCCGTAGAGGCCGAATGGGCACTGCAACAGCGCTCAATACATAGAGCGGCAGATTCTGCACTTTGCTGGGCGGTTGAGGGTGTAAAGAATGCAGGTCTTCGCTACAATGGGCCGCTTCCGGAGGAGAATATTCCCGGTATTTGAAGAAGTTTCACGGGTTTCCGCTCGTCGAACTTCTTTACGAGCTTACGATTCTGCATCACTCTCGTGGTCCATATGAGTAGGCGAACTCAACAATTGGGTGCGAAACAGCATAGATTCCCTGTTGGTCACGGGGGGGCTTTTCGCAAATCAAGATCTGTAAAGGAGATCACATTGACCGAAAGATTATATGAGGGCTTATTCCTCATCGATGCTTCTGTAGCATCTCAGGGTTGGACTGAACTTGAAAGCATGATGATCGGCATTGTCGAGGGTCATGGCGGCGCTATCGAATATAGCGAAAAGTGGCCAGAGCAAAGACTGGCATACGAGATCAAAGGAACCAAACGGGGAGTCTATTTCCTCATTTATTTCCGGGCAGATACTCAAAAGATCGTGAGCATGCGAACCGATGCACAACTCAACGAAAAAATCATGCGATCACTCTTTGTCCAGGAAGATTTCTTGGAAGAAGAGATGAAGCGTCGTAAAGATATCGCTGATCGTCGTGCCGCACAGCCAGATCCTTCAGCGGCTCCTCTACGCGACTCCGCTTCCAGCGAGACGACCGAATCCGCGAGTTCGACTGAAGAAGGGGAAGCTCCTGCAGCTGAATCAGCAAATGAAGCTGAGCCTGAAGCTGTTGCAGCAGAGCCTGTTTCTGAAGAAGTGACGGAGACCGTTGCTGAAGAAGCGGGTGAAACCGAAACCGCTGAAGCGGACACCGTGGCTGCAGATGCAGCCCCGGAAAGTGAAGAAGAAAAAGGATAAAGAAGGAGGGTTTTATGGAATTCAACAAAGTATTCATCGTCGGCAATCTTACGCGAGATCCGGAGTTGAGAATGATTCCTAGTGGTACAGCTGTCTGTAATTTGGGAATCGCTTCGAATCGTAAGTATAAACGTGATGGAGCTTCAGAGTTCCAGGAAGAAACCACCTTTGTGGACGTGACTGTTTGGGGACGCCAGGCTGAGATCAGTAACCAATACCTCTCTAAGGGGAGCGGGGTGCTGATCGAAGGACGCCTGAAGACCGATCAGTGGCAAGACAAGGAAACAGGTAAAAATCGCAGTAAGCTGACAGTTGTTGCCGACAGGGTCAATTTCATGCCCCGCGGTGGACAAGCATCAGGTGGCGCCGGAAATAGTCGTGAAGGATCGCAATCCTCCGGAAACGAATCATCTCCCGCTGCCGGTGGAAGCAGTTTTCCTCAAGGTGAGACCTATAATGACGAGGTCCCCTTTTAATAATTTTGAAATGAGAAATTGAATGTTTGGACGCAAGGAAAAGAAGTCGTTGGTCGCAGACCGCGAGTTCGTCGACTACAAAGACGTAGATCTTCTTCAGAGGCTGGTTGCCGGCAATGGAAAAATGGTCTCCCGTCGCCAAATTGGTTGTAATTCAAAGATGCAGCACATTATCAAGCGCGCAGTACATCGCGCTCGATTCATGGGCTTGATTCCTTACGGTCAGTAATTGGGAAGGGAGTAATAACAATGAAACTATTCCTAACAAAAGACGTCGCTAATCTGGGATCACTCGGAGAAGTCGTCAGTGTTAAGTCGGGATACGCTCGCAACTTCCTGATTCCCAGAGGACTGGGAGTGGAATTGGGCAGAGCGAATCTTCAGTGGATCGAAGCGCAAAAGAAGCGTGTTGAAACACAGGAAGTTGAGCGGCTTGCCGGACTCCAGTCTCAGGCAGAAGCCATCAATGGTGCTTCTTGCACATTGATCGCTCGTGCGACAGAAGAAGGTCACTTGTTCGGTTCCGTCACTGCCGCAAATATTTGCGAGCAAATGACTGCGGACGGCATCGAGATTGACCCCGATACCATCGTTCTCGAGAAGCCTATCAAGGAACTTGGAATCTATAATCTTGCTGTCAATATCCACCCTGAGGTGGAGACGGGGATTAAGGTCTGGGTCGTGAAGGCTGACGAAGACGGTGACTCAGAATCTTAGGAAGTTGAACACGGGATGCACCGACGTGCTTTTTAAATATGCCTGTAGTGCGGCTTAGGACCGTAAACTTGCAGGGTTTCAAAAGTCTCAGGTCTCCGGTAGTTTATCTCAGAAGCAGCAGAAAAGGCCCGGTTGTGCATAGATGCAAAACCGGGCCTTCTTCTCGCTCTGATTTATGGAAGAAGCCTCAGATCGATTCTGACGGATTCAATCAGATAGCGTTCGATGGGGAAACAGAATGATCACTCAAGACTTTGCCGAATCAAATCTACCGCATAACAAAGAGGCCGAGGAATTCCTGCTGGGTTCTATCTTGTTTGGGGGAATGGCCAGTAAAGCCATCGTCGATCAATTTCGGTCAGAGTTCTTCTACTTCGCTCGGCATCAGGTCATTTTCCAACAGATTCAATTTCTTCTCGCTGAAGAAGGGGTCATCGAGCCCGTTTTGCTCATTGATCAAATGGAGCGAAATGGTCTTCTCGAGAATGCCGGTGGACGCGAGTTCGTTCAAGAATTGGGCAAGAAGGTTCGTACAAGTACGAATGCATTGGAATACGGATCGATCGTTCAGCAAACCGCGCGCAGAAGAGCGGTCATAGAAGTCTGTCAAGACGTCGAGTCTCGAGCGAAACAAGGTCAGGCACCTGCCGATGACCTTATTGAAGAGGCGTCGACGCTCATCCTTGAACTTGCAGACAATAGCCGACGTAAAAATGTCACGAATATGAATGAAGCTCTCGAGAATGTTTTCAAACTGATTGACGCCAGAGAGCGGGGCGAAAATGCAGGTGTGCTGACCGGCTTCAAGGATCTCGATGAAAAAACGAGTGGATTGCAACCGACTGATTTGGTGATCGTCGCGGGGCGACCCTCCATGGGTAAAACCACTTTTAGTCTGAATATTGCTCTCCATGCCGCTTTAAAAAACCAGGTGCCTGTTGCGATATTCAGTCTCGAAATGAGCCATGACCAAATTGCGGCGAACATGCTGTCCAATGCTGCTGTTGTTCCTGCGCACCATATCTATAAAAATCAGATTACTGATCCTGAGTGGGAACGACTGACCAACAGAGCGGTCGATCTCAGTAAAGCGCCGATTTACATCGACGATTCTCCGGGACTGAATGCTCTCACGATTCGTTCTCGGGCCAGACTGTTGCACCAAAAGCACAATCTTGGATTGATCGTTATCGACTATTTGCAGCTGTTGGAATTGGGTGGGGGCCGAGCAGAAAATCGCCAGCAGGAAATCTCTCAGATCTCGAGATCATTGAAACAATTGGCTCGTGAGCTCGAGGTTCCAGTATTGACGATTTCCCAACTTTCCCGCGCTGTCGAATCTCGGGAAAGTAAAAAACCTCAGATGTCAGACTTGCGTGAATCAGGGGCCATCGAACAGGATGCGGACTTGATCATGTTGCTTTTCCGTGAAGAGTACTACAAACCTGATAGCGAAGAGGCCAAGGGCCTCGCAGAAGTGATTATTGCTAAGCACAGAAAAGGTTCTGTGGGCAGCTTTAAACTTTCATTCCGAGGAGAAACTCTGACCTTTGCAGAGCCTCCGTTGCCGAGTGACACATTTTAGATTCATAAGCGAAAAGGAAAGATTCATGAAAAATACGATTTCCCAAGCCATCTTGCCCGTTCTGTTGGTACTACTCTTGTTGACAGGGACCCAAACCGGTGTTCTCGGTCTTCCGTATCAATCTGAAAATCACCGTCTTGGTGTTTGTGATGTTCAAGTGGTCCTCGATCAAATCCCGCAGGGAAAGCAGATCACAGAAGAATTCAACGTCCTCAGAGCAGGTATGGAGAAAAGTCTTCGTGATATCGAGGCAGAACTCCAGCAACTTGAGGCTGAAGCACAACAGTTGCAGCCAGGTTCAAATGGAAGACGTGATATCGAGAAAAAATTTGCTCTTAAAAATGCTGAACTGATTTGGAAAAAGGAAGACTTAGAAAAAGAATTCGCGACAAGATTCACGGCTCGTCGTGAAGCGCTGGTGAATCTCGTCAGATCGACCATCGAAGAGGTGGCCACCGAGAGAGAGCTGGACGTCGTTGTTAATAACGTCTCAAGAGCAGAAAACTTTAAAGTCTACGTGAGTGTTTGGGCTCGTCCTGAATTAGATATCACGCTGGACGTCATTAACCGAGTCGCAAAAAAGTAGTAGGTATTCTTGCCCACTTTGTCGCAACAAACGATCCGAAATGAAACTGTTTTCACCGGACCTGGACTTCATTCCGGGGTCGAGACAAAATTGCGCTTGCTGCCCGGCGAGCCTGATTCCGGTATCCATTTTGTGCGGACTGATATTGGCCCAGAGGCACGTATACCACTGACTCTGGAGACCTTGCGTCGTCATCCTCGCAGGACCAGTTTCGGCATCGGGGATATAGAGGTTCATACATGTGAGCATCTCCTTTCGGTGCTTCATGTACTGGGCATTGAAAATGGGATCATTGAAATTGATGGCCCTGAAGTACCCGGACTTGACGGCAGTTCGCTTCAATTTTTAGAGGCTATTGGTGAGACGGGTATTGAAAAACAAGGGTCACGAGGCCGATCTCTCGCGATCACTAATGCGGTGAGTGCCGAAGAAGACATGGCCAGTGTGGTCGCTCTCCCTGGTGATGATCTGAGAGTGACCTACACGCTTCAATATCCCGGAGATCCAGGCTTTAACCAAACTGTCGATTTCAAAATAACCGAAGAACTTTATGCCAAAGAGATTGCTCCCGCTCGCACTTTCGTGCTTGAGCGAGAGGTCAAAGAATTGAAGGCACAAGGACTCGGTAAGGGAGCGACTGAAGAGAATACCGTGATCGTGACTGACAGCGGTGAAGCTTTAGGTGGGCGATTCATTGACGAACCCGCACGCCATAAAGTTTTGGATTTGCTGGGAGACCTCTACGTTCTGCGTTGCTCCATCCAAGGGCATATTATTGCCCACCGAAGTGGCCATGGACTCAACGCACAACTCGCGAGCAAGATTGCCGAAGCCCATGTCCGAGCGATGGAACTGGAAGATATCCTCGTCAAATCTCCTCGAGGTTTGGAAATCCGAGATATCCATAAGCTTCTTCCTCACAGATACCCTTTCCTTCTCGTCGACCGTGTTCTTGAAGTGGAAGACGGCGTGCGTGCTGTGGGCTTAAAAAACGTCACCTTTAATGAAGAGTTCTTCCAAGGGCATTTCCCTGGACAACCTGTCATGCCGGGAGTTCTCCAGTTGGAAGCTTTGGCTCAACTCTCAGGCGTCCTACTCCTGCGGGGGAGTGCCGATGCCTCAAGATTGGCCTATATTCTGGGAATGGACGACGTTAAGTTTCGTAAAACCGTGATTC
Source organism: Planctomycetota bacterium (assembly GCA_016776905.1). Taxonomy (GTDB): domain Bacteria; phylum Planctomycetota; class UBA8108; order UBA1146; family UBA1146; genus UBA12191. The sequence goes on along the minus strand of JADHSM010000007.1, from coordinate 126,144 downwards.
CCGGTGACCAGTTGATACTGGAGGCCGAGCTCAAAAGACTCCGAGAACGCTCTGCACAGGTGCAGGTTCGTGCTACCGTAGATGGCAAGCCTGTGACAGAGGCCACGATTCGCTTCATGCTTGTTGACGCTCAATGAGGAGACCGCATTGATACATCCTACGGCTGTCATAGATTCGAGTGCAGAAATAGGTGACGGGGTCGAGATCGGCCCCGGGGTTTTTATTGGCCCCAATGTGACCGTTGGCAACAACTGTGTCATTCATCATCACGCCTCCATTTTCTGTAACACCAAACTGGGTGAACGAAATATTATTCATCCGGGATCTGTCATCGGCGGAGATCCGCAAGACAAAAAATGGCAGGGCGAAGAGACCTGGCTTGAAATCGGCTCTGACAACCTGTTCCGAGAGCACTGCACAATTAACCGGGGGACAATCCAAGGTGGGGGTTCCACTCGGCTTGGCAGTCGCTGTTATATTTTAGCGAGTTCTCATGTGGCTCATGACTGCATCGTCGGTAATGACGTCATCATGGCGAACGGTGTTCTCTTAGGGGGCCACGTCGTCGTCGAGGATCAAGCAGGATTCGGCGGTCTTGCAGCCGTTCATCACTATGCGAAGGTCGGTCGTCTCGCCTTCATTGGCGGTATGACAAAGGTCAGCACTGACGCTCCTCCGTTCATGATCACGGAGGGTAACCCCGCTCGTGTTCGGGCAGTGAATAGCGTCGGAATGAAAAGAGCAGGCCTCGACGAAAATGTTTGTGCCTGGATCAAAGAAGCCCAAAGATTACTTTACAGTAACAACATGATTCGCAGAGAAGCATTCCAGCTTCTGGAGCAGCGAGAAGAAGTTCCAGAGGAGGGCGTACATCTGCGTACTTTCCTGCGTTGTTCAGAAGAAGGTCGCCAAGGCCGAGCTCTTCAGCCCTAGGAGAATTCCATGAAGGTCGCAGTCATTGGTGTCGGTCATTTAGGGAGTGCTCATGCCAGAAATTGGAATGAGATTCCGGGTGCTGAACTCGTGGGGGTTTACGACGTTTCGTCGGACCGAGCACGCGAGATTGCCGCTGAAAATCAATGCGTTGTATTTGAGCATCCCGACCAAATCATCGATGCTGTAGATGCTGTTAGCATCGTGACACCCACACCTGAGCATCGAAAGTCCGCCACTCCGTTCCTAGAGGCCGGCAAAGCAGTTCTCGTGGAGAAGCCACTCGCTCACACTTTAGAGGATGCTCATTTCCTTTGTTCGGTCGCTCAGGAAAATGAGGCGGTATTGCAAGTCGGGCATATCGAACGATTTAATCCCGTAGTTCGATCAGCGATTCATAAGGTCAAGGATCCCGTATTTATTGAGTGCGATCGAATACATCCCTTTTCCTTGCGTTCGACTGAGACCAGTGTTGTTCACGATTTAATGATTCACGATATCGATATCGTTCTTCATCTGATTGAAAGCGAACTGACAGAGGTGGACGCTCATGGCTCTCGAGTCATTTCTCCGACAGAAGATCTTGCTCATGCACGATTGAGTTTCGCTTCAGGCGCCACAGCTTTTGTGAAAACAAGTCGAGTGGCCTTTAGCCGATCAAGAAAAGTTCGAATATTCGGTCCTCGCCAATACATCAGCCTCGACCTTGTAGATCGAACCGGTTTCCAAGTCTCGTTGGATTCCGAATACGATCCTGCAGACTTCCTCGATACAGCCGGACGCCTCGATGCCCCCGAGGGTGCCGAGTCATTCCTCGCTAAGCATCTTCACCAAGAGCCTCTTGAAATTAGTGGTGCCGAACCGCTGCGCGCAGAGTTGGAAGCCTTTATGGACTCTGCGAAAGGACTTCGTCCTCCTGCGGTTTCCGGTGCTCAGGGTGTAAGAGCCATGGTCGCTGCCGGCAAAGTGCTGGAGAGCCTGAGGGATCGACAAAGAGCGCTTTAGGTTTTACGGGCCTTTTAGACGCCATCTTTCGTCACTTTGAGGTCTTTTCTTGCCCTTCGCATGAGTTTTATTGGTTTGTCACCCTTTTGACAGGGTGATTCGATTGATGGCTCTCTCTCAGATCGCTAATTTACCTTCTGATCCGACTATGTAGGTGGGGTCATTCGACTCTTCAAAAATTGAAGAGATCACTCAAGTTCATGCTTTTCGTGGGTTACCTGCAGCAAGGGCCCCAGCATCGAAAAGCGGTAAGGAAATAAGATGTCCGGATTGCAGATCCAGGAACTCATTGAAGCAGGTGTTCACTTTGGACACCGTTCCAGTCGTTGGCACCCCGCCATGGCTGAATACATTCATCAAAAGCACAACAAGATTCATGTCATCGATCTGCGTCAGACAGTTCGGGGCATCGTCAGAGCCCAACACTTCCTTGAGAACATCTGTGCAGCAGGTCACGAGGTCGTATTCGTAGGCACCAAGTCACAGGCGAGAGAAGTCGTTCGCGAGCAGTCTGCTCGTTGCGGAATGCACTTCTGCGTCCACAGGTGGCTCGGAGGAACTCTGACAAACTTCCAGACGATTCGTGCACGCCTGCGCCGTCTCGAAGAGCTCGAAAAAGACCTCGCCGATTTAGCCGATGGAAGCCGTGGTAAGAAAGAACTTGCAACGATGGAACGCGAACGTCGCAAGATTTTCAGAAACCTCGAAGGTATCCGTAACATGAACCGTTTGCCGGGTGCCATGATCACCGTCGATATTCGTCGTGACGAGATTGCTGTTAGAGAAGCTCACACAAAGGGAATCCCTGTGATTTCAATCGTGGATACGGACTGTGATCCGAACTTGGTTGATATCCCTATTCCCGGAAATGACGATGCTTACCGAAGTATCGAAGTCATTCTGAGCCAACTGACCGATGCGATCATCGCCGGTAAGGACAAGCTTGTCGCTGAGCAGCAGGCTGAAGCCGCTCGTAAATCTGCTGACGAGGACAAGTCTCGCGCAAAAGAGAAGAGCCGCAATATGACCAAGGAAAACCGGTCAAAGGAGTTCCAAGCTCCCAAACCGGCTCCTGGCGCGGAGGCTCCTCAGGCAGAGAAAGCGAAGCCCAAGCTCGTCGTGACACCAGAAAAAGCTGCAAAAACCAAAGCAGAAGACCCCAAGCCCTCCGCCACGGACAGTGGTGAAGCTTCAAAATCTTAGAAACAGTTCAGGCCAGTGAGAATACTGGCAGATCGGAGAACCGATGAGTGACTTCAGTGCCAAGGACGTTGCTGAGCTCAGAAAACGCACAGGCGTTGGCATGATGGAATGCAAAAAAGCTCTTCTTGAAACCAGCGGAGATTTGGAGAAGGCCATCGATCTCTTAAGATCGCGTGGCGCGCAAATGGCGGCAAAGAAAGCGGGACGTGAGACCAACCAAGGTTGGATCGGATCCTACGTACACTCCAATGGAAAAATTGGAGTCATCGTGGAAGTCTTGTGCGAAACTGATTTCGTCGCCAAGAATGATCAGTTCCAAGAGTTGATTCGTGATATTGCGATGCATATCGCAGCGATGAATCCTCAAGCTCTCGTTCCTGAAGAACTTGATCCAGAATTAATTGAGCGTGAACGCGCAGTGTTCTTGGAGCAAGTTGCAGATAAGCCTGAAGCGATCAGAGGCAATATTGTTGAGGGTAAGCTGAATAAGTTTTTCAGCGAAGTTTGCCTCATCAAGCAAGCCTTTATCAAAGACGATAAAAAGTCGATTGAGCAAGTGGTCACAGATGCCATCGCCACTATTGGTGAGAACATTCAGTTGACCCGTTTCAGTCGGTTTGAAATCGGCCAGTAGAGGTCACGCGGGCCATGCTTTCGAGGCGAGTCCTCCTGAAGGTCAGCGGTGAAGTTCTCGGAGGTGACTCCGGGACTGGACTTTGTCAAAATTCTCTCGCCCGACTCACCCAAGAGGTGGCTCGGGCGAGTTCTCATATCCAGATCGCCATCGTCGTTGGAGCCGGAAATATCTGCCGCGGCGAGGACTGGAATGGAACTGGATTGCCGCAAACGATCGCAGACGCCATCGGGATGTCTGCGACTCATGTCAACGCACTGGCGATCTACGCTCACCTGCAACTCCTAGGGACGCCCTCCTTGGTCATGGGGGCCGGTAGCCCCGTTCCTCAAGTGGAACCCTTTAACTCCACTCGAGCCCGTCAGAAGCTCAGTGAGGGCCACGTGGTGATCCTCTCTGGTGGGACGGGTAATCCGTTCTTTACCACAGACACATGCAGTGTCCTGAGAGCCGCAGAACTGGAATGTCAGGAAGTGCTCAAAGCGACCAAGGTGGACGGCGTCTACGACGCAGATCCTGAAAAAGTCCCCGGTGCTCAAAGATTCGACGTCATCACTTTTTCCGAGGTCCTCAAGAGAAACTTGAGGGTCATGGACTCCACAGCTTTCACGATGTGTAATGAGCAAGGTTTGCGATTGAGGGTTTTTGATATGCACCCTGAAGGTGCCGTGGAATCCGCCTTGATGGGGGATCCCGTAGGGACTTTAGTGCATACAGAAGACGATACGGATGCGGATCTTCCGTCTCCTTCTCAAGAGTGAGCTCGAAAGGAAACAAGAATGATGGAAGAAATTGTCCAGGATGCTGAAGATCGCATGTCCAAAGCGTTGGACTTCATGAGAGACGAATTTCGGGGAATGAGAACGGGTCGAGCCCATCCAGGTCTCGTCGAGTCGATTCGGGTCGATTACTACGGATCTCCCACTCCCGTGAAGGATATGGCGAGCATTTCAGTCCCCGAACCGGACCAAATTGTCATTAAACCCTTCGACGCATCAGCCATCTCCGATATGGAAAAAGGCCTCTTGGCCTCGGATTTGGGGATTACTCCTCAAAATGATGGAAAATTAATTCGACTCAAGGTTCCCCCCTTGTCAGAGGAGCGCCGTAAGCAGCTGGTATCGCGCGCAAAGGAGATTGCCGAGGAATCCCGCATCTCCATGCGAAACGTCCGTAGAGACGCAAACAAGACGTTTGAGGGCTCTAAGAAGGACGGCGATCTGTCCGAAGACGAGCTGTCTGACTGCAAAGATCGGATCCAGGGGATCCTTAAAAATCTTGAAAATCAGGTCGATAATGACCTGAAACGTAAGACCTCAGAGTTGATGGAAATTTGAAATTCGTGCGGAAAATGTTGACGTGTAAATTTTCACTCGGTAGATTCCCTCGTTCGGGAGCATAGCTCAGTTGGTAGAGCAACGCCCTTTTAAGGCGTCGGTCGATGGTTCGAGCCCATCTGCTCTCACTTAGAAATTAAGGCCCCATCGTCTAGTCAGGTCTAGGACATCAGGTTTTCATCCTGAGAACAGGGGTTCGAATCCCCTTGGGGTCACTTAAAACAAGAGGTCAGCACTTCGGTGCTGGCCTTTTTTTTTGTACCCACGCTTGCGCATGCTTTCTCCGGTTTATCCAGACGAGTGGGCGAGAAATGGCTCACTGGACCTCACGGTCGTTTTGAAAAGTCTAGTTTGTCAACAATTCCGATCCTCAACGTGTCTCTTTTCATTCTCCCAACCCATTCCGCCGGTTAATATGGGGATACTTGTGACAGGAAATGCTGACGGAGGTCTCCATGGAAAAGTACGAAGGTACAGATTTTTACATCATTGATGATCTGCTCACTGAAGAGCAGAGATTGATTCGCGATACCGTTCGTGATTTCGTCGACGATCATGTCGTCGATGTCATCGATGATTGTTTCATGGAAGATAAGTTTCCCACTGAATTGATTCCGATGTTGGGCGAGCTCGGACTTCTCGGTGCAAACCTTGATGGTTATGAATGCGCAGGACTCGACAACACCGCTTATGGATTGATCATGCAGGAACTCGAACGTGGAGACAGCGGACTTCGTTCCTTTGTCAGCGTTCAAGGTGGACTCGTGATGTATCCGATCCATCGGTACGGTACAGAAGAGCAAAAACAAAAGTTCCTTCCTGAACTCGCTGCGGGTCGCATGATTGGTTGTTTCGGATTAACCGAACCCGATCACGGTTCAAACCCCAGTGGAATGATCACGCACGCTGTCGAGGATGGTGATTCCTATGTTCTTAACGGCAATAAAATGTGGATCACCAATGGGTGCGTTGCTGACGTAGCCGTCGTGTGGGCAAAACTGGATGGTCGTATCAGAGGATTCCTCGTCGAAAAAGGCACTGAAGGATTCAGTACCACAAAGCAAGGAAAGAAATTCTCACTCAGAGCTTCCATCACCAGTGAACTCCATTTCCAAGACTGCAGGATTCCTAAGGAAAACCTGATGCCTGGTGCTGATGGTTTGGGAGGCCCTCTTTCTTGCTTGACCCAAGCTCGATACGGCATTGCATGGGGGGCCACAGGGGCTGCCATGGCGTGCTTCGACGCGGCTAAAAAATACTCACTGAGTCGTATTCAATTCGATAAGCCGATTGCCAGTTTCCAACTTGTTCAGCAGAAGCTGGCGGAGATGTTCACAGAGATCACCAAAGCCCAACTTCTCAATCTGAGGCTCTCGCAGTTAAAAGAAGACGGCAAAATGACCGCTCAGCACGTTTCCATGGCGAAACGGAACAATGTTCACTGGGCATTAGAGATCGCTCGCAGTGCAAGAGACCTTCTGGGAGCAAACGGCGTCACCCATGAGTATCCTGTGGGGCGACACATGCTGAACCTCGAATCGGTCAAAACCTACGAGGGAACACATGACATACATGCTTTGATCCTGGGACATGAAATCACCGGTATCGCTGCTTATAAATGATCGAGTGATGGAAACTTTCTGTCCGTCACGTGCGTCTACTAAATACCCTCTATGAAGAAATTCGTAAAATCGGGTATGATTACTGATACGCATGTGAACGGGGGACGACCAGTATGGATCATCAGGAATTTCTAAAGCAATTCAGGAGAAACTCCATCGACCGATTCGAATCCAGACAAAGGATTCGCAGCTTCTCTAACTTCCTAGACGATTTTCTCGCTCACCCCTATCCCTATCTGCGCAATTCTCCCAGGTACCTTCTCGACGTTTTTGAACATTACGGTTCAGAGGACATCCAGAGGGTGGGGGTTCCCGATAAAAGATGGAAACTCTTTGATCTTGAACATGGGGATCTCTCCGAAAATCTGGTGGGGCAAGAGAGTGTTCAGAATTCGATCTACATGAAACTTCGTCAGTTTTCCAGAAATGGAAAAGGTGATCGACTGCTACTTCTCCATGGTCCCAATGGATCTGCAAAATCGACAACGATCAATGCCCTCATGCAAGCGATGCATCAATACAGCATCCAACAGGAGGGCGCGCTTTATCGATTCAATTGGATCTTCCCCGAGAAGTCTGTGGAATCGAGTCGCATTGGATTTGAAGAAGACGAGCCCAATAGTAACGGCTCTTATGCGTTTCTTAAGCCAAAAGACGTCGGCGCCATCATTCGTTGCGAACTCAAAGACTCACCGCTGCTCCTCATCCCAAGGAAAGAACGTGAAGAACTTGTTCGCCACGCACTAGAGCTGCACCCCGATATCCGGGAAATGGAAAATTTCAATTACGATTGGGTGTTCCAGTTCGACTTGAGCCAAAAGAGCAAATCGATTTACGAAGCATTACTGAGCTCGCATAAAGGCGACTGGCTCGAAGTGATGAGGCACGTGCAAGTGGAACGCTTTTTCCACTCTAAAAAGTACCGCCTCGGCTGTATCTCTATCGAGCCACAAGGAAACATCGATGCGCAGGTTCGACCTATCGGGTTGAATGGGAATGCATTACCTACAATTCTCCACGGCCTTCCTTTGTACGAAGTCGACGGTGACTTGATCGCTGCGAATCGAGGCTTGTGTGAATACTCAGACTTCCTGAAACGTCCGCCTGAAACCAACAAGTATCTTTTGACCACTTCTGAAAAGGGAACGATTCAGCTCCCCAATTTCAGAGCCCATCTCGATCTTGTTCTGTGCGGAAGTGCCAACGAGAAGCAACTCAACATGTTTAAGAGAACACCGGACTTCTCTTCTTTCAAAGGTCGTTTAGCCCTGGTCAGAGTTCCCTACTTGCTGCAATACAGTCGGGAAGCGGAACTTTATAAGCGCCAGATCGACCGACATGTCTCGGGAGGGTCCGTGGCCCCACACACGGCTCAAATGGCGGCTTTGTGGGTTGTTATGACGAGACTGAAAAGACCATCACCCAAAAACCATTCGCCAGAACTAGCGCCTCTCGTCGCTCGTCTTTCGCCACTTCAGAAAGCGATGCTCTACGATCACGGTGAAACGCCTTTGGGAATGAAAGAAGATGATCGCAAACTTCTTTTGAGAAATGTCCAAAACCTCAGAGAAGAACACGAAGGTACTGAAGGCGAGTTTGAAGGCATTTTCGGGAGCGAATACGAAGGTCGAAGAGGAGCCTCTCCCCGAGAAATGATGGCCCTTATTGCTTCCGCTTCAGAGAATCAAAAATGGCTTTCCCTTTCTCCGTTATCGATACTTGAGGAGATTGAAGATTTCATCAAGGACACCAGTGTTCATGACTTCCTCCGATTGGCCGTTGATAACGGTTTTCACGATTGTAAACAGTTCGTTTCTGATGTTAAAACTCATTACCTTCAGTTGGTGAAAAGGGAAATATTCGACTCATTCTCGTACGTTGAAGAGGGAGAGTTTGATCGTCTGTTTAGTGAATACTTCTACTGCGTCAAGGCCCATGAGCTAGGCGAGAGTATTCCGAAAAATACAACTGCAGGCTTCAGCCAACAGACTTCAACTGCAGGCTTCAGCCAGCAGACCTCTGATGTGATGTCTGATATTGAGAAGAAGCTTGAGATCAAAGACGGAATCGAAGAGTTCAGATCTTCGTTGCTCAGTCGCATAGGTGCGTATGCCACCGAGAATCCAAACTTAGAACTGGATTACTCTCAAGTATTCCCTGAGATCTATAATACTTTAAAGCAGAGCTTCTGGGACTCGCGCAGCGACGAGATCCATGAATCGCTGATCAACATACTGAAATCATTCTCAGACGAACGTTCGACATTGTCGAAGTCCGAGTTGGAAGCTGTGGAGAACAGTCTTCAATTCCTGAAGGACCGCTATAATTACGACGAGAATAGCGCAAGAGACATCGTCGGCTTTATCGTCAGTCAGGAAAAATGATTCAACTTCGGAAGTAAGGCGTGGTATCAGCGAGTTTGCTGAGCCACTCCTTGAAAAACCCCGCTTGCTTCAGTGTTTCACTGTCAGTTTCCTCGGGTCGGTCACCTGATTCCTCCAGGATCCTGATGAGGACCTGATCAGGCTCAAGACCTTCTGCTTCCGCGTGAACACTGAGGCCCAATCGGTGTCTCAATGACGGGAATAGCACAGCGTCAATATCCTCATCGGTGACCGTGTTACGTTGGTTGAGAGCCGCTCTCGCGCGAGCGGTTGCGAGTATCGTCTGCACTCCTCGAGGTCCTGCTCCGTGGTACAGGAGCTCTCGTGCGGCTTCAGGGGCGCCCTCTTCTTGTGGACGCGTGGATCTCACGATTCTTGTCGCTCTGATCAACTGAAAATCTGGAATTTGAACCTGACGCACTTCAAGAGACGCTTCGCGGAGCCATTCTGCAGTAACAACGGGTTTGAGGGGGCCTGGGTTCATAGCGGTCGTGACTGAGACCACGTCTAATTCTTCCTCAGCATTGGGATAATCCATCAATATTTGAAACGAAAACCGATCCAACTGCGTGACCGGAAGCGGATAGGTTCCTTCTTGCTCCAAGGGATTTTGGGTCGCCATGACAAAGAACGGATCTGGAAGTGGGTGTCGAACTCCCATGACCGTCACTTGGCCCTCCTCCATCCCTTCGAGCAGCGCCGCTTGTGTTTTGGGAGGAGTTCTGTTGATTTCGTCTCCCAATACCATGTTCGCAAAGAGAGGCCCCTTGGCGAAGGAGAACTGTCGTCCGCCCGTGGAGCTTTCACGGTCAAGGATGCTCGCCCCAGTGATGTCCTGCGGCATCAGATCTGGAGTGAATTGGATTCTGCTAAATTCTAACTGAAGCAATTCGGAGATCGATCGAACGAGGAGGGTTTTGGCCAAACCGGGTACGCCCATGACGAGAATATGACCTCCGGATAAAAGGGAGATCATGACCTCTTCGATCACCTTTTCTTGACCAATGATTTTCGTCGCTAGGCCTTGTGTGATCTCGTCTCGAATACGCGAGATGTTTTCAAAGGAAATGCTCAATTGGGTTACTCCTGATTTCGGTTCTGGATTTCTTTGCCTTCGAGATACCATTCTTCGAGTTGATCGAGGGGCGCAGATTCGCGTTCTCCCAGTTTCTGATCAACAACTTTGAAACGCTCTTCAAATCGCGAAAGTGAACGGCTCAAGGCGACTTCAGGATCGACACCCACTTTGCGGGCAACACTACTCACTGCAAAAAGAATATCGCCGATCTCATGCTCTATTTCTTCCGGGACACCTTTAGCCACTGCTTCATGAAGTTCATCGAGTTCTTCTTTTACTTTCTCCATGGCACCCGTGCTGTCTGGCCAATCAAATCCTACCTTGGCAACCATTTGCCCGACACGATCGGCCCTGCACAAGGCGGGTAATGAAGCGGGGAGCGGCCTGATAGTGTTTCGTGCCGTCTCTGTTTCACCTTTTTCTTCCTGCTTGATCTCTTCCCATTGTCGGCGAACGGCTTCGGGGTCAGCAGCGTCGGCATCTCCGAATACATGAGGATGTCTTCGAATTAGTTTGTCAGAGATATTCTCGGCGACGTCGTTGAGACTGAATGTATTTTCCTCTTCTCCAATACGAGCTTGGAGAAAAATATTCATCAGAAGATCACCCAATTCTTCACATATGTGTTCCGAGTCACCTTCTTCAATCGCTTGAGCGACTTCATGAGCTTCCTCTAAAAGGAAGGGTCTCAGAGATTCCGGAGTCTGCTCCAAATCCCAAGGGCATCCACCTGGAGATCGGAGAGTATCAATGATGGATTTCAGTCTTTGAAGTGACTCCATAAACCCTGTCTCGTATTCAGATCAAAAATCGTTGCATTCTCTTCGTGTTCTTCTGCGACTGACTCCGCACTGGTCGCGGACTCTTTGACTCTTCGGAGCCCGAATTCCATTACTTCCTCTGAATGACGAGGGATCGGTTTGGAATCTTTCCGCCTCTCAGGTCGACGATGCGGAGAACTTTATCACTATCTCTAAAGACGAGAGAATAATTCCCCGCTGTTCCATTCACACTGAGCAACTCACCAAATTCTGTGGGGATGATCCCAGCAGCGATCTCTTTCCACTTGGGGCCCGATTGTGCTTCTGCGACGGAGAGCAGTTGTGTTGAATCGGAGGATTTCAGGGCACTCATCCACCAGCCGCAGGATGAAATCAGGCCCATCAGGATACACAGTGCCAGATAGCGACGATATTGGACCAACTTCAACTCTGCATTGTCGTGGCGACTTTGGGTCGATTTGAGACGATCAGTCATGAGACTCCTTGTCATTCTTCAAAGAAAGGTGTGCCGACCTTGTGGGAGCACTTGGTTCCCACCTGTATATCACTATAAAATGCCGAGGACCCCGAGACGACATTTAACTTTCCAGACAGGAAGAATTGAAATGAGACACTTCAGCCGTCAACTGGCGTCCAAAATCGCGTCATTCTTGGATCTCGATCCGGAAGGACTGGAGTTGGATCTGGTCGACCCCCCTGACGCCAAGTTGGGCGATCTGGCTATGGGTTGCTTCCCATTGGCCAAATTATTGAGAAGTTCACCCGTTAAAGTGTCCCAGGATCTCGCCAGTCGAGATTGGGATATTGATTGGCTGGAAGAGGTCGTCGCCACAGGTCCGTACCTGAATCTCAAAGTTAACCGCGAAGTCTTCAGTCAACACGCGATCGGCCTGATCGAATCCAGTGGAGAATCATGGGGTTGCACGGATTCAGGGAACGGCAAAACCGTCATCGTCGAATATTCTTCTCCGAACATCGCAAAGCACCTCGCAGTGCATCATCTCAGATCCACGATGCTGGGTCAGGCGATGGCCAATATTTTCCGAAGTGCCGGATACGAAGTGGTTTCCTGGAATCATTTGGGTGATTGGGGGACTGGCTTCGGAAAACTCCTGGCGGCTTGGGAAAGCTACAAAGACTTTGACGACCTTGATTCGCCTCCTTTGTCAGAAAGAGAAGATGCGGTCACAGATCTCAATGCTCTTTATGTCCGATACTCCAATGACGCCAAAGAAAATCCGGAACTTGAAGACCTCGCTCGAGAATGGTTTAAAAAACTCGAAAACGGAGATCCACTGGCGCGTGATCGTTGGACTATGATTCGTGACGTTTCTCTTCAACTGTTCGATAAAATTTATTCTCGACTGGGAGTTCATTTCGATACGGTTATCGGAGAATCGCACTACGAAGAAGCGATGAAAGGCGTCATCGCAAAACTCTCTGAGCTGAATCTTCTTGAAGAGAGTGAAGGCGCAGAAGTCGTCCAGGTCGAAGAAGACATCCCGCCGATGCTGATTCGCAAGAAGGACGGAGCCACCCTGTATGGCACGAGAGATCTGGCGAGCGCCATCACTCGATATGAAAACGTGAAGTTCGACAGATGCCTATACGTGGTCGATGCGGGACAAGGCCTGCATTTCCGGCAGGTATTTGGGGTCCTCAAGAAGATGGGCTACGAATGGGCTGATCATCTCGAGCACGCTGAATTTGGCGTGATGCGTCTGAATGTCGATGGGCATTGGAAAAAAGGGAAAACCCGCGGAGGCCAAGTGGTGCTTCTGCAGGATGTCCTCGATAAAGCCGTTGAGTTAGCGGGCGCTGTTGTTCGAAAAAAGAACCCTGATATTTCCGAAAGCGATTTATCCGAAATCGCTGAAGCGGTCGGAATGGGTGCAGTGATCTTTAGCGACATGAAGGCTTCGCGGCGAAAAGACGTGAATTTTGATCTCGACAAGATGCTCGCCTTCGACGGCGAAACTGGTCCTTATCTTCAATACACTCATGTCAGATTTGCTAGCATTTTGAGTAAAGCTGCGGAATCGAAGTTGGCTCGTGGAGACGGATCGGGTCTTGTCGAAGACGAAGAGCTCGTTTTGATAAAGCGCTTACTTCGATATCCTGAAGTCACTGATAAGGCTGCTAAATCAGCGGAGCCTTCACAGCTCTCGCAATACCTCTTAGAGCTGGCCAGCGATTTCAATACTTACTACGCAAAGCATCGAGTCATGTCGGATGACCCACAGTTGAGTGAGCACCGATTGACATTAATCGAAAGTCTGAAGAATACTCTGGCAACGGGGCTCAAAAGACTTTGCATTCAACCCTTGACCCGAATGTAAAAAATATCTGTACCGAACGGTGCAGATTTATAACAGATTGAGAAGCTGTAAATTAATCCAAGCGAGTCGGCCATACATTTGGATGTAGTTCATATTTGCAGGGGCTTCCCAGATCCAAGTCCAGAATTCCTCCTTGAGGGTGGGTTCCCGATCTTTTTCAACTTGGATAGAGTGAACAAAGTCCCGGTACCTTTGGAGTACTTGTTCGGAAACAGGACTCGTCCCAGAGGAGATCAATTGATCAAGGCAGATACCCTGTAAATCGACAGTCTCCCTGAGGAATTGGATTAATCGCTCTTCTGTGAGAATATTCAATGAGGCCTCCTAGGAGTCCTGTATAGGAAAAGTGACTATCTGAGTCAACGATAAGGGGGTCAACTTGCCAGAAGGAGGCCCTCTTTCTAGGATGAGGGGAACCTGAGAGATCTTTCTCTTGGGACAGCATTAGACCAACCACAGCGGTCAGACCTTCAGTAGAGGTCTTAGGAGGCCACTTGAGTAATCCAGAGCCCAGTGTCATGCAGAAAATAGTTTCCCTGAGTAAACGCAGGGGCTTCATCTTCCAATCCAGCGAAATTTACGGCGGAATGAATGGTTGTTGGGATTACGGCCCGCTCGGAGTGGAGTTGAAGAGAAATGTCAAAGAAGCCTGGTGGGCTGACATGGTTTCTCGTCATGACGACATAGGAGTGCTCCCCGGGGCGCAGAGCAGTTTCGAAATGACAGGCCTCGACTGCTCAATAATTATGCACCCTCAAGTGTGGCGTTGCTCAGGTCACCACGACCTGTTCCACGACATGATGGTGGACTGCAAGGAATCTAAAAAACGATATCGTCACGATCAACTGAGAGGTCGCTGGGCAGAGTACCGAGATAAAAAGGTATTCGTAACTGCAATGGCTGATCCCGAAGAAGAGGATGAAGCATTCACCGCCCGAGCGCAGAAGTTCTTTGGCTTGAGAGCAAAGGATCGTGATCAGATAAAATGGGACGGTAGCGCCTGCAGTCTTGAAACTATCGATGAACTAGAATTGGTTCTGGGTCCTGATGCAAAAGACGCGGGAACACTGACAGAACCGCGCGAATTTAATCTGATGTTCAAGACTCAAATGGGCGCTCTTCATAATGACGACAGCATGGCTTACCTCAGGCCTGAAACCGCACAGGGGATTTTCGTTAATTTCAAAAATGTCGTGGATTCGTCTCGAGTCAAAATCCCATTTGGCATTGCCCAGGTTGGTAAAAGTTTCAGGAATGAGATTACGCCCAGAAACTTTACATTCCGAGTGCGTGAATTCGAGCAAATGGAAGTGGAATTCTTTTGCCATCCTGACACCTCTCAAGATTGGTACAGCTACTGGCGAGATCGCAGGATGAATTGGTATCTCAACCACGGGTTATCTTCTGAAAACCTCATTCTTAGAGAACACCATTCTGATGAACTCAGCCATTACTCCACAGGTACCGCTGACATTGAATACGCGTTCCCATTCCTTCCAGAGGGAGAATACGGAGAGTTAGAAGGCATTGCGCATCGTGGCGATTTTGACCTCCGCAGTCACATGGAGGGCAAGCTCGATCCCAATTCCAAGCCTTTAGAAGTTCAACTGGGAGAAAACGGCAAGCCTCTTTGGAAAGGCAGTGGAAAAGATCTCAGCTACCGAGATCCGGTTTCTAACGAAAAATTTATTCCACATGTGATAGAGCCGTCTGCCGGTGCTGATCGAGCGGCTTTGGCGTTTCTTTGTGAGGCGTACACAGAAGATAATGCGCCTGACGATAAAGGTGAAATGCAATCGAGAGTCGTCCTGAAGTTCCACCCACGCCTAGCCCCGATGAAAGCCGCTGTGCTTCCACTCGTGAAGAAGGACGGAATGCCTGAAAAAGCTCAGGAAATCTATCGGGAACTCAAGAGGAAGTTCCCCGTTTTCTATGATGTTAAAGGCGCAGTGGGTCGACGTTACCGTCGCATGGACGAAGCAGGTACTCCATTTTGTGTCACTGTTGACGGCGAAACTCTCAGTGACGAAACCGTTACTTTGAGGGAACGTGATTCAATGGTTCAGACCCGGCTAAAAGTGGATGAAGCGATGCAAGCCATCCAGGAGGCTATCGATTGCTAAATCTCATCGTCGCTTCACTACTCTTTTTCAACGTTGCCGGGGACAAGCAACTTGATCAGTGCGTCAAAAATCAGGACGCAAATGGTCTTCTCTCGCGAATGCGAGAACTCGTAGAGAAAAATTCATACAAAGCTGTTCGTCCAATCGCAGATGCCGTCGCCAAAGTAGAGGCGGCACCAGAGAGCGCATGGTACAGCGTTGATCGACATAGAGTGTTCGTTGACGCCACTCGGATATTAGGAACTCTTCAAGGTCCAAAGTTTGATAATGAGTTGGAAAAGTTGGTGAAAAAGCACCCTGACTGGCCTGCCAGAACTTTGGGTTTGTATGCTTCACTTCAATCCAAAGGTTCCGACAGCGTTTCGCTTTCCCTCAAGGCTCTTCATGACAAAGCTCCACAGGTTGTCATCGTGGCTTCCCAAATATTGGGTCGAACTCAAGACATACTCGTTATCGAACCTCTCATCTCTGCCATGAAAAGATGGGAAGGTTCCACTACCCGTGAGCGTGCTGCTAAGGGTGGGAGAGACGAGTTGGAAAAAATGGCAAAGGATAGAGCCTGGTTGACGTGCCGCGACAGTCTCCACAGGTTAACAGGCATCTCTTTGCATGATTCAGCGGCATATAAATCATGGATCAGTGTTCACAGAGATAAATTAGATCCTTCGAAAGTAGATCTTTCAGCACCTGTTGAAAAGATGACAGGAACAGGACTCTTCGGGCTTGATATCACGGGTAAAAACATCGCTTTCATCATCGATATTTCTGGCTCGATGATGGCCACGGACCCGCCGAGTGACGAACAACTGAAGAAGGTGAGTCGCTCAACCGGAGTTGGGGAATCTGTCGAAGAAAAGATTCAAAAACTCATGGAATCGCGCAGAAGAATTTTGAGAGCTCAATCGGAACTCAAAAAGGCGATCGAAGGTCTCGGTGAGAATAAACGTTTTACCGTGATCGCATACTCTACGGAGGTCTCTCCCTGGAGCCCCGTGCTCAAAGAAGCGAATCGAAAGCATCGCAGTGATGCGGTGAAATTCATTGAATCCTTGAATGCCACAGGAATAACAGTCACCGACGAGGCGTTACATATGGCTTTAGGTGACCCTACTGTCGATACGATATACTTAATCACAGATGGGGCACCCACGCATATGGGCACGAGAGGTAACAATCTCCCGCCCGATGCACCAGAATTGATGAGAAGAATCCTTGCTGAAACGAAAGCGGTCAATCATCTGCGGGGAATCCGGATTTTCACTTTAGGATTCGTCGATGCTGAAGAAGAATTCCTGCAAAAGCTTGCTGCTGACAACAATGGCAGATACGTAAGAATACGTTGAGGAAAGGGTAGACCTATTGAATGATCCCGTCGTAATCGTCGAAGGACGCAGGACGCCGTTTGTCCGATCTGGGGAAGATCTGGTAGATACCTCGGTAGACGTGCTCGCGACTTCCTGCACTCGAGAGTTGCTCGACGTCACAGGATTTCCGGTCGACGATATTGACGAGTTAATCTTGGGCTGCTGTGCTCAACCTCCCGACCGGGCCAACCCCGCAAGAGTGGTCAGCCTTCACTCCGGACTACCCGTGCCCGTCCCTGCTTATACTGTTGCCAGAAACTGCGCCAGTGGTATGCAGTCTGTCGTCGATGCGATGCTTCGTATCCAATCGAATGAAAAAACAGCGATACTTGCGGGTGGCGCAGAGTCCATGAGTCGTATCCCACTTCTTTATCCTCTCAGTCTGGGTTTCAAAATCGCCTCGATAAATAAGGCTCGATCGCTCAAAGAAAAATTGGCCGGATTCTCCTCTTTTCGTTGGTCTGACCTCAAGCCTAGAATCGGACTTCTCGAAGGACTGAAAGATCCCTTCAGCGGAGAAATGATGGGTGACACCGCTGAACGTTTGGCGCGCGAATGGAACATTTCAAGAGAAGATCAAGATCGATATGCCATGGACAGTCATAGAAAAGCCGTCTCTTCACGAGGTGCTTTCTCTCGAGAAATCTCTCCGTTTGCTATCCCTCCACACCTCGACGAAATGCTGACCGAGGACATCGGACCGCGAGAAAATACAGATTTCGTCAAAATGAGTCGCATGAAACCCTACTTCGATAAAAAAATGGGAACCGTCACGGTGGCCAACTCATGCGGCATCACTGACGGAGCAGCAATGCTTCTAATGATGAGGGAATCGAGAGCCGTCGCAGAGGGCTATCAGCCATTGGCTCGAATGCTCGGCGCTCGGTTCATGGGGTGCGACCCCTTAAGAATGGGCTTAGGCCCCGTACACGCCATGGCAGCGGTACTGAACGATGCGGGATTATCACTGAAAGATATTTCAATTGTTGAACTGAACGAAGCCTTTGCTGCTCAAGTCTTGGCGTGTCAGCAAGCACTTGAAAGCCCGAGCTATTCCAAAATGGCTGGCTTCAAAGCTGTTCCCGGCTCGATCCCAGAAGATCGATTAAATCCACATGGAGGGGCCATATCATTGGGACATCCTGTTGGAGCGTCAGGCACCCGAATCGTCCTGACATTGGCTCGCCAACTGCATGAGTCTGGAGGCGGTCACGGTATCGCCACTATGTGCGTGGGTGGGGGCCAAGGAGGCGCAGTGCTTCTGGAAGGATGGTCAGCATGAGTCAATTTAAACTGATCCGTTCTTCCGTTTGGGACGGAGCGTTCCCAACAGAAGACCCTAAAGGACGTTTTCTTCACATCGTTATCGATGCCGAATCGAATGCGAATGTCCTCAGCCAATCTGTTTTAGAAGACTTGAAGGAAACCTTGCCAAGGGCCATCGAACACGATGGTATTCAGGCGGTCATCGTCTCAAGCGCAAAAGACGGATACTTCATTTCAGGTGCAGACCTCGACATCATCGAATCCGCGAGTGATCCTGATGAAGTCTTTGATCAATGCCGACTGATCCAAGATCTCTTTGGTAACTTCAGTGGATTTCCAGTTCCCAGTTTTTGCGTCATCCATGGCGTCTGCCTGGGAGGGGGCCTCGAACTCGCACTGGGTTGCTCAGTTCGAATCGCAGTGAATGACCCGTCGACGCGAATAGGACTCCCCGAAGTGAATCTGGGCATCATCCCTGGATTCGGGGGGACGGTTCGCATGACGAGGTTGCTCGGCCTCAGGGGCGCTCTCCAATGGATACTTCCTGCCGGACGGATGCCCGCGAAGGCTGCACTCAAAAGAGGCGTGGTAGACGCTCTCATCGCACCTGAAGGTTTTCGAACATTAGCGCTGAAAACCATCGATAAAATGCTCTCCGATAATCTGAAATCTGTGGATGCACGACGTTCCAAACTTCGATCAGGATTCTTATCTCGACTTGTTGATGGCACGGCACTCGGTCGTTATTTCGTTTCTCAGCAAGCGTTAAAAGCAGTCCGAAAAAAGACCGGTGGGAAAATGCCTGCACCGGAAAAGGCCATCGAAGTGGCCAGTTACGCCGCTTCAAATTCTCTAGAATCGTCTCTGGTCCTTGAAGCTCGTCAAATATCCCAACTGGTCACAGGTGTCATCTCCCGGAATTTAGTAAATATTTTCCAGGATTCGGAAAGATCCCGAAGAGGAACCCGTGAAGAGCCTAAAGGCGATTGGGATGATGGAAAATCTCTGATCGTTTTGGGGGCAGGAACTATGGGGTCGGGTGTGGCATCAGTGGCACTACAAAAGGGTATCCCTGTAAGACTCCGGGACATTTCAAGAGACTCATTACTTTCAGGCCTCAAGGTTATTGGTGCTGATCTTCATCGGCGATTCAAGAAACGTCGAGTCACCGCTCAACGAAGAGACGCGCTCCTTTCCGCACTGACATATGGCAAAGAATTACACGGTTTAAAAAATTGCGGCTGCGTACTTGAGGCCGTCGTCGAACGTATGGACGTCAAGAAGTCTGTCCTAGCAGACATAGCAGACCGCTTACCTGAAGATGCGATTTTCGCGACGAATACCTCAGCATTAAGCGTGACTCTCATTCAAGAAAATAGTCCTGTGGCTGATCGGGTCGTGGGGCTGCACTTTTTCAATCCAGTTCCCAAAATGCCTCTTGTTGAAGTGATCCCAGGAGAATGGACATCTCCCGAAACTGTAGGGAAAGCTCTCTCTCTTGCTCGGAAACTGGGGAAGTACCCCGTCATCGTTAAAGATTCTCCAGGCTTCCTCGTGAACAGGATTTTGATTCCGTACATGCTCAGTGCTTCCCGCCTACTTCTTACGGGGACACCGGGGCCATTGATTGACGAAGTGGCCAGAAAGCACGGCCTACCGATGGGGCCCTTCAGATTGATGGACGAAGTCGGATTAGACGTCGGCTTGGAAGTATCGAACACACTTTTTGCGGCCTATGGTGACCGCTACAAAGCTTCTTCGCTGTTGTCAGACATGGTTCAGAAAAACTGGTTAGGGAAAAAATCCAAAATTGGATTTTATCGCCATCAAGGCCGCCAGATGACTTGGAATACGAAAAACGATATTCCTGTCAACGCTTCACAGCTCATCAACAAGCCGAGAACACCAGATCAGATCATTGCTGCTCTCGTAGATCCCATGATTGACGAAGCGGCTCGCTGCCTAGAGGAGAACGTTGTTCAGGATCCTGGCATGCTCGATCTTGCGATGATTATGGGAACAGGCTTCCCACCGCATTTGGGGGGCTTGCTTCGCTATGCTGATACACAAGGTCTTGAAGTCATCGTTGATCGACTGGAGAAAGCACACGGAGCTGGAGACTCCAGAACTCCGTCTTCTTACTTGTGTAAATTGGCCAATGCCAACGAAACATTTTATTCGTGAGAGATTCCAACCAATGATTTTTTTATGGGCACTACTGATCAACAGTCACGTTCTCGCCGCTGAGAGCGAGTTTCACGCAAGCCGAGCTGAGACAGAGAATGTTCTTCAAGTGGGCGACAACGAAGAGTTAGTCGATAGGTGGGTCACATCGTTGACGACAGGTTCCACCCCACAAATACGACAAACTTTGGCTGAAATTGTGCTCAACCCGTTAAAAGAATTACTGCCCAGATTACTGCCATTGATGGAGAAAAATGAGGGCCGAACTCGTCAAGTCGTCACGATGCTCGTCATCGAAGCTTTCCCTGCGGAAAGAATTGACTTCTTTTCCAGTTGTCTCGAGAGCGAGACTGTTTACGCCCGAGAAGCTGCGGTATACGGACTGGCCAGAACACCCGACGCTCAAGTACTAGACCTCATCGTAACAAGGTTTTCAGATGAAAGTCCTGTCGTTCGATCCGCCACGCTGCGTGCACTTCAAACTTTGGTTAGGCCTCCTTCGGCTCCATTATTTGAGGCTATTTTGGGAGAGAAGAACGCCAGTTCAGTACCTCTACACCCTGGGGCTCTAAATGCTCAAAATGCGATTCGCAAAGCATTGAAGACCCCCGTTCTTCGTAATGACCTACGAGGATTGTGGACGAAGTTGGCGGACGTCGATTCCTGTATCTTCGCTCAAAGTTATTTCCTGAATGCACCTGAACAATCCCCTTATAAATCTGAAATTTCGAAACTACTTCAGCATTCCAATCGCTGGTTAGGAAAACCGAAATCATCGAGCCCCATCGCTTACCAATTCTCGATGATCAATGTTCCTTCTGGGAGCAGTAAAGTTATCGATATTGACGCCACTGCAGAAGAAATTAAATTAACACGCCTATTGGAATATCATCTGGATCGTGTCATTCACCTCAGGCTCGCAGCAGATCTTTGGATTCAGGCTCCCTCTTTATTTGCAGGGTCCGTTTCGGTTTCCGAGGATCGTGTTGAAGTGGAGTTCGACCTTACCGGAGCACCTTCTTTGTATGCAGGAGTCGGCGCTCTCAATATCTCATATTGGGAAGGCCGTCCTGAAGGAGCCCAAACCGCGAAGATCCTCTTCGACAAATCCACAGGAAGATTCCTCAGTGAATCCATTCTCGATTCTCTTGGAAATGAAATCTGGGTAGCACGGGTCAGCGAGTGGTTGGGTGAAGGAATCGAAAAACCTGCGCAACTGATCATCCGGATGCCGAGCGCTGCAGTGGGGGCCATGAAGATCCCCTTAAAGGTGACGGCCAATTTTACACAAAATTCAGGGAACTGGATTCTCACGGATGCTGAATCCGTCAGTGATCTTGGCAATGGGAAACCAGAAGAGATCAAAGCGAGGGCCGAAGTTCAGGTTAAGACCTCTGCTTCTGCTCAGCGCGGTACTGAACCCGCTGCTGAACCCGTCGGTGAAGCGTCTACCGAAGAATCAGACTCTGGCCAAGGATCGACCGCCGGTTCTCCCCGAGAGTAATTCTCAAGATTCTTCAGTAACCGTCGTGCAATCTTCTCTTCGCCTGCCTGACGAGCGGCGTCAATCATGTCTCGCTGAAGTTGTTGTGCTTCGGGATAACGATTCAGTGCGGCCAACACCATCGCACGCGATTCAACAAATTCAAGATTACGGCTATCTGCTAAGACCTTCTGAAGTCTTTCAAGAACACCCCTCAATTCATCTGGAGAAGCCGTACTGAGAGTTCCAAGCAGGCGAGCTTCCATACTGACAAGCCGTGCATTGTTGTCTGTTGCCAATAACCCAAGACGACATCTCTTGAGAGCGTGTTCATGATTCCCCAATCGGATATGACACACCGCTTCAGCCAACCACGCTGAGGTGTTCCCCGGTCGAAGTGCACACACTCTTTCAAAATCTTGCACTGCTCGCTGATACTTCTTTTGTCTCCGCAGGGCGTTCCCGCGATTGAATCGCGATTCGGGTTGATCAGGATCCAGATCAAGCGCCCTGTCATAGCATTCAATGGCGAGCGTTTCATGACCTGTTGAGGCTTCCAGAACACCTAGATCAAACCACGCTAAGGGTTGTGACGGATCGAGTCGGATCGACTCTATGAACGATTCACGTGCTTCATCTGGGCGACCCAGTTTCAATAATGTCGAACCTAAATTTAAATGCACAGAAGCAGATTCAGGATCAAACTCCAGTGCTTTTAAAAAAGACGCTTCAGCTCGTTCGTAGAGATTCTCTTCAAAAAGAAGTGTTCCTTCATTCAGGTGCACACGTCCACCACGTCTTAGCGCCATGACCTCTTGTAGCCAAGGATCACTCGGTCTGGGCATCGCAGAACCTCTGAGCTTCATTTGTCGAGCCGCTTCCTCAATATCCCCAATCTCTTTGAGCGCTAATGCATAAGGATAGCGGATCGCAGACGCACCTGGAGACAGTTGCAAAGCTCTGCGCATCACGTCACAGGCCTCCTGCGCTTCCCCATTTTTGTGTAAAAGTCGGCCTTTTTGGAAAAGGGCCGGAACACTATCAGGTTTCAGGCTCAAGATCGTCGCCAGTGCCTGCGCGCTTTTCTCATCTCGCTGGAGTGTATTCTCGATTTCCGAGAGGCAGAGAAGTGTAACAATGTGAGGGGGAGACAATGACGAGAAGGGTTCAATCACCTCAAAGGCTTCTTCATGAAGAAATTCAAGCATGAGAACTTTTGCTAAGAGGTAACTCAATCGGTGATCACTCTGCTGTTCAAGTGACCTACGGTAGTGATAAATCGCCGATTCTCTTAAATCATAAGCATGGTAAACCATAGCTGCTTGAGCGTGTTTTCTCGATGTCTCTTCAGAGGAACTCGCGCTTTCATTCTCTTCCAGCAGAAGAACAATTTCTTCCAGATGTTGGCGAACACTTCCTTCGAAAGCCTCTAAGGGGATCTGTGGAGGATCCACGGATAAAGAGCGATCTCCTTCACAGCCAATGACGCATACGAGACATAAAATCGAATAATATCCAAAAAATCGTAAACGCTGGGCATGACTGACCGCGGACAACCCCATTTTGGAACCAAGACTTTTACTCAAGGGGTCTTCTCTTTCAGGGTGTGATATTTCCCCGTTGTCAGCGGGCCAAT
The DNA here is from genome assembly GCA_016776905.1 of Planctomycetota bacterium. Taxonomy (GTDB): domain Bacteria; phylum Planctomycetota; class UBA8108; order UBA1146; family UBA1146; genus UBA12191. The sequence goes on along the minus strand of JADHSM010000007.1, from coordinate 102,771 downwards.
TTTTTCAACATTCCCATGAGGCCATTCGACAACCACGATGAAGGGTTCGGATCGTTGCCCTAATCCGACGACGACTCGCGGATCGTGACTGCTCAAATAAGATCCTCCTCGACGAGATCTTCGGTGCAGTGTTTCACCATTTTCAAAAACGACTTTAAAATCTACGCCATCGAGAGTGACTCCTTTTGAATCTTCAAATTTCACTCCAAACCAAGCGTTCTTTGATCCTTGGTGATTGACAAGAACTCGTGCCGATTCACCATTGCCAGTAGTGACGATATCGACGTCTCCGTCATTGTCGATGTCGCCGAGAGCCGCGCCTCTTCCCACAGTCATTTTTTGGAGTGCAGGTAATTGCTGATAAGGGATCATTTCGAACTTCTGTCCTTTGACATTGCGATAGATTTGATCAGGCTGGCCCAGAGGATGTGGAATCCCTTGTGCAACGAGACTGAGCTGACGCTTGACTGCGCCATTGGTCACGTACAGATCCAACCAACCGTCGTTATCCACGTCAAACCATGCCGTGCCAAATCCTGTCCACTTCCTACTCGGGATACCTAATCCGCTGGTGACGCTAATGTCGTCAAACTGACCTGATCCGAGATTTTCGTACAGGGTGTTCGTTTCACCGTCGAGATGCGTCAGGAAGATATCTTCATCCCCGTCACCGTCGAAATCTCCCAAATCCGCTCCCATAGAGGCTTCCGGACGCCCGTCACGATTCAGCGCGCAACCACTCAGCAGAGCGGTATCTACGAAATGGAGTCGTGAGTCCTGACGCCATTGACGATTCGCTTCTCCGTCATTCGCCACGTACAGATCCATTGAACCATCTTGATCGAGATCAGAACACACGACACCCAACCCGGCTCCAGGAACGGCTCCGATTCCACTTTCAGAAGTGATATCTCTCAACGCATGAGATCCCATGTTTTCATAAAGACGGTCGGGGAGTGACGGAAAAGAACTGGGCCCGCAATAGTCGACAACACTGTTGGGTCCAAAACAGGGCTTATGATTATCGAGAGAGAAATCTACGTACGCGCAAACATATAAATCTTCATCTCCGTCCCGGTCCAGATCTGCGAAGATCGCGCTTGTTGTCCAACGATCATCATTGATCCCTAACTCTGGCGCCCGATTGGAATACTGACCAGAGTCGGTCGATACCCAAAATTCATCTTCACCTAATCCGGTGATGAGGACATCCGGCTGACCATCGCGATTGAAATCTGTGATCGCCAAACCCATGCCATATACACGCGACTGAATTCCTGTCTGAGATGTGATATCTGTGAACTTTGGAGCCCCAGAGGTCAGACTGTCATTTCGATACAGTCGAAAACCTGATTCAAATCCTGACGGGGGAGTCAGCAGCCGTGTCGGCTCTGGTGACTTGGAACTTTTGAGTAGATAGCCCTGACTGAAAGCAACATCCATATCGCCATCACTGTCCCAATCGAAAAGGGCGACGCCTGGACCCACTGTTTCAGCGAAATACAGTTCTCCGGACATTCCATTGTCATGCCAAAAATCTATGCCCGCTGAGACGGTTTCGTCGGAGAGGACCGTTTCAAATTGCTGATTTCCGCCACATCCTGAAAAGAGGGCGGTCGTTGTCAAAACGCAGATAAGAGCCGAAATTGATTTCTCTAGTGACCCTCCCTTGGATAGGGAGGTCCGTGAGAGGCATTCAGCTGCTAAAATTTTCGACCACATGGGAACCATTATTCAATGTTTTTCGTCACTCGATGGTCTTCACGGTGTTAAAAACTACATCTGGTAAAACGTTACTGTTAAAGTCTGGATCGTTACTATTGAAATCTGACACAGGAGAGGATACAGGAAATTGAGCCCTTTCGGAATTGGTCGCCTCGCACCTCTGCGTGCACTTGGTTTCTTGAATGGATGGATTGGTTTCTTTATTGGTCTCACCAATATTTTGACCAATATTTTGACCAATAGTTTCTCCAAATGTTTCTCTAGTTGTAATTCTGGGGGTTTCCCCAAAAACATGAGAATCATATACAGTTTCGCACTAATTCTGTTGGTTACAATTCCCACCTTGCCCGTTTCAGCGGATATCTTTTTACTGACAAATGGAAAATCGCTAGAAGGCAATATCGTCAGAGAGATCGGTGACTTGGTCAGCATCCGAACACTGGATGGAAAAATCGTCACCATCGACAAGAACGAGATCAAAAAGGTGACCACCTCTTCGACACCTCTCGACGAGTACAATGAACGTTCTGCCAAAATAAAAGTCGACGACGTTCAAGCCCATGTTTCTTTAGCACTTTGGTGCACCGATAAAAGATTACAAACTCAAGCTTCGATACATTGGAAACGTGTGATCGCTCTTTCCCCCGACCATCTTGCCGCACGGAAAGCATTGGGATATATCTGGATTGGCGGGGATTGGTATCTCGCTGGAAGCGCTGAGGCTGTGGCTCGCAAAAAGGAGATGGACAATACTCCTGCAGAATCGGTTCCAGCGATTCCTGAAAAACTCCCACTTCCCGATTGGGAGAAGCTCGATCGCGAGAACACACCCGATTTACCGCCTGGCAGTCCTAATGCTCAGATGATTGTTGTTGTCGCCGATGAAAAACTCGGTCGTAAAAAGGTCGAGTCGTCCGGTTTGAAATATCAGCTCAATCGTATGGGAGGGAAGGTTCGCTTTTCTCCAGGAAAACAAGAAGGCGCGGCTTCCGTTTTAAAAGTCAAACTCAGATGCTATTTCGTCCGTCAGCAAGACTTCTATGGCGCACCCATCGCCAATATTTATCAAGGTGAAGCGCAACTTGAACTCCTAGAACGAAACGCCGAAGGAAAACTGGTACGAGTTCACACCGGTAAAGTGAAAATGCCATTTTCTGCAGGAGTCGGCAGATCTCAAGAAACCGCTCTCAACTATACTTATTACAAAACCTTAGAAGCCGTCGCTTCTAGAGTCTCTCGATGGAGTTGGTTGAAAAAACGTGGGACCAAAGTCCTGGCTGAGCCTGAAAAGTGATCGATCAAAAATCAAATCGACTGTCGATTTCTCCACTACCTGAAGCCTCTTCACGATCACGTGGATACGTTCGCGTGCAGATCATAAAATCACTGTTCATGAGTCTTCTCGATCTATTGCTCTTTCCATTCTTCCTCTTCACGCGCTATTTCATTCGCCGAAGAATTGCCGATCTGGTCAAGAAGAGCTCTCAAACGCCTCCTGAAATACAGTGACCACACCTTTTTTAGATTTTGGGTCATTTTCGCTGCCATTATCTTTGAGTCCTGCTCGTGTGCAGATATTCCTTAATTGGGGTGCTCCTGTTATCTTTAATTGCCACAGACCTCAAAAAGGGACAGGACTCCAGCATGCGTCATATTGAAGATCTGATCACTCAGCTCAGTCCAGGAGACCGAGTCTTTTTACGTGCAGATCTCAATGTCCCTCTGGCAAACGGAAAGATAACGGACGCCAATCGTATTGAAGCCATCCTCCCTACGCTCCGAAGGTTACTGGATCAAGACGTTGTCATTCTCATGGCGACGCATTTAGGACGCCCAAAAGGGCATGATTCACGTTGGAGCACTGCTCCCATAGCACGTGTCCTCCATTCAGATTTTGATATCCCGATCGAGCACGTCGAAGAATTCCCTCCAGGCGAGGCTGTCAAGAACGCCCTAGATGCTGCTTCAGATGGATCCGTGCTTCTTTTAGAGAACCTTCGATTCGACCCCCGTGAGAAAGCCAATGATCTTGACTTTGCTCAGGGGCTCGTCCGTCACTGTAAGTACTATGTGAATGATGCATTTGGGTGTTGCCACAGGTCTCACGCCTCAGTTTCTGCGGCCGCTTCAATTCTCCCGGCATTCTCCGGATTCTTGATTCAAAAAGAGTTGGAGATCCTGACAGAAATTAGGGATTCTCCGAAAAGGCCTTTTTGGGTAATTGCCGGAGGAGCAAAAGTAAAAGACAAAATGGGTGTTCTCGCTCAGTTGGGTCCTCAACTTGACGGAGTCGTTTGTACAGGTGGACTCGCAAACACTCTTCTCGCTGGAGAAGGAATAGACGTAGGGGCTTCCAGAACTGAACCTGATTCATTGAGTGCGGTGAAGGAGCTCCTCAGCGGAGGACCCGAACCTGTGCTTCCTGTCGATTTTGTCGCTGGAGACGATTTGGAACACCCCTCAGAAGTTGTTTCTATTCAAGCCGGAGATCCGGTTCCTGAGCACCTTTCATTTTTCGACATCGGTGAGAAGAGCCTGGATCACATCAAATCACGACTTCAATCGGCTCAAACAATTTTTTGGAATGGCCCTGCAGGAGTCTTCGAGACGACTGAATACTCCAACGGAACTCGAGAAATCGCCCGCTTCCTCGCTCACCACGCTGGTCGAGTTGTCGTCGGGGGTGGAGATAGTGCAGCCGCAGTCCGTCAACTTCAGATTTCTGATAGATTTCATCATGTATCAACAGGAGGGGGCGCTTCCCTAGAGTTCCTTGAGGGACGAACCCTACCTGGCTTGGAAGCACTTTCGAAGTCATGCCGACAGGACAATGAATGTACAGGTTAAGCCCTCTCGCTGAACGCAGAAGCCACGGACGACAAGTCCTCGCTCAATTGAGCAGACTTGTGAAAGAGCGTTTCTTAGAGGGGCGCGATGCTGACGAGGAATCGGAACAATTATTCCGAGATCTTACTCGTGAAAAATTCCCTGACGACCCCATCAGTGGCGAAGAACTGGGCGTTGTAGACGACACCGATACGACCGGTTGGATCATTGATCCACTGGACGGATCCACCAATCACTCGAGAGGTATTCCGATTTTTGCTGTCTCTATCGCCTATAGACATCAGGGCAAGACACAGTTGGGTTGGATCTCTGATCCAGTACGAGGAGAGTGGATCGAAGCGGTCGCTGGAAAAGGAACAGTCAGCGGGGGCTTGCATCCCGTTTCTCCGACTCGCGCCGATATCCCCATGATTCACCTCACACCGAGGTGGAGAAAGAAACGTCCTCGGTGGCGCAATTTTCTTCCCAGTAATATCAAACAACGAACTCTAGGATCCATCGCGCTGGAGATGGCATGGGTGGCAACGGGACGACTCGACGCAGCAGCGTGGTACAGAACCCATGATTGGGACGTTGCCGCAGGCATGCTGATCATTCAGGAGTCGGGGGGGGCGGGATGCCATATCATGAATGGTGGCAAAGGAGAGATTCTAGCCTGTTCAGCGCATTCACTTCATCTCCTCCAACCGCTGCGCGATTGCCTTGAAGATCATGGTGCCAGCGTTGGAATCGTGAACGAAGGGACCTCTGGATAATATGAATCAGCCTTTCATTCCCATTACAATAAAGTCCTGTATGGAGGGAACTTCATGCACCGCTGTTTTCCTAGAATCACCGAGTAAATCATTCACCATTTTCATTGGATCTCCTGAAGGTGAAGCGCTGAATAGAGCTGTTCTAAATGAACCATTACCCAGGCCAATGACTCACGATCTGGTGGGATCTCTTCTCATGGGATTTGGAATCTCGATAAAAAAAGCCATCGTCAACCAAATCGTCGAGGGTGCTTTTTGTGCGATTTTGATACTTGAACGTGTGGGGAGTGACGGTCTTCGCAATGAAGTTCATTTGGACTGCAGACCCAGCGATGCTTTTGTACTATCAGCACTTCACCAATTTCCACTCTTTGCATCTCAAGAGGTGCTGGACGAAGTGGTCGACGTGAAAATAGAAGATTTCATCCCGGAAGAAAACCTGACAGATTTGCCGAAGTTTCCAGAACTTGATATTGACGAGGAGAAGGAATAATCATGACCTCTCAGCCACGATTACCGTTACTTCTACTCGTGGGGTTATCGGTCACCTCACTCCTGACCTCGTCGGGTTGCCAAAGCATTCCAAACGTGGACGACCATTTTAGTAAAAGCGATCCCCTAGAAACCGTACGTTACTTTCGCTATGCCATCGATGCTTCTGAGTTCGACAAGGCTTACCAGTGCATGACGGAGAACACTCAGCAACAAATCAGCCCCCTCCAGTTCAAAGCATTAATCCGCTTTGTAGACGTCCCAGAACTCGGAGATATCGGTCTCCGAGACTTGATCGTCAATTCCAGCATCGATCCCCAGTCTGAGCCCGTTCGAGGTGAGGACTCCTCCCGTTGGATGACCCTGATATGGGAAGACCCCTCACAGTTCATCGAATACTCCCTAAAAATCACCCTTGGTGAAGATCAAACCTGGAATATCGACATGCTGTCGACAAGGGGTTTGGATCTGGGAGGCCCGGCGTCGTGAATCGAGTCTATCTGGACCACAATGCGACATCGCCCTTGCTACCTTCGGTGGCTTCTGCCATGTCCGATTTACTCAGTACTCGCCATACGGGAAACCCCTCAAGCCTCCATGGGGACGGACGGCGTTCTCGTAAAATTATTGAAGAGTCCAGAGATAAGGTCGCTGATTGTTTGGGCGTTGATTCTTCAGAGATCATTTTTACCAGCGGAGGTACTGAGAGTAACAATCTGGCACTGGGAGGACTCGTCAATTCTTCGTCTGCGGTTTCGGCGAGCTCCACAGAGCATCCCTCGATTCTTGAGGTGCTGAGAAGACTCCATGCCGCAGGTCGATCCGGGAGCATCATTCCCGTCGACACAAACGGGCGAGTCATCCCTGAGGAGGTTCCAGATAACGGCATCGTCTCGATCCAATGGATCAATAACGAAACAGGCATTTGCCAAGATTTAGAATCATTGGCAGAATTCGTCCATACTGGTGGCGGGCACTTCCATTCGGATGGGGCTCAAGGATTTTTCCGAAAAGCCTATCACTTGGGGGATTCGCCTCTGGATTCTGCCTCCATCACCGCTCATAAAGCCGGAGGACCTACGGGTGTAGGAGTTCTTTGGATCAGGAAAGGTTCACTGGTAGAACCCACCATCCATGGAGGACCCCAAGAGAAAAAAATAAGACCTGGAACAGAAAATCTTTTGGCGATTCATGGCATCGGAGTTTTGGCAGAAAATTTCCAGAAGGAGAATCCCTGGAATCTAGACCTTCTGCAGACGTGTCGAGCGAATTTCCTTGAACATCTCAAACCGCTTGAGGGGACTCGGTACGTCCAACACGATTCGATCGATTGGCCGGGATGTATCAATGTTTCCTTCGAAGGCGTTCATGCAGAAACTCTATTGGTCAGATTAGATATGGCCGGCATCTCCGCATCTAGCGGCTCCGCTTGTTCCTCTGGAGCTCGGGAGCCCAGTCATGTCCTCAAGGCGATGAGCGTGCCTGGACGAATGATCAGTGGGTCGATTCGTTTATCTCTAGGTCCAGAATCGACACCGGACATGGCATCCACTGCTGGAAACACCATCGTTCAAATCGTACGAGAACTCCGAACCCGCACGCAGGGACAACCTCCCGTACTATAAACCTTACCCCACACACTCCAAAAAATAGACGCCGGAAAATTCACCTGCATGAACTTCCCGGCGCTGAGTGAGGGATCTATTAAAAAGAGCGGAACTGTATTTTCTACAGTTGCTCCCAGTACTCTTCTGGCATTTCCAAAGCCAGTTTGAGAGCTCCTTGGGATCCAGCAAAAACGGGATCGTCAACGATCATAACCCGTCCGCCTCCCAAATCTTCGAGCCCTTTTTCCAGAGCTTCCTGTAATCCGTACACCTGAGACCCGCCACCACTGACGATGACGCGACTCCGAATCCGATGCTGGAACTCCGGGTCAAATGTGGACACCAACTTTTGTATGCCGTCCACAATATGGGGGACCAATTCTCCAACCGCTGTTTGTATCTGCTCGGTAATGTCCACCTCGGTAGGCCTGCCATTCACGGGGAATGTCACGAGGGCTCGCTTGTTCGTATCGACGACACTACTGAAACGCTCTTTGGCTTTCTTGATCATGTTCGGGCTGAACTGAATGTCAGCACGTTGCTCTCGTAGCAACTCACATATCCTGGCGTCAACGTGATTACCGGCATGGAAAATCGTGACCTGATCCTCTTCGTTAGGAAGGCTTCCCGCCATTCTGCAGAGATCTATCGTTCCTGCACCAATATCAACGACCATGGCATCTTCAAGTGCGTCTAGGGCGTAAGCCACAGCGAAGGGCTCAGAGACGACCATCACACCGTCTATTCCAGCTTCTCTTGCCAGATCAATAATGGCCTGCTTATTTTCGCGAGTCGCTTCTGCTGGAGCACCAATGACAGCATGAACTGATTGCCCTTCAGCAGCCTTCGCAGCTTGTCTCAGCGCTGTGAAAAGGTGCAGACCGGCCTTCCGCAGAGTCTCTTTTTGGTCTCCCGCATTTTGCGTGAAAGCCAAATTTCCATCCGCGAGGGGGAAACATGTTTTCAACCCCATACGATTTTCAAGAACGGCATCTCCGACCAAGACTCGGTGACCAAAGACTTTCGCAGAAATCGCATCTTTGGGCCAACCTACGACACTGGCCATCACCATACGCTCACCTTTTGACGTGGTGATCGCACTGCGACTTGTTCCAAGATCGATACCGACTTTTACTGCCGTAGATTTACCATCCAGCTTGGGACTGATCACGTCGCTCTCATTGGAGAGTTGATTTAACTTATTATCTTTCATGACATCCTTCCTTCTTCGCTGTCAGCGGACAGACTTCCAGCACCATGACTTGCGGAAATCTCTCTCAAGGCAACGTTCGCCTGAAAAAGCTGATCCAGCAGCTCTTCCTTTTTATTGTCAAAGGGTTTCAATTTTGAAGTGGGGTTCACCACACTCTCTCCACCCTTTGTCAAAACTTGGTCCGTGACCCGCAAAGCACGGGTGAGTTCTTCTATTCTCATTTCGAGCCTATCTACTTGGGTTTTGTGAGAATCTCTCACTGTGGCCAATTCAGATCTCCAGTCTTTGGAGATCAGTTTCGATAACTGAATCAGCATCTCCTGCTCCTGCAGACCTAATGTCGCCGGAGATTCCTCGATCTGTTCTTCATTTGGAAGATGTGCAACTTGGGCGTCCGGCTGAGATACCGGATTGGGAATGATCTGAGGCAAGGGGCCTGGATCACCGTCGAGGATCTGTTTTTGGGCACGGCCAACAAGTGAGCGTCGATCCTCTTCACTCACCTTTAACTCTTGCGCCAATTCCAAAATCGCTCTGGCAGCGGCTTCCCGCGCCATTTCCTGCAGTTGAGACTCACCAACAACTCTGACCTTTCGAATTCCTTTATTACGGAGTTCGTCCACATTGTGGATTTGGCCTCTTTTGCCGTCATTTTCAGAAGTATTGCTCTCAGCGCTCATGGCTGCCTTCCTGATGGGGTAGAGATCCGGAGTAGATCTCGGAAGGAAGAGTGGCAACTGCCATGCCCGGTGATAGGGGGGCTGAGATTTGTTTTGGCCGCCGAGATTGTCCCGAAATGGAACCGATCGTCGAACGGTGTCTCGTTTGTGGACAACGACTGAAAAGTGGCTCAGATCGGCATTGGGGGCTCCCTGAAGCCACCAGATGGTGATACAATAGACGAGTTGAGGTAATAGAGCCCCCAGAGGCTCTCTCTGTGCACCTCTCATTTTAATGGAAGATCCGAGAGAAGAAGGTCCCAGCACAATATTGCTCCGATGTCGGTAAATCTTTACCGGCCGAAAAAGCATTTCAGGCTGCGCTTCCCTCTATCTCGCTCAGAAGTTCATCAGGAGATCACATGCTTTCTTCTCCCCGCATACTCGGCTGTCTGACGCTCATACTTTGTGCGATCTGCACATTCGTCCCTTGCTCAGTCACCGTGGCACAAGATTACGTCTTTTCATTCGATACATCGGGAACAGCTCCGAGTGGTGGATCTGTCGACGTCAGATGCCTTCTGAATAATCCAGGAGGAAATCTAGCGGGTTGGTCCTTTGCGATTTGCCAAGACAGTCCTGATTTTGAAATTACGAACGCCAGCAATGGCGCCGTCGTAGAAGTTGCAAATGGAGGAGCACCGGCTGCCTTCCAAGAAATCAATGTCTGTGCAGGAGAAGGCGTGATTCAGGGAGTCGTCGTCGATTTCGTCGGCGTCAATACACTTCCACCAGGAGTCGATTACGAAATGGCTGTGATCGAAGTCCTTTTACTCGGCGCAGATGACACGGTGGTTCCGATTCAATACTGCAACTTCTTCTTCACATGCGCCTCGTCGGCGACGGAGACTCTCGTGGTTCCACCCGGAGGATCAGCACCCTTTGTTCCGACTCAGGTTGAAGGATTGATCGAAATAGGTGGAGTCCCACCTTTCACCCTTTCGACCGCGTTCACCACCGCTTCGGTTGAACAAGCTTCAAGCGCAGATGCAGACGTCTTCCTCAATGCCCCTCTTCCTTACTATGGATTTTCTCTGGGAATGACTCATGACGGTTCGCAGCTCGCTATCTCGGATGTCACCGCCGGCTCCAGTTTGACAGCCCTCAATGGGGGAGCGGGACCGGAATATCTCCTGGTGGACACGGACCCTGTCGGTGCTGACGGCCTCGTAGTGGCTTGCCTTGCTTCCATCAGCGACGCCTTGACCACATTGCCAGCAGGGACCGAAGAACAATTGATGACAGTGACCTACAACGCTCTGGCCTCAGCAACACCCGGAATCACCAATATCAACTTTTCAGAAGAGTTGATTCCTGCTGCCGGATCCCCAGCGACACCCATCGTGATTTCTCTCGGTAGCACCGCGGCCATCGTTTCTTCCAGCGGAGATTCTATTGAAATCACTGAAGCTCCCTTAGGAACACCTTTCAAGCGTGGAGACTTCGACGGGAACGGCGGCGTAAACCTGGCAGACCCCATCAACATGCTTCAGTACCTCTTCAGCAATGGTCCTGAACCGAGTTGCCTGAAAATCATCGATATCGACGACAGCGGAGTGATTCAACTGAATGATCCGGTCTTGATGTTGAGTTACCTGTTCTCTGGAGGTGCAGCGCCTGAAGCACCTTTCGAAGAATGCGGGATAGATCCCACCGATGACGATATCTCCTGCGACAGCTATGCAGGTTGCCCCTGATTCTGAGAACGACATCCCATAGATAATTTCCCCTCCCATGGATAAAGCCTCGAGCATTCTCCATGGGAGGGGTTTTCCATCTCGGCCGAAACCACCTCGGAACACTTCAAATTGGACAATTTATATCCACTTTGGGCCGTTCGCCGGAAATAGGTGGCCACAATTCGTTCACTCACATAAGCCTATTCAATAATACATTTTACGACACAGGTCTTCCAAAGACGCAGGGGGAGCCTCAATGGTGGCTATTATTTAACCATCGCGAGGACTTCACGATGGTCACTCGGTGATGATCCATCTCCGGCAAGCTCCTTGTGAAGCTCATAGAGCCCAATTTTTAAATAAGACAGGTTTGGCACGGCCAATGCTATGTATGAAGTGGGCTCTTTGGGACAGGGGAGCATTTGTTGACGGACCCTCGGGAACGTTCAACTGGCAAGGTCGGTGGTCGCAATGATCCGCCGAAGGCTCCCCGGGGCGACATGGTCGTCCTTCTTGCTTCATTTCTTTCCGAGGAGGTGCCATTTCCCCGATGGCACCTCTTTTTTTAATTAAGTTTTTTTAATTAAATTTTTTTAATTAAATTTCGATACAGACTCTGGGGCTCTATTCGCCGAGCTTCTCTACCCGTCGATATCTGTGGATATATAAATGGGGGATTCGTGATGGTCGCCAGGCGTACAGACTCCATCGTCGACAGCTGCTAAGGAGCTGAACTCCTGCACTCAAACACGACATTTCGCATCAGAGCGATCTTTGAATTACCTAAAGATGCGACGGTCGATTCCTGATGCCGTCCAACTGATTCTCGTCGATGGGATTTCTGGCAACTGCGATCACCAATCCTACTCCCATCAAAGAAACCACGATGGAGGTCCCTCCATAAGAAACGAACGGTAACGGAAGCCCCGTCACCGGCAATAATCCCACTGTCACCGCCATATTAAAGACCGCTTGAGTGAATATCTGAGTGGCGATTCCGACAGACAATAAACGACTGAAATGATCACGAGATGACCAGCCCACGCCAAGCATACTGAAGATCAACAAGAGGAAACCTAAAATGACAAGTATTGTCCCCTGAAGTCCCCATTCCTCACCAATCACTGCGAAAATAAAATCATTATGGTCAGCGAACAGATATCCCAAATCATGGTGCGAACCTTGGTGAAGTCCTTTTCCAGCAGGCCCACCGCTTCCTAGGGCAATAATAGACTGTGTGACCTGATGATTGCCGGCATCCTCGGCAGCCACAGATCCAATCCCCAGAAAACTATAGACACGATCTACTTGGTAAGGCTTCAGAAGCATGTAACCCAATGGGCCACTCAAGAAAATTGCAGCTGTGAAAAGTAACAATAATCGCCGTTTACCTAATTGAGCCACCCAGACCATCGCTACGACTGTTGGCACAAGGACCATTGCTGTTCCAAGATCTGGTTGAGCCGCTATCAAAATAAAAGGAGCAATCCCGCAGGCTAAGATCGATATCACATGCTTCCAACGAGATTGTTCAAGTCCACCTCTCAACAACATTGCGAGAATCATCACTGTCGATATTTTGGCTAATTCTGAAGGTTGGAATTGAAGGGGACCTAATCGAATCCATCTCACAACTCCACCAAAAATCAATTTCCACACGACCATACCAGAAAGGACTGCCATGGTTCCGACAAAGAAGATGGGAGTCACTCGTTCAAGAATCCGGGGAGACATCGTGGATATCGCCAGCAAAGCCCCAATGCCGACAATAATTTTCTTTATCTGACTCACGGCATAGGGACCCGGGAACCCCATCCCGGAATCGACGGTCGCACTGTGGACGAAAACAACCCCGACCCAAAGCAACAATAACGTTGTCAGGAGGATTAACCCGGAAGTTCCAATCCAACCCTGAAAAGCCGACTTCAGATAATCTCGTACTTCTATCCTCATCGAAATTTCATTCCGCGATGGACCTGCAACCAATCCAACGCATCTTCGACTAAAGGAGCAATCTTACCACCGGACTTTTCTTGATTTTGCAACACGATCGCAAACGCCACCTTGGGTTGATCAGCAGGTGCGAAACCGATCATCCACGCATGCTTATATTCCGTGGAAGAGGTCCTTCCCTGAACGGTTTTCATGACGCGAACCGTTCCAGTTTTCACTGCTGCGTTAAAATCTTTTAATCGCGAATTCTTCGCACTTCCATATTCTACGGCTTCCTGCATTCCCTGAATGACGCTTTCAAAATGATCAGGTTTCAGATTATCAAGAACAGGACGACCTCTACCTTTGGTCGTCTTTGTTGCAGAATCGCTCACCTGGAACATTTTGACCGGAGAAAAGTCGCCTCTTCGCGCCAAGATCATCGCGGCTTTTGCCATCTGTATCGGCGTCACAATAAACCCTCTACCAATCGCTGCGCCCACTGGATTGGAATTGGGCTTCTGACCATATTTCTCGGAAGGGAGGCCGTCGGATTGGCCATCGTCAACATTCCGCCAATCGGATTCGATGGTCGCTTGCCAAAAACCGAAATCTTCAGCACCTGCGATCAGCTTTTCCAACCCGAGTCTTTGACCTAATTTGTAGAAAAACACATTACAAGACTTCGCTAGTGCTTCTTCGAGACCAATAGGACCACGACTATGGTTTTCACAGCGATTCGCACGTCGATCTTTCAGGTCGAAATAACCCTGACAATCAATGGTTTCACCGGGCGAAAGAACGCCTTCTGAAAGAGCGATCAAGGCGACAATAGGCTTAAATGTAGAGCCGGGATCAATCGGCCAACCGAGACACCGGTCTAGGAACCAGCCCGCAGATTGTTCATTTTTTCGTTCTTCGTAAAGACTTGAATCCGCAAATACTTCAACTCCTTGAAGCGGAATCGGTGAAAGTCCTATGACTTCTCCGCTCTGCACGTCTAAAAAGACCATCGCACCACTGGCAGGCCCATCGTCGAGTGGGGGGTTATATTGAAATTCGTCTCTTAACAGATCCACGCAATATTCAGAAAACTCTACGTCAACAGTCAAAGAAACATCTTTGCCCGGTATCGCCTCCAACATGGTGCCTGCAAGCCCGACTTGCTTTCGACGGTAATCCACAATTCGAATTTTTGCACCCGGTCGACCTCGTAGTTGATCTTCCAAGTAGGACTCAAGACCTTCTTGCCCCACTTGGTCAGCACTGTGGCGCGCATCTTTCTGAATAGCCGAAACGGTACGTATATCTTTCAACGACATTTGATCGATGAGTACCTCTTCATTTTTCTTAAAGTCTGATTGGTTCTTCAGATTTGATAATGTTGTTCGACCTAAGAGTTGGCCCCACATCGGGTTTCTGGGATATTCTCGCATATCCACTTCTTCAAGATGGATTCCTGGCCAGCGATCGGGGTTCATACAGATCTCAATGACTAAGTCGGGATTAAGATCGGAAATCAATAAGTGTCTCTTCACACGGAATATTCGATCTCTTCTCTGCCTTGCTTTTGCAAGATCTTCCTTATCTGTAAGATCTTCGTCGGAATCGTCCCGAACTTTATCATATTGAGTCTGAACCTTCTCCCACAGCTGATCAGCTGTGTATTCAGGATGCCACTTCGATAGGCGTCGAACCCCAACCTCTCCAGCGAAGAGCAGAGACGGGTCTAGAGACAGCACTCCGACCCCGTCGTCATTTATCCCCAAATCGACACCAGGGAAGTTTTCGGGACGACTCCTCAGAGCTTTTGCGATGCGAGAAGAGGTCATGGGGTCAATGTTTTTTAACCAAACGATAGAAGCCGGAACGTCACCGGATTTTAACTGTCGCCTAAAGGTTTCTCGTATCGCCTCTAAAGAAAGCCATAACACGTGTTCATCCCATGGGTACATTTCTGAATCTTTACCGAGTAGGCTTCGCAGTCGCCGGGCAACCCATCGGCACTGTTCTAATTCTGATAGAAGAAAAGTGGCTCTCATCATCGGCACACTTTGAGCTAATACCGTCCCATTCCGATCCAATATTTTCCCTCTAGGACCCGGAGAATACATGATCGAACGATGCGTATTTGCCGCCCGTTGTGCATATTCACGCCACTCAACAATTTGTAGTTTGTAGAGTCGCATGCCAATGACTATCGACACCATCAGGAAGATAACAACAAGAACAATGATTCGGGATCTTTGCACGAGGACCTTCCTATTAAATTACGACTGAACTAATCGGGGTATTTCGCCGTTTTTAGCAGCGGCCGTATGACATCGAGTACTGAAAACATGGTTGCTGAAACGATAAAGGCCAAAGCAGCATCCAGCAAGATTCGCTCTATGGATAAATCGAAGACTCTAAAAAGGATAAAGTTCGAAATCAAATGAGAGAGACATAGAGCAGGGACAACAATTAAGAACCGTCTCCAAAAATGAAAAGGACTGATACCACCGCTCAACATTCGAATCGTAAAAATCAACGCTAATGGGGGAACCACGACTTCAAGAGGCGTCGCAATTGTCAAAGAGAAGCGATACAAAAGAATCATTGCTGATACGGCAAAAATACGCGGCCATTCATCCTGCAAACAAAACCATGCGAGAAGTATCAAAACCGGATCCAACAACAAGATCGACGATCCGACCACACCGGAATAGACATAAGAAGTCCATATCGAGAGAGCCGTCAGCAAAAAAAGCATGCTCCACTTCATCGTCCAACCCCAGGCTCAATAGGTACAAAGATCACCACTTCTTTTTCAGTACCTAAATTCTGAGGGAATAAGATTCGCGACTCTTTCACAGGAGTTCTGTTTTCAGCAACGATACCTAAGTAAACATTTGCTGGAAAAACTCCACTGGAACCATCTGTCGTGAGGATTTCATTCAGACTGAGTTCGAGATGACTGAGCCGAAACTTGATACGGCCTTCTCCTGAATAAGAAGCTCCGCCAATGATTCCTCGATGACCTTGTTCATCGACACATGGAATGACGAAGCCTGGGTCGTCCGCTAATTGGATTCGACTCCAACCTTGGCCAACAGCAACAATTCGACCGACAACTCCGGAACTGCTGACGATCCCCAAACCCGTGGTTAATCCAGATTCCTCACCGCGATCTATACGCCCAGTACTTCGCAGGGGAGATCGGTCACGGACAGGAGTCATGAGGGCTGGAACGAGAGTGAAATTGGCCGAAAGCGGAAGCCACATATCCATCAATTGTTGACGAGTCAGTACGGCCTGAACTTCGGATTCAGCGATCAACTCTTGCTGGATGGCCTGATCGACGATGGATCGATTGAATTCCTGCCGCTTTGGGGAGGAGAACAGTTGTTCTAACCCAAAAGCGACGAGAGTCAGGAGAAGCCAGCAACCGATGGCCCAATATGCCGTCTGCCTGCGTTTCACGGACCTCCGGGGGGATCAGAGTCAGACCTTAATTACTGTCTGGCCTAGAAATCGTCTTCGATGGTATCCAATACGGACGCGTATTGATCGAGACGTTCAAGGAATATGGCCGTCCCGCGTGCCACGCACGTCAGTGGATCATCAGCAATCCGAACCGGAAGGCCCGTCTCCTTGCGAATCAATTCGTCGAGGCCTCGCAAAAGAACACCGCCTCCACAGAGTACGATTCCTTGCTGAACCAAATCCGCACATAACTCAGGATCCGTCTTCTCTAACGTCTCTTTAATACCGTCGATAATCTGACGGATAGGATCTGCCAAAGCTTCCCGAATCTCCTCGCTCGTAACACTTGTGCTGCGTGGCAGATTGCCGATTAAGTCGCGGCCTTTGACTTCCATCTCAAGTTCTTGATCCAACTCATAAGCTGAACCGAGCTTGATCTTGATCTGCTCCGCTGTGAGAGGACCCACAAACAAATTATAATTCTTCTTCATGTATTGAACGATGGCATCGTCCATGTCGTCACCGGCGATACGCAGTGAGACACTCGTGACGACGTCTGCGAGTGACAGAACCGCGATTTCAGTCGTACCTCCACCGATATCAACGATCATGCTGGCGATGGGGTCTTCAATGGGCAAGCCAGCACCTAAGCCCGCAGCTCTGGGTTCCTCAACGAGGTAAACCTTACGAGCGCCGGCTCTTTCTGCAGAGTTGTAAACGGCACGTTTTTCAACCGCAGTGATCCCACTAGGAACAGCAATGACAACGCGAGGGCTAAAGAAGAGAGAGTCTCCCTGAACACTGTTGATGAAATACTTCAGCATCGCTTCTGTGATTTCGAAGTCAGCGATCACACCGTCTTGGAGGGGGCGCACAGCTTCGATAGAAGTCGGAGTTCGGCCCATCATTTCCTTGGCAACGCGGCCTACGGCAGCACCGTCCAAGAGAACCTGGTTCGTTCCCGCCTTGACAGCCACAACTGAAGGTTCGCTGACAACAACTCCACGACCGCTCACGCAAACGAGAGTGTTCGCGGTCCCGAGATCGATTCCAAGGTCAGTAGAAAACTTACCTAAGAAACGACTCGTCAAATTTTGTGCGATTCTAAACACCATTGACTCTTCCCCTCTGGAAACATCTGTTTCCAACAATTCTGCATGAGACACATGCAGTTGCGTGCTTCTTACAGCACTCTTGATTCCCCGCGGCGTATGAACAGTCGATCAAAAGAAGAGAGTTTCTCTTCACTCCACCCCTCGATCGGCCCCGTATAGTAAGCAATAGAACGTCGTTATGACACCCACAGTTCAAAAGAAAAAGGCCCGCCTCCCCGTGTAGGGAGGCGGGCCTTGAAACATGGTCACGCGAGGAAAACTATTCGTCTCCGTCGGTCACCACTCCTTGAAAAAGATCGTCTGATCTGTTCCAGGTCTTCTTGGCAGTTTTCTCCCATTTCTTAGCACTCTCTGTCGGAGTGGAATTGGGCATCGAAAACTCTTTAAGACTCAAACACAGCAGTGCTGAGGCAAAAATCAGGCAAAATGTCGCCACACCCAGAAGACTGGTTCCCAGAGGACTCGAGTCTTTTCTTTCAACGATGGGTTGATCGTACATGAGAACCTCCTTTTCAGCTGGTCAAACGAGTGGAGGCTTTGTTGCCGTCACTGATCTTACGCCCAGATTCTTCGAAAAGAATCGTGCACCCGGCCATGTCATCCAAAACCTTGGTGACCTGTACTTTACCAATGAAGGTATTTCCGTCGTAGATAGTGAACTCGTAGCCGACTTCGACTCCGTCGTCTTTACCGACAGAAAGGACTACGACACCCTCTTGAACTCCGACAACCATACCGTCAATGGGAGGGGCAGTGGCCACACCGATATCGGGAAGGCGAACGCCAGAATCCACGATTCTTGAGATCAGAAGCTTTTGGTCATCGAAATCAGACCTGAGAGCGGTGAGCTCTTTATTGATGGCTTCATTCTCTTGGGACAACTGCTCTTTGTCGAGAAGGGCACGGTTACGCAGTCCTTCTGCAACTTTCTTAGCCATCGCTGAATCCTGAGCTTCTGTGTTCAGACGAGAAATCTCATCCTCGAGACGAGCAATATTGGAATCCTTGTCCTGAAGGTGCTCATCCTTTTGTGCGACTCGACTCTCTAAATCAGAAACCTTTGTATTCAGGCTGGCTTTCTCCTTACGAAGATCACCGTTCTCATTCTGGAGTGTTGTCACCTGAGTGCCTAATTGCTCTTTTTCACGTGAAAGAGAATCGACATTCTTCTGACTCAGATCGATGGTGCCTTCTAGGGCATTCTTCATCGCCTCGCTCTTATTGAGACTAACCTGATGTGCCTCTAGTGCGTCCTCTGCTGCGTCTTTCCAATTCTTTTGGGTCTTGAAAAGCGTTGCACTCACTCCTAGAAAAAAGAGTGCCAGGACGAGATTGATCACCACGAAAAATTTGGCGAGCCCGCTCATCTCTTCTCCAGTTCCTTCTGGCCGAGGTTCCACTCAGCAACATGATGTTGCATTTGATGGATAGACGTTCCCGTCCCTCGATCACAGACATTCAACGATCATCTTGTCGTCTCCCCGAGACGTGGCGAATAGCCCGATGATCTTGTCAAAATTTAAGTGACCAGACGACCTCCAGGTCGCCCGCATATGTGGTGCTCGTGACTCTTCGAAAGAGACACCCAACACTTCTTCGCAAGATATCCGAATTATGTGCAGAAAAAACCGGATCGCTCCCTCGAATAGAAGAAAAGCTTCCAGATGATTCCAGAATGATCGCAAGCGATCGTTGCCTCAGGACTTTCTTCACGGGGCGTACCCGCGAATCCGATCCGGCTCTAAGCAGCGCATGATAGCCTTGTCAGATACACCGGTCAAGAAACGGTAAACAACGACTTTTAAGTTTTATTTGCCCCTTGGGGCCGTGGTCTTCTTCAGATTGGTGGCAGTTTCCCAGCCTCTGCCTTAGCCTGTGACTGAAAGGTGGGCATGTGTTTACAGGACTTGTTGAAAGAACCCACAAAATAGCCTCATTTACCCCTCATCCTGCCGGAATTCGGCTGGATCTGGAATCCACTCCCATCTCCTCGATGTCCGGAAACCTCGCCCCTTGGGAGGACCTGGAGGCGGGAGAGAGTATCTCCGTCAATGGGGCTTGCTTGACCCTCGTCTCCCAAGGGACGACCCTCGGATTTGACGTTATCCCTGAAACTATGAGATGCACCAGCTTGGGTCAGAGACAAATAGGAGAAGGTGTTCATTTAGAGCGAGCGCTCCGAATGGGGGATCGAATGGGGGGGCACTACGTGACCGGTCACGTCGATACCTTAGGGACCCTGAAATCGATCAAGGAAAATGACGGTGAAGTGATTTGGGACATTTCAGTCCCTGCTGACGCCCCATTCAGAACCGTCGCCAAAGGTTCCGTCACCCTAGATGGCGTGAGCCTTACAGTCGTAGACAGCGATCCTCACCATTTTTCAGTCGCACTGATTCCCCACACCCTAGAAGTCACCGCCTTCGGCCAGAGAAAAGTGGGAGACCTCCTCAATCTTGAAATGGATCACTTCGGACGTTGGGTTGAAACCCTCTTGAAGGAACGAGATGGATCATGAGTGCTTCAGAAACTTCTTCAAATCATCCTCCCAGAGTGCGGGTGGCTCCTAGCCCAACCGGAGATCCCCACGTCGGAACCGCGTACGTCGCTCTCTTCAATAGAACTCACGCACGTCAAGGAGGAGGGCAATTCCTCCTGCGCATCGACGATACGGACAGATCTCGATATCAAGCCACCAGTGAGGACCAAATCTTTCACGCCCTAGAATGGCTCGGCCTCAATTGGGACGAAGGCCCAGACAAAGGCGGCCCTCACGCCCCATATCGCCAAAGCGAACGGCTCGAACATTACCAATCATTGATCGAACGACTCATGGCGAGTGGCCATTCTTATCGCTGTTTCTGTACCGCAGATCGCATCTCTAAACTGAGAGAAGATCAAAAAGCGAATAAACAACGTTTGGGCTACGACGGTGCTTGTCGAGAAATTTCTGCTGAAGACTCTGAACGAAGAGCCCGTGACGGAGAATCCCATGTCATTCGACTGAAAGTTCCAAATAGTGGAGAGACCGTCTTCAAAGATCGTCTTCGAGGAGAAATTCGTGTCTCAAACGCTGAGATAGATGACCAAGTTCTGATCAAAACAGACGGTTTCCCGACTTACCATTTGGCCAATGTCGCTGACGACATCTCTTTTGGCATCACTCATGTGATCCGTGCTGAGGAGTGGTTAATTTCGACTCCCAAACACGTGCTGCTCTACGAAGCCCTCGACGAGCCTCTTCCGACCTTTGTTCACGTCTCTCTCCTTAGGAATGCAGACAAGAGCAAAATCTCAAAGCGTAAAAATCCGGTCAGCCTCAATTGGTTTCGCCAGGAAGGCTACCTTCCGGAAGCTCTTTTAAACTTCCTTGCGTTGATGGGTTGGGCCCCTGAAGACGACAACGAAGTCTTTGATATGGAGACTTTTGAAGAGCAATTCCGCATTGAAAAACTCTCGACAGGTGCTCCGATTTTCGACATGACGAAACTGGACTGGCTCAACGGGATGCATATCCGCAAACTTCCTATAGATACTTTGGCAGACCGTATTCTATCAGAGGGATTTGGGCCTGAAGGAGAATCCAAAGAACGGATCCTTGAGATCTTGCCCATGATGACAGAGCGACTGACACGCCTAGGAGAGTTCACCGATAAAACCAGCTGGTTTTTCCAAACACCAGAGCCTCCAACAAAAGAAGATCTCATACCGAAGAAAAGCGATGCAGAGACATCTCTTTCGGCATTAAAAGCGGCTTCGGAGTTCTTTGGATCACTGGCTTCATTCCAGCATGACGCCATCGCCTCGGGACTCGATGATTTAATCTCCCAGCACGGTTGGAAAAAACCCTTCCTCTTTATGCCGTTGCGATTCGCACTCACTTCAAGAAAAGACTCCCCCGACTTAATTGAAGTGATCGGAGCCCTCGGAGCGCAAAAATCCGTCGAACGCATCGATCGTGCTTGCGAAATATTGAGAGAATAATGAGATCTACACATCGTGCCGACCTGCACGTCCACACCATCAATAGTGATGGGGCACATACGGCACAGGAACTCATCGATCGTTCCGCCAAAAGCCTTTGCCTTCTCTCTTTCTGTGACCATGACACATTCGGAGCGTATTCCTCTGACCTCGTTCTTCCAAAAACGATGCGTCTACTACCCGGAATAGAAATGTCTTGCCAAGTCGGAGACTCAGACCTGCACATGTTGGCCTATTTCCCAAAAGGCTTAACGGGCGAAATCCTGAGCTGGGGGCGATTGCTGGAGACCGACCGCAAAGAAAGAGTGCTCAACGGAGTAAGCCAGCTGCGGGAATCAGGAGTTCCACTTCTTTGGAAAGACTTTGAAGCAGAAACAGGATCTTCGGTTCCGTGCCGATCGCATGTCGCACGTGCATTGATACGTGGAGGCCTTTGCGATTCTGCGGGGCAGGCATTTCGACAATGGCTGCGCCAAGGCATCTTTCGGCGACCACAAATCACAGCCGAAGAAGCATTCCAACAAGTCCACGAGCTGGACGGGCTCACTTATTGGGCACACCCTCAGGCAGACCAGATCAGAACCCATGGCGAAAGACTTATAAAAGCAGGTCTCGACGGAGTGGAAAGTCTTTATAAAAATCTAGGGACCCCTCATCGCAAAGTGGCGAGAGAGTTTCAGGAAACACACGAACTAGGAGCCTGTGGAGGATCAGACCTTCACCGAGAAAGCCCACGTCTCAAAATCGGACAGTTTGCTGTCGATACACGAAGACTGGACGCTCGACTCTGAGGGGAAACTTTTCAGTGGGGCACAAGTGGTAGATCACCCTCCGAGAGAGTGAAGGAACTCCGCGTTATCCTGGAATGCACCGACTCTCTGACTTAACAGCTCCATGCCCTCAACAGGACTGACACTGGTCAAGACTCGACGCAACTTCCATATCTGATCGATTTCTTCAGAGCTATATAACTTTTCCTCTTTCCGTGTACCAGAAAGAGTCACATCGATGGCTGGGAAGACTCGTTGATCTGCCAGCTTGCGCGACAACACCAACTCCATATTTCCAGTTCCTTTAAATTCTTCAAAGATCACTTCGTCCATGCGACTTCCGGTTTCGATCAAAGCGGTCGCAATGATCGTTAAACTACCGCCACCCTCAACGTTTCTTGCAGCACCAAAGATCGCTTTCGGCTTCTCTAAGGTTTTAGCGTCTACACCGCCAGAAAGGGTTCTTCCACTATGAGCCGTCTCAAGGTTGTAGGCTCGCCCCAAACGAGTGAGAGAATCCATCAACAACACAACATCGCACTTCGCTTCCAAGAGCCTGTGACAACGCTGAAGAACAATCTCAGAAACACGCACATGACATTTAGAAGTCTCATCACTGGAAGAGGCATAAACCTCTGCCTTCACCGATCGCTTCCAGTCCGTCACTTCCTCGGGTCGTTCATCCACAAGAAGAGCCAGCACCATGGTTTCGGGATGGGTTTCGATAATCGACTGAGCCATCTTTTGCAGGAGTACTGTTTTGCCTGTGCGAGGAGGAGCGACGATGAGGGCTCGCTGCCCTTTGCCAATCGGAGAAATCAGATCGGCGAGTCTCATAGAGATGTCGCCAGTTTCACCGAGGAGAAATCGATCCGTCGGATCGATACTGGTCATCTCTTTATAATGCGTTCTCTTTTTAACTAACTCGGGTGGGTCACCATCCACAGACTCGATCCGACCCAAACTGGGGCCTCGACCTTTTCCTGCAGATCCGCCTACAACTCCCACCATATAATGACCCGTCTGGAGCCCAAATTTTTGTACCAGGTTTTTGCCGACATGCACATCTTCGGGGCGAATCCTAAAGGACTTGTCGACCGAACGAAGAAAACCAAAACCTTGATTTACAACTTCGAGAATTCCCCTGACGCGAGTCCCTTCAGGAATATGGACGGGTTTCCCCTGAGGAGGCTGGCCGAAAGCAGCGAGGCCTTCATTGGAGACTTCACGGCGTGAGCGACCGTGCTGACGACGTTGACCTCCGCCTCCGCCGCCTCTGCGCTTCGACTGAGCCGAGCGTCCTCCCGATGCCGAGCGTCCTCCCGATGCTGAGCGTCCTCCCGATGATGAGTCAGAGGATGGGCTAGAGGATGAGTTGCGACCTCGGCCACGACTGGGTCGACGACGACGCCCTGATCCACCATTGCTGGATGAGGACTTCGAAGAAGAGTTCTCCTGGTTCAAACGATCTCCTTGGAGTTACTTCTTGATCGCTATTCATGCCTAGAGGGCGAGTTCAAGCATTGATCAAGATCATGGAGTCACACTAGAGTACAACATCCATATGGCTGATTTAGGATCTGAAACCCGGATACACATTAGTGCAGTAGGGTTTTCGTCGATTCTGTCGGTTAAAATCAGAGCAGGAACGCGTCCTTGATATTCGGACAGATCCGAAATCTCTAAAATTTACTTACAGGAATGGCCATCCACATAACTGACGATTTCAGGATTAGAAGGCCCTGTTTTCCCAACCTTAATAAATACGTATCTCAAAAGGGGTTCCACAGAAATGCTGTACAACACTTCGTATTCATGGGGGGGAGAACTGAGTTGATCCAGGTTGATGTCCTGACCAACTGAATGCCATCATACCTCAGGGAAGAACTGTTACCAGTCCCAAATCCCTTCAAGAGGAGTCACTTTGAAAGATTTTTCATGAGTCATATTCCTAATGGCTGGTACATGGTGCTCAACAGACTCCCAGAAGGAGAGTTCCCCGGAACCTCCACGCCCGATTCGCACCCAGATACGTCTATGGATATCAGTTACGAACTCCGTCTCGATCTCTGGGAAGGGGACTTTCCTCAAAAAAGACCGCCTTTGACGGCTCCTGTCATAGTGACCGATCGAGGTCATTTTGGAAATGAAGCTCGTACTCTGAAAAGAGATGCTCTCTGTCGGAAATTGGGGGGTTGGATCGACGTGGATCCCACCACGGACGCACCCGCTCCCGACGACATTCCATGGATCATGTCACGTCATTTGGAAACCCCTGATCTATCTCTGGCGACTATGTTGAGAGATGAAGCGAAGAACGCGGGTGCACGTGGTCTCAAAATAGTTTTCCCAAGCGAAACCTCTCTCTCAACACGAACACGACTTCTCCAACTCTGCAGAGACACCGATTTCCCCTGCGTCGCATTTTGCCTTTCTGGTCATGGAGATGCGGATCGACTGAGCGCTCTTGAAGAAGGACAACCCTGGGGTTACCTCACAGCTGACGAGGATAAAACTGGAAATGATAAGATCCCAGGGATCTCTGAAGTGATCCACCGATATCAATGGCCCCGTATCTCTCATGTCGAAAAACGATTTGTCGTCATTGGACATCAAGTCTCACAGAGTCTCTCTCCCGACTGGCATAATTCAGTTCTCGCTGATTATCAGATACCGGCAAGGTTTCATCATTGGTCGACTGAACATCCTGACGAGATACTGACCAACGAAACGCCGCTTAACTTCGATGCGATCGCCATCACCGCACCTCATAAAAAATGGGCGAGGACTCAAGGCCTTGGCGTCGATTCATTCGCCGAAGGCATGCCCGCATGGAATACATTGCTCAAGTCCGCAGAGAATCGTTGGCAAGGAACGAGTACAGATGGAATAGCGGCTCTCGACCTCTTAGAAGACCGCGAGGTATCGATCACAAGGATCGTGATCATGGGTGGAGGCGGTGCTGCGTTATCACTGGCGCACGCCATCCAGAATGCAGGGGGCGAAGCACAGCTCCTGTCACGATCCGCTCAAGAAAACAGCACCCAATACCCAGAACTCCATTGGAGTTCTGACGACGACACTCTGAGGTCGGCGACAACGCTGATCAATGCCACGGGCACAGATCCTGAAAGCACTGTCGATTGGCCATGGGATTTGAATCTATTCCAGGGCGAGGTCTTCATGGATCTGGATTACTCACGCGATCCTTCTGTCATCACATCTCAATTCGCTCACCATCGATCCCTCACAGTGATCGATGGATTGGACTTCTTTGCAGCACAAGCACGACGACAAGCGAAATGGATGTATGGAGTGGATATATCCGCAAAAGAAGCCAGAGATCGCCTCGACGTGATCCTCAAGCGACGCACAGAAGGACATTTCCCACGCAACTAATATCGACGGTATGCCCACAGAACGTTGTGAACAGACTGATCCATAGGCAAACACAACGTCCCTAGTGGAGAGAGGAGAAAACCTCGCTCTCTCTATTTGTTCCGATAAGAGATCTTATGGGAGTTATGACGGGGTCAGCCGGGGGGGGGGCTAGGAACCCTTGTTTGAAGACCGCTCTTCGAGCAACTCTTCGAATCGACCTGCATGAGGACAAGCGGCTCGGTGCTGATCTCCCACTGTCGCCATCACTGGGACGTCGCGGGCGCAATCCTCTTGCGCGATGGGACAACGGGTTCTGAATCCGCAGCCGCTGGGCTTCGCCATCGGACTGGGCACATCGCCTTCGAGAACCCACCTTTTTTCACGTTTGAGGTCAGGATCTGGTCTGGGTACCGCACTGAGCAAAGCTCTTGTGTATGGATGCGTCGGTGCGCTGAAGATCTCATGGGTTCGACCGACTTCTGCCAGATTGCCCAAGTACATCACCGCAACCCGATCTGAGACGTGCTGAACTACGGATATATCATGGGCAATAAAGACGATCGTGAGATCGAGTTCTCTTTGCAATGAACGCATCAGATTGATGACCTGAGCCTGGATAGACACATCCAGAGCACTCACAGGTTCATCCGCAATAATCACACGTGGATTCGTGGCTAAAGAACGTGCGATACCGATCCTTTGGCGCTGACCTCCAGAAAACTCATGAGGATATCGCTCTGCTTGTTCACGACGAAGGCCAACCTTTTCGAGCAGTTCTTCGACTCGAAGTCGTCTTTCTTCAGAACTCATATGAGTCTGATGAACCTTGAGCGGTTCTTCGACGATTTCTTGCACCGAAAGGCGGGGATTGAGTGAGGAAAAAGGGTCTTGATAGACCATTTGTATTTCACTTCTGTAGGGCCGATAAGCCCTGCGGCTCAGTCCACTCAATTCAACTTTACCGCGTTCGCTCTCAAAGTGGATCTTTCCAGAAGTGACCGGGACCAAACCCATGATCGCTTTGCCCAGGGTGCTTTTTCCACAGCCAGACTCACCGACAACTCCGAGTGTTTCTCCCGCTTTAACTTTGAGCGAGATTCCGTCAACGGCTTTCACGTCACCGACATGACGCGATAACACACCTCCGTGAACTGGAAACCAAACTTTCAGGTCATCCAATTCCAAAATCGTATCATCGGTGACTGGCTTTTGAGGTTCTGAACTCATGCTTGTTCTCCCGCCAGATGACAACGTACCCAATGACCCGAACCCATGTCCCGAAGTTCAGGAACTTCTTGGCGACACCGGTCCTCCACCAAAGGGCATCTCGTTGAAAAGCGACAACCCGGAGGCCAGTCAAAAATACTCGGTACGATTCCAGGTATCGTTTCCAGTTCTTCCTGTTCAGAATCCAATTCAGGCCTTGGCAGGCTGCGTAACAACCCACGCGTGTATGGGTGCATTGGATTCCTGAACAACTCTTTGACCGGAGCAACTTCTTGGATTTTCCCGCCGTACATCACCACCACTCGATCACATGTTTCAGCCACGACCGCCAAGTCGTGCGTGATCAAAAGAATGGAAGCACCTTCACGTTGGGACTTCATGTTCAACATCAAATCCAGGATCTGCGCCTGAATCGTTACGTCGAGTGCAGTCGTAGGTTCATCTGCTATCAAAAGAGCAGGGTGCAATGACAAAGCCATCGCAATCATCACCCGTTGACGCATTCCACCAGAGAATTGATGGGGATAATTATCGAGGCGAGCTCTCGCGTCAGGAAGGCCCACTTTTTCCAGCATTTCGACGGCTTGATTATTAGCCTCAGTTTTAGAAGCACCCGTGTGATGCTGGATCGCCTCTCGCATCTGAAAACCTATTGTGAAAACAGGATTCAGTGCTGTCATGGGTTCTTGGAAAATCATGGCAATCTCGTTACCACGAATCTTCCGCATCTCGTCGTAGCTCATCGCGAGAAGATCTTGGCCATTATAGATCGCGGCCCCACTGCGAATCTTCCCAGGAGGATCTGGTATCAGTTTCAAAAGGCTCAATGCGGTCACGGATTTACCACAACCTGACTCGCCCACCAAACCCAGAACTTCTCCGGGCATGATGTCGAAACTGACTCCGTCAACAGCCTGAGCCGTTTTTCCCTCGACCGTAAAATCTGTATGCAAATCACGGACACTGACGAGGGGTTCCGGCTTATCTTCTATCGGTTTCTTTTTGTGGGCTTCATTGGACATCGACATCACCTCAATCTCGAGAAGACTTTGGGATCGAAAGCTTCGCGAACGGCTTCGCCGATCAAGACCACCAAAAAGAGAGTGGTCGCCATTGCCATCACCGGCAAAAACACCAAATGAGGCGAAGTCGTCAAGAACTGGAATCCCTGATTGAGCAAGCGACCCCAAGAAGGATCTGTAGGAGGGAGACCAAAGCCAAGGAAATCAAGAGAGACCAAAGAGCTGATATAAGTCACGAATGAAAAGGGGGCTCTTGAGATCACTGGGACCATCGAGTTCGGCAGAATGTGACGCATCATAACTGCCATGTCACTGACGCCTGTCCCGATGGCAGCCTGGACATAATCACGTGCCTTTTCACGATAAAACTCACCACGAATTTGATAAGTAATCGCCATCCAAGAACGCAAGATCACGAGAAAGAAGACCAAAACCCAAAATCCGGGATCGATAATACTGGCCACGATCATGATCAAGAAAAGGAAGGGAACGGATCCCCAGATCTCAATGAACCTCTGCAAGAGAATATCGGTCCAACCGCCATAGTATCCCATCACAGCACCAGCGAGAATTCCTACCAGGTAACCTGCAATCAAAACCATCAACGAGAAACCGACACTCACTCTGAAGCCATAAGCCAACAAAGGGAGCACGTCGATACCCGCATCACTCGTCCCTAATGGAGCTTCCCAAGTATCGAGAAATCTTGTTGCGAGGCGTGAGCCTTCCAACAAAGTCGCTCCCGGTGTCAAAGAGATGACTTCTGCATCCGCAGATTGACCATCCTCTGTCACTAATCTCACGAGCACTATTCCAGCGACAGTTTCTTCTTGGACCACGTAGAACTTGGTTCCAGTTTCAAGAGACTGAGGATTACCCTTATCACTAAAGGCCTCGACTCTGACACCTGGGCGTCCCCCATAATTCACACCGATAGTTTCTCCTAAACGAGCCACCTGGCTCTTGGGCGTCAATCCCGGAATATAGAGTGAGGGAGAATGCGGAGCAGTTCCAGGAAGGTCGAGTCGGTTTTTGTAGGGGCCGTGACGATAAAGGGGCCAAAGAACCCCAGCGTCTCCCCTAGCAAATACAGCTTCGATGGCCTCGAGCTCACCCTGACCTTCGCGCAATTTCTGCAACTGGCCCCGAGCCGCCTTGAGATCTTCAACGAGCCAGTCTTCAGGTTCCTCACCGTCAGACTCAAGGTCGTCCACCTCAAGTTGAATATCTTCTATTTCCAATTCGAGATCAGAAATTTGCTGCTTTTGTTCGAGGGCAATAGGACCAAATGCGATATCTGGTTGCTCGACCATTTTAGAGAATTCCGTGTAATCCAATGGACCATCGCCAAGGACTCCAAAGTCTCCAGATCGATCATAAGTACTCAGAGGTCCTTCAACAAAGAAACACCAAGTATTCACCAAGTCACGGACAGCTGGATACGCAACTTCATTGCCGTATCGAATCATCACAGGTTTGTCGTTGACTACGACTTCAAGAAACAACGAGGTTGTAAAAAGACTCGTAATAATCACAAAGGAATAGTAACCACGTCGGATCGATTTGAAGCGACGTATACGCTTCTCTGTCAGCGGGCTAGATTTCACTTTGACACCCACGAGTGACATCAGTGCTTTAAAAAGCCAAGGGATTCCTTTTTGAGTCAGGAGAACACCAGCAACCAGAACCAGTAAAGTGAGAATAAAACTCATGATTCCCTACTTAAACCGGATCCGAGGATCGATAGCCGCCCAGATAAAGTCGCTGAGTATGTTTCCAGTCAGTCGAATGATAACGCCGAAAACAACCGTCGCTAGAATGATGGGGTAATCTCGGCGAATGATCGATTCGTAGCCCAACAATCCCATTCCAGGGATATTGCACACCTTCTCGATCAAGAATGACCCTGCGAAGATGATGCCAAAGAAGTGACCGATTCCAGCGGTGATGGGGATCAGGGAATTCCTAAGTGCGTGAACATATATGACACGCCTCTCAGGTAAACCTTTTGCAAATGCAGTCCTCACATAGTCCGCACCAAAGTTCTCAAGCAAAGAATTCTTCATCAGCACTGTCATGCTGGCAAACGAACCTACGACATAACCAAACATGGGGACGAGTGTGTGATGAATTTGATCCTTGATACAGGTCCAATACTGCCCTTGTTGCCACCAAGTCTCCCACCCTTCAGAGCGGAATCCTCCTAATGGAACAAGATTCCAGTAAGAACCTCCACCTAGCACAACAAGTAGTAGCAAGCACGCAACAAAGCCAGGGGTCGCATATCCAAGAAACACCAAAAGACTGGTACTCGTATCAAACAAGCCTCGGTGATGGACGGCTTTGCCAATTCCCAAAGGAATACAAATCAACCACGTCGCTAAGTACCCGATCAATCCGAAGTAAATCGAGATGGGGAACTTTTGAGTAATCACTTCGAGAGCGTCCTCGTTGTAGGTAAATGAGCGACCGAAATCACCTTGAAGAATTCCGCTAAAAGCGACCTTCACACGGAAGTAAGAACCTCTACGACTGACTTCCATACTTCGAGTGGAAAGTAATCCCTCTAGATCTTGAAAGGATTGTTCTTGCTCGACATAGAGAGCGCTAAGAGCTGTGAGAGAGTTGACGGAGTTGATCTCCACGTCACTCAAAGGACGCATAAACTGACTGCCGTTAAGCACCCAGCCCTGACCCTTGAGGGCATCCTTCAGACGATCCCGAACCGATGGCCCCTGAGAAAGCAATTCCTCAAACTGCACCATGAGTTGGGGATAGGCTGCTTTATCTTCGGCATTGATTTCTATGTGAAGTTTTTCACCATAAATCTCAATACCTGATTGAACCCGATCGGATTCAAACCGTTTTTCAATATCCCGATATCGATCCCAAGACTGGCCGACACTATTCCAGAAATCCGGCTCAAGATCGCGCTGTTGCAATGAAACCGGTTTTTTGTCTTTGCGGGGATAAACGCCGAGCCATTGAAGGTAGGCGATAGGTATCGGCTGATCTAAATTATAGTAAGCCTTTAACTCTTCGCGCGCTTTTTCATCGAGGCCGACATCTGTGCCGCCCAGACCACCACCACCGCCACCAGCTTCACCCGCTGCGGAAGCTCGCATTTGGTTTTCCAACTGCTCAATCGGACCGCCAGGTGCTAATCGCAGAACGGCGTAAACCATGAAGGTGATGACAATGAATGTCACCGGAACCAACAGTAATCGCCTAGCGAAGTATGTCCACATTCCGCTCATCGACGAGACCTTATCGCGGGTGACTCATAAGAAGAGTGTGTCATTGCTTGAAGCTTCAACCGATTATTCTTTTTCCTTCGGAACAGATTCCATACGGGCCTTCACACCCCAGGGATCCATGACGTCCGGCACCAACTCCATGCTCTCGCCTTTCTCTATAGATTCAGCGAGATTCTTCTGCATTTCTGGAGTACTCCACCAAAGGCTCCACAGAGAGTGATTATCTCCGGTGCGAGTCAAAACGTTATCCGGCATGCCGAAATGGTTCCAAGAAAGAATGCGCTCGAAAGGGCCGTACCAACCGAGAGAAACGGGGTATTCCTTAAAGATCAAGCTGTCGATCTTCTGCATGATTCGAGTCTGCTCATTCACGTCAAAAGTTCGATCGTATTCTTCCATGAGTGTATCGACCTCGGCACTAGCAAAGCCCGTTAAGTTATTGTTGTAGGGCTCATTCGCAAGATCACTATGCCAACCCGTCAGTGGATTCGGGAATAAGATTCCACGCCAAGCTTGACTGTGAAGCTTGAACTGACGCTCACTGACTTTCTTCATTAAGGCGTTGTAGTCCATCAGTTCGAGTTTCATCTCGATACCGATCTCTTTCAACCCCTCAGCAATCACTTGATGGATACGAGTTCCAGAAGCAGAACCAAACTCGAGAGTAAAGGACAACTCCTTACCCGTTTTTTCGTGGACTCGAATACCGTTGGCGTTCCTTTTGGTATATCCGGCACTATCGAGAAAACGTGCGGCTCTACGAGGGTTGTATCGAATCTTTCGATTCTTTGGATTCCCCCAGCGCCCCCCGGGATAGTAACTATCGATGTATTCGTATTGATTAAAGAAGATCTTGTCGAAGAGTTCCTTGCGATTCACTCCGTAACAAAATGCCATACGGACGTTTTTGTCGTCAAAAGGCCATTCCCTCATATTGAGCATGTAGCCTGAAAATGACTGCGGCTGTTCATTGTAGATTTTGCGCTTTTGCACCCAGCCTTTTTGTATCGATTCGAAACCCGTTTCCTCTGCCCAACGCTGGGCACGCAGAACTTTGAAGTAATCCAACTCCCCTGCTTTGAACTTCTCAAAGGCCAGTTCGTTATCACGGACGACGATCAGTTGGATTTTATCGAAGTTGTATTGGCCTTGAGAGGCTCGGGTTTGTCTTCCCCACCAATCATCACGACGATACAACGACACAGATATTTCCTGCTGGATACTGTCTTCTCGCAACTCGTAAGGACCTGAACCGGGAATCATCTTCCAGTTGAATTCGTCGAGATAGACGTCTCCTGGAATACGAATTTGATCCGCAGGGTAAATCAGTAAACTGGCTGAAAAGTAAAGGAAAGTACGCCAAGCCTTTTTCTTGGTTTTGACGGACAGCACTCTCTCATCATGCGCGACAGGCTTTTCGTAATACTCGGTGTATAGATTCGCACTCATGGGATCCTTGATATCGGGATCCACAATGTGCTCATAGGAAGCAACAACGTCGTCAGCTGTGACAGAGGTGCCGTCTGAATACTTCGCGTCCTCGTCGATGAGGTACCAGAAAACCTGGTGGTCTTCCTTCTCTTCCACTATCCAATGCGAGGCCAACTTTGGTAGCCACTCCAAGGTTTCAGGATGGATACCCAAAAGGGATTCATGTGTGAGTCCGTAGATGTCAGTGAGCGTCGCCAGGTTTGCGTTGGGTCCATCATTTCTCAGTGTTGGTAGAAAGTTGGGAATATTGGTTCGCAACTCGCCACCGGCAACAGCGGCACTGCTACCAATAAGATCGAAATTGTTATTTGTTGTCCAAGTTCGATCACCGATGACGACGGTTGTGTAGTCGGCGTGAATCACGTCAACGGGACAAGAGACTCCCAAAAAGCACATCACCAGAAGAAGAACTGAATAACGCAGCGAAGAAATCATAGTGGACCTCCGGGCGGTTGGGGTGCACTTCCCCCTCTGAAGTGGACCTGCCACCAGCAAGAGAGAATGGAATCGGAAAAAAAGGCGACAAAGGATACAAAGAAACTTTGGAGCAGACAGTATGGAACGGTAGATCGAGAGATCACCACTCCCTGATCAACTCTCTTCGGTCTCTTCCTTCTCTTTCTTCTTCTTGGCAAGCTTTTTAATCTTGAGTACTCGAGTTTTGGGAAGGCCGACGGGATTATCTTCTTCCTCGTTAAAGCGACCCTGCGACTCCATTTGAAGGATGCGCTCGTAACGGGTGAGAACATTTCTTGTTCCCCCGAGACCACTCCCAGTTTTCAGGGTCCTGTGAATCGACATCTTGTAGTCTTCTTTCTTAAAAGCTTCAGGTTTCTCAAAAGCTTCAGGTTTCTCAAAAGCTTCAGGAGGAGGGTTTCCGTCCAAAAAGCCAGTTTCATCCCCTCTCTGCCGGCGAGTACCGAAGAGTTGGGGTCTTGGTTCCAAGTCTTCAGGATAACGAGGCGGGTTCCCGTCGGCAAGCGAAGACAAAGCCCCACCTTGCCGAAGTCCTAGAGAAGATCCATGATCCTCCCCTGAGAGGGGAAAAATGCGTCCAGTTTCCGCAAGGCCGACTCGTGCCTTATTCGCCGTCACGGTCCTTTTTTGTCTCGTTTGGGGGGGATATTGGGCATTGCCAACCCTTCCAGGTCGGGCAGATCTGGTCATAGGGAACGGAACGGACCCCGGATCTCTTCACCCCCATAGAGCCACAGGAGTTCCCGAAGGACGCGTAATTCGTGCTTTGCACGAAGGTTTGGTTCTCCTCGATCCGAAAACTCAGGAACCCCAACCGGGCTGTGCCCATTCATGGAATGTCTCTGACGACGGACTGATCTGGACCTTCTACCTGCAGCCGGGACTCCAATGGTCGAACGGAGATCCTCTCGATGCCCGTGATTTTCGACGATCATGGCTCGATCTGCTCGATCCCTCCGCCGGAGCCCCCTATGGCGATCTCCTTGAATCGATACAGGGCGCACGGGAGTGGCGGCAAGGAAAAAGCCTGAGAGATCAGGTCGCTATCACGACACCCGATCCTCTCACACTTCGGCTGAAACTGGTCCAGCCCACTCCATGGTTGCCGTTTCTCTGTACACAAACCCCATTACAGCCGGTCCATCCACAAGCTCTCGGGAAAGCAGGCGTGGGCATCCCCACGAATGGACCCTGGACACTTGAACGTTGGGACCTTCGTGATCGAATCCGGATCATTCGCTCCCCTCATTATCGAGGGCCAGCAAAGCCTGCATTGCGCACCATCGATTTCCTGGCTGTGGAAGCGGGAAACACTCTGATCAACCTCTTTGCCAGTGGAGCCATCGATTGGGCAGTGTCCGTTCCTACCACTCTGCTGCCACTTCTCAAAAAAGACCCACTGTGGCGAAAAGCATGGCGATCAGATCCTTATCTGGGAATTTCCTTCTATCGACTGAATCCCACTCGGCCCCCTCTGCAGCACTTAGAGATTCGCAAAGCCTTATCTCTCGTCTTGAATCGCGAGCAACTCTGTCGGGATATTCTCGGTGGTGACCCCGAACCTGCATGGAATTTTGTCCCTTGGCCTGCACCCGCTCTCGAGCGCCAAAACTTAAAGAGTCAACAGCCAGATCAGCTCACGTTTCTTCCTGGGTACTCAGGATCCGCGTCGACTCGTCAGGGAATCCGAGACGTCGACCACATCTCGTCAGAACAATGGCCCCTACTGGGCTTCGATCCCGATCAAGCGAGAGACCTCCTTGCCCAAGCTGGTTGGAAAACACCTTCTTCTCCAGAAGGTCGCCCTATTCCCTCATTCGAGATTCTCCATTCCACGGGGAGCACGCACTCTATCGTCGCCCAGTGGTTGCAATCCACTTGGTCTAGAGAGCTGGGAATAGAAACTCGCATTCGATCGATGGAATGGCGTAGTTTTTTACAAACCCAAAGAGATCAAGATTACGACGTCAGTCGCAGCAGTTGGATTGCGGACTACCCGGATCCATCGACCTTCCTTCAGTTGTTCACCAGCACTTCGAACAATAATAGAACGGGCTGGAGCGATGCGGAGTACGACGCTGAAGTCGCTGCAGCATTGACCGCAGCCGCTTCTAAAGAACGCAACAAACATTGGAAAAATGCGGAGCAGATCCTTTTGGAAAGAGGACCTGTACTTCCACTATGGTCCACGACCACGACTCATTTGGTCGCACCGAAAATTCTGGGATTCCGCCCTCATCCCTTGAACCAGCACGATCTTCGTCACCTAAAGAGGAGAAGCCCTTGACTCCTTTTCTCGTACGAAGATTCGCATCAGCCACACTTACAATTTGGGCAGTGTTCACATTGTCTTTTTTTATTATTCGCTCAGCGCCGGGCGGGCCTTTCGACCTCGAGCGAGAACCCGCCCCCGACATCAAGGCAGCCATTGAAGCTCGTTACGATCTGGATTTACCTTTATGGAAGCAGTATGTCCAGCAAGGTTGGCTATGGTTGACTCTAGACCCTGGACCATCGTTACGACAACCCGATCATGACGTCGCCACCATTCTGTCGCAGGGCTTTCCTGTCTCAGTACTGCTGGGAGGCTGGGCTCTCGTGACCGGCATTCTTGCAGGGCTGGCTCTCGGAATCTTGTCGGCGTGGAGGCCGGGAAGCTGGATCGACAGAAGTGTCGTCCTCTTCGCTTCTCTTGGAATCTCTTTACCGATGTACCTCATCGCCGGGCTTCTGATCATGACCTTTTCGTTTCACTGGAAATTACTCCCTCCTGCAGGCTGGACTTCTCTCGCTTCGTTAGTTCTCCCGATGACTTGCTTAGCTCTCGCTCCTGCAGCACAAGTCGCTCGACTGACCCGCAGCGGCTTACTGGAAACCTCTTCAGAAGATTTCGCACGCACCGCCAAAGCGAAAGGTCGCAGCCCACTATCGATACTCATTCTGCACTGCCTTCGACCCGCTTCGATTCCAGTGGCGTCTACTCTGGGCCCCACCGCGGCAGCTCTTCTGACAGGATCGCTCGTCGTCGAACAAATTTTTGCCATTCCGGGGATCGGCATGCATTTCGTCCAAGGCGCCATGAACAGGGATTACCCGTTAGTTTTAGGAGTGGTCCTTCTCTACACCGTGTTACTTCAAGTCCTCACACTCATCGGAGACTTGTTGATCATGTGGCTCGATCCACGTGGAAGTGACATGCGATGATAGCCTCACTCCAACCTCATAAATCACGCTGGCGACAAACACGTAAAACTCTCCCTGTATTAAGCCTCGCATGGTTGACCCTCGTCGTCTTGATTTCGATTTTGACTCCCGCTCTGCCGCTGGAACCGATCGATAGCGTCGATCCGGAACAAGCGATTTCAGCACCGTCAATTCATCATTGGTTTGGTACCGATGTCTTAGGTAGAGATTTGTTCTCGCGAATATTGCGAGGATCAAGAATTTCCCTAGCGTGTGCATTGGCAGGAGCCGCAACAGCACTCCTGGTTGGAGTCGCTTGGGGTCTCATCGCTGGTGGAGGTTCTCGCCAAAGAGATAACGTCATGATGCGCTTTGTCGATCTCGTGGATTCGATTCCTCTGGTCTTTCTTGTGATCTTAGTCGCGAGTGTTGTGAGAGGATCCGTCATAGAAGAATCCGGCGGTGGCTTAGGAGTCTTCTTCGTCATCCTTGGATTTGTTTATTGGACGCCGATGGCACGTGTCGTCAGAGGGGAAACGATTTCTCTCGCCAATAGAGAGTGGGCTTTAGCGGCGACCGCTCTGGGGTCGTCCCCGCAAAGAATTCTGCGCAAAGAGATATTACCGAATCTGGTCCCAACGATCTTGGTCACCTTGACCTTGATCATCCCTCGCGTCTTACTTTTTGAAGCATTCCTATCGTTTTTAGGATTGGGCGTTCAATCCCCCCATGTCTCTTGGGGAACATTAGCAAGAGATGCCTTTGAAGTGTTGAACCCGGTCAATACGGCTTGGTGGCTCGTACTGTATCCATCGTTGGTTTTAGCGATGTCATTACTGGCGCTCAATATCATCGGAGACGCACTGAGATCCGACTTGGATCCCAAAGACGCCACGAAATAAAAGGCTCGTAGAGGACGATTCAGTCCTTCATCTTTGGATCGAAAGCGTCACGGAGCCCATCTCCCAGCAAATTGAAGCCGAGGACAGTAAACATGATCGCAAGACCGGGGAAGATCCCCATCCACGGCATATCTACCCAGTATTCCTTGGAGTCCACCAGCATTCGTCCCCAGGAAGGTATCGGGGGTGGAAGACCGATTCCCAGAAAAGAGAGACCCGCCTCTGCCAAAATGTTGCCCGCAATCATCAGTGTCGAGACGACGACAACGGGACCCAGGCAATTCGGTAACAAGTGGCCTATGAGAATTCTGAAATCGGACTGGCCCAAAGCTTTGGCACCCAATACAAATTCGCTTCCGCGCATCGAGATCACTTGGCCCCGAACAATACGTGCGACTCCTGGCCAACCGACAAATCCCAAAGCAGCAAAGATCACCACTTCATTAGGTTTCTCAAAGACCGCCAAGATACCAATCGTCAGCAATAGACTTGGAAAAGCAAAAAAGGTATCGGTCAATCGACTGATGAGGGCGTCAATTCGACCGCCACGATAGCCGGCGATGCTTCCTAGAATCAGCCCTATCAATAAGGCAACAGCTGTCCCCACAAGCCCGACTCTTAATGAGATGCCTGCGCCGTAGACAATGCGCGTCAAAACGTCCCGACCCAGTTCGTCAGTACCGAGAGGATGCCCAGGGATCCCAGGAGGTTTCTGGTATTCCTCTGCTGTTCTAAATTGTTCAGCGTAAGTGTAAATCCCTGAACCGTCCACATGGTGAGGAACGACCCATGAGGGGAAAAACGCTAGGAAGAAGACGATCAAGACGATGACGGCTCCGCCCATCGCCAGTAAGTTTTTCCTGAGCCTTTTTAAGGCCATCTGAGTGGGAGATTTACCTATTTTAACTTCGGTCATCACGGATCCTTGGATCGAACACAGCATATGACAAATCGACGAGAAGATTGACCCCGATAAACACGAAGGACATCAGTAATATTCCACCCGTGATCAATTCTCTATCTCGTTGTTTGATCGCCTCGACGACTTCTCTACCCAAACCTGGAAGTGCAAAGACAGTCTCTGTGAGAACCGCTCCGACCAAGAGGTAACCAAATGAATTTCCGACGACAGTCACAATCGGGATCGCGGCGTTTCGCATGGCATGCTTGAGAACGACAACAGACTCAGCAAGACCTTTGGAGCGCGCTGTTCGAATGTAATCCTGCGTCATGACGTCGAGCATCGCAGAGCGGCTGAGACGAGCAATGGTTGCGGAAGACAACAAACCCAACGCAGACGCCGGCATCGCGAGCGATCTCAACATCGTGTACGTATTCGTGTCGTCAAATCCTGTCCGTGGCAAACCCAGTACAGGAGCCACGTAGATGATCATTAATATCCCAAGCCAAAATACCGGCATCGAGACGCCGATGATGGCGATCAGCATCGATATGTAATCCACGGCTGTTCTACTTTTCACAGCAGACAAAATACCGGCACCAATACCGACGATGAGTGCAACGATGATCGACAGTAATGCCAGACGCAAAGTGACGAAGAAGGATTCTTCCAGTATCTCATTGACGCTTTTTCCGGCTTTGACATCGGATTCACCCAAGTCAAACTGGGTGAACAACCGCCAAAGATAATTGAAATACTGAACCGGAATCGGATCGTTGTAACCACGGGCCTCATTGTAGGCTTCAACAGCAGCCGGATCGGCACGCTGACCGAGTCGAATACGACCCGGATCCCCGGGAATTGCGGCATTCAACAAAAAGACGATCAGGGTCACCAACAAGATGACAGGTATCGCCTGAAGTAGTCGACGCAGGGTATATGCGAGCAAAATTCCTCGTCCCAGCCCTAGCGGGCCGTCTCCAGGTCCACCAGATGCCAACGCACATGATTTCCCTGAACATCGTCACACATCCCTGTGGGATTGAAGTTTCGGACGTAAGGCTTCAGCAGTACTGTTTCGCGACCAAAGAGAAGGAAGAGCCAAGGGGTTTTCTCAATGATGCGAGCCTCTGCCTGTTGCAATAGAGCGAGTCGTTGATCCATATCCGCGATCACGTTCGACTCGTCGAGCAACCGGTCCACCTCGCTGTCTTCGAAGAACGAGACGTTTCCGGCAGATCCTTTATTTTTCGAATGGAAAAGAAAGGCCAGAAAGTTTTCGGCATCGGGATAATCCGCAACCCAACCCAAGCGAAAGAAGGACGGTTCTCCAGAATCGGTCGCCTCAATAAAAGCTCCCCAATCCAACATCTTCAAATCGATGGGAATGCCCACCTTTTTCAGATCCGCCTGAACCACCTGGGCGATTTTTGAGTTATCACCTTGAGTGTTGAACCAAAGGTCCACGGTCGGCAATCCTTCGCCATTGGGATATCCCGCTTCAGCGAGCAGCTCCTGAGCTCTTTCTCGATCCATCCCGAAAGCAGGTCTCTCTGAATTATGGCCTAGGATTCCCGGGGGCAGAATTCCATTCGCCGGGTAAAAACGGCCTTCGAGTAAAATCTCTCCCAGAAATTTTCTATCCACAGAAAGGTTCACAGCCTCGCGTAATTTACGAGCGGACTCAGAGTTTCCAGCGTAGGGAGAACCCTCTTTCTCAAGATTGAATCCATAATACTGAACGGCCAATGATGGCCAACTTTTGACTTCGTCAGCCTTATCAGACTTCTTCCATTTCGGATATATCCCCTGCGTGACAGCCAAAACGTCGAAGTTGCCCGCTTTGTATTCTTCCAACTGAGCCAAGGATTCCGGAATGACCCGATAATGAATCCCGGCAAGACGTGGAGCTCCTTCAAAGTAATCTTTATTAGCTGTGAGAAGGATCGAAGTCCCCTCTTTCCATTCGGACAATACGAATGGCCCCGTGCCGACAGGCTGCCGGGAAAAAGAATCTCCCACTTCATCGACAACCTCACGAGGGACCGCGGCTGTATTCACCATCGCTAGGTTGTAGATAAAGGGAGCATAGGGTTCCACGAGAGTCAGTCGAAGATTGAGATCGTCGATCACTTCGATGCCACGTATCTCTGGTGAGATCACCTGGTTTTTTTGGGAAGCGGTTATCGCCTCTTCAGCCCCGACGATCGGCTTGATGAGATTGGATCTTTTAGAACGGACCGACGCTAATCTTTGAAGGCTATATTTAAGATCATGAGCGGTGACCTTCCGACCGTTGGAGAAGGACACGTCGTCTCGGAGTTCGAAGTCATAAACACGACCATCTTCTGAAACCACAGGCATCGCCTTGGCCAGGCAAGGCTCCAATTTCAAATCGGGGTCATAATCGAGAAGTGTATTAAATATCTTAGAAGCCACACCATCAGACGTGGTATCCGAAACGAGGATGGGATCCAAGTCGGGAGGGTTGGTCATCAGCGGAATTCGAAAATAATTCTGTGCGGAAGGAGTGGCTACACTATTGATCTTTAACAGACCTGATTCAGTGAGATCTCCCGAAGTATTGGCAGTGCAACCCGCCAGCAATACTGCGCAAAGAAAGACGCTGGCAATACTCTGCGAAAACGATTTCAAGCTACCAAAAGTAGGATTCATCAGAAACTTCTCCTCATCACACCCCGTCACAGAAAGGTGCAACCCGGGGAACGCTTCTTCCGGGTGCGCTATCGGGAGGGCACCTTAAACTAAACGGGCTTCCAGTTCGACCATCCCGGCCAATATATGCCGTATTCTGCTCCTGCTAGGCACACGATTACCATGGCCATCGTCGTGGAATGCGTTATCCTCCCAGTCCCGGAGAGTCTGCGAACCAGAACCCTGAATCAGCACTGCCCTGAACAGCGCTGCTTGAATCAGGCCTTCACCGCATATGCTCCATGAGTCCAAAAAACTGAGGTTCTAGAAAACTGAGGTCCAATGCATTCACTTTTCAGACTTCCAAAAGTCTCTTGTCAGAACTCTGTCACAAAGATTCTTCAATTGACCCTCCTTCTGCTCTTTATCGGCGGTTGCGGCCAACAAGAATCGACCAAGAATCCACAATCGAGCTCCCCAAACGGGGCAAAAGAGACCCTCGACAAGCCTGTCGCAAAAAAGCCCCAGGTGCGGATTCGTAACAAAAGTGACAAGCAACCCGAGCCAACAGTCGACATGAATCTCCCAGTGGGCACCCCCACTCCGCCCTTCGCCGGAAGTCTCAGCCCTGATGCCAGCGTCAAAAATCGCACAGGAACCTACGGCGGGCGGTTGGTCTACGCGATCCTCGGGGAAGTGGAAACATTCAACCCTGTCGAACCCAAAGGTGCGACTGATCAGGAAATTAGAGCCCTCGCCTTCTCCTCCCTCGTTTCTTACAACAATGGAAAATGGGAAGCCGAGCCTGAGTTGGCGAAGTCATGGGAGATCTCAGACGATCTTCTCACCTGGACCTTCTTCATGAGAGACGGTATCCGTTGGTCAGATGGAGAAGTATGCGACGTCGAGGATGCCCTCTTTTCGTTCCAAGCGATTTTTCATCCAAAGATTGCCACCAGTATCAAAGACGGCTTCAAGCATCCGATCACGGGAACTTTACCGAAGGTTTCCGCAGATAAGGACAGAAACGCCCTCGTGTTCAAACTGGATAGAATTGACTCACAATTCCTGACTCACGTCGGCAATGCCAGCATCATTCCTGAACACAAGTGGAACACCCACCTTCAAGCAGAAGACCCGACCCTCCTCCAACAAATGACCTCCAATGGTGATCCCGCAGATCTCATCGGCTGTGGTCCATTCATTCTCAAACAATACATCCCGGCAGAAAAGATCGTTTACGAACGCAATCCTTACTACTGGAAGGTCGATGCTCGTCAACAGCGCTTGCCCTACCTTGACCAAGTCGTGATCGTCCTTGTAAAGGACGTCAATCTCCATTGGCAAAAGTTTGAAGCTGGCGAATTAGACATCTTCATGGACTTACCAGCGGACCACTTCAAAGAAGCCTTGGCCATGGAGAAGAGTAACGCAGCAGACCTAGTACGATTGGGAGTGAGCCTGAATTCCAATTGGGTATGCTTCAATCTTCATCCGGGAAAAGACGCCGACTCTGGGGAGCCATTCGTTGATCCCGCAAAATCATACTGGTTCAACAATCTCAAGTTTCGCCAGGCGGTCAACCACGCCATCGATCGAGACGGCATCAAGAGAACAGCATTCCAAGGCCGAGCGACTCCCATATGGTCCAGCATTACTCCCGGTAATATCAGTTGGTATCACAATGGTGTTCAGAAATATCCGCATTCACTTGAGAAGGCAGGAGCGCTTCTCGACGAATTGGGTTGGATCGACACAGACGGCGACGGAATCCGTGAAGATGACAAAGGTCGAAAAATTTCATTCTCGTTGAATACCAATGTTGAGAATAACCTTCGGCAACAAGTCGGAAACTTGCTCAGCAAGAACCTGATCAGCGCTGGCCTCGACGTCAATTTCAAACCCATCATTTTCAATGACCTCGTGACCAGTCTTAGAGACAGCCATAAATGGGATATGATTCTGCTCGGCTGGGGATCAGGTGTTCCACCTGACCCTGCCAATGGCAAAAACATCACGCTCTCCAGCGGCCGTCTTCATGCGTGGTATCCACAACAACCGGAACCTGCCACGGAATGGGAAGCACGCGTCGACGAGCTCATGGCCATGATGGACGAAGAACTCGACAACAAAGTGCGCAAGAAGTACTACGACGAAGTGCAAGAATTGATCGGGCAAAATATTCCTATGATCTATCTGATTGCTGCGAACTCATACGCAGCAGTTCAAAAGGATCGGCTCGGAAATCTGTGGCCCAGTCTCTTGCGCCCAATGTTGACGTGGAACATCGAAACTATTTGGAAAAAATCCCCCTGAACTCGGAGATAACCTCTTGCTGACCTTCAGCCTGCGCAGACTTCTCTCGATTCCGCCTTTGGTTTTGGTGGTCTCACTTCTCACGTTCTTGCTACTCAAGCAAGCACCTGGAGATTTCTACAGCCAGATGGAAGCGGACCCAGCACGGTCCACCACTGAGGTCCTGAGGCAAAAGGAAAATGCGGGTCTCCTGATTCGACTCAACCGTTCAGAACTCGTCGCCCTAGGCACCTTTTCAGATCAAGGCCATGAGTGGAAGTTCGAAGATACCGGTGAAGTCAGACCGCAAATTTTAAAAGACGGCACCGTCGTGAACGCGAAGGAAGCGAGTCGTTCCCTTCTAAAGTTCAACGTCAATTCAGAGAACTACCGATGCGACGATGAAGCGGTGGTCTATCGTAAAGTCGGTGCGATCGAAGGGTTCTTTTCATGGCTCGTGAATGCCATGACACTCGATTTCGGGATTTCCTATAAGTTTAATCGCCCTGTCTTCGGAATCATTGCGGAGCGACTTCTAAATACCCTGACACTCTCTCTCGCAGCTCTTCTTATTGCCTACGGGTTGGGGATTCCACTCGGAGTCTTCGCTGCCGTTAAACCGAACTCTCGACTCGACCACTCCGCAGGTATCATCGCATTTTTGGGATTGTCGATTCCGACAGTCTTCTTTGCGCTCTTGGCGATGCTCTTTGCCTCCTATACGGGGCTTTTCCCCATCGGAGACATGCGATCCCTCGATTACGACACCTTTGGATTTTGGGGAAAAATCAGTGACCGGGCTCACCATCTCATTCTTCCCGCATTAGTACTCGGCACCTCTTCCATGGCAGGATATATGCGGCAGGCACGTGGCAACATGATCGAAGCACTGAGTCAGGATTATGTCAGAACGGCGAGAGCCAAAGGTGTTTCAAACAATGGCGTACTTTTCAAACATGCCTTCAGAAACGCCGTCAATCCACTTGTCACTCTGTTTGGATACTCATTGGCCAGCCTACTCAGCGGTTCGCTTCTTGTTGAGATTGTGATGAATTGGCCTGGACTGGGTCGCCTCATTTTCGAAGCCATCAGTGCTAAAGACGAACCCTTAGTACTCGCTAGCGTATTGATCTCTACCTTGTTGCTGGTCTTCGGAAATTTGATCGCGGATCTCTTGCTGGCGGTGGTTGACCCAAGGGTAAGGTTGTCCTAATGAATGACTCCAGCCACAATACAGACAGCCAACACTCAGATATGCCTCCACCACGGGGACCTTGGGAAATACTCTGGCTCCGTTTGCGTAAGAACAAATTAGCGATGATAGGATTGTTTATCC
The DNA here is from genome assembly GCA_016776905.1 of Planctomycetota bacterium. GTDB lineage: Bacteria > Planctomycetota > UBA8108 > UBA1146 > UBA1146 > UBA12191. The sequence continues at coordinate 58,341 of JADHSM010000007.1, read as the reverse complement.
TCGTCTCGCTTTACCTCATGTGCAGCTTTGGTGGCTTCATCGCTCCTTACGGTATGAACGAAACCAACAAATACACCGTCAAGTACGGTCCGATGCTTCTCGGAGGTTACTCCGTCGTCAAGACGGGAGAACTGATCGGTGAAGACGAGAATTTCGAAGACGTGATTCTCTCCAGTTATGAAAAACGTTGGAACTGGTTCACCGGCGGGGTTCATTTTCATGATTCGTCAGGTTCCTTCACGCTTCGCCCCCACGTCCATCCACTCAGAGAGTACGAATCCTGGGATGAATATGGAGAGATGGAGTACCTCCTCGCCGAAGATAGAAATATCTCGATCCCGATCCGTTTCTTTATCGGATCTGATGAAAGACATGAAGTATTCAGCCTTTGTGGTTTCTTCAAAATTCACGGGAATTTCCAACTGATGGGTCTCAAGATCGAAGATTGTCCCAAAGTCGACAATATTCACTACGGCCTCTTTATGATGGGTACAGATATTCTCGGACGAGATCTATGGACCCGTATTCTTTACGGCGGGCAGGTCTCCCTGTCTGTGGGACTCATCGGCATATTTATCAGTATCACCATCGGTCTCTTCATCGGCGGACTCGCCGGTTACTTTGGCGGGATCTGGGATTTCCTTCTGATGAGACTGGTCGAATTGCTTCTCGCCATTCCAGGTCTTTACTTAATCCTGACACTTCGATATGCGCTTCCTAACGATCTCAGTTCTCGACAGACATACATCATGATCGTGGCCATTCTGGCTATCGTGGGTTGGGCCAGCACTGGAAGAATGATCAGAGGTATGGTTCTCAGTCTCAGAGAAAGTGAGTATGCCTTAGCAGCACGCTCTCTTGGAGGGTCGTCACTGCGTGTCATCATAAGACACTTACTGCCGAATACAGCCTCCATCGTGATCGTCACCGCCACCCTATATGTTCCGTATTACATTCTGGGAGAGGTGGCTTTGTCTTACCTCGGATTCGGGATCACAGAGCCGGATTCTTCATGGGGATTGCTACTCAAGGATTGCCAAGTCACTGAAGTGATGAAATACAACCCATGGTTGATCACTCCAGGCTTCTTCATTTTCTTGGCAGTACTCGCATACAATTTCCTAGGGGATGGTTTGCGAGATGCCGCCGACCCGAGAGCATTCCTAGGTACGTCAAAAACCGACGAGAAGTAAAGCGCTCAGCTTGGAGCCTATCGGCTGCGAGAAATCCCATCGAGGGCGTCAGGGTTTGCGATACTGCTGAGATCTCCCACGTTCGTATCGCCCAAGTGACGAGCGCGAATCAATCGACGTACGATCTTTGCACTTCTTGTTTTTGGTAGATCGTCGACATAGAAGATGGATTTGGGTCTGTCGACTTTTCCGAGTGCCGAAGTGACTTGATCCTTCAAATCTTCCCGCAGAGCGTCACTCTCAATAGCCGCTTCATGCAAAACGACAAAGCAAATCAGTTCTGTGCCCTTCAAATCGTCTGGCACACCGATAGCGGCGGCTTCACTCACACTCGCATGCTCCATCAATGCCGACTCGACTTCACCCGGGCCGACTCTGCGACCTGCAATATTAAGCGTGTCATCAGCACGACCAGAGAGATACCACTGCCCATCAGCATCGACTCGCGCCCAGTCACCATGATTCCAGATTCCTGGAAAACGTGACCAATAGGTTTCGATGTATTTCGTATCGGCTTTCCACAATGAACGAGTCATCGATGGCGCCGGGCTTTTACAAACGAGATACCCTACTTCTTCTTGGATAGATTCGCCCTCATCGTTGAAGACGTCGATATCCATTCCTAAACCTGGAGACTGAAGAGACGTTTCCTTGATGGGGAGAACAGGTAAAGGTGCGAGAAAACATCCCACGATGTCCGTGCCTCCGGAGATATTGATCACCGGCAGCTGGGAATTGCCGATGTTTTCATAAAACCAACGATAACTATCGGGATCCCAAGGCTCACCCGTGGATCCCAGAATTCTTAACGAGGACAGATCGATCCCTTCGAGTACATCGGCCCCTGAACGCATCAGTAATCGAATCGCAGTGGGACTGATTCCGAGGTGTGTCACACGATGCTGCTCCACCATTTTCCATAGTCGATCGGGAGCGGGGTAATCAGGGGCCCCCTCACAGACAAGAAAAGCGGTTCTGTTGAGCCAACAACCGATGATCTCCCAAGGTCCCATCATCCAGCCGATATCCGTGAACCACCAAAAAAGATCATCTGGCTTTCCAACGTCAAAATTAAACCGTAGTTCCTTGCCCATTTGCGCCATACAGCCGGCATGGGTATGGATTGTTCCTTTTGGTTTACCAGTGGTTCCACTGGTATAGATCATCAAGGCGGGATCCATAGCCCGCATCATTTCGGTGCTCGTATCAGCAAACTCCTGTTGAAGAGAATCATCCCACCAGAGATCTCGATCGGGCGTCATGGAACAACTTCCGTCACCTCTCTTCAGGACAATCACGGATTCAACACACTCTAAGTTTTCTAAAGCAGCGTCAGCATGAGATTTCAGGTCGAAAGACTTTCCTCTACGAAAACCTACATCTGCCGTAAACAAGAGTTTCGCAGAAGCGTCTTCGAGTCTTTCTCGAACAGAAGGGGCCGCGTATCCACTAAATATAGGGACAAACACGGCACCGACCTTCATAGTCGCCAGCATGGCAAATGCCACCTCTGCGACCATCGGCATCAGGCAACCAATACGATCACCTGGGCGAATCCCTCTCGAACGAAGCAAACCCGCGAGTTGATCGACATGGTCCGCCACTTCTGAAAAGGTCCAACGACGAACGGTGCCGTCCTCCGACTCTCCGACCAAAGCTAAATCGTCAGGGTTTTCGGAGGCTGGAAGGTCCACGCAATTCAAAGCGATACTGGTGCGACCGCCCACAAACCAGTCGGCCCATTCAGGTCCCTTGGAAAGATCTAATGTTTGTTCGTAACCTTGAGTCCATACCACGCCAAGATCCAACATGAGTGCGTCCCAAAAGTCAGCACTCGATTCTTGACTCCAACGAATAAAATTATTGACCGCAACAGTAGGGTTTTCAGCATCCACCTCATGACCGAGATCACGCATCCAACGGACGATATTACTCGTATCGACGATTTCGGTGGTCGGTATCCAAGGCTTCACCATCAGAGAACACTCCTGCCAGCCATCGATTGACAACTTTCCTGATATAAAGACAGCAATTTACGGGTCATTGGACCGGGCGCATCGCTCCATGATTGGTGATCGAGCTTCGAAACGTAAGCGAGACCTTGGATCGAAGAACTGAAAAATATTTCGTCCGCTAAGAAAAGTTCCTTCACCGAAAACAGCCCTTCATGAACCTGAAACCCTTGCTTCCTACATTGCTCGAGGACCCATTGACGCGTGATCCCCGGAAGTACGTATTCCCGAGAACATGTATATACATTTTGATCGTGACACCAGAAAATATTCGCGGTCGCGGATTCGGCAACGTCACCATTCATCGTTAACATCACAGCGGCATCGAAGCCTGCTTTTCGAGCTTCCCGCTGAGCGATCAGATTATTCAGGTAGTTTCCATGCTTCACGGAAGGATCGAGGCACTCAGGGGGGATCTTTTTCACGTTGACCACTTTGGCGGAGATGCCGCTCGGATCATCGTCCACTTCGAGAGGCGTTGCCGTGATGAACACGTGCCCATCCGTAGACTTAAAATCGAGCCCATTCATTGAGATCGCATCACGTAACACGGTAACTCTGATTCTCCAAAGAATGTTCTTTTCCATTTCGACGGACAATTCCTGGATTCCTCTCAGCACTCTCTGAGAGCAATCCTTCACCTCGATCTCTAGAGTCTCTAAAGAAGACTCGAGGCGGGAAAGATGGGCTTCCATGAACAATGGAACACCATTTTCCATCCGTATCGTTTCGAAAACCGATTCACCATAGAGCAATGCAGGAGTCATCCACGAAATGCGTGCATCTGTTAAAATAGACTTCACGCCGTCATGCCAAAACCATGAACAAGGATTCTCTTGATCAGTGACCATTCCGTTACCCTTCAAGATCCTCTAGAAGTCCACCCGTACTACCGGCAAGGACCTGCTCGACGGCCTCTTCTGCCATCACAGGAAAAAGTAACTCGCTGTGCTCGCCACAAGAGCCTGGCATGACAATTCGTCCTCCGGCACTCGCGTAGAGAGTGCTAGATTCTTCTGAGAATGAAACTCGATGCCGCGCTCTTGCTCGCTTAACAGCGGCGTCCTCCAAAGGTGGAAGCCAAGAGCACCATTTCTTGCGAAATTCAGAGAGATTCTCCCAACAGACAGTGGGATCCGGGAGAGGACCGGGTTGATCCGCATCCTCTAAATCTGCCTGGAGTATGATCTCTACTTCATCTTTCGATGATCGAAACAAGACCGCTTTTTCTTTCGGCCAATGAATCAAGGGTGGCACCTCGCCATCCCAAGCCAGAGTGAATTCGGAAACTGTTTCAAGCCTATGGCCATGGCGCACACCAAAGCCTTCAAGAAGTTTGGTCGAATGTGCCCCGACACAGAGAAAGACATGGGAAGCAAAACCTTGCCGCCTCGAAGTGGAAAAATGAACTCCATCTGAAGCCTCTTCGAGAGAGTGCAATGCGGCCCCTCCATGGAAACGGCCTCCACCTTTTCTCATGCGCCACATCAGAGCACTGCTCACCTCCATGGCATCCACAGTGGCTCCATGCCCCAGAAATGTGGCCCATGAATCGGTGTCACTCAATCCGGACCAGCGATGCTTCATTTTTTCGGAATCTAAAATTTCGCCATCCGTCGTGCACTGTTCCCCCATGATCAACACTCCGCTTCTGCGAAGCCCGGGGTCGATCTCAAGCCAGCTGTCCCAGCCCTCATAGAGCTCTTGACCTCGACGACTCCACCGAGACCAACGATCACCTTCAGCGGGAATGAGGGGAGCTCTAGGGGCTCCTAAGCGAGATTGTGGGGTTTCATGGCTATCGATCAGAAGCACAGAGCCCGCTTCTCTGCGGAGCAAATGATCCACGACAGCAAGACCGGTAGAACCGGCCCCAACAACAAGATGATCACACTCCAGCGGCCCCATGAAAAACCCCAAATTCAAAACCGTTTCCTTGGTAACTCCAGCAGGCTATCACCTCCCATCGGTCACCTCCACCAACCCCGACCTTGACCCTCGTGTCAGAATTGCGAAAATAAGATCCTGAAAGGGGACATCATGAAGAGACACCCCGTCAATGAGCATCTACTGCAGTCCTTACGCTGGGCATTGCCGTTGTTGATCCTCGTCACAATATGTGGTCAAGGTTGCCAAACGTCCTCTCTCATCGTGAGCGATGGAGGAGGAACCTGGCCGGGGCTGCTGAATCAGGATGCCGCCATACGAACGCAAACAATTCACCTGATTCAACAAACAGGGAATCGTGAATACGTTCCACTCCTGTTTCCCGTACTGACCGACGAAGATCGCTGGGTTCGGTACAATGCTCGGGCTGTGATTTTGATCCTTTCCGGTTCACACGCTGAAACCGCTCCCCCTTTCGAATACCTCGGATCACGGAAAGAACGAATAGAGTCCCAATTACAACATGTTGATTGGTGGCAATCGCTCTTTCCCGGATCCACCTCCTAAAGCACACCGGATCTCAGCTTTCGAAAAAGATATGAAGAAGCTCCTGAATTGTGTCGATACATCAGGATGGCAAAGTTGAACTCGTTTCTCTTTGCCGGATCGATCATGGATCAATAGGGAGAGTCAAAATGCCGAAGAATCAACAATCTTTCCACAAAAGATGGGGACTTCTCTTTTTCTTATTGATCACGTTGGCCCTCGTGTCGCAGTTGCCACTTCCTGATCTTGCGAATGCTTCTGAGGAACAGATCAGCTTCTCCCTAGAAGACGTCGGTCTCATCGAAACTGGGACCCTAGTGACCTTCCGGGGACACCCCATCGGAAAAGTTCATAGCATTGAGTTTATTGAAAAACTTGAAGCTGAAAATTCTGACGCCTCTCTACCTCTATTCGTCGCCCATGCCAATATCTCACGGAATGCTAAACACCGGATTACAGCGGGATCAAAGGTGCAGTTGCGCCAATTGGAGAATCGAGGCAACACCATCGACATCACCCCCGGTCATACCGAATCGATACTAGAGACTGATATATTGGTGGTGGATCTCGGAAAAAAATATCATGACGAACAGCAATCCTCGATCGCCCTCAGTGCGCTACGAAGAGCGGCAGAGTCCGTGGGTAGACTGGGTGATTTCGTGAATAGATCAGGCGGGTTGTACGAGATGACCAGCACCCTTGTCACGGCAGGAGAAAGTCTCAACTCAGCCTCTCAAGAACTCCGGCAACTTGTGAGAGAAGGTCGCATTCCCATTCTTCAGTCGATCCAGAATGCTGAAGAACTACTTCAAGAGCTGCGAACCCACGCTCAAATCCTTCCTGATACTGCAGAATCCATTTCCATAGTTGGCCGAAAAACCGATCGCATACTCGATGATCTCCATGAAATTCTACAAGAGAACAGGGCTCCGATTCGCCACACCGTGGAAAACTTGAATGACACCAGTCACGATCTACATGGCTTAGTCACTGAAATCAGAAGCCGTCCTTGGAGAATCCTGAACAGTCCTGGAGATCGAGAAGGCGCGTTCATCGCACTGCACGAATGTGCGAATCGCTACGCTGAAGGAGCAGTCGAAGTGCGAAGAACGACTGAGATAGTTCGCGACCTCTTAGAATTCAGGGGCAAAGGCCAGAAAGCATCCAGTGATCTGGAAGAAGCTCTCAGAGGATTGGTCAACGGATTGTCGAGACAGGCGCAGTTAGAGCAACAACTCCTAGAGCGAACACGAGACCTTGCGGCAGAGTGAACGAAACACTACCCATGAGAAGGACTGTGATTAGAAAGCCCCCTACGAGTGGCTACTTTCCGCCTGATTTCGTTTTCACAGACTTTTTACGAGCAGACGTTTTTTTTGCGGCCTTAAAACTCTCTGACAAAGCTTTTCCCGTGTAACTCTTTCGGCATTTGGCGACTTCTTCCGGTGTCCCCTCAGCAACAATACCTCCCCCGGCACCTCCACCATCTGGGCCCAGATCGATGACATGGTCAGCACTCGCAACAAGGTCCATATCGTGCTCAATGACCACCACGGTATCGCCTCTGTCCACGAGTCTATGTAACATTTTCACCAACAGTTTTACGTCACCGAAATGAAGTCCCGTCGTAGGCTCGTCTAAAATGTATATTTTCCGTCCTCGCGATCGACGCCCCAATTCAGATGCCAACTTCACTCTCTGGGCTTCCCCACCTGAAAGTGTCGTCGCTGACTGTCCCAAACTTAAATACCCCAGACCCACATCTTCAAGAGCGGTCAACATCGATGAAATCGCTGGAATGCCGTCGAAAACCTGGCGCGCCTGCCGAACGTCCATCTCGAGGACATCTGCAATGCTGTGCCCTTTCCAGCGGGCTTCCAAAGTTTCGGACTCATATCGCTTCCCGTGGCAATCGTCGCACTTGACCCAAACGTCGCTCAGGAAATGCATTTCAATCAATACACCTCCTTTACCTTCACAGGTTTCACAACGACCCCCGGCAACATTGAATGAGAAACGGCCAGGTCCCCAACCCCTTAAGCGAGCCAAGGCTGTTTTGGCATACAATCCGCGCATTGGAGTCATCAGCCCTGTGTAAGTGGCGGCATTCGAAGAAGGAGTTCTACCCAAAGGTTGTTGGTCAATGACTCCTAATCCATCGAAGCCTTCGACTCCTTCGAGACGCTCATGTTCCGCACTCGCAGGTCTCGCACCGGCCAACTGAGTGGCCAATTCGCGAGCAAGGATATCCATGACCAGAGAAGATTTCCCAGATCCGGAAACGCCTGTGACACAGGTCAAAACTCCCTTTGGAAACGACACCGTTAAATTTTTAAGATTATTTGCTCTTGCTCCAACAACGGTCAATTCGCCATTTTCGGGAGAGCGTCTTTCAGAGATCTCGTAGACCCGTTCACGACCCGCTAAAAAGTCACCCGTCCGTGATTGGGTATTATTCCTCAACGATTCGGGTGTTCCTTCTGCAACGACTTCCCCTCCTTCGACTCCCGCTCCAGGACCCATATCCACGATGTGATCCGCACGATTCATCGTTCTTTCGTCATGCTCAACGACCACTAATGTGTTGCCTTGATCTTTAAGGGAGACCAACGAATCCAACAAGCGATCGACATCTCTGGGGTGCAGACCTATCGTCGGTTCGTCCAGAACATAAAGGACACCGACCAATTGATTACCAATTTGAGTCGCCAATCGTATTCTTTGGGATTCTCCGCCTGAAAGTGATTCGGTCGCTCTGTCCAACCCTAGATATCCCAATCCGACTTGTTCTAAGAATCCTAGACGACTCGCCACTTCCGTATGAATCTGCTGAGCCACCTCTTTACGATAGCCGCTCAACGTCAAACTATTAAAAAACTCAAGAGCGGAGGAAACCGTCAACTGGCACAGGTCAGAGATATTCTTACCTTCAATCCTGACCGCCAATAATTCGGGTTTCAATCGCCCCCCGGAGCAGCCGGGACATGGACGAATCGCCAAATGATCTTCGATGGCTCGTCTCCAACGAGGAGAACCGGCCCTCTGGTGCCAGGCGGAGACTCTTTGAATCAGACCCTCCCAGGTCGATCCCGTCACTTGACGCAAACGACCGCTGCCTCGACGAGTTCTGTATCGAACCGGATAAGATTGATCACCGGTTCCGTGAAGAATCAGATTCCAACCATCCTCACCCAACTCCTGCACAGGAGATTTGGGGTCAAAGCCATGAGCTTCCAGTGCTGCATCGATAACTTTTCTGACACGAGAGCTGCGTCGACCGATCCAGGAACCGAGACGATGTTCCATCGCTCCACTAAAGAGAGGCTGACTCTCATCCGTAATCAGTAATCGAGGATCGACCTGTTTCAGAACACCTAATCCAGAACAACCTGAACAAGCCCCTGAATGATGATTGAACGAAAATAATCGAGGAGACAATTCTTCCGTCAACATCATGTGACCCGAAGGACATGAAAGATGACGCGTATATCTTGCCACCTCTTGCCCACTCGCATCGGCAACAATGAGGCGATCCAATCCCCTCCGATAACATTCCTCGACACTTTCAGCGACACGAGCGCGCCCTGACTTCCCAGGCTTCAATCGATCAACGACCACGTCGACCTGGTCAGCATTTTCAATCATCTCCGAATCGTTGATCTCGTCAAAACGAAGAACTTCCGATCCATTCAACCTCAAACGAGCAAAGCCTTCCCTCTGCAAAGATCCTAGATCTGGAAAGGGAGCATTGAGAGGAGCCAAAAGTAGAGTAGGTTCCTCACCTCGTTCCTCAAGGATGCGACGACTGGCGACGGCAGGAGTTGCCGATTCCAAAGGAACGTCACAGGTGGTGCAAGACGCCTCACCTGCCCGAGCAAACAGGATCCGCAAATAATCGTAAATCTCAGTAGAGGTTGCGACAGTGGACCGAGGATTACTGCCACGATTCCTCTGATCGATAGCCACCGCCGGTGCAATCCCCTCGACTCGATCGACAAGAGCACGATCCATACGGCCTAAAAATCTTCTGGCGTATGTCGACAAGCTTTCTAAATACCGTCTCTGTCCCTCGGAGAACAAAATATCGAAGGCCAAAGTGCTCTTACCTGAACCACTCGGACCTGTAATCACAGTCATTTCTCCTGCTGGGATTTCAACTCTGACATCTTTAAGATTATTTTGACGAGCACCTTCAATGATAAATCGATCGGTGGGTTCCCCTTTTCCGGATCCCCTCTTTTTCCCTTTCTGGGTCACCTTTTTATGGACACCCGTCATCTCCGGTTTCAAAGCTTGAGCTGTCAGACCTTTAGTTTTTATGATTTCCTCGGGGGTGCCACAAGCCACGATACGCCCACCCCCAGCTCCTCCCTCAGGACCCAGATCGATCACGTGATCCGCTTGCTTGATCACGTCCATACAATGTTCGATCACGATGACGGAGTTGCCTCTTTCGACGAGGGCCTGAAGACAGTTGAGGAGATTCTGAACATCCGCAAAGTGCAATCCAGTTGTCGGCTCGTCGAGGATGTATAGAGTCTTCCCAGTGCTTCTTTTTCTCAATTCTGTGGCCAATTTGACCCGTTGGGCTTCACCCCCAGAAAGTGTGGTACTGGGCTGCCCCAAAGAGACGTACCCCAATCCCACTTTCTGCAAAGTGTCCAATGTCGAAAACACCTGTGGGACATCTTCAAAAAGACGAGCAGCATCGTCGATCGAAAGAGCGAGAACCTCGGAGACGTCATGGCCGCGCCATCTCACCGTCCGAGTCTCTTCATTAAATCGTGTCCCCTGACACTCGTCGCAGACCACCTGAATGTCTGCCATGAACTGCATCCCTATTGTTGTGACACCGGCACCTTCACACGCTTCACAGCGACCCCCTTTGACGTTGAACGAAAAGCGACCCTTTTTCCATCCACGCGCTCTGGCTTCTGGGGTTTTGGCGAAGAGATCCCGGATATCATCAAAGACCTTTGTGTAAGTTCCTGAATTGGATCGTGGAGTTCTACCGATCGGGCTCTGATCGATACGAATCATTTTGTCGATCTCATCCAAGCCCTCGACGTCGTCATGATCCCCAGGTGGCTCGGTTAACAACTCCAAATGATCAGCAACAGCGGGCTGCAAAATGCCTTGAACAAGAGTACTTTTACCTGAACCGCTCACACCCGAAATGACAACAAGGCACCCTAAAGGGATTTCAACATCGATATTGTTGAGATTGTGCATCCTTGCACCGCGCACCACCAAATGCCCCTGTGCTTTTCTTCGCTGTTGAGGGATCGCGATTTCAGATCTACCACTGAGATAATCCCCCGTGACAGATCGAGGACTCTTGCGTAACTGACTGACGGTGCCTTCGCCCGTGACCTCCCCGCCATGAATCCCCGCACCGGGACCAATATCGATGACGTGATCGGCACTCTCGATCGTTTCCCGGTCATGTTCTACGACCAGTAGCGAATTACCTTTGTCCCGGAGCCCTCTGAGCATTTCCAACATGGTGGCATTGTCAGAGGCGTGTAGCCCAATAGAAGGTTCATCCAACACATAGAGCACGCCTCGAAGTCCACTCCCCAATTGGCTCGCCAATCGTATCCTTTGTGCTTCACCTCCGGAAAGTGTGTCAGCAGATCGCCCGATGGCTAAATATCCCAAACCCACTTTATCGAGGAATTCTAATCGAGCCCCAATCTCGGGGAATATGGATTGGCCGATCAAAGCCTCTCGATCATCGAGGATCAGAGTCGCGAAAAACTGAGTGGCTTGCTCAACGGTCATGTCGCAAATCTCTTGAATGCCACGATTCTTAAAGAGCACTGATCTCGCTGCTGGCTGGAGTCGACTTCCATGACAACTTCGACATGGAGAGTACGGCATCCATCGTTCCAGTTCCCGCCCCCCATGCAAGTCGTAGGCGACTTCGGATAACTGAATTAATCCGGGCCAGTCCGATTTATGACCGATCGAGGCTGCACCTTCCAACAGAAACTGACGTGCTCGTTGAGTCAATTTTTTCCACGGCCGGGAGCCATCAATACGAATCTCGGCCATAGCATCGGTGAGTATCTTCCACGGAATACCCAGACCTCGGATCACCTTTCCTTGCTTACGCAATTGCAAGGCGCCATCGTCGATGGACAAGTCAGGATCTTTAACCATGCTTTCTTCAGAAGGCGATCGACGTCGGCCGAGACCATCGCAACGATCACAAGCTCCCAGAGGGCTATTGAAAGAAAACAATCGGGGTTCGAGTTCGGGAATAGTGACGGAGCAAGAAGTGCAGCCTAATCGGCTAGAAAAGAGAGTCGCTTCGTCACCGATGACAAGGTTCACAAGTCCATTGCCCAGAGAGAGGGCTTTCTCAACAGCCTCCGCAAAGCGTCCTCTTTTGCCATCGACCAACTTCACACGGTCTAGGACAATTTCGATGGTGTGACGCTCATATCTGGCCAATACGATTTCTTCAGACAGCCTAAGGATTTCTCCGTCGATACGCACTCTCTGAAATCCCTGCTCGCGTAAGTCTTCCAGTTCTTTTCGGTATTCTCCTTTACGCTCCAGAACAATGGGAGCGCAAATCGTCACGTCTTTCGCCGAATGATGATGCCAGGCATGAAGGACGATTTGCTCCCGGCTTCGACCTTCGATCAACTCTCCACACTCCGGACAATGAGGAGTACCTAATCGCGCGTAGAGCAACCTCAGTAAATCCAATATCTCAGTAATAGTGCCCACTGTTGAGCGTGGATTTCTTGAAATAGTTTTTTGATCGATGGCGATGGTGGGACTGAGACCTTCCACAGTCTCCACTTGCGGCCGATCCATGCGTCCTAGGTATTGCCGAGCATAAGGGCTGAGACTCTCAACAAATCGACGCTGCCCCTCTCGACAAATGATGTCATGAGCCAAGGTCGATTTACCGGATCCACTGACGCCAGTCACGACGACCAATCGCTCACGCGGGATTTCTACATCGATATTTCTGAGATTATTTTCTTTTGCCCCACGAACGATAAGAGGGCGTCCTTTATTTTTATTGTTCACGATGAACCTGAATTCTTTTTCAAAGCGGTCGTCACAGGGGCCACACGTTTCAATAATTCTTCATGAAGACTAGGAGCAGAAGCGATAATACTCTTGCCGAAAAGCCAATCGTCTCCACCTTCTCCATCGGTGACCACTCCTCCGGCCTCTCTCACTAAAAGTGCGCCCGCTGCAACATCGTGAGGAGCCAGTTCAAATTCCCAAAACCCAGCGAAGATCCCCGAAGCTGTGAATGCAAGATCAAGACATGCACTTCCCCCTCGTCGAATCTCTCTGGCTTTCAGCAACAAGTCTTCAAAGAGATCAACGGCCCCATGATCAACTTCTCTTCGGCGATAACTAAATCCAGTCGCTAACAACGAAGAGGCCAGATCAACAGGTGTAGCCATATGAAGAGGTCGAGGAGCTGCAACGTCATTTGAAGACGATGAGACTCGGCGCACCCAAGCACCCCCTCCCCGAGTGGCCCACCAGGTTTCCCGGAGCACTGGGGCGTGAATGACAGCCGCTATTGGACCTTCAGAATCCACCAGACCTGCTGAAACAGCAAAGAGAGGATGACCATGAGCAAAGTTCGTAGTGCCGTCTAGAGGATCCAAGATCCAACGTCTCGATCCTGTTGCTCGAACTTCTCCCGATTCTTCGCTGTAGATCGCATCCTCAGGGAACAAGGTCTGTATACCGGAGATCAGGGTCTCTTCTGAATTTCTGTCAGCAGAAGTCACCAGATCCCGAAAGCCCTTCATCTCAATCGACAATTTCCCCATGCGGAGTTGTTCACGATCGGACAACAGACCTTCCCCAGAGAGCTCCACCAGATTCAGCAACTTTAGGAATTCGTCACCGGAAAAGAGACCGTCTTGAAAGGGTCTCTTTTCAGGCAAAGGACCCCCCGGTCGCACGTCCCAAATGCTGAGAAATGGCAGCATCCAGCATTCGGCGAACCAATTCAGGTCCTTCGAAGCCGCTCTCTTTTGCAGAGAGAGGAACCAAACTTCTATGAGTCATTCCCGGACAGGTATTCGTCTCGAGGAAGAAATATTCGTCACCACAAATCATCAAGTCGGTACGACTGAGCGTTCCTAAATCGAGTTCTAAGTGTATTTGACGAACCGCCCTGGAAAGATCAAGGCTGACTTCAGTATCAACACTGGATGGACAAATGATTTGGAGGTCGCAGAGTTGGCGACTCTCTGGATCGACATACTTGCCGCTATCCTTGACTTTGCGATCAAAAGGAACTCCTTCTGGAAGACAAATCTCAACCGATTGTAAAGTCTGGGGTAGCGCTCCTTGTCGAGAACCTAAACAGGGGATCGACAATTCTTTTCCATACAAAAACTGCTCGACGAGAATCATCGGACAAGTCTCAAGAAGCCCGCCGATCGTATCGACGACTTCAGATTTGCCAGAAACGACTGAGACTCCATCAGACGATCCTCCAAAAGGATCCTTAACGATGCACGGGAGTCCTATTTCTTCGACGATCCCACGCATCACTTCGTCGGACTTCAGCCTCCATACTTCACGGTGAACAACAGCCGCTTTAGGAACATTGATGCCTAAGCCTTTGAGTCGTTGCCTAAAAGTAACCTTGCAGGCCGATATCGCAGAACCACTGACACCGGCTCCTGTATGAGCGATACGGAACATTTGAAACAAGGCCGCAACCGTGCCGTCTTCACCGGCACCTCCATGAAGGCAATTGAAGGCCACTTCGACTCCTTCATTGACAAACTCCTGGAGTAATTCTGCGGGATGCTGAGCTTCGCGGACTTCTTCAAGATCCTGAGACTCACACTTCACCCAACCATCGTGGTCCCAACGAACCGGGCGTACAATAAATCCAGCATCGGAAATCCATCGCTGTACTTGCTGAGCACTCTTGATGGAAACATCTCTCTCGCTCCAAGTTCCACCAAAAATCAGCAGCACATTCTTTTTCGAGTTCACCAAATTAACGATTCCTCTCGGTCAAATATTCACAGATGGATTCAAACTCAGCTTTGATCACGGGAGACAACTCATCGATGTCACTGAATATCCCAAGGCCCTGAGCAGACCGACTTCTGGCTTCCGCCTTCGCAAACTCGATGGAGCCACACTTGTCGAAAATTTCTATGCATTCTTGGATGTCTGTTGTCGATGTTTCTTCTCTTGATCGATCCATGATCGACACCAACCTGGACTTGTCAGCATCGGTCATGGCGGAAGATTGAAGAGAGTGGGCGAAAAGAATGGAAGGTTTGCCTTCCCGAATATCGTTCCCCATTTCACCCCCTCTTCCTTTGCCTTTGGTCAAATCTAAAAGATCGTCCTGAATTTGAAAAGCCGGCCCTAACTGATCTCCGACATTCCAGAGAGTATCGACGACGCCATCGTCCAAACCCTTGACGATGGCCACACACACCATACCCAGAGCGAGATATCGACCTGTTTTAGATCGCACCAATTCTTCATACCTTTGTAATGAGAATGAGGGGTCGGCACGTCCAGAAAGATCAAATTGCTGACCTACGACAGTTCTTCGATGCACATCGCTGACAGCCTCCAAGATTCGAATTCTGGAAGAAGGATCCAAGGAGATCGAAGAGATTTCCCGATAAACCGCTGAAAGAAGCCAATCAGCAGCATTCAAAGCCGTAGGAATTCCATGGCTTTTCCACAGCGTTGGCCGATCTCGGCGCCAGATATCTCCGTCTTGAATATCGTCATGGATCAGAAATGCGCTGTGCAGCCACTCCGTCAGGCATGCCACCGGCAGCAAACGTTCCATTTCCACACCTAGACAGGAGCCAAACCACAGAGAAAGAAGAGGCCGAACCCTTTTTCCACCTGAATTCGCCTCAATAAGTGCCAATTTGAGCGATTCCGGCTCAATTGTCCCCAAACGACCCTGAACCCTCTCATCGAGAACTTGGGACCATTTTCCGAGGACAGCGGGCATTTCGGTATGCTGACTGACCATACAACTCCAACTTAACCTGCTTATTGAGAAGGACTTAGGAACAAATGTACTGACTACATTTACAAGCGGCGATTCCAAGGCTGCTTCCTCGTCGGGGGGCGAGACTAGGAAGCCTTGAGCACCCTGTCAAGGTCAGAGACCTCTAGAAACCTCTATAACGTCATACTTTACTCCCATTCGGGGCCGTATAGAATGAGGGATAAAGAAATGGAGTCAGATCAAGCCATCACTGGTTATTGATTCGATCAAGAGTTTGGGTCAGTCGTTGCTTGAGTGAGTGTCGTCGAGTCTTCTGCATCATGGGTCTGCATCATGGTTCTAGGAGTTCAGTCTGAGATGTCTGTGTATTGTCATCAATAAACAGACTCGCGACAGTCAACTCACGCGACAGTTAACTCACGCGACAGTTAACTCACGCGACAGTTAACTCATTCGACAGTCATCTCTTTTTTCAGTGATCTCTTGCGAGAGGGATCTCTCTCGATGGATCGCTGAGGATTCTTCGAGTCGAGAGGCTCGATCTCTATAAGCACGAGTGAACTCCATCGCGTTTGAAATCGATTTGAATCTTTGACGTCAGCCGCTGACCCATGACAAGTCATCATGTCCCCATTTATCAACATGGGGCCGCTAGAAGGATTTTTTCTTGAGTAAGGGAACAGAGAGCACTGCACCATTATCTGTCCATGACCCGAAATCGGGTCGTGCGGGAGATCATCGGGAATACAGTACCGCTGTCTGGGTATCATCCGCCTCTACACAAGAAAATAGCTCTGACAGACTTCGATCTGTCATGCTCTTTATGGGCTTCTTACTCCTCCTTCTCTTTCCAACTTCGAGTCCGGCGCAAATAAAATCCTTCGCAGCAGATTCCTACGGCATCACACTCGGCGATGCCGTCGTCCTCCCAGGAACCGATGAAACTCTCGTTCCAGTTCTGATCACGAGTGAAGTTGAAATCGATTCTTGGCAGATGGGACTGGAGTACGACGAGCTCTTGCTCAATCTGGTTTCTGTGGACTTAACAGGGACAGCCAGCGAATCTCTCACTCCACTCGTGATCACGTCGACCAACTCCACCGGCGCCATTCAAGGCCTCCAAGTGATCTACACTGGATCGGCTCCATTCCCCGCAGGAAACAACGTTCTCGCGGCTTACCTGCGGTTTTCGCCCAACCCGGGAGTGCCCTTTTTCCCGGGTTCCAGCGTCACCATTCCTATTACTATCGTGGATCTCGAAACTCTTCCCATCTCGATGACGGATACGCTCGGAAACATCATCATTCCGATTTCACAGTCAGGATCGATCACAGTTCATGAGTACCCCCTCTACCTGCTGGAAGATGTCTCTTCAGACCTGATCACTGAAGTGATCTCGATACCGATGCGTGCCTGGAGTGAGAAATCCAGCTCGACCTTTACGATGGGACTGGAATACGACGAACTCCTGTTAACGCAGTTCACTATCGCTGGAAGTGACTTCGACGCCCTTTCCTCCGGTCTGTCCACCGTGAATATCACGGCAACCGATACGGGCATCTTGATCGAACTGATCAGTTCCAACGCTTTGCCCGCCCTCGATGGCCAAACTCTAGGCTTCTTACAGGTGATACGCCCTGTCGGCGGAGCGACGACCCGTGATCTCAACTTTGATCCGGACAGTTGCACCCTCGGCGGAGATAACGTCACATCGCTCGAATCCGGATCAGCGACGTGGTTGCCCCATTTCGTAAGAGGCGACACCAATCTAGACGGATCGATAGATATCGCCGACGCAGAAACACTTCTGGGTGCCACCTACTCGGGCGAAGCGCTCTCCTGTCAGGATGCGGGAGACGTCAATGACGACGGTGTTCTCGATATATCCGACACGGTGAGCATTCTGCAATATCTGTTCTCGGGATCCCCCAATCCTTTGAGTCCATTCCCTGACCCCGGTCCGGACCCGACCAGCGACGGCCTGACCTGTCAGTAATCTTGTCTGTCAGTCATCTTGTCTGTCTGTCATCTCGTCTGTCTGTTGATCCCGTCTCACGGATCTTCATCTCTATGCATTTCGTCAGAACTTCATACTCCAAGTGTGTTGATGCCGTGGA
Organism: Planctomycetota bacterium; assembly: GCA_016776905.1. Lineage (GTDB taxonomy): Bacteria > Planctomycetota > UBA8108 > UBA1146 > UBA1146 > UBA12191. The sequence continues at coordinate 40,589 of JADHSM010000007.1, read as the reverse complement.
ATTCGCCGCTTAACCTCTGTTCAGGCCTTTCCGGTGAGTGGCTCCCGGGAAAAGGCCTCGACAAATTTCATGGAGCAGCCACTTTCTAACAAACCTGATTTTCAGGGGGAGACGACGATGTCCTTCCAACTTCCAGATCTGGGATATTCCTTGGATGCACTCGAGCCTCATGTCGATGCACGCACCATGGAAATTCACCACGGTAAACACCATGCCACTTATGTCGCAAACCTGAACAAGGCTCTCGCTGGACACGACGATCTGATCTCCAGCGACATCGAAGATCTTTGCCGCAACATTCAGGAACTGCCCGAGGCGGTTCGAGGTGCGGTGCGGAACAATGGCGGCGGGCACTTCAATCATTCGATGTTTTGGAATTCCATGAGTGCAGATGGAGGAGGCGCTCCTTCAGGAGACCTCGCCACAGCCATCGATGCCGCATTCGGAAGCCTAGACGGGTTCAAAGAAAAGTTTGCAGCCGCAGCGATGACTCGCTTTGGAAGTGGCTGGGCTTGGCTTGGCATGGGCACAGACGGCAAACTTTGCGTTTGTTCCACTGCCAATCAGGATAATCCATTGATGACAGGCGTGGTCGACTGCACCTGTACTCCCCTTTTGGGCTTGGATGTCTGGGAGCATGCTTACTACCTGAACTACCAAAACCGTAGACCTGATTACGTCTCTGCTTGGTGGAGCGTGGTCGATTGGAATGTTGTGAGTGAAAGATTCGCTGCCGCCCAAGGATAAACCTCGAGGCGTCAGTCACACAGTCATACGTCACACAGTCAGTTGAAAAGTTACTCGTATATCTTCCGGGGGGAAGGGTCGAATATGACCTGGGAATTGGAAGGTGCAACGATCCTTGAGGTCGTTCCACCCACCTTGTCCAGTGGCGACGAGGGATTACAAAAGCGACTTCGCCGAGTGGAAAGACTCTTGGCGAGCAATGCATTCGATGCGATCAATATCCCCGAAATCCACGACGAAGACAGTCGAGATTCACGGGGAGTCAGGACTCGCGGTTTCTCTTCTCGCCTCGATGGTCGTATCCTGGCTCGTCATATTCGCCAGCAATTTCAGCTTCCCGTGATCATCAATCATGTGGTTGCCCACGACCCCCTAGAACATCAATTGAATTGGTTGAACGAGACGGTCGGTGATTACGATATTCGGGATATTGTCCTCGTCGGGGCCCCACATGACCGTTTTTCTTGGCCAGGGCCCAGCGTTTCCGAAGCAAATCAGGCTTTCAAGAGCCAAATGGCCTCTTCTGGGATCCGTATCGGAAATATTTGTATCCCCGAACGCACCGGAAGCTCTATCCCGGAGACGGAACGAATGGCGGCTAAGGTTTCTGCGGGAGCAGACTTTTTCACGACCCAAATTGTTTTTTCACCCCATGAAATCACGCAACTGTGGAAATCCATGTCAAAGGACCAGCCTGAACTCCTTTCGACACCCCTTCTGATCAGTCTCTGCCCCGTGAAAAAAGCCTCTAATCTGGCTTTCCTGAGGTATTTGGGGGTCCAAGTCCCCGACATCGTCGAAACAGTTCTTTCGGAAGTCCCCCATGGAGATTGCCTCGACCGATCTCTAGAAATTCTCTGCTCACTCCAAGACGATTTGATACAGCACACCTCGGGGATTCCAAATCTAGCCATCCCGGGCTGGAACATTGCCCCAGTGGGAAGCATTCCCAGCTCCGCTGTCCTCGATCTGATGGAACGTCTTCCCAGCTCTGTTTCCACTTGAATCCCGAGTATAAAAAACTGTCATTATTAACCACGGAATTCGTGGGAGTTTGCTTCCAAGACTTCTCCATTGATCTAGAATCTCAGCAAAGGACATCCATAGGGGAATTCCCCCAGGAGGTATCGTGCCAACATTCTTGCTCCTGAATTCCGGCATCATGTGGCCATCCGTGGCTGCGGGCAATCTCGACCTCTTGTCGTTGACGATCTTCGTCATCTTGACGATCGTCGTCGGGGCCGTGCTATTAATCCTCTCGGAATTGCTGGGCCCTCGTAGAAGAGACCCGGAAAAAGAAACGATTTATGAATGCGGTGTTCCTCTGCTGGATAGTGCAAGGGAACCGTTCACAGTAAAGTTTCACTTAGTTGCAATCTTGTTCATCCTCTTCGACATCGAAACGGTTTTCTTACTGCCCTATGCGGTGGTTTACAAGAAATTGGGAATCGTTGGTCTTGCCGAAATGGGAGTCTTCCTGCTTATTCTCGCAGGGGGGCTGGTTTATCTCTGGAAGAGAGGAGCTCTCGAATGGGATTAGAGAGCCTCATTGGAGGTGAGGGATTCCTCACTACCACCGTCAACGGCTTAGTAAACTGGGGCCGGAAAAATGCACTGTGGCCTATGCCATTCGGAACGGCATGCTGTGCCATCGAAATGATGGCAACATTTTCAGGCCGCTATGACATCTCCCGGTTCGGTGCAGAGGTTGTAAGATTTTCGCCACGACAGTCAGATCTTCTGATCGTCAGTGGAAGAATCTCCCTCAAAATGATGCCGGTACTGCAAAAAATATATCGGCAGATGCCTGAACCCAAATGGGTGATATCGATGGGTGCCTGCGCTTCATGCGGAGGGGTCTTCGATACCTACACACTCATTCAGGGTGTCGACCAGTTCATCCCGGTTGACGTATACGTACCGGGCTGCCCACCGAGACCGGAATCTCTCTTGGATGCTGTCTTTGAAATCCAGGAGTTGGTCGGCGAAGACCGCTTCGACAGTGGAAAGCATGGTAGTTGAGATGAGTGCCCAACACCCTGCCTATGACGCCCTTCCGGCCGACCTTCAGTCGAAAATCTTCGAGGTTTTCGAACACCAAGGACAAGTCGGCATGCGCTGCAATGCTGCGGATCAACGCACACTATTGGAGCACTTTCGACTGTCTCAAAACTACGACTTTCTCGTCGACGTCACCGCGATAGATCATCTGGGTAAAGATGCTCCTGAACGGTTCGAAGTCGTCTACATGCTCAGAGCATTACAGAGTAATCATTCGTTCTTCAGACTTCACGTCTGGCTCGACGAACGGTTGGCATCGCTCCCCTCTGTCTTCGACCTTTGGGACTCCGCGCGATGGGGAGAACGAGAGACGCATGACATGTTCGGAATCGTCTTTGATGGCAATCCCGATCTGCGTCGCTTCCTCATGCCGGAAGATTTCCCAGGTTTCCCGTTGCTGAAGGACTACCCACTCAAGGGGCGTGACGAACGTCGTCAATTCCCGAAGGTCGTGGCACGCGGCGATCGTATGGTTGAAGAAGAACCTGACCCTTACCCCACAAGTATCGGCAGACAAATGCATACCCCCGACTACATCGAGGAGGTCCGTCGTGACTCAAAGCCCAGAGAATAGCGGCCGCGAGACTCCCGTCCCTAGCGCTGCCACTCTCGAGAAAGAACTCGAGAAGGGTTGGAAGGACCACCGGTCCGGTGTTCGTCCTTCATCCGTTTCGTCCATTACTGACGACGACGGCGAAGGCCGCATGGTGATGAATTTTGGTCCCCAACACCCCGCCACTCACGGAACTCTTCGCAGCATTTTCACTCTCGAAGGTGAATCTATTGTCGAGGCCGACGTGGAAATCGGATACCTGCACACAGGGTTCGAAAAATTGGGTGAGAACATGACCTATCAACAGTGGGTCACTGTCTCCGATCGCATGAATTACCTTTCTGCCATCAACAACAATGTCGGCTATTCAGTCGCTGTAGAGGAACTCCTCGGTATCGAAGTCCCTCCTCGTTGTGCGGCTTTGCGCGTCATCATGTGCGAACTCTCCAGAATCGCTGACCATGTCCTTTGCGTAGGATTGCAGGGAATGGACCTCGGTGCTTTCAGCGTCATGCTTTGGGCCTTCGAGAAACGTGAACTGGTCTACGACATCATCGAAGCTGTCTGTGGAGCACGATTGACCACAAGTTGGACTCGGGTCGGTGGAATCATGCGCGACGTTCCCGAGTTCTTCCCTGATCTGGTCTACTCATTCCTGGATGAGTTCCCACCGATCATCGAGGAGATTCATGGAATGCTCCTCAATAACAAGATCTTCGTTGATCGAGTGAAGAACGTCGGAACAGTCACCACTGAACAAGCACGTTCCTACGGCCTGACCGGACCCATTGGAAGATCCAGTGGCCTAGACGTCGACGTTCGTCGTGATCGTCCCTATTTGGGATATGAAAACTATGACTTCAAAGTGCCGCTGCAGACTGAAGGCGACAGTTTTTCACGTTACATGCAAAGAATGGAAGAAATCGAACAGTCCTTAGAGATTATTCGACAGGCGATGGCGACCTTGCCGAAAGGCGAGGTTGTTCATGACGATTTCAAAACCAGTCTTCCGAAAAAGGATGCAGTTCATAAGGACATGGAATCCCTCATTCACCATTTCAAGTTGGTGATGCTGGGTCATGGCATTCGCCCTGAAACAGGGAAATCGCTCTACAGTTGCACAGAGGCCCCATGTGGCGAACTGGGTTTCTTCATCGCTTCGGATGGTAGTGATACGCCATACCGTCTGCGTGTGCGTCCACCTTCGCTCTACAACTACGGTCTCTTTCCTCGCCTTGTTGAAGGCGGAATGATTTCAGATGCCGTGGCTGTACTTTCGAGTTTTCACGTCATCGCTGGTGAACTGGATCGGTAGGTAATCGTGACTGAAACCTTGGCCTTTTCATCCGAAGCCATGAAAAAATACGAGTGGCTCCTCACGCGTTATCCCACGAGACAGGCAGCTCTCTTGCCGACTCTCAGGATCGCGGAATCTGAGTTTGGCGAGTTGGGAGTCCCCCAGATGCGATACGTCGCTGATCTGATGGAGATTCCACCCGCTCTGGTCTTTGGTGTGGTGACGTTCTACACCCATTACCGACGCGCAGGAGTAGGAACATATCATCTGCAAGTGTGCAGTACTCTTTCATGTGCTCTCCGAGGCGCCGGCGACGTGGTTCAGCGAATCACCGAAAGACTCGGCATCGGAACCGGTGAAACGTCCGAATGTGGACTTTTCACCCTCTCCAAAGTCGAATGCCTCGGATCCTGTGACACCGCTCCTGTGATCCAGTGCAACGACGATTACCACGAAGGACTTTCTCTTGAAGACGTGGACGCCTTGATCCAACAACTTCGTGACGAAGCCGGAAAGGGTAGCGCCTGATGAGTTTCCGAAAAATATTCACCCAGCATATCCATGAGGAAAAATGCCACTCGCTCAGTTTCTACCAGAAGAATGGTGGTTATGAGCAAGCGCGTAAATCTCTTCACGATTGGCAGCCGGACGATCTCATCGAGACCGTCAAGGCCGCAAATCTCAGAGGCCGTGGTGGAGCAGGATTCCCCACGGGAGTCAAATGGGGATTCGTCCCCAAAAACACAGACAAACCCAAATACCTTGCCGTCAATGCTGACGAATCTGAACCCGGCACTTTCAAAGATCGCCTCATCATGGAGAAGAACCCGCATCTTCTCCTCGAGGGCATCATCATCTGTTGCAAGGCTGTGGGGATTCACCACGCATACATTTACATTCGAGGTGAGTTTGTCTTCGCAGCGAATCGCCTTCAAAACGCCATCGACCGCGCCTACTCCGAGGGAATCCTGGGTGAGAATTGCCTCGGGAGCGACTTCACGTTGGACGTCACACTTCATCGTGGAGCAGGGGCATACATTTGCGGCGAAGAAACGGGCATGCTCTCGTCTCTCGAAGGAGATCGTGGACAACCCAAACTTAAGCCTCCTTTCCCTGCAGTAGAAGGTCTCTTCGGATGCCCCACCGTGGTCAACAACGTCGAGACTTTGGCCAACCTCCCTTACATCCTGGAGATTGGCGCTGAAGCATATGGAAAGATCGGCCCCGAGAAATCACCGGGACCGAAGCTGTTCTGCGTCAGTGGCCATGTTGAGAAACCGGGCGTCTTCGAACTACCTATGGGCATTTCATTGAGAACACTGATCGATGAGCATGCTGGAGGTGTTTGGAAAGGCCGGAAGCTCAAAGCGGTCATACCCGGCGGTTCGTCTGCACACGTCTTGAGAGCAGATGAATGTGACGTCGATATGGATATCGAATCTCTTGCCGCGGCAGGAACGATGCTCGGATCTGCAGGAGTCATCGTCATGGACGAAACGACCTGCATGGTGGACGCGTTGCTCAACATCATGCGCTTCTATCACCATGAATCTTGTGGTCAGTGCACCCCTTGTCGTGAGGGCACCGGCTGGCTCGAGAAGATCGCTCACCGCATCGCTATTGGTGAAGGTCGAATGGAAGATATGGATCTTGTGACAGAAGTCTGCGACCGCATGGTTGGAAAAACCATCTGTGCACTTGCAGACGCCGCAGCATTTCCTGCGGAATCGATCGTCAATAAGTTCCGCGAGGACTTTGTCGCTGCCATCGAAAACGGCGGAAGCCCTGCATGGATAAAACGACACCCCGCATCCACGGGAGGAGCCGCCACCCATGTCTGATACATCAAACGAACTCATCAGCTGGAACCTTAACGGAGAAGTGGTCCAAAACGAATCGGGAATGACCATCATGGAGGCCGCCAAGGCCCATGGGATCGAGATTCCCTGCTTCTGTTACCACCCCGGTCTCAGCATTGCCGGTAACTGCCGGATTTGTATGGTCGAAAGTAACCGATCACCGAAACCCATCATCTCCTGTTCCGAGCGCATAGCCGAGGGACTTGAGATTCAGACCGATAGCGAAAAAGCAGTCGATGCACGCGATTCGGTCATGGAGTTCCAACTGATCAACCACCCCCTCGACTGCCCCGTTTGTGACAAGGCCGGCGAGTGCGTTCTTCAGGACCACTCCTACGAGCATGGCCCCGATCGCAGTCGATTCGTCGAAGATAAAAACATTCGGCACACCAAAGAGTTGGGTCCCACCATCGATATTTGGGGGAACCGCTGCATCGTGTGTACGCGTTGCGTGAGATTCTGTGACGAAATCAGTGGCACCAGCGAACTGTGCGTTGTCGAACGCGGAGATCGTTCGGTCGTCGACGTTTTCCCTGGAATCCCCATCGATAACGCGATGGCTGGAAACACCGTCGATATCTGCCCCGTTGGTGCATTGATCTCGACCGATTTCAAATACGAAGCACGTGTTTGGAACATGGATCGCACCACTTCGGTATGCGGAGGCTGCTCTCGCGGCTGCAATGTTGAAGTTGAAGCACTCGATGGTTTCGTGAAACGACTGATGCCTCGAGAAAACTTGGACGTCAACGACTGGTGGATGTGTGACCACGGTCGCTATGGCTGGAGACACCTCTACGCTGATAGCAGACAGGTCACTGCACAAACAACTGAAGGATCCGTACTGCCCGCTGAGGCCAGTAAAGCACTTCAGCAAACACTGGAGTCCTCTTCCTCAACAGGCTTCCTCGTCGATCCATTTATGACCTGTGAAGAACTTCATCTGGTCAAGCAACTTGCAGACTCCATGACGGGATCAAGGGTCGCCGGCTGGCTACCTGCAGACGGAACTGAAGAAAGCTTCCCCGGAGGCTTTACGATCAGTGCTGCAAAATATCCCAATCGTAAAGGTGTCGAAGAAATATTTGGCGCAGACGTCTTCGGATCTGCCGCCTCAACACTTCTGAACGACATCGCCTCCGGAAGCGTAGACACTGTCGTCGCCTTTGTGGGAGGTCACGGTTTTGATGGCGCAGGCGCCGAATGGAATGCCGCACTCTCCTCTGCAAAGAACCGGGTCGTCTTTACCACCCAACAAGGTGCATGGAGCGAGGGAGCACACCTAGTACTCCCAGCGACCGCCCCCCTCGAAAAAGAGGGTGTCTGGATCAATGAAGATAACAGGGCTCAAAGAGTCCGCTCTTGTCGATCCCTCACCGATCAGAACTTCCCATCCGAACTCGTCATTCTCCAAGAAGTTCAGGCTCACATGGAGTTGCGTTCACGTAGCCTTTCAGCAGCAGGCGTATTCAGAGAACTCTCTGAATCTTCCTCTGCCTTCGAGGGTCACAGCCACAGCAGCCTCGGAGATCATGGAACTCCCCTCTCACAAAAACCGGCAGCCGTCGGAAGTGAAGGAGGTGAATCTTGAGCGACTCCGGATCACCGCTCATGGACGTTTTCTTCGCTATTCTCAGAGCAGTCGTCATCTTTGCGGCTGTCCTTCAAGTCGTGCCAGCGCTCGTTTATTTTGAACGTCGCCTCGCCGCTTGGATTCAAGACCGCATCGGCCCCAACCAGGTTGGTCCTGTGGGACTTCTTCAGCCTTTGGCAGACGTCATCAAGCTGGCTTTCAAAGAAGATTTGACACCGGAAGGTGTCGACAAATGGATCTACCGATTAGGCCCGGCACTGGTTTATGCACCGGCTATCCTTGCTTTCACCGTCATCCCGGTAGGTATGGATCTACAGGTCGCCTCCTTCGACGTTGGAGTGATCTTCCTTCTGACAATAGGGAGCTTCTCTGTCTACGGACTGGCCTTTGGTGGCTGGGCTTCCAATAACAAGTATTCGTTGCTGGGAGGCTTGAGAGCATCCGCGCAAATGATCAGTTATGAAGTCGCATTAGGACTCTCCGTCATAGCAATTCTGATGACAGCAGAGACCGTCGACCTCAATAGCATCATTCGCCAGCAGTGGGCAGCAGGAACACTAGGACTGCTTCAGTGGAATATATTCCAACAGCCTCTGGCCGCTGGAATATTCCTTGTTGCAGCATTTGCGGAAACAAACCGACTCCCTTTCGACCTTGCAGAATGTGAAGCCGAATTGGTGGGAGGTTTCCACACAGAATACACAGGTTTGAAATTTGCCATGTTCTTCATGGGTGAATACGTCGCCATGATCACAATGTCCGCATTGATGGTGACCATGTTCCTCGGTGGCTGGAGTCTTCCTTGGGTAGAGATCCCAACGACTCCGGGAGTGGGCGATATCGCACTTTCCATCGGCATTTTCATGAGCAAATTGATTGTCTTGTTGTTCTTCTATATCTGGGTTCGCTGGACGCTTCCCAGATTCCGTTATGACCAGTTGATGGGAATCGGCTGGAAAGTCTTTATTCCCTTGTCCTTGCTAAACCTTGGACTGACAGCGCTCTCTGGAGTGCTCGGCTGGAACTGGTTGATCCCGCTCCCCTGGTAGGGATCGGCAAAATAAAGGAAAGGTGTCAACCGTGGCAAACCACGAAGAGACCCCCGAAGAAAAACCTGAAACGGCGACAACGGAGCCGCGTGAGAAAGCGACTTTCGGCATGCCCCTTATCAAGGGTTTGGCGAACACGCTCTCTCACATACTTCGCAACGAGCCGAATACGATTCATTACCCAGCTGAGAAGCGGACACCCTTTCCGGGATACCGGGGAGAGCACCGCTTAAAGCGAGACGAACTGGGTCGAGAAAAATGCGTAGCCTGTTTCCTCTGTTCCACGGCTTGCCCTGCTCATTGCATCGAAATCGTTGCAGAAGAGGCGCCTTGGGGAGATAGAGAAAAGCGGCCCCGTTTGTTCAACATTGACATGATGCGCTGCATTTACTGTGGCATGTGCGAAGAAGCATGTCCTTGTGACGCCATTGAGTTGACACCGGTCTACAACATCCCCTCACGTAGCAGGGGTGAAAAAATCTACAACAAGGAAAAACTCCTCTCCCTTTGATCTCTCAGTGAGAACAAAGACCCGAAGATAGGGGCAAAAAGTTGAGTGGTTGGTTAGAACATCTGATTTTCGGGATCCTGGCTGCCTCTTCGGTCGCCAGCTCATTCCTCGTGGTGACACGGAGAAACCCGATTTATTCAGCACTATTCCTGATCGTCATGTTTAGCATGGTCGCAGGAATCTTCATGTTGCTGGATGCGACCTTCCTTGGATTCATGCAGTTACTCGTTTATGCGGGTGCCATCATGGTCCTTTACCTTTTCGTGATCATGCTGATCAATCCAAGAGACGATTCCCTTCCTGAAGAAGGTGGATTCACTGAGAAAACTTTTGCAGTAGGCGTGGCCTTGCTCGTGTTTTCTTTACTCGCTTTTGGAATCAGCAACTCCGAGACAGTCTCCACCCTTGCAGAAGCCGGGACTATTCCCGATCTTCCTGAGGTGGCCCAGACTCATGGAGCGATCGAGGCCTTTGGTTACGAGTTGTTTCACAAACACCTCCTCGTATTCGAAGTCGCCTCTATTCTGATCTTGGTGGGAATCATCGGCGCAGTTCACATCGCGATGAAAAACAAACCCGCTCCTGTTGAATTGGGCGCAAACGATGAAGAAAGGCTGGTAAATGATGTTTAGTCTTCCAGTACTTCTTTATCTCAGTGCATTACTTTTCAGCATCGGCATCTACGGAGTGTTGGCACGTAGGAACATTCTCGTCGTTCTGATGTCCTTAGAGTTGATGCTCAACGCCGTCAATATCGCTCTCGTCGGATTTGGTCGAGTGCATGCACTCTCCACCACTTCAGGCGAACACAGCGGACAGATCTTCACACTCATGGTACTAGCAGTTGCTGCCGCAGAGGCCGCGATCGGACTTTCACTCCTTCTCCTCATTTGGAGAAAATGGAAGACGATCGACCTTCGCGAACTTTGCCGGTTGAGCGGCTGAGGGGGAAGAATTGGACAGTAACCTGCTATGGATACCGCTATTTCCTTTTCTCGGATTCCTGATCAATGGAATCCTTGGAAAACGAATGGGAAACAGAACCGTATCCATCGTGGCCTCGGTCGCGCCTCTACTGGCATTCTCTGTCGCCTTTGGCGCTTGGAGAAAAATCGTATCCGATACAGGAGTCTCTGCCCTTCACTGGGACGGATTCCCATGGATCTGGCTGGATGGACTTCTCGAAGTTCCCTTTGCGCTGCATTTCGATGGTCTCAGTGCTGTCATGTGCTTGGTCATCACAGGAGTCGGATCACTGATCCACCTCTATTCGATTGGCTACATGAAAGGTGATCCGGGCTACCATCGCTATTTTGCGTACCTGAATCTCTTTACCACATTCATGCTCCTTCTGGTCTTAGGGGATAATTTACTTCTCCTCTTCATCGGCTGGGAAGGTGTAGGACTCTGCTCCTACCTCCTCATCGGTTTCTGGTTTCAAGACGACGCCAATTGCGCTGCGGGCAAGAAAGCCTTCATCGTTAACCGTATCGGAGACTTGGCATTCCTATTGGGTATGTTCCTTTGTCTGATTCATTTCGGCACTCTGGATCTCGCCGCATTGGTGAATGCTGACAACATCAGCCAGGTCGCCACTGAAACCTTCGAAGGATCACTCTTTGCAGGTATGGGTGTCATCACCGGGATCGCCTTGTTGCTCTTCATCGGAGCAACCGGAAAAAGTGCACAGATTCCTCTCTACGTCTGGCTTCCAGACGCCATGGCAGGACCCACTCCCGTTTCCGCATTGATTCACGCTGCAACGATGGTGACATCGGGCGTTTATCTCTGCTGTCGATTGATGCCACTCTTTCAAGCCGCCCCGATGGCGCTGAGTATTGTCGCCGTGGTTGGAGCTTGCACAGCACTACTGGCAGCCATCATTGCCTTTACCCAAAACGACATCAAAAAGGTCCTGGCCTACTCAACAGTAAGCCAACTGGGATATATGTTCTTCGCCATCGGCGTGGGTGCATTCTCCGCGGCCTTTTTCCACGTGGTCACCCATGCATTCTTCAAAGCGCTCCTCTTTTTGGGTTCAGGCGCAGTGATCCATGCCATGCACCACGAACAGGACATGCGAAAGATGGGTGGATTGCGCAAGCAACTCCCCTTCACACACATCACATTCCTGATCGGAACTTTTGCGATCGCAGGAGTACCTCCACTCGCAGGATTCTTCTCGAAGGACGAAATCCTGTTCGCCGGATACCAGGCAGGGATCATGGAGGGCGACACTCTCTCGAGGCTCTTCTGGTATGTCTCTGTTGCCACAGCAGGAATGACGGCCTTCTACATGATGCGCTGTGTCGCTATGACCTTTTGGGGAGACAGTCAGGTCGATCCAAAACTTGAAGGCAAAGTTCACGAACCCGGTGGTTGGATAGGATTTGCCCTCTTCGTGTTGGCGATTGCCAGTGCACTCGGCGGATTCCTCAATGTTCCAGAGTTCTTGGGTGGGCATGCGATACTGGGTCACTTTACAGGACTCCATGTGTCTCCGACCGACCTTACGAAAGATGAGCTCGTCGCTCTCCATGCTGGCGAATTCACCAGTATGTTTATCAGCCTCGCGATTGCTGGAGCGGGATTGCTGGTGGGCTTCCTCTTCTACCGCAAGGGAAGTGGCTTACCCGCGGCATTCAGGAATAGTCCTCCGGGAGCATTTCTCGGAAAGCTTTCCGAAAACAAGTTCTACGTGGACGAGATGTATGCAGCGGTCATCGTTCGCCCCTTTGAAGCGATCAGCCAACTGATGCATACCCTGATCGATCAGGTCCTCATCGATAAACTACTCGTCAACGGTTCCGCACTTTTGGTGCGAGGTCTCGGTGAGTTGTTCCGCAGAATGCAGACCGGATTCATACCCGGTTATCTTTTGACCTTCGGCTGCGGAGCCCTCGTCTTGATTTACATCCTCTTGAACTCCATGGCGAAAGCAGGAGCACAATGATTCCCGAACTGGAGTCTTTCAATCTGCCGATCCTCAGCCTGGTCACATTGACCCCGGCTTTCGGTGCTCTTTTGCTGGCGCTCATCGACAGCAATAGCAAAGCTCTCATCCGTCAAGTAGCGCTCATGGTGAGTTTCCTAGGATTGCTTTTCTCGCTGATCATGGTTGGAAATTTCGATTCCAGCGTGGGCGTGATGCAACTAGAGGAAAACCACTCGTGGATAGAATCGTTGGGAATCTCTTACCATCTCGGTGTAGACGGTTTCTCAATTCTTCTCATCCTGCTCACCAGTTTCACCATGCCCTTCGTTTTCATGAGCACATGGAAAGCTGTGGATCACCGGGTGAAGGAATTTCACATTGCATTATTGCTCCTTCAAACGGGCATGATCGGTGCATTTGTGGCTCTCGATCTGGTTCTCTTCTATCTCTTCTATGAAGCGATGCTGGTTCCGATGTATCTCATCATTGGTATTTGGGGAGGCAAGGATCGTGTTTATGCGGCTCTGAAGTTCTTCATCTATACGATGGTGGGCAGTTTGTTTATGTTCCTGGCCATCTTGTATCTCTACAACCATGCCGGAACTTTTGATCTGCCGCTCTTACTGGAACGTCTAAAGACCACGCACCCGCTCGATGGAATCCAACAATTCTGGCTCTTTTTGGCCTTCGCATTGTCCTTCGCCATCAAGGTCCCTTTGTTCCCACTCCATACATGGCTCCCCGATGCTCACGTTCAAGCCCCCACCGCGGGATCCGTGGTTTTGGCGGGAGTTCTGCTCAAAATGGGAACCTATGGACTGTTGAGATTCGCAATACCTCTCTTCCCCGATGCCGCCATGGATCTTCGTGAGGAATTTTGTTGGTTGGCTGTCACCGGCATCATTTTTGGTGCCTGCATGGCATTAGTACAAACGGATATCAAGAAACTGATCGCATACTCATCGGTCAGTCACTTGGGATTCGTAGTCCTAGCTTGCTTCATGACAGATGTGGAATCCCTGACCGGTGCAATACTTCAAATGGTCAATCACGGATTGTCGACAGGAATGCTGTTCTTGATGATAGGTATCATTTACGAACGCAGACACACTCGTGAACTCGCTGATTATGGCGGGCTTGCTAGCGTCGTTCCTGTCTATTCCGTGTTCTTCATCATCGCTGTACTGTCGAGCATCGGCCTTCCCGGATTGAACGGATTCGTTGGAGAATTTTTGATTCTCTTTGGAGTCTTCCGAGCAGATCCTCTTTGGGGAATGCTGGCGGCCACTGGTGTTGTCCTTGGAGCGCTTTACATGCTCAAGATGGTGAAGGCGTTCCTTTTCGGACCGGTTGTTCACGAAGTCAACAAAGAGGTAAAAGATCTCAACATGAGAGAAATCATTTACCTGAGCCCTTTCGTCGTCCTCATGGTCTGGCTGGGACTTTACCCGTCCTCCTTCACCAATCTGGTGGAGCCGACGCTGAGTCTTTACGTCCAGTTACTGCAGAACTAGGGAGATAAGATGGAACCACTGAGCCTCTCTAGAGCGGAAATCCTTGCAGTACTTCCTGCAGGCTTCCTGTTCATCACCGGCCTGATCCAGCTGTTATCTGATCTCGGGGACACCTCGAAAAATTCTCGCCATGAAAAAACTCATCTGGCGATGATAGGAGCGACCGGAGCCCTGGTCGCTTTTGCCTCGCTCTTTGTCCAAGGAACCTTGGCTTCTACCGGTGAGTTGTATGCAGGAGCGATGACTGACGATCTGTTTGGACGTCTGGGCGCCGGTGTCATCATCGTTACGAGCTTATTCGTGACTCTGATGTCGGGTGGATATCTTTCGAGTAGCGGTAACAACAAAGCAGAATTTCACAGTCTGATTAATTTCAGCGCAGGAGCGATGGTTCTCCTTTGTCAGGCGACAAATCTTGTTTCCATATTCGTAGCCATTGAAACCTTGTCTCTTGCTGTATACGTCTTGGCTGGATTTTTCAAAGAGAACAAATCTGCCAGTGAGGGCGCATTCAAGTATTTCATCATGGGTGCATTCTCAAGTGGATTCTTGCTTTTCGGCATGGCTCTTGTTTATGGACTTTCCGGAGGCTCACTGTCGCTCTCCGGTATCGCTGCTTCCGGGGCCAGTTCAGATGCCTTGTTTGCTGTCGGGGTCTTGCTGGTCTTGATCGGCTTCGCCTTCAAAGTAGGTGTGGTCCCCTTCCATTCATGGGTTCCTGACGTCTACCAAGGAGCCCCTGTGCTCGCCGTAGGCTGGATGGCCGTTGCGGTTAAATCAGCCAGTTTCTTTGCTCTGTGTCGCTTCCTGTATCACTCCGGTGGAGGCGCATATCTAGATCAGATTCTCGTCGCTCTCTCAGTCGTGACGATGATTCTTGGAAACTTGGCGGCGCTGAATCAACAGAGCCTCAAGCGGATGCTCGCCTATTCAGGAATCGCACACAGTGGATACCTGATGATCCCGGTCTTGGTCGCTCTCTCCGGAAACGATCTCTCCATTGGCGCCAGTCTCCCCTTCTATCTGTGCGCATACGCAGCCACCACATTGGCGGCGTTTGGTGTCTTAACGGCGCTCAGTGTATCTACAGATAGGGATAACATTGGTGACCTGAATGGTTTGGCGAAGAGTCGTCCCATGTTGGCACTCGGTTTCACGATCGCTCTGATTTCACTCGCAGGAATCCCTCTGACGGCTGGATTCATCGGCAAACTCATGATCTTTAGCGATGCGATCGGTGCAGGCTTTATCCAGATCGCCATCATTGGAATATTGACCTCGCTCGTCAGTGTTTACTATTATCTGAGACCCGTGGTCGCGATGTGGTTCAGGGATCCGAGATCTTCATTCGACCTGATTCCGGCACCCTGGGGTGTTCAGTTCACTGTTGGAGTCTGCGGGATTGCCACTATATTTGTCGGGCTCTTTCCCGACTGGCTGGTGGAACTCTCCAGAATTTCAGTAGAAACGATCCTCGGCTAGAACAGGGCTGCGCTCTGGCTTCCCTGCTTCGGGGAGCATAGAATGAGATTTGGGTGAATATCCCAGTTGGGATATTCGCCGCTGTCGTCCGCGCCGTATTGAAGAGTGAAAAGGTCACGATGAGTTTTCATCTCTCACGTGTGGATCAGGGAAAAACATAGAGATCAGAGCAGATCACAATTTGCGTCGACTGCTGTGCTCTGAACTTCATGAACTGAGAACTTCTGACATGGGTACTAAGAATTTCCTGGGGGGATTATGAGAAATTTCATCCTTTTTAGCATCATTATTGCAGGCTCCTACTGGGCCTACCAAAAATGGAATGCTTCCGAAACCTTGCCTGCTGAGAACAATTCGGTAAAGACTGCTGTTTCTGGAGAAGGCACCCAACCCTTAGCCGAAGCCCAGATGGTTCAACAACCTCCGAATTTAGTGCCGACGCAAGAACAACCCTCCACCTCTCTCTCTTCGATGGATAAGGAGATTCTTATCCTTCGAAGTGAGTTGGCCAATGTCGACCCCGACTCCGACTTATTCAGTAACCTGTCGCTCAAACTTTCGAAGTTGTTACTCAACTCTGAAAGACCTGAATCGATTGGTGAAGCCCGCGGAATCCTGAGAACACTGAGTCAAGGAGACCCTGCTCAGCCAAACCGTGACTTGGCGAATGAACTGCTTCTTCAAGAATCCAGTGGTGCTGACCAATTGACCATTGCTCAATCGATTTTTGAAAAGGGTGCGCAGACGCCTGGTTTTGGATTTGCGGCAGAAATACTTTCTGAAAATTTGAATCAAGACACCTCCGCAGGTGCACTCCAATCTTGGGACCTCCTCTCTAAAGCTTATGTAGCAGCCCCTGATCTCGAAACAAAAACACCCATCAGGATCAAGCTGTGGAACCTCGTGAACACCTGGATATTTTCAAGCAAATCATTCCCAGAGGTCTGCACGACGGTCACGGTTGTTTCAGGAGATTCCCTCTCCGTGATTGCCCAAAAACACAAATCTTCGGTCGATGCGATCAAGTTATTGAACGGCCTTCGTAATGACGTCATACATCCTCAGCAACGTCTGAAGGTCCTATCAGGAAAGGTCCATATCGAAGTCGATAAGAGTGACTACCGACTCGACCTCTTCATGGATGACCGTTGGTTAATGGGATTCCCTGTCGGACACGGCAGATCTGATAAAGTCACGCCGGCACTCGACTATGTCGTAGGCGTGATGCAAAAAAAGCCAATGTGGCAACCCCGCGATGGTCGTGCTCCTATCGCACATGGAGTAGAGGGCAATCCTTTGGGAGAACGCTGGATCGGATTCAAAGACGGTGAAACATTCGGCTTGGGAATTCACGGCACCGATGATCCCGACTCCATCGGATCGATGTGCTCCGAAGGCTGCGTGAGATTGCGTAATGAAGACGTGATCACTCTGTACCCATGGATTCGCAGTGGAACTCCGGTTTCCATACGCGAATAAACTCAGAGAATGAACTGATCAAGACAAGATCAGTCATCCTCAGGGCAGCCGATCATCCTCAGGGCAGCTTATGAAATTTGGGAAAAGACTAAGTGCGCAACTCACCTTTGAGGCGTGCCTTCAATCGGTCTACCAAACCATTCACGGAAGTATCAACTTCCTCATGGGTCAGCGTCCGATCTGGAGCCCTGAAAGTCAGTGAAAATGTCACACTCTTGTGACCACTGGCCACCTGTTTACCCCGATACATATCGACGAACTGGCGACTCTCCAGATGAGCCAAATCAGCGGCATCGACTTCAGATGAAATATCGCGCCAAAGAACATCTTCGGAAACCACAAAGTTTAAGTCTCGAGTAATGACAGGATGCCTTGAGAAGTCCGAGAATCGAACCTCTTGGCGTGCATAGTCCAAGAGATAACCGAGATCGAGTTCGCCGTACCACGTCTCTCCGGGGATTCCTTCAAGTTCTACAGAACCGACGAGTCCTACAGGATCACTGGAGAAGCTCAACGCCGCCGTACTCCCTGGAATAAATCCGCTGGAGTCATTTACGGGGCTCCATGAAAGTGACTGGGGACCCGTCTCGCAGACCCTCAATAGATCGAGGATCCCATCTGCAATCCCGCGGGCGTTTCTGTAGGGGCCTGTGCCCTTTTCAGTCTTCGCCTGACTATGAATCCAAGAAACATGGAGCTTTTCGACGGGTCGATCAACACCTTCACGACGATGGAAAACCCGAGCGACTTCGAAGAGTCGAACATCATCGACTCCATGGAGTCTGTTTCCCTTAACGCTGGTGAGCAAACTCGGCACAAGACTGCGACGAAGAGTGCCCTCATTGGCACGAACGGGATTCCGAACCACCCAGGGTTCCCCCACATTCCACCAATTTTCGATCAGTTGAAACTCCCCCTCGGCAGCACCAAAGGAAAAAGTCATCGCTTCATGATGTCCGCAGCCCACGAGGTAGTCCTGTACACGGTCAACCCAGTTTGCACGCGGATCTTCGGGAACAGCACGCACTTCCATGCGGCGGTCATCCATCTGATCCAGCCCTCGAATACGACCGATTTCTTCAATCAGATCGGCTTCACGATGACAGTCAACTCTCCAAGAAGGAGCGATCCATGGACCGGCATCCCCTTTATCTTCTTCAGACGAGAAACCGATCGATTCAAGAATTCTACGAATAGAACCTTCCGGAATGACATCTCCCAAAATCTGAGAAGCTCTTTCTGGGCGGAGCGACACTGGCTGTTGAGGATCAAGAAGCTGATCGCGAATCACCTCAAGGCAGCCGGTCAGAATCTTGCAATCAGTTTCCTTCGACAGGAGATGCAAAAAGCGGCGGGAAGCGACTTCACACGCTTCGACATCGACGCGTCTTTCAAAGCGATGTGAAGAATCGGTCGCCAACTGTAACCGACGAGCGGATTCACGAATGGGGACAGGTTCAAACCAGGCTGACTCTAGGAGCAGTCGTCCCGTTTCTGATTTCACTTCGCTTCTGGAGCCTCCCATGATCCCTGCCAAGGCAACAGCGCCGGTCTGGTCAGCGATCACAAGATCGTCTGTATCCAGTTCGTGCTGGCTGCCATCGATGGCATCGAACACTTCTGACCTGCGGGCTCTACGAACGATGATTTCTGCACCTTCGACAAGGTCCAAATCAAAAGCATGAAGAGGTTGGCCCAGGTCCATCAGGACATAATTGGTCAAATCGACAACCGTATTGATAGATCTCAAGCCGATGGCTTCAAGTCTACGTGAAAGCCACTCTGGACTCGTACTGACGGTGACGTTTTCGACAACACGAGCAGTGTATCTTCCGCATCGTTCTTCATCGTCAACCTCGATGGCAACGATTTCATCGAGCCGAAGCCCTGACTCAGAGCTATCTACAGTTTGAAAGCTGAGATCGAGAGGTTTGAGTTCGACTCCAAGAAGACACGCGAGATCGCGTGCGACTCCTCGATGACCCAAGTGATCGGGGCGATTGGAAGTGACTTCCAATTCGAGAACGTGATCAGAGCCGTGCTCCTCGATGCCCTCGCAATTGAGGCCACACATCGTCAGTTTGTAGGCGAGTTCGTCGATCCCCAGATCAAAATCTACGTGATCGCGAAGCCAGTCGACGGAAACCTTCATCTGTGCCCCTTGAGTTCTCTCTGTCGATTCATGCGGTCAGGAGAACTGACGCAAGAATCGAACATCGTTTTCGGTGAAGTATCGGATATCAGGAATGTTATAGGAAGCCATGGTGACTCGCTCTATACCCAGACCAAATGCAAAACCGGTCCAGCGCTCAGGATCGATCCCTACTGAATCCAGAACATTAGGATCCACCATTCCGCACCCTCCCATTTCCATCCAACCCCCACGCCAGTAGAGATCGACCTCTGCACTGGGTTCAGTGAATGGGAAAAATGACGGGCGAAGACGCAACTTCATGTCGTCGTCTTGAAGAAGCTGCTGGAAAAAGGTCAACAGGGTCGATTTCAGATGACCGAACGTCATCCCCTCTTCAACAACAAGTCCCTCTAATTGGTGGAACATGTAGGAATGAGTCGCATCGACAGTATCCGGACGAAAAACTTTCCCTGGTGCAATGATACGAAGTGGAGGCGGAGTATTTTCCATCACTCGGACCTGAACAGTCGAAGTTTGACTGCGCATCAGAAGGTCGTCTTCCAAATAGAAATTCTCTGAAGGATCTCTGGCAATATGATCCGCAGGGATATTCAACCCTGTGAAATTATGCCATTCGTCCTCGACTTCGGGACCATCAGCAACCTCAAAACCGAGGCTGGCAAAGATCTTGATCATACGAGCCGAGACAAGACGAACCGGGTGACGGCTGCCACGTTCAGGCATGTTACCCGGTAAGGTCAGATCTGCACCGGGATCACCACTCTTCTTGTTTTGAGCAGGAGCACCAAAACGGTCTCGTGCTGACTCAAGAGCGGCTTGCACCTTTTCCTTCACCTCATTGGCTCTTGCTCCGAACAGAGGTCTCTGTTCAGGAGTGAGTCCCCCGAGATTACGAAGAATTTGTTTAAGGGATCCCTTTTTACCTAAAACCTGAACTCTGACAGCATCGAGAGTTGCGGCATCGCCGGAACTCTCGATGTCTGTCAAAGCCTGTTTCTCGATGGCTTCCAGATCCGAAAAGGATCCGTTCTCACTCATGACAGGGCGCCGCGGGCGACTCCGACGAGGGAGGTAAACGCCTCAGGGTTACGAATGGCGAGTTCAGAGATGATCTTGCGATCCAACTCTACGTTCGCCAACTTGAGGCCATGCATGAATCGACTGTAGTTCAAATCAGTACTCTGACATGCTGCCGAGATACGAGTGATCCAAAGACGACGGTACATTCGCTTTCTGTTGCGACGATCTCTCGTCGCAAAAACTTCAGAACGAACGATGGACTGCCTGGCGGTTTTGTACTGGCGACTACCTGCACCAAAGAAACCGCGGGCTTTCTTGAGAATACGCTTCTGCTTGCGGTGGCGAGCGACGCCATAGCGTACGCGTGGCATACTGTTTCCCTCTCAAATGGGCAACTTACGGGAGGGGTTTCTACCCTCTTTGGGTCTTTTTACAAAGCCCCGAAATCGCCGGATGATACGCCGGGAAGGCGCTAAAAATCTTCTCTAGCCTACGCCGAGAAGAGCCTTGATGACTTTGGCGTCACACGCCGGGCAGATCTCTGCACGACGACCACGACGAACGCGGGTTGCTGTCCAACTTCTTCTGGACATACGGTGACTCTTACCGGCGCGATGCCGTTTCACCTTACCACTGCTCGTCAGTTTGACGCGTTTTTGAAGCCCCTTATGAGGCTTGTGAGTCTTCCTGGGCACGAGGTCCCCTTTTCCTGAATCAAAATGAATCTCCGTCACGACTTCTGGTCGCAACGTCGATCATGTTTCACTTTTTCTTTGCCAACACCATGGCCATGCGATTACGAGCTTCTTGCAGAGGCTCGCGTTCCATCTTCGCCAAATCTTCCATTTCACTGAAGAATCGTAGCAGTACCTCACGACCGATTTCCGGATGGCGTTGCTCACGCCCTCTGTAAACCATGGTCACAAGAACCTTGTGTCCCTCTTCAATAAACTTCCGTGCCCTCTTTAACTTGACGTCAAAATCATGTTTTTCCGTCTTCGGGCGTAGTTTCACTTCTTTAATCTTGCGCACTTTTTGAGTCTGCTTGGCATTCTTAGACTGATCATACTTGAATTTGCCAAAGTCCATCAACTTACACAGAGGAGGCTCGGTATTCGGATTCAACTCGACCAGGTCAAGATCCCGGTCAGAAGCGAGATCGAGTGCTTCGGTTTTGCCGAGTACACCCACCTGATTGCCTTCTTCGTCAATCAATCGGACCTCTCCGGGTCCCGGACGATCGATCACTCTGTATTTCATTTGCTCGCTGATGTCAGTCTCTCCTGTTCATGATGACCTCGAGAGGTCGCCTTATGTATTGTAGGATCGTTTTCGAGAAGGATACACCGTTCTCTAACACTGTTCTCTAACACTGTTCTCAAACACTGTTCTCAAACACTGTTCTCAAACACTGTTCTCAAACCCAGAGTTTCGTCCCGATTTTCGGAATCCACGTCTCGGGGAAACCCCACAAGCCTTGATGGATACACTGTCAGACCCTTGGATGGCAAGCCAGATCCCGTAATTCTCGCACCTATACTCCGAAATACAACGAATTCCACGTTCAGATCGTCCCTCATTCCTCACATCTGGCCAATTACAGGCTCGATGTCAGGAATCTTCGCCCGATTCCTCTTCGGCGACAGGTTCCTTTTTTGCGACAGGTTCCTTCATGAGGCCCACCTCAGACAATTGATCGGTAGTGACTGGATCAGGGGCATTTGTCAGCTGACAGGTGCCTCGCTGGGTTTTCGGGAAAGCGATCACTTCCCGAATCGTCTCCAAGCCGGCCAAAATCATCGCCAAACGGTCCATTCCCAATGCAATTCCTCCATGAGGAGGCGCTCCAAAGCGCAAAGCTTCCAGGAGGAAACCGAACTTGGACTCTGCTTCTTCTGCCGTAATTCCGATCGCAGTGAACACTCGTTCCTGAAGTTCTCTCTGGTGAATACGGATACTTCCGCCACCCACTTCAAATCCGTTCAAAACGAGATCGTAGGCTCGAGCTCGAACTTCGAGAGGCTTGCTCTCCAAATTCCCTAAATCATCGGGATGAGGACAAGTGAAGGGATGGTGACAAGGCGTCGGCTGTCCTGTCTCTTCGTCTTCGTCGAACAGAGGAAACTCCTCAACCCAACAGAAATTCAAGACACCGGGTTCAATATGCCCCAGCTTGATGGCTAATTCTTTTCTCAACTGACCCAAAGAGTTGACCACCACTCGAGTCTGTCCGTCTGCAACGAAACAGGCCAAGTCACCGGGTTCCATGCCCAATCTTTGAATCAACTCCTCCCCGGCAGCACCGGCGAGAAATCTAGAAACCGGACCTGCAGGTCCGTCGTCCGTCATTTTGAACCAAGCTAATCCACCGGCACCTTGTTGCTTGACGATGGGCTCCAGAGATTCGATTTCCTTGCGGCTCCATTGTCCACCTCCAGGAATACGCATTCCCCTTACAGCTCCACCCGAATCAACAGCTCCGGAGAACACTTTGAATTCTAAGCCTTCAACCAGGTCAGAAAACTCCTGTATGCGCAGATCACTACGCATATCTGGAGAATCACTTCCGTATGAGAGCATCGCTTCTTTGTAGCTCAGGCGAGGGAAAGGAAGTGTCACCTCTTTGCCAGTGACTTCCTTGACGACATGCTCCATAAGACCTTCGACTAACCCCATGATGTCTGATTCATCAATACAGGCCATCTCAAGGTCGAGTTGAGTAAATTCAGGTTGACGATCCGCACGGAGATCTTCGTCCCTGAAACAACGCACCACCTGCATGTATCTATCAAAACCAGAGATCATAAAGATCTGCTTGAAGATTTGCGGCGATTGAGGAAGAGCATAAAACTCTCCCGGATTCTGGCGGCTAGGAACGAGGAAATCCCTGGCTCCTTCGGGAGTACTTTTTGTCAACATGGGAGTTTCGAGATCAAGGAAGTCATGACCATGCAAATACTGACGCATAGCGAACTGCATGTCAGAGCGGAGACGAAAACGTCTCTGGATCTCTTCACGACGCATATCGATGAATCGATAACGAAAACGCAACTCGTCATTGACCTGATCACCAGAGTCTGGGTTGAAAGGTAATGGAGGACACTCACCTAAGATCTCGGTGGAAGTCGCGATCACCTCAACGTCTCCCGTTTCCAGTTTGGGATTTCGCATCCCATCCGGACGTTCCATAACCGATCCTGTGACTTTCAAGACTTGATCAAACCGAAGAGTTTCGAGTGCGTCACCACCGATAGACTCCGGAGATATTTGCACCTGAATACGACCGTATCGATCGCGTAAGTCCACAAACTTTAGTCCACCATGATCCCGAACAGCATTGATCCAACCGATCAATGTGACCTCATGATCGACCTGATCGATGCGCAGTTCACCACATGTATGCGTTCTCAACACGGGATCGTCTCTTTCCCAGGACCTTCAGGGTCCTAAACTCCAGTTACCCAGATTCTAAAGCAACTGTGTATTTCGACCACCTATACCCAAATTTTGTCCGGGTGCATGGCAGTGGATTCCCAGCATTTCCCCAAGAGCCTTACGCGAACAACCCGCCGGAGCCCTAGAGACCCAACGATCGAGTTCCCGTTCTGCCGATCTTGCCAATTTGTCGGCACCTTGAACATCATTGTTGTCTCGACGGGCCTGAGCCCAAAACATCAACACGAGGGCTCTACCCTCTCTAGATTCCAAGCGAACAGCGCGTTTCCAGCCCTGTCGAGCCAAAGCCTCCCTTTCTTCAGCGGAAAGTCCATGACTACGATCCAATTGAAGGCGCAGCGACAAAGGTTGCGATTTCAATCTCAAGGCATCGAGTGCAACGACTTCGAGAAGCTTTGCTTTTTCCTCACACGTATGTGATTTCCACATCAGGGATTTATATCTCCGATAATTCTCTCTTGCCCGATGGGATCCGACAGGCTCAGGATCCAATCCTGACACCTTTTGGGAGTGCTGGCCCAAACGCCTTTTTTCCATCCGGGCCATCGAATTTTGGCCGAGCGATTCGAGCAGAACGATGCGCTCATTTCGAATTGAAATCAGATCCTTCTCCGTTCCCCGAAGGCGGAGCTTGGTCAGGCATGAATCCAAAATAAACAGAGCACTCGACGGATCCCCCTGCGAAATGACACAACGACTTTTCAAAATCGCATGCCTGGCATGAACATCGATTCTCTCCGGTTCGTGGGGAGCCATTTCAGGAGGAGCCGCTTCCAATATCTTCAAAGCAGTTTGGGGCCTTCCCGCAATCCACTCTGAGGCGGCCACAAGTAAGTTACCTTCCCAAGCAACAATTCCAGCAGGGCCTTCGAGCGACAACGCTTCTTCAATGTCTCGAGCAGCTGAACGGATAAACCCCCAGCCTGCTTGCACACGTGCACTGATCAACAAAGCTCTCGGCAGTTGCACAGGACATTCGATTCGAGCCTGTTTCACGAGCGATACGATATTTCGACGAACACTTGAGACTTCACCTAATTGTTGCAAAGTCTCCATCGCTTCGATTTCGGCAGCGGTTGCAGCTTCGACCTGGTTCGCTTGACGCGCTAAATGAGCAAACAATTTGCTCCAGATGATCAATGACGAAAGATCATCCATCGCTCTGGCCAAGAGACACCGGCCTTCCACGATTTTCAACGTCACATCATGACCCTCTAGCAAATCCAAGCCCTGACGAGCGAGATCCTTCGCTCGAAGGCGACAACCTTTCAATAAAGCTCTTCGACATTGCTCAAAGATCAATGTCGATCGATAAGGTCCGGAACACCGCTGAACCCAGTCTTCAAGGGGGTCGGTTTCACTCAGTCGACCGAGGCCCTGACGAACGAGACAACGTTGAATACGAGAGTACTCCACTGCCAGACGAGCAGCTTCGTGCACAACCATCGGGTTCGAAAAATCGATTTTGACTGCAGAGACTTCTTCAACATACCCTAAAGCTTGTTTGGGATTCCCGTCTCGTCGAGTCACATGCGCTCTCCAGCGAGCCAGTCGCAACGCAGAAAAACTACCGACTGGATGAAAACGTGCAGACATTCTCCATGCATGATCACGGAGAGCATGCTGCCCCAAGGAATCCTCGACCTTTCCCAGAAGATCCCACCAAGGGGGATGCTCTGTTTCAGGAAGGAAGCGCATCAGCGCAGGGATAACGGTGGCCAATACTGTGGCACACCCAGCACTCATAGAACGCTCAGGATGATCTCTAAAGTCTTCCAGTTCCTTCGCCGCCTCCAGAGGATGTCCACCATTGAGAAGATGAACTGCTGTATCGAGAAAGGACGGATTTTGTAAACGAGCCGCGACACTATGCCATGAACGACGTTGTTCAGCAGTCATCGCAGCAAGGACTCCGTCTGCCTGAAACGCGGCCCTCCAAGAAAGATCACTTCCCATTCTTAACCAACGCTGCGAGATCAAACCCGAGATCAGAGCAGGAAATTCGCGTGCTGAGATCCCGGCCAGTTGAGCAACGACAGATATGGGTGCTGGTGCCCCCAAAATCGACAAAACTTGAAGAATCTTTTGCTCATCCAGTTTTAAGCATGTGACTTCCCTGCTCGCACGCTGACGCCAACGATCCTCGGGAGGAGAGATAGAAGTTTTCCAAGTCCAACGTTGTCCATCATGCCCCAACTCACCAGAACGAAGTCGACCCAGCAAGATTCGCTTCCACATTCCAGGCTTTCCCTGCCCCCAGGTTTCAAGCCTGGACAACAATCGTTGAGGCAACTGTCCACCGGGAAGAGCCGTCGCCAACCAATCTGTCAAAGTCGTTTTCAACTCAGTATCAGTATTGAGGACGATGTGATTTGGACGGGTTCTCAACTCACCGAAAAATCCGCCTGGGAGCAACTCACTACTCAGAACCCAACACAACTTGGTATTTTTCCACTGGTCTAATTCGAGAAGCCGTTTCCACTCGAGACTCCCTGTTCCGGGATCTCTGACCACGACCACCGCCTCCGAAGCTTGCGGACTGAGTCTGCTGGCTAATTGCTTCAGTGGATCTTCTCGATGCGCTTCCAATTGAACGACTGATATTCCCCTGTATTGAAGTTCTCGTATCGAGTCCGACAATATCCTTCGTCGATCTTCTGAATATCGATGAATATGAAAAATGGATTCCGGAGTCTTACCCAGTTTGAGATTTTGGATCACACCGTTCACCAAGGCATCGACAGGAGCTTTCCCAGCCCCGGCATATTCCAACTGAGACTTCAGCGAACAGATATTGTCTCCAGCGAGAGAGACATCGCTCTCTATGATTCCTGACAGACGTGCGAGAACTTCACCCGCATTTTCGGGTCTGTCATCCGGTCTCTTTGCCACCATTTTCAAAATCAATTCACTGATTTCAAAGGGCAACCCTTTACGAATGCTGTTGGGATCAGGGCATTCCTGATTCAGGTGGGCGCCACTCAGCAGAGGCATAGCGGTGCCATGGAACGGAAACTGCCCCGTCCACCAGTGGTACAACATCACACCTGCTGAATAGACATCACTCCGTCGATCAGGAGGCTCTCCAAGCCATTGCTCAGGAGCCATCGCATGAGGCGTCCCCAATATTTTCTCTTCTGCTGGACGGTCTTCTCTGCGGGTCAATCCAAAATCGAGAAGCACAGGATCAAGAACTTGATCATTTGGTACAGAGCGCAATCGAACATTATCCGGCTTGATATCTCCGTGAACCCAACCATTTCTGTGCATGAACGAAAGAGCTCTCAAGAATCCACCACATAGTTGCCACCAGCGTTTCAGATCTAAAGCACCGGAGAGATCTGTCGACATCGATCCTCGCAAGACTTCACTGGTGAACCAATGGCAACCGGAATCAACATCGCAACCGTAATCATGCACTTTGAGAATAGATGGATGCTGAAGTCGATGAAGCTGACGGAACTCTCTCCGATGTCTCTCACCGATCGGTAAACGGACCTGTTCTGGTGAAATCGTCTTCACCGCAATCTGTTCACCCGTGACTTGATCGTGGGCCAACCATACTTCTCCCATTCCCCCTTTGCCCAATAAGCGTAGGGGTTGGAAACGACCCGCAATCTCTTCGGGGATCTTCTCCTTCAATTTCGGTCGCACGCAGCTCCTGCCAAAGATATGGATTCAGCCCATATCTACAGAATTCTACGATTTTCTCGTAAATCTGACCTACTCCATACTTTCCACAGCAAAGCATGGGCGGCTATTATTACCGCCTCGAGGTAACGACTCGAGGGGACCATCTCGGTCTCTGGGCAAATGGAGTGTGTTTGTGAAGAATTCACAAGCGACCACGGTGAATCGGATTTGTATTATCGGGCCCAAATCGAACCGACTGAATCTGAATCCAAAACGAAAAAGAACCCGTACTGTCAGGAGTGGATCCCATGGACGCAATATCGAGACGACTCGACCCCACAAAAACCAAATTACCTCTCTTCTTCATGACCGTCGCTAGCTTCATATTCTTCAGCGCTATAACAGCGGACGCTCAGGTGAGTGGAATCGTTGTCGATAGTACTACGGGTCTCCCAATATCGGGCGCAAAGGTAACCCTCCAAGCCACGTTAACTCGAACAGAAACGGCACTGGATGGAAGCTTCTCATTGCCCGGTGTTTCAGGATCAGGCCTGGTCATCGTTGGTGCGCAAAAATCATATTTCAATGGCCCGGTGACCATCTCGACACCCCAAAACAATATCGTGATTTCTCTGGACCCCGTGCCTGTCGAGAATGACCCCAACTATAACTTCGTAACTCCCTTTCAATGTGCCGTCTGCCATCCGGATCAATTTTCACAATGGGATAATTCAAGAATGGCTCACACCGGACTCAACTCTTGGGTCTACGATTTGTACGATGGCACAGGTACAGCGAGTGGCTCGGGAGGATTCGTCTACACCCGAGATTCCGTTCATGCAGGAGACGCACCCGACGGAAGTTGTGCCTCCTGTCACCAACCTGAAAGTTGGATCGCCCAACCCTTTACTCCATTGGCTCCTCTTTCAGGTCCTCCTACTGAAGGGCAAGAGCGAGGAGTTTCTTGTGAGTCATGTCATAAGATTGCTGACGTAGATACCTCAAACCTGAATGCAACGGGATTCATACCCGGAGCCGTCACTGTTCAACGACCCGATACGAACGGTTCTCTTCAACAGGTGATGTTTGGTCTCTTAGGTGATGCTGACTTTGTCGTCGAAAATCAAATGCGGGGAAGCTATCAACCCCAAATGGCAGCAGAGGCTTGTGCCGTCTGCCACGAATACAACAGCGATCCCGATCATGACAATGATTTCGAAGAAGCCTCTAGCATCCCTGCTCAGGAAACCTATTCGGAATGGAAAAACTCACCTTACGGAGATCCCAATCACGCACTCTTTCAAACTTGCGTGGATTGTCATATGCCCGCCACCTCCACCGTCCCTATCGATGCCTGCCAAGCCATCTTTCCGCCGCTCCTTAGAGATCCCTCAACAGTTCACTCACACGACATTCAGGGAACAACAGCAACATATTTAGAAAACGCAGTGACTCTGGATATCCAAGCCGCCCAAGACGGTGCTGAGTTGGTCGTCGATGCGACCATCACCAACGATCAAACGGGGCACTCTGTCCCGACCGGCGTCACCCTACGAAACATGATTCTTAGATTGATCGTGACCGACAACAACGGCACTGTTCTGAACCAGGTTTCTGGAGATACGATTCATTCTCTCGGTGGGACGGGAGACCCCACTGAAGGATTCTTCGCAGGACAACCGGGAAAACTGTATGCCAAGATCAACCAAGACGCTTCAGGGTCCGAAGGAGTTCTCTTCACAGAGGCTACGAGCATCGTCATCGATCAAAGAATACCCGCACTGGGATCCGACAAGATTCAAGCTCGATTCGACATTACTGGCCAAAACGGACCGGTCGATGTTCAAGCGAAGTTGATTTATCGCAGAGCCCCCAGAGATTTGATCGCCGCCAAAGGTTGGGTCACCGATGGACTGGGAATGCCATTGGCGGACATCCAGGGCCCTGATTTTGGAGCGCTGATGGAATCAGCCTCCCTCAGTATCCCTATTACTCCACCGCAAACGTCTCCCTTCGCATATCGCATTCCTCAAATCGTTGCAGACTCAAACTCCTCCGCATCGACTCAGATTCAAATAGAACAAACGTCAGGGACTCCTATTCCATGTGGTGGATTTTCCATGGGCGTAGGTTTTGATCCGATATTGCTGATGGCACTCTCGGTGAATGCAGGACCCGAACTCGAAGCGCTCGAAGGTGGGAATGGTCCAGATTTTTTCGAAGTCAGTATTCTGACTGAAGGTGTCACGATCGCCTGTCTCTTCGACTTCACCCTCCAATCTTCACTTATCTTTTCCCCCGTCGTCACCGTGGCTCAAGTCGACTACGAAGTACTTCCAGCATTCCCTCCTCCCACCGGAGAAATTGTGAGTTTCGTCGACTCTCTCGGAGATCCGCCGGTGGCCAATGTGGTGGCAACGATTGCGGGAGACTCTATCGTTCCGGAGCTCTTTGGAACCAGTTTTGTCTTGTATCAAATTCCAAATTTCATTCGAGGAGACTGCAATGACGATGGCACGCTGGACATCGGTGATCCCATCTTCTTGTTAGGGGTTCTCTTTGCCGGCATGACCGGCAACGAATGCGACGACGCCCTCGACTCCAACGACGATGGACTGATCGACATCGCAGACTCTGTCAGAACTCTCGGCTTTCTCTTCAGTTCGGCAGATCCGCTTCCCGCTCCCAGCGCTTGCGGAACAGATCCGACAACAGACGGACTGGATTGCCAAAAATCATCTTGTCCATGAAATCTGTGAACTCTATCAACTCCATGAACAGGAATGCGGCCTAGGTAGAATCCTTCAGTTTCTGCAAGCGCCACCACGCTCGGAGAACTCTTGAAGCGGTCCAACCGGTCATCTGCTGTAAATCAGGAAGAGTTGGAGAAGATTCGTGAGCGCGCAGCATTTGGATGAATCTCTCCAGTTCTCGCTCTTCGAACTCGCTTCCAGGCCCCTCCCGAATGAGTCGAAGAGCATCTCCAACTCCATCTGCCAGTTCTGCACCCTCTTGAATCAAAGCATGGCAGCCCGAATGTCGTCCAGCATTCACGTTGCCCGGGAAAACGATGAGAGCACGCCCCTGTTCGAGAGCTTGATGTGCGGTGATTAATGACCCCGATTTCTTTGTCGCCTCGATGACGACGACAGCTTGACTCCAGGCACTGATCAAACGATTACGAAGTGGGAAATGATACTTTTTAGGAGGGGTTCCCGGCGGCCATTCACTGGCCAAGAGTCCGCCGCACTTCAAGAGACGAAGAGCCAAATCCGAATTCTCTCGGGGATATATACTCGGCAGGCCGTTGCCCAAGATGGCCATGGGAGGAACCCCCCCTGCGATGGCACCTTCGAGTGCTGCCGCATCAATCCCTCTGGCTAATCCACTCAAAATTCGTACACCCATAGACGAGAGCTCTTTGGCCAGTTCATACGCCTGAACCCGTCCTTCAGTCGTCGCTCGTCGTGATCCCACAATAGAGAGCACCGGGGCCCCCTCATCCGGAAATGATCCGCAGTACCACAAACATTCAGGCTCAGCATCACCAAGATCTGTCCATGCCCTCGGCCAACCCGGGTCCGCTGGAGAACACCTCTTGGGTATAGGAATACAATTGACGATGGCCGTATCTTCCCTCGTACCTCCTCTACTCTCTCTGCTCTCTCTATTCTCTCGACTCTGTCTATTCTCTCGACTCTGTCTATTCTCTCGACTCTCTCCTGATGCGCCCACAGGTCTCATAGACTCTCCTTTTGCTCTACAAATCGCCTTGGGTACCTCTATAAGCGATGTCCTTTCTCCTAAAGTTGACCGAAGCAGGACTCCCCCTAGAGGATGTCTTTGTTTTTCGAGGCAAGATGAAACGGATTCGTTCAGATCTGAACAATGCACAAAAAGTTGCCATGGAATGAAGCACGCATTTCTAGGAATAAGGCGAGAGAGCGCTTCTGAGGTAATTCCTGATTGGCATGATTCATGCTCTTCATATCTTTACGCGTCATCACCTCGGAGATGATTTTCATATTAAATACCGATCTTGGAAGGACTCCGGTATGAATAATCTTGTTAAAGAATTTCACGCATCTCAGTTCAGCAATGCGGCACAGTGGTTTCACTTTTGTGGAAGTTGCCAATTGGAGATCTGCGAAACATGCCATCACTCGGCACGGCAAACCCACTCCTCTGTCGTGGATCGAGGGGCATGGCGTTGTCAACAATGCGCCCCCAGTCACTTGAGCACACACAGAGATTGGGCAGCGCCTCCCACAAAAACAAAAGTCATCCGGACAGATGATGGGGAGCCCACAAGTCCAGACCACAAGGGAGTGGGGTCGAAGGAATATCTTGAACCACAGGCAAAAGAAGCATGTTCAAAAACATTAAAACCTGTAGTCTGTTCAGGGGTGTTGCCGCCACCTTCGAACTTTCGGGGAAGAGTCTCATCGATGCTTCAAAATCCTGTTCTCGCTCGTTTTTTGGGTTCACCGATGCAACGTGTGGCCAGCTTTTTATTGATTTCCGTCTTCACGATCACACTCTTCGCCGACAGTTTTGAGAGATACGAAAATCACCCGATCGACGCCCTTTACCTCCAGGTCGACAACATGGATATCCAGCATGATCAAAAACAGGCGATTCGGGCACTCAGAAACCTATTTATCAGCAATCAGGCACTCTCCCAGAACCCTGTGCCCTTCGACGACTTTTTGCTCGGCGTTTCAGGAATCCTCGATGATCAGCAATTCATGACATTGATGGGGAAACCCAAGTCAGAACGCCAGAAACTGAGGTACCAACTGAGACAGATTCGTGCTGAGATGGCAGGACAAGGAACAGGACTCGACATCTCACTGCGATAGGAGCACGCTTTGGTGGGCAAATTTGATCCACTGATCCCCGAATCTTTGACCAATATCAGACCTCCAGCGAACGGACCCCGTCGCGGTTTTGGTGTCACTTCGATACGCGGGTCTGGGATTCTGCTGTGCTTCATTTCTGCTTTACTGATCCATGGCTGCGCCAACTCCCCCCAAAAAACCACTTCGAAGCGGGCTCCATCAGGATCCGGATTTTCATCCGAGACTCGTTACAAAAACGAAAAAAACTCCTGGAGCAGGACGCTGACATACGGCGGAGTCAGCTTCAGATTCGAACTGCCCCCCGGCGAAGAAAATGCAAAACCCGTTTTCGGCTACGAAGGTCGGAAAGATTTTATTCAAGTTCAGCAAGTCCGGGTTTTCCGAGATCGTAATCGATTCAAAGTAGGTCCTACCTATTTCCGCTGGGATCCCACCAGCATCATATGGATACATATTCCACCCAGAAGCGACCGTCCCTTTCACAGAGAACAAGGCTCTCTCCGGCTCACATGCCTCGGCGAAGGTAAATTCCCTGTCATCGAAGAACAGACACTGGACCAACGATGGCTGTGGACTGTCGGGAATGCTCGAGTGGAATTGGATGCAAATGGAACGGTTCACTATACATTCAGAGGTAAGGAAACCTTGTTTCGTGGACCTCACCACTTGATTCTGGGTCCCAACGGAGAATCTCTTGATCGCAAGGAACTCGGCTACCGATGACTCAGAAACACAGTCCTCAAGAAAAAGCGCAGCACGTACTGGACTCTTCACCCGGAGATTCCAAAAACGTGATCGAAGACTGGTGCACCTCAAGATCGTTACCCGGCTACCGATCCAAGCAAATTCACCAGTACATTACGGATCAAAGTATTCTCGACCCTTCCGAAATGACGTCTCTCCCGAAGGGAATCCGGGAAGAACTGTCGAAAGACATTCTCGCTTCTCCCCTTCAAATTGATCAGGTTCTCCGATCAGAAGACGGAACTATGAAGTTTCTGTTTCGATTGCAGGATAAAAGGTCTGTTGAAGCGGTATGGATCCCCACACAGGATCGAGGAACTCTATGCGTTTCTAGTCAGGTCGGCTGTGCAGCGGGCTGTACATTCTGTGCCACTGGAACGATGAAGTTATCTCGCAATCTTCGGTCGAGTGAAATTGTCGGCCAATGGCATACCGTTGACGCTTTTACGCGGTCAGAAGGAAAGCCCGGGGTCACACAAATCGTGTTCATGGGCATGGGTGAACCTCTTCATAACTATGGACCCGTCTCTCGGAGTTTAAAGTGGTTAACCTCGGAGGACGGATTCGGAATGAGTCCGAGACGCATCACGGTGTCGACCGTCGGCATCGTCCCTAAGATTCCGACACTGATTGAGGATCATCCTCAGATTAGACTGGCCGTGAGTCTACATAGTGCCGTGGAAGAAACCCGTGCTCGCATCGTGCCCATCCAAGCACAGCATCCTCTTTCGGAACTGAGAGACACCCTCTCAAAGCTTCGAAACAGTGTCCGGAGAATCAGCCTCGAATATGTGGTACTCCCAGGGGTCAACGACGACATACAGGAAGCTCTTGCGTTGGCCTCCTTTGCGCGGAAATGTCACGGACACATCAACTTGTTACCCTTCCACCCCTTTGAAGGAGCGCCATTCAGGGCCGCCAACGAAGAGGACGTGGAAAGATTTCGTGAAGAGGTCTGCCAACATTACGACGGCCAGGTCACTGCCCGCAGGAGTCGGGGTCTCGACATCGACGGAGCTTGTGGCCAACTGGCTCTACGCTCAGAAAGACCCCCCGCCTCTCAAGGTATAGAACCCTAAGAGATATAAGCCTGAGAGTTCTCGTGGACACACTCCATGATGAAAATGAGGCGATTCCGGAGAACCGGAATCGCCTCATTTTTTATGCACATTTTTTATGAACTCAGAGAAACAAACTCTGAGAAACAAACTCTGAGAACAAACTCCTAGCGACCACCTTCTGGTGTCGGTTCTGGCGTCGGCGTGGGCTTTGGCGCAGGTTTTGGCTTCGGCTTTTCCCACACAGGCTTGGGCTTCGGCTTCGGCTTTTCCCAGACAGGCTTCTTATCGCCATCCTTCGCTTCTCCAGCGGTCTCACCGGCCTTTTCTTTCGCTCGTGCAGCTTCTCTTTCTCGACGAACCTCTTCAAAAGAGCGGCCGTCAGGGCGACCGAAGACACCCGAAGAGATTCCAGCATTCAGAGTGATTTCATCGTAATTCACCTCAAGGCTCAATTCCCCATCTTCAAAAATCTTTTTGGCGATAGGTGTTTTGATCCACTGATTACGATCATCGCTAAAGCGAATACGTGTGTAGTCTTCGTAAAAAACTTCTTTAGTGATCACAGCAGGAGGTTGACCTTCCTGCCAAGTCTTCCGGATCAACAGTCCGTCTTCGTCAGAGAATGCAAACAACATACGCTGATTACCCGCGAACGAATTGAGTTCGACCACTTTACAAGGCTTACCCAGAACAGTTTCCTCGCCCGCAAGCTTGGCGATGTAACCGTTATCAGCGAAGGAACAGAAAAAGTCATCGATGTGCTTGTCCCAGACAAAAACGATCAATGTCTTTCCAGCCAAAGGCGAGACTGCGCCCATCGCTTTGACGAATGCATTTTCGCCATCGTAGACCTGAACAAAATTGAGCGGCTCATTATTCTTGGTCAAACCAAGACCCGGCAGTTGCCATTCCTCACGAATCATGAGCGCACCCTCATTCCTTTTCAGGAAGCGGGACATCTTCATGATCGTTTCATTGGTCGGCTCAATCTTCTTGTTTCGGAAGCGTTCAGTACGATCCTGAATACTCTTCAGGCGCTCTGATCCACCGACAGATTCTAGGTATCTATCGATGACAGCGACCGCTTCCGGTTCGCTGGTGGGTAAACCCAGAATGTCATCGATGGCATCCGTCGCCTCAGGCTTCTTGTCATCCTTCGCCGGTTCGGTCACCGGTGGCTTCACCGGATCCTGAGCCCAAGCGAGAGAATCAGAAAATGCCCCTGCCAATGGAAGACCACTGGAAAAAACGACTGTCAGCATGATGGCTGCTAACAATGTAGAAGTACTAAATTTTAAGATCGATCCAGCGTTCATCGCTGACATCCTTCCGGTTAAGTTCTCTCGAGAAGGTGACTTCCAGAATCCCGGGAGCCATCCCTGATCTGCTGATTGAAGTGTACCCTGAATCCTCATAGTCCCCTTTGAGAACCATGATTCGGAATCCTGATTCAGAATCCTGACACAAAAAGGATACTCTGCCCGGGCCTCAGGGTCAAAATGACCCGGAATCCTGATCAGATGGTGCAGAAATATCGCCCGAAGCGGTCACTGGGACCCCTTCATGGGCCTCCAGGAGGTGAACATAGCCTTCTCTGCGAAGCCAAGACCTGACCTGCGAAAGCGGAACAAAGAGCCCCATATGAGGGACGACCATCGGTGAACGCTTGCCATAGGTGTAAATCATACTGCTGATTCCCACCAATTGACCATCTCCTGAGCGGAATATTCCTCCGCCAGAATTCCCGAAAAATGTCGGAGCACTCACCATCCAATAGACTTCATCACCGACCTCTTTGTACTGGGAAGAGATTTCTCCGCGAGTCGGGATCGGCTGATTTCCTAAAGGACAACCCACAGCATATACCTGATCAAACACTGTTAAAGATCGGCAGACCTCTTCGCTCGCGACGGTGGCCACGTGGATCCAAGGAGTATCTCTTTCGACACGCAAAAGAGAAAGATCCGATTCTGGGAAAGCCACGATTTCTGTCCCGATATGTTTCGTTTCAGAAAGTCGATTCAGTTCGGGGTCGAAGAAATACAGTTTCACCAGGGTCGAATTCATATCGCTGAAATCTCGAACTTCCTCGACAACGTGATAGGCGGTGACAATCCATGTATACCAACCACCATCTGGACGAAGCTCATTTGAAACGACGACTCCGCTACCGACGGTGCCATTCCCCTTCATTTGCACGATGGGGTAAATCATTCGCTCGACCTTATCCGCATTGGCGAGTTTCTTTTCTCCCACAGGGATCGAGATTTTCTTTGGCGTGGAGGTGCTCACATCGTTTTGTGAAATCCTTTGGTCTAAAGTCGCCACCCTGGAATCGAGTAGATCGATGAGACGGTTTTCTAACTGATCTCCTGAACTTCGGATCTCTGCCCGAAGGTCTCTTTGTAATCCTTGCCCCTGAGAACGCATCTCTTGTAAGAATCTCATTCGTTCTTGAGCACTAGGATCAAAAGGGATCGAAGTCATGGTCACGCGGGACGTCGAAACGGAATTGAAACCGGCTTCGACTGTCACGGGTCCGAGCTTGGAAGTATCGGTGACAGAATCGACAGAACGGTCTGTAGATTCGAAGCGGCTTTCATGAGCCTTTAAGATCGAATCCAAATCCATTGTTTCAAAGGGAGGCCATGATTCAGCTTCCGCAGGGCTGCCTGAGGAGAACCCCCTCGTCAATGAGGAATCTCCCGCCAAGAACAGTAGAAACATCACAGTGGAGATCACTGCGGGCCAGCGGAACGTCTTCAGTAGAGTGGTCATCGATCCCCCGATTCATCTCGTGGAATCACCGCCCCGAAGCTCTCTTCGGTCGATACGGGTCCACAAATGAGAATACGATGTGAGCACTCATGACGGCAAAACGGCACAGGAGGTCATCTGGACCACACTGCACACAGAGGCCTCATGCGACGTGATGAGACGTGATCACATGTTGGGGTCAAAGAAGGGTTCGGCACTCTTCTCAGGCGGCTGTTCTTTTTCTTGTCCAGATTCGGTATAGATCAATTTCAGTAAACGATCAGGGACGTGAACCACGCGATCTGCCGATTTTCCTCCGGTTCGATCTTTCACGCTCTTCAATTCCAGAGCCTGATCAATCACCTGAGTTTTAGAAGCTTCCAACTCCACCGTCATACGATCGACAAGGCTCTCATTGACAAAGACTGCCAATTGGACCTCGGTGGGTTGTAATAATTCATTGCTGTGTTCAGGCCATGGCTCCTGCGTAATATCGGACTTCTCTCCGAGGAGATCCCAGATTTCATGAGCCATATGCGGAGCAAACGGAGCCAACAAGACGGTGAAGGTCTTCAGCGTCGCTTTGTCGACCTCCTCCATGGAGAACTCATCTCCCCTGAGCAGTTTGACAAACTCCATGAAAGCACTGACAGCCTTATTCAAACGGAAGGTGCGGATCGCACGACTGACTCTACGAATCAATCGGTGCTTTGCCACCAACACATTTCGGCTCACAAATTTACCTTTTCCGATACGACCTTTTATCGTCTCGTGTGTACGTTGAAGGAATCTCGCACACCCTTTGAGTCCTTCATCACTCCATTCGGAGTGATCTTGAGGAGGCCCCATGAAGAGCAGGTGCAAGCGAAGAGCATCCGCCCCATAACGATCAAGGTATTCTTCGGCAATCACACGAGGTCCCCTACGAGACGCTTCGGCATCGTCGATGCCGTCCGTTTCCTGAGAACGAATCCGTCCCTGATTGAACAATCGACGATAGGGTTCCTGATGAGGCGTCATTCCAATGTCTGCTAAGAAATGACTGACAAATCGGACGTACATCAGATGCAGCTCGGCATGCTCGATGCCGCCCACGCAAAGATTAGCGGGAGTCCAGATATTCAGGAGTTCTTGACGAGCGATCACTGTTTCATTCTTTGGATCCAGACAACGCAAGTGACCCCAACACGATCCGATCCAGTCCGGCATCGTATCGCTGCTCCGTAATGAAGCCTTTCCGCACTCAGGACACTTGGTCTGCATCCAATCATCAAACGCTGTGAGCGGATTTTGACCTTCTGCGACTTCGACCAATTCCTCAACATCCGGCAATCGGACGGGAAGATCGGACTCTGGGACGGGAACTTTGCCACAATCCTCGCACTCGATGATGGGAATGGGGACTCCCCAGAATCGTTGTCGATCAAAAACCCAATCGTGCAACTTATAGTCGATGTAGGATTCCGTCACTCCGCGGACTTCCAGAGATCCCTGGAGCCCTTTCTTTTCAGCTCCGGAATCCGCTCCTGGCCTGCGACGAGTCGGACGACGCCGACGCCGAGACGAAGACTGCCCTCCAGCTTTGAGGGGTATTCCATGACGCACAGCGAATTCTTTGTGTGCCTCATTCTCGTCTGGCATCCCCAGAATTGCGCCGAATCGAATGTCGGGCATCACGTAACTGCTCACCCAAATCGGTATGTGCTGAA
This sequence comes from Planctomycetota bacterium, assembly GCA_016776905.1. Lineage (GTDB taxonomy): Bacteria > Planctomycetota > UBA8108 > UBA1146 > UBA1146 > UBA12191. The sequence continues at coordinate 2,111 of JADHSM010000007.1, read as the reverse complement.
GAGTGGACGGATTCAGTGCATATGCTCCCGTTGCCACCCCGTCTGAATGAGCCCGGTTGGCCATCCGTTCACGTTCGCCGAGTTTTAAGGTGCGATCCTGAAGTTCACGCACTTCATCGGCCTGAATCGGATCAACTATCTGTTCTAAGAGCGGGTGCTCAGGGCACAAGACCACGAAACTGGACTCCGGAAGAGCTTCGATACGGCGACAGAAGACATCGAATTCTTCCCACCCATCGTACAACTCTGAGCTCGCCTTCAGAATGAGGCGACAACCCTCTCGGCGTCCGATCCAGTTTCTCTGCAATGCTTTTGTTCTCGGCGGCCACTTCAGATGCTTTAGACCGGTATGGAGAGGTTCGGCATAATCCGTGATGGCCACTTTCCAGCCCGCATCGTCATGATGGACATGACCTTTGTCGAGTAACTGCAAAAAGAGCCACTGCGACCAACGATAATCTTTAGGGTTACTGGTATCGACTTCATGATCCCAGTGCACCAGAGTTCCGAAACGACGCAGTTGCTTCTGCATCCTTTCGATACCACGTTCCACCACTTGATTGGGCGAAATTTTGTTCTGGCGCGCTTCCTCTTCAACGGAAGCCTGGAAAGAATCCCACCCGATCGGTCGGAGTACACGGCGTCCTCGAGATTGCTGATACCGTGCGACGACATCATTCGTCGCGATCCCCCGCAACTGACTGACACTGAAACCATCCAATGAAGGATAGGGAAACATGTCGAGACAGAAGAACGTCTTTGGTCCTTTACGTTGCTGATCTTCGACTGGGGTTTTTTCCGGCGACCTGTCAGTCAGGGGCATCGTCTCGTCCGAAGATTTTAAATTTTCGGCAAACCCGCTTCCTGCGTCGTGATCCTCACGCCCCTCTTGATGTTCCGAAATTGAAGCGTCATTCGAGTGCCGCTCTTCTTGGGGCGAGATGCCCTGATTCGACGAATGATCTTCAGAGATCTGGTCTTGACCGAGTTTGGGCTGTGTCGACGGATCAAGGTCCCCTTCGTGAGTTGGGGAGTCTTCCTCGGTCACTTCCTGTGCAGATGATTCAGAAGGAGCTCTCGACGTCGAATCGGCTTCTAGAGGAGCATTGTCCTCCGCCTCTTCTGCCACAGGTGATTTCAAAGGGTGATGCTGCCAGATCTCCTGCCAGCGCTTCTCTATTTCTCTCAAGTCAATGCCCACGGGGCCTCGATTCAGTATGGGAGGAAGATCCATCCAGGGTCGGGCGACGCAAATCGGCTTCTGAAAGCGGCGTCGCCTACGAATTTCCCCTGCAGCCTCGGAATACCCTCAGGAATGCCTGTGGATCTCACGAGTTCTTCACAGACAGATCCTAGGTGTTTACAGGTCTCGTCACAATCGGTTCCCTTGACGGAAGCCTCGTGTTGGCTATGCTTTGGGATTGGTCAGAGGCGGTTTTTCCCCCGTTTCTGCCCACCCGCTAGAGATCGTTACGATCTCTGCAATGGGCCTGTAGCTCAGCTGGGAGAGCGCCGCACTGGCAGTGCGGAGGTCAGGGGTTCGAGCCCCCTCAGGTCCACCACTCTTAAATCGGTACCCCGGCTCGTCTTCTGATGGGTCGGGGTTTCTTCATCTCCGCACAAATTCTTGGAAATTCAGTTTAGTGGCTTTTTCCAGAGGCATCATGAAGTCAAGGCTCGTTCAGCCACACAGTAAGGGCCACACAGTATCGCCCCTACAGTGCGAAATCTCAGTACGAAATCTCAGTTCGAAAAACTCAATGATGGTGATTCCCACGAATATGATCTTTGCCAACATGATCCGTCTTATTTAATATGAATTGTAGAAAGTTGGGACATCTATGGAGCGACAAACCCAGAATCAACGTTATTCCTCTCAAAGCGTGACTTTCCTCTGCCTTGTCATCAGCACTCTGCTAGCAACGGCCGATCTCCAAAGCCAGGAAGTCACACCCTTACACATTGCCGCCAGCGGCAACGATCTGCAAAAAGTAGTACTGCTCCTAGAGAAGGGTGCGGAAGTCAACGCGAGAGACACCGATGGCTGGACCCCGCTGATGGTCGCCGCAGGGTACTCCTCCACTCCTGAGATTGTGGCGCTGCTTATAAAG
>JADHSM010000022.1 GCA_016776905.1 Planctomycetota bacterium | reverse complement strand
CATACGGTGGATAACACTGCCGCGACCACTGACGGTCCGACCGACGGTGATTCGAACATGGGTAACGATGTGTGGTTCCTGTACACCGCGGGTGGAACAGGGGACGCCACGATTGAGACTTGTGGATCTGCTGGAAGTCTCGACGACACAGTTCTGATCGTCTACGACGCTGCGACAGGTTGCCCGGTTGCGGGTGATCTGGGACTGGCTTCCGACGACGACGGCTGTACCTCACCGAACTTCAGCTCCACCGTCACCATTCCGGTGACTGGCGGAAACAGCTACTACGTTCAGGTGGGTGGCTGGAACGGTGCAACCGGTACCTCTGATCTGACGATCAGTAACACCGGAGCCGGTATCAGTGACTGTAACAGCAATGGCCAGATCGACTCTTGTGAGACCGATACTGACAGTGACGGAACGATCGACGACTGTGACGACGACATCGACGGCGACGGAATCCCGAACGCCTGTGACGTGGATCAGACCGGTGGAATCGATTGTGACGTGGACGGCCAGGACGACAGCTGCCAGGCCGACACCGACAGTGACGGAACCATTGACGCCTGTGACGACGACATTGACGGCGACGGAATCCCGAACGCCTGTGACGTGGATCAGACCGGTGGTGCTGACTGTGACGTGGACGGCCAAGACGACAGCTGCCAGACCGACACTGACAGTGACGGAACCATTGACGCCTGTGACGACGACATTGACGGCGACGGAATCCCGAACGCCTGTGACGTTGATCAGACCGGTGGTGCTGATTGTGACTTGAATGGTCAGGACGATTCCTGTGAGACAGATACCGACAGTGACGGAACCATCGACGCCTGCGATGACGATATCGACGGCGACGGAATCCTGAACGAGTGTGATCTCGATCAAACAGGTGGTGCGGACTGTAACGAGAATGGTGTGGATGACAGTTGTGATATCGTTGCGGGTGAAGCCGACAATGATAGCAACGGTATTCCTGACGTCTGTGAAGAGTCCCTGTTCATCCGCGGCGATGCCAATGATGACGGTGGAGTTGACCTGGCGGACGGAATCCAGATCCTGTCGTTCCTCTTCGCAGGTGATAGCGTAGTCTGCCCCGACGCTGCCGATACGACCGACGATGGTCAGATCGACATCAGCGACGCGGTGGCTCTGTTCTCCTACCAGTTCTCTGGTGGAGCACCTCCGACAGCGCCGTTCCCGGGTTGTGGTACGGACGACAGTTCTGATTCGCTGGGTGACTGTAACGGCACCAGCTGTGCTCCCTAATCGAATCCCTGACGGGACGAGATATTGAGCATGACCCCGCAGAGACTTCGGTCTCTGCGGGGTTTTTTTGTCTCTTGTTGTGAGGGCTGTCTCAGGTGATTCTGGGAGTTATGAATCGATTGAAACTTCCCCTCATTTTGGGCTCTGCATCACCTCGGCGCCTAGATCTCCTCCGTGCTGCAGGCTTTAACCCCAGTGTTCAAGTCCCTGACATCGATGAGTCTGTTCTTACGTCTGAATCTCCGGAAGCGTACGTAGAACGGTTGGCCATATCCAAAGCTCATTCAATTGAGGAGGAGTCAATTGAGGAGGAGTCTGTTTGGATTGTTGCGGGGGATACCATTGTGGTCCTCGATGGCCAAATACTGGGGAAGCCGGCGAGTTCCGATGAGGCGATTCATGTTCTTCGGCAGCTCTCGGGTCGAGAACACCGCATTGTGGGGGGGTGGTGCGTTCGTGGATCAGGAGAATATTATTCTGGAGTAGAAGAGTGTCGGGTCTGGTTTAGAGAATTGAGTGAGGCTGAGATCTTGGAATATGTGAATACTGGGGAACCTATGGACAAAGCAGGGAGTTACGCCATACAAGGAGGGGCGGGCAGATTTGTGACCCGTTTTGAGGGGTATTGGAGTAATGCTGTAGGTCTCGCTTTGATCCCTGTCGTCTCTCATTTAGAGAAGTTCGCTCGACGTTGAGTGAGCGAAGCCACTTGAGTACACTACCTCCCACAGGGACCGCTTCCCCTGCTCACGAATCTTGGGGCCCAGAAACATATCAGGAGTCAGTATTTTGAACTTCGATCCATCAGCTTTGCCGGACCTCTTCGGTCGATTTCATCCTCTTCTCCTCCATTTTCCGATTGCTCTCTTAGCGTGGGCTGCCGTGGTGGAGTTGATCTGTGTGTATCGTAAGGAGTCGGTTCCTGGAGATGGCCCGGTTTCTCTCTCATGGGTGGTTCCCGGGGCTGCTTTTTCTATTTTAGCAGCGATCAGTGGTTGGTTACTCGCAGACCCTGCGGATCCTGATTCCGCTTTGGCATGGCACCGCTGGCTGGGAGTCAGTTCAGCATTTTTGGCGACAGTGACGGCTGGAGTTGGAATCGCAGTTGCCCGAGGTCATCACAACGCAGGAAACTCCTACCGCCTCGCACTCTTCCTCTGTGTCCCCGTCGTGATGGGCGCGGGGCATATCGGGGGAGAACTCAAGTGGGGTGACGGGTTTGTTGAGAAGGGTTTTGAGAATGTCTTCTTTGCTCCTGAAGTAATGGAGTTGAATCAGTCAGAATCTTCCAGTAGTCAAATTCAGGCACTCTCAAAGGGCCCCGTAGAGCAAGCTTCTCAAGGAGTGAGCCAGCCTGCAGAAGTGACAGGGAATCAACTCTATCACGACGTTGTTAGACCTCTTCTGGATACCCATTGCATTTCATGTCACGGGCCTGAAAAGTCAAAGGGGAAGTTACGTCTCGATATTCCTAATGACGTGAAGGATCGGCTACGTGAAGAGCCCGTATTTATTGCCGGAGATCCCGAGGCCAGTTTATTGATCGAATTGGTGAAGTTAGATGCCGAAGATGACGATCGAATGCCTCCACCGGAAGAACCCGGCTTGACCGCCGATCAGATAAAAGCGTTGGAAGATTGGATTCGTGCCGGAGGTCCATGGCCGGAGGATTCTGAACGTGGTCGCAAAGGTCCTGTGGGATTTCGAGGAGAGTTGGGTCCTGCGAGTCATGGAAAGAGCAGGATTTTGGATGGCCACGAAGAAGATGGTCACGAAGAAGATGGTCACGAAGAAGATGGTCACGAAGAAGATGAAGAACCTGACGATCTTGAAAGTTTATTCAGCGAGCAGATATACCCATTGCTGGAGTTGAAGTGTTTTGAATGTCACGGTGAAAAAAAGCAAAAGGGCGGGCTTCGCCTCGATCTGGCCAAGCCTGCGATGGCAGACAGAGAGTTCCCTACCATTATTCCCGGTGATGCTTCTGGCAGTGAATTGATATTGAGAATCGAACTCCCCGATGACGATGAAGATCGAATGCCCCCAACCGGGGATCATTTGTCACTCGAAGAGGTTTCTCTGTTCCGGAAATGGATCGATGGCGGAGCTGTCTGGCCCAGTGAGGAAGCCGTAATCCTCGAAGAAGTTGAGGAAAGTTCAGTAGGAACCTCTAAGCCTGCTGCCCAAACTCCAGGGCAATTGCCCACATTCTCTCCGATCTCTATTGAGGACCCTGAGGTTATAAAGAGCGTCGAGAGTGCAGCACGGGCTCTTACGAATTCGGGTGTTCGTGTCGCTCCTATCTCCCAGTCGGACTCTGCTTATGAGGCTGTCTTTCGATTACTGAGGAAAAATGCTGGGGATGCGCAGGTGCAAATGTTGAAGGGTCTTGAGCCTGTATTGACCCGACTAGATGTCGCAGGAACAGCGGTCTCGAGAATTTCGGTAGCAGGACTTTGGAAGTTTCGCAAACTGAGGATATTGAATCTGTCGGAGACTGTGACAACAGATGACGATCTTGCAACATTGGCAAGTCTTCCAGAGTTGACAGTTCTCAATCTATTCGGCACTCAGGTATCAGATGCGGGTTTGGATATTCTCGCCCAAATGAGATCTCTCAAGCGAGTTTATCTTTGGAGAACGAAAGTTTCTCCAGAAGGTGCAAAGCGACTGGCGAATAGTCGCCCTGATTTACTTGTCGATATTGGCGAGGCTCTTTCGGAAGAAGAGCCCATTACTCAAGATTAGAAGAGGAACCTCTTTGTTTGATAGGGGTCAAGAGTGTCCGTCGCGGACATTTTTTTCCGCTTCTTCAAAAATGTTTTCCCAAGACTCGTTGAGTGTCTCCAGTAATGAGGAGGTACTCGACATCCCAGCAGTCGCCTGGCCAACCTGAGGAGGCTTCCCTCCACGTCTTTGAGTACGGACGGTTCTGTCCAAGTTTATCTTTTGTTCCTCATCGAGTTCTAGGCTACGACTGATCTCGAGTTGCAATTCTTCGAAAGAGGCGATGGTTAAGAATGGTTCTGCATGAAGTTTTTCACGCAACTGTTTGATCGCATCGGTCGAAGGAATATCCCTGACTGCGACGAGGACTGCTGCGCCAATACGAGAGAGAGGCAGAATGCCATGCTCCCACACGAATGCTGGATCCAGAATTTCGATAAGGGTTTCATCTCGTTCGTACCGATTGAGAGGAATCAGGGGCAATTGGTGCTGAGTACTTAGGCAGCGTGCCAGGTCGAGCTCGGTAAGGGGAGTTCCCCTCAGCAAGGACTCGATGACATTTTCGCCCGTCTCTTCAGACTGTGATTTAGCGGACTGGATATCTGAAGGGACGAGGAGGCCCTCAGAGACCAAAATTTCACAGGTGTCCTTGTAGCGAAGACTGCGCATTGGATTCCTTCTCCTTACTCATAAGACTAGGACATCAAAGTCGATTTCGTCAAATCAGTGAATTGGACAGAATCCGAATAGTGGGTCATTCTCATGGGTCCGCTCGATGCGGAAGGAGATCTCGACTTGACCCCGTCACCAAATACCGGCCTCGAATTGGCCGCTGCGGGACCCTATATCACGGCTCACCTGAATCCTGCACCAGGAGCCCCTCCTCGTCAGTTAGTGAAAGCCTTAGGTGCATTAGCGCGTAAGGTGGAAGAGCATGAAGGTATACTTCTGGCCATTCACTTCCCAAATTTGCCGACTATGGATGTTTTCCCACCTGCTTTGATGAGAAGAGTTCAGCAAATCGCAGGTATTCTCCAGAGACAAGGTGGATTTTTGGTGGTCTCGGGGCCGGTGCCAGTACTCGAGAAAGCTTTGGCAGGTGGAATTCCCATATGCCTCGTTGCGAGTACGAGTGAAGCCGAGGATCTATTGAGAAAAATCGCTCAGGATTGATCAGATTCCTCGACAGTTTCATCTCCATCGATGGAGGCTTGCAAGGCTTCTTCCTCGACGTCGGGTTCTTCCGGTGAGTTTAGGAAATGGTGAAGGGATTCTGCGAGCGTTGGTGTCATCCCTTGAACGCGAGCCAAGGCGTCTATAGATGCATCTCGAACCATTTTCAATGAGCCAAATTCTTGGAGGAGAGATCTCCGTCTTTTGGGACCTATCCCCGGTATGTCTTCTAGGCCGCTGACGAGATTGCTGCGGCGTCGGAGTTCCCGATGGTAGGAGTTGGCGAAACGGTGTGCCTCATCGCGAAGTCTCTGGAGAAGTCTGGAAGCAGGGTCGTCTTCGGGGAGGTCGATCGGATCAGTTTTGCCAGGGATGAAAACTCTTTCTTGAGTTCTTTCTCCAGCTCGGAGCCGGTCTTTGGCGATGCCGCAGAGTGCAGTATTTACGCCTAGTTTTTCCAGTATTTCCAAAGCACTGGATATTTGCCCTTTTCCTCCGTCGACGACGACGAGGTCAGGAATGGGGTCACGGTTGTCCTGAGGTCTGAACCGTCTCCGGAGCACTTCTTGCATACTCGCAAAATCGTCGCTTCCTTTGACGGATCTCATTCGGAACCTTCTGTACAAGTCGGTGTCGGGTTCGCCGTCTTCGAAATAAACTTTACTGGCAACATTCAGAGTGCCCTGAATATTACTGATGTCGTAACACTCGATCGTTCTTACAGGTTTACTGAGATTGAGATGGCGACCCAGTGAAATCGAGATCGCTTCCTGAGTTTCAATCTGATGGGTGTTGACGTCTGCTTGAACCCGGGCATTCTCTAACGCCATTTCTAGAAGTCGAACTCTAGGGCCGCGTTTGGGGACTTTGACCGAAACCTTATGGCCTGCATGCTCCGAGAGCCATTTTTCGATCAATACATGGTCGATAGGAAGTTCGGGGAGGAACACTTCTGAGGGGACGTATTTCTCGCCATGGTAATACTGGCCTAAAAAGGCGCTCAGTATTCCAGCAATCGTTTGATCATGAATTCTAGTAGTGTGAGTCGCGGAAGAGATCACTCGGCCATGCCTCACCAATAATACGTGAATTGAAGCAAAATCACCCTGCTGATGTAGATGGATAACATCGCAGTCGCCGTGGGGGTGTTCCTGAACATGCTGTTGCTGCATTACTTTTTCGATGGCGTTCATCTGGTCACGGAATTTCCCAGCGGATTCATATTCCTTGTTAGCACTGGCTTCTTTCATCCTGTCATTCAGCATCCGAATCAGGGATCGATCTTTCCCTCGCAGGAGCATGAGTACGTCTTCGACCATTTTCGAGTATGACTGGGAAGTGTCCAAGCCAACACAGGGTGCTGTGCAACGTCCTATTTCAAATTCGATGCAAGGTCGCTTTCGACTGTCGAAGAAAGCATTCGAACAGGTTCTGAGGGGAATGAACTTTTTTATCAGTTTCAAAAGTTGATAAACTGATTTCGCCGAGGAGTAGGGGCCGAAGTATGTATGTTTATCAGATTTCCAACTGCGTATCGGATGTACTCTCGGCCACATTTCACCAGTAGTCACTCGAAGCGATAGATATGTTTTGTCGTCGCGAAGTCTCAGATTGTATGTGGGACGATGCTTCTTAATGAGGTTATTCTCAAGGAGTAAAGCTTCTAGTTCATTCGCACACACGATGACGTCGATATTGGCAGTGTTCTTAACAATTCTGGAAAAGAGTAACCGAGTATCACTGGAGCCTTTTTGGAAATAAGACCTGACTCTACTTCTGAGGTTTTTCGCTTTACCCACATAGATAGTTTTTGATTTTTCGTCTTGGAAAATATAGACACCCGGCTTTGTTGGCAGTGTTGCCAGTTGATCCTGGATCTGATTTTCATGGAGTGACATCTGAGGTCCTGAATAAATAGAAGTGATGAATCTTTAACCCACGTTTTTTGAACTTACTTTCGAATAGAGTCTCGACGTGGTTCGTGGGATCAAGAGGTTCGTGAATCCAATCGATGGATCCCGTGAGGGATCTTAGCTCAGAGATTTCAGATAAGGCTTCTTTTGCCTGAACTGCATAATCCGGATCATCTGTTCTTATTTCCAAGACGGCATCAGGTGCGAGCTTCGTTGTGATCAGTTGGAGGAAAGATTTTTGCAGGAGACGACGAGCCTTATGACGCTTTTTCGGCCATGGGTCGGGGAAGAGAATAAACGCACCACTCAGGGACGCATTTTTAAAGCAGGCTTCTACGGTCTGAAAGGCGTCCGCGTTCATAAACCTGAGATTGTCGGTAGCATTGGGGAGTTCTTGTGTCAGCGAGTCTGCCTTACGAAGCATCATCTCAAATTTCTTACGCGTAAGTTCTAGTCCAACATGTAAATCATCAGGATTAAGAATAGAGCGCTCAATAAGGTGAGTGTCTTTCCCCGTGCCGACTTCAAGCCAGATGTCTCCGGATTTGCCAAAATACTGGTGCCAGTCACCTGCCCGGAGTAGTTCCTGGGGGTGAATATTTCGGGACTGCTGATTTTCAGTCAGGTTTCGGTGTTTTCGTAGACGGGTCATCAGGTGCCTCCGGGTCTCCCTGAAGATTAATCGGCGGCAAGGATGGGTTCCAGCACACGTTGAAGATGAAAAACCCGATATCATGCAGGGGACATGCATATTCTTCCGGTGTACGATTCCTTCGGGGAATCCGACTCCATGAGTCGTGTAGGAAGGGGAATTTAGGCCATGATCAAGTTCAAGCAGGAGATCCATAAGGATCTCACTCCGTTGATAGCCCTTTTGGTGTTATTCCTCTCGGGTTGTGGAATGGGAGGCTTCTTCACCCAGGAGGAGCCTCGGAGCCCCGCTTCCTCAAGTGCACAAATGAATCCTGCCCCTAGCCAGACTGAGCAGTTTTCCAATTTAAGAGATCTGGAATTGGCCTTGGTGGAGTCGCAGCCAGCGATGAGGGGTTTACCGATCCCGCTCGAGGGCGAAGTCCAGGATTCCAATCAAGAATCCTGGTTACCCGGTGCCCGTTGGAATGATTCAGACGCAGGTGAAAATATTCGGGATACGTCTGGAGATCGTCAAGTCGCTCTCGATTGGAGTTTGTCGGGAATGGCCAATGAGTCTCGGGAAGCGAGAAGATCACGGTCCGACAATAAACTTTCGGAAATCAGACTTCAGCAAACTCAAATGAGACTTCTTCGGCAGTTACGAGAGCAGTGGTGTGAATACTGGTATCTCACTGGGGCAGAGAATATCGCTGAGGAGTATTTGACACAGATCGAGGTCTTGCTTGAAAAAGATACCGATTGGTTTCGCTCTGACATTCGCACGCTTGTCGAAAAAAGGCTTCGGACTTGGAATCAGAGAATCTCCCTTCTCGCAGAAGAAAAGGCGCTGATTCAGGAATCCCTCAATCTGTTACTGGAACGACCATTGAGAGCTTCGCTTCCTGTGCCGGAGTTATTGCATGATGATCGGTTTATTGGAATTGAAACAAGGAACAGATTCCGAAGGCATCCCAATGAAATCTTGGCTGCCGAACAATCTCGATGGGCCCAGAAGGAGTTGGGATTATTGGATTCTGAAGCTTGGCCTGACATCGTCTTTGGAGCTCATACGCACACGGATCATGATCAACCTGTTGTTTCCTCTGGAGGAGGAGGCGAAACCGACTGGATTCTGACAGTGGGGGTAGAGATTCCTTTGGGAAGGAATCTTGAACAGGATCGCCGACAGGTGATTCGGGAAGAGTTGGGTTCCGGGAAAATGGAACTCATGCGAATTACTAAAAAAGTCAGCGACGATATTGTCGATGCGCAGATGCGATTTGAGGAGAGTCAGGCCTTGATCACTCGACTCGAGGGGAAAGCTCTGACAGTGCCACAGGATTTAATGAAGGAGTTGGCCGTTTCCAGCAATGCTCAGGAACTCACCCTTCAATGGCAAAGAATGGAAGAGATTCTCTCGGCGACACTTCAGTTGAAGAAAGCCTGTGCAGATCGGGCTATCGCCAGATATCAACTCGTGGATTTGCTCGCGATTCCTGAATTTCGGGAAGGGAACTCATTGAGTCGTAGGGTGTCCGGTGAGGGAATTTTCTTCTCAGAGTAGGTCCAATGAGCTGTTTATCGCTTCTGTGTCCTCCTTTTAGGTTTTTACACTCTTCTCGAATTCCCCAACTACTGGAGTCTTCAGGGAGTTCTGTGTAATATTAAACTGATAGAGTCCCGATAGAACGATTGAGAAAGGTGAATCCTATGACGAAACACTTCATGAAATTGTTGCTCCTGATGGTGGTACTGGGTGCCGGATCGGGATTGCATGCTGGGGAGTCAGAAGTGACCCCAGATGCGAGAAAAGTCTTAAAGAAGGCCTCTTCTGATTTGCTGAAGCAGGCACAGAAGGCAGGATTTACAACACGACTCTCTGTCGCTGGTGGTATGGCAAACAACGCAGACCATAAAATCGTAGATCAGGCTGTCGGTGAAGCATACTTCGGTCGGACACGCGGCCCCGTGATGTTCTTACCTGAACGTCAAATTTTCCGTACTCCCACCAAGGGTGCACAGTTCACCGGTGAAATCTGGCGTGTCTTACAAGCCACGGCTGATGGGAAAAAGCTCGATCGTCTTTTCGCATTCCCAGAACGCGTTCTTCTTGAAGCGAGCAAGAAAGCCACCAAGGTCGAATGGTTGGATTCAAAAGTCGCACCCAAGATTGTCAAAAAAGAGAAGGCAAAGGGACGTACTTCTGTTGGCGGAAGTGAGCATGAGGAAAAAGTGTTCCACCGCATGCGAGTGACCTTGCCCTCTGAAATGGCTCTTAAGTACTTCATTGATATGCAGAATTCCGGTTGCCTTTCTGGTGGCTGATGCATTTCTGAATACCTGTCCCGTGCGGATAGGACCCAGACTCGCAGCGTGATCGACCTTGATCTTGACCCTGAGACCGGGCTCGCGAGAAAGATGGAAATGCTAATTTTGACGGGTCTCAAGAATGACCAGGGAAAAACAGCAAAAGGTGATGCGGCTTTCAGTGACGGTATTGAGCATGTCGTTTTTCGATATGACTACGAGTTGGATCACTCTGAATTGATCGAGGGGTTCGAAATCCCTAGATCAGCACAGAAAATGCTTCGCTAGTTTCTTACAACGAAATAAGGCCGCTGACGGGTTACCGTCAGCGGCCTTATTTTTTTGGAGTGATCGGAGTCGAGATCCTTCTTCAGGGGCAAGAGTTGAAAGAACTACAAGAATCTGTCGCACCTTGGGGTATTCCACAGTTAGGGAATGGTGCGCTAGGAGGACTTGTACCTAGGAAGATGTAGTTGAGCTCTGAAGATACATCTGAAATGTCGACTTGCTGATCGGCATTGAAGTCCAAAGCTGGAAGACAAAGATCCGAGAAGTTATCAAAGAGAACTCTCAGTGTATGCACGGCATCCGTGATATCAATATTGCCGTCTCTGTTTCCATCTCCTCGAATAAATGGATTTCCCTGACACACGTCAGGAATCCCATCGGTGTTGAAGTCGAGTGAACCTTGACAACTATCGAGAATCGAATCGCTGTTACAATCAGTGCCTGCGACCTGATCAGTATCGCAGTTATTATCGACACCATCACCATCTAGGTCTGTATCGCCGAAGTCGCAGAGGCCGTCACTGTCAGTATCAATCCCATCGTTTGCAGGATCAAAGGTGCCACTAGAGCAATCTTCGCAACCGTCACCATCGAGATCAGAGCAGATATTAATATTATTGTCGTCGCTATCGTCGCTGTCGAGAGCACCGTCGTTATCGTCATCTTCGTCGCAGGTATCAATAATGCCATCGTTGTCAAAGTCGGTCTCGCAGGAATCGTCTTGTCCATTTGAGTCGCAGTCACTTCCGCCTGTTTGGTCCGCATCGCATATGTTGGGAATGCCATCACCGTCGAGGTCGTTGTCACATGCGTCGATGGTTCCATCAGCATCAGTATCAGTCTGACAGGAGTCATCTTGACCATTAACGTCACAGTCGAATCCACCAGTTTGGTCTACGTCGCAGAGGTTGGGGATTCCATCGCCGTCGATATCAGTGTCACCAAGATCACAGATACCGTCGCCGTCTAAATCTGATCCGTCATTGTTGGGGTCATAACTTCCACCAGAGCAGTCGTCGCAGCCATCGAAGTCCGTGTCGGAGCATATATTGGAGTTGTTGTCGTCACTGTCTGATCGATCGAGTGCGCCGTCATTGTCGTCGTCGGTATCACCGAAATCGCAGATGCCGTCGCCATCAAAGTCAAAGCCGTCGTTATTGGGGTTATAGCTTCCACCTGAGCAGTCATCGCAGCCGTCACCGTCACTATCAGAGCAGATATTAACGTTGTTATCGTCGCTGTCGGCGTCGTCGAGTGCACCGTCGTTGTCATCGTCGGTGTCTCCTAAATCACAGGTTCCGTCACCGTCGAAATCGAAGCCGTCATTGGCGGGGTCAAAGATGCCTGAGGAGCAGTCGTCACAGCCGTCACCATCGTTGTCGGAGCAGACATTAACGTTGTTATCGTCACTGTCGACATCGTCGAGTGCACCGTCGTTGTCATCGTCGGTGTCGCCTAAATCACAGGCTCCGTCACCGTCGAAGTCAAATCCATCATTCGAAAGATCAAAACTTCCTGCAGAACAGTCGTCACAACCATCGCCATCGAGGTCAGAGCAGATATTTGCGTTGTTGTCATCACTATCGTTTCTGTCGAGAGCACCATCGTTGTCGTCGTCGGTATCGCCGAGGTCACAGATTCCGTCGCCATCGAAGTCAAAGCCATCATCGTCAGTATTGAAAATTCCTGAGGAGCAATCGTCGCAACTGTCACCGTCAGTATCGGAACAGATGTTGGCGTTGTTGTCGTCACTGTCGACGCCGTCGAGGACCCCGTCGTTATCGTCATCGGGATCACCGATATCACAGAGACCATCTGCATCGAAATCGAAGCCGTCATTTGTAGAGTCGTCTGTTCCACTGGAGCAATCGTCACAACCATCAGCGTCAGCGTCTCGACAAATCGTGTTATCGAGAGGAGATGAATCGTCAACATCTAAGACGTTGTCGTTGTCGTCGTCGGTATCACAGTCATCCTCGACACCGTCACTATCAGTGTCGGTTTCACAGGACTGGAGAACACCATCGAGGTCACAGTCAAGATTTGGATCCACTGTGATTTGGCATTCGTCGATGACTCCATTTATATCGCAGTCAAAGTCGGTGCCTCCACTGATATCACAGGAGTCGGGGACGCCGTTACTGTTGCAGTCTGCACTTGATCCAGAAGAGAGATCACAGTCATCCGGAATACTATTTCCGTCGCAGTCGTTTTGGCAATCGTCAGGAATGGAATCGTTATTACAGTCTGCTGAACCTGAAGCTATTTCACAACTGTCGAGAACCGTATTGCCATTGCAATCATTTGAAGTTCCAGAGGTCAACTGACAGGAATCCAACTCTCCGTTATTGTCGCAATCGAGGGCGGCATTTACTGAGATTTCACAATCGTCTGGTATCCCGTTAACATCACAGTCTTGGCTGGTGGAATCATTGATGTCGCAAGTATCGACTCTGTTGTTGCCATTACAATCTGAGCCTGGTGTTTGATCGAGATCGCATTCGTTTTCTATGCCGTCTCCATCTAGGTCACCGTCGCCAGTATCACAAATTCCATCGGTGTCGGTGTCTGTTCCATCATTAGCGGTGTTGAATGTTCCACTTGAACAGTCGTCACAGCCGTCAAGGTCGATATCGGAACAGATAAACGGGTTTGTACTTGAACTGTCTGATGCGTCTGGAACTCCATCGTCATCGTCGTCGGGATCACTGAGATCACAAATTCCATCTGCATCAGTGTCCAGTCCGTCGTTGCTGGGAGAGTCGAATCCTGAAGAGCAATCGTCGCAACCGTCGTTGTCGACATCTCGGCAAATTGTAGAGTCTAATGGATTTAAGTCGTTTGTATCATCAACTCCATCTGAGTCGTCGTCGTTGTCACAGATGTTTGGGATTCCATCTTCGTCGAAATCTGGCTGACAATCATCGGGGATTAGGTTTTGGTCACAGTCATTCCCAGTAAGTGTGCATTCGTCAGGGATCCCATCAGAATTGCAATCAGTAGAAGTTCCAGAGCTGATGTCGTCTGCGTCTGGGATGTTGTTGGTATTACAATCTGCTGGGGGAGAAGGCAGGGACAATAAGTACACAGTTGTTGTGCCGCTTATTTCATTACCAGTGATGATCAGGTGAGCATTCAGCAGATTATCTGCGGGTTTGACGTAAACGATCGATTCGATTCCAAGGTCACCCGCTGCAGGGGATTCGATGTTGGCGTTGAAATTACGATTCGTGAAGTATCCCAAAAAGAATGAGTTTGGTGGATCGGTCACGTCGTAAACCATGATGCCACCCTGACGCTCCAGACCAATGAATGCGAGGATCTGGTTTCCGATGTGAGCGACGGTTGCTGCTTCAGGCTCACAGCCTTTATTGTCAGACCTTCCGTCAGCACTATTATTCGACGTACTGTTGCTATTAAAGTTTCCTGGGGCGGCCTGAGAGGTTACTAAAGCAAACTCATCGCCACTGTCGTACACGATGTCTGCACCGGTTGTCATTTCAAATATAGAGAATGAACGGGTGCCGTAAGCGACAAGTTCATCGAAGTCGCCGTCACCATCGATATCACCATCTATGGTTGAGACCTGTAGTCTTCCAATTCTAGAGTTGGCCTGAAGGAATCCCGCATTTGGGAATGCGCCGGGGTCTAGTTGCAGAGTTCTCGCACGGGCATCTTCGGTTCGCGCAGCTCCCTCATTCGCTGTCAGTAGATAAGGGATGCCAGCCGCTTCAAATGCGACGATACTATCAGGCTGGTAGAGTCCTGAGACCGGCCAAGTATTGATACTGACCCCATTCGAGTCGCTAGGATCTAAGCCATTTCCTGGAAGTAGGTGATTTTTCTTTCCCAAGGAATCAATTCGAATCGGAGTTGAGGTCGTCAAATCAATAGTGATGACACAATTTTGTTCCTGACAAATTGCGTAGGCAAAATTGAGATCACCCGATACAGCGATGTACTCTGGTTCCAAATCTACACTTGCTGAAAAACCTGGAAAAATTCGAATGCCAGAGTTTCGAAGAGCGACCTCTTGACCGTCGAAACCAGTAAAGCTGATATGTTCTACGACACCCGTTGCGAGGTGCACGATAGAGACGGACCCTCTTGGATTTGTTCCCCCTATAGGTTGCCCCTCATTGGCTGTCAGTGCTCTGCCGTCCGAAGTGATATACAGCATGTCCGGAAATGCTCCAACGCTGTATACGGCTTCGAGCACGCCTGAGGTTGAAAACACCTGAACTGTGCCAGGATTTGTGATGGGGAGAGAAGGAATGGAAGCCACGACATGGCTCGTGATACCGTCATTCCAGATTCTTAAGTGTGTGGGAGGACGTGAAGTCGCGATGGATGTTACGAATCCCAACTGCCCTGTTTGGGAGAGTTGAAGAATGTCGAATCCTCCAGCAGTTGCATTTGTGACGAAGACTCGACCACTTATGGGGTCATAAGCGACGATTTCTGATGCGCTGCCCTCGAAGACACCCGAGTTGAAGGTGGATATTGGGGTCAGGTTTACAGAACCAGTACCCTGAGCATAGGTTTCGGTGAAACTCAGCAATGCTAAACCGAGCATTAACGTGTGGATCAAAAAACGCATTCTTCTACTTCTTCCATCGCATGTGTTACGTTGTCACCGATTTGTCTTTAGGCCTCAAGATCAAGCATATAAACTCAAGGGGACCACGTCTCAAAATGGCGGCAAAAATAAAGTATCGATACATGACCATATTCAAGAGTATTGATTCGAAGTTAGAATTTGACTGCGGTAAAGATTTTGGAATGTAGGAGATCAGTCATGAACAGACTTTCGAGTACCACGATTAAAATAATCGTCCTTTACGGGTATATCGTGTTTCTTTTTTGTAGTCATGCGATAGGGGCGGTGTCCCCAGTAGGAGATAACTCCGCTCAGTTCCGAACGAATGCGCTGATGACTGAACGTGATGCTGCCAAGTCTCCAAAAAACCCCAGACCCCAGACTCCAAATGTAAAAGACTCACGTAAGCGTGTTGAAAAAGAGATGCGTGATATTGCAAGTCAGTCAGGGATTTCCATGAATGCCAAGAAAACATTTGAAGAGATTCATAAGAATTTCCGGGTGCTTTCTGAGTCTAAAGGCGTGGGTTTTCGCTGTTTTGTTAAAGGGGGTCTTTCAAGAGCGGAAGATCACGAAATTTGGCTGCATCAGATTTATGAAGAGCACAAAGGATCAATCCTTGGAAATCTAATGTACATACCAGAGATGAACGTATTTCGAACTTCTAAGAAGGGTGCGTTAAGTGAATCTGGTAACTGGGTGCCATTAGTCTCGACACCTGCAGGGAAAAGATTAGATAAGGTCGTTCATTTTCCTGCGGAGCTATTCAGGCGGGCGGTGCGAGAAGGCATAGGGACCATTTCTTGGGCGCCCGAGCCAAAAGACAAAGAAGTTGAACTCGATCATCCAGATTTTGCAGAGCCAGAAGAACTACCTGAGGAGGGACGAACTTCAGTAAAAAATAAGGAGCCGGAATTTCTCTATAATCGGATGACGGTTCAATTGTCCCAGAAAACAGCAGTTGAGTTTTTCAATGATGTTCAGAAGTCAGGTTGCCTGGGTGGCTTGGGCTGAACGATCAGCAAATTCCTGTCCAGTGTGGACAGGACCCAATCACGTTGCAGCCTAGAAATATTATTCGATCCAAAGCTTCTTCAGCCAATAGAACTGAATATGACGGTATTGGTCGGCCGCCGCAATAAACATGGGAAAACTGCGAAGGGAGATGCGGCATTCACAGAAGGTGTAGAGCACATCGTTTTTAATTATTTATATGAGTTCGATCATTCCGAAAAGGTAGTCCCTTTCGATCTGCCAGAAAAGGTCAAGAAATTGCTTCGGTAAAGGGTTTCATGAATGAAAAGCAGAGAAATGGAGAAGCTTGGAGTCCCCAAGGGGCCGGTTCGCAAGGCCGCGATTCAAGCAGTTACCCGAGCACGAGCGGTGGGTCGAGCCAAGAATTTGATTGCGCAGGATATCCAAGCGGTTGTTGAGAACACTGAAGCTTGGTTAAAAGACTCCGTATATGGAGATTTCGCGCTGATGCTGAAAAACTACATGTCGACTTTTGCTAGCGATACGCGTTTGGGAGACCCCGCACCATGGAAGCAATGGGGTGAAGATATTGATCCCAATGCTCAAAAGCAGCTGATTAATGCATGTGATCTACCTGTAGCTGTTCAGGGGGCATTGATGCCCGATGCCCATTTGGGTTTTGGACTTCCGATAGGTGGTGTTCTGGCGACACGCAATGCCGTGATTCCAAAGGCAGTGGGAGTAGATATTGCCTGCCGTATGAAGTTGACGATTCTAGATCGTGAAATAGGGCATTTGGATCGTTATCGAACCCAGTTTATTCAAGCCTTGGAAAAAGAAACGAGTTTTGGAATCGGTGCTGGATTTAGCAGGCGTCGAAATCATGCGGTGCTCGATGAGGATTGGAGCGATCCTATACTCAAAGCGGTTCAGGATCGCGCACATAAGCAGTTGGGAAGTTCTGGTAGCGGTAATCACTTCGTTGAGTTTGGCACTATGACGGTGACAGATTCACGTTGTGGACTTGATCCGGGAGAATATGTGGCACTCCTCTCTCACAGTGGCAGCCGAGGAGCAGGAGCCTATGTTGCCGACCATTGGTCTCGATTAGCAAAATCGATGCATCCTCATCTTTCCAAGCACCTCCAAGATTTAGCCTGGATCGACATCGGTCATGAGGAAGGACAGAGATACTGGAATGCTATGCAGTTGATGGGGAAATATGCCGAAGCAAATCATGATTGTATTCATAAAGGATTACTAAAATCACTGGGAGCTCATGCTCTCGCATCGATAGAGAACCATCACAACTTCGCTTGGGTTGAAAATCATGGTGGAGAAGATTTGATTGTTCACAGAAAAGGAGCAACTCCAGCGAGTGAAGGGGAGTTGGGGGTCATTCCTGGATCGATGACCGCACCGACCTACGTTGTTATTGGTAGGGGGAATGCCGACTCACTGCGCTCAAGTTCACATGGAGCAGGTCGAAGAATGAGTCGAAAAAAAGCAAAGCTAAAGTATCGAGCATCAGATTTAAGAAAAGCAGTTGAAGAGGCCGGAGTCCATCTGATCTCTGCAGGAATTGATGAATCACCAATGGTCTACAAAGATATCGACCAAGTCATGGCTGCTCAGCGGGATCTGGTGGAGACTCTTGCGACCTTCACTCCGCGTATTGTTCGTATGGCGGATCCGGGAGAAAAGCCGGAAGATTAGTTTTTAAGACTGATCTTCGAGAGCTGCCAAATTTTCGCGAATGGATGTCAGTTCTCGCTCAAGTTCCTCGACAAGATGACGCTCACGTTCGACCACTTCTGGGGCTGCCCGACTGACAAAGTTCTCATTGGCGAGCTTTTTCTGTGATCCTTCCAGTCGCTTTCCTGTTTTCTCCAGCTGATCAGCAAGACGCAATTTTTCTTTCTCAAGATCGATGACTCCTGGGACATAGATCTCAATGTCTGCGGAAACCGAAGCTGCGCTATCAATAGTACGGACTTGATCGGGCCCAGCGGAGATGGAGGAGAGCGCTCCGAGGTGAAGGATCAAACTTTCGAGATCCATGAAGTCTTGAGCGTTTTCATTAGCGACTTTGATTCGGACCTCAAGAGGTTGACGTGGAGGAACATTGTGACGCGCCCGTAGATCTCGAAGAGTTCGGATCAAATCCTGACTGCGACCAAAAGACTGTTCGAGTTTTTCTTGGCGGAATTCCTGCCATTGTTCAGGCCATGCTGCGAGGCATAGAAGTTCGTTGTCGGCTAACGGAGAGCTGATCCCCCTGATTGGCGCAATATCGCGAAGGCTTCCCCATAATTCTTCTGTTATGAAGGGAACGAAAGGGTGGAGCAGTCTTAGGACTTGATCGAGGCAAGTGGCCAAGACTTGCTGAGCGGTACCCGCATCATCGCCACCCTCTTTAAGCCTTGGTTTGATGGCTTCTAGGTACCAATCACACAGCTCTCCCCAGAAAAACTCTCTCGCCAAGCCGATGGCAGCAGATGGGTTATATTCTGACAACTGCTGATGAACCCCTTCGCACGCCGCAGCAAGGCGGCTCAGGATCCACCGATCTTCGGTCATGAGCTTATTTGAGCGACTGGCATCAAACTCATAGCCTTCAAGATTCAGCAGTGCAAAACGAGCTGCATTCCAGAGCTTATTACAGAAGTTTCTACCGACGTCGAAGCGATCACTGACCATTTTTGCAGCGGGAACCCCTTCGAGAGTTCCTAGCACATCAAATTCTTTTCCACTTTCTGGGCAAAGATAGGTGAAGATGTTTTGGCCATGCTTCGCGGTTGCCAGATCGATCGTGTTTCCAGTAAAGGGACTGATCGCCTGCACTGGGAGACGTATATCTTGTGTACCGGTTTGCATTTCACAGAGAACATATCTCATCGCATCGGTGCCGTAGCGTTCGATGATATCGACGGGGTCGATTCCATTGCCTTTCGATTTACTCATCCTCTCGCCCTTGCCGTCGAGAATATTGGCGTGGAGGAAGACATCAGTAAAAGGCATATCCCCTAAATTGTAGAGGCCCATGATGATCATACGGGCGACCCAAAGGGTGATGATGTCACGTCCGGTCACGAGGCATGAACCGGGGTAGAAATAATCGAGACAATCGGAGTTTCCTGCGAGTGCGGCAAGTGATCTCTGGCCATCATCGACTTGGGCATTTTCTGGGTTTGGCCAGCCAAGGGTGGAGTGCGGCCACAGCGCGCTGGAGAACCAGGTGTCGAGGACATCTGGATCTTGAACGAGTCCTATCGCTTCAAGTCCTAGTGCGACTTCTTCATGAGCGGCAGGATCCCTCAGGCAAACAAGGATTCGTCCACCTTCTTCAGTAGAGGGGTTATCTGCATTGAGAATCCGACTCGTTCCATCCACCAGTTGAAGTCTTGCACAGAGAATCTCCGGATGGGCATTCAGTAATTGTCCGAGAGCTTCTCCGACATTTGGAGTTTCGCTATCACAGGACCAAATGGGGATTCGGTGTCCCCACCAAAGCTGGCGAGAGATGCACCAGTCACGCTTTTCGGAGAGCCAATTGACGTAGGTATTTCGGTAGCGTTCTGGATCAGGGTGGAAGGTGAGAGATCTTCCGGTGTGTGATTCCCATTCGGAGGCGGCGTCGATTGCTGCCTGAGCCAAGCCAGGAACTTTGAACTCGTGATCGAGTCCTCGTCCGCAGACCACGCCTCCATCGACGTCTGACATTTTCACAAACCATTGAAGGGAGAGGAAAGGCTCAACGGGAGTTTTCGATCGATCAGAATGCCCGACTTCCACTTTACGATCTTCGATGTGATCGAGAAGGCCAAGATCTTCGAATGTACTGATGATCTTTTTTCTGGCATCGAATCGATCGAGCCCCTGACATGGCCCCGCGTTCTCATTGAGAGTTCCATCGGGATTCAATAGGTTGATGGCTGCAACCCGATCCTTGTGACGCTGCCAAACTTCGTAGTCATTAGGGTCGTGTGCTGGGGTGATTTTGACGCATCCTGACCCCAATTCGGGTTTGGCCCATTCATCGGCAATCAGCGGGATCTGGCGCCCTTGAATCGGAAGATTCAGGCTACGTCCCGCT
Source organism: Planctomycetota bacterium (assembly GCA_016776905.1). Taxonomy (GTDB): domain Bacteria; phylum Planctomycetota; class UBA8108; order UBA1146; family UBA1146; genus UBA12191. The sequence continues at coordinate 17,689 of JADHSM010000022.1, read as the reverse complement.
GCGGCCATCTGCGCAAGTTTTTCGAGTTTTGGCAAAACCTCAGTGATACGGGTTTCAAGGCGCTCAACTTCTTCTGCGCACTCGTCTCGGGTTTTATCTGAGGCTTCAGCAAGTTTTTCTTGGGCTTGCTTCAGTCTTTCCCGAAGGATTGTTCCAGGGTCGGGATGAACTGCTACGGCAGTGTCGCCCAGCATCGTTTCTGGTCGGGTTGTGGCGACGACTACATATTCAGGTTCACCAGGTTGGGGGTCGCTGACGGGATAGCGAAGATGCCAAAAATGGCCATCGACAGTCTTGTGCTCAATCTCATCATCGGCGACAGCAGTTTGGAGATGGCAGTCCCAGTTGACCATGCGGTCACCTTGGAAAATGAGGCTGTCACGGAACATGCTGAAGAAGGTCCATGTGACGGCGCGTGCACATACTGGATCCATGGTGAATCGTTGGCGGTCCCAGTCGCAGGAGCAACCCATGGCGACTTGTTGGGAGACGATTCGTTTTTGGTACTGGTCTTTCCATTGCCAGATGCGATCAACAAGGCCTTCCCGTCCAAGGTCATGGCGGGTTTTACCTTCCAGTTCCAGCAATCTTTTCTCAACGACTGCCTGGGTTGCAATCCCGGCATGATCGGTTCCAGCCATCCACAAGGTGTTGTCACCCTGCATCCGGTGCCATCGTGTCAGCAGGTCCTGCATGACATTATCCATGGCATGACCCATATGAAGTGCACCTGTCACATTGGGCAGGGGCATCATGATGACATATCGGTCGTCACGTTCATCTGGGACCGCTTTGAAGGCATCTCGTTGCCTCCAGCGATCAGTGATGGCTGTTTCGACATTTTGTGGTTCGTACTTTGTTGCCAGTTCCTTGACCATGGTTCAAGAACCTCCAAGATCTATGAATGAGGATCGTTTCAGGCCAGCATCAAGTCAAGCAAGACGGGGCTCTCAGACGAAGTTCCTCGGGTTAATGATAAGAGAGAGAGTCAAATGAGGGGTTGGAGATGGGTCCGGGACCAAATATCTACCGTGGGACGAGCCCTCCGTAGGGGGTTGGGTCACCCGGATCTGAGATCCTTAAGATCTCGGGTGGAAGGTCTGGAGCATGATCTCTCCCGTTCTCTCCAGCGAGAGCATGCTGAACTCCATGCCGCTGAGCATGAAATAGGAGTCCGAGGAGACCTCGGCGAGTATGAGGCGGGTAGATATTCACAAAATGGTGAAGATGGCTGCCTCCTCAAGATCCTTTCAGAAGTTGGAGTCAGGAGTCGATTCCTTCTGGAAATCGGGTGTGGGAGTGGAATCGAAAGCAATTCCGCTCTGCTGCTGACCGAGTTTGGGTGGAGTGGGTTGTTGCTGGATGCGTCGAAATCAGAGGTGCGGGCGGCCCAAGACTTTTATTCGACAAAAGAGGCTGCTGAGCGAGTGCGAGTCATGCACGAATCTGTACGACCGGACACTGTGGATCATTTGTTAGGAAGCCTACTCGGTGGCGTCGAGCCCGATGTCTTATCGATCGATGTGGATGGCTGGGATTATTGGTTGTGGAAGTCGATCTGTACAATTTCGCCTCGAGTGGTGGTGATGGAGGTGAATGCTTCCTTTGGCCCCGAGGTGTCTCTCACGATCCCATGGGATTCTTCTGATCAGCTTCATGATCCCTATCACAGCCACTTTCGAGGTTGGCATCACGGAGCGAGTCTGCAAGCGGTGGCAATTTTGGGCAAGAGTAAGGGTTATCGCCTGATTCATGTCGAGGCCACAGGAACAAACGCATTCTTTGTCAGGGAAGACCTTGCGACGGATGTGTTCCCAGTGCTCAGTGCTGAGCAGGCCTGGAAACCACACGCATTTCGTACACGAAGGCATTCGCCCGAGTACCAGGCGGATTCACTTTCTCACACTCCGACAGTTGAGATTTATCCTCATGGCAGTATTTCCGAGACAGGCTCGGATGAGGGTAGATAGCGAAGCTTTTGACAGGCAACATTCGGTACAGATGAGGAGGATTGATGAAGGGTGATCAGACGAAATTAGTTCATGGTGGAGATCCAATTCCAAGAATATTGGGATCAGTTGTTCCCCCTATTTTCCAGAGTGCCACCTATGAGCAAAATGAAGAGGGTGGATACCACGACGGCAAATACATCCGTATGTCGAATACTCCAGGCCACGACCTTTTGCATGACAAGTTATCCCTGATTTGTGAGACCGAGTCTGCACTGGTGACTTCCAGTGGAATGGCTGCGATTACCAGCGCCTTATTAGCGAACCTAGAACAAGGCGATGTACTTCTTGCAGAGAATCGACTTTATGGCGGGACGGAAGCGTTCATCTCGGAAGATCTTCCTCGAAGAGGAGTCCGCATTGAGCGATTTGATGGAATGGACCCGGCTTCATGGGGAACTCCGCCAGAGGGAGCAAAAGTTCTTTATTGCGAAGCCATCACTAACCCCATTTGTCGCGTTGCAGATTTTTCGAAGCTCATCGACTGGGCCCGTGAGCATGGTCTCTTCACCATCATTGACGCGACCTTTGCGACTCCAATTTTGTTTAGACCTGCTTCCGTCGGATTTGACCTTGAGGTTCATTCCGCGACGAAGGGATTGAATGGGCATGGAGATATCGCTGCAGGGTTAGTGGCTGGAAACCGAGAGAATATTGAAAAAGTTCGACTGTGCCTCAACTATCTCGGCGGCCATCTCGACGCTCATGCCGGATTTCTTCTATACCGGGGACTGCGAACTCTGGGATTACGAGTTGAACGGCAGTGTGAAAATGCTCTGGGTCTCGCCCGGTATCTCTCTACGCATCCGAGAGTGAAAGCCGTGAATTACCCGTCCTTAGAAAATCATCCTGATCATGCGCAATGCCTTGAATACATGGATGGTAGAGGAGGAGGAGTTCTCTCTATGGAGATCGAAGGTGACGCTGAAACCGCACAGCGGGTTTGTGCTTCGACACGCTTTATGGCGAATGCGCCAAGTTTGGGCGGGGTCGAGACATTAATCATTCGCCCCGCAGCTTCATCTCACGCAGGTGTGTCGCCTGAAGTGAGAGAAAGATATGGCGTGACCGAGGGTTTGATACGAGTCGCCTGCGGAGTTGAAGATCTGGAGGATTTAGTGGATGACATTGACCAAGCATTGGAGGGCAGTCATGCCTGATATAGGTCTTGTTACATGTCAAAATATCCCAGAGCCGGATGCCGATGAAGATATTCAGTTGGAAGCCATAAGGGCGGCAGGGGCGAATGCTGAGTTAGTGGCTTGGGATGATCCTGATCAAGATCTTTCAAAATATGACATCGTTGTTTTGAGGTCGTGCTGGAATTACCCGTGGAAAGAACAAGAGTTTCGAGAGTGGGTGAATAAGACGGAATCAACAACTCGTATCTTTAATGACCCTGAAGTCGTGCGTTGGAATGTCCACAAGGGATATCTTCTTGATTTGGAAAAAGCAGGTGTCCCAATTGTTCCCACACGTGTTGTATCGGGAGATCAACCGCATGCTCAATTAGACACGCTTCTTGAATCAAATTTTGGAGAGCTTTCTGAGTCAAGATTTGTATTGAAGCCCGCTGTTTCCGCGGGCTCTTGGTTGACCTATTTCTTTGACAAAGCAGATCCGGCTGACGCACACAATTTTATTGAAAAAGAAGGGGCACAGAGAGATTGGCTTCTTCAGCCCTATATGAAATCTGTAGATGAGGACGGAGAACGAGCCAATGTATTTATTGGGGGAGTTTGGAGTCATTGCGTCGTGAAATCACCACGATTTGTCGGCCAAGAAGAAAGTGTTGAAATCGGAGGAACAGTATTGCCAGAAGACCGACAACTTGGAAATCTTGCCATGGCATGTGCTCCGGGTGAGGTCCTTTACGGAAGAGTCGATACCGTCAGAGATGAAACAGGCCGACCATTGGTTGCTGAATTGGAACTGATAGAGCCCAGTCTGTTTCTCCTTCAATACCCCTCTGCAAGAACTCTATTCGGCGAATCCTGTGTTAAGGCCTGCCTCAATACTTAAGGTTTCTCCCCCCCAAGACGTCCTTCCCCAGATTCTGTAGTTGCTATCTAGGACGAGAATTGTGTATTTTCATCCATAGGGAATAAGGGATTGGGCCTGAAGGGGTTTCTTCAGGCCTTCGGTCGAGAATGAAATGGGGGAACCATGGGAGAATTGCGAAACCAGTTCATTGTTGTGATTGCTGTAGTCCTGATGGGCACGACAGTGATGGCGCAACCAGGAAGTATTGTGACTCAGACGCGTACTTCTTTTGTAGAAGATGTCGTCGCCGATGAGAAGGCTGAGCAGGTTCTTGATCAGGCTGCTGCCAATCAAGTCATGAACAACTTGGTGGGTAAGTGGAACTTCGAATACGCTTTGAGCGAAGACCTTTCAGGTTTTTCCGCAGGAACTCCTGTCAAGGCGACAGTGAATTACAGGCGAGACTTTAGTACTGGTGGTTTGTTTGGAACTGCGAAAACAGTAACTCTCACTGATGAAATCATCAGTAGTGGTACATACTTTATCCAATGGAATGCCATTAAGAATCGTCTTGAGTCGCATGGTTACTTTGTTGCTGGTGAAACAGTCTCCATCTTCGACGAGTATCTAGAGGCTGTCGTTGGAAATACATGTCGTTGGATTGGTCAAAACAAGGAACAGGGTGTGAACGGTTCCAATGTTTTGATTGAAAGAACGATTAATAACGGAAACTTTAATGTGGTTGTTAGCGAGATCAGTGTTAGCGGAAACCCATTGAATCAGCTGTGGAACGTGACAGGTATCAAAGCGAATCCACTCAAGGAAGCTTTGGGGCCGTTCGTCGCTCTTGCCAGTGATTGGCAGTCAGAGAACTTTACCTCTGCTGGAGATCGTCTCCGTGTTGAGCAAAGTGGATTCTGGGCTGCTAATGAAACATGCCTTGTCGTCGAAACTAAAAAGTTCAAAGATGAAATCCTCAAAGACAGTTCGATTCAGACTTTCTATTATGATGTCGACAAGTGTCGTATCTCATACACAGAAATCGGATCCAATGGATTGGTCTGTAATGGTTTCATTTCTCCATACACCGAAAGAAACGGGACTCCCTGTCAATTGAGAGTTTTGGATTCCGAGTATGGAAACGGTGCTGTGGTGAGCACCATCAACAAGATGCTGTTGATTGATTCAAAGACGATCAAGGTCGATTTTGAATGGGCTTGGTGGGAAGGTGAAGATATCACCAGCCAGGACAGCGTCGTTGACTTTGAGCAAAAGTTTGTGCTCAAGAGAGTCCCTGCCGGAACTGAAGCTACTCCAAGACCCGCTTCGTTCTGATCAGAGAGATTGACGCTTAAAATGATCCGCGGTGAAGTTCTCTTCACCGCGGATCATTTTTTATATGCTTATTTGTCCGAGACTAATTTCCCAGGTTTCCGAACATCTGTTCCTTCTATCTTTCCAAGGCGATCTCCGAGTTTTTGACGTATGCCAATAGCGAGTCCCATCATTTCGACAGCGACTCCCGCATTTGTTTTACTGAGATCTTTTGTTTCATGAGGGTCTGATTCCAGATCGTAGAGTGCCAACTCTGTTCTCATCTTGTAGTTATACTTCGCAGGAATACCATTGTTCCCTGGAGGTCTACCTTCCAGAGATCTGTAGTTGTGTGGGAAATGAAGTTTCCACTGACCCATTCGCATCGCCTCAAGGTCTCCCCGGTGATACCAAAAGTAGAGAGCCTTGTGAGGAGGCGCTGCTGCCACGTCGCCTCGAAGTTGCGGAAGAATACTGACACCATCGATCTCTTTATCGGGAGAGGTTCCTCCTGTGAGTTCGACTAGAGTTGGAAGAATATCAATAGTCATGCAGGGTGTATTGCATTCTTTTCCGGCGGGGATGACCCCGGGAAACCTTGCTACAAAAGGAACTCGGACACCACCTTCAAAAGTGGTTCCTTTTCCTTCCCTTAGCCCCCCGGTTGTTCCGGCATGATCTCCATAGGACAGCCATGGCCCGTTATCACTCGTGAAAATCACCAGTGTGTTATCGAGGATCTTATTTTTTTCCAAAGCGGCAACGATCTGACCCACCGAATCATCTATTTCTCTGATGACGTCACCATATGGTCCGAATTTCGTGGTCTGTCGGAATCGTGGATGGGTAGCAAGTGGGACATGTGGCATGGAATGGGGAACGTAGAGCAGGAATGGGCCGTCAGCATTACGATCGATAAAGTCGACTGCTCTTCGAGTTAACTCCGACGTAATGGTTTCCTGATCGTCGAGATCTTCAATAATCCTCGCGGATTTTTCCTGTTCATACCATGGGAGTGGAGGCCAAGCCTTAGGAGACTCTGGGTGTCCAGGCCACATATCATTGCTGTAGGGGATTCCACAATATTCATCGAATCCTTGGGCTGTCGGAAGGAACTCGGGGTGGTGGCCCAGATGCCATTTCCCGTAACACGCTGTGGCGTAGCCCAAAGGTTTGACGACTTCTGCAATGGTGAGTTCTTCTGGGTGAAGTCCTATTTTAGAGGAGGGGACGAGTGCACCAGAGATTCCGACTCTGTTGGAGTAGCAACCTGTCAGCAAAGAGGCTCTGGCTGCAGAGCAGACCGGCTGACTTGTGTAGAAATCAGTGAATCGCATTCCTTCATTTGCGAGGCGATCAATGTGGGGCGTCGGGATATCTTTGGATCCATAACACGACAGATCACCCCAACCTTGATCATCGGTAAAGACGATCACGATATTGGGTAATTCAGCACGGGACGCATCGGAAGCCCATGAATTTTGGGCAAAAAGAAACAGCCCTGCCAAGAGAAGGACTGACGCTGGAATGATGGTATTATTTTTCATGCCGGATGTTATCACCCGGTAGAGGTATGTCAGCCCAGTATTCCGTAACCATATCGAACTTCGATGGCTTCACCTCTTTGGAATCTTTGAGGGCAAAAGAAGTTGGGATCAAAAGATCCAGGTTTGGCCTCTCCTAAAATAGAGGCTACTCCACGTGATACTGCAGGAGCCAATTTGAAGCCATGACCACTGAATCCACTCATGACCCAAGCTCCTGACAATCCAGGAACGGGTCCAATCACGGGATGGGCATCTGGAGTCACTGTGTAGAGTGCACCGACTCCTCCCCATGAGGCAGCCTTTGCATAATGGGGAAGTCTCAATGAAAGCCTGTCACGGCATTCTTGTATGAATTTCCCTGAGACACCTTCGTCATAGTGATCCGGATCGTCCACGATGGCATCTTCGTTCATATCTAGGAAGCCTACACGTGTCCAACCTGCCAATTCGGGTTTCCAATAGAGGCCATGGGTAAGGTCGCCGTAGATCAGTCTGCGTTCGGTAGAGCCGGGTGGCGGTTCAAAAAAAGCTTGTTCAGGCCGAAGAGCTTGGAGCGGAAGTTTTATTCCGGCGTCGGATAGAAATTTTCCAGTCCATGGCCCTGCACAAATGACGACCATGCCCGCATTTATTTTCTGACCGTCGTTCAGGACGACTCCGGAAACAATCTCATTCGCCTTCAAAAATGAAGTCACTCGCTGGCCCAGAATGACGTCTGTACCTTGCGAGATGGCGACGGAAAGTATTTCATTCACGGCTTGTACTGGATTTACATTGCCGGCTTCAGATTCCCAAGCGGCACATTCGTCAGGGGCGAAGTTTCCGTTCGGCTCCAGTTCTCTCAATGTCGCACCATCGATGACTTGGGTATCTACACCCAAGCCCCTCTGAAGTTTCACATTTCGTTCGAGGTTATCTCTGTCTGCTTCCTTGCAGATAAAAGCCATTCCTGGACGGTGGAATGAAATCGAACGCTGGAAGCGATCTTCAAACTCGGAATACCACTGAAGGCCCTCTCGGGCCATCGCTATGGTAACGGGATGTGAATAGTGTTGGCGCAGGATGGCTCCCGATTTCCCGGTAGAGCCCGCTCCTGGGAATGACTTTTCAATGAGGAGGACTTTTGAATCACTTTCGGCAGTCAGTTGGAGAGCAAGAGATGCTCCCATAATTCCCCCGCCTACGATGATGTGATCGTAGGATTTACTCATCGATATCTCCGATAGAGTCTGGATTCACATTTTGCGGCTTCTTTCGCAAGTTCACGACTGAGGTAGTTACAGACAACGCCGAAACCATCGACTCCTAGAGCTTGCTGGATGTCTTTGCGATAGACGCTCGTAGCATTGATATCGATGAAGACTCGACGCCCATCCGAAGTATCCATCCATTCCACTCCGCCAATATCCAATCGTGCTGCACGCAAGATTTCTCGAGCTTGGGCAACAGCATCATGGGGGACATCCGGCCACGCCTCGAAATGAGCATCTGCCTGAACTCCCGATTCAATGGGATTTCTGGGGCATCCTTCAGCGGGGCAAAGGTTGAATGTGTTCATCGGATTGACCTTCATCGCGAGCAGGAACTCTCCATCGACAAACTCAACTCTCGAAATGGTGCCATCGGAAGATTGAATTACTTCCTGGAGCAACATGAGATGGCCTGGTGGGAATACTTCTGGATCATCGATCAATGCCAGTAAATGTTCTTTATTCTCAATGCGCCTAATGAGTGCTCCACTACCACCAGTGTCAGGCTTCAATATGAGTGGGAACTTAAATTGGTCGATCATTTCCAGAACTGCAGCAGCACTGCTGACGGCATGAGTCTCTGGGGTTAAGACGCCCAGTTCATTCATGAGGAGTTGTTGGGAAACTTTGCTTGTTTCCATATGGAATGAGCGAGATCCATTGACGACAAGTGAGCCGGAAGATTCTAGTGTTGCTAGAAGTGCGTGTGCGTGAGAGATCGCTCCAGCATTTCCACGCATGTATGACGAGGGAGATACCCTGTTCAAGTAGAGAGTGTGATGTTGAGAAGCACGGAGGTCAAATCCGTGCTTGCGGACATCGATACCCTCATGGGTAATACCCGCTTGAGTTAAAGCGCTAAAGAGAGGCTTTAGCCACGCATCATTTTCATAGATGATTCCGACGCTTGGAATGAAGTCCGGTTCAGGAAGTTCTACAGATTCTTTCTCTCCCTTGGACGGAAAAGAAAGACTAGGTTGCTTCTTCTGTTCAGAATTCTGTTTCATATGAAACCCCTTACCGCTGTTCAAACTCCCAGAGAAGGATTCCCTCTCTATATTGAGTTTCCGATATGCGGCGAATTCTGTCCAAGACAGGGAATTCGAGAGCTTCTCTTAGGGACCTAAATTCCGTGAGGAAGCCAGATATTCTTCACCTGAACGGCTCTATCCAGCATTTCTGGCGAATTATCGGTAGGAGAATCCGGAGTCCAGCAAACTTTCATATTCCCCGATGCGGATTCTTCGATCGATCGGGTGAGCTCTGGATCGACAAATGACCAGATCAGGTCGACGTCGTCATGTGAAGCGAGGACAGGACCTAATTCAGATGATTTTCCCGTTAAAAGATTGAGTGCGCCTGCGGGTAAGTCGGAATGTTCAATGATCCGACACATCTCGACAGCCGCCAAAGATTTCTCGGATGGTATCGCTACTACGTTGTTACCTGCGGCGAGTAATGGCGCACAAAGAGAAACGAAAGCGAGAAGAGGGTGTTCGTCGGGGCAAATGACAGCAGCATTACCAAACGGCTCATGGACCGCCAAGACGAGACCTCTCCAAGGTGTGTCATGAACCAAGCCGTCATGTTTGTCAGCCCATGATGCCCACCAAGTCCAAGTCTCAACTGCGGATTCAAATTCGCTTGTCGCTTCCTGTTCGCTTTTTCCTGTCATTTCAGAAAGGACTCGAACAAATTCGTCTCTTCCAGGTTCCATGTTTTCTGCAATGAACCAAAGAACCTGAGCTCTGCCATGGCCATTCATGTTGGACCATGAACTTTTATTACAGGCTTCTACGGCATTTCTGACATCTTTACGATTTGCTAATGAAGCCAGTCCTACAGTCTTGCCATCGGGAGCTTGTACTGCATAGGAGCTGCCTCCGTCAGGTCGAACTTGTTTTCCGCCGATGGTTAACTTTGCGGTGCGATCGAGACTGAGATCTTCCACGGCCTTCAGATCTTGCGAGCGGGTGGGTCGGGTTGAAGTGTCGGTTTTCGATGAACTGGGACGGAGATAGGCCCGGAGTCCCTCGCGACCCCCTTCGCGACCGAAACCAGATTCCTTCATGCCTCCAAATCCGCTAGAGGCATCGAACATATTGGTTCCATTGACCCAAACGGTTCCTGCTTTGATTTTTCGTGCGATATCGAGAGCTGTATCGAGGTCCTGACTCCAGACACTGGCGGCGAGTCCATATCGGGTGTGATTGGCGATTTTCACCGCTTCTGCTGGAGTTCTGAAGGTGGTGGATACGAGAACGGGGCCAAAGATTTCTTCAGTGGCTATTTCTGAAGAAAGAGGGGCTTCTGGGAAAAATGTCGGGGGGAACCAGTATCCGTCAGCAGGAAGGTCGGAGTCGGTTTGAATACATGTCAGACCTTCATCGATGGCTGTTTGGCACATCGCCTTCACTCTCGATAAATGTTCACCATCTACCATGGCTCCGATGTCGATGGCTTTATCAAGAGGGTTTCCGACTCTCAATCGTTTCATACGGTGTTCAATTTTGGCATGGAATTCTGTTGCGATAGATTCTTGGACGAGCAGTCGGCTTCCCGCACAACAGACCTGGCCTTGGTTGAACCAGATCGCATCGACCAGTCCTTCTACAGCACTGTCGAGATCGGCATCTTCAAAGACCACATATGGACTTTTGCCGCCCAATTCGAGAGTCAGCCCTTTCCCGGATCCAGCAGTACTTTCCCTAATGAGTCGTCCTACTTCAGTGGATCCGGTGAATGCAATTTTGTCGACATCGTCATGTTGGACGAGAGCGGATCCTGTTTCGCCTGCACCGGTAACGATGTTGACGACACCCGCTGGGATGCCAGATTTTTCGCAAAGCTCAGCGAAGAAAAGTGCTGACAGTGAAGTCCATTCAGCAGGTTTCAGTACAACTGTATTTCCGCAGGCCAGAGCTGGGGCAATTTTCCAAGCCAGCATTAAGAGTGGGAAGTTCCAAGGAATGATTTGCCCACAGACTCCCCATGGCTTTCCTTCAGGATGGCTCGCATTCAGAACTCTTGCCCAGCCCGCGTGGTGGTAGAAGTGTCTGGCGACTAATGGGATGTCAATATCCCGGGTTTCACGAATTGGTTTGCCGTTGTCGAGAGTTTCTATGACAGCAAAGAGACGACTCTCTTTCTGTATCCCTCTCGCTAATGAATAAAGATGTCTGGCTCTGCCGGAGGGGCCTAACTGTTGCCAACCCTCTAATGCTGAACGCGCAGAAGAAACAGCTTTGTCGACATCTGTAGCGGTTCCTCGGGCGAGTGAACGCAAGACTTTACCATTCGCCGGATTTCTCGTTTCGAAGGTTTCTGCAGACTCTGATGGTATCCACTCTCCGCCGATGAAATGGCAGGGGTTTTTACCGCTGGACTCGATCCAGGCTTGGGCCGCCTTAGCGTCTTCGGGGGCGGGTCCCCAATCGAGTGATTCAAGGGCCGTTGCAGGATTGGAGGAGTCACTGGACATGGCACTTATCCCATCGGATGCCGGTGGGTCGCTGAATAGCGCCCGGTGGCATGAAATTCGAGTTGTCGCTCGATATCAGCAAGAAGAGAAGAGGCTCCGATACGGAACCTGTTGGGTTGCATCGATTCCACACCCAGTTCTTCTTTGACGAGCATCAAAAAGGAGATCGAATCTTTGGCGGTCTTGATTCCGCCTGCAGGCTTGAATCCTGCGAGGTATCCACTTCGTTGGTGGTGTTCCCGAATGGCACGAAGCATGACGAGAGCGACGGGCAAGGTGGCATTTACAGATTCCTTGCCAGTGGATGTTTTGATGAAGTCTGCTCCGGCTCCCAGGCAGACTCTAGAAGCTCTGGCCACTTGCCGAAGATCTCCGAGCTCACCGGTCGCTAGAATTGTTTTCAGGCAAGCAGCTTCACCACAGGCTTCTCTGTAGCTTCGGATTTCTTCATGAAGATCTGCCCAGCGACCTTCAAGGACGAGTGGGCGTGAAATCACGATATCAATTTCCTGTGCACCCTCAGCGATAGAAGAACGGATCTGTTCTAATTTTAATTCATGGGGGATTTGCCCTGCCGGAAACCCTGTTGATACAGAACAAACATTGACAGGGGAGTCTTTGCACGCGGAGACGGCAGTCTCAATCAGATTGTGATAGACACAGATGGCTCCACAGTGGAGATCCTGAGGAAGCCCATGAGCTTCCAAGATATCTCTACGAACGGGACGCATCGCCTTCGCTGCCAGACGTTTGACAGTTCCGGGAGTGTCATCTCCCGAGAGAGTCGTCAAATCGATGCAGCGAATAGCGTGGGCGAGCCAGCCAATCTGCCAGCCCTTTTTCACGGAACGGCGACCGGTCAGAGTCTTAGCTCTTCTTTCGACAGCAGATCTATTGATCCTTGTCGAAAGTACCCAATCGATGTCGAGGTCTCCTCCTGGATTTAACAATGATCCTCCAAGAGGTCCAGCATCCGTAGTTTTCTCTCGGTGGTCAACTGCCTCTTGCACGAATTCCGGAATCTGATGAGTTTCATTTCTTTCTTTGGGAGAGGAGCTTGATCATCGCTTCTCCCATTGAATTCCCAGCCTCGAAGTAACTTCCGGCGTGCCCAAACCAATGATGCCCGTGGCCAGTATTGGGAGAGTCTTCTGCTTTGAAAAGAAACTGGCGAGTCGGCACATATTTGATGCTCCCCTTATGCTGCGGGTTCTTTTCTGTTGCGGCTTGTGCTGCATGGAGTTGAGAGCTATCGGCGTTACCTGTTTGACCGATGACCACCGGTAATCGCGGCACATCGAACTCTTCGCGAAGATCTTCCACAAGGTGTATGAAATTTTGAGTGTAGTTTTCAAGGGCACCGTCGGTGTACATGTCATTCCAACCCTGAAACCAGAAGAATCCGGTCAATTCCAGTTTCTTACCTTTGAGTGACGGGAAGTCTTTTTCTACTGAGCCGATCGCTTCTCGATATTCTTCGATCATTTTCTTATAGAAAGGCCCTGTGGTTCCTCCTGCAGAAGGGGGTCTGAAATCGACATGAAGACTTTTCCCACCCCAGCAAGTCTTGATCAATAAGACAGGGTCTTTACTGGCATGACCGAGTTGGTGGCCTATTTGTAATTCTGGTCCGAAATGGTGCCGACCTTCGTGAACAGCATATCCAATAGAAAGAGGTCCCTTCTTCAATGGACCTCTCGAAGGTTGATATCTCACCCAAACGTCATTTCTCGAAGTCCAGTTGCCCTCTTTATCACGAAGGTGCGAGAGTCGAGTTTTCCATACAGGATCATCCATGAGGCGAATCAGGGTGCCTTTTCCACCGTTGTAGTGTTGTTCGTGGACAAGATCGACAACGGCGTGTCCCTCCATATTGGATTGTCCCGCGAGGAGAAAAACGCGGACAGTGTCCGCTGTTTTATTCTGTTCAAAGTGAGATTCTATTCCGGCTACGCCGAGAGTCAGCAGTAGTAGAGTGCTCAATGTTGTCATCATGTGCTCCTGGAATCTTTTGAGTAATGATCAATTCAATGCGTGGCGTTTAAATAGGATGCCACTTGGAACACCATCTCCGAATTCCAAAGCGGTCACTTTTCCAGAAGAATCACGTTTTACCTTGAGTCGAAGCCAGCGGGGGCCGCCGAGTTGATCTTTGCCCGTCTGCTTGATGGAGTAGCTTTTGTCTCCCCAACCAGTGAGGGTCAGTTGGGGATTGGACTTTAGATACCAGCTGACTTGTAGTTCATCTGAAACATAGAGGCCTACGTAATCAGTAGGATCCCACTTTGGATAACTTGCTGGAGAGTCTTTTTTTTCTGAACGCTCAGGCCGATCATTTTCGGTGGGCTCTTTTGATGGAGCAAGATTTTTGGCGACAAGGCGTGCCACTTGTCGATTGACTCTTGCAGGATTGAAGTTGCTCCGATTAGAAAAACAAATTACCGAGAGTTCCTGATCAGGGAACATTAATAAGTTCGATCTATATCCAACCCAAGCGCCTCCATGAGAAACGGTTCGCTGACTCATCCAGGTCGATTCAAAGAGTCCTAGTTTGTAATCGAGTTCTGTTCCGTCGATCAGATTGAAGTCTTGAAGCAACTTATTGAGAAGGCCGGGTTTCCACTCATCTGCGAGAAGAGCATGAGTCCAAAGGCCGAAGTCTAAAACATTGGTGTACAAGCCACCATCGCCGACCATGTCGAGTCCCGTTTCTGAGATTTGGTATCGACCCTTACCCGCAGGGCTGTAGCCGGTTGATCGATTTTTCACCACTTCGCTACTGTCATCGTGGAAGTGTGTGTTTTTCATACCTAGAGGAATGAATATCTTTTCGTGGGCGTACTCACGTAAAGTTTTCCCAGAAACCTTCTCGCAGATAATGCTGCATAGAAAGTAACCTGAGTTGCAGTAAGAGAACTTTTCACCCGGCCAAAAATCTAAACCCTGTTGCCGGAGAATCAGTGCCAATGCTTCTTCTTTTGACCACCCGTCATCTTCACTAATGTCACAAAGAGTCATCAATGAGGAGTACTCCCTGAGGCCACTGGTGTGGTGTAGAAGGTGCCGAATCGTGATCTTTTTCCCATAATCAGGAATTTCTGGGAGGTACTCCCGGATATCTGTATCGAGTTTCACTTTGTTTTCTTCTTCGAGGAATAGCATGCAGCAAGCGGTTAAATGCTTGGAGATCGAAGCGATTCGGAAAATGCTTTCTTCAGTATTTGGAATATCGAAATCGAGATTTGACATTCCAAAACCGGAACTGAATAAGACTTCGCCTTCTTTGACAATCGATATAGCACATCCGGGTTCACTCTCTTCGATGAGTAATCCGACGATGTCTTCAATTTCTTTTACTAAGGTTTCCGTGCGCAATTCTTCGACGGGTGCTGACTTGGCTTGCTGCGCCAATAAGGGGGCTGAAATGAGCAAGCATAGACTTAAATTGACCCAGTATTTCATGGTCGTTCTCCCAGTTCTTTTGGCTCAACAGAGGCTACAGAATCTTTAGAAGCTGTTTCGACAATCTGATCCGGCTTCAGGGTGACAATCAGTAATAGTGGGATGAAGGAGCAGACACCTGAAATGATAAAAAGATCGAATCTGCTCAGGGATTCAATACGACTGATCTCGTTTCCGAAGTAAGTCCCGAAATTGCTCACCGCCATATAAAGAGTGAATTGAGTTGCGGCAGCACTGGTCCACGAAATTTTCATATATAAACTGAAGAGTGAAACCGTTTGGAAAGCGACGAGTCCCTTGAAGACTGGAACGATCCATGCGGGGGGCCATTCGGTGAAACCTCTGAGTTGAAATGCGAAGAGTATCAGTGCAAGGCCCATGCCTAAGCCACCTATGAAGGCCATTTTTCGACGTCCAAATCGGTCACAGAGGAATCCTCCTCCAATGGCGCCGATCAATTCCCCGAGTATTCCATAACTGCCTTGCAGCTTGCTGTAATCGAGAGAAGACCACTCATAAATATTGACAAAAGTATCTGCGGCCAAAGGAATGAAGATTCCTCCAGCCAGTGAGGTCAGTATTGCCAGAGCCACAGCGGCACCGGTGGTCCATTTAGACAAGGCACGGGCAAGTTCTAAGAGAACAATCATGGGAGATCGAAGTGCGGGTGTGGAAAGATCATGAGCACTTCCTCGAGACCAAGGGAAACGCTTTTCGCATGCACGCTCTCGAATCATGAGGACAAAAAACGCGATCACTAGGACCAAACTTGCGAGAGCTTGAATCGTGAAGTTGAGTCCAAACTCATCAATCAAGACGGCTCCGCCATAAGTTCCGACAGCGGTGCCTAGAAGCTTAGATGCCCACATGAACCCGTTGACTCGTCCCCGCTCATTTTCTTCAAGAATGTCAACGGCGAGTGCATCTGTTGCTACATCTTGCAGAGAGGCGAAGCAGTTATGAACGAAAAACAATCCAGCAACGAAAAGCAATGTGCTGATCTCCGTTGAGCCTTGAGTCATGTTGCTTCCAGGAATCCAGCTGAAGAATTTTGCCAGCCAAGCCGAGACAACAATCGTGCCATCGGGAGACAGATTGCTGAGGTCGCCTGTACGCTCATTGACGAGTAGCGTGAAGGCCATTCCTAATTGTGCGAATAAGATCCATGGACGACGAATCCCGAGTGAAGGCCATCTCAAGGAGTCGATCATGGGAGCCCAAATGAATTTAAAACTCCACGGGAGAAGTGCGAAACCAGAGATGATGGCAACTTCACTTCGTTCATAACCTGCGTCGAGAAAAATAGTGAGCAAGGAATAGAGAACAAATCCGTAGGGGAAGCCTTGAGCAAAATACAAAAGGCATAGCATGGTGGTTCGTACGAGTTTGTTCTGCGCCAGTATCAAGTGTGCCTCCAAGGAGTTGAAGAGGAGTGGGAAAATCACTGATAAATCTCATTCATGATCAGGATAGGGGGCTTGAGCACTCGAGTGGAGAGGGTATTTCCCCTTCAGGGCTTTCTTTCCTTATTTTGGGCAGGGTTTTTGGGTCCGTTCGCCTCCGGGAACGGGATTCATAGGTATGGCGTTGACTTCACTCGCCTGAAAGGAGGCATAGATGAGCACTCAAAGGAAAATTTCATGGTTAGGTGTTGCTGGATTTGTGCTTCTCATTCCGATATTCACCGTGGGCTGTGCGGCTCAATCGACATATGTTCAAGCTGTAGGAACTTGGCAGAGCCAGGTGAGCCTCCCAGAGGAAAAGTCGCTGGAGGACTCATCTGAGGAAATCGCTTGGGTCACTCAACTCGCCCATAAGATCGCAGCTGCGCTTGAGCCACAGGTAGAATTGCAGGTCTATCGAGATGGCAGTTATGTCGCTCAAATTGGATCTGCCGTCTATTCGGGGCATGTCGAGTTAACGACGATTTTCGGTGACGGCCTAGGTGTCAAAACTTTAATAGGTCAAGTGGAGGCTCGGGGTCGTATTCAGGTCGTTGGACGAGATCAGTTGGTGATCAAGGGGCAGATCACAGATCAGTTGGGGACAGAACTGACTCTGCATAGGGTTCCGTAATATAGGGTTCCGTAATCGCTGACGAAGAAGAGAAGAGCAGGCTTCGGAGAGTCTTTTCTTGTGCGACTCGGTTGAATTTAAAATATGCTATTTGTCTTACAAAGTTCATGAAGCTTAAGATTCAGAACAGAACTCAAATGAACGATTCTCCTCGAGCCTGAAATTTAATAGGAGAGTTCTCCCTGTTTCCTTTGGATACCAGGGTCTTCTTCGATAGTTGGACCTCTCTTGGAAGCCCTCAGAGTTTTTGTCACCAATTTCACCACACCGACATTCACGGCGTTACCCAATTGTTTATAGGCAGCTTTATCAGTGACTCCGGCATTGGCGAAAACGTCACCTGGGATCCCTTGTAACTTCGCAGCCTCCAGTGGAGTCAACTTTCTGAACTCTTGAATTCCTCTGCGTACATCGGGGCCAATAATAGAAGTTTGGGTAATCGCGACCAGAGCCGGTAGATAGGTGGCCGGTTTGACTCTTATGCCACTGGGTCGCATCTGTAACACGAGATTCTTTAGAGTCCGTCCTTTCTGCGTTGGGTGGGCCTTTCGAGCCTGCCACTCAAAG
>JADHSM010000021.1 GCA_016776905.1 Planctomycetota bacterium | reverse complement strand
CTCTTCATGGTCAGTAGTGCCGGGTGCTCTTTCTCGAAACGCACAGTGACCGAAGAGCGCAATGGAGAAACGACTTCGAAGACCAGTTTCAGTCTCGAGCTCCCCGGTGTCAAAATTGGCGGACACGACGATGACGAAAGCGACGAAAGCGAAGACCGCTTCTAAGGCTTTTCATTCAAAGTCGCGTAAACCTCTGCATGCAGTAATGATTCTCCCTCAGTCGTTTTCAGCCCTGGCATGCGGAACTCTGTGACATATCCGATACGCATCGCTCCGGGTCCCTCTAATTTGAGTTCGACCGACAATCCATCTTCTGAAGCGATGGCACTCGTCACCTTCACATCTTGGCGATCGACTTCAGGACTTCCGTAGGGTTCGTGTAATTTGTAGGTGTAGTTTTCAGTCTGGTAGGTCGCAACATCTTCCAGCGTCGCCCGATCCATCGGCACTGTAAATGTCATGCGATATCCATCGGCGGTCGCACGGCAAGTGAGCACTTCCACGGGAACCTTGCCGGTCCAACGCAGATATGCGAGCCCCTCCGTCTTCTTTCCGCGGGAGCCCCAACCTCGGTTGGTCTGCCCTACCAATAACACATCGTTGTCACCCCAACAGGTGCGCAGAGCTCCACAGTCAAGATTTTCGCGGAACCGCATCGCTGCGCCCTGCCACACACCATTGACCTTTTCCAGATCGACGCGCATCACCGATGCATGATGTTGATCGGTCACTAACAGTTGATCAGCAAAGGGACCAAAACCGCCTTCGGTCGTGTCCCACACCATGCCGGCAGCACTCTTGCCCATCTTGTCGTAGGGGAACCACACCGCTGGTAACTTGAGAAAAGGGATCTGCTTGCGAGCCTCCACATAGGTCAGGCCATTGGGGGTTTCACCAGGGTACTCCATACGGCTGATCGGCAGCTTCGCTGACTCCACTCCCCACACATGACCGAAGTAGTCGCCGTCTTCGATGTGGCATAACTTATTGGTGCCACACCACTCACCCTGATTGTCTGTATAGAACACATCGCCAGCGGGGGAAACTTCAACACCTGCAGGAGAACGCAAGCCGCCCGCTGCCGGAATCATTCTTCCATCCTCGCCGACCTTGATGGCCCAGCCTCGCCAATGTTGACGACCAAAGGGTTCAGCCCCGAAGGGTTTGTTGAGGGTGATCCAAAAGTTACCTTCTTTGTCGACCCGAGGTCCAAAAGCATATTCGTGATAATTTCCACTGATGGTCCAGTCATCGCAAACTGTCTCCAGTACATCTGCGCGGCCGTCTCCATCTTCATCTTTGAGTCGACTGAGTTCTCCCCGCTGAACGGTGTAGAGCCAATCGTCATGCCAACACAATCCCAGCGGCTCCTGCAAACCGTCACTAAAGCGAGTGAATTTTGGAGCCGGCCCGTAGGCATCTTCTATCTTCCAGATGTCACCTCGACGTGTGCTGGCATAGATCACACCTTTACCGGGACCGGAAACCAGCCCCCCTACTTCCAGACCCACACCATCTGGAATCGGTATATTGACCACTTCATAGAAGTCTGATTCGGTCGCAGGCTTGGAGAGCGAAAGAGCCGATTCGCCCGACGCTGCCAGCAATGAGAACACCAATACCAAAATTGATGGAGTAATGATCACCACCGCACCTCCACTTTCACTTCAGTTCCTGGTGCAGAGATCGGAACTCTCACCTCAAGGGCACCATCGACTTCAACCACTTCTGCTTGGGCTCCGTTAACTGTGATCGTCATCCCTTCCGCCGTTTTCCATGAACGGGGGGCCAACGGTGTCATCTCACTGGAGCGCGCTAATCGCATCATCAATCCAAGAGGTAGTGTTTCTCCTTCGAAACGAAACCTTCTCAGGATTTGAACACCCTCTTCGGTGATCACCGGCTGAATAAACTCGCTGACCTCAACTCCTCCTGGCCCCGTGACCTGAAAAAGTGGATTTCGTTTTTCGTCTCTTCGGTAGCCTTTCACTCTCCAGCCCAACTCGCGAACAGGGCCCAATGGCCACGTTTGCTGAGGAGTCTCGACGATACCAATGGGCATCCCCGGCGGCAGATTCAAAACCTCGATGCCTGCGGGACTTTCCAATGCACCTGCGCGTCCTGCCCAGGTTCCTTGCACATTGATAAAGTCGCCTCTCCAGACTTTTCCCAACCGTATGTTCTCCATGTCGTAGGCGATATTCGCTCTCTCCGGATAACCCACAGCGACAACACGGCCACTGAGCTCTCTCATGAAAACACCGACCATCGTCGGTTCTTCTGTACCAGGAAGAAGATCGTAATCGCTGCGATTGATGATCAAGCCTTTAGGGAAAGGTGCCGCTGACCCTGCTGAAAGATAGGTCCACATGGCGTCGATCTGAGCATCCGTATCCCCTTCGAGCAGATCAGGGAACATGGCGAAATCGGGGAACCAGAAAGTCGGCATTCGCGTTCCTGGTCGCTTCGACTGGGGATCTTTCATGTATTCCAAGAACCAACGTGGCTTCAAGCGTGAGGCCATGATGGCTAAATCGTATGCCGGTTCGCCTAATGAATTCTGACCTGCAAAGGTATGGCAATCGATACACCGAAAACCTTCTATTCCCACCAACTGATGCCCCGCCGTTCGAGCATCGAGACTGAATGCAGGTGCATGGTCGGGAACTGGGGGTTCGTTATCTGCAGCCACCAGAATATTGGCGATTTCATGCGACAATCCTTCAGGATATGCCGGCATTCGTGTGACCACATAAGGGCGGACTTTGAGGCCTTGAGCGATGGTCGAATGGATGACTTCTGATCGCAGTTTGTTACCGACTCCGGTCAACCAAGGCGGAAGTCGACCTTCATCTCCCAACTCCGCTGTTCCGGTGAAGAGAGAGTTCTTTTTCTGGTCGGGTCCGCCCATTCCATCTCGTACGTGGCAGGAGAGGCAGCCCGCGTCGCCCACTCGCCAATTCGCCTGCATTCCCGGTTCAGAAACCGGCAAAAGTGGTTCACCGATCAGCTCGAGGATCGCCTGAGACATCTTGGCATCGAACTCATACCCGGGTGATCCCAAAGGACTAACACCCTCGACACAGGAATCCGCGGAAGCCGTCAGTTCTGACCACGCTTTTCGCATCGGACGCGCCTTGGGTTCATGGCAGGCATTACATCCGTAAGTGCTATATGCCCGACCTCCACGAATAATATTTGCAGGATCCGGGCGAAAAGGAGGTTCATCGGGAATCGCCACTCG
This sequence comes from Planctomycetota bacterium, assembly GCA_016776905.1. Taxonomy (GTDB): domain Bacteria; phylum Planctomycetota; class UBA8108; order UBA1146; family UBA1146; genus UBA12191. The sequence continues at coordinate 42,508 of JADHSM010000021.1, read as the reverse complement.
ACTGCGAGACCTCAGTTCGTCTTTCCCAAACTCGCGAGCCTCGGGTATGCCCGGCCCTTCGATCGTCAGTTTCAATTCGGACGGGCCTGACCCCTGCCAAAAGCAAAGTTCGATTTCGTGCCAACCCGACTCCAGTGTCAGAGTTCCTCTTTTGGTGACGGTGCCGTGATTTCCGTCATTATCGATCAACTTCTTATTCTGGATCCAAAGAACAGAACCATCATCACTCGAAAGAGTGAAGGTAAATTCGCCCTTCTTCTCGACTGAAAACTCACCTGTGAATCTCAATCCAAAGTTGGTATCTCTTGGACGGACACTATTGGTCAACTGAGTCGTATGACCGCCAGCCTCAGGGTCTGCTTCACGTAACTGATCACAACTGTGAAAGCTTCGAGAGTATGAGTCATACCTCAAACCTGAAATTTCATCGACGATAGCCGTACCCTGGGCATCGACGGATTGTCCTCTGATGAGCCATGTGGCGATGGAGACAACTTCTTCGTCGGTCATAGGAATCTGCGGCATACGACCTGAAGGATGGATCGCATGAGAATTCTTCAACTCTTCCACCAGTGCTGAAAGCGTGGTCCGGCGTGTCATTCTATTTGTCAGATCAGTGCCATCGTGGCAAGCTGCGCACCCGATCGCCTGAAAAAGTTCTTCGCCCGAAGCGAGCGTCGCTTCATTGAAGGCTTCCGCTTCCCAATTCGGAAAAGCTCCATCTCTGGCAAATAAGAAATGAGTGATATCTGTTGCCACTCCTCGACGCTTTTCTTCTGGAACCGACTCCAGAGCGTGCGGCATACGAGTCCCCGCTTCGATGGCGCGTGGATCAGAAATCCAGTCGATCAACCATTGGGGACGATAGCGCTGACTGGCCTTTGTCAGCAGTGGAGGCTCTACCGACCTGAAAGTGATCGCAGCATCACCCGTCGCCGAGTGGCATTTTAAACACGCCGCATCACGAATCGCCCTGATGGCTTCGTTCTGGGAAATAGGCTCCTGAAGCGTCTCTCCATGTAGAAATGAAGGACCTATAGAAAAAGACATGCACAGGAGTATTAAAACTCGCAAAACCAAGACGGACTCCTCCCGGGTATTCGCAGCACCACGAGAAGATGGTCTTTCGAGTCGGAGTCAGAGTCAACAGGCGAGTCCAAGAACTCGTCGTCCTTGATCTTTATCGCTTTGCTGAAACCGGAAGGGGCTTGGGACGGGAAAACACGAAAATGTTTTCATCGCTGTCCGCTTCCATGAATCGGTACCCCTGACTGTCAAAGCGGGTGAGATCCTCAAGCTTCTTGGGGCGTTGGTCCGACATCCAGCGTGCCATCAACCCTCGCGACTGCTTGGCATAAAAAGAAATGAATTTCGATTTGCCTTTATCAACCTGCAAAAATTTGACACTCACCATGCGGTGACCTAACTGATCCAGTTGAGCCGCCTTCGAATACTCTTCACTGGCAAGGTTAACAAGAACCTCAGCTCCGCACTCCTTCATATCCTTCTTGAGCAACTTCTGAATTTCTGTGCCCCAAAATTCGTATAGATTTTTTCCTGCATCTGTCTTGAGTGAAGTTCCCATCTCAAGCCTGTAGGGCTGAATCACATCGAGAGGTCGTAAGAGTCCATAGAGACCACTCAGAATACGCACATGATCCTGAGCCCATGAAAAGGCCTTCTTATTCATCGTCCAGGCTTCAAGCCCCTGGAACACATCCCCCCGGAAGCAGACTGCAGCAGGCCCCTTCGGATTTGAACGAGTGTCGTATGACTCCCAACGATCTCGATTGAGATCTGCCAATTTTGGAGAAATCGACATCAAGGATTCCAACTGACCCGTGGAGTAACCCTGAAGAACTGTCGCCAACTGTTTGGAGCGAGCAGCCATACGAGGACGAGTGACGGCAGGAGCCCCCTTGGGAAGCGGGGCTTCCATATCGAGAGTCTTGGCCGGCGATAGGATGGTGAATAGTTTTGACATACCCCTAAATTAACCGAGCCTTGGAACCACATCACCCCATATAGATCTTTCACCGGATACAACGCGAAGAGCTGAAATCGTGAAAGCCCTTTGATACTCCGGCGCAAATACTGACGGATAGCCCGATCAGAATTGGCTATTTTGGCACGGCTGAATAAATGAGGCCTTTTCCCCCATCATCCCTTTTCTGGATAGTGAAGGCCGTTTTTGCGTCACGATCCACGGCAAATATAGCCGCTATTGAATCCATACTCGAAGGGGAAAATCACTCACACCGAGAATCCGACCCGAGATGGGGAACGAGCTCGATCCATAATTTCTCCTCATTCGACATATCGCCATTCGTCCGTTTTGTGACGATAAAAAACCATCACCTTTAGGAACCCATCTGTTATCAGAAATACATCATGAAGAGGTATTATGTTCCTTTTGACGATGCGTTTATTGATCACCTTATTCTTCTCTACCTTCACGTGCTCTGCTGTCTTTGCGGTTCATGATTCCACTCTTCAAATTCGTCACTTTTTTGCAAAAGAGTGGAAACCCATCTCCGTCACAGAATTCGATAACGCGGCACTCTCTATCAAAGCGATTCAAATCATGAGGCGTTTTCCTTCGAAGATGGAGACCGCTATTCTTCAGTTCAATGTCGGCGCAGGGCACGATTTAATAAGAGGTGGATTCCTCTCAAGAATTTCTTTAAGAGCCATGGTTCTTGAACTCAGCAAAGATGCTCAAAATCCATTTCCAGTTATCGCACATGCCTCTGTAGGGGGATCTCATTCATCGATTCATCTGCGATTTCATCCCCGACAGCGTCGGGAAGTCTTTCAATCAATTTCGACGCTACTCAAAAGAGGTCCCTCTCATCAGGCTATCGTCGATAGCATCGCAAGAGAGTCGAAGCGCTCTCTAATCCTTCGCGAACCCTGTTCTTGTTTAAGTGACTGTTCCTGCTCGCCCCTTGAAAAAGCACGCCGCCGTCTGATCGAGGCCATCGATCCACTTCCTCATGGATCAACCAGATTTGGAAACCCAAAAATGCTGCCGGGTCTAGAGGCGGAAGAGGTCATCCACTGGATTAATAATTGGCTGACCGGAGGAGAACTCAAGATCGAAAGCCAAAGCGGATTAGCACCCCAGGTCTGGGACCTCTTGCTTTGCGAGGACATTCGGATTTCGCGCTTTCCTCAGCGCACTCCAAGAATCCCGCCCACACGAAAAATTCTGGGATCTTCGATTTTCATGATTCCACCCACTTCCGCTCAGCCATGGAACAAGACCCCCAACAGAATTCTGTTCGCTCGCAAAAGTGATGACCTCACCCCAAGGTCTTGTCTCCCGCTCTTAGAAGAACAGGTCGCAATCTGGCACATCGAAATACAAGAAGACGAATCCCCTTCATCCGCACTGTTGCGGCTCAAAGGAACAAGAAGGAGACAACGCATAGAAAAAGGCCTAAAGCGAACCGATGGGGCGAAGTTCTCCAGCACGGAAAATCCTTCTCCACACCACACAGAAACGACTCAAGGAGACTCTGCTCTGATTGCATTCCCTCGAAGTTCTCCCGATTCCGCATTAATACTGCAGTTATATTTAGCGAATTGAAGATTGAAACACCTCTCATATTGATCTCTGGAAAGATTTCTCGTCAGATGGAACCCGAAGGGAGGTTTCGTCATGACATCCATCCGATTACGTCCTCTCATTCAGCATCTTAGACGCTTCTTCCAAGAAGTGGTGCTCCTTTGAATCCAGACGAGACGAACCCACAACAGCAGAAGCCAGACTCCAAACTGGTGACGCTAGCCAGCAGGCTTGTCTTTCTGTTTACCGCAATCACCAGCATTGCCGCCTTGGCCTTCCTTGCCGGTTTTCTCGCGGTAGCAAGTCTGTCCATATCTTTCGCCGTCAGCAAACTATGGTCGATGGCCATGGGCGAAGCTCCCCCCAGCGACCTCATATGGGTTTGGCTATCATTCGCATTGTTCTTCATCTCCATCTACGCCATAAACTTCGCTAAAAATTGGTTCAAAGATTTTGCGACGGATTCCGAGAATGCCGAGAAAGAACAAGAAGAGCTCGACCTTGGCGAGGAGATGGATCTCTATGGGGTACAGATCTATAGCGGTCCTTACGAAAATCTAAAAGCCGGATTAAAAAAATCCGGCAACGAAACAGAGCTGTTGGAAATCGCCTGTGATCTAAATGATTATGCGAAGAGCACTGCAGCACTGGCCGTCTTGGGAGATGACGAATTCGTCGGCATCTCCATCAAGGGCGATGCACAGATTTTTGTCTCGGATGATCAACCGTATCAATTCAATATTTTGGCAGCACGATATATGCTGCGAAGATCGGAATCGCTCACACTGTTTTGGGTGATCACCAGCTGGCCCTGGGAAGATGAAAACTTCATCAAGCTGATTTGCGATCACCGACATATTCTCGAAGATCGAGTCGCCTTCGACGAAGAACTTCCAAAATACGTCGAGGTCATTCAAGAGATCCCTGAAAAGGACGCTGCACTCAAAAGCCTCGCGAATATTCTCAACGAAGAAGAAGTAAGTAGACTCAGAAAGGCGTTAACGATGAATGAGCTCGAAGAAGTTTTCGAGTGGTGGGCTGATAAAACCACCGAAGAACAAAATAATCTGCGAAAGTCGCCTTTAGTCGGCTGTCAAAACGATCGCCTCCTTTCGATCACCGAACGTTTCGAAATGGATAACCCAAGATCTCTGCTTATCGGCGGAGAAGCTGGGGTAGGTAAGAAAACTATCGCTCGGGCAGCGCTTTGCCACCTCCAGGATCAGGGCTGGGCAGTGATGGAATCGACCGCTCAGGATTTGATCTCCGGCACGATGTTCGTCGGCCAAATGGAAGAGCGCTGGCTGAAGATTCTATCAAAACTTCAAGAACCAAAAACGGTGCTCTACATTCCAGATTTTGCTGGACTCGAACATGCCGGCAAACATATGCAAAACCCTGTGGGCCTCTTGGATCGGCTCAACATCGAAGTGAATCGAAATCGAATCACCGTCTTGGGCGCACTCGAAGATACCGATATGGAGAGGATGCTGCGGAATAATGCCTCTTTGCGAAAGTACTACGATATCGAAAAGGTGACCGCTCCAGCTGCTGAGGAGGCCGCTGAAATTCTTCGCAACCATTCTCAACAGGTTCAAGGGGAAACAGGAATTCAAACCGGCGATGATGTCATCAAGATGATTGTCGAACTCAGCAGTCAGTTCATGCCATTTCAAGCCGCTCTTGGGGGATCCTTCGACCTTCACGCAGCAATGGTTCGCAAGAAGCAAAAGAACAAAGAGAAAGATACGATCGTCGATCTGAGCCGCGAAGATGCTATCGAAGAATTGTGCAGATTCTCGGGACTCCCAAAAGTTCTCGTCGATGAAAAAGAAATCCTCGATACAGACGATGTAGAAAACTTTTTCAAAGACCACCTCATCGGTCAGGAAGAGGCGATCCAGTGCATGGCTGATCGGATCACCCTACTCAAAGCGGGGCTTACCGATTCAACTCGTCCACTGGGAGTGTTTTTCTTCGCCGGTCCCACCGGAACCGGAAAAACCGAGAGCGCAAAAGTTCTCGCCCAGTATCTGTTTGGCTCCAAAGAACGCTTATTGCGAATCGATATGAGTGAGCTGCAATCCTACGATGATCTCAGTCGCCTCTTTGGCTCTAATCGCGGATTAGAAGGACACCATCAACGCAGCCTCCTCGATGGCATCCGTAACCAACCTTTCAGCGTGGTGCTTCTCGACGAATTTGAAAAAGCGCACCCCAATGTTTGGGATCTTTTCTTGCAAGCCTTCGACGACGCCCGCATGACCGATGCCAATGGTCACACCGTTTGCCTGAAGCACGTCGTGTTTATTCTGACCAGTAATGTTGGAGCACGAGAAGCCTCCCAGGGTTCATTCGGATTCAAAAGTGCTGGTGGCCCCGAGAACCCTTACGAAATCGCCCTGAAAGAAACATTCCGACCGGAGTTCCTCAATCGCATCGATCAGATCGTGACCTTCCGCCCCTTCTCACGTGCGGAACAACGGGCACTTCTAGAGATGGAATTGAAGCGGGTCCTTTCAAGACGAGGATTAAAAGATCGGCCTTGGGCCGTCGAGTGGGAAGAGTCGGCCATCGATCTACTCCTTTCCCACGGCCTGACCGCAGACCTCGGAGCGCGGCCCCTGCGCCGCGCCGTCGAGAGATTCGCCTTAACACCCATCGCCAAGGAAATTTTGGTACACGACAACCCGCAAGCGGATCAGTTCCTCTTTGTTCGCGGTGAGTACGGAAAAATCGTGGTCGACTTTGTCGATCCAGACGCTGCAGAACAGGAAGCCGCCGAAGCAGATCTGAAGCAAATAAAGATGAATCGTGGCGACGAAGCGGAAGCCGCTCCTCGTATACAAATTCCTTATATCGCCATGCGAGGATCTGGTCGCTTAGAAGAAGTGATGGTTCTCGCTGATCAAGTGGAGCTACTAGAAAATCAACTCGATTCAGAAGAGTGGGCACAGACACGAGAATCAGATTTCAAGAGCATGGAAGTCGCAGGCTTTTGGGATGACCCCCAGAGATTGCCGATCCTCGCGCGGGCAGAACTCCGCGACAGAATCGACAGTGGCACAACCACCGCACGCTCACTTCTCGACCGCTTGTCAGGCAGCGCTGAAACTTCACGAGATCACTACCCTCAAGCTTTGATCCAAAGGCTGGCCCAGCAAATTTACCTTCTCGACCATGCGGCAGAAGTCCTCGAGAAAGATCTTCCACAGGATGCGTATCTTCGCATTCAACCCGTCCAACGCGATCGAGAATCAACCACAGAGCAGTTGGAATGGTGTGCTCGACTGAAAAAGATGATCGTCGAGTGGGCAGAGTTGCGAAATATGCAACTCGAAGAATTGTCAAATGATCCCCGCGGGGATTGGCTTGTCGCCGTGACGGGATTCGGTTCATGGATGTTCTTGAACCCTTTGAATGGAATTCACGAATTAGAGCAACCAGAAGCTCACCACAAAGATCGCAAGCTCCACGCCCGTATTTCTGTGGCTTCTCAACCCTTGGGACTCCCCCCCGCTACTCCAGATGAGCGAATCCGACGAGCAGCGTCTCTTTTGGAAGGCTCACCGGAATCAGAAGAGATTGTTCAACGCTATCGCCTAAACCCAGATCCGAAGCTGGTCAACTTGCGACAAGGTTGGCGCACTACTCAACCGGAAGACGCCCTCAACGGTAACTTTGATCTCATCGCTAGCTGGGCTTCGACTCAGCATCCCTCGGAGGGTCGCTAACTAACGGTCACCAGGAACAAACTATGGTTGAGCTCTTCGTTGTTTTTTCGTCAGATTGAACAACTGAAGGAGCAAGAATCTATGAAGCCGGCACTTGGATCACGACTGAATCTTGTCTTATTGATGACTCTCGCTGTCGTCTTTTGTTTAAATACGCTGCTTTCTTCACCCCATCCCCTCTCTCAAAAAGCGCCTCGCCAAGTTTGGTACACTCTCGATAACGGTATGGATTTCGGCTCACTCCCCTTGCCTTCTTTCCCCCCAGAATCGGATCAAAAATTCTAAAGCGAACCGATGGAGCGAAGTTCTCCAGCACGGAAAATCCTTCTCCGCACCACACAGAAACGACTCAAGGAGACTCTGCTCTGATTCCATTCCCTCGAAGTTCTCCCGATTCCGCATTAATACTGCAGTTGTATTCAGCGAATTGAAGATTGAACCGCATCTCATATTGATCTCTGGAACGATTTCTCGTCAGATGGAACCCGAAGGGAGATTTCGTCATGACATCCATCCGATTACGTCCTCTCATTCAGCATCTTAGACGCTTCTTCCAAGGAGCCGTCCCGTTGATCTTCATGATCCTTGTGACGACAAATGCTTCAGATCCATGGCCTGTCTATGGCGAGACACCTGCGGCAGCCAGTGCACCGCCGCGCCAAGTCTGGAACAAACTTGATAATGGACTTCAATTTGGTTCTCTTCCTTTGCCATCCGTTCTCTCTGAATCGGAACAGCGCGCCATCATTATTACGAGTTGGAATATAGGTTGGGCACATGACGGCCCTCAAGAATCAGGGCTCGCACTTTTATCCGCAGAACTTCTCAGTCGTGCTTTTTCTTCAGAAGCCGCGTCCACCGAAGTTCGATCGGGATACTTGCGGACTTGGTGGGTAGAAAAAGTAGCCCCTAAAGACGTGCTCAAACATCTGGAAATGATTTCCAAAAGACTGATGGAACCCTTGAAAGACGAAGCTTTACTTGCGGAAGTAAAACTAATGCTATTAGGGCAACAGCAAAAAATCGTTTCAAAAAGTGTTCAAACACTCAGTCACAGAATTCAAGACCGCATCACACCGTTGAGATCTGGCCCTTGGGGGCAACTCCAAGTCGAAAAAATAGACCTGGCCCAAATCAACAAATTCATACAATCCAAATTCACTGCGGCCAATGTGCATATCGCCATCGTCGGCCCCCATGATCCCGCACCCACTCTCGTCTTTGCAAATCGCACGCTCGCGCTGGCGACTCAAGGGGTCATCCAGCAGCCACCCGTCGTCAGGGCGCCAGTCTTTGGTGAAATCGGGATCAAAAGAGATACAACTGGGCTTCCTGGTGCCATTATTCGAAGTTGGAGAATTCCTAAACCGGGCAGCTTCGACTCCCTGTCCTTGGGAATCTTCATCCCCCGACTCATCCAGATCCTTGGCAAAGAAACCGTTCACTGGAATCCTTCTGTTGATCCCGATCTTCTCACTATCCGTTTGCCAATTGAGCCGACGGATGCTGAAGCGAAAATCGGGATTCTCACTGCTAGGGCACGCCTAGATGCTGCAATCGCATTTGGATTAAACGCAAATATGACCGCTGCGGATCTCACTCTCGCGAGAAAATCCATGGGCGCAACATTGGGTATTTCGAGAGTTCACGATGAAGAATCGATGATCAACCCTCAAGGTGCAGCCGAAGCACTCATGCTGAGAAAACTTCACGATGTTGACGAGCAAAAACAACGTAATAAATTTGGCCGAAACCCGGCGAGCCAAATGTCGAATCTGCAAATGAAGTATATTTCACAAAGCTTATCTGTGACTGGAATTGTAGTTCCTATCAAAAGGTAGCTCTTTACAACTGATCATCATGCATGCTGTCAGTTCATCTATGATTTATCCCAGTTCCCGAAGTCTTTCATAAGCCGCCTTCACATGCTCGAAACGCGTTTGCGTTCCACCGAAACAAAAGCGGATGATTCTTTCGCCTTCAACTAATGTTGAAGTCACAGACATTTCACCCTGCTCATTAATAAGTTCAGCGATTTTTTCTGTCTGCTCATTGCCAGAGTGATGAGCCACGCAAACAAGATTCATCGTTCTGAGATGTGTTATTCGCCAATTAGAATCTTGAAGAACTTGGTTTTCAAACCACTGCGCCCATTCGAGATGCTCTGCTATCAATTCTTTTAACCCTTGAGAGCCATAACTCCTCATCACAAACCACAGCTTCAAGGCTCTAAATCTTCGACCGAGAGGGATATGCCAATCTCTGTAATCAATGACATTGCCCGATTCAGTCGCGGCATTCCGGAGGTATTCAGGGAGCACACTGAGAGACTTTACTAAGGTCTTCTTGTCCTTCACCCAAAATGCGTTGCAGTCGAATCCGACAAACATCCACTTGTGTGGATTAAAGGTGAAGGAGTCTGCCTCTTGCACCCCCTCGTGTATCCAGCGCATTTCTGGGACTATCGCCGCTGTGCCCGCATGTGCTGAATCCACATGTAGCCAAATATTATATCTCTGACACACCGCTGCCATTTCTTTGACCTGATCAACTGCCGTTGTCGCGGTTGTACCCACCGTTGCCACGGCCATCGTTGGCAAACATCCCGCTTCCAAATCCATCTGCACTTGTTTTTCAAAAGCGCCGACATCTATTCTAAGTTTTTCGTCGGTGGGAATCGTACGAAACTGCTCGCTTCCGAGTCCCGCAATTCGAACCGACTTTTCTATTGAAGAGTGCGTTTGACCTGACGCATATACGGTCATCTTTTTATCGACACCATTTCGGTCGACATCAAATTCTGAAACTCTTTCCCGAGCAGCAATCAATGCACATAAAGTTGCACTTGAAGCGGTATCTTGGATCACACCTCCACCTTCACCCGAGGAATGAAATTCCTGCGGCAAGCCCAGCAAGTCTAAAAGCCAATCCATCATTCGGGTTTCTACTTCGGTACACGCAGGACTTGTTTGCCAAAGCATGCCCTGCACGGCGAGTCCAGAACTCAAAATATCTGCCGCAAGAGATGGCCCGGAGGTGTTGGCATTAAAAAATGCAAACCAGGAAGGGTGCTGCCAATGAGTCAATCCTGGCATGACGATTTGATCCATATCGTGCAAAATCTCATCAAAAGTTTCGCCGGCCATTGGGGCTTTCTCAGGTAAGTCTGAAAATATCTGTCCGGGCTCAACATTCGAATACACTCTTCGGGATTCAATCCCCTCCAAATAATCAACAACCCAATCCACGGCCTTATGGGCATTCTTGCGCACTTCGTCTGGATTCCAGTGGTGTTTCTCTGAGGGCGATTCCATCAGGGCCTCTTTCATGAGTGACGAGTCTGAGACCTGATTGGAAAACAGGGAATGGTCCCTCGCCATGGAGATTCTTCAAAACAATGGATCTTTTCGAAATGATCAATCCATCAGTGCGGCGTGCACCCGGATTGTATAAACTGAAGCCTCATCTTGCAGAAAGAGGTTCGCAATGACGAAAAGATCGACTTTCCCAGACCCCATGGAGATCTGGAATCATCTAGAACAGCATGTCCGTGGTCAAGAACACGCCAAGCGCGAGATTGCCGTCGCTGTCTACAATCACTATCTGAATCAACATCTCTTTCCTGAGATTAGTCCAGTGGGACAACATCTTCTACTCGCGGGCCCCGAGGGCGTTGGAAAAACATTCCTCGTCAGAAAAACCGCAGACTTCTTGGGAATCCCATGGATTCATGTCGATGCCTCTTCTCTTGTGCAACCAGCACTATCTGGACAAGCACTCCAAGGCATCACCGATGCTCTACTTCACAAAACTGGCGGCGACCTCAAGTTGGCGCAACACGGGATCGTACTCATCGACCGACTTGATCATTGCCTCAGGAGTAGCTCTTCACCAGGAGACCCAGGCATCGCAGTTCAAGATGCCATCGTCACCCTTATGGACGGTGTGGTGCTTCGCCACAAAGAAGAACCGGTTCGCCAATTAGACACCTCAAGATTGTTGTTTATTTGCAGTGGAAATTTCGATTGGCTACAAACTGTTGTCACAGAGCGCCTCGATGAAAACTCAAAAATAGGGTTTCAGATCGACGAAGATCCAACTGAATCTACCCATATTCGCGACCTCATTCAGAAATCAGACTTGGTCGCTTTGGGATTAGGTGAAGAACTTGCATCCCGTTTCAATAAGGTCTCGATACTCAATCAATTGACCACAGAAGATCTTGTCCATCTTCTCAAGGAAATGAAGGACGGGGCTCTCCCTCAAAAAATACATTTTTGGGCCACTCACGGTATTGAGCTCAACTTCACCGAGGACGCACTCTCTGCCATTGCAGAAAAAGCCCAAGAGGCTGGAGATGGGGCAAGAGGGTTATCAGGGGTTCTCGAAAAAGTCCTAGATCCGATTGACCATCTGATTGTCTCCATCGCTAAACAAGGGGTCCACAGAGTCGAATTCACAAGAGAACACATCGAAACAGGATCTTCACCGATAAGGATCACAAAAGCAGATGTAAAGAAGGATCAAAATGTGGATCTCTTACTAGAGTCTGTATGGTCTGGATTCCAATCTCTACCTTTAAAGGATAACAATTTCATTCCTATTGAATCCGCGATTCAAGCGATGCCGTTGCCGAATGTCATCGCAGCACTCGAGCAACTTGAACTTTCGATGGGTCGCCTCTCCTTAACTTCTGAACAAGATAAAACATGGAGAGCTATCAGGCGTGAACATGCAGGAGAAGGTCATAGAGTTTTGTTACAGCTACTCGCTAGGGTACAGCAGGCTAATGCGTCACTCTCCTACTTGTGCGATTCCATTCAGAACTCTTCTGGGGACATATTAGCGGCTCTCAAAAGACTTGAAGACTCCCAAAGATAATCCTCCAAAATCACAAATTAAAAAGAGCCTGCTTTCGATCAAGAAAGCAGGCTCTTTTATTTTAGAGGTACCTTAGAAGTTACAGTCTAACGAATCCGGTGTTGGATCTAAACCGGCATTCGGGAAGGGCGCTGGAGGCGCCGCTCCACCAGAGAACAGGAACTGAAGTATCGCCACCGCATCTGCAATATCATTAGAACCATCGTCATTGGTGTCCATGGCGTCGAGGCAATCTGAAGGAAGTCCGCTGAACAGGAAGTTCAGTGCAAAGACTGCATCGGCAACATTGACTGCGACGTCGCCGTTACCGTCTCCTCGGATAAACGAATTCGCACCCACTGTAATTATTCCGTCTTCCAGAAGCGGAGGAACGGCGTTTCCAGATGGATCTACCAGAATGTTTTCTGAAGGAGGAACTGCAGGTCCCACTCCATTCGCCATCGCTACGATGATTTGATCTCCCACCGGAACATTTGGCTGAATCACATATTCTGCTGTTGCTAAAACAGTCTGATCAGATGGCGGAATGGTAATCGCTCCCTGGAAGCTCAAGATCGCTCCCAATGTCCACCAACCTCCATCGACTCCTAAGTCGTTGTTGAAGGAAGGCTGGAAGAAATCTGCACCGACAGCAACGCTACCAGCACTGGTAATGGCTGAAACAATGAGATCACTCGCGTCGAAATCTACCGAAAGTGAATACCCCGCTAATGTGGAGTCATGGTCAGCACTGACCGTGACGCCAATCAACGCCCCAGGCGCACCCTCAGCACTGTCATGGATAATGTATTCCTCAGTATAGAGGAATCCTGGATCCAACAGATCGCTCCCTGATGCCTGGCTGGCAATCAAAGCAACAAATCCAGGAGTAGAGGATGGAGGTACATTTCCAACAAGCTGGGTTGAACTGACGAATGAAAGATTATCGACCACGGAGTTACCGATCAATATCACGACATCTTGAGTGAAGTTTTGTCCTGAAATGGTAACAAATGCTCCACCTGCAGTTGAACCATCCGCTGGAGTGATACCTGTGATCAAAGGCGGATCCAATGTCGGGGGAGGTCCGTTGGTAATACTGACATCGTCGATATACCAGTTGTCATTTGTTTCATTTGTTTCGGTGAGAAACTTCAACCGAAAATTATTGTGTCTAGCATTCGGCGGCAACGGATATGTTTGGGTCACGAACGATCCCGGCGCTCCTCCGGCCGAAACAATGCGGTCCAATTCTTGCCAAAGTAATGAGGAGTTTAGGTATTCGATAACTAACTCTTCTCCGGCTTCGACTCCGGAATGGTTCGTATAAAATTGAAGCGTCGGAACGGTGCCGCCCAACAGAATAAAATTGGACCGGATTTCATCATATTGATAAATGTTTCCGCCCCCCCTATTCAGCTGAAGCGATGAAGGGCCACTCGGCTCTCCTTGCCCCTGACTACTCACGACTCCTCCTTCGTTGTAGATCCAACGATTGGAGTCAACTCCACCGGCCGGAAACTCGTCTAAGAATGGGAGTGCAAGTGCTGGAGTTTGCGTGGAGAGGCAATTTCTTGAATTTCTGTATGAGACGATTTGGCTGATGGGCGAGGCTGTGAAAGACAGCGGATTAACGCCGTTACAGCCACTCAATACTGAGCACATAATTCGGCAAGAGCCTTGGCTGTCACAATGGGAAGCAGACCAATTGTGGCCTAGTTCGTGTGCCGTCAATGCGATCCTGCGACTGAATACGTTACTAAATCTCGACTGTGACAAACCATACGCATTGTTTGTGCAAATGTCTGCTAACTGAGCGATGCCAATAGTTCCACCATTGATATTTACACCCGTAAAGAAATGGGCCACATCGCGTTGGATTTGGTTCTCTGGAGCACTGCTCCAGGTGTTATCGAACAAATTCAGCAAAGAACCCGCATCGGCTTGAGTGCCGTAAGGATCAGCACTCGTAGTTCTCACAATAATCACAGTGATCTCATAAGAGATCGATATCGACAAATCCTCATAGACGTCCTCGACGGAGTTCATCACATTTTCGATATCTGCAACAGTGCTGTTCACGTTGCTATTATTTGCCTGGAAGTATTCGAAATCAGAATCAATCCCGATTTCTGTCAGAAAGAATGTGGTTCCAAAACTTTGCGTTTGTGTACCAGTCCCCTGTGTTGGGGGTGCTGACATACCCGTGGTCCCACACGTTTCTCCGCGATCTATCACGTCTTTGGAGTCAACGATCACGTGCCAATCGGCAGCGCCTACGTATCCTCCTTCGGAGGCGGGCATCAATGAGAATATGTGCCCATCTATCGTAATCATTGCGGTCATTTCTGAACCGTTAAAACTACCTGTGACAGAGGAATTCGGCCACTCTAAGACAACTCCTCGACGCGTATAAATCGGAGGAGCGGGATGAGGCACTGGGCCAGAACCGTCATCTACTAGGAGTTGGAATCGATCACTGCGTAAACTATGCGGCTGCATACTCAATGTCACATCGCCATACCCTGGCAGCGGAACTTCGACGATCAACTCTCCATCGACAAAGAGAGTGTGCTCGAGCCTGAATGGGTATGAATTTCTCACATCAAATTCGGCAGACAAATCCGCAGAAACAGGATCTGCCATCGAAAGAGTATCTTGTGCAGAGGTGACGGATGCACTCAATATCAACAGCGTAAACATCAAACAGATGCCCATTTTAAAATTTTGGCATACTTTGCTGAAAAACACGTTCATCCCAATCCCTTTCAAATGTCCAGAATAAGACCCTAGCAAGGTGAGGAAGAGCCTCCCCTGCAATGGCACTCCGACGATCAATAATACGGAAATGCATCGATCTCATCGTCTCACGCAGCGAACCCAAGCTCAGGAGACAGGTTACGATGTTATCCCTCTTAATGCTCAAAGACAAGAATCATGAGGCTCTAGGCCACAAGATAATCCCTAACCCCAGAGGCTACATTACCTGTCAATCAGTGATCTCGTCTAACCACAGACTCCAGAGCATTGTTTATCTCACTCTCCAAAGCCGCTAACGAATACGGTTTTGGCAAAATCCCAAGAACATTCTTGGCGGAGGTCTCATCGGTTTCAGTAGTATAATTTCCACTGCTCATGATCACCTTCACTGAGGGATCCATTTTGACGAGCTTCTCCAAACACTCATTCCCCGACATTCGCGGCATCTTTTGATCAAGAATCACAAGATCGATGGTCTTGCGGTGCTCTTCGAATATCTCAAGGGCTCTAAATCCATCTAGGGCCCACAGAACCTCGTATCCCAAATGGCCGACAAGCTCACGGCATGATTCATTCACGAGCTCATCATCGTCGACGAACAAAATACAGCCTGTACCCTGCTTCCTAGTGTGCTCAACTTCCAAAATGGGTTCATCCTCGATAAGGGGCCATTCAAGAATAAATTTGGCCCCAATGTCACCATTTTCTACTGTCACCTTTCCTCCATGATTCCGCATAAGCCTGGACACTATCCAAAGGCCAAGGCCTGTTCCTTGTTTCGTATTTACTTTCGAAGAAAAGTACGGCTCGAAAATCTTGAGCAGATTATCTTTGGGTATACCCATACCGCCATCTTCGACAATCACCCGAATAAATCGGCCCCCCTGATCTCTCGAAATCACACCGCTACTGATCACTATTTCGCCTTCACTGCTCGATTCTTCCATTGCGTTGTTTGCATTTGTCAGAAGGTTCATAAGGACCTGGTGAACCTCACTCCGATCACAACGAACAGAATCCGCTGAAGCATTCAATCGATCGAAGTTCACGGAAACACCTAATGCCAGGCTCGGCCGAATAAGCCGTGCAACATCTTGAATCAGGTCATGAAGAGAAAAAGATGCGCCATTTACAGATTTTGAAACATCTCTCATTCTGGAGCTCAAAGAAGCTCCGAACTCTGCAGCGCTCTTTACAGATCTTAATGAGGACTTTTGGTCTTCTCTTATTGCTTCAGAATCTAACAAACGAGACACATGACTCGTAATCGTCTGCAGCACGTTATTGAAATCATGAGCAACGCCTTCGGTCACATGTGAAATCGATCGCTTTTTATCTTCATGAATACTTTGAGCTTCCATCTTCTTGCGGATGATCTCTTCCCGTTCTCTCTGGTAGCAACTCGCGATCATGCTGCTAATCAGCTCTAAAGGTCTTCGAACTTTTTGCCTTAAGTAATTCGTTGAGCCTTCTTCTGCTCCCGGCTTCCTATCACCTTCAAAAATTACCACTACGAAACCTTCGAGTTGTTCACCCAGCTTCATAGGGCCAGCAATAAAATCAAAATCTCCAACACTCGGGAATAGATTTTTTATCTCTTTAGCCGCAATAGCTTCATAGGAATCTGTAACTTGAGATTCAGAAACCTGCCTCGCGTCTTCAATAAATTTTATTCCGGCTTCAGCACACGCCTTTGCCGATTGAACTTTACTTTCATGAATCTGAAGATCGCCACAAGGGTCTCTCGCAGGATCTTTCAGCCAACATTCTTTTCTGCGGAAATGGCCGGAGTCCTCATGGATAACATGAACTGAAGATATTTCTTCGATCAGGCTTCCCATCTTTTCCAAAACTGCCTGCACCGTCTTCGACAGATCTTTTGACTTTGAAGAGATCATTGAAACAACGGATTGCTCGATAAACTTAAAGACTTCAAGGCTCTGAATATCTGCCTTGATCAATTTCCCGTAGAAGGGATGCATGATTCTTCTGGCGGATATTTTAGCTTCGAATCTCTTTTTGTTTTTCTTTTCAAAGATCATTTCCGCTTTCAGCACCCCGCTCAGATCGAAACTTTCATAGTTCCGCATTCTTTCTTTCCACATATTTGCGGGATGAAGAGACTTCACGTCCATCGACTTCATCTCGTCTCTGCTGTATCCGAATATTTTTAGTGTGCTTTCGCTAACAGCGTAAATTTTCCCCTGCTCGTCGTGGAGGATGCTTGCAATAGGACTTTCTTCTGTGTCTTCCAGTTTGTCTTTTACGACATGGGCCAAGGAAGCCGCCACTTGTTCGTCGTTAAGACTCTTACGAGTTCTATTGCGCCTAACAGAGAGGCACTCATTCACAATTGTCGCAGGATCTTCAGTACTACCTTTAAGTATCACGCAGCCCAAAGCCCCTCGGCTGAACCATTTTATTTGCTCTTCTAATAGATCACTCGCAGAATCCCGATTTTCAATGAGGACAACGACTCCAGTATTCACTGACAGCTTTTCTATCGTTCTCTCACCTGGATCCGAAATCCCCTTCAATGTTTGTGGGGGTGGACTATCCCGGAGACGATGAACCTCTTCCGCCCAATCATCTATTCTCTCGAGCGTGTTCTCTTCTACGAGCAAGACACCACCCTCGACACCGCCAAGGGGATCAATCGTGCTCAAGTCAACCGGTTTGATTTGCTGCCCCACTTCTGTGAACTGTTTTACGAGTTCTGTTAACAATATGGGGTCGCTCACTTGAGTATGAATAATGGGAAGCTCTGGTTCAGAAGTTTTTCTATCACGAAGTTCACCCAGGCTATCAATGACCGCATGTGGCAAATCGTTCAACATCACCATTTTTGAAGCTTTGGCATCTATCGCGAACTGCTTCAAATCAGCGCCTAATAATTTTGGAGTTATTGCGATCGACAGCGGTCTTACATCTGGATTCCATTCACGAATCCTGTCCCAAAATATTTGATTCAATCCCCGAACAGGGACTCTGCCGAAATGAATATGGGGAATCAGTGCGTAAGGCGTTTTTTTCTTTGATTCACATTCGTCGAGAAATGACAAAAGCTTTGTCATGTTGTGGACTATCTCTACAGCAGCGCCCCAACGAGTTAACTCGACTTGCAAATTTACAAGATTCTTGTCGTCTTCACCGGATTGCCATGCAATGACAATGTGTTTTTTTTCCTGATGAATGTGCGGATCCACCATCACTCTCCTGTCGAGGATGCGCTTTATTTCTTCATCTGGTGTGCGGGAGATGAAATTGCGCCATACAACATAAGAATCCGTAAACGATCGTGCATCGGACCGAAGTTTTTCTTAAATAACCAAAAACCTGCTCCATCATAAGAAATGCGCCAAAAAACGCGCTACAGCGTCTTTTGGCGCAAAAAATCGTCTTCTTCGATGATCCCTAGCTTCTGAGCCCCGTAAGAAGTTGATCCACGACAACCTTGGCGTCGCCGAAGAGCATTCGTGTATTTTCTTTAAAGAAGAGTGGGTTTTGTACTCCAGCGTATCCAGTGCCCATACTTCTCTTCATCACGACAACTGTTTCTGATTTCCACACTTCAAGAACTGGCATTCCTGCGATGGGGCTTGATGGATCTTCCAGCGCATCCGGGTTCACAATATCATTTGCCCCGATGACTAAAACTAAGTCTGCCTTGGGAAGATCGTCATTGATCTCGTCCATTTCCAAAACAATGTTGTAATCAACATTTGCTTCTGCGAGCAAAACATTCATATGTCCAGGAAGTCTTCCGGCGACGGGGTGAATCGCGAATCTCACCGTCTTTCCTTTTTCTTTCAGGAAGTCGACAACCTGACTCAGTGAATGCTGAGCTTGTGCTACAGCCATACCGTAACCAGGAACGATCACGATATCCGAGGCCTCCTTCAAGGCATCCACCGCATCAGCAGCCTCAAAGGTTTGAACTTCGCCTTGCTCTCTTGTTACTGCGGGGCCTCCGCCACCGCCATCCGTTCCAAAACCGCCCAGAATGACGCTGACAAAAGAACGATTCATTGCACGACACATGATGTAGCTAAGAATTGCTCCGGAAGATCCGACGAGTGCGCCCGTAACAATCAAGAGATCGTTCTTGAGCATGAATCCCGCAGCTGCTGCTGCCCAACCCGAATAGCTATTCAGCATAGAAACCACGACCGGCATATCAGCTCCACCGATAGCGGCAACCATATGAAATCCGATGACACAGGCGATCAGGGTCATCCAAAGAAGCGATTCCACTGCGGTGTGTCCCTCTGCCGTGACAAAATCTATCGACAGATATACACACGCACTCACCATCAACAGATTCAAGAAGTGTCTTCCCGGTAAAGTGAGGGGTTTTCCAGAGACCGACCCTCTCAACTTAAGGAATGCCAGAATCGATCCTGTAAACGTGATCGCACCAATGAAGACATCGAGATAGATCTCGATGTTGTGTACAAATTCACCGCCCTCAGAGACTGGAATAGCCGGGGCCAGATAAGTGGAAATACCGACTAAAACTGCTGCCAGACCCACGAAACTGTGAAGAATCGCTACGAGTTCAGGCATCGAAGTCATTCCGACTCTGGCGGCCATCACTCCACCGATGAGGGCTCCAACACCAATGGCTCCAGCGAAAGCATTCCGCGTTGCGTCGTCACCGAGTAGCGAATCGAATCCTGTCGCCTTGCCAGTGATCAGTAATGTCGTTGCCCCGACGGCCAACAACATTCCAACGATGCCGTAGAAATTTCCTCGGCGAGCGGTTTTCTGCGTTGAAAGTCCGCCCAGACTTAAAATGAAAAGCACGGCGGCTACGAGATATGAAGCCGCGATGGCGCCTGCAGGTATCATGTCGGCCCCCTTAACCCTGGAACATCTTCAGCATGCGCTGAGTCACAAGAAAACCACCTACAATATTGATGGTCGCAAATAGCACTGCGACGACACCTAAGATGGTAGCCGGCTGATTCAGAGGTCCGCCAAGTTGCAGCATTCCTCCAACGATGATGATTCCACTAATGGCGTTTGTCACACTCATCAACGGTGTGTGTAACGAAGCACTCACATTCCAAACGACTTGATAACCAATAAAGCACGAGAGAACAAAAACGGTGATTTGTTGAAGGAAAGAAGGTTCGGGACTTTCACTTCCTGTCCAACCCACTGCAATCAGCGCTGCTCCAATCAGCAGCATGACCCATGGCCCACTGTCCTTCTCTTCACTTTTCTTTTCACCTGCAATCACAGGTACTTCTTGAGAATCGGACTCTGTTTTCTTAATTTCTTCAGCGAGTTTTTTAACTGGGGCCGGCCACTTCATCTCGCCTTCTCGAAGAACGAGTGCTCCCCGAACCACTTCATCTTCTTCATCGACTCGGTAGTCAGCAGCCTTGCCCATGTCATCCAGCAAGTGGCAGATGTTGTTTCCGTAGAGGTCACTTGAGACATTCGCCATACGGCTAGGAAGATCGGTATAACCCACAATCTTCACGCCATGACTCTCGATCACTTTATCTGCCACCGCTCCAGCAGTGTTCCCCCCACGCTCTGCAGCAAGGTCAACTATCACTGAACCCTGTTTCATGTTCTTCACAGCTTGTTCAGTAATCAGCAAAGGAGCAGGCCTGCCCGGGATCAAGGCAGTCGTAACGATGATATCGATATCGCTGGCTATCTCTTCAAACAATGCATGCTCAGCATCGATGAAGGCTTGACTCATTTCTTTGGCGTATCCACCGGAGCCTGTTCCGTCTTCTTCAATTTCAACTGTTAGAAATTCTGCTCCCATAGACTGCACTTGCTCTTCGACTGCAGGCCTCGTATCGAAAGCCTTAACGATGGCACCGAGTCCACGAGCGGCACCAATGGCAGCGAGACCGGCAACACCTGCACCAACGACCATGACCTTCGCAGGAGGTACTTTTCCAGCAGCTGTCATTTGCCCAGTAAAGAAACTGCCAAACTCGTTCGCTGCTTCGAGTACCGCTCGGTACCCTGCGATGTTCGCCATCGACGACAAGGCATCCATCTTCTGAGCTCGACTGATTCGAGGGATACAATCCATGGCAAGAACAGTCGCCTTACGCTCAGACAACTTCTCTACCAGATCCTTCTCCTGGCCAGGCCAGATGAAGCTGATAAGAGTAGCCCCTTCTTTTAAAAGGTCGGCTTCATGGAGATTGAGGTCTTCGCGCTCCATTGGAGCACGTACCTTTATCACGATATCCACATCAGCCCATGCGCTGCGTGTCTCAGTTATCGTGGCTCCTGCATCGACATAAGCCTGGTCCGTAAAACTGGCGTTTACGCCAGCACCGGACTCTACAAGGACAGCAAATCCTTGCTTAATAAGCCTCTGGACATTTTTCGGTGAAGCAGCAACCCGACATTCATCCGGCCACGCTTCTTTAACAACACCGATCTTCATGATCCAACCGATCCTTTCCGGAAAGGTGATTTCCTAAATTCTATGATGAGAGCATCCCCCCAAAGAATGAAGCGAATCCGACCCTATAGTTGCTGAACCTGTACGCTTCTTTTTCTATCTCTAGGTGATAAACTGGATATTCAGCACAAAAGAGGCATGTTCTTTTTTTTCAACACATGCAAAAAGTAATGGATTGTCGGTGATTCATGAAGATTTCAAAGACTACAGAGAAGCGTTTCTCAACACCACGGTGCATTTCTTATCTCCTCTTTTCGCTTCTCGTCTTCTCCGTGCACAATATTCCGGTTGACGCCCAAACCGATTTCGAAGAGTGCGGAGTTTTCGAAATGGATCCGCTAGGACAGTGCCTACTTTTCTATCCTGAGGATGCCTCACTCGGTGCTCTTATCGTCGACATGGGAGCAACTGCGCCTCCAAACCCAGGATCAGAGGGACTGCTGATCGGCACCCAAGTGGATTGCGTCGGAATTTGCTTTCCGACAAGCTGCGTCATCGGTGCAAATTTCAATCCAGCAGGATGCAATACGACACCAAGCCCTCAGTTCATTCGGGGGGATTGCAATAATGATTTGACCTTTAATTTAGCGGACGCGATTTATCATCTCTTCAGTTTATTCGCCGCAGGTCCTCCACCTGCCTGCTATGCCGCGTGCGATATGGATATAGATGATGCATCCAATATTGGTGACTCGATTGCCATGCTGAATTTGCTCTTTTTAAATGCGCCTCCTCCTCCAGATCCATATCCATCTTGCGGCGAAAACCCCAATCCGACGCAGTTTCTCGACTGCCTATATCCTATTTGTCCATAAATGGAATCCAAACCAAACGATAACGATGCGTCATTGCGCGAAGAGGGCGCAGAGGGCGCAGGCTTCCTTGCCGGCTGCGTCATTGCTTTTGTCAGTATCTTTCTCATCGTGTGGATTACAGCAGTCACTTACTTCTTATACGTTGCAAATAATTATGAAAAATCATGGGACTGGCCACGAGTCGAAGGAAAAGTGTTGAGTCATGATATTTCGACGTACCGCTCAACTTCATCAAATAGGAATTCGAGATCTTCATCGACTACGTATACGCCAAGTGTTTTATACAGATACTCTGTAAATCGAGATGTCTTCGAAAATGACACCGTTCAGTTTCTAAAAAAATACTCTTCGAGATCAAAAGCGAAAAAAGTACTTGAAGAATACCCCGTAGATTCATCTGTCGTTGTTTTCCACAACCCCGATGATCCAGGTGATGCAGTTCTTGTTCCCGGAATCGACGAAAAGTCCCGGCTGGTTTTAAATATTTTCACCGGCGTAACTGTTTTATTAATTTTCTTGATACTTCTGGCCTGGTGGAAAAAACGAAAAAGTCGATAAGGAAATCTTCAGGCTTCTTTTTCGCAACAGGCGAACATATTTAATTTTTGTTCTTCATAGAGGATTTCACTGCATTCTCGACCAAACAAAGACGCACGAAATATCCTGTTCATGTCATCCTCATCCCTATGAATGAGTTTCCAATCGAATAAATGATCCATGATTGCGCGTGACCTATTGGACGTATGAAAATTTCCGAGAACCACTCTGCCACCCGGCCTCAATATCCCGTAGATAAAATTCAAAAACCGAATTACAAACTCATCCCCGAAGTAATCAATCAATCCAATACTGTATACAAGATCTTGAGGCACCAATTTGAGTTCACCCCTGCCCAGGCTCAGATAAACCAAATTCAGATGATGGAGATCGATTTTGGAATCCAATCCTAGATCCTTGCTCCACTGACCCACGAATTCCAAAGCCTGTTGGTCGATGTCAACGAGATGGCTCTGGACTTCAGAAGACGAGCCATGGGCCTGGTAATGATCGAAGAGCTCCCTTGCGGGTCCACATGCCAAACTCGTAATCTCTATTGGCTGCCCTGGACGCAGCGCTCTCGCTCTTTCGATTTGGTGAGCAACCAATCCTCTTCGATTTCTTACCGCTCTGGCGCAACTCAGTCCCAAAACAGCGCTGTCCATCAATGAACCCAACTCACCGTATCCAGAAGGCTCATTTTGATAAATCCACTCAATCGTTTGATAATCTCCAGCATATCCGCGTGGCTTCGAATACGAACGCTCTCCCACGCGAGTCATTAATAGATAGGGCAATAATTCTGTCATTAACTGGCGACCAAGATGATCACATTTGACAGAACTCAGTGGGCTTTCTGATCCTATCAATTCGTTAACTTGACCCTCTAGTTGGTAAACGAAGTCTACAAACTCGCGAGAAAAATCTTCGGTTAATCCCCCCTCACTCGTGCGCTCCATTTCTTCAGCTCGCAAAAATAAGTTTTTGAAACGCGATAGGGATTCTGAAAGCTCAGTAGCAATTTCAGCATCTTGTGGAATTTCTTGTCCCAGCTTTGGCTGAAAAAGGCTGGAGTTGTTTCTTAATCTTCGGGCCATTAAGCGAGCCAGTGCAGCATGAAATCTTGCTGAGAATGCGGCAGACGATTTTAGCTTTTCGGCCAAAAGATCTGTACGAATCTCAAGCAACAGGCTGTTCTCTTTCGCCTTCACTGTTGCTGTAGGCTGCTGCTCTTCAAGGAACGCCATCTCTCCAATGAACTCTCCGGGGCCTATGAATGACAACTCATGTTCAGGAAACTCATCGACATGAACTGTCAGTAAGCCCTGAAGCAAAATGAAAATTTTATCGAGTGGAACACCCTGACTAATAATCTGCGTGCCAGAGATCACCTGAACTTCATTTCCTGATTGAAAAATCCAATCCTGATCGGTCTCTGAAAGCTCTTGGAGAAATTCAATCGATTCAAAATTTGTCATCATTCACTCTTCTCACCGGTAAAAATTTTAACCTACGGCCGCACCTACCGCCGCACCTACGGCCGCACCTGCTCCAGCACAGCAATCCCACCTGGGTTCCAACCGCTAGCGATGACCATCCATCGCGGCATGCCCAGTTTTCCTTCTGGGGCGATACTACGGACTGCGGCGTTGTGCACGTGGGTCCAGCCTTCTAATGCCAAATCCTCTTGGAGTTTCAAGGTTGAAACCAAATTGCCATCTTCCAGAATATGAATAGGTGCGGGCGTTTTTCCTCCTGCCCCTTTGAGACAACCCACGACAGCGATCCTATCCACGTAATCAACATCGCAGGGCATCGTTCCAGGTTCAAAATTGATTCCACCCAGATACTGCCCTCCAGCCATATAGGTCTCTAAGCGTGCATTCGCTCGATCCGCAACCGTGAAAGCATCTGTTCCCGGAATCCGTGTAATCCCGTGAGCCGTTCCAAATTTTCCATGGGCAGTTCCTGTTCCGCCAAAGGTAAACGGAGACCAAACACCCCTCTCTGGATTCTCTGTCATTCCCTGTAATGGGTCAGCAATAAAAACAACATTGTCGGCGTATCCATTCGTGGCATACAGAAGACCATCTATAACTTCCACATCGCACACCCTGAAAGCGGCTGCTGTCTCGAGGTCTGAAGAATATGGATTTTCGAAGACTCGGATTACTTTTCCACTGTCATCGCAGACGAATACTTTCTGAGCTTCATCCGACGGCAATATTATTAATCTCTGTTTTCCCATTCTGAAAATCGAGGTGTTATGCATATTAGCCTTCACGATAGACTCGTCGCCGCCAATCACTTCCATATATGTCATCTCGGGATCGATACGAACGAGCCCCACACCTTTAAGACAGAACCAAGTTGATCCGTCACCACCTTCAGAAATTCGATCTACAGCAAAGCCTCCATGGGCACCGCCGATATGCGCTTTCACTGCGGGAGGTATATACACAGAACGATGAGCAAACTTATATGCTCCTGAGCCTGTAGTTTTGCGTTCTGGTAACCCGCCTAATTCGAGCAACGACTTCATCCCGTGACCCATCGCCCAACCCATGAGGTAGTAAATCTTTCCACTACCCAAATAATGATAGGGGCGATCGCTTCCCACATCGTAAAAGCGCTGCTTCTCAGCAAGCTCTTCACTCTTCCATACGTTTAACCGAAAGAGGCGATCCGCATGCCAATCCCAGTAGCGTGCTGTTTCGACAAACTGAACATTGCCTTTAAATCGCTCGATAGATGTGATCTCTCTCTGAGCAGTTCGGAAAAGTTCTATTCCCTTGGAAGCCTTGAATCCTCCTGAACCCAGTTCGCCAATCACCACTGGCAACTGGGGCAAGCCCCAGTGCGCGCGAATATCATCGATAAATGCAGCGAAGTTATCTGCGTAAGCGGCAGTTTTTTTCCGATCGACCATATCGTTCCATCCTTGGAACCATACAAAGCCACGGATCTCAAATCCCTGACCTTTATAATCGGGGATAACAGATCCAATGTCTGCCAAGACGCGATCGACATTTTCTAACATCTTCGAATAAAATTCTCCCGGCCCTCCTTTCGAAGGGGATTGGAAATCCTTCGCGACGTCTTTTCCTCCCCATGCAGTTTTTATCAACAGCACAGGTGCATCGATGGACTCTCCCAATACATTTCCAATACCGAGTTCTGGCCCAATCCTTTTCCCATGGGGACCCCCTCTCGACCCAAAACCCACTGTGAGGGGTCCTCTGTGTCCGAGATCATCAATGAACACGTCATTTCTAACGCGCCAAGAACCATCCGCGTTTTTTATATCCGCAAGAAGATGACCGTATTCAGGATCAGCGCCTAGATGAGAAAGGGAACTTACAGTTCCCTTGCCCTCCATATTGGACTGGCCAGCAAGGATAAATACTTGAACAGGTTGCTCTCCCTCAGCGGCAAATAGAGGAAACGTTCCCAACAGAAACCACAATATAATTATGCGCATCAGGCACTCCCTTGCTTCGATTCACCTTGAACAGTGATTCTACACTTTGTCGATCGAGTCTTTATGATGAAAAAAGATAGGTA
This sequence comes from Planctomycetota bacterium, assembly GCA_016776905.1. Taxonomy (GTDB): domain Bacteria; phylum Planctomycetota; class UBA8108; order UBA1146; family UBA1146; genus UBA12191. The sequence continues at coordinate 16,222 of JADHSM010000021.1, read as the reverse complement.
AACAGCCTACATAAGCTCCTATGCCGTCATTACCTCAGCACTGGACTAGTGATTGATTGCTCAGAGTGATAATATTGAAGGATTAAAGAATACTAAATACTCGAATGGATTTAGCGATGCTTCGCACTCAAATTTTTGATTCGGGAATACGAACACTTAAATTTTTGACGATGCTTCTGCTTCTACTTTTTCCAACCTCGCAAGCGTTTAGCTCTGACCTTTATATTCTTCAAGCGAGGATTGACTCTTTCCCGTTACCTATCATCGATATCAAATTAGATGCACTCTACGGTTCATCCGTCGGTGGTTGGTCTTTTTCTCTCTGCCATGACCCGACAAATGTTGAGTGGATTGACCTTGTTCCTGGAAGCGCACTCAGTTCATTGGCTTCCCCACCTGATTTTCTCGCCATCACGCCCTTCGCTACTGGAATAACAGTAAATTGCGTGATCGATAATGCGTCAGTCATCAGCCTTCCCCCCGAAAACAGTTTGATTCTGCATCAAGTGATCTACGACTGGGTCCCGTCAGGATCACAATATTCTGACATTGTTTTCTGCTCCAACTCGGGTTCAGCAGGGGGCGCAGATGCTGTGATTTATTCCGGAGGCGAAGAATTCACCCCTTTCACTTTTGACAACTTTTTGTTCAATGGATTCATCGACCCTTTTGCCTTCTATTCGATCTTTCGATCGATCGGTTCGTACGATCCCGATAGCGGCATCGGATCTGTTTCCGTAACACCTATTATTGCACCTGGTCTTGTTCCCTCATTCCAACTCAGTGGCCTCAGCATGGCCGTTTCACACGACAGCTCATTGCTTCAGGTCGATTCTGTAGTTCCCGCAGGACTGTTCGCAGATCTCTTTGGCGGAACTGGGCCAGAAGTGATGTTGGTCGAATTGCTGCCCAATGGCTGGACCGTCGACATCACAGTAGATTCATCCGGCATTGTGACGATCCCCTTTAACGGGAGTCAGCCCGCGGTAACTGCTCATTATTCAACGATTCCCTCTGCCATAAATCCCGGAAGCTGCATCGCCAGTTGGCTACGGTTTGACAGCACTATCGGCGGGAGCAATGAACTCGACTTTGATACCATGTGCTGCACAAGCGCCTTGGAGAACAATGAACTCGCTGTCTTGATCCCTGTTTCACCCCTCTTCTCCCGTGGGGATGTCAATCAAGACTCGGCTTTGAACCTCGCAGATGCAGTGACTCAACTCGGGGCGTTGTTCTCTGGAGGACCTGCTCTCAGTTGTCAGGATTCAGGAGACACCAACGACGACGGCAGCTTCAATATCGCTGACACTATTTTCTTGTTGGGTTTTCTCTTCAATTCCGGCCCTCCGCCAGCAGAGCCTTTCGCAGAATGCGGCACCGACCCCTCAGTAGACGCGCTAGGATGCATCTCATTCGACTGTCCTTGATATTTAAGGCTTCTTCGACATTTTCAGTCCGAAGACCTCTCCTTTCCTGATTTTAGTAATGAGGGAAGGTGCTCCATGAATCAGTCATTACATATCTCACGGCCAGGTAAGCACCATTTCCGTAGTGTTTTCTTCGCGAAATCCTGCACATCTGCCGAGAAGTTCCACTCCTTTCCGGCGAATGCAACGATCCTTCTCGACCTTGAAGACAGCATCACCACTGCGAATAAACCTCGCCAAAGATCCCAAATTCGCCGCTTGATTGAGCAAGGAATCTTCAAAAACAGGACTGTCTTCATTCGCATCAATGGCCCTGATCAGCCTTCGGAAATGCATGCAGACCTGATGGCATGCCTCCATAGCGATATCGATGGGCTTATGATTCCAATGATTCAAAATGCAGCCGAGTTGCACTGGATTGAAGAAATCGTTCAAAGAAGAGAGGAATCTCTTCAACTTCCGAAAGAACACAACTCAATTATTCCTTTGATCGAGAGACCGGCCGCGGTATTAAACCTAGACAGCATCGCCAGAAGTTCGTCGAGAGTCGTCGCATTAGCATTTGGACATGTGGACTACTGTATAGAAATGCAGGCAGATATTGAGGAAGAATGTTACTCAGATGCTCAATCAAGAATCCTGATGACAGCGCGGGCAAATCAACTCGCCGCCATTTCAACTGTCTATCTTAAGCTCGATGACGAAAAAGGATTTCAGCAACAAAACAAACGAATGAAATCGCTCGGATTTGACGGCTGTTTTGCTCTGACTCCAAAACAAATGAACCAAGCATTAAAAATATTCAGCCATACAAAAGAAGAAATCGAATACTCCAGAAGAGTGCTAGAGGTTTATGAAACCCAAGGATCGATCGGGATGCTAGACGGCGAAATGATCGGACCTCCCATGATCAAGAGAGCGCTCAAAATCATGGAACAATTTGATCTAGAACATAAAGGGGTCGCCTAATGAGAGGTCGAATACCATCATACGGCTTGGATCTCGCAACGGCGCAGCCCGGGCAGATTCTCGAAAGCCCTCACGAAGTCACCATCGATGACTCTTGGAGGATTCAATGGCAATCGGCATTTCCAGCAACAAGCAAACTGACGACAAGTCTTGAGTTTGCCAATTCTTGTGGATTTGACGAAGTTGCGATTCCGACGGCAATGCTTCTCAATATGACTTTGTGCTTCTCCGTGGAGCCCTTTTCACAGAGCTGCAGACTTCATTTAGGTTTGGAAAATGCCCGACAAGAAAAACCTGTTACCAGTGGAGATACCCTTCGCAGCTTTACCCGAATAGACAGCCTAAGAAATACTTCCAAGAACGATGCCAGTGTGATTTTCAGCACTCATATTCTTGTTAATCAATCTGGCGACCGGGTTTTTTCGCTCAACAAACGATCATATTACGACCCTATTCCTGCACCAGTTGAACGCGCTCCCGCAGAAGAAAATCTACACCTACAACAGTACTTCGAAGGTGCTCAAGGCTCGATGGTGGACGCCTTCAGAAAAATAGACTCATTTCCAACTTCCCAAATAGAGCCGCTCTCAAAAGGAGAACTCATTCTGCATCCGATGGTACGCCCATTGGGTTGGACAGAAAATCTGGCCTTATCGACCTTGTATAGAAATACACATCCAATTCACTGGGATTCACAACGTTATGGGCGAGAGGGCATCGTTGTATGCGGAGGTTTCGTTCAGTCATTAGCCTTCGCAAGTGCCGATCGTGAACTGAGGCAAATTTTAGACGAAGTATTGGTTCACTCATCTCACATCAACACTGTTGCTCCTGAGGATCGTATTGGCGCAATGAGTAGAATCATCGACATCGAAAAGATGGACGAGAACCTTGAAGCCGTCACCGTGAAAACACTGGGGCTCAAAAATGTCGACACTTGCAGTGAATTGCAAAACATTGAAATTCCAGAAGCACTGTTTTCTGCAGAAGACTTGAAGCCTTCAGCTATTGAAGCCCTCTGCTCGGAAAAATGCCCAGTTCTTTCCCAACGAATTGCACTTCAGGCGACTCGAGTTCTTCTCAGGCCTGCTTGAGATCAAAGCTTTCTTAGAAGCCAATCGCAAGATTGATGAGCGGGCCAGGATCATATGTATCTAAGGATTCATCGGGAGTCTCCATCTTAAGCGGCAGGACCAAAGACAAATTCCAACTGGTCATCGATTCATCCCACCAACTTAGACCGAGCTGCAAAGAGTAGCTTTGAAAACCTGTGTTGCGATCAATAACACCATTCCACTCTGCACGACCTTGGTTTTGATAAAAGATGCCTAATACTCCGTTAACGTCATCCCAAGGACCAAACTCACCCAATCCCTTAATGTATCCCAGCCCCCCTTGAATAAGGTTAGACCCCCTAAAGCCCTTGCTGCTTTCTGTAATGGGGAATCGACCCTGCCCAAAGAGACTGAGCACTCCATCGTCACCTATTGGACGACCGTAATTAAACTCAATTAATGGATCGAAGGTTCCGGTACCAAACTGAATGTGTTCATGGCGCTCACCCACTTCACCGAGGGCATAGGGATCATCTTCTGTGCGCCCAGTAGGAAGCGTAGATCCCGCTGCTATAGCAAGGCTACCGCCCTCCATTCCAAAGTCGTGGGCATGCCAACTGAGCAACAATTCAACATCACCAAACCCAGACAATATTTCAGGCGGATGATGAATGGCGAGATTTCTCTCCATCGCTTCGATCTCCTCGGCGGTTGCGGACGGATCGATGTCGACGATATTTGCCATTCGTGAACGTTGTTCAATAGGAACTCGGGTCCTTATCGCCCAAGGTTCCTCAAAAGTGTAGTCGACCTGAAACACGACTCTGAAGATGTCTAGAGATACGTCGTGGTAGTGGCTCGGGACCTCAATAACATTTCCGTCAGCATCAATGCCGTTGTTTTCAAAGTGTGAACCATCAAAGTTCAATCCCCTTGAGATAGACACTCGCGTTTGAATCGAATTTGTACCGTGGTTAATGGAACCCAGACCGGATCCCAAGGCACCCGGGTCGGGTGTGCCTGGATTGGTTCAAGCAGGTCAGGCTTGAGCCCATAGACTGGGTCCGGCACAGAACTGAGCAAAAAACACGACCATCATAATAAGTAGTAATCTCATGCCCGCGTCTCCGTTCATGGTCTTCTGTACCTTCACCGATTACGAAGATGCCGTCATTTGGGTTCCAACTGAATCCCGAATTCTGAGACTTTTTCACTTTTATTCGAAAATCGACTTTTTTATCTTACATCGCATTGAGCAATATTTCACCGAAGACCAATCCCGTTCCCATTTTTTTCTCCAGGAAAAGACTCTCCCGCAAACCAAACAGAGCTTTTCCTCAAGCGGCACTTTACGAGAACGATTATTTTTTCGCTTTTTCATGTTGAGACCTTATTTCATTCCATGGGCTCTATACCTCTTAAGAACTCCTTATCTTGATGGATTCTGACAACTATTCTGGCCCAAGGTGGCACCATGTGGTCGATCTGAGCCAAGTTTGCTTCCCAGAGTTATCCCTAACAGTAAGATTTGGACTCTAGATCCATCACTCATGGATCTTCTCCGGATATCCACTCGAAGAGCCACGGTAGAGAGCAGTCGACACACCATGCAGGAACAGATTCGAAACGTAGCGATTATCGCTCACGTCGACCATGGCAAGACGACTCTTGTCGACCGAATGCTCTACCAATCAGGCATGTTCCGAAACGAGGAACTAGATCGCCTCGCAGGTGGACAACACGGACTTATCTTTGATAGCAATCCTCTCGAACGTGAACGCGGCATCACTATCCTCGCAAAAAATTGCGCGATCGAAGTTCAACGAGAAGGCATCACGTATCGCGTCAATGTGATCGATACTCCAGGCCACGCCGATTTCGGTGGAGAAGTTGAACGCGTATTGTCGATGGCGGATGGAGTGCTACTTCTCGTCGATTCATTTGATGGCCCTATGCCGCAAACCCGTTTCGTTCTTCAGAAAGCTCTCGAGAATAATCTCAAGCCGATGGTCGTCATCAACAAAGCCGATCGAGCCGATGGCCGTCCTTCTGAGGTCGTGGACGAAGTTTTTGATTTGTTGGTCAGCCTTGAAGCAGACGACGAAACTCTAGATTTCCCAATTTTCTACGCCTCTGGCCGTGACGGTTGGTGCGAAAAAGAACTCGGCGGAGAAAGACATGATCTCAATCTGATCTTCGATGCCATCATTGAACACGTTCCTCCTCCACCTGTTAAAAGAGATGCACCACTTCAACTCAGAGTCAGCACCCTCGATCATTCCGAGTTCATTGGCAGAATTGCCATCGGCCGCATCGCAGCCGGAAAAATCACTGGCAATGAAGAAGTGCAAGTGCTTTCCCCCTCTGCACCTCCACGCAAAGCCCGCATACAAGAGATTCATCTCTTTGAAGGACTCGGCAGAAAAAAGGTTGCAGAAGCCGAAGCAGGTAACATCTGCGCCATCATCGGCATCGACAACATCGAAATTGGCGACACGATCGCCTGCCTGAAAAAACCATCGGCTTTACCCGCTATCCTTGTGGATGAACCAACCCTGCACATGACTTTCCGTGTCAATGACGGTCCCTTTGTTGGACGTGAAGGGAAATTTGTCACCTCCCGCCAGCTCAAAGATCGTCTCGATAAAGAACTGGAAAGAAATGTCGCCCTAAAAGTAGAGCAGGGTGATCGAACCGAGGAATTCATGGTCTCAGGGAGAGGACTCATGCATCTGGGCATCCTCCTCGAAAACATGCGCAGAGAAGGCTTTGAATTGTGTGTGGGAATGCCTCGAGTGATCGAGCGACAGGTCGATGGAAAATGGCATGAACCGTTTGAGCACTTGGTATTAGATTGCCCCCTCGACGCTCAAGGCCCAGTGATGATGCTCGTGGGTGAACGCCGGGCAGAGATGATGGATATGAGTACTCGGTCTGCCAGTGATATGGTTCACATGGAGTTCAAGATTCCCGCAAGGGGACTGATCGGCTTGCGGACCAAACTTCTCACCGCAACTGCAGGTCGCGTCATCATGCACCACAGCTATCTTGAGCACGGCCCTAAATCGGGATTGATTCCGAGAAGAAATTCTGGATCTCTCATCGCCGTCGAACATGGACAAGCCACACCTTACAGTCTCGATGCTCTCTTCGATCGCGGAGTTTTCTTTGTCGAGCCAGGGGAGCAGGTTTACGAGGGTCAGATCGTCGGCGAGCACAACCGCGACAACGACCTGGAAGTCAACGTGGTGCGCACCAAAAAGCTGACAAACGTGCGGGCAGCGGGCAAGGATGACAACAGCAGTGTTCGTCCTCTCAAAAAGCTCAAACTGGAAGAAGCTCTTGAGTTAGTTGTCGAGGGCGAACTCGTCGAAATCACGCCCGAAAGCATCCGCATCCGCAAACATCTTCTCAAGGAAGCGGACCGCCGCCGCGAAAAGCGCCGCGCCAAAGCCGAGAAGGAATCCTGACCCACCTCATTAAACTGGGGATTTGACAGGAAAAGGGCTGGTACGCACTGCGTACCAGCCCTTTTTTATTCCAAATTTTAACTCAGGAACTGCAACTCTTCGAAGGGCTGGGCCGAAAGTAGATCAAGTCAGCAGAGGCGGGTGCTCTTCCCTCAGAAATTTTTGTCAAAACGGGATCTTGTGATAACCTCTGAACTTCCTGCCGGATCCGCCATCCGGTTGGGTATGTCGTCCACTCTTCACGAAAGAATCACCCATGGTCACCTCCTCTTGCCGATTCATTTGCCTTTTGCTGGGATCACTCTTTCTTCTTTCATCCTGTGCCCCACTGCAGGACAGGGATCTCAACACTGATCCTGCCCTCCTCAGTGATTCTTTTGATGAGGATCTGCAGGCCTATCAGGAATCCCTGATTGATGAGGAAACCACTGGCAGCAACTTTCTGATGGTCGTCAGGGATGGACAGGAGATCTATCGCTCCACCACCAACTCCGGTCGTTCCGGGGACCGGGACATCACCGATAAAACCCTGTTTCCCATCTGGTCGATGTCCAAACCCATTACTATCGTCGCCATGCATCTGCTGCACGAGCAGGGACTCTTCCAATGGAAAGATCCGGTGTCCCAATACATCCCCTGCTTTAAAAACCTGACTGTGGCTGAAGGGGAAACGGTGCGTGCGGCAAAGACTCCACTGCTGATCGAGCACCTGATGAACCATCGTGCGGGCTATGGCTATTACACCCCGTGGCCCGGAATGCCGCCGATGGGCACCACCAACCCACCCTCTTACCACCACCCTCATACCACCCAGACCCGCTTTGATAATCTTCAGCAGTTTTGTGAAGCTGCTGCAGAGACCCCTTTGGCCTTTGACCCTGGCACCAGTTTTCTCTACGGCATCAATCAGGCGATCCTCGGACGACTGGTCGAGGTACTGACAGGCAAGAGCTTCGCCGAATCTCTTCAGGAGCTGATCTTCACACCACTGGAAATGAACCGTACCGGGTTTGTTCTCGAGGAATCCCAGCTTGATCTCTTCCAGCCTCTCTTCATCAATTCCGGAGATCTGTTTGGTTACACGAACCTGCTCAACGAGTTGACCTACTCGCCCAAAAGCCAAGCCCACTTCGGTGGGGAAGGCCTGATCTCCTGTCCGGAAGATTACTCACGATTCTGTGAAATGCTCGCCGGTGGCGGGATGTTCCGAGGCCAACGCTTCCTGTCTGAAGAAAGCCTTCAAAAGATGACCACGACTTCGACAGTGGCCGCCTTCGGCGACGTCACTCCGGCTTACGACATGGCTGACAGCGTCTTCGTTCTCAACAACCCACAACTGGAGGGCAGCCTGGCGCCGGTCGGCTGCTTTGGCTGGTCCGGATATCACAACACCCATTTCTGGATCGACCCTGCCAACCAGCTGTATGGGCTCTTCTTTACCCGGGCCCGGGAATATAACTTTGATTTGCCCATCAACATCCGCAAGGCTCTTTACGGTGAGATCGAATAATAGCAAGAAGGCGACCTTTAACCTGAAACAGGAAATTTAAACATGAGCAACATCCATAAAATCTCAATCCTGCGTTACCGTCTGCTTCTATTGGGCATCTGTTCTCTTCTCTTGATGAGCGGTTGCGGATTCAACGGAAACATTCGTTTTGGTGACCATGATTCCCCCGATCTGATCGTCTATAACGCTCCTCCAACCATCGAGCACTTTTCTCTGGGGGATACGGAACGCGCTCACGGTGAAATCGTCAGCTGGCATGCCGATCTGGATGATGCTGAAGGAGAATCAGCCCATCGTATTGGCCACTGCAATGGCACCATGCAAGTCACTCTGGAGAACCAGGGCCCCGAAGATGACCGCGAACATCGCATGACGATGATCGAGCTCGACTGGGATGACTCCCCGGACTCACTTTTGATCTCTGGTTCCCATCCCTACAAAAGCGGCAATCTGGAAACCGACACCGTAATTTTCCGCGCCATCATCGGTGGAACAGGAAAGTTCCGCGGAGCCCGAGGAGAAATGACCTCCGAGAAACTTCCCAGCGGCTGGTATCGACACAAGATATGGTTGGTGGATTAGTCCTACCGCGAGGCTTCGTGAAACCGTTACAGTTCAACTCTAATCAGTTATTTACGGGCTTTTGGCAGTTATTACAGACCACCGCTCTATGGATACTTAGGGTCACTTTCAAAAGCCTCCTGCCAGTGGACGAATCCATGCGAATTCCGTACAATGGAAAATCAGTAATAGACTCGATAACTTGAAATACCATTTTGGAGCCCGAATGAACTTCAATATTCGTTGGACGCTGATTACCAGCCTCGTGATTTTATTCACGATTTCCAGCGCCACTCTTCACGCCCAGTGATGAGGGGTCGGACCTGCCACGGGAGTTTCCCGCGGCTCCACTCCTCCTGGAACAGCCGGTGGCGGCGGTTCCGGACGCAGCGGCGCAGCGCCGTACGTACCTGGTGAAAGTGCTCATCTTGGTTGGAAAAAGAACCAGGGCTTCCATCACGCCATGAATCGCGAAGCCGGTTCAAAGAAACCGATGGTTGTCTTCCTTTACTCCAGTTCGATGAATAAAGACTGCTGCTGTGCCAACTTTGAGCGCGCGCTCTTCCGTGACCGTGATTCCGTCAAGGAGTTTAAGTCATGGGCTTGCTACAAGCAGTTGACAGAGTCCCTCAAAGACGAAGACAAGAAACTGCTCGAACAGTACGACCTGCGCAAAGACAAGCCGGCGCTGCTCTTCTTCGATTCCGAAGGGGGCCTACTGCACAAGCAACAGTTGTGCGTCGATCCTCCGAAGTTCATCAAAGTGATCCGCAGCACCAAGAAACTCAGCGATATGCGCTTACGACTCCGTAAGACTCACCTCGCTGAGCGTAAAAAAGCACGCGAGCATATGGAAGCCGGCCGTTACGGTAAGGCCATCCGTGTCCTCGACGGCATGGCGAAGAACCGCAAGATCATGAGCGAAACCGTTTCTGTGTTGGTCGATCAAGATCTCAAGGAGATCGAAAGCACCGCAGGAGAACTGCTCATTCAGGCATCAGCGCTCAAGAAAGAAAATCGCCTTCTCGACTCCTACCGTCTCTACGAAGAGATCGAAAAAGAGTTTGAGAAGCTGAAGGAATACAGCAAAGAAGCGAGCAAGCACCGCAAAGAACTGCTTAAGAAGCTGAAAGATCTGGGTCTGTAAAGACGCAATCCAACAGAATGATTTATGAGCCGTGTCGCTTGTCTTCATAAGATAAGTGACACGGCTTTTCTGATGTGGGAAAGCCCTCCCCCACAATTCAACAAAAAGCGACGACCGGTTCAGCACGACTCCGCAGAGAAAGACCATGCCTCACTTTCGAAAGGGGAGGGTCATCGATAAATCACCGAATACAGAATTTCCGTTGCTTCCATTTCTACTGATGTTGGCATGCGGCGCTCCATTGATTGCCGTGGTGGTGGCTGAGTGGTTGGGTACGCCCATTCCGGGAGCTGGAAACGCTCTCGGTTTTGTCTTTCTCGCAATCTTTGGGATGCCTTTTTTTGGACTCTTGTTTCTTATCAGATTAGTCAATCGGCGTTTTACTTCAGCGTCTTCCCGAAAGAATTCACAATCCCGCTCTCTCGGTGATCGACTGAAACTTCTTATCACAGCATCTCTATCGGTAGGATTGTTCTTGTTGCTGTCGATGGTTTATGAAGGTGAAGATCTTTTTAGCTCACTCAAGAAGGGTCTGATTGCTAGTTTTCTCTGCGCTATTATTGGGCTTCCTATTTTTCTTTATGCGGTGATACGTAAATGGGTGCTAGATGGAATTGCACTATGGATCAGTCGCCGAATAATAAAAGACTCGCCGGAGTCACAACAACCCCAGAGCACCGAATCGACGATTCCCTCCTCGATGCATACTTCCTACCAAAATCTGAATTCTGAAGCGAACCTCGACAACACGGCCAGAAATGCCATCGAAGCCGCTTTCGACGCGAGCAATGTCGGCAACATCCAGCAGATCGCTGGCCTAGCCCTGGGCTATGCCAATGTCAATTTCAAGGCGACAACCGATAGGGGCGTGTATCAGGTTCGATTCTGTCGGGCTCAGCCGAGGGAGCGAATCGAGGACGAGATCCTCTTCCTCGGCTCCATCCAGAAGAGTGGTTTTCCGGCAGCCTATCCCATCCGCAGAAACGATGGAGATTTCATCACCGAGTACGGGGATGAAAAAGTGATGATCTACGACTTCATCAAAGGAGAAACTCCCGTGGTCTGCATCCAATCTGCTGGGCAGATTGGACTGGCCCTGGGCAGACTTTCGACTTTTCCCGTTCCCGAGGGATACCGCTCCACTCCTCTCATCGACTTTCAAGACCTCCTCGACTTCCGTGATGAAATGAGATCCAGGGAAGAAGATCGAAGCGAGTTCTTTGAAGAATTCAGCCGGCAAACCGATGCCCTGCAATCTCATCTTCCCTTCGACCTGCCACGGGGGTTCGTCCATGGCGATGTATTTCCCGATAACACCATCTTCAAGGACGGCACTCTCGCCGCTCTCATCGATTTCGAGGATTCAGCGATCGATGTGCTCATCTTTGACATCGGAATGGCACTTCTTGGATTCGGATATCAACAGGAAAAGATCGACCCAACTCTGGTGGTGGCGATGCTCCGTGGCTATCAATCGGTTCGCCCCCTATCAATAGCGGAGAAAGAGGCACTCCCTCTCGTGATGCGGTGGTGCGCTCACGGTATGGCGTTCTGGCATCTTCGTCACTTCGTCAAAACTCCCAATCAACGCCAGCACCGTAGAATCCACGAATTGCAGCAGCTGGTTCGTGGCCTTGAAGGAGAAGACGGCGACAAATTACGCACTGTTCTGCTGTCATAAATCGAAGCGTCGATCTCTCTAGAGGATGCAGAATCGAACTTCTCGTGCGAGAATCTACATGACTCACTGAAAGGGCCGAAATGAGCTCCACCGTCAACTCATGGAAGATCAGCAGCGCACAGGCGGAAGAGCTGGCTCGTCAGCATGGCACTCCCCTCTACATTTACGACTCAAAGATTGTCCGCCGTCAGATCGACAGCTTCAGGGCAGCTTTTTCCAGATTCGACCATCGCATCCACTATGCGATGAAAGCGAACTCCAACACCTCTCTCCTGCATCTGATGAAGGAACTTGGAATGGGTATCGACGCGGTTTCCATCGATGAGATTCGTATCAGCCTCGAGGTTGGATTTTACGCCAGTGACATCATCTTCACACCCAATGGAGTTGCTTTCGAAGAGCTCCAACAAGCCATCGACCTCGGAGTTCGACTCAACATAGAAAACCTCTCCTATCTTGAGAAGCTGGGGGAAGCCCACGGAGGTGACGTCCCCTGCACATTGCGGGTGCACCCCGGACTGGTCATCCCCGAAGCGAGCAGAGATGCCACCGGCTGGTACCAGAGATCACGGTTCGGAATCGATCGGCAGCAAATTCCTCTGGCACTACAAATCATCAAGAAGCACGCCATCCGAGTCGAGGCACTCCATGTCCATTCCAGTTCGATGATCCTCGATGAAACGGTGTTCGGAGCTGCTGCGGAGATCTTGATCGATCTGGCGAGAGAGCTACCGGATGTTGTTGCACTCGATCTCGGCGGAGGGATACGACCCCCGCATCACGCCGATGATGATCATCCCGATCTCGACGCACTGGCCAGATCGCTGGAAAAACCGCTTTCTGAATTTCAGCAGGAGACGGGAAGAAAACTACAGTTGTGGTTTGAGCCGGGCCGTTACCTGGTATCGGAGTGTGGATTGTTAGTGACGCGGGCCAACGTGATCAAGAAGGTCGGTGATCGCACCGTGGTCGGTGTCGATACCGGTTTTCATCAGTTGATTCGACCCAAACTGTACGGTGCACGACATGAGATCGTGAATCTCTCTCGGCCGGAGGGACCACTTCACGACTACGACATCTGTGGCTGTCTCTGCGAAGAGGATGAACTGGCGGGGAATCGATCGCTTCCACAGGTGCATGAAGGAGATCTACTCGGCATCCTCAACGCCGGCGCATATGGCTTCTCGATGGCATCCACATACAATTCAAGACCATTGCCAGCTGAAGTGATGATCTAAATTCCTGACAAGGTCGCATCGATGCCGATGGTGTTCGGGTGGGATGCATCCTCTCCAGAACAGGGATAGTCACGCTGCCAGTGGTAAGCGGCAGCGAACTCACCGTCTCCCACGACGGTTGCTGATTTTCAAGAACTCCGATCAATACTGAGTTCAAACACATCCGCACCAAACGGTCTTTTATTTGGAGGGCATCACCGCCTGAGTGGTGATCTTCCACTCGCCGTCAAAGAGGAGCACCTTGAGCATTCCTGCACGGACTTCAGGAAGCATGACTTCCCCATTCTGATCGACACGACGGAATTTAATCTTCACGGTCGCTAGGGTATCGTTGACCACATCGATCTCTTCGTCGATCAACTCAGAATGATCCCAGCCCTCCGCTTTGATCTTCTCAAAGAGAGCACCGTAGATTTCGCCCACCTCTTCCAGCGTCCCTATCGATTTGTTGGAGTCGCCATTGGAAATCCAAGCCGGTGCATGCCAGCAATCCTTGATCGCCTCCACATCAGCCGCATTGAACGCATCAAAATAACGCTGCATGAGGGCCTCAACCTGATCGTCAGCTTCCACTGATCGGCGAATATCGATGGAGATGGAACAACCTGCGAGAATCAAACAGAGACATAACCCAAAAAAGAAAAGAGAAATGAACTTAACCATAACGATACCTTTCCTCAGTCTATATCAGCAATCCTAATGATCACAAAACCTTAACTCCTCCGAATAACGCTACGATCAAAACAAGATAAGTCCAATGACAACAAAAGTTTTATAATTAATGCAGCTCCAGTAATCTGCCCTATCACTGGGAGAGACAGCAAACAGACAAACATGCCCATTTTGGCCGCCTTTATACCAGTAACAGCGGCAGCCTTGACTTTAAAATCACCAAGCGAAATCAGACCTTTATTGTAGTCACGATAGAGGAGGTAGACCGCAAACCCCACTGAAGCCAAGGCCAACGAGGGGAGCTGGTCCACTACAGTCAAAGGATCCTCGGCATTCCGAACTTGATCGACAAAGTCTTCGACATCTTTCTGAAGTTCATCATTCTTCATTCCTGAACTTTTAACACCTGAATCCTCGGCAACTTCTTCTGTAGCATAAACCGCTATACCAGGATTCTCCTCAACCCATCGGTCAATCGCCTGATCATCAGCCACAGCCTTAAGTTGCACCTCTAACGACTCCCCTGTCGTCGTATCGAATAATACGACATCTGTACCTGGATAATTTGTTGACTCATGCATCACCGCAAAGACGGAATCGCCATCTTCGTTCTCAAAATTCACAAACTCAAGTTCGTGATATATACCCTTGATATTTGAGACAAGCCCTGAAATTTGGTCTTCGTCATAAGACAAAAGATAACTTTTTATTTCAGCAAAAGAGGCATTATCCAACTCATTCGTTGAACGCTCCATAGCAGCCCAAATTGTGTAGTCGGATTCCTCGAGCTCCCCGGGACTCTCTGCAAGCATCAACCTGCCTAAAGAGGATACGATTGCTAGATCGTCAAAATTCTTTTTAAGATACTTTTTAAATTCCATCATAAGCCTCGTTATTCCTGCGCCTTTTCTTCTTTATACTTTTTCGCTCCCTCTTTTTTCATCTTTTTGAAATGTGCTTTGAGTTCATTATTGGTTACCTCAACACCTTTAGCTTTATTGGCGTAATAAAAATCACAAGCAGAAAGCAAGCCATAAGTGAGGCTGAAAACCAAAGGAAGCGTAAGAAGGCCACCCATACCAAAGGTCCCCAGTTTCCAAATACCTATAGCAATTTGTTGTGCAATCATTCCCATGCCGATAATCCCCATAATTTGCTTCAGCAACTCATAGCTATCTTCCTTGGTAACAGGAACGCCCCTAATAGCAGCAATTCGAGTTGCAAAAAAAGCCTGAGCAGGTACAAGAATAAAAATATCGGCAAATGGGATCGGCTGAATCGCAATGGCCGCACAAGCAGTCGCTCCAATTACACTCACTCGAGTTACTTTTTTTTCTGTTGTTAAGGAATCGTTGTTTTCTATATCCCACAACTCAGAGCTCCATTTTCCGGAAACCTCTTCGTACATTATCTTTGACTTATCAGAAATTTTTTCCCAAGTGCTGGGTGATTCATTATTCGGTTTTTCTTGATCCACTTGCTGCGACCCCTTTCCTCTGCTTAATCAAAGTATTTAAACATCATCACTAGTACAAAAATCATATATTCATAAATGACGAAGAGAACTAAAATGTCAAATAACCGCAAATTTGAAACTTTCAGAGATATTTAGCTATGTACAAGAAGTGAACATTTCATCAGGAGTTACTGTAATAAATTTTTTTGACAAATCTATAAATTCAATACGGCTGAGTATAGCTCAGCCCTGAAAGAATCTACAACCAACTGAAGGAGCTCTACGATTCAATATCCTTCAGGGGAGAATCTTCAGCATCTCATCCGGGCTAAGTTTGAGAAACTTCTGATGGAAATCTTCCAGCAGCTTTTTTGAGGACATGTCGAAGTTCTTTTGAAAAGAACCCTCGAAGCCTTCCTTATTGAGATCTGCGTAAAAGCCTTTCAGATAGGCTTCCTCGCTGGTGCGGTCGATGAGATAGGCGATCAACCACGCACCGAGGTCATAAGCGATCATCGCCCTCTTGCCATAGGGAATCTCGTCGATGCTCTCCCCATTCTTGAGGTCTTTCAGAGAGCGCAATTTGCGACGCATCTTCTCTTTCAAATACTCTGGCCGAACATCTTTCTGCCGTGAATACAGCAATTGCGCCATGTACTCAGCACCGCCCTCAGCCCACCAGGGGTTGACCTGATTACGACTGTTTCGATCTGACTCTTTACGACTGAAGATGTGCGCGTGTTGGTAGACATGAAAGTACTCATGCAGGACGACCACTTTGTAGTCCTCCTCTTCTGGACCCGGATACTTCGAAGCCATCGTGATGATAAAACCGGACCAGTCCGAGTGCTCATCTCTGCGGGTATTCAAACCCGCACCCCCATCGCGAACATAATCCTCAAAGCTGTAATCACGCCTCAGACAATCTTTCAATCGCAACTGAGGGTCCTTCTCCTTACGAACCTCACAATACTTCCGGGTCAGCTCCTCCGCCGCCTCCGCACTCTTCCCCACCAGCCAAAACTCCGTCGGC
>JADHSM010000006.1 GCA_016776905.1 Planctomycetota bacterium | reverse complement strand
TTTCTTCGATGGCGGCCAAAAGCAGCTGCGACCAGTTGGCGTGTGAAGCCTGCGTGCCCTGCTGGATCCAATGAGAGACAGATGTCAGCGCTACCCCAATCAGCTTCGGGATAATAGATGCCGCAGTTGGCATTGATCTCGAGCATGTAGGTCGTGCCGTCCGGAGCGACGCGAACGTCACACCTGCCAAAACTCGCCCCATTGAGCTCTACAAAAAACCGCGCCGATTCATCACGAAGTCGAGCAGCGAGGACGGGATCAGGCACAGGAAATGAAGACAAACCTTCATATTCCACCCACTTTAAATCGGAGTGCTTAAAACTTTCGCCTTTTGGAAATCGATATTGAGCTGGGGTGTATGTAATCGGGTTTTTCGCGTCGTCCGGATTCTCCGCGACGAGCACCGTGCATTCGATCCCATCGATATATTCCTCAATCAGCGCTGCACCATGACGTGACATAATTTTCTTGGCCTGGATTCGCAATCCTTCAGGAGTCTTCACGCGTGACCGACGACTGATATCGACGGAGGCGTAACTACTATAATGCTTCACGAAGAGAGGAAACTTTAACGTCTCCGCAGCACGCTCGACGTCTTCTGCATTCTGCGCAAAGACATAAGCGGGGGTCGCGATGCCCAAACGCTGGCATGCACTCTTCATCTCTTCTCGTGTCGGTTCGTAACATTCAGAAGAAGCCCCCACGAATGGAACTCCGTGCTTCTCGAGAGTCTGTATCACTTCGATCCCAGGGGTGCCTTGATCAGCGGCCCCGTCACATAAATTAAAGAACAGGTCGAAGTTTTCGTTCAATAAGCGCTCCACCTGTTGAACACTTTCCTGCTTCCCCTCCAGTATCGCCACATGCCAATCCGCTTCGGGCAAAAACGGCCGTGGGTCACAAGGCCAGTCATCCTCTGGAAAAGGATCGGCATCGAGGTCCTGAGTAGTGAGCAGGCAGATACGCATCTTTGAACGAATCCTGACTATTTCATCGAAGCAATGCTTGAACTGAAGATCACCAACATGGACTTCGTACGAAATCCGTGACCGATACCTAGGACAATGGTTGTCACGGTTCGCTCGGCATCCAGCTTACAAAATAATACTCTTCCAGTAAGAATCATGACAAGAGTGAAAAGGAATCAATCCTGGAACTCCGTTCACGAAAGATTCTCCCTTTGTCGTAGCACTGCACTTCTGATAAAATAGCGAAAGACTGTTACGAAGTCGCATTTCCGTGGTCATACCGAAAGAAGCCCATGCTCAGCCTTCTCAACGTGATTCTCTCAAGAAGTATCTGGGCCATGACGATCTTTTGTATTTCGCTGTCCTGTATGGGATGCCAGTTTGTTGAAACCGGCATCCTTCATCAGGAATCCCATATCGAGAAAGAATCTCCCATGAA
The DNA here is from genome assembly GCA_016776905.1 of Planctomycetota bacterium. GTDB lineage: Bacteria > Planctomycetota > UBA8108 > UBA1146 > UBA1146 > UBA12191. Next base: position 164,676 of record JADHSM010000006.1, on the reverse strand, counting down.
AACCAGAGTTTTGCTTGTTCATGGTTTGTTTCGCACCCAAAGAGCGATGAAACCGCTTCACAAACCACTTGAAGAGGCAGGGTATGAAGTCCTTGATTATCGTTATTACACCACGAAATTAGATGTGGATTCTCATGCGCAAGACCTCCGTCAACACCTCTTGAAGTTGCAGGAAGAAAGTAATGGCCAGCCCCTCATGATCGTGGGTCATAGCCTCGGCGCAGTCATCAGCGTTCTAGCAACCACTCCCAGGATTGAAGGCATACAAAAAGTCGTTCAAATCGCACCCCCCAATTTGGGATCCCCCGTCGCTGATAAATTTGAGTTCATGGTGGGGCGATTCATCGCCCCACTGAAGGAATTGGGCATGGAACAAGGCGGACCACTGCCTAAAGGTGTGGTCCCTGCCACTCCCACCGGGGTGATTGCCGCTGAAAGTGATCCGTTAGTCCCTGTTCCCAATACACGACTCCTCGGATCTGTAGACCACATTCGCTTACCGGGTTCACATACATTTGTATTCTGGCGCAAGAAGACACAAGAAGAGCTGATTTACTTCCTCGAACATGGTCGATTTACCGACGATGCCCAGCGAGTAGAAATCAAAAGTTAAAGGGTGTGAGCTTTCGACGGGGAATCCAGAAACTGTATCACCTGCTCGGCTAAGTCTTCCGGCTCCTGGACGATCAACTTCAACTTCACGCTGTCGATTTTCATATGGTGTTGATATCGAGAATCATAGTGATGCTCCAAGAGATACTTCACGACCGATACAGGTTGATCATTCCGAAGATCTTTCACCAAATCAGCGATGTTCTCTTTCGATAAATCGCTAAACCTTGCGAAATCGTCCAGTTTTTTTATCAAAGGCTCCCAGCCTTCTGGTGTTCGATATTCTTCCACGAGAATACGAGCTCGCGTATCGACATCAGACTCCAGCTGAATACGTGGAGAAGGAACCATCTGGTCCCAGAAATAGGTAGGGATCTCTCGATTTCCTACTTTTCGACTTTCTGCTTCGACCAGATACCAATTTTCGTTGGGGAAACAATGTCCATGCTGAGCCAAACTCGATTCAAAACTTTTTTGACTGCATGGATTCAGGCCCACGTCGCCTAAAATAGAACTGCGATGCTGCGCATAAGCCTCAAGATCGATGACGGATCCTGGACGAGTTTTTGAAATCGCATGGAGCAGACGAGTTTTACCTGTACCGGTCAAACCATCGAGCACCCAAAGATTGGGGTAATTCGTCTCGTCCAGTTTTTTTCGCACCCAAACTCTGTAGGCCCAATAACCCCCGACGACCTGATACGAACTCCTACCATTCTCAATTAAGAACTGAACCACATGCCGAGAGCGATCCCCTCCCCGAGCACAGCAAATCAATAATCGCGATTGAGGTGGAGTCTTAGAGAGCAGTTGCTCCAGAAACCACTTAAAACGCGATCGAAGTTGGGACAAGGCCCAGTTTGAAGCGGATAAAGGACCTTCAGTGCGGTAGAGTATGCCCACACGAGATCTCTCCATGTCATCGAGAAGAGGGACGTTGATCGCCTCTGGAAGATGGTCGACTTCGTATTCGGAAGGACTACGAACGTCAATAACGACGTCATTCGGTTCGATATCAGTGTAAGGAACTCCCGGAACAGGATCAGATCCTGGAGTAAAACCTAAATCCGGGTTCTCGAATCCGGAATCCAATGGAGATATCCTCCTGAAAAGTGCTTCAAACAGCTTCGATTTGCTCTTTGCTCTTAAAATACTACAAAATTGAACAACCCGGGAGTCTTCCCGGGGTTTTCCTCTTAGGAGAGGTGCATTGGTGGACTCAGCGGAACCAGAAAGCGACGAAGAGCTCATGCGCCGCTTTCAGAACGGGGACGATTCTGCCTATGAACACCTTGTCAAAAGAAACGTCGATCTTGTCCAACGGCAGGCAAAGCGGTTTATTCCAGACCCCGCCAGCGCAGACGACATTTCTCAGCAAGTATTCATGAGAGTATGGTCCAGCAGAGACCGTTTTGCGAAAAAGATCTCATTTAGAGGTTGGCTAATGACCATCACTAGAAATATAGCTTTGAACGAACTTCGAACTCGTAAGCGCAAGAACTGGACTCCCAGTTCGACGTTACGATCTGATCAAGATCAACATGAAGATCCGAATGTATGGCTCGGCGGAACGCCTCGTTTTTCTTGCCCTGAAGACTCCATGCTTCTCGAAGAACAATTGGTCTTTCTTCAGCTCGCTGTCGACAGCTTGCCAGAGTTGGAAAGAGAAGCGATTTACTTAAGTTACTTCGAAAATTGGCCTCTCGATAAGATCGCTCAACATATCGGCAAATCTGGCAATGCAACAAAGTCGTACCTGTTCCGCATCAGAAAGAAGCTCTCAAATATTTTGCGCACAAATTCAATGAACACGAACCCGAAAATACTCAGCGATAAAGAACCCCCCCCCATGGACGAAGGAGATGAATCATGATGAAACCCGACGATTTCGAAGATCATGACATCCAGGAGAAACTCAATCTCTTACGCAAACATGAACAGAGACAGACAACCCCTGTTGATAAAAATCTGTTCTTTAACTCCTTGATGCTCAAGTTGAATCGATCATCGCCCGCCCCGAATTTTTGGAGCATGCCTCGAAGTTTGATGGCGGCTTCCCTGATCCTTTTTGTGGTATTGGCCATCAACTTTGTTCCTCGAACAGATTCCAACTCGTCTCCGACGGAACCCACTACTGAAATCCTTCAATTACTGGACATTCTTGATCCACTCTCTGAAATGGACCCCGCTCAACTTTCACAGTTGAATCATCTCGATTTAGCAGCCGCGATTCTCACCTTCGAAGATCTGTCTGAAGTTCCCTTTGCTTTCCTTATCGCCACTACGGAGGAACAACGATGAGAACGCTACAGCGCCCCTTTGTGACGGTGACTCTGATTTTGTTGCTAGCCGCAGTCTCTTCAACACTGCTGGGCCAATCTGACACATCAACGAAGACAGAGGACCTCGTCACAGCGATGCGCCACTGGGATTCGATGGAACCTGAAAAGCAGCTTCGAATTAAAAAGGCTTTCCAACAGCTTCAATCCCTCAGTCCAAGTCGTCGACTTAAGGTGATCAATGAGTTACGACGCATGACACCGGATCAGATTCTCAAACTTCCAGAGGCTTTGAATAAATATAAATCTGAAGATACCCACAGCAGGGAATCAAAGAGGCTGCAAGCCATTCGACACCACTTATGGCTACTGACACAAAACGAAGCCACGCAAGACCGGTATCGCAGTCTCGATCGAAGAAGCCGTCGTATATTCTTGCTGGATATCGTGAAGCAGCAAAGAGAAGTACTCCTCGATGAAATGACTCCCGCTCAACGTAACAAGTTAGAGGCATTACCCACTCCCATTCTCAATTGGGAATTACTGAAAAGAATTGGGAAGCTTTCCTTGCCGGAAGGCGGTTCTGGTTCTGAAAAAGTGCTGGATCTGGTGCAATCATTTACCGAGCTTCAAAAAGATCTTATTGAGGCGATGCGAAAGTTGCCGCCCCACGAATGGGGGCCCTTTTTCACCCAGCATTCGGATAATCCGCAGATCCGAAAATTGGAAGAAGGGCTGAAGTCTCTTTCAGATGCGGACAAGCACCTCTTCATGCATATGTTCTCAAGAGTTTTCCACAGACCCCCAGGACGAGACTTCAGAGGAAGATCTGGCAGGAGACTGCCGCCGGAACTCAGAAAACCAAACCAGCTCGACGGTCCTCGAAGGGGCACTCCGCCAAAAGGTCCGCCGAACGGTCCGTCTCGAAGACGGCACATAGATGCTCCCGATTCACTGGGGCCTGACTCAAAATCGTCTCCACGAGAAGGATTACGCCCTCAACGCCCCCCGAGAAGAGGTTCGCAGCCCTCGAAAGAGACACGCCAAAAAGAATTTCGAAGAAGGGGAGCCGATCCGCTTCCTCCTGATCCAGATGCGTCTCCAGAGGGCTCTCTTCCGCCAGTAAGGCCTGATACGACATGGCAGGAGCCGCTGTCCGGGTAATTCCGACAGACGAATCTCGCAGTCCATTCGCCCCGGCTTCAGCACTAAAATCCGCACGCATGAGGTCACCGGTCACAGATCGTTGAAATCCATAAGTCTGCCCTCAGGGCTTCTTGACGCTTTACGGTGATCAGATACGATGCTCCCTTGATGGAAGACCAACCAGAGGAGAACCAACATGGCCAAAAGAAGTAAGCCTGCCTCAAAAAGAGGCGGAGCAAAGAAGAAGAAAACACCACTGGCGAGCAAATCTGTAAAGACGGCATCTACAGCCGGCGGAATTGACGTCGTGTGCAGTGAGTGCTATTCGGATTTCCTCTACGTTCCGAAAAGTTCTTCTTCCAGTTTGAACTGCCCCGCTTGTGGTCACACAGGCACCGTTCCGGAATCCGCAGAGGTTCAAAGACTCATCATGGCGAAGGCTGCAGAATCTAAAGCATTCTTGACCGCTTCTATTCCTGCAGGCTTGTTCCTTTTGGTGACGATTTATTATCTTTACAAGCTCAGTTCTGGTTCGCTTGATACCGGAATGAACTACGGCCTCCTTGGAGGCTCGGTTGTTCTTTTCCTTGTGACGCTCATCTTCTCCGCTCGCTTTGAGAAAAGTCGGTGCGAAGTCTACTTCTAGGCCCGACGAACTTTCAAAAAAAGAAACCAGACGTCTGCAAAGACGTCTGGTTTCTTTTTTATATTCACAGAAAACGTCTTATCTCTCGACGAAGTCTCCATGGTTTTCTTCTGCGAGTCGCCTCATCAATTGAGCGGCCCCGGGATCCAAATGAAAGCCGATCGTATGGATCTTGACTTTACGATCGGCATTGAGGGCTTTGATCTCACTCAATATACCTTGAGGTTCAGTGATTTTCCCCATCGTTGGAGATCCATCACTGAGGAAATAAATCGTATTGACCTCCGGGTCTTCCAAAGCTGAGACCAAAGTATCAAAAACGTTTGTCATTCCTCGAGGTTTCAGTTGCTGTACAAATTCAATCGACATGGAACGAACTTGGTCGTCCATTTGAACCAATGCAGGTCTCCACGGCGTAAAGGAACTCTCGAATGGAATAATATTGAATTGAGTTCCGTCAGGAATCCCATCGAGAACTCGCACCAGTTCTCTACGAGCGACTTCTATTTTGGGCAGAACTTCCTTTGTCTTACTTCCGCTGGGATTCTCTTTCTCGGCAACACCCGTTCCCTTTTTACCCTTACGACCTCCCGGCAATTTGATAGAGCCCACCTCGTAGGGCTCTTCCATACTTCCAGATATGTCGACAATAAAGGTGACGAACTTACTGATGACTCTCAAGCCGTAATAAGTTCCTGTCGTGTTGTTACGAGACTTCTCGCGGATAGCGTCGTATTCATCTCTATCGATCCCTCTGATCTCCGCGTCCTTACCCTTGCTTTCCCACCATGCCTTCCAAGACACATTGCTGGCTCCGAAATCTTCCCCCGTCAACCAGAGCAATGAATCCCCGACATCGTCGAGAAGCCGCCCTTTCATCTTTGGAAGCCGTTCGATAAAGGCTTCAACAACATCGTGCCCACCGATCTGTCGCAAAGCATGCGTCGCAGCCAATTGAACTTCTAGAAATGGGTCGTCGAGTAATGGTATGAGAGTCTTCACAATCTCTTGATCACGAGTGGCACCAAAAATGTCTGCGGCGACCGCTCTGACAGGCCAATGAGGACTCTTTAACGCTCTATGGAAGGTCTTACTCTGATCAGACGCTTCCAGATCTCTGAGAGCTAACAATATCTCTTTTTGCAGATCTGGCTCATCTATGCGAAACATTTTACCTAGCTTTTTAGTGGCTCCTTCCACGCGATTTCTGCGCACCATCTCCACGATGAAGACCTGGTGCTGAGCGGGAATCTTCCTGTTACCGAGCAGCTTGAGCAGCACTTTACCCATTTCAGGATCTTCAACTTTTCGACCGATAGAGAGCACTATCCCCTGAGAAGCTATCGGCAGTCGACTCACCAAGCCCAATCCCGTCTCGACAAGGTATTCCACTTCTTCATCGTTCAGATCTCTATCCCAACATTCCCGAATCACCCAATGAGACTTTTCAGGAAGTTGCACCAATCCTTTTTCGACGACCGCTTTCAAACCAATACCGTTGTCATGAAGAGAAATCATTCGTATCGCGGCTTCTTTTAATGACACCTCTTCTTTGGGGTCACGGATGACTTTGCCCAAAAATTCGGAAGAGTCACGAGACCCTTCTTCCGCAATTTCTTGAAGAGTAGCAAAGCGTTCAAAAGATTTGAGGTCTCTCTCACTGTCATACTTGCGGATCAAGGAATCCAAATCCGCGATTTCTGACATCAGCGGAGAAGAAGAGGCAGAAACAATCATGAGAATGAAGGCTAGTACAGCAAAGAGAGGGGTATTCAGCTTCATGTTTCAGGCTTTCTTTCGAATGGAGTCAAAATTAGGCGAACGCTCCGAAGGAACACTACAACTTACGGGTTACATTTGTGATTCTCGTGGGCAAAATCGTTCTTGTCCATAACACACTCACTGGAAGGACCCCAAAGTCCTGAGATGAGCACTTTGATCCCCAAATCTCAACCCTGGCCCGTATTCCTGATCGTCGCCGCCACCCTCTCTCTTGGGAGGGACTCAGGACTACCTTTGAATAATGGGCCTCAGGTGAACCTGTCACTTTCAGCAGATCAGCGGTCAAGAGACTCCGCACGCAAGCTCAGCCCGCCTGACTCTCTCACAGGGATCACTTTAATACTCAATCAAGAAGACTCTCCCGACGTTTTCCAGGATGACCTAGAGTTGGCGAGCAATATGGGATTCACCTGGATTCAGATTCAGTACATGACATTCACAGTAGATCATTCCGCACATTCATTTCCGGTATTCGACCGCAGGACTCCTAGTTTTTCACGACTGGCCCAATCGATACGCCAGTGCAAAAACAAAGGTTTACAGGTTTCACTTCACCCAGTTCTTCTCATTCAAAATGAAACAAGTCAGCATTGGCGTGGTGAATATAGTCCTCTTTATCTCGATAAGTGGTGGGCCTCATATTCGAAGTGGATGATCTCCATAGCGACATTCTGTGCAAATGAAGACGTTGATATGCTTTTTGTCGGCAGTGAATTAAGTTCACTTCAAAATCTCGAAAAATACTGGAGTTCTCTCATTGAGAATGTCCGATCGGTTTACCGAGGCGGTGTTTCATATTCGGCAAATTGGGATGACTGGAATAGCGTGTCATTCCATAACGATCTGGACATTCTGGGTATCAATGGTTACTTCCCACTCGAAAGAATCGGATCTGAATCAGAGAGTTTCAATGCTTCAGCACATATAAATTCAGCACATATAAATTCAGCACATATAAATTCAGCACACGTATCTTCAGCACACGTATCTTCAGCATACTTACGATCGATGCTTCTGCCCCACCTGTCAGCGCTCAAGTTGTGGAGTCGAGAAAACCAAACGGCGATATTTTTCTCGGAAGTCGGGTACCCGGACCATTCTCTGGCATTGCAGCAACCCTGGAATCCAGGCACACCGAATTCGCGATACCAACCAGAGCTGCAGGTCGAGGGATACAGAGCATTCTTAGACGTCTTCGGAGATGCAGATTTTTCTAAAGGAATTTTTTTCTATGCCATTCATCAGCATGAACATCGAGACTTAAACGGTTACACTCCACAGCAAGGAAAGAGCCGGGAAGCACTCATTGAGTACTTAAATGAAAGGAGATCCTTATGACACGCATGTTTCTGTTTAGCTGCATATTGACCAGTGGATTTCTTTTCCAAGCCCTTAAAAATCGTCCTCCTGAGATGGTTTATGAGGAGGTCCCGGAAATCTCGTCAGAAGGCTCTACCCAAGAAAACCCCACATCCAGAAAGCCTCAAACCAAAGAGCTTTCTCCCCAGAAGAGCATCGAAGATTTATCCCGATCAACCCTCGCCAACGTCTCACAATGGATACCTGAATCACAAGAACCGGTTCAGGGCGAATATCTGATATCCACCTCAAAAGAAACCACGATGGAGGCTACGAATTTCCATTTCGATTCTGGTCAAATCGTGGCTGAATTAAAATCTGGATCTAGGGTTCAGCTTCCTTTGGTCGACATCAAGAATCTCGTCGTCCAAGAGTCGTCTTCTAAAGATGAAGACGACCTCACGTACCAACTGCTGCTGCTGCATAGATTTTCACCTTCTAAAATTGATCCCACCATCTTTCAACGGTGGCTCGATACCGGTGGTCCAAAAGATTTAGTGAAGCGCTTTCCCCATTCCGACACTCATGACTTAGCCCTAAGAATTCAAGAGGCCACGACCATCGAGACTCAAACGACCCAAGAACCCACTTTCCAAATGGACATCAATGAGATGAGTGAATGGATGGCCTCCGTACGCGACGATGTCAGAAACGGCATCAGTTCGACAACGAGAACCCAATTCATTCTCGAAATCGATGAATGGCAAAACTGGCTTGAAAATGGATCGGGTAGAAGACAAATCTCAGCGGACAAGAGAACTAGGTTTCTATCTGAGTTAAGGTTACTGAAGCACGATATCGTCAAAGGTTCAGGCTTTTAGCGGGAGCAACATGACAAAAAAAAGAATCGGCGTTTTTGGGTTAGGTCAATTCGGCACCTCTCTCATTTCTTTCCTCAAAAGTCATGATGCAGAGATCAAGGCTATGGATCGGGACGTAGAGAAGGTCGCTGCAGTTGTAGATGATTGCCATGACGCTGTCGCCCTCGACCTCAAAGATCAAAAGAAGGTCAACGCTGAACTCAAGAACCTCGACATCTTGATCATCACTGTCGGAGAGTCGCCACTCCCTGCGATTCTACTTTCCGCCCTCAAAGACGAGCTAAATATCGGGCGAATCATCTGTAGGGCGCATGGATCAACTACGGAAAAAATACTTCTCAAAATAGGCATCGAGAAAACGGATATCTTTTCGCCAGAAACAGAAGCCGCCAAAGATATGGCTCGCAAACTGACGACGCCGTATTCCGTTGATAATCTCCCACTTTCAGCCGATGAAGAGATCTGGAATGTGGAGATCCCCAAGAATTGGGATGGCCACTCTATCAAGGACTTGGACATCAGGAAAAAGTACGCCGTAAACCTTATTTGCATTCAGCGTAAAGATATGACGACCTATGATTTCGCGCCCACACCCGACCTTGTTCTACAAACGGGTGACAAGGTCCACCTCTTGGGGAAAAAGGATCGACTGGGCGAGATCCTGAAACATATAGAAGGTTAGCCCAACAGTACCTTTCCTTCAGGTCGAACTCCTTGGTCTCCGGGTCCATTCACAGAAGCGAGTCCTACGACGAGCGCCAGAGGTCCCAGTCTTCCAAGAATCATCGCCACCATTAAGACTCTTTGGCTATTGAGGGTTAACTCACTCGTTAAATCCATACTCAAACCCACGGTCCCTAATGCACTGGTCATCTCAAACGCTAAAGAAAGAAAAGAGACTGTTCCGTCTGCCAACGCGGATTGCTCAAGCCAAGTGAGACAACACAGCATGACAAGCCATGCGACAAAATAAACCATCACTAATACTGCGGCGTTCTTAATCAGTGATTCCGGAATAGTCCTTCTCCAAAAAACCACTTTAGACATCGCAGAGAGCTCTGCTTTGACCACCAAGAACATCACTCCAAATGTAGTCGTTTTTAGACCTCCACCCGTAGATCCGGGTGAAGCACCGATCAGCATCAGGAACATCATGATCAACAGTGCAAATACCGACAGATCCGTGACTGGAGAGGTGGAGAATCCCGCTGTTCTAGCAGTGACACTCCAGAAAACACTGCCCCAGCCTTCTCCATTCAGTGCCAGGAGAACTGCCCCACTCAACCACAAAATCAACGACGTCATGACGACGAGACCCAGATGAAGGGGCCACCGATAGCCTTCCTTCCTAAAAAGCCTTTTCCAGAAAACAAAGATCACTGGAAATCCGAGACCTCCCACCATGATCAAGAGACCCATGATCAGCAAAGACCATGTATCAAAACTGGCGAGAGAATCAGCATTCAATGAAAATCCTGCATTACAAAATGCACTGATCGAATGAAACAAGTGAGAGAAATAAGAGCTCTCTGAAATTGAAGAGAGTGCTAGAAATCCTATGAGCTCAACAAAAAACGTAGTCGTGAAAACCGTAATTATCAAAGAGTTGAACTGGTCAGGATCAAAGACGTCGATGGCTTCTCTCACAGCTCGGCTTTGTCGCATCCCAAGCCCGTCACCCAAAATTGACATAAACAGAACGAAGAATGTAACCGTGCCCAACCCACCTATTTGGATCAAAAATAATAAGACGCACTGACCTTCAATAGAAAGTTCGCGGCCGATATCCACGACGGATAATCCGGTGACAGAAACAGCGCTGATAGAAGTGAAGAGACTTTTATTGAAATCTAAGGGTTCCTCTCCCGATGAAGAACATCGGGGTGAACTGAGAGCGAGACTTCCCGCCAAAATAGGAATAAGAAACAAAAGGAGAAGAAACAGCGGCCCACCACGCTTTAGAATTCCAAGCAAGCTCGAAACGTAAGAACTCAGGACGTATGCGAGGCCCACGAGAGAAGTCAGCACATGAAGACTCGGTGAGGTGATCAATAGAGTGGCGATCGTCAACAAACCCAGTATGCCGGGTAAAAACACCTTCTTGTCGATCCTCAACGGCTGAAGCTGCAGAATCGTGAGCACCACTCCCAGCAACATGAACAGAGGAGCCTGCTCAGTGTGATCCGATAGGGATTGGCCAGAATTCGTCTGGAGCCAGTCCCATAAGACCACACACGCCACCCCGAAGATCAGTAGCTGGCTCACAACGGTCAGAGCGGGATGACGGATAATGTTCATAGCCAGATTGTATACCCATTCAATGCTTCCTCTCCAGTCGTCTAGACGCTGGGATATGGATCTGATAAAACCTGAGATTCAAATGATTGTGTTTTTGCAGGCATATCGGTCATGGATCGCCCAATCTCAATCAGTGGATCGCTGAACATTGCACATCAGTGGCCCTGTAGCTCAGTGGATAGAGCACCGGCCTCCGGAGCCGGGTGTCGCACGTTCGAATCGTGCCAGGGTCGTATCAAGTTTTGCGCCGGGAGCCCTGCTCCCGGCGTATTTCACTGAAAGTCGGGCATGAATCCGTATCTCAGCCCAGAATCAGAGACCTGGATCATTGGCGACGTCCATGGCTGCCGAGCAACGCTAGAAAAGCTCTTCGAATCCATCGATGCACAGTCCCCCCAGTCCCGTATTTATTTCGTGGGTGATTTGGTGGGAAAAGGACCTGAAAGCGCTGGGGTTCTCGAATTCGTCATGAACCTCGGAGAGAGAGCCCACGTCACGCTCGGAAATCATGACCTACACCTGCTGGCCTGCGAAGAAGGTATTACGAGCAACAGACCTACGGATCGAACAGATAGCCTTCTAGGCGCTCCAGCGAGCAAGGTTTGGCGTGATTGGTTTCTTCAGCAAGGGTTCCATCATGATCTTGAGAATGGTGACACTCAGATCCGAGTCGTCCATGCTGGGATCAAACCCGATTGGAGTGAGGATCAATTCCTCCACTTGAGTTCTCAAGCGGCCTTGGCGATCAAAGAAGGACTCAGCGATTGGTATAAAAAGCCGGGTCATCCCATTTGGGAAGTGGTCAGTATTCTCACCCGGATCCGATGCGTCAATATTCAAGACGGCTCTTCACTCGACAACTTCACGGATCATCCCAAAAATGCCCCTCAAGGACACAAGCCCTGGTTCGATGTTCCGCGATCGAGCGACAATGATCGTCAAATCGTATTTGGGCACTGGGCTCGTTTGGGTGAGTACCACAAGTCGGGAATCCACGGAATTGACGGCGGCTGCGTCTATGGTGGGGAACTCATCGCCATGAACCCATTTAAAGGCACGACACTGCGCGTAGGATGTTGCGACGATTTAGAGATCTCCCCCTAAACGTCATCCTCGATCAATTCATCGATGATGTAAGTGCCACTTCTCTGATCTCGATGAACTTTGATCAACTTGTGCTTTTCCGCATCTTCGAGCAATTTCGAAAAGTGAGAATATCCATGGTATTCCTCACTAAACGTGGGCTGCTTGCGTTTCATAGTCTGCTTCACCATCGAACCCCAAATCACTTCGTAATTTTCTCGCTGCAATGCAGCAATAGAACCCAGAAGTAACTGGAAAGCGGCGGTTTGATCCTTGGAGAGTTTCCTTGTTGGAGTTTTCGCAGAGGTACGTGTTCTCTTCTTGCGCGTGCGAACGAGGTCTTCATAAAAGATAAACTCGTCGCAATTATCGATCAGGAGATTACTGGAAGAGTTCTTCACACCAATCCCAATAATCTTTTTGTTGTTTTCCCTTAACTGAGAAACCAAAGGAGAAAAGTCACTATCACCAGAAACCAACACAAAAGTATCGACATGAGCTTTCGTATACGAAAGTTCTAATGCGTCGACCACCATTTTGATATCAGCACTGTTTTTTCCGGTCATTTTCCTCATGGGGATATCGATCAACTCGACAGCACTCTCATGGAATGGAACCTTGTATTGACGCCAAGTTGTCCAGTCGGCGTAGGCCTTCTTGACCGTGATTTTCCCTTTCTCGACAAGCCTGTCGAGAATCTTATTGATGTCGAGCTTCTTAATATTTGCTTCTTTAACACCGATGGCGATATTGTCGAGATCGATGAAAACGGCGATCTGATGTTCCTGATCGACCTTGGATTGCATGTCATTACCTTTCGGGTCGGGTTATCTCCCGACGATAATATGGCTCGCCTTCTCTGAGAGATGAATCTACCCAGAGCAGATTGGGGATTGGAAAGTAATACCATCCCACTCAAGACACTCGGGAAGCAGTCCTTATCCTGGCAGGAGCCGGGAATAATACGGACTGGAGCCAACGAGACCTCACCCAGAACCAAAATGGTTTGAGCAGATCAACAGATGCATCAGACACCTCGGGCATAAGAAATTCAAGTCTCCCTGCCCAGACATTGCCTAATTGTTACAGGTGAATCCCCCCTGAGGCGTAGGATCAGGCCCGTATTCAGGAAATGGAGATTCTGGAGGACTGTCAGAAAGAAACAAATAGCCTAAGATTCTGATGGGGTCAGCAAGATCCAATGAGCCATCGTCATTGACGTCTAGTGCCTCCAGGCAATCTGTCTGCTGCTGCAAAAACAAGATTTCCATAGAAAGCAGGGCGTCCGTTAATGCGATCGAACCATCCCGATCGACGTCTCCGCGGACAAACTCAATTTGCGTGGCGACGAACGGATTCGTACCTGCGAACACTTCCGCTTGGTTTGTAATTCCGTCTTCGTCGAAATCCATTGTCGGCGCAACGACTGTCGCTAATTGGATTCCAGAGAGATCGCCTTTACCCGTTGGGTAAGAGGTTGAGTATGAGCTCAACAACTCACCAGTCCCTGAGATCCGACTGATGGTCGCGCCCAAACGTGAAAGAACAGAAACTGAACCGTCAACATGTGCAGCGACGCCCAGAGGACGCGCGGGAACGTCGACGATCATATCGATCCCGAGATCAGAAACGACGACAACCTGGTGGCTCACCTGACACGTAAACCAGCCTCGGCCAGAAGTATCTGTGGTCACACCTATCGGGAAGATTCCTGCCACATCGGACCATACAGAGTTCCCTGCAGAATCGAGACGACGTAAACCCTGCTTTTCTGCAACCCAAACACCAAAGTCATGCGTTGCTGAAATGCCCGTCGGAAAGAAACCCACAGGTATCGTCTGTAGGATTTCACCCGTCGTCGAAAGTATTTGTACTTCATTAGAATATGAACAGGTCACCCAAACTCGACCTAAGCCGTCGACGGTGATGCCATGCGGAACACCGGAAACGTCATAACTCGAAAGTTCGAAACTGCTAGGAGCAATGCGGATAACGTCGTTCATTCCTGGTCGAGTTGCCCACACAGCACCTGCTGCATCCACAGCCATCGCTGCAAGACCTGTTTCAGTGGGAACAGAAAACGCGATGCCTCCTGAAGCTGAGATTCTTTGCAAAGAAGTATTTTCGCTGAGATAAATCCAGGCTCCGCCGTCGGAGGTACGACTGATCAACTCAATAGAGTTGTCGAGGTCCTCAATAACAACGCTCGCCTCACCCTCGATAGACAACAAAGAGAGATCGCTACCAAACCAGACAGATTGCGCCTGAACTGGTTGAACGACGAAAAGAAGGAACAACAAAGACGTCATGATTTTCATAGCGAGAATTCTCCGTTCAAGAGTCGTAAAAAGGATGCCTTCTGGAGGGGTCAAAAATCAAGCCCCTGTTCACAATCCAGACCGTCGCCACCCAGATCACCTCCGCCTAGAGGATAGGGATACGCTGGGGAATTCCCCGTAGAAAACAAAAACTCAAGCAAAGAAATCGCATCTGAAAGGTCGAGAGATTCATCATCATTGAAATCAGCGGCATCTTGGCAAGCTAAATCCCCCCCCAAAAACAGATACCCCAGAGACATTATCGGATCACTGATGTCGATCATTTGATCGTTGTTGACGTCTCCTCGGATAAAACCACCCGGTACAACAAAAACGCTCACCTGTTCGAGAGCCTGCTCGGCGACGAACAAACGGCCATTGCGTAAATGTATGTCCACGGGAAGCTGCAAACCGGAAGCGAAGGTCTCAATGTCGCCTGTCGCAAGATCAATCTGATGCAGAACTCCATCTATAAAGTCTGCCACCACAAGAGAACTGTCGTTCAATGGCAGCACCCGACTTTGTAAATAGTCTGTTCCTGGAAGCGCCCAGTTACCCAGTAAGGTCTGGGTCTCCAAATCGATATGGAAAACTTCATTACTTCCACCGATGACAGTCAAAGCCGCAGTGCCGTCCCCGAGCGGGGTGATATCGGAAGGCATGGGGAAATCGGAGGTATCTACAGCAATCGGCAACTCAGCGGTCACCACGCCCGTGACGGGATCGATCCAACGCAACACAGGAGCGGCAGAGAAGTCATTATCTGGATATCCGACGGGAATCACGAGTTGATTATTGTGCCAAGAAAATCGAGTGATGGCTCCAGGCACATTTAAGCGACCCACTATCGACTGTGACACAGGATCGAAAACGATAACATTTTCGTCAGAGCCGTCGAAATTTCCGCCATTGGATCCCACATAGATTTCACCCGTCGGGCCTTCCACAAGCCCCGAAAGAAATGAAACATCCGCTCCGGAAGAATCTGTCATAGGGAAACTCGTGACGTTCGAATTGTCTAAGTTGATGGAGTACAGCGAACTGTCATTGGAACACGTGACGAAAAGTTGCTGACCCACGATCACCATTTCAGTAGGGAACAACCCTACCTGGAAAACGCGGACCTTTTCTAAAGTGTGCAGATGAATTTCCTGGACCAGATTATTCGCATAATCTTCGACAGCCTCACCAAAGGGTGCCACGTCCCCGGCAAGGCTGACATATCCCAACTCCCCATCTGGAGCGCTGACAATCCTATATGGATGCGCATCGACCACACTTTCAGGGATCGACAGTAAAATCGTCGCATTTGTATTTTGAGCGGATAGCGAAGAGTCTAAGCCTGGCAATAATGCCAACATGATCACGAAAAGAATCGCGAAGGGCCGATATGTCAGAAAGTCTGAGCGGGATGAAACAGAAAGATGGATATGTGAAAATCGCATAACGTAACCCTTTGCCCTGCTCGGGGCGTTTAAAGAACCATGATCTTCAAGGAGGTCTTCTGACTTCCGGATCAACCTCTCCTCTGCGCCTTCCCTCGACCTTTCGATCAAAGTGGCTACTGACAATCAGGTTTACGACCTAATGTCAGAATGCAGGGATCGTCCCCGGTTACAGCGGCGGCACCGCGGTGGATTTTCACCACACTTCCGACCCGGAACTCCCGGGTCAATCCTCGAAAAAAGGAAGTTTATGGCTTCATTATTGGGAGTCAAGGTCATGGGTTGTAATTCTCTCTTCGGAGTTGAAACTCATACATATGTCCAAGAAAAAAACCGGGAAAACTTCAGCAGCATTAACGATGGCCACTTTGGCAAAAAAACTCGATCGCGAGTTTCCAAGTGTCGCTGTGATCGTCGGTAAAGAGGATCTGTTGATACGAGAAGCCCGTGATCTGATATTTGATAAACTTCCCGGAGGAGCCCCCGACAAGGATCAAATCCACGAAATAGGTGCCCAGGTCAGACCCGACGAAGAAAAACTCCGCGATATCTTCGACGAACTCCGAACACCCAGTCTCTTCGGAGGAACTCCCATCGTGGTCATCGACGATGCCGATCGTTGGTTCAAACTGGATCCAGAGGCATGGGGCAAGATTCTTGCTGAATCTTTTGGAAACAGTTTGTTAATATTACGTGCAAAATCCCTCGACGGTCGATCAAAGATCGCAAAGCTCCTCAAAACAACTGGATGGTGGATCAGCTCCGACAGGCCGTTCCACAGACCTCCACCTTGGAAACCTGACGCTTCTCCGTGGGATCACGACATGAATCACTGGGTAGTCCACAGGTTCCGTCAGAAGGGCCTACAAATCGCACCTGAGACCGCTCAGATCTTGATCGACAGACTCGGCCCGGTCATGGCTCCTCTCGCCAGTACCGTAGAGAAGATTTCACTCTTATCCGATGCCAACAAAACTCAAATCGTTGACGAGAAAATCGTACTTGAACAAACACCGTCGGGGGGTGACGGAAGTGCCTTCGACTTGGTCGATCGTTGGTTTGAAAATGATCGATCTGGTGCTCTTGAGTTGCTGGCAAATATGTTGGAAACGGGCTGGCTCGACGAGAAGGACCAAAGAGTCAAAAACCCACAGGGACTGATGCTTCAATGCTCCGCGATGGCCCTAAAACGAGCCCGCGAATTGCGCGCAGTTCACGCCATCGTTGAAAAAGGTGGAAAAGAGGCTGAGATTCTTGCCGAAACGGGCATCGCGAGGCCTTTTCTCCCACGGATCAGAAAGCAATTCAGGCATTGCAATAAAGCACGAATTGAAAAAATCATTTCGTCTCTGATTGAAATGGACTGGCAAATGAAAAGTGGAGCGGGCCCCACTCCTCAGGAACTCCTCGAGCGAGCCATACTCACGGCTTAATTATTCGGGGAGCAATCGAACACTTCTCGATCGAGCAATGATCTGCTCAAACTTCTCTTCGGCCTGCTGACCACGAGAGATCCATCGAATACTCAATCGAATGACCACTTCATCCACAAAGTCCGGCTTTGGAATCGTCGAAAAAGCGATTTCGACCTTCACTCCTGGCCATGATTCCAATACGGAAGGGATCAAATCACTCGTTTGTATTTCCTCGATGTTCGCACCGTCTCTTAAAGCACCTTCAATCGCAGCGAACACGGACTCTGAGATTTCAATCGCTTTCAAACGGTCGATAGCGCGACTGTGAGCAGCGGTCCCTGCTGTAAACAATGAAATAGCAGCACCCACACCCACAGCCAATATTCCTAAAGCAACGATGACTTCAAGAAGTGAAAATCCAGAATCGGACCTTTGGACGATAGGGTCATGAGTATGTTCAAAAGAGCACATTATCTTGGCCCCCTTGCGTCACGGTAACCCGGAATACGAATCGTTCGGCGAAACTCAGTTCCACTCACGGCACGAGTTCCTCGTAAATGTTCAACAGCTTTTGTCCCTCGGACTCCACGTTGACAATCCACAAACCTGTTGCCCTGAATCTCTCCCACAAGAATCCACTCCGAATCCAAACGGATATGAAGCTGACCATTTGTCGAGTATTCATTCACACTATCAAGAATCAAAACATCGTCGTCGTCACCAATATCAGTGGTGAGCCTGGCCAATGCCCGTGATCTTGAAGGGTTCAGGACCAGTAATATTTCGGCAGTATCCGGGAAAACGTCGTCCTCATGACGATCGCGGCTTCGAGCATCCCAAGCGATTCCTGCGTCCGCGGGGGGTTCTAGGATGCCTCTCGTCGAATCCCAATACGGCAGCGCCTGCTGAGACTTGCCGTCACTCCAACGTCGACGATCTCCACCCCAAAATGACCAAGCGAGATACAACACTCCGTCGGCTACGGGTCGACAACGCATCGGGATACCATCGACATCAGGGAGAAGGTTGACCACATCAAACAGAGAGGACTCACCCCCTATGGGCGACTTCATACCTCTCCAAAGAACTTCGGATCCTGATTCCGGTCCCATGAGATACGCCACTTCAGCGAGCCCACCGGGAGCTCTCAGTATCCCGAGCTTGGCTTCTTGGGAATCATTGCGGTAATCCACCTCTGCGAGACCGCCGGTGTACGACCCTGCTATTCTGGTCACCGGATTTCGAGTCTCGTCAGACAGGGTTCTCACTAAACGAAGTCGAGGCCGATTAAAATCATCCATATCGCAGAGCATCAAGACGTCAACGAGGCCATTGTCTGGGCCAGGATCTGATTGCGTAAAGGAAGAACGAAGATCTTCCCCTATCAAATCCATGATAGCTCCAGCGCGTTCATATGCCTCTCGGCGCGATTCTCCAATTTGCCAGGTCGACATTCCATCACGGAGGAACATCACCAAACTGGATCCCAGCATCATGAAAATGCCCAGAGCGACGAGAATCTCAATGAGAGTTAATCCGGCTTCACTTTTTTTCATTAGAAAGGGATCTCCTCGTGATGGAGTACTCGCCACTCTTTTCTGTGCTCGATGGAGAATTGACGTAGAACAGGAAGGTGCTTGTATTCGTCATTCCAACCACCACCCGGAAGAGGTCCGTAAGCCCCTTCTCTATGACGAAAGAATATTCGTAACTCCATCGCATCGGAGAGAATATCGAGAACATTATCTCCTTCGGGATCGTCGAACAGGTAAAGTCCACCGGGTTCGTTCGTGGGTTCTGAGTCCCAAGAGGGAACACCTTCGAAACGAGCCAGAACCCGAACAGTTCCAGCGGTTCTGCGACTTCGACTCTCTTCAACGGCCCAGGAAATTCGATCCCAAACTGTTCCAGGCATTGTCCAGGCCCGCTCCAAATATTGAAGATCTTTCGATTCAACTCTGGGTTGGTAATGGTCGTGATGCCTTGCCATAAATTCGACAACAGGAGCGTCTTTCACGAAGTCGCGTACTTGAGTTCCGAATCTTCCTCTGAAAACCCCACGCCCACTTCTATCATCACGGTAGAGCCGAAAAGACGATCCAACTTTTCCTGCAGTGGCAATGATTTCATCCGGAGTGCCCGGATTCGCATCATCGACAATCAAGTAGCCTTCTCCATTTGGAAAGTTACGAAGATCACCCTGCATTGGGACTTCAGATTCAGTATTTCCACCCGCTAAACGCCCAACAGGGATCGCGGGAATAGGCACCAAGGAATTGGCTCCTAGGCTGTTACTTTCCCTCGCTGTATTCAGCATTCCACGGGTCAAAACATCGACGTCTCGTGTCGGCAAAAGCCGCATGCGAATCGTATTGGTGACGACGACAGTCTCCTGATTACTAAGATAACTCCACTGGTATACGTATCCGTTCACAGGTGTTCCAAGTTGTCCCCGAAGGACGTTACTCAGTTGATTACCATTAGCACTGCTATAGTAAATAATCTCCCGTGAAGTCCCGGACAAGATCTCAAGGAAACCTCCACTTGGGGGCAATCCTGTCGTCGTATTCACTTGAATCGTACGGACGACTTCACTTCTCAAATCTCGCAGAGGATCGAAAGGAATGACGACTCCGGCATCCAAAGCCTCTTCGTCGAGGAAAGGATCTCGCCCCAAGTTCTGTTGCAAAAGAACTTCTACTGTGGGTTCGACCTCCCCCGGCTCGAAGCTGTAATGCATCGATTCGCCATCCACCATCAGGAGACCTTCTCTGAGGCCCATTCCGAAACTTCGAGGATCAGAAGGACTGAAGCTTCGGCTGATTCCACCCCCTTGCCCAAAAGTCGTAATCAAACGTGAACGACCGACGATTCTGAAACGATCGATGGCTCCGTTCGAACTCTCAGAGTCCCCTTCTCTGTAAAATGTTCGCAAAACCTCAGAGCGGGTTCCCGAAGGAAGGTTGGGAGATGATTCGACGTCAACGGACTGCAAACCCGTAGAGCCGATGGGGAAGATATGACTCTCCACATCGGTGCTATCCAGTCGAGAAAAGCGAACTTCATCAATGGTTCCAACGCCGGGCAATTCAGCTCCGGCGATGGGTGAACCGCCAAATTGAATCGTCCCCGCAGACGTGATCGGAAGTCCGCCTGTCGGGAATTTGCCGATTCGAGGATCCTGATTGGGGAGATAAGTTCCTTCGGGTGGAGTTAAAAAACTCAGATAGACCCCTGAATCAGTCTCCTTCACCTTATGGACTCGCATTTTGAGCGACTCCACTTGGCGGTTGAGAGGATTTCCGGCCCCGTCTCCCAGCACGACTGCGTCATACGGCGCGACCTGCGCACCCACGCCTCGTACCACTTGAATTATTTCTGTTCCAGCCTGAACAAACTGAATCGAATCGAGATCGGGCCTCAGCCTGTTACGCCGAAAAGCATCTCCGATACTGACATATCGATTTCCGGTGTAGCCCCGAAAGACTTCATGGGCATCTGGATCAACGATAAAGAATCGGCCCTCAGCGATGCGATCGTAGAGAATCCATTCGGAATCGCCAAGATGTCCCGCTAAACCATTGACCACATTGGTTCCGGGTAAGACTTCACTCCCCCTCGGACGCGTCAATTGAATCGTCCCTGAAGGCGCATAGGTCGCATCGAGCCCACCTTCAGCAGCTTCTATAGAAACGGCTCTCACTGTCAGACGTACGTCCCCAGGAGTACCAGTGACTCCATCGATGGCATCTGTGTTGAGCAATCCCCGCCCCATGGCAGTGAATCGATACAATCCAGCCACCGGCCCCGGAGTGATCGACGAATATTTGGCGAATTCACTCTGGGTGTGAACCATGAGCCCTTCAGCATTCCGTTCAATTTTACGAATATGAATGTAACCCTGAGGTGGGAAGCCTAATTCAAAGGGATGAGAAGCCTGAGTCTGAACCAACAAACTGTTCGACGCTTGGCCAAAGGGTTCCAACTCCAAAGTACTGGTCAATCCAGGAATCACAAAAGCAGCGGTCGTATCGGCGATAGCATAACTAGACGGCCCCAACGTCACCGCGCCGGAAGGTGTGATGCTTTCAATTCTACGCGTCGGTTGTAAGTCAAACGCAAGACTCGCTCCTCCAGGACCCAAAATGATGCGTTGTGAAGAATCTTCCAATCCAAGATTAGGGTCGGAGTTCGCCAAAGGTAGAGAATATCCCAATAAACGAACAGGTGTCCCCGCTGGATGATTTTGGCGAATCGTGCCTCGTCGCCCACGAGTACTCTGCAAAGTTTCGTTAAAGCCGACAGGAAGAAAAATTACTGACCCGCCATCTGCTTTTGAGTAATCCACTGCTTCCGAACCGATCAACAAAGTGCCGGTGTTGGGAAGTCGATCAACAATTTCCTCGTCTTCAAGGTATGCACCGATATCAGAGGTCCTGACAGGAGCGGCCAATCGTGTTAACCAAGAATGCTTGCCTACTGGTTTCCGATCGATCATCAATACCAAATCGCCCGGACGCGTGGATCGCCAACCTGCTGAAATGTGATACCAAGTATCATCAGCAAAAGAGTTTGGAGTTACGGCATAACGGATTTCGGCAGCTGGAGCAAAACTCGAATCCCATGCCAACGCAGAACCCGTTTCATCGAAAACTTGTAAAACCAATTCTTGAGTATCTTTATCAAAGAAGAGTCGAATTCGATCTCGCCATGGATCTCCCTGAGCTCCAGGCATATCAAAAATAATTCGATTTTGCCCTCTAGATCCCCAGCGGGGTCGATACCAAAACTCTACGAGAGCAGGAATTGTTGAAAGAGCGTCTGTCACTCCTGATTCAACCTCAACTTCTCCACCCGGCACAGGATTTGGAATAGCCACTTCTGTCTCAATAAAGGTGCCCCGCGACCAAGAGCCATCTTCCAATTCGCGTCCCTCAATAGTGTCCGAGAAGCTCTCCACTTCAAAAAGTCCGACCGGACCAAATCCCCAGTTATTGCGAATCTCTGGAACGGTGAGGGTGAGCCCACGTAATGTTCCTTCGTCCATAGATGGAGCGGCGAACAACCGTCCATTCATGGGGACGGGACCAGTGACCATCAGATTCGCAGCACGACCCGGCACAAAGGAGGCCGTAGATCCCGTAAAGAATCGACCACCAGAATTACGAGTTAAATATTGGGAAGCCCAATCGAACTGAGTTTCCAAGCGCAAAAACAAAGACTCGGGTGGAGCGACTTCTATCACTTCACGTAAACGAACCGTCGCATCAGGAAATCCGGAAGGACTACGGGTGACTCCTGTCGACTCGATCGTATAAATCTCATTGGTATTGTAGCAAAACCATGTCGTCGACACGGACAGTCTCGGATTATTGGGATTCAATGCATTAATCAATATCGCAGAAGAATCTTGTCCGTCCAAATCCCCTGACAATTGTGCGGCTTCTACGATGGTTCGCAATTCCTCAAAACCTTCGATCGGCATTTCAGCCATCAAACGTTCTGTCAATTTCCGCGCTTCTTCGACGGTGACAGAGTTGAAGTTCCGACCAAATCTATTCGTACTGATCCCTGTCAAGACAGCCTGAATCACTCGGGCTGGAGCGGTATTAATATTCACAGGATGGCGTAAGGCCGCACTGACCATCGCTTCCCGTTCCGCCCATTCATATCGCAGCGGTTCCTTAAGAATCACTCCGCCTTGAAAAATGCTACCTCTACCACCTCCCCGAAAACCGCCCCGAGGAGTAGGAAATGCGCCAGCAGCCAAACCGTATTCAAATTTATTGGGGTCTGAGTTACTACGGATGCGAACCACAGTGCCTGGATTAAAGAAATCGTAACGGGGCAATCGCATTTGAGGAACGCCCAAAAGAGCGCTATTTGAGATCTCACCTTCGACCATCTGCTCTTGCGACCAATCTCTCGGTAACGTCGAGTTGGTCGTGATGTACTCTCTAATTTTCTCGAACTCACCCGCAGATATCGTTTCCATATCAGGGAGGTTATAAATTTCTTGATATGCCGCGACAGCACCCGGGAAATATTTTTTACTCTGACTTTGAACGCGCTTAATTTGCGGGGCAATAAAGGTCTGGTAGACACCTTTGAAAGCGTTGCCACGAGCCTTGTCGACCCCACCAAATTGTTCGACCAACTCCGAGGCTTCAATAACCCCTGCTTTTCCTCTGACCGACTCAACAAGGTCGATCACCTCTCTTGGAATCCCAACATCGAGAAACTTTTTACGAGCGTCTCGATATTCGCCTTCGTCAACCTCTTCCGGTTCACGAGCAAGAATCGATGGGTCTAAACCGGCGCGAACAAGCATCTCGGGAGTCAAACCCCAATCCGCCATATTCGACATACTCAACCCAACGATGGCCAAAGTTTGAAGGAAATACGGGACCACTGACCAGTCGGATATCTGTCGGATACCTAGCGGAGTTCTGAAACTAGCGATCTCTCCATCAGAAAGATTCGCAAGGCGGTGCAGAAAAGTTTTATAACCACGAATGTCGAAAACGGGCCAGCCTTTTTGATGCTCCCAAGTACCTGACATATATTGACCACGAAAAACTCCGGTCAATCCTTGTTCAGTTTTCCCTGTATAAGAAACGGCTTCAGTCGTAAAAAAGAGAGGGTTAAGTATGACGACGACTCCATCGATAGAGTCCGGATCGTCGTCGGCAGGAAACATACTGGTATCATCAAGAGGAAGAATTTCTAATTCCTGATCAAAAGTAATGTTTTCAGAAAGATGACTTCCAGCCAGAAGATTACCCACCAAATTAGGCATGGCTGTGTTGATATTCACCTTGCCTTGTTCGTCAATAACACGGGCGTCCAATATACGGTCACCAGAACCTCTCATAGTGAGGGCCGACGAGCTCGTGTTATCTAATGATTCTGTCTCTGCTTGTTCCGGAAATGAAACCTGAAGTTCATCAAGATCGTCGACAAGATCTCCAGCGTTCGCTCCTGGACTCCAAAAATCTCTTTCTCGACTATGATGTGTGTCGAACAAATGGCTCACAGCATGATCGCGCGCACTTTTTGCGGCCAATCTTGCTTTGTGAGTCGCAAGCGACTTCGCAGATCCGGCTTCTTGCAATCTCATTGAAACAAGGAAAGGTGTACCGATGGCAGTCAAGGCTGCCAATACGAGCACAACCATCAACAATGCCATTCCGGATTCGGGCTTGTTTTGATAGCGATCTTTAACCACGGATAGCTCCCGTCAAATCAATCACAACATTGTGCAATCTCAATACAGTGTGCTCGTCGACCTCACCTATACCAAAATGCTGCCCGGGAGAGAGAGGTAACAGATAGACATCTTCCACCTCTTCGCCGTCTTCTGAAGTGGATTGCCAATCTTCGAGATAACCCATCAAATCTCCGATAGGACTACCGAAAGCTTCCTCCACTTTCCCTTGCTGATCCTCACGTTCTTTCTTCTTTCGGGACATCTGATCCCGGAAAGACTCTTTAGAAACAGAGGTGCCATCCACCAACTCTAAATCCGCAACGTCACCCACTTCTGCTACGTGAATCACGACGGGTAAATCATGTTCAATCGGATTGAGTGATCCATTCCCATTGATGTAAATCAATTGAGGCGAGCCAAGTAATTCGACATCGAGCGGCATTTCTACAATTTCAGGATCCGTCGCTGATCGTAATACGATCTGATCCATCCCGCCTAAAAAGAATCGAGCCGGATGACTGATGTACAAATCACTATCGACTGGAGGAACAGCGCTTGGCATAGGTGGCCAATCTTCCTCAACGATCCATTCAAAATTTTCGGGGTACCATTCATGCTCAACTCCATCGACTTCAATAACGATGGAGACGCCATCGAAAGTAGCCCGTATATGAGTCCAACGATCGGGAATTACCTTCTGCGATTCAGTTTGAGCACGAAAGAATTCCTCATCCATCGCCCCTTTGGGATCACCGATTTCGAGGTAGACAGAACCGTCAGCGAGCAAACCGACTTCAAAAGCTCCAGGAGAACTCATGATCGCAAGTCGCATTTCTCTTCGAGGATCACTGAAACCACCCGAGGGCTCGATTCCGTCCTCTGGTTGCCATTCCGGTTGCCAAAACTGCACCCAGGCTTCTACCGAAAACCCGCGATCGACGCGATATCTAGGAAGCCAATCGGACTGCAATGCTGCACCATCATTAATGAAAAAAATCCCACTCCCGACTGAACCCGCATCCGTTTCAACATGCCCCGTAACACGAGCTTTTTGTCGAAATGCACCTTCGACTTCAAAACCCGAAGCAAGCTCTTGAGTTTGAGGTTGAGACGCCAAATCTTCGAAATCCCATGCGGCTACGGTATCGAATCCAAATGCCGTCACTTTCCGTGCGTCCGGATCGACGAGGACACGACTGGGCATCCCAGTAGAGATGGACCAATTTCTTGCGGCTCTCACTGCACTAGAAACACGACTCGCGGAGACCTCAAGAGTTTGGCCTTCTCCAAATGATCGGAACACAGAAACCGACATTCCCAATACAGCCATGAGGATAGACATCACGATGAGAAGCTCGATCAATGTCACACCAATTGAGGATTGAGATCTGTTACTTACCATTGGGAAACGTCGTCCCCTTTACCATTTTCGTGGACACCATCCGGGCCGGCAGACCAAATCTGAAACCGAATAGGCTCATGGAAAGTCGACGTTTTAGTGGAGGTACCAGAAGTAACCATCACAGGAACACCTTCCTGACTGACAGAAAACTCACGTCCATAATCACGATTATGAATGTAAACGTATGGGTTGCCCCAAGGGTCCAAATATTCACGCAGTTGATTGTCACCGAAGAGCCAACTCATTTGCTCTACCATGTCATTGGCGAGGATGTCTGAATCGAGATTATCCAGGTACTCTTCCTTAAATTCAAAATAAGATCGACCCCGAGCGCGGCTAGCGAGGTGAGCAACCATGCTCTCATTCCCACTGTCCAACCTGTTTCCTGTAACTTCATATTCGTCCTCCATCGAGGACGGAGGAAAATCACCGTAATCCAACTGGAAGGATTCAACCCCCAGCGTCAAACGTTGGATTTCTGACTCTGCAGCAGAAATTCCTCCCTTACGAATTGAAAACCCCATCATCTGACTTCCCATTCCAGCGAGAATCCCGATGATGGCTATAACGACAAGAAGTTCGACAAGAGTGAATCCCGATTGTTTATTTCCCATTTAAAACTCCCTGTCCTGAACTTCTTTGGCTCGTTTACGGAAGACCTCAAACATTTCCACCTGAAGGTTCCACGCTTCGTCTAACGGCGCTTGGCCCGAAACTCCGGCTTGCACTCCACGCTTACGAGAAACTCGGTAGGGCACATCCTTAGCGATCCTAGTACCGTCAAACCATATTTCGGCTTCACCTTCCCCCCCACTCTCGCGAGAGGAAAAAGCGATCTCGAGTGAATGTCCTTCTGGCGAGACGTCCCAACGAGTTGGGATTAAATCGTATTCTTCAGCCAAATCCTCAGAATCTGTGCGCACAACCATCGGTTCGTCATTTCCGAGCAGAGCAAATCCCAATATTCCATCGGGATCTCTGAAGAAGACGACGCCACCTCCCGATTGATCCTCAATTCTCAGAGCAACTCGAGTTCCTTCTCCTGCTTTGAGAAGTGTTAACGAAGATCGGATTGCTGAAAGCCGAGGAGTAAGAATATCTCTTTTAATTGTCGTCAGTCGGTCGGGCTGAAATCTTTGAATGCCTTCAAAAGAAACCATGCCGTCGACAAGGCTGACATTGATCCCAAAAGACTCTTCTTCTGACCAGTTATTCCGGAGTGCACTTCCAGATTCTCTAACAAAATCGTCTGACCAATACTCTTCCCCCAGAACTCTCTCCACTTGCCTTAATGCCGACATTGCCCACCGCAATGTGCGCGGCATCACTAAGGCTGAAGAATCTTTTTCTTCGCTGGAGAATAATGCAATACATGTCGATAAAGCATCACGCGCTCCAACGTAGTCTTTTGCTGAATAAAGGAATCGGGCATAGGCGTTCCAAGCATCGGGGTTGAGCTTGTCCAACTCAGCCACCCCACTCAATAACGATCGAGCTCGATCAATATTGCCGCCGGGACCCGACTGAGCCATCGCCAAACGAATCTTCAATTCTGGGGTATCGAGTCCACTAGCATTGGCATATTCCAACCAACGACGGGCATTCGCATTCTCGCCTCTCTGGAGAAATTCATCCCCCAGCAGTAAGCAGCACTCCGCGAAAGCCGCAGAACTCAATATATCGGACTGCATCAGATCCTGAATAGCAGGGACGGGATCCCAATCTGGATCCACTCTTCGTTTGGCAGAAAAAGCCAATAACTTTGCCTGCCAGCCAGCATCAGGTTGAAGACGAGCTTCCTCATACAAATTTAAAGCTGCAACAACGTCTCCCTGACTCTCGAGAACATAGGCTTCTACCAATCTCCAGTCGACAGGAGATATGTCCGAGTCTGCAACAGATGAGAGCAGACCAAGTGCTTTTGCAAAATCGCCTTTTCTGGCAAAAGAGAGCGCATATGTCGTCGCCGCTTTTGCATCGACCTCACCCTGGGCAAAAGCCTTCGAGAAATCCGCCTCAGCTCCCTGTAGATCATCATTCAATAATCGCACTGAACCTCGATAGAGATAAGCTTTTCCGTCCGCGTCACCAAGGACGAGCAAATCTTCCATAAGGTTCTCGAGTTTATCCGCTGATCCCGCGATTCCTGCGGCTTCGTCCTCAGCAGCCCAACGAATTTCTCGAAGAAGAACCTCAGAGTCGGACCCACCACCATCTTCGCGCAGCTCAAGAGCCATAGCTCTGGAATCTGTTTGTCTCCCCAATGCGTCATAAAGAACAACAAGTCGACGCATTGCGGAAATGGTAGTCGGCAACTCTCGATCACCTGAAGCGATCGCTTCGAGAAGCACGACAGCAGCCTGAATATCTCCAACTCTGATCAAAGACCGAATCGCATTGTCACGGATATCCAAACCATCGATCTGAACGCCCGCACGAATTCCGCGAAGCAAAATCTCACACTCTTCTCTCAAATAAACTTCACGAGAATCGGAGTTCGTCGTCAAAAACTCACGAGAAATGTAGAGTGGAACGAGACGTTCAAAAGCCTCCGCTTTCGCAGCATTCAGATAAACCGCTGCTTGAAGATGCGTGATGGCTGAATCACGGAGATTTATCCCGGATTCCAAACACCAATCAGCAAGATTCAACTGACTTTCATAATCAGCGGAGTCGAGTGATTGCAATCTCTTCTTATAAACCACCTCTGGAGGATTCTTGTAAAAGACTCGAACAATATCAGCTCGCTGAATTGTTGTGCTTCCTCCAGATGTTTCAAATTTTATGAAGTCATTGGTTTCAAGAATAATTTTTCCAACAAATCTGTTTCCATTACTTAACTCGACAATATCGTCAGGACGAACTTCCAAATCGTTGGAATCGTTCTGCGAATAAAGCGGCACAGAAATGGTCACCATGCTGATCAAGCAGATCAACAACAACAATCTACGGAAGCTCATATTCAATTTTGATTTCAACATCTGATTACTCCTCCGACTCAATAGCGCTTGGCATTCGCGCCTCTGACACCAGCCAGGCATTCGCCTCGCCTGAGAACAACGGAGGTAATGGCACACGACGACGAAGATCACCAAGCGGAGGAGTGCCGAGCATCCCTGCGGGTGAACTCTTCCAATCACTCAGTGCTTGAAAAGGGTTCCTGATCGTCAAACCGGCATCCGGTTCATACCACTCAATCCGAACAGAGCCTCCCACAGCCCCACCGGAACTTGAACCCGGTTGCGCCAAATCGACATTTGCCAAGGGGTCAGAAAGAATCAATGTTTGGGCAAGCCCAAGAATACTCAGGAGCAAAAAGGCGATCCCTATGAAGAAAAATCCTTTTTCGATATTCCAACGCATATCAACCCCTCCGTTTCCGAATGGAACCGCGACGACTCCCCGACTCTTCTTCTCGGGGATCTTCGACGTCCAAGCCGACAACTCGAACTACGACCTCAAGAAGACCAGGATTCACGCTCCCAGCTTTCATTCGATCAGGTTCTATCGACAGAAATGTATTGTCCGATTGAAATCTCGCGAACAACTCTGAGATTTGAGCGGGTGAACAAGAGACACTGAAAACGATGGGGTAGCGTGCGACGACCTTTTCCGAATCAGAAAAGGTCTCCTGCTCACGGTTACCGGGTGCAATGTCATCGACGCTTGTCACCTTCACCTGCAATAAGACATTTAAAAACCGATCGAGAACCTCAAGTAGCAAATATCTGTCTCGCCACTGATCAGAAGTCAAACTCGACTTCTCATCGAAATTAGGCACATTCGATGGAGTCATGACTCCGAGCCTATTCGCTTTCTCTCTGAAGTCATTCCACACCAGATCTTTTGATCTCTTGAACTCTGTCGCAATCGCGTCTTCGTCCTTAGGGAAAGGATGAAGCGGCTGTGCAGAGATGGATAACTTACTCACTAAATCCGCACTTCGATCTTCAAGCGCGGTCCGTGATTTTCTTTCGACATCGAATAAGCCGTCGAGATCCTGTAATTTCTGAGAAAGGACTAACGAATTCTCTTCGTGTCTCTGAAGCGAAACTTCATGATCACTTCTAATGCCCTTGGCAACATTTGAAAGAATCAGGAAAATCACAAGTGTGATCAAAGCCTGTATCAATGTTGGTTTATTGTTATGCCAAATTTCTTGTAACATCAGTTCCTCTCGAACGGAGAGCGGGGCCTGCTACTACGACTTCTGCTTCTGCTGTTCTTTTCAGGCAGAGATTCGTCAGGAGAGACAACGATCTGGAATGGGTAAGATCCATTCTTAATATCTTGGAGATCTGCCTTGACGCGTTGAACACCCTGAAGCGATTCCAACACATTCCTCAACTCATCGATGGCGTCTACGCCACGTCGTCCCGAATTGTCAGAACGACCTTCTAATTGAAGTTCAATACCTAGTGAGTCTTCGCCTGATTGGCGGCGTAAAACCACCAAATCAACAGACACCTCTTGCGGAAGCTGTTCTCTCAAACCATCCAGAATTCGGGCATAGAAACGACCTGTCTCAACCTCTTCAAGAAGTCGAACTTCTCTTTTACGCAAGACGTCATTTTCTTTACGAGCTTGATCCTCTGCGACAGTCCATCCTGAAATCTTCCCTTGCCAACTGCTGATCACTGAGCCAGCAGATTCAGCTCGTCCGCCGGCGATAGAAGAATCGAGAAATTGAGCTCCTAATGTGATCAAGAAACAAACCATGGCACCGTAGAGGAAGATTGTTTTCTCGCGGAAAGTTTTCTTTTTGCGTTCTTCCTCTGGAAGTAGATCAACAAAGCGTTCCTCCTTATCAAGGACGGAAGCACCCACTCCGGCCAGCAAACTCCAAGAACTATCAGGGGCACCGGCAATGGAAACAGACTCCACTTTTACCGATAGCGACTTTTCCAACTCGTCGCTCATGGAAGCGAGACTCGAACCGACTCCGCTCAAGCGAAGTCGATGAGCCGAAACTTCTCCCATTTTCAGCTGAGCCTGACAGAAATTAACCGAAGAACCTAGCATCTGAGAAAGCTGTGAAAGCCAGCCTCTGTAGCATTGAGAAACAGTGTCTTCATGGGAGACTAAATCGCCATCTTCAAAAGACTGAATCAGATCAGCAGCTTCTCCCTCTGAGACAGAACAACGATCTTGTACAGATTCAGAAAACTGGATAACCCCAAATCCCACACTCCTGGCGAACAATAATCGATCACCGGCGACGAGAAGGATTTGCGTTTCAGTCTCCCCGATGTCTGCCAGCATGACCGTCTCTTCGTCGCGAAGATGAGAGGAAATCATATGAGCGTGATAAACACCTATTGATCCCGGTACAGCATGACGAGCACGGCCACCCTTAGAACTGACTTCGTCGATCAAGGGCTGGATAATGCGATCCTTACCCATTCCTAACAAAAGCAAGGTGTCGTCGGACGTACTTTCAGGTACCTGCAATTCAATATGCCCACCCGAAAGTTGATCACCTGTTTTCTCCGCGACTTCCTCGAGCTCATATCTCAATATCAACTCAAGACGCCAAGCGGGCACAGGAGGTACTCCGTGATAACGCAATGATGACGAATCGGAGTCCAGAGCCAAAACAACATTGTCTCGGCCAAACCCTTCATCCAAGATGGCTTTGAGGAAGTCACCCAACTCGGGGTGATCATGACTCTCTCTGGATCGAACGATTTCCACGTTCGCATCAGACCCACTGACCTGAAGAGCTCTCCACCCTTTACCGGTTTTCTGTATTACAGTGGCCTGGCCCTTGTAACTCATCAAATCCCCTTCGCTTCAACGATCTTGATTCCCTGCACCGCTTCTGTCGCGGCATCAGTCCCGGGGAATTTATCAATAACATGCTGAAAATAGAATCTTGCCAATTCACCACGCTTTTTGACGATGGCCTCATTCGCTAATTGTAAAAGCACTGTCATACGACTCCGTGAGTCTTGTTCATTTTTGAAATTTTTCTGACCTTCTATTTCGGAAAGGATTTGGAGCGCGATCGTTTCAACGTCCAACCCAACAAAACGAACAGACGCGTCTCTACATATCTTTACAAGAAATTCTTGAGCTGGAGATCCGGGATATCGACGAATATCTTCTTGAACGGAAGTCATCTGATCCCGAGCAGCTAACACTTCAGCATCGATGCGTTCCTCGAATAATGAAAGTCTGTCATCGAGGTCATCGCGCCAGTTGAGGTTATTCCGAACATTCTTGATCAGAGTAAGTACAGTTCCTTCTTTGCGATCATCGATCAGGCGACCGAGATCCATAATTATGGAATTCAATCGCTCTTGCTCGCGGGCACTGCTTGCGGAAACCACCAAATCAGCAGCGTCACCCGCTGTCGCGATTCCCAGATTGACAACAAACTCGATATCTCCGTCGGAGGATACTGTCGCGCGCCAAGGCAAGGATTTCGTCATTGAGAGAACAACCTGCTGAGCACCCTCACCAATAGAAAGTTCGTCTAGGATTTGTTCATCTGTAAAAACAGAACTCAACGATTCACCGGAC
This sequence comes from Planctomycetota bacterium, assembly GCA_016776905.1. Taxonomy (GTDB): domain Bacteria; phylum Planctomycetota; class UBA8108; order UBA1146; family UBA1146; genus UBA12191. The sequence goes on along the minus strand of JADHSM010000006.1, from coordinate 132,335 downwards.
ACGACAGGGATACCACTAGAAATCCCCTGGTATGGCAGACCCGCTCTTGCACGGGGTACAGAAAAAGCGATCAGGAGTGGTACTGGCTTTTGAACAGTCCAAGAAACATCGATCGCCTGATGAAGCGGACGAACAAACTGCTGAACCACTGAAGATTCGCCCAATTCAGACAGCTCAAATCCAACTCTATACGAACCGTCTTCGCCAACGACGCTAGGCTCTTTACGTAACGGAATGAGTTGCCCCCATGGATTCACACGCTGGGCCCCCAGAGCAAGACGCAAATCAGTAATAACTTCTAACCTGCCCCGTGAAACGATTCCGACGCCCCGCTCATCCAGAGTCATCGTGACTTTCTGCTTCTCAGAGTCATTTTTCACCAGAACAAGATTCTGCTGATCCATCTCCTGCAACTTTACGACCATTTGATCCACTTGAATCATTCCTTGGCGTCCAGTCTCACCAAATCCAACGACGCAAATTCTGGCGCTACCGAATTTACTGTCTCCCGAGTAGGGAGCCTCCAGAGCAAAACGAGTCCAACCAGAGGAATTCTTGAGCGAGGAAAAATGTTCTTCACTCACTACGTCATTTTCTAACCATTGGATACTGATGCCAAATCGCTCGAACCCTGCGGCCTTCACTGCGGCAGTGATCAACAAGCCGTTACCTGCTGGAACGCTCAAGCCTTGCTTACGACTGAGACGAAAAACCCCATCTTCGGATGTTTCACCACTGCCTTCGAGCCAACTTTCGCCCTGAATTGCGTTCGATCCTTTTTCGATGGTCAGATTGGCATTTGTAGATGCGATCCATAAGTTAGCGAGCTCCGGGCCACCCTCAAAAGCACCTTCTCCAGACAACTTGTCTCCCTTGACCGACATAGCATTGGGGTCGGTTGCGAGATTCCGCAAAAGATCAAAACTGGAGTAGAACAAAATGGCAAGGATACCTATGAAGACAAGCGTCTGCAGAGCGACTGAACCTCCGCCATCGGACTCGATCGCCGCTGATCTTCGAACGACGAGCTCTGACGAGTCTTCGATCTTAGAACTGCGCGAATTCTTTGTCGACGATTGCCCCGAGGATACGCTCGGTAGCCCACCCGTTTTTTTACCTTGGGAGGGTCCTTCTCGGACGATGAGAGAAGCAGATCCAATTTGGATGCGAGTTCCTGAAACAAGCTTGGCTTGCTTCACTTTTTCACCATCCACGAGAATTCCATTACTGGAATCGAGGTCCGCAATGAACCATCGCCCAGTTTTAGAAATGACTGCAGCATGCCTGCCTGAAACACTGGAATCCTTAAGCACGACGTCGCAACCTTGGTTGCGACCGATCACCATCTTGTCTTTCAGATGAATCGTGGACTCTTGGTCTCCCAATTTATAGTGAATGATCAAGTTCCCGGAAGAGCTCATTGCTCATCTCCATTTTCTTCCTCGCGCACGATGCGATATCGTTCGATTTTTTGGTCTAAAGTGGGACGCGAAACTCCCAGTAATCGGGCAGTCTGGCTTTTGTTCCAATTGTTCTGATCAAGAGTGGCAGAGATCACTTGTCCTTCGAGGCTCTCCGTTGCCTCCGCCACCAATTCCCTTAACGTTCCCCGTAATGGTTCTCTCTGTTCTCCAGGCTTCTGGGACAAAACTGAGGTAGAAATTATCTCCGGCAATATGACATCTCCGGAAAGAGCCACCAGTCTATCCACCTCGTTCTCAAGTTGCCGTACATTCCCGGGCCAAGGGCTATGATATAGGGCATACAGAGTTCTGGGATCGAGCATAGGCCGGTCTTTTCCCAGTCGAGAACAGGACCTTTCGATGAAGAAATCTACCAATAACGGGATGTCTTCTCTACGGTCTCGCAGAGGTGGCAATTTCACGGTTAATACATTCAGCCGGTAATACAAATCCTCCCGGAATCCTGCAGACCTCACTTGTTCATCAATATTTTGGTTCGTCGCAGAAACAATACGAACATCCACCTTCACGACGTCTCTCGAACCAACGGGACGAATCACACCATCTTCAAGAACCCTGAGTAACTTCGCTTGAAGATCCGGACTCATGTCTCCGATTTCATCGAGGAAAAGAGTGCCCCCATCTGCCAACTCGAAGAGTCCTTTTTTATCCCGATGGGCTCCCGTAAAAGCACCTTTCGAATGTCCAAAGAATTCACTTTCGAGAAGATTGGCAGGGATGGCAGCGCAATTTTGAGAAACAAAAGGAGCACTGGATCGATCAGATCCTTGATGGACCGCCTGAGCGATCAATTCTTTACCCGTTCCGCTCTCCCCGAGGATCAATACCGGCATATCGGTATGAATGACACGGTCGAGGAGCTCGAAGACCGCCATCATCGCCGGAGAGCGCGTGACGATACGATCATAGGAGTGACGGAAATCAGGGCGAGCTCCTTTTTTCATCAGCTCGCGCGCTTGTTCCGGTTCAACCTCTCGGGCTAACAGTAACTCTTGTAGCTCCCTATTCAATTCCTCCACCTGCTGCCTCGCTGCGAGATGAGAATGTTGCTTTCTACGCAACTCTTCAAACAAACGGGCATTCTCAATAAAAATGGAAGCTTGATCCGCGAGGAAACTGACAAACCTTAAAGTTCCAGGGTGGAATGTGTCCTTCTCGAATCGGTTATCGAGATATATCGCACCGTGAACATTTCCACGCATACGTAAAGGCACACATAAAACCGACTCTAAGCGAAGGTTCGCGATGGAAGCGGACTCCTCGAATCGATCGTCCATACGAGCGTCACCGGTCAACACGGGTTCTCCCGAATCGAGAACACGGCGAGTGATGGACTGGCTAACTTGCAGATGTGCTCTTCGAATGACATCCCGATCGATGTTACGCGACGCTGCTACGACGGGTTCACCGTCGTCTTCAACAATAAGAAAACCTCGCTCAGCGCCTGAAATCTCAATTACGTTCTGAAGGATGACGTCATACAATTCTTCAGTAATAAGAATCGAACAAAGATCTCGTGAGAGTTCGAGGAGTCGAAGAAAGATCTCTCGTTCTTCTTCTAGCCGAGAAGCTTCATGACCTTTGTCGTCATTTTCGTCAGGCTCGAGGAAGTACTCTGTATTGAGAATAAGAGTATCTTCATGAGGAGAGGAAGGAGACACCTCTTCAGGAATCTTGTCGAAGAAGATTCGTGTTTTACCGATTTCGATCATGTCGCCCGAAACCAATGGCTGACGACGAATCAATATGCCGTTCACCATGGTCCCATTACGACTGCGGAGATCCTCGATATGCCAACGTCCCTGGAGCCGTTCCATCCGACAATGCTGACGTGAAGCTGAGATATCAGCAATCTCAACGTCATTCTCACGAGATCTACCGAGATGGACCCCATCGGACGTCAGAGAGATCTCTCGATCTCCGGCGGCATCCCGAATAAATAGTTTTTTACCAACTCCGTCAGACTTGGCGGATCTGGCCTTTTGACCACGATCAGGGACATCCACGAGAATTTCCTTACATACAGGGATGAACGTTAGGGACGCCTGAATCGTCCCCGATATAGCCCTGTTGTAAAGAACATTTTACAGGGGGGTGCCATATCTAGACAGGTAGGTCCACATATAGAGTCCCCGAGGTCCCATGAGAAGGCTCAGCCGCGAGTTATTTTTGGATCAGGGAAAGACAGGCATCCTGCCATTTCCGGGCTCTATAAACGATGCCAGGACGCCCATCGTACAGAAAAGCAAAGACAACGGACTCGTCTTGCTGATCAGCCTTCAAATACCCCGCCAATCCCGAGGCGTTCTTCAATGTTCCAGTTTTGGCGTAAACTTTTCCTCGAAGTGATTTTGCCGTCATTCTTTTTTCAAGCGTTCCGTCGATGCCAGAAACCGGAAGTGCTGAGAAGAAGACTTCGGACCAGGGTTGCTGATCGACCCACCCTAGAAGCTTCACGAGAAAATCGGTGGTCAGGCGATTCTTCTTCGAAAGGCCCGATCCATCCCTGCACACCACGGCGAATTCTCCGGGGATATTCTCAGCCACCCAATTTTGCAGAATGATCTGTGAAGAAGCATGATCACCTGTTCCACCAGATTCACGTCCCAACACTCGAAACATCGATTCGGCATAAAGATTTTGACTGTTCTTTAGCATTACAGGCAACCGGGATGCCAGAGAGTGGTTCACTTCATCGATGTGCATCAAGTCTTCACTGGGCGTCAGGTCAGCCGATATCGGATAATCATTCCCCAACACTTTGATCCCAGAGTCCTGGAGCAACTGCGTGAAAATAGTACTAAAGTTCTCAGCGGGATCAGGCACTGATACATATTCAATTCGAGCTCCCGCTGTCGCTAAGAAACGACCTGAGACAGAAATAGACCACGAAGATCCTGGTCGAGCGATGTGATAAAGATGCTTTTTGGGATCGACGCATATCTTCAGTTTATTCGACAACTGAGCCAATGGCTGGGAAGGCAGTATCGATACAGCCACTTTGCCATTTACGACGGGTCCGATTTGAACATCGAGGCAATTGTCATTGAGGTTCAAACTCCCTGAGGGCGCATAATACCAACGCGCCAACTCATTCGTGGGCCAATCGGGATGAATCCCGGATCCGGCAAGGTACCGATCATCTGCTAAAATTTCTCCGTCGATAGAACTGATTCCGAGATCGCGAAGAGAAGCGACCCAAGAACGGAGTTCCCAAAGAGGATCACCACTTTTTTCACGGCCACAAACCGCCGGGTCGCCACGCCCCTCAACGATCAGGTTTCCAAACAACACGCCTTCCCGAATATCCCCGGAACCTAAAAGGCGAGTCACGAAATTATGATCGGGCCCCAACAAGTCCATCGCCGCGGCTGCGACCAATAACTTCATCGTCGAAGCCGGAGTACGAGACTCTTCCGATCGATGAGAAACAGTGCCATATCCGGGAACAATTAACGAAAATGATACTTCACTCGCCCTCAACTTATTCTTCTCTGCTAAAGCAACAAATTGGGCACGAAGATCTTTTTTGACCAGCGACAGAGGACTTTGAGAAACTTCTGATTCGAAGCTGAATGCCCACGAGGTCGAAAACCCCAAACCACTGTTGAGAATGAACAGTGATACGAGAATCACCCTCAGGTTGAAAAGTATCATTCTATTTTGGACTCTCATCACAATTGCCACGATTCCCTGTGTGTGTGTGTGAGAAGAGATTAGATCCAACAACGATCAAACGCAAGGTTGGCTCAGTCCTCATCCCCTCGTACTATTTCAATAAGGAAATTTTGATGTCAAAACCCAATAAAAACAGACCCAAGAAGCCAGAGCATCGTTCAAGAGCTGCTGAGGAGATTCACAAAAGAATCCAAGGGCTCGTCAGATCGCTACTTCAACTGAGAGGTAGCGAAGCGATGGATGGTCTTCCGGATGAAATTGAAGTGAACCTTCGATTCCCCATCCATCTCACTCAAAATATCCACAAGAACTCCCGAGCTTTTGCCCGATCGCTCGTTCAGCAAGTTGAAGCACTACGAGTAGAGGGCGAAACGGAGTTATATGGTCATCGGTCAGGCCATGCACATTGTTATTGGTGCCATCAACCGAGTTGCGAGCACTCGACCCCAGAGGACGGACACTCAATTTTTTCAGGTTGGTCCCCTACAGGAATTCCCATCTGGAAAAACATTACCACCTTCTTACTCTCCGAAGAGCCTGAACTTCTCGATCATTTGCATGGGGATCAGTTAAAACCGATGGCTGTTGTCGTTTCCGGAGATGCCTTACTCGGTGACGTCCTTCAAGAATATATTGAAGGTACAACCTTCGCGCATCCCGTCGGGTGTCTCCTCGCTGGAGGATTCCCGCTAATTCGGGGAGACCGTGAAATGGACCATCTGGCCATCACGGCGATGTTGTTAGAAACCATGACGGCGAGAGGCATACCCAAATACCGTTGGAATTTCATCTCCACTCCACCCGCTCCACTTCATCTCCCCACCATGTTGGGACAAGAAGAGAACACTCCCTTAGCAAGATGGATTTCTGCTATTCGTTCCATGCTGATTGGGGCACAAGAGGCGATTGAATCCCGAGCGAGAGAGGGAAAACGCATGCCTCTCAAAGAATCAAGAAAACTAGTCATGGCGGTCATGAACGAGGCGCAGTCCCTGCTAGGAACGCTCCAAAGACGTCACGATCGAAGAACGAGGCATGCCGACATGAGAGTGGCAGATCCCGACAGGCCCACGTCTGCTGCAAGCACAGACGTTCTCGCCAGTAAGCGCGGGGATACGCTCGTCGATCGACGAGAATCGACGATTATCGTTCGAGGTCCCCATGGCAGGATTCATGTCTTTACCCGAAATGGAATTCACGTAACAAGTGTCAGATATAGTCCCGACGCCATACTCAACCGAATACAAAGAAGACGCTGGACTCCGATTGAAGATCACGACTTCATGACCTTCAAGGAAGAAATCATGAGGCGTTGGAACGCTCCTGGATCTGCACAAGATAAAGAGGAATCATCTTAAGAGGTGGGCATGGCCCATTTACGCCAGAAACTCATAAAGTTGTTCCCAAGAACGCGAAGACCTCGACCCTCTTCAGAGGCTTCGAGAAAATCATAAAGCTGATCTAAATCGCGATAATCTCGAAATCCAGTCATCGCATCATCGATGCCGTCCAAATCAGTACCTAAGCAAACAGAATCTTTACCGAGAACTTGCTCCAACTCTTCGACATGATTTAAAAATGTCGACATGTCATGATCGCCTCCTAAAAAAGGAGGATAAATATTCACGCCTACGACAGCCTCAATATTGGCCAAGGCAGACAACATTTCGGGATCAAGATTTCGAGGACAGTTGTGAATACTTTTACAGTTGGAATGCGTCGCCAAAACGGGGACCTCTAACTGGCACAGCTCCAGAACCCCCGCGGGGTTCAGATGGGACACGTCTATCGCCCAGCCTAATTTTGCAGCCTCTTTCACAACAGTCACCCCAAATGGCGTCAAACCTTCACCGGTATCCTGCAGACAACCCTGAGCCAGATTATTGGCTCCATTCCAAACAAGCCCCAATACACGCACACCCTGTTCATGCAAGTCATGTAAACGTTCGACACGCCCTTCGAGAACTATTCCATTTTCAATAGTCGTCAGGAGTCCAGTCGTTCCAGCGGGCAATGCATCGACTTGATCAGGATGAGTCACGATGCGAAACGGCTGATGTTTATCAGCATGGAGACGATTTCGTTCTTCCAACAATTTCAAACAATGTCCCCAAGGGTCAGGATGGCCATCCACTGTAAAAATAGCAGACCCAATTAACGACATTTTTGAAAGTTGACACTTATGAGCATCGACATGGAAATTTGGTCTTTGAGGTGTTAAGGCTCCCCCATGCTCCGCCAGCTTAGAGAGTGTATCGACGTGAAGATCGACTCTATATTCATTCATTCGCGATTCATTCATTCGCACTCACCTTTGCTCCAACGCAACACTCCACGAGTATAGACCTGAGACAACCCTGAATCTTCAAGGCACGTCACCGCTTCCGGATTACGATCCAATATCTGAAAGTCTGCCGAAGATCCTGAAGCGAGTGTGCCATATCCTTCTGGAAGATAATTGGCTTCTGCAGCTCCTGCTGTTTTTGAGTGAAACGCCTCCCTGAATTGAACCCTCTGATTCGGCCCTTCAGCCTTTTCATTCCCATTTCTATCCATCCGGTTTACCGCGGCATATATATCTGCCCAAGGATCTAAAGATTCAACGGGAGCGTCTGTTCCCGTGATGACAGGAATGCTCTCATCGAGGAGTTCTCGAAAAGGAATGGCATGATCCGATCGAAGTCCCCAACGAGAACGCATCCATTGACGATCTTCGTAAAGATGGCATGGCTGCAAAGACGCAACTGCACCTGAAGATCGAATCCGTGGAATATCAGCAGGATCTAATAACTGTAAATGCTCGATACGATCGGAAATCGTGACAGACTCTCTTCGGGATCTCGCTACTGAGATCGCACGCGACGCTTCTGCTACAGCAGCGTCACCAATGGCATGAATTGCTAATCCCCAACCTGCGGCCCCAGCGGTGATGGCTGTCTGGGTTAGGGATTCACCTGATCTCCGAACGACTCCAGTGTTCCCCGGGTCATCAGAATAATCAGACTTCATCCATGCAGTTCGAGATCCCAATGTCCCATCCAGGAATATTTTTATCCAACGGGCAGCGAAGTCGTCATGACGACTCCCCCATGGTTTTGGAATCTCATTCTTACAGGACTCAATAAATTCTTCTTCAGGCACACCATGACGAACATAAACACCAAAGTCGCCTGGTGAAGTCTCCGTCAATGCCTTGATAGATTCGCCTCTATCAAATGTCGTGGCTGCTGAGATACCATTCCTCAACAACCTCTGACAAGCTCCAGGAACATCTTGTGCCGGATCCGGTTTGATAACGCTCCAAGCTTTCTCAGCCTCGAGTTCCACTAGGATTCCCGAGTGCTCACAGGCGTTGAATCCTGAGAGCTCAAGTACAGCGGAAGAAACAAGCACTCGGTGAAAGTCAGCATTCCAAAGCAGTACGGGTCGCCCATTCCCATACGTATCCAAAAATCTCCTCGGATCAGGACCGAGAGTTTCCGGGAAAGGATCTCGCCAACCATGTCCAATGATGGTCTCGGACAAACTCTCCGACAAAATTTGCTCAAGTTGAGTACTTATTAAATTTTGGACCTGAATCTGCCGGTGATACTGCTCGGTATAGAGAAGATGTAAGTGACTATCAACAAAAGTGGAGCATATCCAATGCCCATTCATATCGTGAACGATGTCGTCCTGAGAAAGGGCCACAGATCCAGAAGGATACCAACCCTGGACAAGCCCATTCGAAATGAAGAGGTCTTGAGGTTCACCTGAGGAACATGGATACCTCAGAACATTAGTAAAAACACTTCGAGTCATTTGGCAGCTCCACGAAAAAAGGGGCAACCCCGTAAGGATTGCCCCTCTAGACTCTAAAAGCAAATTGTGATTAGCGTCGTCCGCCGCGATCTCCGCCACGATCTCCGCCGCGTCCACGATCTCCACCGCGTCCACGATCTCCGCCACGGTCTCCGCCACGGTCAGATCCCTGACTCACGGCAGAAGGCTCAATTTTACCCTCGTCGATCAAAACGGCTTTATGCGAAAGACGCAGGCGACCTTGAGGATCACTCTCCAGAACCTTCACTCGGAGAGCATCTCCACGCTTGACGACAGAACTGACGTCATCGACATATTCAGCAGAGAGTTCTGAAACGTGAACCAGACCTTCTTGGCCAGGTAGCACTTCGACGAAACAACCGAAATCTTTGATGGAAACGACCTTACCGTCGTATACACGTCCCACTTCGACATCTTGAGTCAACATCTCGATTTGCTCGCGAGCTGCGCTAGCACTCTCGTTGTCTTTACCCCAGATGGTGATGGTACCTGTATCTGCGATTTCGATAGTAGCACCGGTGGATTCTTGAATCCCTTTGATGACTTTGCCTGAAGGGCCGATGACAATACCGATTTTTTCGGGATTGATGTTGATTCGCATAATCTTGGGAGCAAGAGGAGAAACCTCTTCTCTCGGACGATCCAACTTCTTCAACATTTCTCTCAGGATATGAATACGACCCTCTTTGGCTTGCTCAAGAGCACGACCCATGAGTTCTCGACTCAATCCGGAAATCTTCACGTCCATTTGAAGGGCAGTGATGCCTTTCTGAGTACCGGTAACTTTGAAATCCATGTCACCATGGTGATCTTCGCTACCCAAGATATCAGAGAGCACGAAATGGTTATCACCGTCTTCGATGAGGCCCATGGCGATTCCAGCCACGGGTCGCTTCAAAGGAACGCCTGCATCCATCAGAGCAAGGACGCCACCACAAACACTCGCCATGGAAGACGATCCGTTTGATTCAGTAATGTCACTGACAACTCTAAGGGTGTAAGGGAAGTCATCGTGATCAGGCAATACAGAGCGAATGGCTCTCTCAGCAAGCGCACCATGACCGATTTCGCGTCTTTTCGGACCACGGTTAGGCCATGATTCTCCCACACAATATGCTGGGAAATTGTAGTGCAACATGAAACGCTCACGTTTCTCATCAATGAGGCCGTCAATACGCTGCTCATCAAAAGAGGTTCCCAAAGTTGCAGTCACGATCGCTTGAGTTTCACCACGCGTAAACACGGACGAACCATGAGTTCTTGGAAGAAAACTCAATTCAGTATCGATATTACGAATATCGGAAAGACCACGACCATCAGAACGCTTTGACTCCTGAATGATCAGATCTCTTTCGACTTTCTTCTTTACGCCATTCAAGAATGAGCTGATCTCTTTTGGATCAGGACAATCCCCGGCTGCGATCTTGTCTGCCGGGCAAAGTGATTCAATCACATCTTTGCATACGACAGACATGGCACGGCTCTTCTCGTGCTTACCCGTAATTTTAATCGCTTCGCGCAATCGATCGTAAGCAAGACCATGAACTGTACTCTTCAGATCTTCATCGACCTCTGGAGCAACAAACTCCATCTTTGGCTTTCCTGCCAAAGAGACCAGTTCATCGATCATGTCGATCACAAGTCGGCATTCAGTGTGCGCCAACTCAAGTGCATCGATCATTACTGATTCATCGACTTCAAGTGCGCCCGCTTCAACCATGACGATGGCCTCACGCGTAGCAGCGACAACGAGGTCGATATCACTTTGGTCACGCAATTCGTGATTTGGATTGACGACGAACTCACCATTGACTCGTCCAATGCGGACAGACCCAATAGGGCCCTGGAATGGCAATTCAGAGATGGATAGTGCTGCAGAGGCACAAATCATCGCCAAGATGTCTGTATCGTTCTCCCGGTCAGCAGAAAGGACAGCCGTAGCAACGGACACGTCCTTGAGGAACCCATCTGGGAACAAAGGCCTGACAGGGCGATCAATCAATCTGGAGGTCAGGACTTCCTTTGTTGTCGGACGTCCTTCTCTTTTGAAAAATCCACCTGGAATTTTTCCTGCGGCATAATTGTTCTCACGGTAATCGACGGTCAGTGGGAAAAAGTCGCCTCCATAACGAGGCTCTCCCCAAGTAACAGCACAGAAAACTGCGCAATCGCCCCAACGAACAATGGTCGAACCGGCAGCCTGCTTCGCGATGAGACCGGTTTCTATGCTGAGGGTTCTTCCCCCAACTTCTTTCGATACGATGTGTGTCATCTATCCTCCTGGTAGCCCTTGCTACCGACGCTTCTTGCGCCTCATTCTTTTATCACTACTTTTTCTTTAACTCATGTTCGGAGGAAACCCGGCCACGCATGATAAAACGTAACGGATATGCTGGCTGATTCTCAAACAACCCGTGAGAGAGGAGAATCATCTAGGTTTCCAGGTAGATCGTCGGATGACGAAAAGGACAGTTATCACTGGCTCGCCGAAACAGAAAACTTGACGAATCAGGCTTTGCCAGTCCTAGCGACGCAATCCCAGAGCTTCGATCATACGCAGGTACTCATTACGGTTCGTACGTTGAAGATACTTGAGAAGACGGGTTCTTTTTCCTACGAGGACAAGAAGACCGCGACGACTCGCATAATCTTTCTTCATCGTACGCAGATGATCCGTGATGTTACGAATTCTCTCTGTAAGAATTGCCACTTGAATCTGCGAAGAACCTCGGTCATTTTCCGAAGTCTTAAACTCTTGGATCAATTCGGACTTGCGTTCAGCTGTAATGCTCATCGATCGACAATACCTTGTCTCTAGTGGCCCTCACTGGCGTGGAAACACTCCAACAGCTCCAGCTTGAACCTTCCCAAGTGATGAATGCTACAGGGAGGGCTCAGAAGGGCAAGAAATTGTGGGTATTCTCCTCAGAATTGCCGTTTTCAGGCCGAATCCTGCTCATTTTCAGCCTCTAGTAATCCTGGAGGGTCTTCTGCAGGTGGAGTTCCAGCGTCCAAATAGGACTGTAGCAAGATAGCAGCAGCCTTTTCGTCGATGGCCGCGTGCCCCCCATACCCTTGAGCCTGACTGGTTGTTAAGCGTTCATCCCAAAGAAATACCGGTGCTGATATCTGATCTCTCAACCAGCGAACCAGTTTCAGTGACCGCATTGCCATCGGCCCAAAAGAACCGTCCATGTTTCTGGGACAACCTATAATAACTCCTGAAACTTCATACTCTTCGTCCATCTCTTGGATCCAACGGAGGAGATCTTCTTTCTTAGGGACGACACCTCTGGGTGTCGATAGAAAGCCCAACGCATCTCCGCGTGCGAGACCGATTCTTTTCTCTCCTGGATCAACACCCACCCAAACAGCCATTTATACCTCCCGGGGTAATTCAGCATCAAGAATCAGGGACGCCGATTTCAATTTCCCAGATATCAGAGATGTTTCTGAGCAAATAACGACGATGTCTTTCATGCGCGCAACCAATCCACCCGGCGGAAGTTCGAAGATCAGCGGCTCACCGGAACTATTGAAAACGATCGTCGAATGGCTGACTCGATGCGACAACCCACCATCGAAGTGACCCGATTGAATGTGAAGGGTTTCACCCGATTTCCGGATGACCACATCGTCGAGGCCCAACACAACGACACGCTCCCGAACTGAATCATCAACGTGAAGACCTTCACTCTCAATGACGACAGGAGAACCTGCAGGATATTGAGCGATCCCAGACTGCTCTGAACATTGAATAGATAATCGCCCAGAGATAAAAGATTTCCCATGGAGAGATCGAATCGTTGCCCAATCACCAAGATCACTCCAGACATGATCCATCGTCCTAACCTTAAGGAAAGACTGAAAATCAGGATCGGAAATCAAAGCGTGATCAATGGACATCGCTGGAGCAGCGTCGTGACTCTTAAACCCTTTGTCGATCAATTGCTGCTGAAGAAACTGGGCTCCAAAAGCAAAGATGCCGCAATTTCTCAAGATCTGGTGAGGTTCCGTTGGAGATTCAGACACTAAATAGGAAGATTTTTGATATTCCAGAAGCGAAGCGATTTCTGCTTCATCAGGTTTCTCTACGAAATGAATCACATTCTCAGAATCGTCACTGACGATACACCCATACGAAGAATCTGGAGTAGCAGGAGTTCCATGCAGCCAGAAACGTGCTGGATCGGAAAGCAAATCCAGCATGGTTTGCTGTAATCCAGTCCGGAGAGCATCGCGGTTTCGAAAATGGTGATCTGCAGGAAGGGTCAAGATGACCGCCTCCGGATCGACTTTAAGAATAGACTCCACAGCCAAGATCAATGCAGGAAGAGTATCACGGCCATGATCTTCACGAATCTTTTGGAAAGGTCCCGAGGTCGTGATCACATCGTCTGCCGCGACCAGATGTAATCGAGCAGGTGGAACGAGAGTCAATCCGCATTCGATAGATTCTTCAAGGGGAGATCGATCGCCGACGAGAACCAATTCGGGTTTACGCTGCCCGGCGCGACTCCATGGCCAAAGCCTTCGTCCCGCACCACCGGCCAATATCACGACATGAACCCGTTTATCCATCAACGTATCCCGTCAATTGATCCCCTAGTTCTGTCAGCATCTTTGTCTTTGGTAGTATTCGAAGTGCTTCCGAAAAATGCTTCCCGGCTTCCACCTTCATATCCATCTTCAGATAACAAACAGCTCGACGACGAGCCACTTCTCCACGCGTCTGCCGATCTAAACCCAATTGTTCAGCTCTACGTAGATATTCCAATGCGACTCGAGGATCGGTCCCCGTTCCGACTTTCTTAAGGAGTAATCGACGAGCCTTATCACGGGCTTCGGGATAACAAGGACGATTATTCTGACGACGAACTTCGGTTCTCAGTAAATCCTCATACCATTCCAGTGCAGAGGATTTCTGGCGACGCTCTTCTAGGTACTCACCGATCAAAAAACAAGAATCAACGAACTCATCCGAAGTCAGATGCTTGTTTAAGAACAGTCTGGCCCCTGGCCCTAATTCATTCAACCGGCTCATCGCTTCATCGGTTCTCTGCTCAAGCAGCAGAAACAAGATAGAACGGGCTCTCGCAGCCGGACGATCACTCTCTGTCACATGAGGTGTTCTGCCCGGAAGTTCATCCGAGAACACGATGTTCCACATACGATCATATACATCGCGGCGATCAGGATTGGAGAGTACTTCGTGAGCTTCGAGAAGCCTTCTCATTTCATCCGGATCTCTAGGAAACTCCGATTTATCGGGATGCACTTCCATGAGACGTTTCCGGAAGGCCTGCTTTATGGCTTCAACGGAGCAACCTACCTTGACACCTAGAACAGTGTAGTAGTCCTGGAATTCAGACATCGGATCCGGTTTCTTTCTCGAGCCAAAAAGTCACAGGTCCATCATTGACCAAATCGACTTTCATATCAGCACCAAAAACACCGGTCTCCACAGCAACTCCAGATTCCTTCTTAAGGATTTCGACGAACTGGTCAAATAAGCCAGAAGCGTCCTCGGGGGCGAGGGAAGATTCAAAGGAAGGTCTTCGACCCTTGCGACAATCGCCATACAAGGTGAACTGACTCACAGCCAATATCCCACCCTGCACTTGCAAAACATCTCGGTTCATCAAACCTTGATCATCCGCAAAGATTCGCAGCCCACAGATTTTCCGTGCCATCCACACGAGATCGCGCGGATGACTATCTTTACCCAAGCCAACGAAGAGAAGAAGCCCGCTTCGGACGGCCCCGACGACCTCTCCAGAAACTTCAACTTGAGCAGAAGAAACTCTTTGCACCAGAACACGCACCTGAGCCTCCAAGATTCAAAACGGGGATCCAACGACTCCCATTTCTCCATCATATCAGCAGAGTGCATTTTCGGGAAATAAAGCGGAAAACTGGAGGGTTAAGCGGTGTAAAAATCGTGGCAAAATTTGCCATCGTCTGATTCGGAAACATCCACCGGACGGATTGAAATACATTTACCCGTTTGTTTCTCAACTTCCAAGAGAACGCCACAAATATGAGCATTGTCCTCGGCCACAGTAAATGAGGCATGCATCGAGGTCAGAAGTTTATGCAATACAGGGGTAGCGTTCCTACCGATGACTCCATCATAGGGGCCGGTCATTCCCATATCAGAAATGTAACCCGTTCCACCAGGGAGAACACGGGCATCCGCCGTTTGCACATGAGTATGAGTTCCAACGACAGCCGAGACACGTCCGTCGAGATGCCAGCCGGCTGCCTGCTTCTCACTTGTCGCCTCGCCATGGAATTCAACTATTTTGATTTTCACGTCTTCGTCGACGCTCTCCAACCAACGATCGACAGCCGCGTAAGGACAATCGACAGAATCCATAAAGACTCGTCCAAGTACGATGATGTATGCGGCTTTTAATCCAGGAGCGAACTCAACGATATAGCTTCCTGCTCCGATGGCGGTACTCGGGTAATTGTAGGGCCGAATACAATCCTCATGTTGATCAAGAACGATGAGGTTCTCTTTACGTTTCCAAGCGTGGTCGCCGAGAGACATCATATCAACACCTGCGGACTTGAGATCATTATAGATCTTCTCTGTAATGCCCGAGCCCGCTGCTGAGTTCTCTGCGTTCGCAATCACGCCGTCGAGTTTCCACTCGTCACGCAAACGGGGAAGACATTCACTCACGATCCGACGACCAGGTCGCCCGACAATATCCCCTATCAGCAACAATCGTGCGACGTCATCACTATCTGGCATATTCGACGACCCTGGTTTCGCGAATGAGTGTAATTTTGATCTCACCAGGATAGGTCAACTGATCTTCGACTTCTTTGGCGATGTCATGTGCCAAGCGAGTTGCCTTTTTGTCATTCACCTTGTGAGCGTTGACAAAGACTCGGACTTCTCGTCCCGCTTGAATAGCCTGGGCATTGGAAACTCCAGAGAAAGAGTTCACGAGTGCTTCAAGCTTCTCAAGTCTTTCAATGTAGCGATCAAGAGATTCACCACGTGCACCCGGACGACTACCGCTAATGGAGTCCGCAGCCTGCGTCAGAACAGCGTATATGCTCTCCTGAGGAACATCATTATGGTGACTCGCAGCGGAATTCACCACCTCAGGAGCCTCGTCATAACGTTTCAGGATTGTCGCGCCGATTTCGGGGTGTCCACCTTCGAACTGATGATCGACGGCTTTACCGAGATCGTGGAACAATCCACAACGCTTTGCTAAGGACTGATCAAGACCGAACTCAGCGGCTAACATTCCGCAGATGTTGGCCACTTCGACAGAATGAGCCAGAACATTTTGACTGTAAGAGGTTCTGTACTTCAATCGTCCGAGAAGCGTCACCAGCTTCGGATGGATTCCTGGAATATCGAGATCGTAGGAAACCTGAACTCCAGATTTCTGAATCTCTTCATTGAGGGACTTCTTCGTCTCTCCCACTATTTCTTCGATACGACTGGGATGGATTCGGCCATCCTGCAACAATTTGCTGAGAGCGCGAGAACCCATCTCTCGTCGAATAGGATCGAAACAAGAGAGAGTGATCACCCCAGGGCTGTCATCGACAATGACGTCGACACCCGTAGCTTTTTCAAAAGCACGAATGTTTCGACCTTCTCTACCGATGATACGACCCTTCATATCATCTGAAGCGATCTCAACACTGGTAACAGTGGACTCTTGACAATAAGTCGCAGAGATTCGCTGAAGAGTGGAAGCCAAGATACTCTTACATTTGGTATCTGCAGAATCTTTCACTCTTTCAACCATGCGCTGAATCAGTTGATCACCTTCGTGATCAACTTCCTGCTTCATGCTATCCAGAAGTGTTGTCCGGGCTTCATCGCGAGACATATTTGCAGCACGCTCAAGATTTTCTCGCTGTTGGTCAACGAGATCTTCAATCTCGTTTTCCTTCGTCGAGATTCGGCTCTTACGCTGATCCAGATCCCCCTCGAGAGACTCGAGATTTTGCTCTTTTTTGGAGAGAAGATCCATTCGCCGATCGAGACTATCTTCACGCTTACGAAGATCTCTCTCAGACTGCTTGATCTCTTTACGACCCTCACGGACTTCCCGCTGCACGTCTTCACGTTGCTGCTGGGCCCAGTCCTGAGATTCCGTACGGCTTTCGGAACGGATTCGCTCCGCGTCTGACCGTGCTTCAGAAAGGAATTCTTCCCTCTCTGATTTAGCTTTGGCAGATTGTTTCGTCACAATTATGTAACTGATGACGAACCCACCTACGATCAGTAAGGGGCCAATCCAATTTTCTAATTCTCCCAAGATTCCTCCTGCAGAAGGTCTGCAGAAACACAAATGAATCTACGAGATCAACGTGAAAGGATTTCTATCTTCTGGATAACCAAGAGCCGCGCCCCTGTACTGGGGTCCTGCTCCTCTATCGTGCCGACGATGCCTACTCTTTTATTCACGTATTGATCAAGATTCAATTTTTCCCCATCGAGGTAGTAAAGGAGCTGGCTCCCTTTCATCAACTTATGTGATGCCTCGACTTTTCTGTGTTTCCCCAGTGGCACAACCCAACCTACAGCCTGGTATTTTTGGTCTGTGGGTGAATTCCTGTGCCCTGTCCTTCTTAAAATTTCTTTGTCCCGAGTTTGCGCTTTTTCACGCTCAACTCGAGCCAGTTCTTGTTGACGTTCTATTTCGACGAGTCTCCGCTGAAGCGGAACAAAATGCTCATTTATGGTACGGGCGAGATCTTTCACGACTCTGATCTCTCCCAAATCCTCGCTCGTGGTTTCAAAGACTTCAATCTTACGAAAAATCGCAGAGAAGTCCCAACCGACCGGAGGTTTTTCGGTTTCCACGCGGAAACTCTCAAAGAGTTCCTTCAGGCGTGGAGATTCGAAAGAAGGAATTTTAATCGCATTGGGATCCTCATTGATGATCCCAGCAGTTTCGGATCCAGAAGTCTTTTCTTCAGAAACCGATTCTTTAGCCGAAGTGTCCTTTTCGATCACCGGTGCAATAACGACCGGATTCCCTTTGGACTTCAACTTATCGTGTAAAGCGGAAAGACGCAGTGCATTGATCTCCTGGTCTGACCGACGAATGTAATCTCCATGGATCCATCCTCGGGCATTCAGGGGCGCAAAAATTTGAACCCACTTACCGTCGTCAGATCGTTTCCCTGTCGAACGCAAAACTTGCCCCTGCTCGGTCATTCCGAGCGGCGTGTACTTTGTGTTCGATTGCGCACGAAGTCGCACGCTTTTACCCCTCACCTGGAGTTTGTCGGAATCCATAGATTCCACAAAGTCTCCATGAATCCAAATCGGAATATCCGAAGGAATCACGATCTCAACCCAGTCTCCACTGCCGCCCATGGCGATCACGGAAACTTCCTTGGTCAGTCGAGTAAAGGCGTGATGGTTTGTTGAGGGACCCGTTCTGAGATTGACGGAGCTGCCATCGACAGTCGCTAACCAAGGCTTGAGAGTCGGTTTTCCGAAAGACTCTGAATCTTGGGCCTCGAGACTTCCGAGGCTGATCAACGAGAGCAACAGAAGCAACATCCATGACTGTCCACTGAAGGCAGCAGTACGGACGGAACCGGGATAAAATTTCATCAACAATGACATCGGTACTCCCTTCAAAGTGAAGACTGCCCCATTCGCAAGCACACGCCTGCAACGGGTTCAGAACAGGCAACAGGTTCAGCATAACAGGTTCAGCATAAGGTCGATCAAGGTACGCGGAGAGTTCCCTGATCGAAATTACAACACTGCATGACAACACTGCATGACAACTGTGCATTACGGACCGACATTACGGACCGACATTACGGCCAACAAAGGATCCGTACTTTCCTGTACAGGGTAAAAGCGAAGTCGGATTGAAAGATCCAACACCTCAAACTCAAATATCCCCCATTCACCGTAATACCGCAAATCGCGGTAAAACAACAAACTGGAGGGAAGCATCAAGTTTGAGCTCTACCCCCGTGAAGTCCTCGAAAGAACTCCTCATCAATTCGCTACGAAAATGCCGAAGGCGATTTCGAAGAATTGATACAGGATCGTAGTTTCTGGGCTGAGACGTGTCAACGAACCGCACCGTGATTCCGCACGAAAGTACTGAATTCGGGCTAGATCAAAGGAATTAAAGGGTGATTAGATCTTCACCAGAAGAAGGTCGCCGATCGAGCACTGCTGTATCGACGCGGTGACGGGGCATTTGGCACGAAACAATCCAAAAAGCGGCAGGTCATGTCCTTGCAGCATTTGGAAATGAGAAGCCCCCTTTGAAAGAATCAGATCTGCTGATTTCATGGCCGACTCCACTTCAGTCGGCCAATTCTCCGTCGAAATACCCAGTCCCGCCTCGATTTCAATGATTTGAGTCTTCAAGGACTCCATTTTGAGCGCGGAGACATGTTCCGAGAGAGCATTCATCGTCAATTTTGAGGATTTCACCATTTGTAGGATCTCGAGATCGGGATGCGTCGATTGAATCTGTTCGAGCAGCACCATATCAGCGGGAACTTCAGGAGCAGTATCGTGAATGAAGACAAATCGACGCGCCTGAGAAAGTAACTGATCAAAATAGGACCTGTCTTCATGCTTAAATTCAACATCAGCATGCTTCGGTTCGCGCAGGCCTAATTTCAAAAGATCTTCACGCATCGCTTTTGGAGATAAAATCTCATTGGCGAAAACATTACTTCGAGCAGAAAGTAATAACGCACGTCCCAAAGGATCGGCGTCCTTCAAAACTCGATCACGCAGATCCGGCATCGCTTCGACCATCTCGCCGAACCACTTCTCCCGATCTTCCTTCCAGGGGTCTCCTGTTCCCAGCACATCATTCACCGATAGAAGAAGTTCGCCGACGACTTCTGCAGCAGGCAACTGGCCTTCCACTTCCGCCAACTGACGCATCGCTTCGTCAATCACCTTATGCTGAAGCCATTCATCGTCGCTGACCTTCTCCGCAGTGCAAAGAGCACGTCGAAGAGCGCAGGGATAACACTGGGGAAGAAAACGATCCAAGGGTTAAGGTCCTTTTGATGATTCGTCGGGTAAATACTTCAAGCGAGCGATATAACAATCGCTAAATCGAACTCCCTGAGTGTTACGCAACTGCATGATTTTCGTATATGCATTTTTCGCTTCAGCTTGAGTATCGTAAGGACCTGCGATCACGTCGTAACGCTTCTTGCCCCCTTTATCACGAACTCTGATCTTGGTTTCACCCGGGGATAATCCTGAATCGACGTATGTCAAAAGTTGATCGATGATCTTCAGATCAACCGTAAGTTTTTGACCAATCATGACTCCCCACTTTGGGGATTCGACAGGAGCAGCGGCAGCAGCCAAAGACGATTCGTCGGGAACATTGAGGGAAGGGTCAGAAGAAATCTGATCGACAATCGGCTGACCATTCTCATCGAGAACATTCCGGATCGATTCAGGCACGACAGGGACGGGATCCAAAGTCGGCAACCAGTCTTCTGATTCCGACATTGCCACCATTCCTGCAGGAGGTGCATCCGGTGCACTGTTTCTTCCGGCGATGAATGCAAGAAGAATAAATAGCACAAAACTAGCACTCAACATGACAAGAGTCGTGACCTTGAACTCTACGAATTTAGGATGCTGTGCGTGAACAGAACCACCCCGACCCCCATCACTTCGATTTTCAGCGGGAGGACTTTCTGAGAACGGTCCTAATCGAGATGACGGTGTATCCAGAGAAACAACACGACGAGTACGTGCTCCCCGAACAGGTAATTCTTCGCTGGATGCTTCTGGTTGGGGTTTCCCCATCCCAGGCCGATCCTTGCCCACGCCAAACATGACGGGCTTTGATCGTCTTTTTGCCAAATCGATCCCCCTTTATCTCCGACACACGAGTGTCGGAATTCCCCTGAAATGACGGGTATAAATTGAATGAAACCCGTGAAATCCCTGATGTGGAAGAATAGGGGACTCAGAAGGCGTGGTCAAGATAGGCAAAATCAACCCTGTACGGTTTTGCACATGAACCGAAGAGCCTCCTGCATTATTGTAGAAAGAACCCGAGAGGAATCAAAAAAATGAGTCTCACTTCCCAAACGATCTTTCCCATGAATCTGGTGATCAGAGCCCATGGATCCGATTTCAACGGTCACTTCCACTCCTCGACTCTCTTGACCGGCATCCTCGCTGTGATTCTGGCCCTTCCAGCAATCGTGGAATCCAAACAGCCTCAGGCGAAATTGGAGACACCTGTCGTCTATGAAACCTTGGATGGGCGCATTTCCGGTACATTACAAGGAATCACCCCCAAAACGGAATCCTTGATCATCAATGAAGAAACCCTATCGATCAGAGATCTTCTCCTGATCGAGTTTTCGGCTTTTATTCCCGAATCTGTAGCAACGGGAACCATCCATCTCAGAGGTGAAGGATCATGGAACGGCCGCTGGGCGATTCGTAAAACCCGGGAAGCTGACACCCTCGAGTGGGCCACTTCCGCCCTCAGTCGACCACTCAGCATCAATATCGACGCTTTAGAGAGATATGTCGCCCCAGGTGCCCCGGCAGATCTATTGGCCACCGAGAACTCTGAAAGCGACATAATTTTGACACGGGAAGGCGCTAAACTTTCAGGGATAATTGAAGAGTTCACCCCCACCCATATCGTTATCGACGAAGAATCCCTAGGTTCCCTCCAGATCGAATGGGAAAAAGTACAAGCATTTAGCCTCGTCGATCTCGACGATCCCACTCCCGATACGGATCAGAACCCTGCCCCCATCGTCACGGCACTCACCCGAGGTGGAAGCCAACCCAAGGGGCGACTTATCGAGTTAAGCGATAACTCACTGATTCTGCAAAGCCGCTTCGGTGACGCTCTCACGCTCTCCACTGAAAAACTTCTGCTCCTTCGATTTGAAAATAATCGTGTCGAAGATTTGAGTGACAGGACACCTGACCTTGTCAAGGAAGGCCTCGGCGACGATCGCTGGTTTCCATGGACTTGGAAGAAAGATCGAAATGTGCTGAACCAACCTCTCAGCGTCGGGTCACGCATTTTCGAGAAGGGTCTAGGTGTCCACTCCAATAGCACTCTGACATTCAAAACCAAGGATGGCGATCAATGGTTAAAAGGATTTGCCGGGATGGACTCTAGTGCTCGCCCCAAGGACGACGAACCAGAGATTGGGTGCGCAGTGTTCAAAATCCTTGTCGACAATAAAGAAGTATGGAACAGCAAGGATTTGTCGTGGAAGGATGCTCCTTCGCCGTTCAAGGTAGATTTGAAGGATAGTGACACCTTCAGCCTCGTCGTCGAGATGGGCCTCGGTCACCATATTCTTGATCGCGCAAATTGGATTACTCCGCGCATCTTCCGCCGTTGAACCGGGCCTCACTCCGCACAAAAAAAGAGCCTCATGGCAGTTGGCCATGAGGCTCTTTTTTATGATCAAAGGGCAAAATCACTCACCCGGGTTATCGGGATTCAACTTCGGATCAACCTTCATATCAGTGTAGGTTCCTCCAGTAGACTCTGCCAATTTCCGCAGCCAAGAATTCGCCTCTGTCAGAGCGGGCATTTGCTGCCCCCCCTGAGTAAACGGATGAAATCCGAAACAGTGAATCTTGATCTTTCGGAAACGATTCAACTCGAACACCTTGTCCAAGATGGGCTGAGTAGGATCGTTCGCTTTTCCATCGACAGATGGAAGCCCGTCCGACAAGATGAAGATCGTATTGGTACGCGCATCCTGCATGAAAGCCTCGATCAAGGAATCCATCGTATTGGTATTACCGTTGTGCTTTAAGCCGTCCACCCACTTGATGGCCGCCTTCTTATTTCCATTGGATGCAGGCGTGGCCTTCTTCTTGAACTTACTGACGGTGGTATCGAAACGAACACAGTTAAAAGCGGCATCCTTGGACATTTTACGAAGGACCTTGCGAAGCTCACGCTTGGCCATTTCCATACGTGTCCAAAAACGAGCAAGACGTTGTTGATCGGCGGTCATCTGACCTCCACCGGAACCCTGTCCAGAGTCCGATCCGTCCCCTCTCGCCAAGCCTGGAATGTCATCCTTGTGCACGTACTTCATAGATCCGCTGGTATCGATGACGAAAACAATATTTTTCGACTCGACCGGGACACCCCAAAACTCGGGATCGTTACCACGTCTCTTACGTTTCACACCGGTTTTGCCTTCGTGGCTTTCGTCCATGGGATCAAAGGAATCTTGACGCGGCTCCCACCACGAGTACCACTCCTCGACAAGTTCAAAATCTTGCCCTGTCAGTTCCCACAACGCGTCCCTGACCTGGTGATAAAGAACGTCCTTACGTTTCTTCACCAGTTTTTCAAGCAACTTGATGAGGGGCTCAACGGAGACACCACTCTGACTCTTACGAAACGCCTCTACAGCAGCACCTTGTACAAACGCTGATTTGTCTTCAAGGAATAAAATCATCAGCTTTAGGGCTTCGTCATTCTGCTGCCCCTTCAGTCGATCAATCTGCTTTTGAAGTCTATCGATTTCAGCTTTCATTCGATCCGGGATAGAAGGATCGCTGCCTGGACGAGGTCCGCTTTCTTCAAGTCTCTTGAGTTGTTTTTGCAGAGAGACTTTTTTGTCATTGAGTTCTCCACGTTTATTCGTGGGATAAGCGAGAATGTCTGTCATGTAGACGCGCTCTCGGAAATCACCTTTGCTATCAATTTTGTCGTACCGTTCAGTGATGTGCTCAACGATACTTGTCATCATCGACAGTTCTTCGCAGATCACGTCATAGACAGAAGGAACAGAACCGTTGGCATACCCGAGGTCATAAACCGTTTCGAGTGCGTCAGAAGTTCCATACGCAGAGATTTGTCGAATGATATCGATAGCAGAGTCATTCTCCTGACCCTGAATAGCTTTCCCGTAACTCTTTTTGAGTTTCTTGATCTCCTTGGCGTCCATCGCTTCAGCAGCCACCGAAAAATCGGCGAACATAAAGCTGCAAGCACAGACCACCAACAAGGTCAAAATCCTTGAGAAACGGGATTCAATACTGAAACATGGGACGAATGGGCGAGACATGAATGTATCCTCCGCGAAATTATCACTGTCAGCCGCTCTCAGGAAATCATTCTCGAGCGCAACCGGGTTCGGACTTTAAGACTGGTCTGATATTATCATGGAGACACCGTGATGGCCAAGAACTGCTGATTGGTGCTTCTTTTCCTCACTTCAGGAGCTTTTCCTGACTTTCAACGGCCTGTTGATTAAAAAATCGGGCCAAAAATCGGCAATCCTGATAATCTGCTTACAGTTTCGGTCGCTTTTGTTAGACACATCAACACTTGCTGGAGGAGACGATGAGTCCCGAGAACGAGTTCCCCCAATATCACATCGGATTGAAGTCTGGCGACGTTTCCCCACGAATTCTGCTCGCGGGTGACCCTGAAAGGGTACGTCGGTTTTCCAACCAATTGGACGACATCCGTGGTGAATGGAGTTGTAGGGAATACCTCACAGTGACCGGAAACTGGAAAGGCACCGAAGTCTCCCTGATGGCAACAGGCATGGGTGCCAGCAACATCGAGATCGCACTCGTCGAATTATCCAAAATTGTGGACAATCCGATCCTCATTCGAGCCGGGTCTTGTGGCGGAATTGACGACAATATCCAACTGGGAGATCTCGTCATCAGTTGGGGCGCTGTCCGAATGGAAAATACTTCGACCACATTTGTGCCAGAAGGATATCCAGCGGTGGCACACCCCGATGTCATCATGAAACTTCAGGAAGCCGCCCGCCAAATTGGAGCACCGGCTCATTTAGGGATCACTGCGACAGCTCCAGGATTCTATGGGGCTCAAGGAAGGCACGAACCGGGTTTCCCACCTCGAAATCCCCATGTCATCGATGAGTTGGCGGCTATCGGTGTCGCCAATATGGAAATGGAAGCATCTACGCTCTTTACCCTCTCGTCGATGCAACGTTGGAGAGCAGGCTGTGTATGTACGGTATTCGGACGACGCCAACAGGATCAGTTTTTAGAAAAATCAGAAAAGCCCGCTCTTGAAGATCGCTGCGTGACCGTCGCGCTAGATGCTCTGATAGCCCTAGATCTTTAGGAGCTCTTATTGATCAGGAAACCTTCTCGCCGGAGGTCGCGATCGCTTGCCGGACAACATCCAACACCTTGAATCGAGATTCTTGGCCAGCCTCGATCACTTCTTCGTGATTTAAGACTCCGTCAGATGTTCCGGCAGCGGCATTGGTCACCAATGAAAAGGCGACCACTTTCATGCCTTTCTCACGGGCAACACGTGCTTCCTGGATCGTCGACATCCCCACCAAATCCGCTCCCAAGGATTGCAACATTCTGACTTCAGCAGGGGTTTCATAGGTAGGGCCCGGCAATCCGGCATACGTCCCCTCTTCCAGAGCAGAGAGATTCAACCCGGAACGGAACTGCCGAAGCCGATCTTGCCAATCCGTATCAAAGACACTCGGAGAACCTCCCGGAGTGATCATTCCATCCCTTTGAAAATCGAGATGCCCTGTGATCAAGACCACTTCTCCTGGCACCCAGCCATGCCGGATTCCTCCTGCAGCATTGGTGAGAATGACGTGCCTGCAACCGAGATCTGCCAATATCTCCATTCCAGTCGTCACCGTTTCAACACTATGACCTTCATAGAGATGAACCCTTCCACCGAGCAATAGTATTTTTCGGCCGTCATGATCAAAGCGAATCCAGTCTCCCCCATGTCCTTCAACGGCTGGAACAGGCAATCCCGGAATCTCAGAACATGAACTCCGATCCAATTCTTTAAAGTCAGCGCCCTCTAATTGGATACCGGACCCGAGCACGATCCCGAGGTCAGGCTTCCAACCCTTCCACTTCTCCTGGAAATACTCTTTTGTATCCCGAGTCAAAGGATCACTCCCACCACGCAACCCGTCACCAATGCAGCGATAGTTCCGCCCAACAATGCCTTGAGGCCCAAGGCCGCCAAGCGAGGACGTAATTTAGGTTCCAATGACGAAATGCCCCCGATTTGAATGGCGACACTGGCAAAATTAGCAAATCCACAAAGAGCGTAGGTCGTCAGAATTTTAGATCGCTCGGAGAGGGAGTCCCCCATATCGCCGGTCAAAGATAAGAAGGCCACGAATTCGTTGAGTACCGTCTTCATTCCTATCAGGGAAGCGACGACGGAAACATCCGCCTGATCCACACCCAGCAACCAAGCGAAGGGATAGAAGAAATAAGAGAAGAAAATGGTGAGATTGAAAGCCCCATTGAAAGCCCAGTCCATAGCACCATTGATGAGTGCGACCATGGCAACAAAAGCAATCAACATGGCGATGACATTCAACGCCAACATCAATCCCTCACTCGATCCCCGACATGCCGCATCCAAAACATTCGTATCGGGACTATTCACCTCAAATTTCGCAGCAGCGTCATCTTTTTGTTTTGGATCCTCCGGAATAAGAAGTTTTGCAGCCATGAGTGCTGCTGGCGCAGACATGAAACTCGCGGCTAAGAGATGACCGGGGTCGACTCCCATGCCGACATAGGCGGCGAAAACACTTCCAGCGACAGTGGCCATTCCACCAGTCATCAGAGCCATGACTTCAGAGTCTGTCATCGTCTTGAGGTAGGGCCGAATCACAAGAGGTGCTTCGGTTTGCCCAGCAAAGATATTAGCGGCAGCTGCCAAAGATTCAGGGCCACTTGTTCCCATGGTCTTCTGCATCACACGTGCAATGCACCAAACGACAAATTGAAGAACCCCTATGTGATAAAGCACTGCCATCACCGCAGAGACAAAAATGATCGTCCCCAGCAATACTATCCATAGCTGAAACCCAACCCCGTCGACAGAAGGAAGAGTTCCGAAGACCATTCCCGTGCCCATCTCCGAATATTTCAGAATCCCCTGAAACACGTCCTTGGCGCCGGCTGTAAATCGGGCCCCCCCAGCGGTCTTGAGAATCAATATCCCAAGAGTAAATTGAAGAGCCACACCCCAAATGATCGTTCGCCAGTTCACGTCACTCTTGCGGGTAGAAAGAAGAAAGCACAATCCCAGAAATACAAATATCCCAAGGAGACTGCGAGCTCTGTCCGTCATGGAAGACTTCAAAGATCCGGCACCGGAATCGGCAGGATCAGCAGATTCTTCTAAGAATAAGTCCACCTCAGCAGCCACTGCTGAGGTATCTTCGACTTGAGTCACAGCGGGAGGATCTTGAATCGTCTCCAGTGTCACCGTATCTACTGTCACCGCATCCACGCAGGTATGAGGCACAACGAACAGTAACAAGAAAATCAAGTAGATCCTGCTCTTACACTGGAGCATCTTGCACCCTCTTCCTTCAATAACTAAAGTTGGGGGAGGATAGCGTAATCACCGCCGACTGAACAGGGAGGACCTGTTCTTCATCAGCAGAGGCCCTCTATCGCCATTCAAGGAGTACCCATGACACGTGATCAAAATCTTCCCAGCGGTATTTTCAGGACATATGACATTAGAGGTATCGTCGACGAGGACTTGACGGCTCCTAGAGTCCGTCAGATTGGCTTAGGGCTGGGTCTCCGCCTTTTCTCTGAGGGCGCGAGAACGATGACTGTCGGCCACGACATACGCACCTCCAGTCCTGACTTTGGAGATGCGATGGCCGCTGGACTTTGCGAC
Organism: Planctomycetota bacterium; assembly: GCA_016776905.1. Classification (GTDB taxonomy): domain Bacteria; phylum Planctomycetota; class UBA8108; order UBA1146; family UBA1146; genus UBA12191. Next base: position 104,656 of record JADHSM010000006.1, on the reverse strand, counting down.
GCTGGAATCAACGTCGTCGAAATTGGTGAAGTCCCCACTCCAGTCCTTTATTGGGCAGTGAAGCACCTCGGCAGCGATGGCGGCGTCATGATTACGGGAAGTCACAATCCCGTCAATTACAATGGCCTCAAAATCACACGCGGTGTGTACCCCATCTGGGGAGACGAACTTCAGGAACTTTATACCGAATGCCTGACCGCTCAACCGGCAGAGACCTCCGGCCAGAGATCCACGCACAACTTGCTGGATGATTATCTCAAGAGCCGGACCGATCGATTCCAGTTTCCTAAGGGGATCAAAGTCGCTATCGATTGTGGAAACGGCACGGCAGGCCCTGTGATCATTCCTCTCTTCGAAAAACTCGGCATCGAAGTCGATGCCTTGTACGCAGAGCCAGACGGAACATTCCCCAATCATCTCCCCGATCCTGAGGTTCCCAAATACATGAAGGCTCTCTGTGACAAGGTGGCACAGGGTGATTATGTATGTGGATTTGGCTTCGATGGCGATTCAGACCGGGTCGGCTTAATCGATGAAAATGGTAAAAAGATATCCGCCGATCTTTTACTTCTCGCCTTTGCCCGTCATTTACTGCAACAAGTCCCAGGTGGAAAAATCATCTACGACGTCAAATGCACCGACGATATCGAAGAGGGCATCCGCAAAGCAGGCGGAGAACCTATTCTGAGTAAAACAGGCCACTCGATCATCAAGGAAAAGATGAGAGAAACAGGCGCCATTCTCGCAGGAGAACTCTCCGGACATATTTGTGTCGGTCATGGTGGAGACGGCTTCGACGATGCATTCTTTGCAGCGCTTTTGACCTTAGAAATAATGTCTTCGAGAAATTGCTCTTGTTCAGATCTGTTCGCCGATATTCCCGAAAAAGTTTCCACTCCCGAAGTCAAGATTCCGGTCTCCGAAGAGAACAAATTCAAGGTCATTGAAGACATGGTCGCTATTTTTAAGAATGACCCCCAGGGAGGGAAAATCATCGATCTCGATGGCATTCGAGTTTCCTTCGACGATGGCTGGATGTTGATTCGAGCATCCAACACAACAGCGAACCTGACCGCCAGAATTGAAGGTCGGGATACACAAGCCATGCAGCGAATCGGAGCCATCGTCCAAGAAGCGTTAGAGACTCAGCCTGTCGACATCGCTCCACTCAAGGAAGCTCTACAGAACTAGATCGAAGTTAAGGTTTTCGGCTGCGTTTCTTTTTCCATGCAGAAAAGCATTCTCTTGTTTCGAAATAGATCCACTGGCCTTCTCGATTGCGGGCTCGGGCCGCCGAGTTTTCGCGCTCGACTTCGCGACCACATTCAGGGCAACTGAGAAAAGCCCTCGACTCAATGAGACTGCACTCTTTCGGGAGATCGAAAAACTCGCTGGGAACTTGTGCTTCTTTCCATTCCGTGATCGAGAACTCAAAAGGATGAGTCAGGGTCGCAGTGACGACATATATTGTTCCTTCGAGTGGGAACCCTTCTAGTTCCGAGACCGCTTTCAAAACCTCTGGCCCAAATGCTCCACTGGCTTCTTGAAGCGGAGCCAATGAAAACGGAATATCCAGATCAGCCATCCAGAGATCTGCGATCAAACGTCCATTCTCTAGCACTTGGACATGGCGAAGTTTTTCTCCATCACGGTTTCGAGAAGCATCGGTTCGCACCACCTCAATTTCTCTGATCGATTCGCCGTCATCATTGAGGCGAATATGGGCTGCCTCCAGCATCTCTAATCGTTCCGATTCGGGTAGCCCCTTGAGACGTGAAACAAACTGCTTTTCTTGTACGCGCCTATTTTCTTGAATCTCTGACAAGTCGGTCAATTCGCGATAATACTTCCCGTCAGCGGATATCTCCCAAAGAACATTGGGATCACGATCCAGTCGAAGTATTTGAACCAGCCCCCGACTTCGGTCGTCGACGAATGATCGATCTTTCGCGAGAACCACAAACTGTTCTGATACCTGTTCATCGGGACTACCCGGGCGTCCCTTCAGTGTTTGCGTGAAAGACACCACTTGGACTCTACGGGATTCAGACTTCGCCACTGTAGGTTGCTGGATACCGGGGTCCGCGCTCACTTGGAATGATAGAAATATCCCCAGCCAGCCGACTCCAAATAGGTTCAACAGCATCATGCTCCTTTTTGCCAGACTGTTGCCCAATCCGGCTCTACAAATGTGCGGTGCTGATCAGTAGGCACGACGCCATGACCAACGGTGTTATTCAGAAGAACGATATCACCCTTGAAATCAATCCCTCCGGAAAAGGGATGGTCAGGCATAAAAAGAGGAGTGTCCAGATCGATCCAGTCAAAACCACCCAGAGATGTCGCCAAATGAGCGGAAAACGTCATTGAAAGTGGAGACTCGACCATTCCACCTATCATCAAACGAGCATTTTGCTTTTGTGCCAGCTCTTGCATGCGAACAGCCTCGAGGACTCCACTTTTCTGAGTCTTCAGGTTAATTCCATCAAATCCCCCCTGCTGAATCAAGTTCAGAACTTCATCCGATCGGGTACAAGATTCGTCGGCGAGCATCGGAATAGAGCTCAAATCGGAAAGCGACCGTTGGGCCTCACTGTCTGCTGGATCAAAAAGTTGTTCAATAAAGGAAACGGGCAAGGCTCTCTTTTCGATTTCGCTCACCAAACGGACAGCGTCGACTTCTGAATATCCACAGTTCGCATCCAGTAAGAGTTGGGCATCAGAAGCACACCGATGAACCGCCTCTATCCTTGCAATATCGAGCTCCACGTCACCCTGGATTTTGATCTTCAGTCGACGGAACCCTTGTTTCAGAAATTTCATTGCGGATCTCTCGGCGTGATAGGAGTCACCGATGACCACCGTAATTCCAGTCTTCAATTCCTCTTGCTGAATGCCACCAAAGATCTCATATACCGGGATGCCCTCCATGCGTCCTTTGAGGTCAAACCAGGCCATCTCAAGCGCCGCCAATAGCGGCCCTGGAATCTGTCCACCGAGAGTGTCGGAAATGCGATATATATCGCGTAGTTCAATATCGTCCAGTATTGGAGTGATGGCTTTTAACGAATCCAACACCGTTTCTCGGTCATATCCGTCATATGCTGGAAAAGGAGCGGCTTCACCCCAACCGAATTCTCCGCTGTCAGAAGTCCAACGAAGCAGCAGAATACGAGCGACTTCAGATCCTCCCCCTGAGATTTGGAATGATTCGTTCAGAGGTATATCGACTGAACGAAAATCCAACTTTTGAATACGCCCTTGTAACGGAGATATCATCCTCCGAATACCCAAGCCCCATCGCGAAGAAGCTCGGTTTCTTTACCGTTTGAATCACGCCCCACAACGAGAACATTCTCATCACTAATCATCATGTCGGTATGTGCAGAGGATGCATTACATCCGATTTCTTCCAACGTTTCATTGGACATCGTCTCGCCGCCCTCCAAGCATGACTTGTAAGCGTTTCCGACGGCGATATGACACGCCGCATTTTCGTCCAACAGGATTTCTTTGAAGACTCGTCCATTTTGAAAAATGGGCGAATCGGTCCCTACAAGAGCCACCTCTCCCAGTCTTCGTGCGCCGGGGTCACTATCGACATAAGACTTCAAAGTATCCGCGCCTTCACTCGCATCGAAATCGACAAGTTCACCGCTAGAAAAAGTCATCAATAGATCTTTCACCAAAGCACCATTGACGACAAAGGGTCTCGTCACTCTGACGACCCCCTCCGTCTGTCTCCAGTCTGGTGTTGTAAAAACCTCTTCGGTCGGCAAATTGGGAATGAAATCAACGTCTCTCTGGCTGCGAGTGCCTCCGCCGGCGAAACGAGCGTAGGTCGACAATCCCACCGTCAAATCAGTGCCCGGTCCAGAGAAGTGTATCGAGACCAATCCGAGTTGATTCAATGCCTGAGATCGCTGCTGCAGATGATCCGCATGTGCATCCCACAGGGCAAACGCGTCGTCTTTGTCAGCACGGACGATCTCCAGCAATTCCGTCCAGAGTTGATTCCGGGCTTCGTCTCCTTTGAGGTCGTCGATAATCGACTCCGCCCAACCGGTCGTCGCTGCAGAAGCAACACACCATTGAACCGCCGACAATCCAATGCCTTCGCTAAAGAATCTTTTGGCCGCGTGGTGGCCTGCCATTCGCACACGATTCATTTTATCTGCTGGCAACCCCGCTAATGCGACAGGATCACGCGGTCCCACCAATCTCACAACCGCTCCCTTTGAGTCGATCATCTCATCAAATCGGACGGAAACATGAGAAGGCACGTAGTCCAAAAATTCTTCTTCATGAGCGGAACGAATTCGAGATTTCTGCATCCGATCGTCCGACAAATCTAAATTCACAAAACGAGCCCCTGCTTCGTAGGCGGCTTCTGCGACGAGGACAGCAAAATCAACATTTTGAGCATCGGCACCGATTTGAAAGACTTGTCCAGGTTGAACATTGCAGCCCTTCTTTACGATCAGTTGGGCATATCGTTCCAAGGATGGGAGATCAACTCCTGCGAGTGTTTCCATTGCGAGATTCCTTTCATGGCATGAACAGACGCATCTTAGTAGAGAACCTCCTCCAATGCTCCCCGAATACTCATTCAATACTCTTGCTGTTCAGATCTCTGTTTCTGGAAAAAATCTCGCTCAAATATCTACAAAAAAATGGCCGCACAGAAAGCCTGTGCGGCCAGAAAAATCTATGGTCGGGGTGAGAGGATTCGAACCTCCGGCCTCCACGTCCCGAACGTGGCGCTCTACCAAACTGAGCCACACCCCGCTATTTCAATCCAAAGCAACTCGGAGAGATCTCCAGTTGCTGCTCTCATACGAGAACAAAGAAGCATACCGAGCGAACCAAATCTGGTCAATCAGACCCCCCTTAGAGGTCAAAATCAGGGATTACAGCCGAATCCGCCGTTGGGATCATCATCGAGCCCCGCTGCAGGGAACGGCGCAGTCGGTGAGGGCCCATTCCGGAACAGGTACATCACCACAAAGATAGAGTCCGCAATGTCGATCACACCGTCACCATTGGACTCCGCAGCCTCAAGGCAAAGAGGTTCCTCTCCGTTATTGAAGAGATACATCGCGATGTACATCGCATCACCAATATCAAGAATGACATCACCATTGACCACTCCTCGAATAAATCCGTAGGTAAAGGCCTGGGAGAGTTGTGCAGATCCCAACGCATTGATCACGTCAACATCTACGGAACCAATACCAACAGTTGAAGCTGGAAGAGTTCCGGTAATTGTCTCGTCATCGACAACCACTTGATTCTCTAGAGGAATCCCATTGATCGAAACCACAGTATCTGAAGCAGCAAGGAATCCCGAACCGGTGATACTGATCTCATCTCCACCCAAATAGTGACCCGTAAGAGGACTTACACCTTGAGCGGTAACAGGAATGATTTCAGTCGTACACAGGTTTGTGACGATTTCTGGATTCGACAACGGATCAGTGAAAACGACACCCACTAAGGAATAGGTGTAACTTCCAGGATCGAGATCGGCATCGACATAGTCGAGAGCACCATTATCAATCATGGCGATCAAAGCACCGTCTCTATGAAGAAGGACGTAATCAAAAGGAGTACATTCACTCCAAGAGATGGTCGAATCGCTAACCCCACCAATACAGGTGACGTCGAGACAAAAATCAGGTGGAGGAACAATTTGAATCACAGAACTATTTGTTTCCGGAGTGATACTCGATCCGCCACTAACAATAATGTTGTCGACAGGAGGAGAACCCAGAGTTTGATCACAAAACTCAAGTGCAGCATCAATCGGAAGGCCACCCGTATCGGGAACACCTATCAGTTCATATTGAAGATCCAGTAATCCATATCCGGTACCAGGATCAAGAACGTTGCTTCCCACAAAATTGATCACCACACCGACAGTCATTCCACCCGGCACAATGTTCAACTCATTAAAGTCAGGAGGTCCACCCCCATTGACAACTTGAGTGGTGGGACCGTCAGTTGCCGAGATGAGATCGAGATCACCCTCGGGATGACAGACGCTCATAGACCAACCTTGAACGATCAAGGTACTGTCCAAGGTGACGGCTGAATCGATCAAATCTCCTGTGGAACCTGCTCCACCGGAAACTGACAAAATCGCATCCTGAGCGGAGACAGACATACAGCAGACAATGAGCACAAAAATGTGGCTCAATACGAAAATACGCATAAATACACTCCCTAGCTAAATGTGAATACTTCTTCAGAAGTCACACAAACCCTCAATATGAATGTACAGGGCAAGGGTTCTGGGTCAATGGTCGAGAAGTGACTCGGGAATCATTGGAGTCTATCAGACACTCCAGTCATGAAATCCACGACCGCTCTTTTTACCCAAATCTCCCCGGGAGACCATATCTCTCAATAACTGGGGGGGGCGGAATTGCTCTCCGATCTCTTCATGTAGCACTTCAGCGATCGCTAATCGCACATCGAGACCCACGAGATCGGTCAATTTCAATGGACCCATAGGATGGCGATACCCCAACTCCATCGCTTTGTCGATCTCCTCGGCACTGGCAACACCGTCTTCCAACATCCGAATCGCTTCCAACCCGATGACTAATCCCAATCGACTCGTTGCGAATCCAGGAGAATCGCGAACCACGATCGGTTCCTTCGCCATATCTCTGGCAAGTTTAACGGTGCTATCGATAACATTTTCTGAAGTTTTTTCACCACGTATGATTTCAACGAGAGACATCACAGGTACCGGATTAAAAAAGTGCATTCCAATAAAGCGCTCTGGTGCACTGAGAGAACTCGCCAATTTACTGATGGGGATGGAGGAAGTATTGGAAGCAATGATGGCATGAGATGAGACGACCGATTCAACTGTTCCAAAAATCTTATTCTTCAAATTAATATCTTCAGGAACAGCCTCTATGACGACATCAGCATCCGCACACGCTTTCAAGAGATCGGTCTCAGTGGAAAGTCCCTGAGCCACCAAGTCTCTGGCTTCCGGAGGAGTCTTTCCACGATCTATTCCCTTTTCGACACTGGAGGAGATAGAGGACATAGCGGTCGACAATTGGTCCGCTGACAAATCACAAAGGGTCGTAGAAAAGCCATGAATAGCAGCGACTTGCGCAATACCTGCGCCCATGGTGCCTGCACCAATGACAGTGAGTCTAAGGGACATGAGATTCATCCTCATCTGGGTTCACGAGTTCCGAAAACAACGATTCAAATTACGGAGCGAATTGCAATGCCCCCATGTTAACCGGAGAGACAGGTGGAAAAACGGATTCCCCGCTCTGTACGGTCCTTGCCATGAAGCGACTCCAGTGCGAGGCTCTTCACAGGGATTTACATCTGCCGATAGCGAAGAAAAGACGGCAAAATACGTATTTCCAATGACAAGAACCAAAATTCACGAAATGGAAGACTCAAATGAACTCTAAAGGCGGCGACGATAGAGATCTCAACGACGATAAACCATGTGTTCATATCGAGAAAGACGGTCCATTATGCATCGTGACACTCGATGAGCCGCCCGCAAATTGCTACTCCTACAAACTGATGCGCCAACTCGACGAGGCAATTTTGGAAGCCCGCTTCGACGACGACATACACGTGATCATTCTGAGAAGTCAGGGCGAGAAATTCTTTTGTGCGGGAGCCGATATCGGCATGCTCAAATCAGTCACTCCCGAATGGAAATATAATTTCTGTTTACATGCCAATGAAACGATCAGCCGACTGGAGCAGACCTCAAAACTTGTGATCGCTGAAATCCAGGGACACTGTGTCGGAGGTGGACTGGAAGTCGCCCTCGCGTGTGATATTCGGATTGCTTGTGCAGGAAGTGGAAAAATGGGAGTTCCGGAGGTTCATCTCGGTGTACTCCCCGGAACCGGCGGAACCCAAAGACTTTCCCGGTTACTGGGACGATCGAAAGCTCTGGAGTGGTGCATAGAAGGCCGCATGATTTCGATCGATGATTCGAAAGACGAAGGACTCGTCCACAAGATTTTTCCAGCGGAGGGATTCAGTGAAGCGGTGAAAGAGTACGCGATGTCTCTGTCTCCCCCCCGCAGTGCAGGTCTTGCCGTCGGGCTCATTAAAAGAAGTATTCAGGGAGGTTCTGATTTAGGGCTTCAAGACGCTTTGTCACTGGAGAGAGAACTGCAACAGAGACTGTTTCAAAGTAACGACGCTAGCGAAGGTCTCGCTGCCAACAGAGATCAGAGATCTCCCCAGTTTGAGGGAAGGTAAGGAGAAGTCAGTTGCCGATTACCGTCAGTTCGGAAATACGTAGAGATTTACACGTGGCTAGAGTTCTATTGGATTCTGCCCCACTGAACATCATAGACCTCGATCAATGCGACGAACTCCTCGAAGCGTTACAAGGCATACGTGACGATGACGAAGCCCGTGTGGTCATCATTCAGGGAGAAGGGCATGAATTCTGTAGTGGTACTGACATCGCAGAACATACCCCCGAAAAGATGCCAGACCTGCTTCCAAGGTTTCATGCATGCTTAGAGGCCATTCTTTCCCTTGATGCGATCGTCATTGCAGCGATCGAAGGACGTTGCCTAGGCGGAGGCCTCGAACTCGCGATGGCATGTGATCGTATCCTTGTGGATGAAGAGGCGACTCTAGGATTGCCTGAAATAAAAATCGGCTGCTATCCGCCGGCAGGATTGATTCAGGTATTAGCCCGGAGTCATCCTGGTTCAGCAGTGCGAATGGTGTGTTCGGGTGAAATATACCCTGCAAAAGAATTCCCTCATCCAGGGATCATCGATGAATTGATCCCTGCCGGAACAATGGAAGAAGCGATCGATACTGAACTCGATCCTTATCAGGAATTGAGTCCCGCTATTCTGGGTTTTACGGCACGGCAATTTCACAGAAGGGCTCAGGATCAATGGGCGAAGCATCTCAAAGAGCTTGAAGCCGTTTATCTAGAAGGCATCGTCACGCATGAGGATTCCAGAGAAGGCGTGGAAGCATTCCTGGAAAAAAGAGCTCCACGCTGGGCACGCCGTCAAGGACTCGTAGGGCCCGACGATTTAGCTTTCTAGACCTTCCGTCCACCTCAATTAGGAAAACCGGTGTTATGGAAACGGAAAAAAAAATGCGCGGCTACATGATCGAGAATCATGGAGGCGTCGAATCACTCTCACTCCAAGAGCTCAATGCTCCCATCCCCCAAAAGGGTGAAGTTCGTGTCAAACTCAAAACCATGGCACTCAACCATTTAGATTTATGGGTACGAAGAGGAGTTCCGGGACATCGATTCCCTTTGCCTTTGATACCCGGCTGCGACGGTGCAGGAGTCATCGAAAGTACGGGCTCAGACGTATCCGAGTCGTTGGTAGGAAAAGAAGTTATTCTCTCTCCCGGATTTTCATGTGGAGAATGTTCAGCATGCCAGGCGAATGAGGATCCGCTCTGTGATGGATATGGAATATTAGGTGAAACTCGCCACGGCACCTGTGCCGAATATGTCGTCGTCAAAACAGAACAATGCCTTCCCAAACCAAAGAACATCAGCTGGGAGGAAGCGGCAGCTTTTCCTTTATCAGCCCTCACCGCAGCTTCCATGCTACAAAAGTGCCACTTAAGACAGGGAGAAACCCTATTAGTCATAGCGGGAACCAGCGGAGTCGGTTCCATGGCGATCCAAATAGGAAAAAGATTACGTGCACGAGTGATCGCCACAGCCAGTACTGCAGAAAAAAGAGACGTGGCTGAAAATATGGGAGCAGATCATACGATTGACCCAGAATCTGAGGACTGGTGGAAAACAGTGAAAACATGGACAGAAGGAAGAGGAGCAGACGTCATTTTTGAAAATGTGGGACAAGCCACTTGGGATCAGAGTTTATTAGCTCTCGCTCGAGGAGGACGACTGACCACATGCGGAGCCACAACGGGTTCATTGGTTGAAGTAGAACTCAAACGCCTCTTTTTCAAGAATCAACAACTGATCGGATCGACCATGGGATCCAGAACTTTATTGATCGACACCCTCGAATATCTGGAAAAAGGGCACCTCAAACCTCACATTGACTCTATACATCCGTTGGAGAATCTCCCAACTGCACACGCACGGATGGAAAATCGCAGTTCCATCGGAAAAATCGTCATCACCTTGTGAAAAGGACATCGTCCATGAGTGAAGAACGTATTCAGTTCAAACAGGATCCTGAAAATGAAACGATTCTGACCATGATTTTGAATCGTCCAGAAAAAAAGAATGCTTTGGACGGTGAAATGGTCATGGCACTGCACAAGGCTGTCGGCGAAATCGAACAACGCGAAGACTTGAGATGCCTGATTATACAGGGCGCAGGAGATAGTTTTGTCGCTGGAGCAGATGTTGCGGCTCTCAAAGAAAGAGGCGCACGCGAAGCCCTGCAAGGAGTGAACCAACAGATCTTCAAGAGAATCGCTGATCTTGGGATTCCCACGATTGCAGCCGTCAGAGGATGGACATTAGGCGGTGGTTGCGAACTCGCGATGGCTTGCGATATCAGAATTGCTTCAGAAACGACTAAAATCGGACAACCTGAAGTAGGACTGGGCATCATTCCCGCTGCCGGAGGATGTCACCGACTCGAAAGACTCGTCGGAGTGGGAAAAGCAAGAGAGCTGATCTTTACAGGAAAAATCATCGATGCCGCCGAAGCGTGCCAAATCGGCTGGGCCAACGCCGTCCATGCCGACGACCAACTTCAGGACGAAACCTACAAAATGGCCAGAAGTATCGCAAAGAATGCGCCTTCAGCAGTGCAATTGGCCAAAAGAGTCATCAATGGATCCCACGAGACCGGTGCTCACGGAAGGGACCTGTTCGAATCGATTTCCCAAGCCATATGCTTCGAATCGGATGATAAGCAGCAAAGAATGCAGAAGTTCCTCGACCGTAAGAAAAAATGACGCAGAGAACTGAAGAGCTTTGAAGTCGAAAGCGACCTCACCAATACTCTCATCGAAGCCGAGTGATCACCTCTGCAGATGATCAAAGACCACTGCGTTGAAATCACGGATTCGAGGCCAAGATCACCCTATTTTTCATTCACCGTACTCAACACGAATTCTTCATTCACTAGAGTTCACCGATGAAGCGGAATGAATGGATGACTCTCCACGTCACACTCCATATCACACACACCTGATCGATAAAGAAACCTGGCCAGGACTGATCGTCATCACTGAACCCAAATACTAAACCCAAATACTAAACCCAAATACTGAACCCAAGTTCTGAACTAAGGACACTTCAGTACTGAACTAAGGACACTCCGTGTCATGTTGCACATGAGATCTGCCGTATCTTTCCGGCCTATCGATCTGGCCTATTGAAATGTCATGAGGCGGATCGGGACTCCCGAGAAAGCGTCACAACTGAGAAGAAAAATAGGCACAAAAAAACAGGCTGAGATGTTCAAAGAACAATCTCAGCCTGAGAAAATTAAAACCGGGCAACGACCTACTCTCGCAGGATTAACCACTACCATCGGCGTGGAGGACTTAACTTCCGTGTTCGGAATGGGAACGGGTGTGGCCCCTCCACTATGATCACCCGGAAACTCTTACCCACAGTGACATTTATCAATGTGAGCATTATTTTAAAATGGTGGTCAGTCAAAGGTTAATGAAGCCAGACACAAGGTCTGGGATGATCAATCTAGCTCTGCGCTTATGCTTCATTCGGAGTACATGCTTACCCCGGACAACCTGATTGCTCAGATCGTGCAAATGAGAAATAGCGGTCAAGCCGATCGACGTATTAGTACCGGTCAGCTGAACATGTTGCCATGCTTACACACCCGGCCTATCAACCTGGTGGTCTTCCAGGAGTCTCATGCGAGATCTAGTTTTGAAGGGGGCTTCGCGCTTATATGCCTTCAGCGCTTATCCGTCCCGGACGTAGCTACCCTGCGATGCCGTTGACACGACAACAGGAACACCAGAGGTCCGTACTCCCCAATCCTCTCGTACTAGGGGAATATCTCCTCAAATCTCGTACACCCACGACAGATAGGGACCGACCTGTCTCACGACGGTCTAAACCCAGCTCGCGTACCGCTTTAATAGGCGAACAGCCTAACCCTTGGGACCTTCTCCAGCCCCAGGATGCGATGAGCCGACATCGAGGTGCCAAACCTCCCCGTCGATACGAACTCTTGGGGGAGATCAGCCTGTTATCCCCGGAGTACCTTTTATCCGTTGAGCGACGGCCCTTCCACACGGGACCGCCGGATCACTAAGCCCTGCTTTCACACCTGTTCGACTTGTATGTCTCACAGTCAAGCATCCTTATACCTTTACACTCTACGTGCGATTACCGACCGCACTGAGGATGCCTTTGGACTCCTCCGTTACCTTTTAGGAGGAGACCGCCCCAGTCAAACTACCCACCTAGCACTGTCCCTCACCCGGTTTCACGGGCCAAGGTTAGAATTCCAGAACAACAAGGGTGGTATTTCAAGGATGACTCCACAACGACTAGCGTCGCTGCATCAAAGTCTCCCACCTATCCTACACATGATGAACCGAAACCCAATACTAGGCTATAGTAAAGGTTCACGGGGTCTTTCCGTCTAGTCGCGGGTAAGTGGCATCTTCACCACTGCTGCAATTTCGCCGAGTCCCTCGTTGAGACAGCGCGGAAGTCGTTACGCGATTCGTGCGGGTCGGAACTTACCCGACAAGGAACTTCGCTACCTTAGGACCCTCATAGTTAGGGCCGCCGTTTACCGGGGCTTCAGTTCTGAGCTTCTGCCGAAGCATAACCCGTCCCTTTAACCTTCCGGCACCGAGCACGCGTCAGTCTCTATACGTCGACTTAACCGTCTTAGCAGAGACCTGTGTTTTTAGTAAACAGTCGCTACCGCCTTGTCACTGCGACCCCCTCAAGCATAACCCGAGGGGGCACTCCTTCTCCCGAAGTTACGGAGTCATTTTGCCGAGTTCCTTAACGAGGGTTCTCTCGAGCGCCTTAGGATTCTCACCTTACCTACCTGTGTCAGTTTTAGTACGATCACTCATGCTTCAACCGAACCGAGGGTTTTCTTGGAAGTCCTTCCAATGAGTTCGTTCAAAAAGAACTCCATCCGGGACCTTGACGTTATTGTCGCGGATTTACCTACGACTTGTCTCGGACCAGAAACGCCCACTTTCACCCGGGCGATCATCTTCCGGCCTCCGTCACCCCTGTCCGTCCACATAAGTGGGGCAGGAATATTAACCTGCTGTCCATCGACTACGCCTTTCGGCCTCGCCTTAGGTGTCGCCTAACCCTGGGCGGATTTGCCTTGCCCAGGAAACCTTAGGTTTTCGGCGAATGAGATTCTCACTCATTTTATCGCTACTCATGCCGGCATTCTCACTTCCATACTGTCCAGGACTCCTCACGGTATCCCTTCATCCTGTATGGAACGCTCTCCTACTGATGTTTTCACATCCCGCAGCTTCGGTTACAGACTTAGTCCCAAAAATTTTCGGCGCGAAAGTGCTCGACCAGTAAGCTATTACGCACTTTTTAAATGATGGCTGCTTCTAAGCCAACATCCTGGCTGTCTTAGCACTAACACTTCCTTCATCACTGAGTCTGTATTCGGGACCTTAGCTGGCGGTCTGGGTTGTTTCCCTCTCGACCATGGAGCTTATCCCCCAAGGTCTGACTCCCGGGATACTACCGTTGGTATTCGGAGTTTGGCTAGGGCGGGTAGGCGGGAAGCCCCCACGACCCCAATCAGTATCTCTACCCCCAACGGCTATCACCCGAGGCTAGCCCTAAAGCTATTTCGGAGAGAACCAGATATCTGTGAGTTTGATTAGCCTTTTACTCCTATCCACAGCTCATCCCCTCGTTTTTCAACACAAGTGGGTTCGGTCCTCCACGAATTTTTACATCCGCTTCAACCTGGCCATGGATAGATCACTCACTTTCGGGTCTACAGCCTGATACTGAACGCCCTGTTCAGACTCGCTTTCGCTTCGGATACGTCCCTGAGAGACTTAACCTTGCATCAGACTGTAACTCGCCGGCCCATTATGCAAAAGGTACGCGGTCGCCCGTGTCCGAAGACATAGAGCTTCCACAGCTTGTAAATGTATGGTTTCAGGTACTATTTCACTCCCCTAGCAGGGGTACTTTTCACTTTTCACTCACGCTACTATTCGCTACCGGATGCCAAGTAATACTTAGCCTTGGGGGGTGGGCCCCCCAGATTCACGCCAGGTTCCACGGGACTGGCGCTACTCGGGACATATCCGGAGGAACTTGCATTTTCGCCTACTGGACTATCACCATCTTAGGCGGGACTTTCCAGACCCTTCGGCTAACACAAGTTTTTGTAACCTCCTGCTCAGACTGCAGTCTGAACTGGACACTCCCACGACACCCAAACGACAACGCCTGCAGGCTTGACATCGCTTAGGTTTAGGCTATTTCCGTTTCGCTCGCCGCTACTCAGGAAGTCGAGGTTTCTTTCTTTTCCTGAGGGTACTTAGATGTTTCAGTTCCCCTCGTTCGCTTCCGGCTCCTATGTATTCAGAACCGGATTTCCCGCCTTCAACGGGAAGGGTTTCCCCATTCGGAAATCCCCGGGTCAGAGCCTACTGGGCGGCTCACCGAGGCTTATCGCAGCCTTGCCACGTCCTTCATCGCTTCTTGGCACCAGAGCATCCACCATACACTCTTCGTAGCTTGACCACTATTTCTCGCCTGCACGCCGTCTACGAACATCCCTGGTAACAAAACCAGTTGGGCCCGCTTCTGGACTACAAACAAATCGGGTCGTCTAGAGTTTCATGCGCTCTCGAATTTAACAAAATTGCAGAGCAATATAATTGCTCACCTTTTTCTTCATTAACAAATTTGACCAACCACCGAATTTTCAAAGAACGAGAAATGGAGATGAGGGGGATCGAACCCCTGACCCCCTGCTTGCAAAGCAGGTGCTCTCCCAGCTGAGCTACATCCCCGCACAAACAGGTAACGAATTAGCTCCTTCAGGCTCAAAGGCCGTCAGGAAACCGAAATCTTCAAAAAGTTAGCGAATGGGCTTAGGTGGACTCGAACCACCGACCTCGTCCTTATCAGGGACGCGCTCTAACCAGCTGAGCTATAAGCCCCTGGGATACTATATGAAGAAATCGGTAAACCAATTAGGTCACCGGATCTCAAAAAAGGCCCGCAACGTATAAGAAAGTCCCCAAGTAGTTCCGCAGGATGGTCACCCATCACAACGGTCCAAGTTATCCCTTAGAAAGGAGGTGATCCAGCCGCAGGTTCCCCTACGGCTACCTTGTTACGACTTAGTCCCCCTTACAAACCTCACCTTCGGCACCCCCCTCCTTGCGGTTAGGGTAGCGACTTCGGGTGCGGTCCATTTGGGTGGCTTGACGGGCGGTGTGTACAAGGCTCAGGAACACATTCACCGCAGTATGGCTGACCTGCGATTACTAGCGATTCCGACTTCATGAAGGCGAATTGCAGCCTTCAATCCGAACTGGGGCCGGCTTTTTGAGATTTGCTCCACCTCACGGCTTTGCTGCTCATTGTACCGACCATTGTAGCACGTTTGTAGCCCTGGGCGTAAGGACCATGATGACTTGACGTCGTCCCCGCCTTCCTCCGGTTTGACACCGGCAGTCTCCCTAGAGTCCCCACCATTATGTGCTGGCAACTAAGGATAAGGGTTGCGCTCGTTACGGGACTTAACCCAACATCTCACGACACGAGCTGACGACAGCCATGCAATACCTGTTTATGCTCCGCCAAAAGACGGTCCCGCCCCTTTCGGTTTGGTACCACATAAATGTCAAGCCCAGGTAAGGTTCTTCGCGTTGCATCGAATTAAACAACATGCTCCACCGCTTGTGTGAGCCCCCGTCAATTACTTTGAGTTTTAGCCTTGCGACCATACTCCCCAGGCGGGGTACTTAACACATTAGCTCCGGCAGGGAGACCTTGGGAGTCCCCCCACTTAGTACCCATCGTTTACGGCTAGGACTACCAGGGTATCTAATCCTGTTCGCTCCCCTAGCTTTCGCACCTCAGCGTCAGTTTCGGTCCAGAGAGCCGCTTTCGCCACCGGCGTTCCTCCTGATCTCTATGCATATCACCGCTCCACCAGGAATTCCGCTCTCCCCTCCCGAACTCAAGCTTGTCAGTATCAGCTGCAGTTCCTCGGTTAAGCCGAGGGATTTCACAGCTGACTTAACAAGCCGCCTACGTGCCCTTTATGCCCAGTGATTCCGAACTACGCTTGCAGCATTCGTATTACCGCGGCTGCTGGCACGAATTTAGCCGCTGCTTCCTCCGAAGGGAGTTCAACCCGGAGAGGTATTAACTCCCGGGGATTACGCCCTTCCAACAGTAGTTTACAACCCTAAGGCCTTCATCCTACACACGGAATTGCTCCATCACGCTTTCGCGCATTAGTGGAAGATTCTCGACTGCAGCCTCCCGTAGGAGTCTGGGCAGTGTCTCAGTCCCAGTGTGGCCGGACACCCTCTCAGGCCGGCTAACCATCATAGCCTTGGTAGGCCATTACCCCACCAACTAGCTAATAGTACGTGAACCCCTCCTGAAGCGCCAGCAAAGCCAGCTTTCCTCCCGTAGGAGCTTATGGGGTATTAGCCACTCTTTCGAATGGTTGTCCCCCTCATCAAGGTAGGTTATTCACGTGTTACTCACCCGTTCGCCACTCTATTGCTCCGAAGAGCTCAAGCGTTCGACTTGCATGCCTAATCCATTCCGTCAGCGTACGTTCTGAGCCAGTATCAAACCCTTCAGTTTAATTTTGGCAATTTTTTTCCGACAACACTAACCCGACCTCCCACCGCACAAGGCGACAAGAAGCAATGGGCGTGATGCCAGAATCTCAATCTAGTCAAATTTTGAAATTCACCGAACTTACAAAGTTCAGGTCATTAACGTTACCCCGGGGAGGGTAACGCAGACCTTCTTTGCGTCACGGGCCCAAATTTTCAAAGAACAGTCTCGTCATTCACGCGGGGTCGACAGCACCTAGCGACGGGTCGTTTTACCGAACCGCCTCCGTGGGCGACATGCCAAGGGAAACCCGCAAGTGTTGAACAACAAGCAGACCGGAATACTACAGACTCATTCCGGTCCGTCAACACTGATTTAAGATTTTTCAGTAAATATAAACCCAATGCAATTCCCGATTTGGGAAATTATCCATTTTCGCTGGACGTATCGGATTCACCTGTTCTCTCTGGGGCGGTTTTCCAGAGGTAAATCGCCAGTGAAAAAGCCACGATCGAAGCCCACTGAGAAACCGTCAATTCCCCCGATAGTACCCCGTGATCGCCCCTAATCGACTCAATTGCAGATCGCCCCAACGCGTAGAGCGCCAGGAAGAGTGCGAAGCTGCGACCCGGCCGACTCCTCCAACGCCCCCCCGACAGCCACAAAAGGGCACAAAGAATTATTCCTTGGGCGGCAGAATAAAGTTGTGTCGGATGGACGGTAGGACTCGGAAAATTACCATCACCGAGGGCAAAAGCGGGTGGACTGCCCGCTGGGAAAACCACTCCAAAGACGAAATCTGGGGGACAAGTTCCCCCCCAACAGCACCCATTCAGGTAACAACCGATTCTTCCGAAGGCGATCCCTATCGCTAATGCAGGGGCGATCACGTCGAGCAAATCACGAGTCGACCCAAATTGCTGACGACGCTGTAACCAGGCAAATCCGAGAAGACCCCCCGCAATAGCACCGTAAAGCACAAGGCCGCCCTTCCAGAGGGCAAAGGCTTCCCACCAATTACCACCACTGAAAACCTGATCCCTGAACTGGATCAAATACCACGTGCGCGCTCCGACAGCACCAAACAGCACGAGGTAAATAGCGAGATCCGAAACAGCTTCCGGATTCAAGTCGCGGCGAACCGCTCCTTTTCGTAGTAGATAAATCCCGACCAACACACCGCACAGAACCATTGCCCCGTATCCAAAGATGGGGAAATCACCGAAGGGTGTCGGTATTCTAAAGAGTTCCTGAAGCACTGGCGTCTCCCTGCGATTTTGATGCGACCTAGTTTCCATCGGTAACCGAGTCCGAAGCGCGGATCAAGAACTCAACATCCCATGAGTTCAAGCCCACATCCCATCGAGTCCAAGCCAACATCCTATAAGTCCACGCCAAGACGGAGTAAAACGTTCCCAAAATCGATGGCACCACGACCTCAGAAGCCACTCTTTAAGAAGCACGTACAATCTATGCCCGTCTCGGTTACTCTGTCTTCGAAGGAAGATAGAGGGGAAAAGGAATGACTATGCGCAGTCCCTCAAGAAGGGTCGCCATTCTCGGGAGCACCGGCTCTATTGGGAATCAGGCGCTGAAAGTGATCTCGGAGTCGAAGGGGCAACTCGTCCCGGCACTCATCGCAGCGGGATCACGTCTTCAGTCTCTGCATTCGCAGTACTTGGAGCATTCTCCAGAGGACGTGATCCTCGTCTCTCCTGACCCAGAAACCCCAATTCCAGCAGAGATAAAAACAGGATCTGAGTCTCTGCTCCAAGCCTTAGCAGAAGGTCAATATGACGTCGTCCTCAATGGCATCACCGGTTTCGCAGGCCTGACTTACAGCCTCAAGGCCCTTGAAAGTGGCTGCGACCTGGCTTTAGCCAATAAAGAATCGTTGGTCACAGCAGGTTCATTGATGAAGGAAACAGCCCGGCAGAATGATGCTCAAATCATCCCTGTCGATTCAGAGCATAATGCTATCCAACAATGCATCGGCGATCATCCATTCCAAAGCGTACAAAGAATATTACTCACCGCCTCCGGTGGCCCCTTTAGAGGGATGAACCGTCAACAATTAGAACAAGTCACTGTTGATCAAGCGTTGGCTCATCCCACATGGAAGATGGGCCCTCGTATCAGCGTCGACAGCGCCACGCTTTTTAATAAGGCCTTTGAACTGATTGAAGCGGTCGAACTTTTTGGCACTCCCCCAGGAGGCATCGAAGTCGTGGTACATCCCCAATCGGTCATGCATGCCCTTGTGGAGTTCCAGGACGGCAATTCAATATCTCATCTCAGTGAACCGGATATGAGAGTCCCTATTCGTAACGCCTTGAATAATGGGAAACGGAGATCGGGGAACTTCTCCCCTCTCGATCTCGTCGGGAGAGGTGAACTCTCATTTGAAACAGTGGATCATGAGACCTTCCCAGCCTTGAGGCTGGCTCAGACCGTCTTGGATTGTCCCGGAACAACTTACGGGGCAGTCCTGAATGCTGCAGACGAAGAAGCAGTATCTGCCTTCCTTTCCGGTGACGTGGCTTTCCTTCAGATCTATGATCTGGTTGAGCGTGCCATTCAGGAACACTCACCTCAGGAAGCCTCTTGCCTCGAAATCATCCTCGAGGCAGATCTAGAGACACGCAAAAGAATCAGGAGCTGGATCCTTTGAATCTCATTCTCGCCATCCTCGGTATTGGTTTTTTGATCTTCATTCATGAGCTGGGGCATTTCTTAGCCGCCAAGTTCGTGGGTGTCCGCGTCCATACATTTGCCGTCGGCTTTCAACCGACCATTTTTGGCTGGCGCGCCCGCTTACTCGCCTTCACTTACGGAGAAACAGAGTACGTCATAGGACTCGTACCACTCGGTGGATACGTCAAAATGGCGGGTGAAGATCCCGGCGAAGAACGCACCGATTCAGAAGATGAATTCCATCGTAAACCGATTCCTTCACGCCTCCTCATTCTCGTCGCCGGAGCCGCGATGAATTTGATTTCGGGATTAGCGCTGTTCGCACTCGCCTTCACAATGGGAGTGAAACAGATGGCGCCGGTAGTAGGAGGAACAGACCCGGGAGGCCCCGCATGGCATGCCGGGATTCGTACCGGTGACAAGATCACCACCGTCAATGGAGAGCCGTGGAGTGACTACTCTAATATTGCGACAGCGATTGCTCTCGCAGGAGGATCACAACCCGTCAGCCTGGGACTCGAAAGAAGTGAAGGTGCCGACGGATCAGAGACGCGTTCTCTGGAAGTGGCTGTTCAGCCGGAATGGAATACGGCGGACGGTCGTTATCGCATCGGTATCTATCCTTCCATCAGTAACTCCATCTCCTCCGTCGCAGAAGGATCGCCGTCACAATTAGCAGGGCTTCAAGAGGGTGACCAGATTCAGTCGATCAGACTCAATGTTCCTGAAGATGGACTCGTTCTGAAGATACCTTCCGATCTCCCGGCAGACTTGTTGGTTCGCTCATTGAGTCGGATTCGACAATCGACAGCGTCTGGTGTCTTGGATATCGAAGCCATTCGTGATGGATCGCCCTTCAATGCATCTATTCCTCTCGAACCTCCCCCGGTAGATTCGGCAGCAAGAACGAGTCTAGGTATTCTGGCTCGTGCCCGAACGATTGTGGCTGCTAGAGAACCCGCTTCTTCGGTATTCCAATCGGGTGACGAAATCATTTCGTTGCAAATCTCCGGAGAAAATCCCGTCAATGTTGAAGTTTTCGATCTCTATACCATCGAAAAAGCGGCGCAATTACGCGATGTCAGTATCACATGTCGTCTTCTCGACGGTACCAGCAGAGAGATCGACGCGAACGATCTTCGACGTTGGATTCTTGAAGACATCCTCGTCGGAGATTCTCAACGCTGGGTGACGAATGTCAGTGAAGACGCGAAGACCATCGGCCTGACAGAAGGATGCCAGATCCTCAGTATCGAGAATCGTTTTAATGGCCTCGATGAATATCTAGATGACATCATTCCTGCTGGAACGCTTGTGAAATGGGTCACCGCTACGACTCCTCGCACTCTTCAGTCGATACGTTTACCAGAAGACATGAAGTTAGGACTCGTGACACGTTCCCTTCCCATCATCGGAAGAACATTGGCAGGATCCCCCGCCCGTCTCGCTCAAATCCCTTCAGGATCGGTCGTTCACGGTATCAACGAAATCAACGTGGAAGACTGGACTCAAATCCAATCGGCGATCCCTGCCGCAGAGGGTGAAATCACCATCTCTGTCTCTGATGAGTATTCAGAGAATAAGAGTGACATTTTGGTCACCCCACTTCCTCTCATGACTTCACTCGGATTACAGATGTCGGCACTTCAATTCAGGGAAGAACTCCCCTTCGGTCAGGCTATTTCGGCAGGAATCGATCAATCATGGATATGGGGAGGACGAATATTCCTCACCCTTCGAGCACTCTTCGCCGGTGACGTTCACGGGAAAAACCTAAACGGTCCTGTGGGCATCATTGACCTGGGAAGAAAAGTATCCAGCGTGGGCTTTGGGAACCTTTTGTTCCTGCTCGCTCTCATCAGTATCAATCTGGGAATTTTCAATCTACTTCCATTCCCGATTCTCGACGGAGGACATATTTTGTTTCTGGCAATAGAAGGTATTCGAGGGAAACCGGTACCGGACCAGATACAGAACTATGTGCATCTCGTCGCATTCTTGATGCTGATATCGATGGCACTCTTTGTCACGTACAACGATATCTTACGATTAGGCTAGAGCCATGTCTCGTTTTCTAAGATTAAAGCTGCTGCCCACGGTCCTCATGAACGTGCTGGTGGCAACCCTGATCTCTGGAGGCCCCTGGGATCCTGCGCTGACCTCTCTTCTGCTGGTTCAGGGAGCTTGCCTATATTTCTTTGGCATGGCTCTCAATGACCGGCTCGACGTCAAAAGGGATCGAGAGAATGCCGCAAACGGCCTGCAACCTCCGCGCCCTCTGGTCAGCGGGGAAATCAGCCTGAAAACAGCCGACCGATTGATTGCTCTGTCTCTTCTCGGAGCACTGGTCATGGCGGCAGGGATTTACCTCATGAAAGGGGAAGCCGCAGGAGAGGGACTGCTTTTCAGTGCCGGGACTCTCGGCTGTATCCTTCTCTACAATTGCGCCTTCAAGTTCGTCCCTTTCCTGGGGCCCCTTTGCATGGGCCTGGTCCGTGGAATGCTGATCTTTTCAAGTAGCATTCTGTGCTCAGGATCCTTCCCCGAATGGAACTCCCTTGCAACTCTTCATGCCGTGACGATGACGATCTATATTTTCGCCGTCACCCACTTCTCCATGGAAGAGGAACGCTCGCACCCCACAGCCTTGAAGATCCGCAAAGCAGGAGTGGCCGTCGCCTTTACACTTCCTTTTCTTTATACCTATCTCTTTGGCAAGGGTGACCTGGCTCCCACTGTTCTCGCACTCTACCTTCATGGATTGCTGATTTCTTTTGCGCTCCAGGTCAAGAAAACGCCTCCCCTGTCTCCCCAGCGAACGACCTTCCTGTTTCTGTCCCTGATGACATGGATTGATTTCAACTTCCTCTGGGGCTGGGCCTGTGAACATTTCTTTACGGAATCGCCGCACCAAGTGCAGTCCAGCACGTTAGATACACTCTCAATCGTCGGCCTTCCGTTGTGGTTCATCCTCTGGTTTCTCTGGGCGATCTTCGGTTTGGGATTTCGGGATCGCACCTTACAATCGCCCCCACAGAATTCCTGAACAGAGAGGGCAAACCCATGAAGATCGTCGTCGTCGGGTCCGGAGGCAGAGAGCACGCCATCGCATTGCAGTTGGCACGCTCTCCAAGAGTTCAGCACATCATCATGGCACCGGGTAACCCCGGCATGGCTCGCTTAGGCGACTGTTGGCCAGCGGTCTCCAAAGATAACTTTGGAGAGTTCGTCCAACGTTGCAAGGACGCTTCTGTCGATCATGTCGTCATAGGTCCAGAAGCGCCTCTCGTTGATGGTCTCGCGGATCACTTACGCGATGCGGGCATTCCCTGTTTTGGTCCCGGCGCGGCAGCTGCCCAACTCGAAGGATCAAAAGCCTACTCCAAGGCATTCATGGACCGTCATGGCATTCCAACCGCAGCCTCAAAGACCGTTCATGACGTCTCTGAAATTCCTGCTGCGTTAGCGGAACTCCCAGAAAAGGTTGTCGTCAAAGCCAGCGGCCTCGCAGCCGGCAAAGGCGTCATCATCTGCGAAGATCAGGAACACGCCCAACAAGTCGCTACAGATATGCTCACGGGACAACTTTTTGGTGACAGCGGCAAAACCGTTGTGATCGAGGAATTCCTGCAAGGACCAGAAGTTTCAATACTGGCGGTCGTCAAAGGAACGGATGCACTTTTACTGCCGACAGCGCAGGACCATAAACCTCTCAGAGACGGAAACGCAGGCCCCAACACCGGTGGTATGGGCGCATTCTGCCCAGGAACCTTCACCTCCGCTGAAGATCTAGATCTAGTCCGCAGAACCATCGTCGAGCCTTCTCTAGAAGGCCTTGTCAAAGACGGCATCGATTACAGTGGAGTTCTCTATGTAGGTATCATGTGGACCGAATCGGGGCCCAAGGTCCTCGAGTACAATTGCCGCCTCGGTGACCCTGAAACCCAGCCCGTCCTCCTGAGGCTCAAGAGTGATCTCGTGGATCTGCTCGAAGCCACTGCCGGTGACGGGCCTTCCACCGCGTCCATCAACTGGGACCCGAGACACGCGCTCTGCCTCGTTCTCGCTTCGGAAGGCTATCCAGAGTCACCCCGCAAAGGACAGGTGATCGCTGGAGATCTCTTTTCCGAACCGAATGAGGATGTTCAGGTATTCCATGCCGGAACAGCCCAGAACTCTGCGGGCGACGTCGTCGTCTCAGGAGGACGAGTTCTAGGAATCACCGCTCTTGGAGACACGCTCGAAGAAGCGCGTACACTCGCCTACGAGAGGGCCTCTCGCATCGATTTCGAAGGAAAGATTTTCAGAGGCGACATCGGAGAATATCGCTGGGTTCCTGGACCGATACACACCGACTAGAACTCGACTCAACGGGGCGGAGCAGACTGAGAACTCGGCTCTGTTTGCTGAGAGAGAAAGCACTCATACTGCCTGCGCACTCATAATTACCGCGCACTCATAATTACCGCGCACTCATAATTACCGCGTACTCATACTTCCTGCACTTCGAGCTTTCCGGCTTCTGCTTCTAACTGTGAGGCTTCCTCTGTGACTCATGTTGAGCTTCATGATCAGAGTCGCCATCCCCACCATCTGTCCGGTCCTCCCGAGATAACCGAGATCCCATGGCTCGTCGTAGAAAGTTCGTGACAGGCTTGAATATGCGACCAATAAGATCGAAACGATGCGCTTGATCGAGTTTTTCATCCAAACCTGGGGCCCAAGATTGGACAGGCCTTTCCTGAGCGGAAAGATTATCAAAGAGAGGTTCAGCCGAGATTCTAGAACCGGAGTCTTTCTCGCCGACACGCTTCAACACACCTTGCTGCGCTGCTTCTCGCGCACTGATCAAGTTCGAGTCTACGCTCGATCCAAGGGTCCCATCCGAATCAGCCTCAGAACCTTGCGAGTTTTCAGAGCCCGAATCAGAACTCACTTTGAAAGTTCTGACATGTCGATCTGCTGACTTTCAAAGAGGCGCTCTACTGTTTTCTGAAGATTGCTCAACTTCGTCGATCGACAAGTGATATCGATGTCCTTCGGACTCAAATCTGCCATCTCTGGATTCATGCCTAAATCCTTATAAAGACTCACTGACCGGTCATAAGACCGTTTGGCGACAGCATTCACGATCTCCGAGAGGTATTTGAGATCTCTCGTCTGCGGAATCATGTCTAGGCTTTTAGAGCTTGTCTTGATGTCCTTTTGGAGTTTGCGGATTTCTTCACGAATGTCTGCTTCGCAGAACTTCTGCCACGACTTGGAATCAAATTTCCCTGACTTTTGAAAACGAGAACCATCCGCTGCTTCTGTTTTTGCGGCCTCAAATGCTCGTTGCAAAGACAGCACCTTCTTCGTTTTAACCAGGAAGAATTCTCGGGCGACCACTTTGGCTTTTTCAAGTGCCTTAGCATCTCCAATATCAAACTTTTGACGCCAGAAAGACTGCTTCCAAGGCGCAGTTTCAATGGGGTACTGCTTAGGATTCTTCGACATCGCGCTTTGCACATCACGAGATTGAGAAGCGGGAACTATTTCAGAGCGCAACTGGCACCCCGACAATGCTCCCCGCAAATTCTTGAGAATAATCTTCTCGTCAATTCTGCGAGAGCCGTCCAACTCGATTTTGAAATCGAAAACAACGAATGTCCGCCATCTGATTTGAAAATCGATCACTGTTCCTGCCGGGAGATCCGTCCCTTTACCAGCAACCCTCAACTGCCAATCATCTTTGACCTTTACCACTTTGACGCTGGTCAGCTCAATATATGTCGGAGGAGGTTTTGGAGGACCACTCTCATCTTGAGCGACGAGCACTCCTTGGAAGCTTCCACATGCGATGAAGAGCATGAGGATTTGGAAAGCAAGTTTTTGACTATTGAGCTTCATGATTACCCCAGAGAGCATCACTCCTCGATTCCATATCCGATAATTTGATTGATCTTTTCAACGAGATTATTCAAGTCAGAATTGCGGGGAACCCGATTGCCGGATTTCACCTTCACGTCCAGTTTTTCTGGCTTCAAATCACTATTCGAAGGGGAAAGCCCCTCTGCACGATACAACTTGGCTGATTCATGGGTGGTTCTCTTTGCCACAGCCACTGAGAGATCTCTCAAGTGAGACAATGCCAACCGGTAGGCCACGAATTTGGGATCACTGAAGCCTTTAACGATTTCCTCCTGGTAGTCCACCAGTACAGAAATCACCTTCTTGTCCATGAACTTACGCCACTCTTTCTCGTCAAAATCACCACTCGAAAGGCGATATTCCAACCCCTCTGTGCAATCAGCGATCCCTTTGCGAACAACACCGTCGAGTTTTGCCAACTCCGAATAAGTGGTCACAAAATAATCCTGAATGAGCTTCTTTGCGGCAGCGATCTCTTCTGCAGATCCAATAACAAATTCTTTGTCGAAATGGAACTCTGTCCAAGGTGCTGCTGCAGGCGGAAACAGCTCGTCATTTTTCTCGAGTTCTTTCCGCACTTTTGAAGTTTGTTTTTTGGGATCGACAACGCTACGGAACATGTACTTATGTGACGAAGGTTCAAGAGTTTTCAATTTGAACGTCTCACGAAACTTTCTGTTCACCGGCAAAGTGACGGTCAACGTCTCGATCAACTGAGAACGCCAGGTCAAAAGTAAATCAACCTTGGTTCCTCCCGGCATCTTGAGCGCTTTGCCTTGAATGTCGAGCTCATAACGCCCTTTGTCATCTTTTGAAACGTCAATTCGAATGAACTCGAGGAGCCGCATATCCTCACCGTTGGGACCTCTGCCTTCGCCTTGAGCGCAGAGTTCATTATTTGCCGTGAACAGCATCAGAACGGAGAGAGTCAAAAGACAGACGGTACTCTTGAGAGAACGTCTCATGAGAGGAGAGTGAATCATTCTACAACCTCCGAGATTAGGTATCTGGCCGAGGGAAGATAAACGGTCAGGGTTAAATCGTCCAATGCAGGTGAAACCATGGCACGTGATGAAAGAGGGCCGCCAGAAGCCGTTCCCGCTCTCATCTGAACTTCATATCCTAAGAATCCCAGATTGAAATCGGATCCATAATCCTGACTTCCTGTGGCAAAGAGGTATTTACCTGCAAGTTGGCTGTTGTTACGACCCCCATCGCCGGCTCCTCCCGCACGCCCTCCGGGATCTCTCAACTCACGATCGGTACTTTGACCATCCACATTGACGACGGTCATCGTCGCATCGTCCCATTGCACCGACGTGCCTGAGTACATCTTGGGTGGATACATCGACCAGGTCATGTTCCGTAATCTTCGTTTTTGAATTCCTTCTGGGAAAGGCACCATAAAGACATTGGAGTACTTGGCCGGTCGTTCGGTGTAATACCCGCCTTTACGGCTATCGTCTTGAGTGTATTGACCCAGATAAATCCGAAACTCGTCGATGGTGGCATTCGCCAAAACTCTCTTGATGGACGGAGCTGTTGGAGTTCCCTGACGAGTAAAGTTTGTCCCAAATTTGAAGAGGCCCTCATTGGCCAATGCTTGGTCGCGATAAAAGCCACCAATCATTATCTGGTCTTTGGGCTCTTCTTCGTTCAGTGCGCAGAACATACCCTCGCCAATGTTATGGTTGACCGCATCCACATTCTCGTGATCGACAAAAACACGAATCCTGTTGGTCGCAGACTGGTCGTCGTAAGAAATAGCAATATGGTGCCATTCATGTGCTCGCCAGTTCTCGACATTGACAACAGTATCTGTCCTTGCCCAGTATTTTTGCTCATCCGTCTCAGCGCCTTCTTCGTTTGAAGACTGTTCATCTTCATTACTGATGAGAGGAATGGCCTGACCGGTGTAACCTTTGGCAAACGCTTGGTGGTAATAAATGCGCGTCACTCGCAACTGACCTTCGGTGTTTTTCCATACCCAGAATTGTGATCCTTCCGAATCACTCGGATTCTGCCCGACAGCCGTTTGAACCTGAGTCGCACCCATGAGACCTGAGAATGTCGGGTCATCGCCGTTAAATTCCAGCTTGATCCAAAAGGAAATCGCCCCGTTGTAGTAAGGTAAATTTCCGATGTCATTATTGTAGTTACGGTTCACGGCACCCTGATCGGCCGGGGATTGCCTAAAGATCATGGCTGGAAGTCTCAGGAATCGCCCCCCCAACGCAGACGTCCGGAACATACTGCTATTCAAACCATCCGGGACAATATCAGAGTTTTGGGCCACTTCGTCGATGAGGATCTCAGAGATCACTTCTTCTTCCAAAGCACTGTCCTGAGCTCCCCAGGTGTATGAGGAATAACGCTTCTTATAGGTACTCCCCTTCTGTGCGTAATCCGCATCCAGAACTTTACCCAGTTCTCGAATTTTGGCTTCTGGATTGGAGGATCCCCGAAGCAAATTCCGTAATTGTCGAGTCGACGCCTCGTCGCGGAACCGGAATGTATGCGCCAACCTCAACGTTGCGTTGTTCGACCAACGTGTGTCTCGGGTCGAGGGATTACTTCCAGAAATCTCAGCATCGATCTTACCAGAGATTTCAACTCGGCCGTCTTGCCTCGATCCTGTGTAAAACTCCGGCTGTAATGCATCAATCGGATCGGGCCACGAAGTCACATTCTCGCGTGAACTCACGCTGGTTTTCTGAACAGCCCGGAAAGGTTGTTCAAATTGTTCTTGAGTCGTGTGGTGGTATACATCGAAAACTTTGACCACACTGCGAGAGACCGCTTCAGAGAAGACTTCCTTGGTCTCGCCTGCTCCTTTGATCTGGGCCAGAGAAGTGATTTCGAAAATACCTTTGCTATCAAAACAAAATTCAGTGGTGTGCCCCAAGCGAACATCGCCGGCATTTGGAGTACTCGAATCGTCGTGTCCCGCCAGTTTGACCAAACCGGACTTATCCACGGCACGGTATGCCGGCGTATTGGGATTAATTTTGTTGATACGCGTATTGGGATTGGCATTCGCGATGAGAATCGAACGCATCATTTCGTAATACCATGCATTCCCACTATCAGACGGAAGATTCAACTGTCTTCGTAAGCCCGCCTCACTCGGCTTCACACCACGGTCCCAAAGTTCTTTGGAACCCTGCGCGCTCGTTAAGTTGCCTCGGAAGTTCGATGCGCTTGAGCTCTGAGGGTTCACCACAAATGCCGTTTCCGGGCTCGGAAACAGATTACTCGGCAACGAATTGACGAAGTCCTCGAACCCGATTTCACCAGAGTTGGGAGAAGAGGTCCAAGTCCTGAAGGGCCCTCGCTCTCTTCTTTGCTGAATGATGGATCTGGCAATCGCTCGGGCTTGTTCTTGGCTGAATGGTTTGCTGTAAACCCAAACAGGAGTCTGCTGAATCGAAAGTTCTTCTTTAACAGGTGCTAGAGTTCCGCCACCTAGATCAATAGCCGCAGTATTAGATGCTTCTAATTGCTGATTAGAAATCTGCATATACGGGAAAGCTCTGCGCCCGCCCAAACCCATCAGTACGGCAATAAGGACTGGCTCAGAAGCCGTATTGATATTGATCGGAGCGCGCGGTTCCGATGTGAGCGGTGCTGCTCCTGTGACCAACTGAGCCTGGATATCCCTAGGGTCATTCCTGCTGACTCCGGTGGTTCCGACTTGAGCACCCTGCCCCTGTCCGGGCCCGGATCCGAAGGTATTCACGACTTCCCGCGCCGCTCCAGATCTCTGGGTATATGGATTTTCATAGGCATAAGCTGTGACAAAATCACTGATCACTGCCAAGTTTTCTCTTCCGATCAAAGCCGCCAACTCCGACTTGGATGCGAACCTTCGATCGGGGAGACGATTCCTAAAGCGAATAATCTCTTCACCGCTCACTTGGCGACCACTTTTATTAGGCCCCGTCCAGAGAGGGTTGATCTTGTCGTAGCGAGAATCTGCTTCCAGCGCCTTGCCGAGATTGGTCAACATCTGCGCGACGGTATCCTGCCGGCCATTCAGATAAATCTGACTGGCGGTATCAATCAGTTTCGTATGAAAGCGATCTTCTCCTGATTGACCGTTCATAGATGCGTAAGATGGGATTGTCAGTTGAGCAGAGAGAGAACTTTCGTCGTTCTCCGCATCCTTCAGAGAAAGTAATCCACCTTCACGGCTGAATCCGTTACCTCCGACTAATCCGTAGATCCAAGGGGCATTCCGGTCATTCATGCGGTTAGGCATATCCCAAAAAGGACGACTCCTCAGCATGGAAATCACGGCAGACTCGGCCGAGTTCGACAACAAATGTGCACGGTTCTTGTCTCTGAAGTTCTCAGTCGCTTTTAACTCCAGTCTCATCAGTGCGACAAAAGTCACCGCAATAATGGAGAGCAAAGTCAATACAGCCAGTGCGATGAGGAGCATGGATCCACGCTCGCCCATACGACCTCGTACTGATATTTGATCAAGACCTGTTGACTCCAAAGGTGCCTGTCGTGACATCATCAATCTCCACATTCCGTCAATTTCGTTCGCACAAAAATCACTACCATCAAAAACAAGGCTTCGTGACGAAGATCCCGTGCCTTACGCGTCAACTTTTTCAGCGGCATGAGAGTCTTCAACCGGTGACTCGACTTCAGGGAAAATCCTGCGACGCAATTCGGCATCTAACTGAAGCGTCATTTCCGGATGATCGCAGAGGAACTGAACGGCTTTTTCACGTCCTTGGCCGATACGCTCTTCACCGATGGAGTACCAGGTTCCCGCTCTCTTCACGAGTTCCTCTTCGACACCCAAATCGAGGAGATCCCCATGATAAGAGATTCCCATGTTGAAAATGATGTCGAATTCAGCCCTCCTAAATGGAGGAGCCATCTTATTCTTGACGACTTTCGCGACGGTTCGGTTCCCGCTCACTTCGCCATCACTCTTAATCGCACCTATTCGACGAATATCGATCCTTACAGAAGAATAAAACTTGAGAGCCCGTCCACCGCTGGTGGTCTCAGGACTGCCAAACATGACACCGATCTTCTCGCGAATCTGATTGATGAAAACCACTGTTGTTTTCGAGCGATGGATCACACCGGTCAACTTGCGCAGAGCTTGACTCATCAAACGAGCCTGAAGTCCAACATGGGCATCTCCCATATTGCCTTCCAATTCGGCACGCGGGACAAGAGCTGCAACAGAGTCGATCACCACAATATCGACGGCTCCAGAAGAGACGAGCATCTCCGTAATCTCCAACGCTTGTTCGCCGCTGTCAGGCTGCGAGACGAGCAGATTTTCGAGATCCACTCCCAGTTTTTCAGCATAGGTGGGATCGAGAGCGTGCTCAGCATCGATGAAAGCGGCAACTCCGCCGGTCTTCTGGGCATTGGCGATGGCATGCAATGTCAGAGTTGTTTTACCGGATGATTCAGGACCGTAGACTTCAACCACACGAGCGCGCGGCAAGCCGCCAATTCCGAGTGCTTTGTCGAGAGAGAGTGCTCCTGTTGGGATCACATCTACCTGACGCGATTTCTCGTCACCCAATTTCATAATCGCACCCTGACCACACTTCTTGTGGATCTGTTGGAGTGCAAAGTCTAAAGCTTGTTTCTTTTGACCATCGAGTCCCTCAATGGAGGGCACGGCAGCATCTGCTCCACGCTTTCCCTTGGCAGCAGCGGCCTTCCCCTTACGTGATTCTGGCATATTTTCCTCTCTCTATCTTTCAAGAGACCGAATAGAAATCTCATAGGATTCCTCTGGGTCTCATATTTCGCCGGGACTCTCGTCCCACTTCCTGAATACCTAATACTCAATTTTGTTCAGATTGAATGCGAGTCCGAAGCCGTGCCTCACTCACACACTCAAATCAGTCTTTAGATCAGGGGGAACCTCCCGCTTGACCTCTATTTTCTTCCTGCCAACGATCCCTCGCGGAATCCATCACTCGGGGTCTTTCCAGCAATCGTTGCCGAGAAGAGGCTGCTTCCTCAGCAGATCTCTGCCTGATCCCATCCGTGTTGGTCGCAATCCAGCGTCGCCGCTGTCCCGAGGTCAGAGACTGCCCACTCCAAGGAGTATTTTGGGCATAATACAACTCCGCCTCAGACAATGATTTCCCGTTTCGCTGGATCCATTCCAGTTGCTCTCGCGCGTGATTCACAGGGGAATACCCCGCTCTTCCTGAAAAAGAGGCTCCGTAACCGGAACTGTTTCCGGTGGAAGAACAGCCTCCCAACAAAAGCATCGCGACGATGCACACCGCAAGACAGCACGTCCCACCGAAGGTTTCCACACAGCCGCGGAAGGATTTCACACTGCCACGGAAGGTTTCCACACTGCCACGGAAGGTTTTGACACTGCCACGGAAGGTTTTGACACTGCCACGGAAGATTTTGACACTGTGGGTTTTCGAAAGAGATCCTTCAACAAAATCTAAACAAAAACCGCCCCCACTCAGCTCCCCTTCAGAAAGTCGAGAACTCCTGATCTCTCGTCGCTGGGAATTCCTCCCATAATTAGGCTCTCCCATATACCGGCGAAATCCAAACGACACTTTTCAGGGCTCTCTTTCTTTCCAATACCCAAATGCCCACTGAGAAATAGTGTGGAAAGAAAACCACAGCAAGTCCTGGATCCTCACTTCAAAGAGCAAGGATTCGGTTTTGCACCACAACTTCTTCTCAGATCCCGGCTCTTGGGAAATCGGGATTGAGAGACGAATCAGATCCCCGAGGACAGACTTCGTCTCAGGCTTATATAGTGCACCGAGGATGGGGCTCTGTCAAAGCAGGGGATGGACCCATTTCGGGTCATAATTGGGGACAGAACCTTCTAGAAAGAACCCGGAATGAGGTCAATGCAGGAGGTCCAAGAGCGTTGAGACCGCTAAAACCTTGGAGGCTGGAGATCAACACCCGGAAAATAGGCTCTAGAAATGCGGACGACGGCCCCCATCACCTGATCCTCAATCGCTTCGAGCGTACGCAGCCCCGTCTCCGTATTGAGACCGATCGCTGATTCGATTTGTTCTGATAAATGACCTGCGAGGTCAAATAATGTGATAATTGCCTGTAAAGCCTGAGCACGCCCCAGTCGAGCAGGAATATTCTCGATCATATCCTCTAATTCCCCCGCAGTGACACGCTCTTGCGCCGCTGGAACCACTAATCCGGGACGATGGATCGCCACCAGAAGACCACGCATCGGAAGCCCCGAGCGATTCAATAAGGAGAAGGGAGTTCCAGCCGGTACGACGACCACGTGACCCGGAAACAATTCGAGAGCGCCGTTCTCTTTTTGAACTTCTCCACGCCCCTCAAGGGCAATCAGAAGTTCTTCTCGAGATTCGTGCTGATGGGTCGGTGTTTCTTCTCCATGTTGAAGAGAAACTTCCCATAATTCGACAACCCTACTGGGGGAATGAACTTCTTCATTCGCATCTTTACGGCTCCAAGAACGAAACTTCATTTCAGAACTCCTCCCCCCTGATATCAGGGTCTGGAGAAGTTTCCGATGTTTCGTAAAAACCGTCCAATTTTGCCGATATTCAAGGCCGAATCAGCACTTTCATCACGCCTCTCTCTCCGGCTTTATCCAGAGCTTCAACGGATCGATCCAAATTCATCTCTAGATCAACGAGATCTCTCGGATCGACAGCTCCAGATGCCAAAGCCTCCAAAGCAGGCTCAAAAGGACCGCACCGTGATCCCAAGAGGCGAATCTCATCCACGACCAGAGCAGAGGCATTGCAGCTGAGATCTCCGGTATAAGTACTCTTCATGATCAAAGTCCCCAAAGGCTTCAATGCTCTACGGGCAAGATCAAAACCCAAGTCATTTCCGGTGCAATCGACCGCCACGTCAAAACCTTCTCCACGCAAATTTGGCGAAAGAAGTTCGTCAGCATCAGTGGTGACATCGAGACCTAATGAAGATAGAAGTTTCAATTTCCGCTCATGACGACCGAGAACCGTGACCGATTCGAATCGATCAAACTGACTCAGTGCAGACTGAACGACTCTCGCCACCAACTGCCCTAGGCGTCCATCCCCCACGACTAACCAACGTTGATCTTTCAAGGGCGGACATTGCTCGATCACTCGAAAAGCAGCGGCAAGAGGCTCCACGAAAACAGCAGATTCATCGGGAACCGAATCGGGAACTACATGTAGATTCTCTTCCGGTAAATAAAAGCGATCCGCAAAGCAGCCATCTCTTCCCAGAATTCCTAATACAGACCGATTCTGGCAATGCCGCTCTTCTCCCTTTTGGCACCGGAGACAATGACCGCAAACGGCATTAATTTCTCCGACAACGCGTCGACCGAGCCACTTCACGGGCCCCTCGACAACCTCTCCTACAAATTCGTGGCCCAGGACCCCTTGATATGGGTAATACCCTTTGATCAATTCCAAATCTGTGCGGCAAACTCCGAGAAGCAATGGGCGAATCAAGACTTCAGAATCTCCCATGGAAATGGGTGTAAACTCTGAATCCAATCCTAAATTTCCGCTCTTCAACTTGAGTGCTCTCAAAATCGATCCCCCAGCCTAATGAATAAATCGATACCTTCAGAGACGTACCACTGAGTTAAGTCCGAAATTTCTATACCAAAGATATACAAAAAAAACGGTCTATTTGACCTTTCCTCACAACAAAATAAATCAAACATCGTCAACTCTAGAGTTACCGATCCAGCCTAGACTGAATAAAACAATGCACTTCATGGTCCACAATACTGTTTCAGTCATCTGTCTTACCTGACATACATGACAATCTAGTCATTTGACCCAAATACGTCAAATAGTATTCAACAGTTTGATTCCTATCGAGTGATCCGTATAAGTTGGACCCAAGTCATAACTGACATACATGACCTTAAGGATTTTCCTACTCCGTAAGAGTCAACAATGTTCAGTTAGCTATTCTAGAGTGTGACAAATATTTTCGATCAAAAATGAATATTGATCGGCGCGGAGGAGTGATTTATGAAAGCATCTAACCCCCATGTGGGCATCCAGTGGAATTACCGGTCACTGGTCTTTTTTGGCCTAGCGTTACTTTGTTTTTCAGCACCATTCGTGACTGGAATACCACAAGTTGACGAATCTGGTTTAGTACCGTTAGTGATCTCTGAAGAGCTACTGCCACCCCCCATAGGAATGCATGCCATGATGGATGGTGCTCTGGAAGGACCTACGGGAATTCCTGCAGATCATTCGATCTTGGTGCTCAACAACACCATTCCTGAAGAGAACCTGATCGAAGGTCGTATCTTTGACCTTCCTACAGGGGGCTTACCCAGTCCACTCTTTGGTGCTGTGGAATTTAATCAACAAATGTTACGTTTCGAAGAATTCGGAACGTTGGAAAATCAAGTGGGTTTGAACCCCATGCCTTTCCCGGGAACAGCCGAGGCTAATGCTTTGACGGGCGGGGGTCTGGATGTCGACGGGCTACCGATTCCTGCTCCAGAACTCACCGCTCTGGATTGCCCAGACGGTTTACAAGTCGAAATGTTCTTGGATCAGCCTTTGACTGCCGAGGCGACACGTCTCTGCAATGATCTCAGTCAAAATCCATGGAAAAACCGCATCGAAAACTATCTGGGGAGACCGACGACGAACCTTCCCATCGAAGGACGCCCCCCTGGAGAAGGTTGGTCTCACCAACGTTGGGCCGAATTTCCTCCACAGAGGATTTTCCAGTCGATGATCACCGGAGCCCGTACAAATTTCGGATTTCGAGGA
This sequence comes from Planctomycetota bacterium, assembly GCA_016776905.1. Classification (GTDB taxonomy): domain Bacteria; phylum Planctomycetota; class UBA8108; order UBA1146; family UBA1146; genus UBA12191. The sequence goes on along the minus strand of JADHSM010000006.1, from coordinate 69,490 downwards.
TCGATGCAAGACCATGGCTATGACCATAGCCTCGCTGGTGACGACTGCGAGTTTGGTCCAGGCGGCCTGTACTACACGACCTATGATGATCCCGACGGTCTCGGCGTGAGCGCTGGAACAACAAACGGTTTGGCTGTGAAATTCCATCCTGCGATGCCGCAACAATCCCCTGAAGCCTTGTGGACCTTCGACGGAACTTTCCCACCCAAGTTACTGAAAGTTCGTTACGGAGAGCCCGTTTTGATGCGCCTATGGAATGGACTCCCACTCGATCCCGGATCAAACCGCGGATTCGGGTTACACACCATCTCCATTCATGAACATAACGGTCATAATCCCGCAGAGAGTGACGGATACACCAACTCCTTCTTCTTCCCGGGACAGTATTTCGACTACCGTTGGCCTGTCATTCTTGCCGGTCACGATTCGATTAATACTGACGCTTCGGACCCACGAGCCGGAATGCCCGACGGCAACGGTGGAATCATCAATGTTCCAGGTGACTGGCGCGAAACGATGAGTACTCACTGGTTCCATGACCATATGCTCGATTTCACAGCTCAAAATGTCTACAAGGGCGTGGCTGCGATGATGAACTATTACAGTTCTCTCGATCGCGGAAACGAAGCACTGGACGATGGCATCAATCTTCGTTTCCCCAGTGGATCTTCATTGGACTGGGGAAATCGCGATTATGACATCAACCTCGTGATCGCTGACAAAGCTTGGGACCAAGAGGGTCAGCTTTGGTTTAACCCGTTCAACTCGGACGGATTCATGGGCGACCATCTCCTCACGAACTGGCAGTACAAGCCATACTTCAATGTAGCCGCAAGAAAGTATCGTTTCCGAATCCTTAACGGCTCGGTATCTCGTTACCTCAAACTTGCTCTCGTGGATCAAAATAACAACCGAGTACCTTTCCACATGATTTGTAATGACGGAAATGTCATGGAGCATGCGGTGGCTTTCGACGGCACTCTGGGTACAGAACTCGGGGTTCTTCCGACCCTTGCAATTGCTGAACGTTACGACATAGTTGTCGACTTCTCACAGTTCCAACCTGGAGATCGCCTCTATTTTGTGAACCTGATGGAACACGAAGGTGGCAGAAAACCTGAAGGCCCGATTCCACTGGAAGATGTGATTTCGGGAGCATACCAATCGACAGTATTGCCCACAGGATACGTCGGCGGAGACCCCTGCGTAGGCAAGTTCCTCGAGTTCAGAATTCAAGCCTTCAACGGTGTAGACCTGAGTATGAATCCTCAAGAGTTTGTCGCCGGCGGAAAGACGATGATTCCCCTGCCGAGGCCCAGTGCAGAAGAGATTGCAACCGCAACACACAGAACATTCTCATTCGGGCGTGGCAGCGGCACCGACAGTGCACCATGGACTATCAAGACCGATGACGGTGCAGGATTCACAATGGATCCCCGTCGAGTATCTGCGGCTCCCTCTCTCGGAGATCTGGAAATATGGACGATCGAAAATGGCGGTAATGGCTGGAGCCATCCGGTCCATATCCACTTTGAAGAGGGTCAAATACTCTCAAAGGATGGGGAAGCACCTCCAGAGTGGGAAAAATGGGCACGAAAAGACGTCTATCGTATAGGCCCCATGGAGGACAGTTGTACGACAATGGAAATCGCTCTTCGTTTCCGCGAGTTTGCGGGAAGCTACATGGAGCATTGTCACAACACACAGCATGAAGATCACGCGATGTTGCTTCGCTGGGATATCGAAAATCCTGGTCAGGTGAATCTCATGCCCTCTCCACTGCCGACGTGGGAAGGTGTGGAATATGTCAACACTGTTGCTCTTCCAACTTTCCGTGTTGGAGATGGCGTGGGTCCAGTAGATCCGATTCAGGTCCCCGTTGTCGGACCTCCCACAGCAGACGACGACGGTGACGGTATCGTGAACGCATGCGATCCTGATCAGACGGGTGGAATGGACTGTGACCTGAATGGTCAAGATGACGCTTGTCAGGTTGACACCGATTTAGACGGGACCATCGACCCCTGCGACCTTGACGTCGATGGAGATGGGATCCTGAACACTTGCGATATTGATCTGACATTGGGCGCAGACTGCGATCTCGATGGTCAAGACGACAGTTGCCAACTTGATACTGATCTCGATGGCACCATCGACTTCTGCGATAACGATCTCGACGGTGATGGGATTCCGAACGAATGTGATGCTGACCAAACTGCTGGGGTTGATTGTGACTTCAATGGTCAAGACGACACTTGCCAGATCGATACCGATTTGGACGGCACCATCGATCCCTGTGACCTCGATGTCGACGGAGACGGGATTCCCAATACTTGTGATATGGACCTCACGCTGGGAGTCGACTGCGACGCCAACGGTCAGGACGACAGTTGCCAACTTGATACCGATCTCGATGGCACTATAGACCTCTGTGATAACGATCTCGACGGCGATGGAATCCTCAACACCTGCGACGTCGATCAGACGGCCGGTGTCGACTGTGACTCCAACGGTCAGGTCGATAGCTGCCAGGTCGATACTGATCTGGACGGCACGATCGACACCTGCGACGACGATCTCGACGGCGACGGATTCCCCAACGCCTGCGATGTCGATCAGACAGCCGGTGCTGATTGTGACCTCGATGGTCAAGACGATAGCTGCCAGGTCGACACTGATCTGGACGGCACGATCGACACCTGTGACGACGACATTGACGGTGACGGGTTCCCCAACAACTGTGACGTGGATCAGACTGCGGGTGCCGACTGTGACGTCGATGGTCAAGACGATAGCTGTCAGGTCGACACTGATCTGGACGGCACGATCGACACCTGTGACGACGACATTGACGGTGATGGAATTCTCAACGCTTGCGACGTCGATCAGACTGCGGGTGCAGACTGTGACGTCAATGGTCAAGACGATAGCTGCCAGATCGATACTGATCTGGACGGCACGATCGACACCTGCGACGACGATCTCGACGGCGACGGATTCCCCAACAACTGTGACGTGGATCAAACGGCTGGATCTGACTGCGACCTCAATGGTCAAGATGATACTTGCCAGATTGACACCGATCTCGATGGCACCATCGACACCTGCGATAGTGACATCGACGGCGATGGAATCCTCAACGCATGTGATATCGACATAACAGCAGGAGCCGACTGCGATCTCAACGGACAGGACGATAGCTGCCAGGTCGATACCGACTCTGACGGATCTATCGACCCCTGTGATACTGACCTGGACGGTGACGGCACGCCCAACAACTGTGATATCGATCAAATCTTAGGCGAAGACTGCAACACCAATGGCATTGTCGATAGCTGCGATATCGCAAACGGTGCGGCAGATACCAATACCAACGGTATCCCTGACGAGTGTGAGCCCACTCCATTCATAAGAGGAGACGTCAACAGTGACAGTAACCTCGACGTCAGTGACGTTATCGTCACGCTCGGATATCTCTTTAACGGAGGCTCGATGTCCTGTAACAAAACCGCTGACAGTAATGACGACGGAGTGATCGACGTCGCAGATACCATTCATCTGCTCGGCTACCTCTTCGGCGGAAACAATGAACTCCCAAGCCCCACCGCAACCTGCGGCATCGACCCCACAGAAGATGCCCTGGAATGCGAAACTTATGGAGGGTGTCAGTAATGAAAAGATACTCCATCGCCCTCGTAGCCCTGGCAGCAATCCTGATAGGATTGCTGCCAACGGCTTCGACGACACTCGACGCTCAAGAAGACAAAGTGAACCAACAAGATCGCCGTCTTGCGAATTCCCAATGGGGTAACAATTATTTCCCCAATGTGGAACTCACGAGCAGCAAAGGTGAAAAGTTCAAATTCTTCGACGACCTGATCGAGGATAAAGTCGTGTTGATTAATTTCATCTACACACGTTGCCCCGATGCTTGTCCCCTAGAGACGGCTAAACTCTCCGAAGTTTACCAGATTCTGGGTGACCGTTTGGGCAAAGACGTCTTCATGTACTCCATTACCATCGATCCAGATCATGACACTCCAGAAGTCTTAAGCCAGTTCATGCAGACTTACCAAATAGAGGCTGGCTGGGAGTTCTTTACGGGAAATGAGAAGGATATCCTTCTCTTACGAAAGAAACTGGGTCTGTACATCTCGGAAGTGAACAAGGATCCCTTTGATCACAACTTAAGCATGATCATTGGTAATCAGAAAACGGGACGCTGGATGAAAAAGTCCCCCTTCGAAAACCCGTACATTCTGGCCACTGAAATCGGCACATGGCTTCACAACTATAAAGCCCCTAGTGAAACTAGAAATATGTATCAAGACGCTCCTGAACTGCGAAATCTGACCCAAGGCGAATCCTTGTTCAGAACCCGTTGTTCTGCCTGCCATGAGATTGGTCGAGCTCCGGGAACGACGATGAAGCCAGGACCAAATCTATTGGAAGTGACCACTCGCAGAGATCATGACTGGTTGGTTCGCTGGATTCAGGAACCCGACGTGATGTTGGCGGAGAAAGACCCTATCGCCACAGAGTTATTCGAAACCTATAACAAGTTGCCGATGCCCAACCTTCGTATTTCAGAAAAAGAAGTCGATATGTTGCTCGATTTCATTGAAACCGAAACACGACGAATGAAAAAAGTCATGGCCGTTGAAGCGATCGCAGCGCAACAAAATGTTGAAGAGATCGACTGTTGTCAAAAGAATGAGGAAATGGTGATTACTTCCGATTCAGCATCGGCAGAAATCTCCCAAACAGATGAAGAAGAGGTTCTTCCGGATGCCACAGAGAGTACCGAAACACTTTCGGTAGGCACGGAAGATAAGGACACCGAAGCCGAAGAGATGGCGCAAGTTGAATCGACAGCGCATCCTTCAAAAATGCCGCGCCCATTCAGCCTGTTTTCATGGGCTTGTGGACTAGGACTGGGCATTCTCGCCTTCAGGGCACGAATGGCACCCAAGGTCTAAAGGCATACACGTCGACCATAAAGCACCATTTTGAATCGCAAGATTCAATGTGGTGCTTTTTTCGTGCACCACACGGCAAGACGATCTTGAACAGAAAATGCAGAAGAGTGCACCTGTTATAAGAATGAGCAGGTGCACCGAAATGAAAGAATATGTGCACAGCAAAAAAAAGAGCAGAGGAAAAGAAGGAGTGGGTCAGCCTGGACTCGAACCAGGGACCGACGGATTATGAGTCCGCTGCTCTAACCAACTGAGCTACTGACCCTTCTCTGGATGTCTTCTCATATCTTGAGTGACAGTATGCCGAGAAGAAACAGTTTTGGCGAGTTGTTGAGCAAGAAGAATCGATCCCACCTGAAAAAGGCGAATCACCGCACAAATTCGAGTGCGAGACCCAGTTCTGATACGACTTCATCGATCTCCTCTTCCTTCAAATCTGGAAAGAGCGGTAACGTCAACATTCTGGGTGAAAAGTCCAAAGTCACTGAGAGATCCGCCCTATCACTCTCATCATATGGAGAATAATCGGTAATCGGTGGGAAATAGATTCCCGTCTCTATCCCCGCCTCAGATAAACGTTGTCGAACAGCATCTCGCCATGAGGCTTGATCAAGAATCACCACAAATGCAAACCAAGAGCGCATTTGCCCATTCCCCGTCAATTCCGGCGCAGGAGCGGGACGAACCCCCGGCACACTTCTTATTCGATCGAGATATTGTCGGGCACATTTCTCACGATCCTCCAACCTCTGTTGGAGGCCCGACCATTGACTGCGACCTAGAGCGGCCTGGATTTCGGTCAGACGAAAGTTGTAGCCCTCTCCGGAAAATGCGAAACCGGGTCCCACTCTGCCTTGATTGGCAAATCGTCTCACCCGCTCCGCGAGCGCTCGATCGCGACACGCGACCAGCCCTCCTTCTCCCATCGTCAATATTTTATTGGGATAGAAGCCAAAGGAAGCCGCATCCGCCAATGAGCCACAGGCGGTGCCATCGACTTGAGTGCCCAAGGCCTCACATGCGTCTTCGATCACCGCGACGCCTTTCGATTTTGCCCATTCCATGATTTCGACCATGGGTGCAGGAACCCCTAGAAGATCAACAGGCATGACAGCCTTGACGTGGGGGCTCCAAGCCGCTTCCAGTTCATCCACGCCACAACACAAAGATTCATTCGAAACGTCGCAGAAGCGAGGCTGGGCCCCTACAGCCCGTATGGCATGAGCGCTGGCAATAAATCCAAGAGCGGGAGTGATGACCTCACCCGATTCGATCCCCAGAGCCCGAAGAGCCAGAATGAGACCTGCGGTCCCACTGCTGCAGGAAACGACGGGAACACCGAGAGTTGTGGAAGCGACGTTTTCTAACTCTCGAGTTTCAGAACCACCAGAGAGTCGCAGACTCCGAAGAACCTGATCCACAGCTTTCCTGTCGACCTCTTCGATGCGAGGCCTAGAAAGCGGAATGCGATAGGCGGAATCAGAATTTTGGAGAGACACCTTAGCGGACAGGGTCAGGGAGTCATCGGAGGAAGACCGTTGGTTTCTTGGGACAACTCCGGGCCTTCAGGTTGAAGACGTTCCTTCATCATTCGACCGGACTTGAATTTGACGGTCACCTTTTCAGGGACAGCGATCCTGTCACCGGTCCGAGGATTCCTTGCCATACGAGCGGCTTTTGATTTCGGTTCAAAGACTCCGAAATCACGAAATTCGAGACGATTTCCATCGGAGAGCTCCTGAATAATGGCGTCTAAAAAGTGCTGGATAACCTCTTTGGCTTTTTGTTGCTGAACTCCAGTCGTTTCTGAAATTCGCTGCACGAGGTCTCTCTTGGTGATGGTATTCATGAATAAAGATCCTAACTCAACAGGCCTACGTCACTTATGTCAAAAATCCTCTCCGGAAAACGGCATCAGATATTTTTGACGGAAGCGGGAAGTATCCTATAACAGGGTAAAAGACCTATTTTCAGATACCACCTCAACTTGTGACATCGAGGCTATCATCTAAGTTGGGGGCTCGCAACGACGAGAATTGACGTTTCTCTCGTCAGCATAAGGACTTATATAGCAAAGTCCCGTTAGCCCCCCACAAAGGACCCCTTAGGCCGATTTAAGGGCGGATTTCTTCGCTTTTGCCGGGGTCTTTCCCTTTGATTTGGCAGACTGTGATTTAGCAGACTGTGATTTGGCGGTCTGTGAGGCCTTGACGGTCTCCGTCTTCTTGTTGTTCTTTGCACGTAAAGTGCGGCTATAGCCCAAACCCTTGACGATAGAGAGAACCTCAGTCCAGGATAAGAACAGCTTGTCGCCTTTTTTCTTGTAATCCTCGATGGCTTTTAGGAAATCGAGTTCTTCTTGGTTTACAGGTCTCGCCATGAGTCCTCCAGTGGTTAGGTGTGCCTACGCGATCCAGGTCGGAATCTCGACCCGATACCCCATACTTCGGCAAGAAGAACGCACCACTGAAGTGGAAATCAACGAAAGTGATCGAGGATCAGACTCCCGGATCGAGAACAGGTGAAGGGATGTCCAGTTTTTCGACGATTTCCTCGCACAGGTTCTTGATCTCCCCTGCTGCAGGTCCATGAGGATCATGGCCGAAAATAGAGAGCCCAAATGAAGGCGCTTCCGCAACTTTGACCCTTGAATGGATCAAGGATTGCGTCACCCACTCCGGATAATGGCGACGCAGTTCTTCGATCACATCACGGGAAAGTCGAGTTCTGAAATCGACCATCGTGGGGACCACCACTCGCCACTTCAACTGCGGATGCAGCCGTTGTTGGACCAGTTCAATGATCTTCCCTAACTGCACCATTCCTTGGAGAGCGAGATATTCCGCCTGCACCGGGACGATCACTTCATCCGCAGCAACCAACGCGTTAATCGAGAGTAATCCTAGAGAAGGAGGACAATCGAGAAGAATCAGATCGAATCGGTCATCAGGTAGCGTATCGAGGGCGTCTCGAAGAAGCAGTTCTCGTCCCAATTCCTGAGACATCTCATTTTCAGCGTAGGACAAATCGATACTGGAGGGAACCAACGAAAAAGCCTCTGCCGGCACTTCAAAGATACACTCCTCAAGGCTTTTCTCGCGCCTCAACGCAGCCTCGATCGTGTGGTCTCCGATTCTCTCCAGACTCGAATCTTGAAAAGAGCTGGCGAGAGATGTGGTCAGATGAGCCTGAGGATCCAGATCCACCAAAAGGACTCGATATCCCGCCTGGGCGTACCCTGCAGCGCAATTGAAGGCAAGAGTCGTTTTTCCAACTCCACCCTTCTGATTGATGAAGGCTAGGCGACGTGTGCGATTGGACCCGTCCATAAATTCCCCCGTTCGAAAGATCGACCCATCGGGGAGAGTAATCTCCCAGCCCCCCATGAGCAAGAAGTCGGTCTCAGGATCCTTACAGAATTACGGGAGATGGGACATGAATATCGTAATTCAGTTATGCTGATCACGTCGCAGAGGGGCAATGGAGATTTCTGAGGAGATTCTAACGATGAAAGCAAACCTGACCTGTTGTCGACTCACTTTCTCTTTGGCGGCCCCTGAGCGCCTGGCTCCCATAAAGGCCCTCACTTCGGCTCTGAGCGAATCCAAAGTGGAAGATGTCGTCGAAGTCATACTCCAGTCGATCCCCTACAGTGGTTTCCCTGGAGCAGTGGAGATTCTTGGGCATATCGAAGTTTCGTCTCTCGAGACCGTCCAAAGAATCACGCTGTCCCCTCCGAGAAATATTTTTCAAGAGGTGTACGGGGCAGCCTCCGATAAAGTGCGGGACTCCCTTCGGCAACGACATCCGGATCTGGAATCTTGGATCCTCAATTTTGCCTATGGAACCGTCATGCCATCTTCCAGTTGGGAAACCCGCGATCTCGAAAAACTCGCGATCAGTTCTCTTCTTGGCCAGATGCGTATGACACCTTTTCATTCTCACTTACGAGGAGCATTACGCTGCGGTTGCACGGTCCAGGAGCTTCAAGAGCTACTGGAGGGTCTGAATGACATCGCACATCCGGACGCGCTGAAAAAAGCCTTCGAGCTCCTCTCCGCCGAGTCTAAGAAATCACAGAACAGCGATTAGAGTCTCAGATGATTCTCGATGGCATTCGCTAATCTCTGGCTGTCTTCCCAATTCGCCACCATCGACAATCTCACAAATTGTTCTCCAGGCCCATGCAGGGACGCATTTCCGACCAGAGCAGAAGACGGAATCGTCACCGCTAGGATTTTCTCATCGAGTAAAGCTTCGGCGAGATCGGCACTGGAAACGCCTTCCGGAGCTCGCTGCCAAACGTACATAGAGGCATCCGGTTCACAGCGAGGTAAACCCGCCTTTTCGAACGCAGCGACAAACAGATCGCGTCGTACCCGATACTCATCTCTCATCAATTGAACATGTGATTCATCCGAATATGCCGCGATTGCTGCATCTTGGATAAACCACGGCGTGCCGGTATCGATGTTCGCTTTCAATTTTCGGTACGGAGCGATCAATTCCGCATCGCCCGCAACCCAACCCACTCGATACCCAGTCATGGCAGAGCGCTTGGACAAGGAATTGAAAACCAAGACCCCTTCCGTGGAAACTTCCAGTGCGGAATGCGGAGGATCACCAAAATAGATCTCCGAATAAGCTTCGTCGCTACAAGCAATAATGTCTCGTTCTTTACACCACTGGATCCACTTCTCGAGGTATTCGAGTGAGGCGATCTTTCCAGAGGGACTCGAAGGCGTCGTTAACCAAAATATTTTTGCTTTGTCGGCCATCTCATCCGGAATGCTTTCCAGATCCGGAAGAAAATCGGTCGCATGATTGACGGCCGCATAATAGGGAGTTCCCTCAGCGAACAGCGCCCCTCCCGCATAAGGCGGATAACCGGGATCAGGACAGATCACGACATCACCCGGATCGACAAAGGCCTCGGGAAGATGAAAAATGGACTCCTTCGAACCCACCGAGGAGATCAACATCGTCTCTGGACAGAGTGAAACCCCAAATCGGTTTTCAAACCAACGAGCGACAGTTTCCTTAAAGGGGGCTCCTCCTGCAAAGGGTGGATACCCACTCGCGGCATGTTTCTCGACCGCTTCCGCACATGCCTTGCGAATCAACTCTGGGGTCGGGCGGGAGGGATCCCCCATCCCAAGATCTACCGGTGAAAAACCACGCGCTTCAAGATCTGCTGTTTTCTGCCGAACGGCAGCCATGGCATAAGCTCCGAGCTGATTCAATCTGTGGGAAACCATTGCGCCTCCATGTTTGATTCCATGAGAAAAGTATGTTTGTCGAAACAACGCTCTGGGCCGACGTGATCGACCCTATTCCAAGTCCAAATGCTGGGAAATCAATCCTTGTCTTCTCTGGGTAACCTTGTCTTCTCTGGGTAACCTTGTCTTCTCTGGGTAACATCGTCCCATAATCTCGTGGATCAACAAGTCCCCCATACAGACCCAACATCACATCAATACTTTGAAGAATCCTTCGCCAAGCGGAGTCCCCGAATGAGATGGCTCAAATCACCGTGAGCCCGCTCCCAAGTTTCAGGATTCTCAATCGACACTTTTTGCTCAAGAAGAGCCACAGGGTCGAATCCCGGATAACGCCCCGGTAGAAACAGGTTTTCCAATTCCTGGAGCATCTGATTCATACTGGAGGAGAATACCTGCGAATCCTCGGGGTAAAGTCTTCTTGCACGACTCAATACTTCGAGGCCGTGCCCAAGAACCTTGATCTGAGCGAGACCAAAATTGCGATCAGCTTTTCTCGAAGATTTCCCTGCCCGAATCGCCCGATCACGCTCCAAATGGCGATAGCTCAAATCCCAGCGGAGTCGTTTTTCAAAATTACTCAACAATGCATCGATACGTTTTCGGTCTTCAGGAAGGATCAAGCCTGAGAGAGCACACTCCACAAGAGCGCCTAAGAGATGAGTGCCGCCACAAGTAAAAGCCCAACAACCTGCAACCGTAGGATCCGACAATCCAGCGGGGCGTCGGGTTTCCAACGTGGGAGATTTTGCGAGTATTGGCGAGATGACCGCATCTCCTTGTTCAAGAGTACGAATACTTTCGTCAACGAGATCTCCCAAAGTTCCGTCAAGGACGAGGACTTGACGCTTCAGTCCACAGCGGGCAGCGGCATCCAATAACCATGCGTAATCATTGACCGCACGCCATTCTTTCACATATGAAGTTTTAGAGAGTTCCTGTTGTGTCCTGTTTCGAAGAGCCTCCGAAATCTCAGGCCCTTGCAACAAGACACCCGTCCTCAGTAAGAGATGAGGATGCTGCTCTCCCCGTTCGCCATGATCACCATGGATAGGAATAACAGAATCAATATCAGAAAGAAGCTGGTGGAGTTGGTCCCGAGAATTTTGTAATTCAGACTCTTCGGGAAGAGCGAGATGAAGATGTGCCAGTGACCAGGGGTCACCTTCTCGGAGCCCCGAGATGACCAACTCTTTTTCCACTTCGCTTTGCCAGTCTCGACCCGCTCCATCCTGAACGGAGACCGGTTCTTCAACGGAAAAACAACCGGAGTACGTCAAGGAAATCATGATGCCAAGAATGCCCCCTAGGCAGGCCTTGCCGGGGGATTTGGATTCTGCCGTCATCACCTGAACCTTCCTTCTTCGACCACTGATTTGAGTTTACACCCAAAAATCTCTGCTCATCCCCATGACTTCTGGAATATCAGTGTCCCCAACCGAGCCGAAGCGCATCAGGGTTCCCTCACTCTGTCGTCAAACTCGTATCGAGGCGACAGCGATACCGAAAGATCTGAATGCGGAATACAAGAGCGACAACAACGGCTCTTGCTCTGAGAGCGGGTTGCGGGCACTCTCAATCCCAGAAAGGAGCCTCATCATGCCCACCCTTTTTGCTGCGGGTCTGAATCTACCCATCTTGGAAGATCTCTTGCTGCTCCTTTTGGGGGCGATGCTCGTCGCTATTTTGACGCGTCGCTGGAGAATCCCATACACCGTGGGACTGGTCATCGCCGGGGCGACGGTAGGACTGTTGAGACATCAGGGCGTACTTCCATCGGGTGGAGGGCACTTCGAATTGACAGAAGAAGTGATCTTCCTCGTCCTGCTCCCTCCACTGCTCTTCGAAGGTGCGATGAACACCTCCTTTAAAAAACTACGCGAAAATTCTGGGTTGATTGGGACTATGGCACTTCTAGGAACACTGGGAGTCATCTTGATCACTTCAGCGGCCATTCAGGCCATCACCGGCTGGTCCTGGGAGTTTGCTCTTCTTCTGGGAGCAATGGTCAGTCCGACTGACCCTGTCAGTGTCCTTGCCATCTTCAAAGAACAAGGTGTCGAGAAAAAGTTGTCCACCATCGTCGAGGGCGAATCACTCTTTAACGATGGATTGGTCGTGGTTCTCTATTTCCTCCTCTTGCGAGGGATCGATCTGGGATGGTCAGAAGTGAGTGTGCCAGAAAGCATTCTGATCTTTATTCGAATGGTAGGACTTGGCGCACTCGTCGGACTCTCACTCGGATCACTGGTCAATTGGATCCTGCAACGCATCGATGAACGAATGGTCGAAGTACTCTTCTCCTTCCTACTCGCCTATGGCTCGTACCTCATTGCCGAGAGACTTGAATCTTCAGGGGTGATTGCAGTGGTCTTCGCTGGGTTGATGGTGGGGAATTCCGGCTTAAGAAATTCTATGAATGCCACGACTCAAATGAGTATGGGATTAACGTGGGAAGTCGTCTCATTTGTCGCAAACTCGATCGCATTCCTCGCTCTTGGTTTTGCAGTGGATCCCGTACTTGTCGCTCAAAATGTAGAACTCGTCATCATGGTATGGCTCGCTAGCGTGGCCGCCCGCGCCCTCATGACCTACTCGATCGGCGGTATCGATCAATCGGTAAGAGAGTCTTATCCTCGATCTTGGCTGCACGTGATTCATTGGGGCGGCTTAAAAGGAGCAGTACCGATTGCTTTGGCACTCGGTATCTCCAGATCTGCCAACATGCAGGAGACTGCACCCACCATGCAAGCGGTCGTCGCAGGAGTCGTGATGCTTTCCATGTTGGTACAAGGCACCACCATACAACTTCTTCTGAAAAAGCTAGGGATCACCAAACGGTTGGAAGGTCGTCGACGCTGGGAACGGCATCAGGCTCGCTCCATCGCTGTAGAAACCGCCTTGGAGGGTTTGACGGATATCGCGAAGACCACCGAAATAGACTTCACCCGGGTCGAATCGATACGTTCAAGATTGATTCGTATTCGGGAAAACATTCACGATGATCTTCGGCAGGTATTGGAAGATCATCCGGAGTTCGCAGCGGAACAAGTTCGTGGCGTCATGATAAGACTCCTTCATCGCCAAAGAAGTGCTGTGGAACAAGCTTTCAGAGAAGGTCTTCTCTCAGAAGAGGCCCTCAGAGATGTTCAGGAAGAGATAGATCTGCTGTTGATACAAGAACTTCCGGCACCTGTGCCGGGATCTCCTGAAGCAGGAATCTCGCAGTCCCAACTGGACGAAACTGAATCTTCGTCGTGAACGAACAGCAATGGGTACAGCACTATATCTCACCACGCCAGCACCCTGAAAATGCTGTCTATGGTCCGGGTGATGATGCCGCTTTGATAAAACCTCCCGAAAATAGTTCACTCGTGGTTTCCGTAGACGCTCTCGTCAGCGGACAACACTTCACCTTTGATGCGCTTCAGTCATGGTGCCCCCCCGAAATATTAGCCCGACGACTCGTGCGAGGCAGCGTCAGTGATCTCAGCGCAATGGGTGCCAAGGCGAGTGGTCTGATTCTTTCCGTGGAGACACCGGAGTTGCCAGGCTTTCTCGGTGAAGACTTTTGGCGTGGGCTTGATGCTGAAATAGAGCGCTTACAGATTTGCCTTATGGGTGGAAATGTTGCACGAAACCCAAACTCTCTCTCTCTCCATGCGACTGTTCTCGGATATGTCGAGGAAGCACGGTGCTGGAGGAGGGATCGTGCGCAACTGGGAGACAGAATCGGCGTCACGGGTTCACCCGGTTCCGCCGCGAAAGCACTGGAGCATCTCAACCAGGGCCTCACAGATGAATCGCCAGACCCATGGAGATCACCCGCATGCCGACAAAATTTTGTCGCAGAACTGGCGCCGGCACTGAGCCGGCCCCCAACAGCCATCGATATCAGCGACGGTTTAGCATTGGATCTGCACCGAGTATGCCTAGCGAGCCAACTCTCTGCCCAAGTAGAACTCGAGTCCCTTGTTTCAAGTGCCGCTTCTCCCAACCTCAAACAAGTCTTGGGGGGCGGTGAAGACTATGAATTACTACTCGGCATTGATCCCGCTGAATCAGACAAGGTTGAGGCTATCGCTCAAGAATCGGGAACCGAGTGGCACTGGATCGGCGAATTCATTCCTGCCAATGAAAAAGGCCCAGTTCTCGAAGCGACATCGAAGGGAACACCTGTCGACATTCCGTCGACAGATGCAGCCACTCCGGGCTGGGATCCCTTTAATAACGCTTAGGCGTCTGCGCCTTCTTTGGCTGGAGCTTCTTCTCCTGTATTGAAAAGAGCCTCGTCGATGGCGTCCCCTACCTCTGGTTTCAGTAAAGGAAAAAGCACGACGTCCCGAAGGTTCTCTGCACCACAAAGAAGAGCAACCATTCGATCGATCCCCATTCCCCAACCGGAAATAGGGGGCATTCCATGCTCCATCGCTAACAGGTAATCTTCTTCCATCACCATCGCTTCGTCGTCACCGTCCGCATGTAATCGAGCCTGTTCTTCCAATCGCTCACGCTGATCGATAGGGTCGACCAATTCAGAGTAAGCATTGATCACCTCCCAACCATGAATGACCAATTGAAAACGATCCGTAATGTTCCCATCGTCGTCATTGCGACGAGCCAATGGGGACAGATCGACAGGATGTTGAGTCACAAACGTAGGTTGCTTCAACTGCGGCCGGACAGTTTTCTTGTAGAGTTGATCAATCAATGCACCCCGACCCAAATGGTCGATGTCATCGAGAAAGATCCCTTGATCCTTTATCGCCACTTTCAAAGACTCGGCTGTTTCGTGGGCAGAGATATCGATCCCCGCATGCTCCGAGATGAGATGGGAAAGACTCACGCGTGGCCATTCACCACCGAAGTCGATGTCACCCGCTGCGTGCGAGACCACCAGAGATCCAGTACATCTTTCGATGACGTCTCTCAGAAGGCGCTCTGTGAAATCCATATTATCGACATAGTTCCAGTAAGCGGCGTAGTACTCCAGCATCGTGAAATCCTGGAGGTGTGACGGGTCCATACCTTCATTACGGAAGACACGAGCAAACTCGTAGACTCGGTCAAATCCAGCGACGATACAGCGCTTCAAGTAGGTCTCAGGTGCGATTCGCATGTAGACAGGAATATCGAGAGCAGCGTGATGCGTTTCAAACGGAGTCGCGAGAGCCCCCGAAGGCTTGGTCTGTAAAACAGGAGTCTCGACCTCATCGAATAGAGCGGCATCCAAGCCCTCTCTCAACGCACGAATGAAATCTCTACGCATCTTGAAGCGAGCTCTGGAATCAGCATCGCTGATCAAATCGAGATACCTTCTGCGGTATCGGATTTCCTGATCAGAAATGGCATGAAACTTCTCTGGCATAGGACGTAACATCTTGCCAAGGAACTGCCACTCACTGGCCCGAACCGTCAACTGACCAATACGGGTATTGTAGGTCTCTCCAACGATCCCAACAAAATCACCGATATCGACCAGCTTATTGAACTGCCCAAAAACTTCGGCACCCAGATCGTCTTTTTGTACGGAGCACTGGATTCTCCCATGGAGATCCTGAAGATCAAAAAATGTCAGTTTTCCAAAATCACGACGACTGACGATGCGGCCACAGACTCTGACGCCTGAAACCCCCTCTTCAAGGCTGGAGGCCTCGGCAAGAGTGTGTGATCTTTCCCATCTCTCAGGGTAGGGGTGGTGCCCCGCTTCCCTCAATTTGTCGATCTTTGCGATCTTTATCTCGCGAATACGGTCCTCAGCCACAGTCCCCTCGCCCTCCAAATGAGCTCGATGCGGCCTCTTTCCCATCCACGGGCCAGAGGCGTCCCCCCCCAGTAGCCAGACGGCTTTCAAGGGGATTACTTGGACGAATCCTAGCCTTCCCCGGTGCAGGGGTCAAAGAACCCCGAAGAATCCGCCCTGTATTCCTGAGGATCCGTGATATTGGTTCGTTGACTTAGGCGTTGCCACGGCTTAATCTCTTCACTTCACAGAGATCATCTGTGAAACCCGGAAGAAATGAGGTCTTCGGATCTAAAGAGTGCTTCTTCAATAAGAAATGCGATTTAGAGTACCGAATCTTAGTCAGAACTCGAAGTTGAGCCCCCCATGGGGATCTGCTCACCCATAATTTGAACGAGGGAGGGACCATGCGTCCAAACCGTCAGAAATTCAAAATGTTCGCCCTTCTGCTCTGCTTCGGACTTGCGATGAGCTTGTCCGGTTGTGCCTCAGGGCCGAAGAGCACGGTTTCGTCTAGTCTTTACTGGAAGCGAGTCTTCCGCCAGATGGGCGATGACCTTCGTAACGCCAGAACGGACATTGATCGCATCGTGTTCGATCTCGATGATCGTCCGATCGAGCAGTACTAGAATTCAGAGAACATCCTGAATTAACGGAGACTGACCTCGTGTCAGTCTCCGTTTTTTTAATTTCAGTTTTCTGGATTTATACCGTCCTGCGACGAGCCATCAGTTCTCGATCAGGAGGATCGATGGGACGGCCTTCTTTCACAGCGTCCAGAGCGGACTGCACTCTCTCGTTGACCCGATCTCCTTCGTCTGGAGCGAACCATTCTATCGGTAACTTTCTTGCCCATACTAATTGAGAACGAGCCAACGCCCGGTTCAGCGCAATAATCTTGTCGGCCTCAAGGAATGGATCCGTTCCTTCCTTCAGTGCCTGACTTAACCTTTGATAGCCAATCGATTGCCCGGCAGTATCGCTCCAGGGAGGGTCGTGAGCATCTAACAGCCTTTGAACCTCATCGATCCACCCCTCTGTAAACATTCGAACGACGCGAGCCTTGATACGTCGGTGCACTTCTTGACGTTCGCGATGTACACCGATGAGAAGCGTTTTGTCAGGGTCCAGAATCGGTACTCGCCTCTTATGCCAAACACTGATGGGCTCCCCACTCTGTTCATGCACTTCAAGAGCTCTCACCAGTCTTTTGTGATCATGGCGGTGAATCATCAAAGCGGCATCAGGATCAACCTCCTTCAACTTGTCATGAAGGTAGTCACCACCGATAGATTTCGATTCCGCCTTGAGTCTCTCTCGAATCACATCGTCGGGGCCCGGTCCTTGAAAAATACCTTCACGCAGAGCATGAAGATAAAAAACCGTTCCTCCACTGATCAGCCAGGGGTCCTTTGAAGAAGCACTCTCACCGAGGGCAGACAACCAATCAAAGACGGTGAACTCTTCCCATGGATCGACAAGATCGACCATCTGGTAAGGCTTCCCATTACGGAGTTCCTCTGCAGGTTTAGCACTCCCAATATCCATACCTCGATAAACCTTCATCGAATCCATGACATTGACAGGAAGTCCTGTGTCACGGGAGATGTCCAAGGCTCTTTTTGATTTTCCTCCGCATGTCGCCCCAGTCACGATGATCGCGAGAGGTGGCGGCTCAATTTCGATCTTCAATGATCCCCCAGCCATTCCAACTTTACCGCTGGGCCATCCAGATACAGATATGCACCCCGGTCTTCAAAAGGTTCAAGAATACGGAACTCACCTTGTCGGCCTGCGCAATGAATCTGTTCGAAGCGCTCTTTGTGAAAGTGTCCACAGACCACTCGGTCATATCCGGACCCCACAAGGGCTTCGACTGAACGTAAATCCGGCTGCATGCTGATCGTTGTCTTACGAGCGATAGACCGCCGAGATCCTTTTCGTATTCCACCCGCCAATTTCTTGGAAACGCCACTCGGAAGAGATAACAACAAATGACGACTCACGGGATGCCGGAGAAATTTCCGGAGTCTTTGATAGCCTTGATCTTCGGTTCCAAAAAGATCCCCATGAGAAAAGTGCCAGCGAAGCCCACCGATACGCATATCGACAGCGTCACCTAGAACTTCCACACCCGTTTCATCTTGAAAGGACTGATCGAGTAAAAAATCTCTATTACCTGGGAGAAGAGAAATCGCTGTGCCACTCCGAACAGCCATCTTTAATGCTTCTAACTCAAGACGAGTATCAGAAGCCTTTATCTGGCCCGGCCCCCACCAGAGATCAAAAAGATCTCCCAGAATCAACAATGGCGAAGACAATTGTTGGCAGCGAAGGAGCAAAGACTTTAACCACACCAGCCGACGCGCTCCCCCGTCACAATGAAGGTCTGTTGCGACCACACACCGATCGTGAAACATCACCGGGACGGTAGATGTGGTTTGAGTCGAAGCCATACCTATGGAATCACCCAATCGTCAGGATTGAATCCCTCACGGGCGGGCTTGGGTGGAGTCTCTTTCCGGGGAGGCGTTGAGGTTTCAGGAACGGGCTTGGGAGCCGCCGCTGTCGAAGGCTTCTTTTGAATTTCTTCGCTGTGCGAACCCGAATCTCCCGAAGAACGTTGATCGGAGCCATGAGAGCGCTCCGGTGACTTCTTTGGTACTTCACGCGGAGGAGAAGCTCTATGAGCAGCGTCTTCGCTTTGAAGGGGAGACTTTCCCTGCTCTCTACTTCGAGAGGAATCACTGCCGGGATCACTGCCGGAATCTCTGCCGGGATCATTTTTTTGTGGAGACTTATGAGAGTCCACATTTCGCTGACCACTTGGACTTTTCTCACGAGCTGGAGAATCATTCGCTGGAGTCTCTTCGGCCCTGTCCACTCGCGGCGGCCTCGCTCCGCTCTGTCGATCTCTACCCTGTCGGTCGTCCCTCTGTTGATCGCCGCTCTTTTGATCTCTACCCTGTCGGTCGTCCCGCTGTCCGACAGCGCTCTGTCGATCACCTCTGGGCCTTCCGCTTCTTCTTCGACCACTCCTTTGTCGGTCGTCTCTGGATGTGACCTCGCTCTTGTCAGACTCAGTGTCAGGGCTCTGTGGCCCTTCCTGATCCCTCCGGGGCTGACGACGGGAACGTTCCCTTCTCGGTGAAGGGATCGGTTCCTTGGGATCACTACGCCGCTCAGAATCACTACGCCGCTCAGAATCACTGCGACTCTCAGATTCACTGCGACTCTCAGATTCACTGGATCGCTCGGAACGGCTCGGTCTCTCAGAACGGCTGGACCGCTCAGGACGACTCGGTCTCTCAGAACGACTCGGTCGCTCAGAATCACTGGATCGCTCGGTACGGCTGGACCGCTCAGAACGGCTCGGTCTCTCAGAAACATTACGATCCTCAGAAACATTACGATCCTCAGGAACACCACGCTTCTCAGAAACACCACGCTTCTCAGAAACACCACGCTTCTCAGAAACACCACGCTCTTCAGAACCGCGAGGCCTCTCCGAAACGTTCCTTCTCTTTGAAACATCCGACGGATCAGAGGTACGATCTCCTCTTCCACGAGAGGAACGGGGTTCACGGAGAACTCTATCTTTCTGCTCTCGGGCAACCCCACGTCTCGTTTTTTCTCGTCGTGGTTTCGTCACAGATTTCGCTGCACTGTTCGAAATCTGTGCGGCAGAAGATTTGAGACTGATCTCTAGTTCGTCCTGGCCGAGTTCGGTATCGATAATGAAATCAAAGATCTCTCTGGAATCGGCATCCAGGTCAGGATGCGCCACAAAAATCTGTGAAAGTTCCTGACTCAACTGGGGAAGCGCCTGGAGTGTATGTAAAACTCGATCCCGATCCATTGCCGGGAAAGGTTCATCAAGGAACAAGAACTGTGGAGCTCCTGTCACAGCTTTCACATAAGCCTGTGCAAACGCCAATCGGAATCCAAAAGTCAATCCCTGAAGAGTTCCACCCGACAACTCGTATGTCTGAAGGAAGTCGCTCTTTGCACCCGTAAAGAGGCGGATTTCGAAATCTTGCGTGACTTGAGCATCCCGATACCTCCCACCTGTGAGGTGAGGTAACAATCGGCAAAGACCTTTCCCCAAACTGGGACCGGTTCTCATCCGTACGGACTCGATCGTCTCCTCCAAAAGTTCGAGCAACAATCGGTGGACATCCATTTCGGCACGAATATCAAAGGACTTACTCTTCAAGCCTTCATTTTGATCTTCCAAGGCTGTTTTTCGCCCCTGCTGATTTTGATACTCTCGAATTTGGGACAGTAATCTGTCCCTCTTCGAGCGTAGTCTTTTCACAGAATCATTCGCCTCATCCAAACTCTTTCGCAATGCTTTTAACTTTTTGCGAACCTCGTCCAAAGAAGGCTGAAGTTTCTTAGCAAGAGTCCCACCGGGATTTTCTCCATAGCGGGTGGTCACGTCACGTCGATGAGTACGTAATTTCTCTATCAGTTCGAAGACTCCACGTAATCGACAGCTCGTCACATCTTCACCGGGATCCAAGCCCTGCTTTGCATTCGTTTGATGCAGACGTGCAGACTCGAGAGAAGCGGCAGCAACGTCTCTTTCCAATTCAAGGCGAGAAACATGTCCCTCAGCATCGAATGCGATTTGTTGACACTGGGAAGCTTTAGACCAAATCAATGAGGAGAACACGAAGAGAGCGGCCCCAAATGCAGCGACGAGGTACCCCGTCCCCTCCTCTTGTTGCAATTCTGAAACAAGAGGCAGCCACTCCGAGAGACCCCATGAGACTTCATGATCCAAACCGACAAAGATGAACAAGAGCCCAGAGAGAAAAATAACAAATGCTAATGCTCTATGACGGCTAAAAGACACCAAGGATTCAGAGATACTATTCTTGTGCGTTTCAAGTTCCTTAAATATGGAACTTTCATGCTGAGCATCTAATCTTTGCTCCAAAGTATCTTTGGCTTCAGAGACGGCCTCGTCCAGATTCTGACGACAGTCATGCGCCACTGATACATGCTCTAAGGCTTCGCAAAGATCTCTAGTGACATCGGTTTTCTCACGTACAGGAGCGGGAGCTAAATCGGCTTGAAGTAATCCAATTAACCCATTGCACTTTTTCTGAACTTCACTTGAAGGCAAATCGTCGAGAGAACGGATTTCTTTCTGGATCTTGGAAACCTCGTCACGCAAACGTTCAACGGATTGAACCTCTGCATGAACCGTGGTCGAAGATTCTTGTTGAGCCTCAATTCTTTCTTCCCGTTCCCCGAGCTCTGATTCCAACTCCGGTATCTTTTCAATATTGGGGAGTAACCTCGAGGCGTGTAGTTCGTTCCTCTGAACTTCTGACTGGATTTCAGTAAAGTCACACTCCAACGCGTCTAGAGCTCCCAGGACCTTTTTACGAGCACCTTGAAGAACATCTATCCCGGCAACCCTATCGAGAAATCCTCGAAACTGCTCAGGAGTTGTGACTGATTCTCTTTCTGCGAGATAAAACGAATGAAGTGTTTCACTCGCATTCAAATGGAATTTACGAGACACCTCTTTTTGGACCTGGAGAACTCCCGCAGCGATTTCTTCACCGGCTGAGCTTCCATCCTCTTCAAGGCGGAGCAGTCGGGCATAAGAACTCCCTAATCGATCCATCTCTCGCCAGATTCGATAGAACTCTCCATTATGCTCAAGGTCCATCTCGACCACGCAATGGTCATCGTCCCAATGGATCAAATCGACAATCGACCCCCGGACCATCTGGTGAGTCGTTCCAAACAAAGCATATTGGACTAATTGACCGATACTCGATTTGCCACTCTCATTCGGACCCAATATTCCTATCAGTCCTCGTCTCGGAATATCGACGAGACGGATTTTGCGAAACTTGAGAAAGCCATCAGCTCTTAGACTACGAATCAGCAAGAATCTTCCCCTGCCTGTTGGTCAAGAATGAATCTCTCTCCCAATCGACGTACTTGGTCATATTTCTTTTGGCTATCGGCATCGACTTTGCCTTCGAATGCCCTCTTTTTGACCTCAAAGATACGTCTAAACTCTTCCAAAGGAGGACGTATCGCGAGTCCGTCGAGCAACCAATCCGAGTCTCTCGAGGGGTCTCTGGAGGAGTTACCGGCTTCAGATCCACCGATCGGTTTCATAGCAGTTCCATATCATTCAAGGGAATTTCCAGCCGGCGAAGTCCCGACTGCGTCCATCAGGATTTCCCGGTTTCTTACTACACCCGATTGTGGGGCTCAGGGACCCTTGTGCAAGTTTCTTCACCGATTCGAGGCGACTTCAAGACACTTGATGAGTGGATCCGAATTCTCGGCAAGATCACCCAATGCCTTCAACTTGACGCCTCTGTGGCCCTCATCCACCGTTTCAAACTGAAGTTGGAGCCTTCTTGGGGGAAGGATCCCCTCGATTCGTCCGGCCCATTCTGCGGCGATCACCCCAGCCTCTAGCCATTCATTCCAGCCATGGAGAGCCATTTCCTCCTGTTGGTCGAGACGATATGCGTCCACGTGTAATAGAGGCAAGCCACCCGTGTGAAGAGTCGCGATCACGAAAGTCGGACTTCTCACCATACTTTCCAGACCCATCCCTCTCGCCAAGCCTCTGACAAAGGTGGTTTTACCGCTCCCCAAATCTCCACGAAGATCGAGAAGAAGCCCTGCATACGCTTGCTGCCCTATTCGTTCACCCAGAGCTTCAGTCTCGGATTCACCGACGAGGACCAGATCTAAATTATCTTCAGTATTCATCACAGCTTTCTTCTGAGAAAAGGGCCTGAGAGGGAAGCGTAAGCCTCTTTCACCCCATCGACAACCCACACCAGAACAGGTCAGTCTCCAGCGGTATAATGGCAAGATCACAGAGGAGATCAGCATGGATCGGTCAGTCATCCGACATATCAATGATGGGAAAGAGAAGGTGGCCTCACAGGCACGCCAACATCTGACCTCCATCATACGACTGAGTCTCACAGGACTATTCGTCTGTCTCCTTCTGGGTGAGCATTCTCACAAGCCCCTGTATGGACAAGAATCTTTAGATCCACTCCTCAAAATCGACATGCTTGAGTTTCCTCCAGGACCCGGTTGGGGTCCCGGTTTGATCCCAGTTCACGGACCGGTGGACTTCCTCGACCGTCTTCAAAAACTTGCGAAGGAGAGTCCCGGTGAGGCCGCAGATGATTTGAGATCTTGGCTTCTCAGTCGCCAGGGCGAACTGATCACTCACGGACCAGCGCCCCTCTATGAAGAATCGTGGGGCGAATCTCCACCTCCGCTGACATTGAAATCTCCTGAAATCATATTGCAAGAATGGTCAAAAAATCTCCCTTCAGAGTTCTTGCAACGAATACTGAGCTCACTGGAAAACCTCCCTTTGAGTGGGAGTCACCCTCTGATTTGGGCCTCTGGAAAAGAACAAGAAGCACTCAATGCCCTAGAGGAAGCCATAGAAAAAGGAGATCGATCGACCGCTAACATTCTCTTGAGAAGACCCGGTCTTGCGAAACGAATTCCAGACACACTTTTACAGTGGGTCAAAAAGCCACCATCGACCTCTCACTCCCAGCATTTCTTCTCAACAAAGAATGCCACCGCAGCAACTCCTGCAGGCATGGAATTACTGCAACTACTTCAATGGAAAGTCGAAGACCGTCCGCTACAAATCGCTTCCACTCACAAAGATTGGGTCAAGTCGAAGGAATCTCTGCTACCCACTCGTAGATCCACTCTGCCCGGAGTTCACGGTCTGATCAGGAATGGGGTCATGATTGTCGGATCGGACCGATCGGTCGAAGCACATCATTCAGCGCCAGAGAAAGGAATGCTCTGGTCTTGGTCTCCGCACAAATCGTCCATCACTGAGGATTCTTCAACTCCTGACGCAGGCACACGAATCCCACTCTCATCAGGAAACAAAATCATGTTCCTGTTGCGAAGCAGCAGGATCTATCAAACACCAAATACAAATGTGGTCATGGACCATCTTCTTCAAAAAAATCGCGATCAGCAGAAACCCGGATGGCTCGAAGCCACTATTCTCGAAGTCCCCGATCCAGAATCTCCCCCGATTTCTCACTGGACGTTACCCTTGGCCATAGAAGGATTCACGCTAGCTCCCACACCATTATGGAGTGGGGATCGTCTATGGTGTGTTGCCACGCGAGGATTTAATGACGTGGAGACTTGGGTATTCGAGTTTGATACCGAAAAAAAGAAAGAGGTGTGGAGACGCCACCTCGATACTCGCCCCATTCAATTCCATTCTCATTTCGACCTTCGGCAAATCATCGCAAGTGTTCACATTGATGAAATAGACGGTCAGTTATGGATCGATAGATCACCAGGAATCGTCGACCGAGTCTGTGCAAAGACAGGAGAGCATCTCGGTGTCACTCTTCCCCCTCGTCACAGATTAATGAAGGAAGAAGCCTCAGGAGTAACACTTCATTGGGGGCAGTTCCGGTTCAAAACTTTGCAGTCACTGCGTCCTGCCGGATTCCCCGTCTCAGTCATCTCTCGTCAACGACAGCAACGAATTTCTATTCCTCCACTGAGTCTCAGGGCTTTGATGATCGACACATTTTCGGGAGAAATGCTTTGGCATCATCCCGTGCTGCCCGGTGAATCTATTTTGGGAGTGTCGCAAGATCAAACCACTATTTGGATCGCCGACTCCAGAATCGAAAGAGGTAAAAATGAACTCCGGATCAGAGGAATTGATACTCGTGAGGGTAAATCGATAGGCCCTGTCACAAGACTTCCTCTCGGTGCAGATCCGAGTGGAGAGTCATTCCGAGAGTTCGAATCACCCGAGTTACATCCCATACTTCTCGGGGACATGCAGTATTTCAATGACAGACTCATGGTCCCCACTGTGGCAGGACTGGAATGGTTTCACTTGAAGAGTGGAACTTCGCTGAAGTTCCTCACCTGGCCCCACGAATCCACTGGAGGCAGTATTTTCCCCATCTCCAATGATGGTCAAGAGTGGGGTTTGATTCACCGCGGAGATTTGACTCGAGAAACGAAAAGCCACCTTGAAGTGTGGACCACTTCAGACGTGCGTGTTCAACCTTCAGAAAAACGATGAGAAAGCAGGAAGCTGACTCAGTCGATTTCATTTTCTTCTGGCTGAGCCGTTGAGGTGATCAAAGCCTTGAAGTCGACATCCACCTTGGGAGCATGCCCCCAAAGCTGATCGAGGTCATACAAATCACGAGCTTCATCGTCGAAAAGGTGCAATACGATTTCACCATGATCGATACAGAACCAGCGAGCATCATTACGACCATGAATACCCAACCTCGGAAGATGCAACGGCTTCAAATGGCGCTCTACAGCGTCTCCAAAATTCCTGACCTGCCGACCGGATCTACCTGAAGCCAGAATAAAGAACGAAGAAATCTGCAGCATCTCCCGAACCCTCAGGATACGAATATTCTCTGCTCTCTGCTGATGCAAAAAACAGGCTACATCCACTGCGACCTTCTCAAGATCGTCAACGCTCATCACTTCAACTTTGTTCACATCCAGGGTCATAGGTCACCTTCCGCAGTACCGAGATTAACCATCTGATCTCTTCTGGCAAGGTAATGAAAAAAACAGCCCTCCAGCGGAATCACCGCAGGAGGGCTGAAATGCCTCAATGAGTGCCTATTTGGCTCTTTGCTAGCCCGCCATTCTCAGGAATAGAGGCACAAACACCAAGCTCACAATCGTCATCAACTTGATCAAGATGTTCAGAGAAGGTCCGCTCGTGTCCTTGAACGGGTCTCCCACAGTATCTCCGACCACGGCAGCTTTATGAGCTTCTGATCCCTTGCCGCCATGAGAACCGGTCTCGATGTATTTCTTAGCATTGTCCCAGGCACCCCCTGCATTGGACATGAAGATTGCGAAAAGTACTCCTGTCACCAGAGCACCGGCAAGCAATCCACCGAGAGCTAAGACTCCCAAGAATGATCCGACAGCGATGGGGACAGCCACGGCCAAGATTCCAGGAACCATCATCTCTCTGAGAGAACCCTTGGTTGAAATCTCAACGCAAGCAGCATAGTCCGGCTTGCCTGTTCCCTCCAAGATGCCTGGGATTTCACGGAACTGACGACGCACTTCTTCAATCATTGCTCCGGCAGCTCTTCCTACAGCCTTCATTGTCATGGCTGAGAAGAGGAAGGTCATCACGGCACCGAGGAACAAACCGATCGTCACTTGTGGATTCAAAATATCGAGATCCCCTTTGGCGATCCCTGCTTCAGCGGCGTAAGTATTAAACAGCGCCAAAGAAGTCAAGGCCGCAGAACCGATCGCGAATCCTTTACCAATCGCAGCAGTGGTGTTACCCACAGCATCCAGTGCATCTGTGCGCTCACGAACTTCTGGATCACACTCCGCCATCTCTGCGATTCCGCCGGCGTTATCTGCAACAGGACCGTAAGCGTCGATACCGAGTGAGATACCCAGAGTCGAAAGCATGCCTACCGCACTGAGAGAGATTCCGTACAGGCCGCCGTAGTTGAAGGCCAGATAGATCGCAACACAGATCCAAAGAACAGGCCATACAGTGGACTGCATACCAATGGCCAAACCACTGATGATGTTCGTCGCTGTTCCCTGTTCTGAATCTGCAGCAATCTTGCGTGCATGTGGGGCTTGCTCTGAAGTGTAATGCTCAGTGATTTTCCCAATGATGATCCCGAGTACGAGTCCACCGACGAGGCAACCGTATATATGCCACTTATCGAAGGCTGTCTCCCCTAGACCAAAACTGTCCACAGGCATGCGGCTGAATACAAAAGCAGCAAGCCCAGCAAAAATCACACTCGCAGTGAGCAATCCGTTAAAGAGAGCAGAATGAATCTTGGTCTCATCCGAGGTCTTAACGACTGCAGTACCGACCAATGAGGAGAGCGTACCCAAAGCACAGAGAACCATGGGAAGAACAATCCATGGGGTCGCAGCTTCGGCCTGGTCTAACCCGTAAGCGGTGAGGGCCAAGGCCATACAAGCGATGATCGATCCCACGTAGGATTCGAAGAGGTCCGCACCCATACCAGCAACGTCTCCAACATTGTCTCCAACATTGTCAGCGATCGTTGCGGGGTTACGCGGATCATCCTCTGGGATTCCAGCTTCAACTTTTCCGACGAGATCAGCACCAACGTCGGCAGCTTTAGTGAAGATACCTCCACCCACTCTGGCGAACAGAGCGATGCTGGAAGCACCAAATGAGAAACCAAAGAGAGGTTCAATGAAGTTGGTTCCGGAGGGGAGCTGTCCCTTCCAGTACGTGAAGAGAATGCACACGCCTAAAAGACCCAGTCCTACAACTGTAAGACCCATGACCGCTCCCGAACGGAACGCCACGGTCAAGGCTCCAGCGAGTCCTTTTTTGGCCGCTTCTGTCGTACGGACAGCGCTGAGTGTCGCTGTCTTCATCCCTATCCAACCGGCAACACCACTGGCGATGGCTCCTGCAACGTATGAAACCGCTGTTTCAGGAGACACGCCCCAGAAAAGTGCGGCAGCCACGATGACTGCAAATCCAGAAAGGATTTTGTACTCGGTTTTGAGGAAAGCCATCGCTCCCTCTTGAACCGCTCCTGCAAGTTCCTGCATTCGATCTGTTCCGGGAGATTGTTTCTTAATCCAGCCGTTGAGATAGAAAGCGTAGATCAGTGCTAGGACTGAAAGACCGACACCCAAATATGCTCCCTGTTCGGTGAACAGGTACTCATTGATATTCATGACTTATTCCTCCATCAAACTCCGGGGAAATGCGCTCTCTAATCTGAGAACTCTCACATACCGGGCCCAGTGGGTCCGAGTTCCGGAAAGAAAGGCTTCTACCAGAAATTGACGTTCACGGCAACCGGATCGGCCTGAAGCAATTGAACTTAAGTCACCTGATGGGATAGAGTTGTGACTAATTCAGCTTTTTTACTTCAATTCGATGAACTCGCCATTGTTCTGACGAGCCAGATTTTCCATGAAAGAACGCAGTTTTTTGCCGGCTTGGGAGAATCCTACGGTATTCAGACGTACTCGCCGAAAGCGGTTCGCTTCGCGAACCCAATTTAAAATGGGTCCCGTATCTAAAAGTTGATTATCTCTTCGAGGTGCGCCGTCAGAGAGTAAAAATATCGCTCTCAAATTAGGAGCACCAAAAGCCTCCCTCAGAGCGTGATCTGTCCAAGTTTCTCCCTGAGCTTCGAAATTACGGACATAACTGATGGCTTCACGCTTATGACGACTGGAAGCCTTCTTCAGTCCCTTAGACATCGATTTAATCTCATGATTAAACGTCACAATGTTAAAAGCGACATCTTGCGGCAATCTCTCGATGGTTCGAATCAACTCATTCTGAACACGCTTCAATCTCTGACGAGCGGGATTGGGAGCGGAGTCCTTCGGTTCTGGTTCGGGTTCATCACCGACGCGTGTCCCACCTGGCGTGGAAGATCCTGGTTCTTCGGGAAGGTCGTCAATCTTCTCCATACTTCCTGAAACATCGAGAAGGAAAACGACATTCTTGGCGACGACTTCCATTCCAAAAAATGCAGGAGGATCTCGACGAACAGAAGTCATCCCTTTTTTCTTTGCCGATCCGGGTGGAGGCTTCTTATATGTATCTTTCCTGGGTGCCCAAAAGTTACGCCAATCATCTGCGTTTTTGAAATCTTCACCTGTGATCTTGAGCAAACACTTCCGTATCTCGTATCCCAACAAGGTGTCGTGTCGACGAACTTTCTCAAGGCGAGCCAGAGCTTCAATGAGATGATCGACCGACGCTAGATTTTCTTTCTTTGCCAACGCCTCTACGGAAGTCAAAGCAACCGAGGCGTCCTTGTCATACAAATTCGTGAGAACAGCCTTGTTAGCGCCAAGATCCGTTCGATGAGCGAGAACTAAAGTCAAAATAACCCGTGCAGAAGAACGACGATCCTCGGTCGCCAACTCACAGACCCTGTCGAAACCCTCTCCGGCAGGAAGACTGACCAACTTAGAGCCGATGTATCTTTCGATTCCGTAGTAATCTCCGCCGAGCCCTACTGAAACAAGCGCATCGACAGCCTTTGGGGTGCCAATTTTGACCAGCGAATCCACGGCTCGAGATGCGGGATCGAACTGATCGGACCGGATCGCGTTGAGGAGTTTCTTCTTTTCAGCGGAGATGTCCGCATGAGCCAACTCCGTCGAAAATGACAACACCAATACGCTGAAGATCCCCGCAAAAATCAAAATATGGGAAAACGCCGAATTATCGGTCAATCGCCGCAGAAAATGCGTCGTCATGGGCTCATTCCTTTCAGAATCGTCGATCATCCCGGGACTGGGGACTTTCAACCTCAATAGAGCATTCTAGCCGTAGAGAGACAGTCCTGAAAGCCCCCCTCCAAGACCGATTGGGCACGATGAAGATCCTGTCGTATTCTTCTGAGTCCCGTTCACAGAACTTCTCTGAGAAACAGGACGCTGAAACCGTGCATTGGATTCCACTCCAGAGAGAGGGGGAGGGGAATCCGAGAGGAACTGTTCTGTGATGGCTCTCTATACCAGACTTTTGACCCTCATGGGTCTCTTGCTATTCCTCCCCTTCCTCGCTGGATGCGGGTCTGGAAAAAAAGCAATCGCCCAAGCTCACCCCCCCCTCATCGAAAATCTAGACTTCCAGGTGAACTCCGACGACGTCGAGGTTGATTTCGGAATCACCGATCCGACTGAGGGCACATGGATAGCAAATCTATTCTTCAGTGAAGATCTTGGTGAAAACTGGATTCCGATCTCAGTCCCATCACTCGCTGATCCAGAATTAGTTCTCTCGCCACCTTTTCTTCCTGTGAAAACCCTTTGGTACTTCAGAAGCGATTTGTCCACGATTCCGCAAGCCGACGTGCTCCTTGAAATTCGAATCTCGAATGAAGAAGGAGAAGTCGTGACCAGTGTAAGAAGTAACATACTGGTAATCGGAGAATCAGAAGCCCCAGTTTTCATGAGCCTCGATGTTCCTTCAGGCCCTGTCGGAGGAGAAGTCGTGATTTCCGGTTCAGTCCTGGATCCGGATGCAGACCATGTCTTCATGCATTTGGAATGGTCCCCCACAGGTTCCGCTCCATGGACTCTTGGAACACTTCTTGAATCCCCTCTGATCATCCCCCCCGATCAAGAGGGCAAAGCAAGTGCGTTTACATTGAACTGGAATGCACAAGATGACGCACCAAATCTGATCAGTCCATTTGCAAAGATACGCCTCGTCGCTTCAGACGGTGGAGCGAGTACCATTTTCGTGAGCAACTACATCGCACTGAATACGGTACCACCCGGCATTGATCTCATGACGATCGGCCGAGTTCCTCTCGAATTAAACGGAAGCCAACCCTACAGCGGCTCCGGAAACAATCTCGTTCCGTTCAGTTTATCGATTCCCCAATCAGGATCTCGGATCAGAATTGAATGGGGCTCCGGCAATGGCGGAGCACTGATCAATCCAAACTCCTTGGAATTGATCGCTGATCAAACAGTACTCAACTACTTACCTGGCGAAAATCTCGCAGACCTTTTCGTCTCCGATGACCAGGGTGCAGAATGGACGCTGTCAGAAAGCCAGTCCCTCCCCACAGGATTACTGACTTTGACAGCGACAGTGCAGGACATACGTGGAAATGTGTCGAACTCCGCGATTTATTCTGTCGAAGTACGAAGTGGATCTGCTGCTTACCGTCCCTTTGAAGCCGAGGATCGTTGGTTTTTGGATTTCTCCCGAGATCATTTCCAAATAGGACTTCTCGATGAAGGAAATGGTGAGATCGCCCCCTTCGCAAGCTATGGAGGAGACGGGATTGCAGATCACCGACAAGATTTATTCACTGTTGGACTTCAATCCAGCGTGACAGACGGTACCCATGCTCTTCAAGATGCCATCGTCAGGGCATGGGTCGAATCAGAAACGCTAGAGAGGATTAAAATCCTCTTCGCCAAAACGGAAAACGAAGATCTACAGCCACAGCTCACCTTTCAAACTCACGGCGGAGGATCGACCAGCGCCCTGGGTATCGGAGGCGACGACGTAGAACCTCTCAGTTACGCACTAGGACGTGCAGTCTTTGATGCGAGAAATGAACAATACGACGATGAACGTGAACCAGGACGAGGAGTCTTTTCGTCAAATATGGTTCAGTACTATTGGAACTCATACACTTTCAATCAAAGATTTTCCGGAGTTCTACCGACCACGGGAACACCGGTGGGCGCTCATTCCCTCGATAATCTAGTTCTCTCATCAGGTTTCGTCAGAACCCATCCTTCGAACAGTCCTGAAGCGAATTCTCGACACGACGAAATCTGGGATGCGATAGAGGCATGGAGCAGATTGATCAGTGTTGTTGCTGCCCATGAAATCGGGCACGCTCTCGGACTTTGCTCCAACGGGCATCCCCCATTTGGGCTGTTTGGTGGAGTGACCTCCGCTGATTTCACCGGTCCATTCACAACGCCATACCACGTCGATACACCAGGAAACAATGTGATGTCTTCCGCACTAGGACTCTCATCGGCTTTAGTCGAGGGTCCGCACGGATATAGATTCAACGAATTGAATCAAGCCTACATCGCAGAGTGGATAGTCCTGGAAGAATAAAAATAAAGAGGAAACATGAATAAGATCAACATGAGTATCAGGATTATTTTGACCTTTATGGGTGCGTTGTTTTTTACAACTCCCCTCTTGGGAAATGATGATCCATGGCTGCTATTCCGCCATGCAGAAGATGTAGTGGCAGGTGAAGTCGTCCAGATACTGAAAGAAGAGAGGGACCTTCTCTACCTCCTAACTGACGGAAACACCGGGAACCCTTATCAGGTCACCGACGTCAAATGGTGGAGAGAACCAGAAGGCTCGGGCACCGAGGGTATAGGTGTTCAGGTCGGTACTCGCGGGGCATGGCTCGTGGCACCTGTTTCGGAAGAAGAGTTCCCGATTCAGGTATCCACGCTCCTACCCCGCGGATTTTTACGAATGAAAGACTTCACTCAAATCGATGATCTCAGAATGATACTTCAGAAGAGAACTGCAACAGCTGCAGCATTGAGATTACTGGACTCCAAGGACAGTGAAGTCAGACGAGTCGCTATCGGCTGGTGGAAATCATGCCCAGTAGATGTCGCATTGAAACATCGTGAAGCCATCGAAGAAAAGTTTACGACAGAACCCGACCCTGGGTGTCAGAGATCATACTTATCACTCTATTTGATGAGAGATTGGACTTTTGGCGGTGCGGGCATCTCTGAGCTGATTCCCTACTCTCCAGACGGGACAGTGAGTTGGCTCACTCTTCAATATCTGAAGAAAAAAGGTTCCCCACAGCAACGTGCACGTTTGATGAGTTCCTGGATCGTCTCCGATGACATGGCTCGCGAGAAAATTGCCATCGCTTTCAGAGTCCTCAAAATGCGGGAAGCCCACCCATGGCTTTTGAAAGCGGCTATTGAGTCAAAGGGATCATTTAGAAATACATGTTTGGAAGCACTCGCTTCAACATGTGATGAAAATAATATGAACACTCTGACCTCATTACTCGACTCCGACTGCATCCAGACAAGAGCAGCAATTCTTCGAGGACTGGCAAGATCCGGCTCCACAGGGAGTCACAAACTATTAGAAAATCAGGTCAATACACTCCATATCAGTGACCCCCTATTCGACACAGCCAGAGCACTTCAAAAAAATCCAAGAAGGTCTTTACTGCGAGTCGGAGAGTAAAAATGGATTCTCAACTGAAATCACTACTCGTTAAAACTATCGCGGAAGGCCAAAAGGGAATCTTCCATCTCGGCAAAGGCGAAGAGTGTCGAAAGATTTCATTTGATGGAACTCATTTAGAATTAATACCCGGCCAGTCACTCCGTTGGTTCCCAACTACCGAAATACTCTGTGAAAAACTAAGTTCTTCAACTCTCGATGGACTTCTCAAGATCTGGCACGGAGGCGAAAGAGATCTCTCTCAATGGTTCAACACATTGAAAGAAATAGACGCGTCTTTGCTCACAAAAGTCCATGAAGAGATACAAAAGAGAGAACTCGTCCTTACTTTCCTTCACTGCGAAGAAGTATTTCTCTTCGAAGGCTCAAAAGAAGCCGAATGCGGACGAAAAACAAAGATCTCCGCAGAGAACCTTATCGAAAAAATAGATCAAAAGACTTTTCAGCACAAAGAAGCGTTAGAAACATTCCCGTCTCAACATGAGCTTCCTGTTCTTTCAGCTTCCGGAACAAAATGCGCGAATGAGGTCAAAGACTGGTGTCTCCAGAAAGTGACCGACTTACTAGACGGATTCAGAACGATAAAAGAGATTCTGGAAGATTCTCCCCTACCTCCATATGAAACGATGGAACAGCTCAACAAAGGAGTACAAAGGGGATGGATTCTCAAACAGAGATTCCCGGAGTTCAGTGATCAACATATTCGATCCATGAATGACGAAGACCGATCAACCATGATCGTAAGGCTTGAGAAAGCAACGCAGATGGCCGTCAATCCTGTAAAAATACTAGAGATCCTCAGAGACACTCACATCCATTCGGGAGACCAGGCGAAAGCCTTATCAGTAGAAAACCGAATAGTTGATGCACTAAAAAATAGCAGACATTTAGAACAAGCCATCGATCTCTTAGAACAAATGATTCAGAAAGATCCTGAAAACGATGAATGGATAGAATCCAAAATCGCTCTCATGTCAGAATTGGCTCATCATTTGATCTCTCAAGGCGATGTGGAGTTCGGCAGAAGATGGTTGCGTGATGCTATCGAACAGTCCGACGATGACCAAATGAGACTAGATCTGATTGCAACTCACTCAGAACCCCAACAGCAAATGCGAGAAGGCGTAAGAATGGCCACTCGTCTTTTCAGGAGTGGCGATCGACGTCGAGCGTTACGCCTCATCGACAGCCTAGAGGCTCTCCACCCCGATTGCACAGAGATGCAACAAGCAAAAGTCGAATTCCTCATCGATCACGGTGAAATAGAAGCCACTGAAGAAGCTCTCACCCGACTGGCCGCACGACTGGCAAAAGAAGGACGTTTACAAAGAGCAAAAAAAGTCGCGAAGAGTGTCGCCAAACTACGAACGGAACATAAAGAGAAAAAGCCGGGACTGCTCTTCTCCTTGGGTATTCGGTGGCAACGATTATTTCTTATCATCATTTTCTTTAGTTTTATCGGCTTGCTCATCGTGACCGAGTCCAGACTTCAAAAACTGATTGTCAGTGCCGACAGTTCTTCTCCAGAAGCCTGGAGAGAAGAAGCGAGACCATGGCTTCTTCTTATTCCCGCAGGACCATGGAAATCAGGGTTGGAGAGTGCAGCCCAATTGATAGAAGAACGAGAATCCGATAGAGCCAGAAGCTTCCGAAATCAAGCTGAGGATTTATTGAAACTGGCACGAAAGAATAGATCTCTCGGCCAACAACGCAAAGCCAAAGAGAACCTTCAGCAAGCCGCTCGATTGGGGGCGAGAGAAGAAGTCAGAAAATTATTGTCGCAATGGGATCAAGAAGATATCGAGGCCAACGCCTTAAGGAAAAAAGTAGATCAATGCAGATCGAAGGGTGACCTGAAAGCCTGTCGGCAATACTTGAGCACATTGCTCGAGCGATATCCTTCAAACGACGCCACTGTTGGAGTTCAATTCCCTGTAAGAATAAACTCTTCCGAAAATACCGTGATGTTGATCGATGGCATCCAGCATGCGTTGCCGGTCATTCTTGAAATCCCACCTTTCAAGACACAAAAAGTTGTCCTTGAAAGAAATGCGCGACAAGCGGTATACGTGATCACAGCAGAAGGTCCCGCTGAGCTGCAACTTCCGGCTCCCTAAAAATCGGTCTAAATACGAGCTCTCATCAAATCCTGAACCTTTTTGGGGTGAGCCTGACCTTTACTCAACTTCATCACCTGACCCACCAAGAATCCGATGGCGCGATCGTCCCCTCCACGGATCTTATTCACTGCGTCTTCATTATCACTCAAGACTTGATCCACCCATTCTCCTAGTGCTCCTTCGTCTTGAACTTGCTCGTCTGTGGATTCCAATAAGGTTTTCAAATCACTGCCTGTATCCAAAGATTTCTGCAGTAATTCTTTACCCGTAGCCACACTGATTCGATCTTCTTCAACAGCTTTGATCACCAAGGCCAACGACTGAGCGGTCACAGGGAAAACTTCGATGCGTTCTTCCCTTTCGTTGAGTTGCTTCAGGATTTCACCCCGAAACCAATTACTCGCTGAAGCAGGCTTGACGCCTTCCAGAATCAGAGATTCGAGGTAGTCACCATTTTCCCGACGGGAAAGCAAAGGAACGACTTCTCGCTCCGGAAAATCGTATTCATTCAGCCAACGCTGACGTCGATCCTCGGGCATTTCTGGAAGGTTCCCTGATTGTTGCTGAATATCGTCCTCGGTGATCCAGACAACAGGTAAATCAGGCTCCGGAAAATAGCGATAATCGGGTGAGTCTTCTTTGCCCCTCATACTCGCGGTAACTTCTTTATCCTGATCCCACAAGCGAGTCTCTTGAACGACCTGCCCCCCTCCCTCGATCACATCGATTTGACGGGCAGTTTCCACAACAACGGATCGCTCAATAGAGACGAAAGAGTTCAAATTTTTGAGTTCGGCGCGGGTTCCTAATTCGACAGCATCTTCGGGCATGACTGAAACATTGACGTCACAACGAAGATTCCCTTTTTCCATATCTCCATCGCAAACACTCACCCAACGGAGTAACGCCCGGACAGACCTCACGCAGGAAGCCGCCTCAGTACCCGACATCAATAACGGCTCTGAAACGATTTCAAGAAGAGGAGAACTGCATCTATTCAAATCGATGCGACTGGTTCCGTCCTCCTCATGGGAAGACTTACCTGCGTCTTCTTCCATATGGATTCGAACCAGTGGCAAAACAGCGGCTGAGCCATCGTCGCGAGTAAAAGGAATCGATCCGCCAAGGGCGTATGGATGATAAAACTGACTGATCTGATAACCTTTTGGAAGATCCGGATAAAAGTAGTTCTTTCTATCGAATCGACTCAACTCTTGTATATCGCAACCTAGGCATATCGCTGCCCGAATCGCACAGCGAACGGCCTCTCCTTGAAGCACCGGAAGCGCCCCTGGCCAACCAACACAAACCGGACAGATGTTGCTATTGGGAAGAGCACCGGCCTGGCGTCGACAAGCACAGAACATCTTGCTTTGAGTCGCCATTTGAGCGTGAATTTCTAGTCCTACGACTGTATTCCAACTCATGACTGACCTCCCTGCGGAACGGACTTCCAAGTGTCATTCAATTCTTGCCAAAGGCTGGCGAGTTGCAGTAATCGATGGTCATCGCCATGTTTCCCTAACCACTGCATACCCACAGGAAGACCCTCATTATCAAATGAACAAGGGACAGCAACAGCAGGAACACCCGCTAGATTCGCTGTAACGGTCAAGATATCGCAGGCATAGAGAGCTAATGGGTCATCGATCCGCTCACCTATTTTAAAAGGAGCGAAAGGTGAAACGGGCATCATTAAAGCATCAACGTCTTCAAGAGCAGACAAAATCTCTTCTCGAATTTCCTGACGCACACTTTGAGCTCTACCGTAGTAAGCATCGATGTAGCCCGAAGAGAGTACGAATGTCCCTAGCAATATTCTTCTTCGAACTTCTGCTCCGAAGCCGGAACTTCGACTGGAAGAGTAAAGTTCTTCTAGATCGTTCGAATCTTTTCTTTTTCCTACATGAATACCGTCATAACGGGCGAGGTTTGAGGAGGCTTCCGCTGTCGCGATCACCTGATAACACGCATTCGCTTGAGCCATTGTGGGTAATGAAACTTCTACAAATTCGATGCCGTCCTTCTCGAGAATCGACCTCGCCGCTTCCACCTGTTCACGGATAGAAGCATCGATCCCTTCGCCAAACCCCTGCCGGATCCAACCGATCTTGCGAATCGGCTCTTTGGAGGACTCTGGAAATGAATGGCTAGTGGCGTCGAGAGGGTCACTCCCCTGCAACACTTCGAGTGCGATCTGACAATCTTTGGCATCCCGGGCCAAGGGACCGATCTGATCGAGGCTTGAACCAAAAGCGATCAAACCTCTACGAGAAACCCGACCCCATGTCGGCTTCATACCCGTCGCACTACAGAAAGCAGCCGGCTGACGAATCGATCCACCGGTATCGCTTCCTAAATGGATAGCCCAGCCAAACGCTCCCGCCAAAGCGGCGGCTCCGCCACTCGATCCGCCAGGAACACGAGATGCGTCCCAAGGATTGCGAACGACTCCATGAGCGGAACTTTCATTAGAAGCGCCCATAGCAAATTCGTCACAACTACTCTTGCCGACCAATATCGCGCCTGCTGAACGCATCTTCTGCACGACTGTCGCATCGACACCCGCTTCGAAGCCGGCGAGCATGGCACTGGAAGCATCTGTCGTTCCTTCTTCAGTACAGATGTTCATTTTTGCAGTAAAGGGTATTCCTTCCAGAACTCCCAAAGCCTCACCCGCCATTCGACGAGCATCACTGGCCTCCGCTTCCTGAAGTGCCGATTGCGAAAAGACCTCCACTACGGCTCCCAATCGCTTCCCGGTTGTTTCTAGGAAATTCAGATATTCACTGATCAAAGTCTTTGTTGTGCATTTCCCTGATTGCAAATGTGCCAGAACTTCATGAGAAGTGGCGCCGGGATCAGGAAGAGAAGATGCGGCATCGTTCACCATGATCAATCGCCTCCTACGACACGAGGAGTCACGAAGGATCCATCACGCCAGTCAGGAGCATTTTCCCCTAACTTTTCGGGTCGTCGAGGTCCTCCCGGATCACTTTCATCTGCAACGACATCTTCACGCCATTTTGAAAGCGACAATTTCTCCCCGTCCATTCTCGCAGATGCGAGTTGTTCATGAGAGGTCTTGGATCCGGGGAGCTCTAACTGCTCCACCAAATCGAGCATCTTTTCTAAATGATCAACAAGACCCGGAATTTCATCTTCCGTCACTTCCAGTCTTGCGAGGCGCGCCGTTCGGCGTACCAACTCAGCATCGATCTCGGGTCTGTCACCCATTTCTGTCATGCCAGATTCGGCAGCCATCTATGGATTCCTTTCGGGAACGGGAATTGCTCTGTCTCTGTGGATCATCAAATGAGTCACCCAAACTCATGCCAATACGACCGGTGAACTTCACTCGAAGAATCCGACACACCAAGATGGTGCATAAAACATAATGCATGGGAAAGAGAAAAATGACGCTGTGGATCAGAATGAGGACAACAGAACGACCCCGAAAAAGAAAATCTCCCAGAAGGGTGCCCCCCTGGGAGATCGGATTCAAGATTGGTACCGGCGCAGGGATTCGAACCCCGGACCCAAGGATTATGATTCCTTTGCTCTACCAACTGAGCTACACCGGCACAGACGAAGACCATAGCGTGAAGAAAGCGGGCTGTCTAGATCGACCGCCCAGATCCTGTCGTAGGGACGTCCGGAGCCCACAATCGGCCTTCACGGCGGTCCAGGCGACCCTCGCAGCCTTCAGGGATCTCTTTTACCCGCCTACATGCCGCTTATGTACCAATTCTCCGAGAGTGAGACACTCGCCCCCTTGGACCGAAACGGAGAATGCCGTCCCTTTTTGCGCCTCTTGTGCATCAGAATTTCCGGAAATTGCGGCCCCTTGTAGGCGTTGTTTGCACCTCCCAGGAGCCCCGGAAGAAAACTGTCGCGCCTGCAGAAGAGGCCCTGCCCTGCGTCCACTCCTTCATATTTCAATCTATACAGGAACTTTGCGCAGAATGGTTCTGTCCGGGAAAAATCAGCACCGAGATGATATCGCCGCAGACATCGCGAATCTCCTTCACCACCAATGGATGAAATTCAGAGAAGATTCGAAGGATCAGCAGAGCGATCCTCAAATTTCACAGCAAAATGAGGCTCTGGTTTTCATTCCTCGTCATTGGAAAAGAAGAATCAAATACGGGATTCCGTTTTCTCACAGAATCGCTCTTTCTCTTTCCAAGAAAACAGGGATACCTCTACTGCACCTTCTCCAGCATACCGGAGGAGCTCCACAGGTGGGAAAAACAGCCTCAGAGCGAAAAGGGATGCCGACGAAGAGATTCAAGATCAGAACCAAATATCTCAGTAAAAAACATCAGGAGAAAAAAATCATCCTCGTTGATGACGTACTGACCACCGGAGCCACGCTGACGACGGCCAGCCGAATTCTTGAACAATCAGGTTTCAGAGTGGGATTATGGATGGTCGCAAGTGTCTCAGAGTCACAGCGTTAATTCTCAACTCAGGGTTAATTCTCAACTCAGGGTTAATTCTCAACTCAGGGTTAATTCTCAACTCAGTGCTCACTCAAAACTCAGTGTTCACTCAATAAATTTGTACTCACTCAATAAAATTGTACTCACTCAATAAAATTAAGGCGTTGCGACAAGATAAGCAATCCAAGCATCGCTATTGTCTGCCCCCTTCTCCGGAAGGAATTCGCCGTTTCCGTCACCGTCTTCATCGGCACCCTCCCAGTAAACCTCTACATTTGAAAACCCTGCTTCACGCAACAAATCTTGACTCTCGCGCATTCCGTAGCGACGCCAATCGTAGGTGAAGGCCTTTTTCAAATGAGAGCCATCCTGGAATCGGAAGTGAATAAAGCATGTCAACTCGTCTTTGATCCCGCAAACTTTGTCTTGATCCCAAATATAATAGAAATCTTCACCATCGAGATCTTTTTCGTGCTCTTCTTCCACTTCGACATAGGCGTCACTTCCACCGTAAATATCGAGAACAAACATGCCTTCATCTTTGAAACTGGTTCGAACCGAACGGAAATAGTTCAGTAACTGCTCACGTTCTTTAAAGATCCACCATGAAAAGTTCATCGCACAAACGACATCGACCGGATCTTGCGGAGCATTTAACACATCCGCAATTCGAAGTTCAATCCTCAACTTTTGCTCATCTGTGAGTGGTTCGAGATTCTGTTTTTTGCCCCATTCGACGGTTGGCTCGTCAAGGTCGTATCCGATGGCGTGACGATAGTCTTGTTCTTTAACCCAAGTCGAAGAAAGATAACCGGTTCCACAAAAGTCTTCCCTCATGAGAATCGGGTTTCTCTGGAACTTGCTCACAAATGTCTCGTGCATGAAGCGTGTATCCGCCTCTGGCTCTTGTACAGAACTTTGGTAGAGGGCGTGGTGATCCGCATTTCTAGCAGAGAGAGAAGAGCGCTTCTTCTTTTTAGATTTACGTGCGGTATTTGATTTTGGCATGGTTTCTCCGTATCACACTAACCCGATGCTCTGATCCTATACGAGATGCCGATTCCCATATTTGTGAATCATTTTCATGCAAGAAATTCTCGAACTGTCTCTGAGATCATCCGTGGCCGTGGAATCATCTCAAGAACTAACCTTGTACTTAGTCAACAAATCTTTCGGGGGCCCAAAGCCAGTGGCCATCGATGGAATGCCCCAGTAATCCGGAACTCACCACCTCACCCACGGCGAGAGAACAGGTCACGCCGTGTCCTCCCAGTCCCACTGCCCAGTGCAATCCCTCCATGCGAGGATCAGGCCCCAGAAGAAACCTTCGATCGGGACAAAAACTGCGTTGCCCCACCCAATGCGACAAGGGTTTGACTCTCTGGCTGATATCCCCCCAACACGACTCTGTGACTCTCAGCAACCTCTCCCAGGGATCTTCAAGAGCAAGATCGCTTCCCGGATCAGCCGCCACCTCTTCACAGGAGCTCCAGAGATATTCTTGAGCGCTAGGGCGAAGGTACCAGCCGGGTTCGTGAGCCCATATCCAGGGTCTGGGATCATCAGCGATATCAAAAGTGCTGGTGATGAGACCACTCCTGTTTGTCGGCTTGATCTGGATTTCAACTCCACTACTGCGAGAAAAATCCTGCGCCCACGCCCCGTTGGCAATCACTATCTGTCGAGCACGGTATTGATCCGGATCGGTATGCCGTTGCTCTCCGTTCCAGACTTCTGGAAGAGATAATTCGCCGGAGGCACTCTGGCTCACCTTGCCCACTCGTGTGCCAAACTGAATGTGGCCCCCCTTGG
Source organism: Planctomycetota bacterium (assembly GCA_016776905.1). Taxonomy (GTDB): domain Bacteria; phylum Planctomycetota; class UBA8108; order UBA1146; family UBA1146; genus UBA12191. Next base: position 28,344 of record JADHSM010000006.1, on the reverse strand, counting down.
AAACGATGGTATCGATCAAATCTCCAATAAGAGCGGGGACTTCGACCACCCCATCGCCCGGAACAAAGCGTGCTGGCCCTGGGGGCAAGTGCTGTAGCTCAGGGAAACAGGCCTTCACCTGATCGCTGGACCAATTCTCATACAAAACTTGCTTCCACGAATCTGGGGAAATCTCGCCATGAGCGTCAAAGAGCAGAGAACCGGTTCGCTTGAACTGACAAGAATCTCTCCCAAATCGCTGCTCGAGCAACTCGGTCCCTCGCAGGCACATTTCGGTAATTGAAGGATCTTCGGCGACTTGACGCATCATTCCGGCATTTCTTCCACTCGAATGCATTCCCGGGAACCGTTCGGCCTCCAAGACCAAGACAGATCCAGCCTCCTGATCAACCCAGGCCGCTGCAGTCGCGAGTCCTGCCAGACCGGCCCCAATGACGATCAGGTCATGGCAATCACCAGAATTCGCCAATCCTGAGCTCATGAGCCTCCTTGAAATGGAATCTCCTTCAAATCCAGACAGGAATCGACTGGAGTGAAGGTCCGTATCCCCGTTATCCTCTCAGACTAACCGCCAGACTTGCCCGGGGACATCGATCCGAGCCGATCTCCCCTATCTGGTTCAATACATTGCACTAGAGGAAATGGACACCCCGAATCATGGACCCGAAGATCATGCAGGTACTCCTTCTTCTCTTCGCGGCTCTGTTTCTGTTTGCCAGCGAGATCTTTGCCGTAGACGTGGTCGCAGTCTGTCTTCTCTTGATTCTCATCTCTTTGGACTTATTAGACATCAGCGAAGCACTCGCAGGATTTGGTCACCCCGCCGTAGTCGGAGTGGGAGCTCTCTTCATCGTCAGTGAAGGATTATTGAAGACGGGTGCACTGGGTTTCCTCTCCAACAGACTTTTGAAGTGGAGTGGTGGTCAACACAGGATTCTGACAATACTGATTCTATTGATTGTTCTTGTCGCGAGCGCATTCCTCAACAACACCCCTGTGGTGGCCATGTTTATTCCTGTGGTATTGGGAACGTGTCTGAAAACAGGAGTGAATCCTTCGAAGGTTCTCATCCCACTCTCATATGCGGCGATTCTCGGAGGGACCTGTACTCTGATCGGCACCTCCACCAATATTTTGGTGGCCTCGATTGCAAGAGAGTCTGCAGGCATCGAACTGGGTATGTTTGAATTCACACGGCTCGGTGGACTGCTCGCATTCATTGGCCTGATCTACCTGATCGTCATAGGCCCCAAACTTGTTCCTGAGAGACAAACGATCACCTCGCTCGCAAGCCTAGGTGGAGATCGTCGACATAGAGAATATGTGACAGAGATTCAAATCAATGGCGGAGACTTAGTCGGAAAACGATTTGGCGAGACTTTGCTGAATCATCAGGAAGGTGTCAGGATCCTCCAGATCATTCGCGGAGAATCTATTATCTGGCCGCCCCTTGATCACCATGTCCTCAAAAAGGGAGATGCACTGGTCATCAGTGGCACCATTGAAGAACTGATGAAGCTTCAGGAAAAAGAAGGCGTCACAAATCTCGCTGAAATCGTTTCGGAAACACAGGGAACGCCTCAGGAAAAAGAAGCGGAATTAGCAGAGTTGTTGGTTCTCCCCAACAGTCGCTTTGTCGGACAAACTCTCGGCTCGGTGGAACTGCGTCGTCGTTATGGTCTCCATGTCTTGGCGATCCAGAGACACGGCATGCACATGAAGAGTAAAATTAGCGACCACCCTCTCCGTACCGGTGATGTATTGCTCGTACAGGGAACCCCTGAAAGCTTAGATCGTATTCGCGGCGAGGAAGGCCTCGTTCTCATGTCCGGGGTCGACGACGTTCTGGTTCGAAAGAAAAAAGCCCCACTCGCCATCGGGATCCTGATTGGAGTGATCATCATGCTGGCCACCCAGTCTCTGCCTATGGCTGCAGTCGCACTCGGTGGAGCAGTCTTGATGGTTCTTACCGGTTGCATATCCGGTGCCAAAGCCTACGAGTCAATACAATGGAGAATTCTCGTACTCATTGCGGGCATGCTCGCCATGGGCCTCGCGATGGAAAAAACAGGAGCCGCACTTTGGCTGGCGCAGCAAGTCACATCGCTTCAGGGATATCTGGGTTCAGAGGGTCTAGTAGTGGTCACATTGATCGCAGCGGCTCTTCTCACGGAGATGATATCCAACGCGGCGGTCGCAGCAGTCCTTGTTCCGGTTTCACTACAGATCGCACAGCAACTCAACGTAGAGCCCCATCCCTTTATCATGGCTGTGGCCTTTGGTGCGTCTCTCTCATTCCTGACGCCGATCGGCTATCAAACCAATACTCTGGTTTATGGTGCAGGGGGGTATCGCTTTGGCGATTTTGCCCGAGTAGGTGCACCACTGGTCATCGTCTTATGGATAGTGGCCGGGAAATTGATTCCCGTCTTTTGGCCGTTATAAGGGCGAGCTCTTTCTGTTTCTTCTCGTCGCCCGTTTACGGATGAGACTTCCCATCAAGGACACGAGTAAAGAGTACACTCCAGTTGGTCAGTGGTCGGATCAACTCCGCAACTGCCCGACGGCATCGGCAAATTACCCGATCCGCTGAACAGATATCCCAACAAAGCCACGGGGTCTGCAATATTTAGATTGCCGTCATCGTTAGAATCATGTGCATCTTCACAATCAGAATCGCCGGCACCACCGAACAACAGATCCAATGTCGATACCACATCTGAAATATCTAATGAGAGATCCTTGTTCGCGTCACCTCGAATGAATGAAATTCCACCACAGCCAACAGGTGTCGACTGGGGATCAGCAGGATCCGAGCACGCGAGAACTTCATCGTAGTTAAAAAAGCCATCCAGGTCTCTATCAACGGACATACGAATGACGGACCCCACATCGACGGCCATAAACGTAACTTCAGTCTCCGCTGAAGCAGAGGCTACGAGAGCAGAAACACTGCTCGACTCCGCAACACTGTCCGATTGCATCACAGCACCGTTACCAAAGAGGAAATACCCTCTAACGACCCCAGCCTGAAAGGCATGCGCAATCATTCCGACTCGTCCCAAAGCCGCTTCCTGACGCAATACTTCGAGTAAGGCCAACGTTTGAGGATTTGTATTATTAGACCCGTCAAACGTGATCTGCTTTCCAACGCCAGCATGAGTGTCATGCGCAGGTGAACCCTCAGGTTCGAATGGATTAGAATTGTTTCCTTCCGGAAGATCTGACCCCGAGAAGGCGAGCATAAACGCCACGAGATGTGCCAATTCTTGATCGCTCTGAACGTCAAAAGCAGGTTCTGCCAGGAATCTCTCCACAGAATCGACACTGCCATCATGGAGGAATCCAAATCCAGCAGTGTTCACTTGTTGAGTCGTGTTAAAGCCACTTCGTTTATAGATGTTTCTCAGTTGTGGGATTTTGATATTTCGTTGAGTCGAACCATCCACACTCACCACGCCGTGATGCTTTTCACCACTCGCCCCATCCGGAATAGTCTGCATCTGAAATCCAGACAAAGCCGCATTCGGCCCAATGCCGACGGGTAATGTATGACAAGTCACACATTGCAAGCCGCCATCCAGACCGGCATTTCGATACAGGTCCAATCCGATTTCGGCATTTCCGATTCCGAGAGGTTGCCCCTCTGGAGCAAATCTTCCTGTCGTGTAGTGTCCCTCTAACTCTATCGCTGTTGGCAGACTGTTATCCAAATTTCGAAATGGATTCGGAGGGTAATGAATAGAAGCGAGGAAGTCCTCAAACAACTGCATATCAGCCCCGACAAGAGGAAGGTCGTCACCATTGATATGAAGAAAGGCTCCGCCAAAAGCTTCAATCCCAAATCGGTCTCCACGCCAATGGTGCGGTTCTTTACCGATGATGTCCTGCATCGACTGGGTCAGCATCGGCCCCTTCATCGGATGGAAATCATCACAATCACCCGGAGCTGCCAGAGGCAGACCCATATTGCAAATGTCGGTAAAGAGTTCTACGTCCCCAGAGGGGTCGCCCAAGTCCCAGGAAAGTCGATCTGTGCGAGCATCGACGTGACAGGATGCACACGACACCTGACCCATTCCCGATGTGAGATGCGTATCGTATAGAAATTTACGCCCCTCCTTCACTGGAGTCGGAGTGGGATCATGGTGCTGAACTCGTCCAACAACCTGCCCCGTTGTCAAATCGACGGCAGCCAAACTGCCATCAAAATGCTCTAGGACATAAAGCCAATCCCCCTCTATCACCAATCCCGCCGCCCCTGCACCGACCTCAATCGGGGGAACAGAAAGATCTCGTGATCCGTCTTCATTCAATCGAATGACATTGTTAGATCCTTTGCCCGCCACATATGCAGTCGTTCCAGCCGAGTTCCAAACAAGAGCACGAGGATCTCCGATACTGATCTCTCGTAAGTCTTCGGCAACATTGGATCCCGTTGTCGGAAGATGAGGATTCAAATCATGAATGTTCGCAATGCTGATCTCTGGAAGCATCACATGAAGAACATCGATGAAATTTCCATTCAAATTGGGTTCATAGCGAATCTCATTATGAGCATCGGTTCCAATCACAGAAATCGCTCCATCGGTAGGTCTCACAGAAATCGACATACAGATATTCATGAGACTCGATATGTAAGAAATCGACTGATTAGAAGTATCGATGACGGCCACGTCATGGTCCGCCAGATCCCAACCTACGGGGCGACCACTGAGAGCCGCTTGTGGTCCACTGACAAAATCAGACCAATCAGATCCATTATCGTCTAACCACAGATCGGTCCCCTGCTTTCGAACGATCAGTCCCACTTCAGGCGGAGTTCCGGTAGCACCGTTAAAAGGAGGATTAAAACCTGCCCCACTATTGGGAGGAGGATTGAGGCCGCCGTAGGGTCCTGAAGGCTCATTGACGACATTCGGAGGGAAGGCCAAAGTAGAGGTTCCAAAGTCTCCTCCACCGCCCAAGAGAGTCGTCCCATTCCCTGATTCAAAAATTGCACAATAAACAAGAGAACCATCTGGACTGGTACTCAAGGCGCGAGGTTCCTCACCCACGATATTGAGCGTTTGCAAAAGAACAGGTCGCGCTTGGGTGGGGTCGAAAATCAAAATCTCATCTGTCCCTGAACAAGACACATACGCACGGATGGGATCACCTGCAAAAATCACGTCTGCGGGTTCATCCGAAGTTTGGATTGTCCAATCGATGGTGCCACGCACGAGATCTACGACACTGATCGAATCGGAAATCCGATTGACGACCCACGCTTTCTCAGAAGAGAACGCTCGAACAGAGACGGGGTCGATGCCTACAGGGATCGAATAAAGATGTTCAGGAACACCGTTAGCGACATCGTGAACTTCCAATTGGTCATCTGCGGTGTTGACCGCAAGCATCAAGGAGGACCCAGGAACTTTCTCCAGCGGATGAACCGGAGGACTTTCCCAGTTGACCCAATCTTCTGCAGGCTGAGCAGACAAGTCGATTGAAAACAATCCTCCATGAATGAGTAGGATCGAAATCACGCTCAGCGTACGGATAAATAGTGTCATTCTCGGCCTCCAGCAACGGATAACGGTTAAATCTAATCTTAAGTCCGATTTTATCGTGTATCGAAGTCAAGACCAACAAAACAAAGCTTTAGTAATTATGGGGATTCAACGCGAAAATACGTCGTCCATCCGGCGAGAGATATCTGCGAGTCGATCTCGGTTCCCCCCGGAGACTTCTGCAGAACCCCAGCCCTGGTAACCGACACGACGGAGAGCTTCCATCGTTCCCGCCCAATCTACTGAAGATTGGGGGTCACCAATTTTGCAACGGAATCCAGCCCAGACTCCCTCGGACTCCATCAGTTCTTTGGAGTAATCCTTGATATCCAACTTGATGATGCGGTGTGCTAATTTCTCTACCCATTCAACGGGTTTTTGATATCGCACGATGTTTCCGGTATCAAAGTACCACCCCACTGCTGGACTCTCGAACTGATCCACGTATCGAACCGCTTCGTCGGCATTGATAATGAAGTTGTTCCATACATTCTCAAAAGCGATTTGAACGCCCAACTCAGTCGCGAGTGGTATGAGCTCGTGAACAGCTGCAGTAGACCGCTCCCATGCTTGTTGATATGAAACAGAATCACTACAAACACCAGGAACCAACAAAACTGTCGTCCCTTCGACTTTCTTGCAATCACGAAGCGCTTGCTTCACTCCATCGATGCCGTCTTTTCTTTCTGCGGGGTCGTTGGCAGAAAGAGGCTTTCCCCAATGCGTCGAGCATACGATTCCTGGAATTTCTAATCCAGATTCCAGGCTGGCAGAACGAACTTCGTCCCAATCCACTCCTGAAGGAGAATCCATCTCAACTCCATCGAAGCCGACTTCTTTGAGAACTTTGAACTTCTCAAGAAGAGATCCCTCGATGTTCACCATTCCTATCTTCAGACATTTTTTCAGTTTCATCGTGGAACTCCCCGATGGACCTCGTGTCCAGAATGAAGAACACCCACTCATGAGACCCAATGCTGTCGCGGTCAGGAATACTCGTCGATCCATGATCATCCTCTTCCTGTTTTTCTGATCAGATCAGAGCTGTTTTTCCAGGGACTGCGACCAATGGGGTCGCCAAAGGTCCAAATTCCCACTTCTCAGGAAGCAGGCTCTCTTGAGACTGAAGAGCAAATTCGAGGGTGACCTCTTTGCCCGTGTAGGCACTCATTCGTCCCATGATGGCCGTCAGGGTGCTCATGGCGACACGCTCTCCCTCGTTCAGAACCTCATTGTTCCGAATACTCTCGATCAAGTCGGTGTGCTCTTGGACATATGGATTTTTCCCACCGCCCGGAGCACTCCAATTTCCAATCTTGCTGCTACTGATCTGACCGGATGGATTCGCAGTGCCATGGGTACCAATAATCTTCTCTGAAACCCTATTCCAGCACTCATCGATCTGTCGACACTCACTGAGCGCTCTCACTCCGCCATCAAACTCATACTCCACAGCAAAGTGATCGAAGATGTGTCCGTATTCGGAACCGGTTCTCACTTGCCGTCCGCCCATCGCAAAGGCTTTTTTGGGAGGTCCGCCGAATGCCCAATTCATCACATCAATATTGTGAATATGCTGCTCAACGATGTGGTCACCACTGGCCCAAGCAAAATAGAGCCAGTTTCTGCATTGCCATTCCATATCAGACATCTCTGGCGTTTGACGTACGGCCCACAATCCACCTTGATTCCAATAGACTTGAGCGCCCACCACCTCACCGATAGCTCCGTCATGGATCTGTTGCATCGTCTCGATGTAACCTTTTTGGTGACGACGCTGAGTACCAGCAACGACACCTAAGTTTTTTTCTTTGGCTTTCTTCGCGGCCTTCAGAACCTGTCGAATTCCGGGGCCATCCGTGGCCACCGGTTTCTCCATGAAGACATGCTTACCGGCTTCGATGGCCGCCTCGAAATGAATCGGACGAAAGCCAGGAGGAGTTGCCAATATCACAAGATCAACATCTGTGGCGAGTAATTTTTCGTAGGCGTCAAACCCGACAAAGCAGTGTTCGTCAGAAACGTCATACTTATCGCCGAGCCCCTCAAGGTTCGATCGGCTGGAATTCAAACGATCCTCAAACAGATCCGCCATCGCCGTCAGTTTCACTCCTTCGGCAGAATTGACACAATTACTGGCGGCGCCCGATCCTCGACCTCCACAGCCGATCAAGCCGACTCGTATCACGTCCGATCCTTCCGCCGAGACCATCCCCCCCATGAGCGAAGGAGCGAGTCCACCAGCAACAACAGTCGCAGCGGCACCCTTCATAAAATCACGCCGAGTCGCCTCAAGGCTATCAGAGTTCTTTTTGATTCTATCGGTCGATGACAAATTGGATTCCGACATGTGGTCCTCCTGTGTTCTTGCAGAAAGTTTTAATTCAACACCGAGTCTTCTCAATCAGTCCGAGGCTTCTTGCCCCTCCACAAATCGAGAAGAATGCTCCCAATGAGTGTCGCCTGTCCGACACTGTATGCCGCACCAGAAACCATGATCAGCATGACAAAGGATGGACTGTATCGAGCCAGCCACCAACCCCCAATATCACCCATCAATCCAAGTCCCATCAGCGCACAGATCCAGCCGATTCTTCGAGTAGGCCAAGCCGTCAATAGAGCTAAAAACAGCACCATCATGCCCTGTACAGACATACTCAAAGCATGAGCGTGAGTGGATGCTGCAAGAATCTTTACCGGAGTCGGCTCGACTTCTCTCGAAAAAGAGATCGATTTGATGTCATCGAAATATTCAAGAGACGGAATACCTTGAGACTCGGCGAGGTCACGTGTGTGACACTGAAGGCATTGCTCATCAAGAATTTCTGCCGGCGGGATTTCCAGATCCAGACTGTCGTAATCTTCGACGATTCGAGATCCGGATAACCATTCGATGAGGATTGAACGTTGGTCCGCCGGCAAAGTCTCCGGATGTCCATTTTCTAGAGCCTCTTTCAGTAAAGAAGGACTGTTCAACCCGTGATAGGCTCCCACCACATCATCCACGGAAAATTCAGGACGCTCGTCTCGATTTTCGTAGTGGTAAATCATGTGTTGAAAACTAGCCGCCAACCCCCCCAGTAAAACGATGCACAACCCGGTCAGACCTAGGCGAGCACCCAAAGGCAAGGTTGATAGTCCACCACCCCACTCTATCTTCACGATTAGGCCTCCTTCAGGTCGTCTGGAGAGATCTCTATCGTCCCACCCTCAACCACCGCTCTATGAGCAGCAATACCGACAAGCGTGGCTCTGAACCCTTCACTCGCTCCAGTCTTCGGTGCTTTACCTTCCTGACAACTGGTCAGAAAGTCTGAGACACCGTAGTAAAGAGAATCATGAGGAAGGCCAACTCCGTCCTTCAACTTGTTTTGACTCGCCAACTGGGTGGCATCTGCGATGAGAGTGATGCCTTCATCGTTAAAAAATCTCTGACGGTTGGCATAGACTTCCCAGCCCTGAGTCGCAGCATCTGCTTCCTTGAACATCCAGCCATGACTCCAAGCCAATTTAAACGCTGAGTTCACTCCATGAAGAACTTCGTATCGTCCTCCAAATGAGTTCCCCAGAGTCGCCTGATACTCCAGACATTCCCCCTGATCAAACTCCAGTGCGAGATTCACGGTATCAGCGACCTTACGACCATCATCCCATACCCGAACCGCACCATTTCCATGTATGCGTACGGGATACTTGCCGCTGAACCAATGGAAGACATCAAATTGATGCGTCCCCCATTCACCCGGCAGTCCCGTGGAGGTGGATTCATGGAGTCGCCAGTCTAATCGGGCCTGTCGCTCCGCTGTCGACGCCGCTTGGCGCCAACTGTCTTTGCGAGCGTTTTGAGCCCGCATCGAAACCAATTTCAGGAATGCCTCAGTGCGGTAAAAAGATCGAGCCAAAGAATAGACAGGATTAGATCTTGCTAATAAGCCCGCCTGAAACACCTTTGAACTTCCTCTGGCAGCGGAAGCAATCGCCTTTGCATCTTCGACAGTATGAGCTAACGGAGCTTCGCAATAGATGTGCTTACCTGCAGCGATACAGGCGTCCACCAAAGCGCGATGTTGATGAGTCGGTGTGCAGATAAAGACAGCTTCAACACTTTTTTCTGTCGCCAACATCTTGTCAGCGTCGTCATATGTCTTGGCATCCTTGACTCGACGTCCACCACTTCTCAGTCTTGGGGCGTCATTATCGCAAAGCGCGACAATCTGAGCCCCCAATTTCTGCAGTTCCGCAGCAACGGCACGGCCCTGTCTTCCAGTGCCAATGATAGCGACCGGGTAATCGTCCTGAATCGTGCGAGCGAATGTGTCGAGTCCCGGCAACAATGCCACTCCTGCGAGTGCACCGGCTCCTTGAATCAAGAAATCCCTACGATCCGTTTCCATCATTCTCCTTCCACGGGGAATTTATCCCCGAAGATTAATTTCAAATCTTGTCTTCAGATTCTGTGGGTAAAAAACTCCAGTGATCAGACTTCACTACTGAAACTTTAGAAGTCTTCTCGTTTGCGTTTGAGGAAGTCGCCATGCGCAACGGTCCCCAATCCATATCGTCAGGCATCGAAAATTGGATGGACTCTGAGAATCCAGAATTCACGGTCAATGCTGTCGACCAGGCATCTGATTCAGCAGCACTATTCGAACGCACCCAATATCCTCCGGATTCGGCATCGATCCACTCTTCGGTGAACGGATTCAAGAGATGCTCTCCAGCATATTGCCCCTTGGAAGCACTGACCGCGAGGCTTTGATCTCTCAACTCGAGGACTTCAGAGGATTGTGGAAGTTGTACCTTCCATGCAGTCGCACCAGGGGGGTGACCGATAGTCGAAATACTGCTATTGCCCCCATGAAGGAATGCGCTAGGAACCCCAGCGTCTCTCAAAATATCCGTCGCGAGGTCCATCGCAAAGCCCTTGGCGACGGCCCCTAGATCGAGTTGAAGATATGGCTGAAGTAAACGTATGGAATTCTTTGCGACATTGATGTCGACATTTGTAAGTCCGGTGAAGGTGGAATCTTTAGAAGCATTCTTCAATATTCCTGAATCCTCATGCCCGGATCGACGAGGATCCCTCTCCGACAACAAATGACCCACACATGGGTCAAATACACCCGCTGTATCATCATGCCAACGTTGACACTGACTCAACAACTCCATCGTCAAACCGTCGACGGCGACAGCTTCACCTTGTGATCTATTAATTTGGGACAACATGCTGGATGGAGAAAACGGACTCCAGCGCTGATGGCATAAAGATATCTCCTCAAGAGCTTCCTCGATGGAAGCCCTGAGCTGTGAAGCGGGAGCCCCTGCAGCGACGATTTCAAATCTCGTACCCATCGCCGCAAGGGCGCCCCGTTCAAACACAGATCAACTCCTACTATCCGATGGCAGAGGCCGTCATCGATGCAGGATCAAACTCGAAGGCTTTGCCCTCCCACATGGAGCGGGTCGCAAGGTCCACGATCACCATTATTTTGGTACCCAGTTCGACATTGGAATCGGGTTGGCGACGGGTTCGAATGCAATCGAGCCAATTTTTCCTCAAAGCATCTTGGTCGTTCCCGATGTTTTCGCAAATCACTTCTTGAGGGTCGACATCGTCTGCAAAGAGCCTCTGTGGCACCATTTTGCAGTTACCGCCATTCAGATAAACGGTGCCCTTATGACCTCGTACAACGGTCTCTAGGCCATTTTCATTACAGGTGGAACCGGCCACGATAAGCGTATGCCCTTTTTCAAACTGAACCTGAAGGTTCACCTGATCGTGGTTCTCCATCTTCTTGTCGACATAGTGACCACCGGTGGCGACAACTCTCGTCGGCCAACCTTGGTCCATCGCCATCACCAGTGGAGTGACTTCGTGGACCAACAAATCTCCTATGATTCCCGTGGATGCATCTTTGTAACGACGCCAGCGAGCATAGAACGCAGGATCCCACTCTCTTTTTCCGAGAGGTCCACACCACATATCCCAATCAAGAGTTTCACCCGGCTGCACCTTGGGATCGATCCCGTAGTATAACCATTCTCCATTTTCAGAATTTCTACAGTATGAAGTCTGACTAAAGGTCAACTTGCCAATGGCTCCGTCGCCCAGCATTTCTTGAGCCGCTTTGTACTTCGGGAGCATGATCTTTTGAGTTCCTATTTGAATCAAAACATCCGGATTCTTTCGAACCACCTCTCTTAAACGAAGTGCTTCTGGAAGTCTTAAGGTCATCGGCTTTTCAAGATAGACATCTTTGCCTGCCATCAGACAGTCTTCCGCCATTTTTGCATGCCAATGTTCCGGAGAAGCAATCAGAACGCCGTGAAGATCATCACGCTCAATCATTTCTCGGTAATCGGTGTAAACTTCGACCTGACCACCCTGTGAATTATTCACCTTGTCTTCCGCAACTTTGCGACGAACGAGATTCACGTCACAAACAGCAACGATCTCAACTTTCTCCTCGCCTTTTTTGGCGAAGCGAAGGAAGGAATCGATATGCCCGCCACCCATTCCACCAGTGCCAAGAATAGCGATCTTTACCAAGCCGTCATCGCCGACAGGAGAGCGACTTTTGGAAGACCCTATTGTTCCGGGTTCGGCTGTGATCCGGGTTCCACCAGGTGCGACGCAACCGGTAACGGCAAGGGCGCCTGCAGCAACTGCAGCCCCCTTGAGGAAATCTCTGCGACCGGTGCCAGCAGAGTTTGTTTCGTTTTCATTTTTCATGAAGAACTCCTTCTATATCAAAATTCAGTTTCTAAGCAGATGCGCACTCGGATCGGATCTTCCGCAGTAAATCACGAGTTGCCAAAATGCCGGCTTTTTCATCTCCGGCACCCTCAAACTCGATTCCAATGTATCCCTCGTATCCGGCGTCCATGACAATCTTCAACATCCTTGAGTAATCGGTATGGATCTCGTTTCCTTCTTCAGAAAACTCGTGGCTTTTCGCACTGACCGCCTTGGCAAAAGGCATCAATTCCTGAACACCCAAATAGCGATCATATGTCTTCCCGCCACCCAGATTAAAGTTGCCAAAATCCGGCAGGGTTCCGCAACGAGGCTGATTCACCATTTTCATGACCCCCGACAACCAAGCACCATTGGAAGATAATCCTCCGTGGTTCTCGACGATGACATTCAACTCCTGGTTCGCAGCATACTCCGTTAATCGAGACAGGCCATCAGCCGCTAATTTCATCTGTTCTTCATAGGAACCCTGACTGGCGGCATTCACGCGAATCGAATGACAGCCCAAACGACGGGCAGCGTCCACCCAACGGTGATGATTTTGAATCGCTGTTTCTCTGGATTTGCTGTCAGGGTCACCCAATTGGCCCTCTCCGTCACACATGATCAGAAGGCTTTGCACTCCGTGATCATCGCAACGTTTTTTCAACTCATCGAGGTAAGCTTCATCTTGCGCCTTATCCTTAAAGAAAGAATTGACGTACTCCACGGCATCCAGATCAAAATCATTTCGAGTCATTCCGGGGAAATCTAAATTCGTCATCTTTCCAGACTGTAACGATCGATGCAGCGACCACTCGGCCAATGAAATCTTGAATTTCATATGCTCACCTCCACAAGGGGGAGAACAATGTGGGATCACCTCGAGTCCACCGATGCTGAACCCTCCACAACCCATGAGGCCTGTCGCTAGCCCCGCTCCCGCAAGGCTCAAAAAAGATCGGCGATCCACTTGTGGTCTCTGCTGCCTCTTCATTGCGCTTCCTGATCAGAGGCGGTCCCGGACCGGGATCCCGCGGGGTACATCACTAACAAAATAAGAATGCATACCAAACTCGCCCACATGGGAACCCCGAATAGGCGCGAGAATGGGGCATGCCACTCTTCACCGGAAACGACTCCCGTGCCGTTCGCCCAATCGGAGACACCCGTAGCAATTTTACTGCCGACGATGGTACCTATGCCGACGATCACAAGGTTAAAGAGACTTTGCGCACTGGCTCGAATATCCGAGCGACACTCTTCATCCACAATCATGAACGCGACAAAAATGAAACAACCAAAACATAGGCCATGCAAAGCGACGCCCAAAATCACGACGGGCATCGCACCGTCTCCCAGTAAACCTGGCGCATAGGCGAAGATCGCCATACGTAATGCGTAGGCGATCAAACCGATCAGGAGTAGTTGTTTACGAGAGAGCTTGACCGCTAAGAATGGGATCAGTGCTAATACGACGATTTCACTGATCTGCCCCACGGTCATCAAACCGCCGCCACCAATACCAAAGATCATATTGATGGAACTGGCAAAATCACCGGCATTGAATTGTTTCTGAACTTCACCTAGAAATCCTGCGGTATGCACAAAGTAAAACTGATGGATACATGAGATCGGCACTGCTAGGAGGAAAAGGGTCAACAAGGGTTGCCGTTTAACCTCGCCGATTGCAGCCAGCGCAGCATTATCTTCAGCCTTGGGTTGGGGGGAAGTCTCAGGAAGAAGGAAGCAATAGAGACCCATCGCTCCTCCTATCATTGCTGATAATCGGAAGGCATCTGCGTACCCGGCAAAGACCTTCGCAGATTCTGCATTTGCGGCATCTCCGCCCGCGTAATTGATCAGAAGATGCTGCCCAATCAGGATCCCAGCGAAGATCCAACCCACAGTCCCCCACACTCGGACTTTGCCAAAATCACGATCCCGATCAGGAATATGATGAAAACAAAGAGAGTTTGTCAGAGAGAGCGTGGGTGAATATATCAGCGAGTAAATCAAACTATAGATCAGGAAAGAATTGACAGCCCCTTCACCGGGCTCGATCGAGGCCAATTTCCAAACCACAAAAGCCCCCAACAAGTGACTGAGTCCCAAAAACCTTTCTGTACGAAAGAATCGATCAGCCACTTGCCCGGCGATAAACGGAGCCAGAATCGCTCCCACCGCACCTACAGCGAACATGTTTCCGATGTCACCATCGGAAAATTTCATATGATTTTTCAAGTAGGGATAGAGCAAAGGTAGCCAAGCTCCCCAGATGGCATATTGAAGAAACATCATCCCGGAGAGTTTAAAATTGAGTTGCTTGGTGAGAGATTTTGTCACTTCACCCCTTTCCTCTGGAAGTCTCAGACCTGCGCAGGGTGGATTCCCCTCCCAAAAACAGGCATTCTGAAATCATGCAAAGAGCCATGTCGACAAGTTAAAGATCCTAAGCCTATTCTTGTCATGAGGCTACGACCGAGACCACAGTCGCCCACTTCGGCAAAATAGCATTCCGATCGAAGGAAATGGACGCTTCCTCACTGAAAGGATTCGCGATGCCCCCAAAGATGGCCGACACGATTCACCTGCGGGGTCAGCAATCGCTGATTCTCCTGCTATTGATCACCAGCTTGATTCAGGGGTGTGGCTCGATCCCGCAAACTGTGACTCCTATGAACCCCATCCAGCTCTTTAATGGCACCGATCTGACGGGCTGGACCGGTTTGATCGCTCCTCCCTCTAGAAAAGCTTCCTTGTCCCCCTCCGAGAGGACCAAAGAGCAAGAAGAGGCGGATCGCCTCATGCTTCAACACTGGCATGTGGAGGACAACAGTCTCTTTTTTGACGGAAAAGGCTCTCATCTCGTCACTCAAGAGGAATTTGAAGACTTCGAGCTCTGCCTTGAGTGGAAGATCACACCCGGGGGCGACAGTGGTATCTATCTCCGGGGTTGTCCCCAGGTACAGATTTGGGACATCCTGCAGCATCCAGAGGGCTCTGGAGGCCTCTACAACAATCAAAATGGTGGATCCAAGCCTCTTGTCGCGGCGGATCATCCCCCCGGAAATTGGAACCATTTCCGAATCCAAATCCGGGGGACGCAGGTCACGGTCTACTTAAATGACACCTTAGTTGTAAACGACACAAAGTTAGAAAACTACTGGGACAGATCCCAAACTATCCCATCCCGGGGGCCGATTGAACTCCAAAGCCACGGATCGCCCCTATACTTCAGATACGTGACAATAAAACCACTTTAGAAGTTTCATTTTCGCCGATTAAAAGAAACTAGTTTTATTTACCAAAGTAATACTTGAATCCTTTTGTAAACACCTAGAAACTATTAACCTGTGGCGAGATTTCTCGACACCTGTATTTACAAACGTCGTCATTTTATCGAGACGGCACGATTCGCTATTCCCCTGGAAGGCCAGATGACAATGTCACGCTATTTCTTACTCCCGTTTTGTATCGTTCTAATTGTCTTGAGCTCCCCCAATCTAGAGGCACAAACCATGAACGCGAGCGACGCAACGGCCGCTGCTGGCGCAAGTGTCGATATCGATTTCACTATGGACTCCGGTGCTGGAGACATTCAGGGCTGGTCCCTCGGTGTTTGCCATCCGGCGGATCTCACTGCGAATTCCATCTCAGACGGCGCAGGAGCAGCCAACAGTACATCTACCGTCAAAAGTGGTAGCCCCGCTGACTTCATAGAAACCAGCATCTACGCAGAAGGCTGGACACAGGGTGTCGTAATTTGCTTCACCGGTTGTGCAGTGCTTGCTTCTGGATCGAGTGACTTCCTCATGGCCACGACAACTTACGACGTGGATTCTGCCGCAACTCCTGGCACTTACCCCCTGGACTACTGCAGTACTTTAGGAAGCCCACCTGTCAGCACCGTGGTCGTTATCGGTGGAGCATCGACGACTCCGACTCAAAATAGCGGATCTGTCGAGGTTCTCGATATCCCCGACCCCACCTTCTCCTACACCGCCTCTAGCGAAACCGTCAATTACTCTCCAGACGATGGCTCCGCTTCCTTCAGTGTCGATGTGAGCGCGGCCGAAGTGGACAACAGCGCACTCGGAACCCCATTCCCCAATACCACTCAGGGATTCTCGATGGGACTCGCACATGACAACACATTGCTAGAACCCACTTCCGTAACCTTTGTCGGGCCTGTTGCAGCCCTTGACGGTGGAGCCGGACCCGGATTTGCAGAGACCAGTATTTACGCTGACGGCTGGACAGCCGGAGTTGTTTACTCCTTTATCGGAGCCGAAACCATTACGTTCAATACAGGTGGAGACGCCATTATTGAAGCGCAGTACTCCGCAGTCGCTGGAGCACTCACAGGTGACGAAGATGGAGCCACAACAAACCTGAACTGGTCGGGTGGACTCGGATCTCCCAATGTCAGCAATGTGATGGTGGTTGCAGGAAACTCATACCCAGCACAGCTGAACGACGCCACGATTACACTTGAGGCCGTTTCAGTCACCCCGTTCTTGCGCAGCGATGCGAATGCTGACAGCAGAACTGACGTTGCCGATGCGGTCTGGATGCTTTCCGATCTATTCCTCGGAGGCCCTCACACTGACTGTAATGGTGCCAATGATGCCAACAACGACGGAGTCTACGACACTGCTGATCCCGTTTTCGTCATCAACTATCAGTTCCTCGATGGCACTATGCCCAGTGCACCATTCCCGGATTGCGGTATCGCTGCAAATCAGCAGCCGATCGATTGCTTGGCCTATCCCAGCTGTAACTAATCAACGGACCAATGCACCCGAATCCTTCGGGGTTCGGTTCCAAGAAAAGAGGGGACTTGCTCACGCAAGTCCCCTCAATTTTTTTCTCGATTTTTCAGTGATTAAGGGCTCGCCTTGTCTCCACTTGAAAGGCTGACGGCTTCAGCCTGAATCCAACGAGCCACCTCTTCAGCCTCTCTCAAATTTGGAGTGCGCGGTTGAACTCCATTCTCTACCACGGAAAGGAAGTGTTCGATTTCCAATTGGTAGCCGCTCGTTTCTTTGAGGGGGATAACTTCTTCCCGGTCTCCTGAATACAATTTCAACTCTTCACCTTCACGAGCCATGTCGTAATCGGCGATGACCTTTGAGAAACAAACCCTATATCTCATTTGAAAAGGGTAGTTCGCGACCGGATACCAAGCCCCTTCTGCAGTCACAGAGTGTGGGCCATCTGGATAATCAAATGTCGACATCATTTGGTCATGACTCCCACTACAACTCACTTGAGAAGGGAGACCGAAAGTTGAAATAATGAAATCCACATCATGAATATGGAGATCTGTTAAAGCGCCTCCAGAGCGGCGCTCATCTCCATAAAAGTCCTGACTCCAACCTGGGGCGGCACCGATTCGCTGAAAGCGCGCAGAGATCACAGGGCCGAATTGCCCTGTCCTTATTTGATCATGAAGCCACGACCATCCCGGCCAAAACCGCATACACATCGCCGGCATACAGAGACAGCCTGTCTCCTCAGCCACAGTACTTAATTCGGCGATACTCTCAGGAGTGAGTGCCACTGGTTTTTCGACGAGTACATCTTTCCCAGCCCTCATAGCAGAACTGGCTAATTCGACATGGGTATCCGTGGGAGTACAAATACTGACAGCGGTGACCCGGTCATCGGTGAGGAGTTCCTCCAGAGAATCCGCTCGATGGATTCCGAGACTGTCCAGATCAACTGCTTCTGCTGCCCCTGTCTCGACATTCCCTGACTTTGTAGAGTCCACATCGAAACTATATACAGAGACGAGTTGAGCATCGCTGCCATTGCGAATGGCCCCTTGATACGCCTCAAGATGGGTCTTTCCCATGAATCCAAAACCAATGATTCCGATTCCAATGGTCATGCCATCCCCCTATCCCTTTTCGACAACCACTGATCAATTCGATCAGAAGCGATTCGTACATCACGGACACGTTCTTCGCCGGCCTCTCTCTCGATGACAAGGTCAACGTCCAAGGAATGGCTGCTCAAGAGTTCAAAGAAATTATCCCACTCCACAGCACCGTCTCCTGCAGGAACTTCAGTGCCCCATACACCCGGAGAATCGGCACCCAGAGCATCCTTGATGTGAATCTGCTTGACCCATGGCGCCAATCGATCGAGAGCTTGAATCGGATCTCCCATGCCATAAAGAATCATGTTGGCGGGGTCAAAGTTCACTCCAACATCCTCTCTCCCTAGGTCCGACAAGACTTCTACAAGTGTGTCTGCAGTCTCTTGGCCTGTTTCCAGAGCGATGTCACATCCCTGAGCTGAAAAAATGTCTGCTATCGTCGACAACCTCTCCAGCATCTGACCTCTTTCAGGATCGGTGTCGTCATGCGGAATAAACCCTGCATGAAAGGTCACGAGAGAGAGTCCCACTTGCTGAGCGAGAAGAGCATTACTCTTTGCAGACTCTACATTCATCTCCCAGGTTTCATCCGGGCGAACGCCTCCAGTTTTCCGAATAGAATCGAAGGTGGAATAATCTTCTCCGATCATCTCCATCATCCCACTGACGACAGAAATCCCAGCAGACTGAATCACCCTCAATTCTTCGAAGGCGTTGTTAGCGCGTCGTATAGGATCCAGGGCCAACTGAATCGAATTCACTCCTGTATCTTGAACCTGCACGACAAGGTCTTCAGTGTTTTCTGGGCGTAACGACCATGAACAGACTGCTTTCCTCATAACAATTCCTTTCAGTGCCAGATCATGAGTGAAGGACCGTTGAGAAGAGACGATGCTCACCACGCTGCACACGACGAAGTGTAGAAGAGCATCAGGTCCCTTACGATTCTTCGCAAGCACCCATCGAAGAGGACGTGGAAGTGGGCCTGTAAAAAGAATCGTGCTGAAGTGAGCGTGCTGGCAGAATCACTTCCCACCTGATGAATATGAATCCCCCTCATATCCGGGAGAACTCTGAATAAATCCAAACTCTGACAATTTCAACGGCGGCGATATCAACAGCAGCGATATCAACAATCATTTCATCCACGAGTTTTGACACTCATTGAAGAAGGTTTATTAATTATGGGGAATGTAAGAATGAAGTTCAGAGAACCCACTCGTGGCCTGTGCTGAGATGACGTGCTGAGAATACGTGCTGAAAATACATGCTGAAAATACATGCTGAGAATACGTGCTGAGAATACATGCTGAGAATACGGCGCTTCAAATCATGATGGGAATCATGAAAAAAGGGCCACGACTGGCGAGGACGACGGGACTCGAACCCGCAACAACCGGCTCGACAGGCCGGGACTCTAACCAATTGAGCTACGTCCCCTACCAGTCGAGGCCCCTGAGGAGTCCTACGGACTTTGGTAGGTGACTCGCACTTTTGTTTACAAAAGGTACAAGCCAGACGATGAAGGATATCCCCCGTCCGAGATCTGTCAAGTTGACCTCTGGGCAAACCGGAAAGGACTCCCGAATCAACGGCCGAAAAAACGATCATCTCGACCAAATTCTGCGGTCTTCAAGCGCTAACAAGGACCTCGCCCCGTGGTCATTTCCTTAAAAAATCAGTCGTAAAATGGCCCAGAATCCAATCCCCAGAACCACCGCCAATTTCCCCACAAGGCCTAATGTCCGCCCAATTGCTGAAGCCAGACCAACCTGAATCGCATGTTCGTTGCCGCCCTCCTGAGGGGCCATCTTTTCTCCGAAAACAGCCCCCACGAAGGTTCCGGCAATGATGCCGAAAATTCCCCCGACAAAAGGCATTAGAATATTTCCAAAAATGGCTCCCAAAAACCCCCCGAGCATGCCGCCCAAGGTTCCTTGCCAACGGGATCCAGCCGTCCGCCCCCCCAGCCAGCCACTGACGAATTCCAGTAATTCGGCCATGACGCCCAGACTCAAGAGAACTGCCAATTCTGTCGCTGAGGGACTCATTTCTTCTGTGGCAGAATCCCCCGCCACCAGCCAAAAGACTCCTGAGACCAGGACAGGTAGAAATTGTCCCGGAATACCCAGTGCGATAAGAAGTGCGCCTCCCATCGAAGAACTGAGCAATACGAGGTGGTAGATCCAATCCTGTGACTCCGCTAGGCTCTCTAACATTCCGAGAAGTCCTTTCAGACTGAACGGCTTTTCATCGTTAATGATGCTTGAAAGGATGCCTCCTTGAAATCACCAGACAAGTGCCCAGTTCCCCAACTCATTTCAACTCCCCTGAATTCCACAACTTCGAAGGCTTCTGGCTTTCTGATCACTTCCCGCTGGAATGTGCCGGTACTCTTCATGTTGATCTGCATCATCACCGCAGGGTGCAATATGGGTACACCGCAACTGAAAGACTCCTCCGATCCTCTCGCGGTTCAATCCAAGCCCTCTAGGGAAACTTACCAAAAGGTCTTAAAAAACGACGAATTGTTGGGATATGTCGGCGAAGTCCAGCTCACGACGAAGTCGGGAGGAACACAAACCTCCTCGGTCATTTTTAAAGTTTATGACACAACCTTCAATTTCTTGGGTACCTACAATGAATTGGGACGCACACACCGATTTGATAAAAACTCAAAGACATTCTTGGGGAATTATGAACCGGAGGATTCCTTCCGCCAAATCATGGAGGTGGATGGAATGTTGAGGTTTGAAGACGGTATTGAATGACCGAGTCTATTTCGAATTCGAAGAAAGGGCGAATGACACGCTCACGCATCTTGTGGTGCCTGTTCTTTCTCTCTGCACTGATCAGAATCGTGGCTCTTCTCGACTTGTCGCTCCACGATATCGGATTCAAATACCCTCTCGTAGATGAGATGACCAATGTCGACCAGGCACGTGCCTTTCTCAAAGATGGGCCTGGAGCAGGAACTCCTTTCTGGAAACCTCCTGGATACCCCGCTTTTCTCGCCCTTGTAGGACTTCTAACGGGAGACCTCGGCCCTTCAGGCCAAGGTGTGCCATTGCACTATGCTTGGATTGTTAAAGTCTTACAGGTGCTGCTGGACTCTCTTGCAACCGTTCTGCTAGCAAGGATGGCATGGGATTGGGCTGGCCGACGTGCAGCCCTACTGACGGGTTCCTTACACTCCATCTCATGGATGTCTATTTTTAACTGTGGACAATTTCTCGATACCACTCTGTTTTCATTTTTCATCGTTCTTGCTGTGGATCTCGTCTCAAGAGAACTCTATTCCACGAGAGAAGTCGATCGACGCACCCGCACTTCATTTGAATTCCACTGGCTTGTCATCGGTTTCATCACAGGCTGGGCAAGCATCACCCGAGCGGTAGCCCTTCCTCTGAGTCTTGTTTTTACGATTCTGGTCATCCGACATTGGCGAGAGTCTCCTCGTCGCTGGAACATCCTCGCAGCCTATGTTTTCGGACTCATTCTCACACTCAGCCCCGTGATGAGCCTCAATCGCTGGATCGGAAACGATACCGTCACCATCAGTTCAAATGGTGGCATCAATCTCTACATAGGAAATCGCCAAGGAGAAGGAATCGGCTCAGATGGATTGACCTCTGTTGCCGCAGGTCCCCGTTGGGATGATCTCCTTGAAAAAACTGCGCATCTCGAAAAGCCTTCGCAAAGAAGTGCTCAATACGTGTCTCTGACCCTTCAAGAGATCCAAGAAAACCCAGGAGCCTGGATAAAACGATTAGGCCTCAAGGCCATGGCGCTGGTCTCGGCTAGAGATGTTCCCAACAACAAAAACCTTGTCGAGGAAACCCAGAGAAGTTGGATCTTCAAGTCGCTCTCATGGCTACCGGGGTCCTCTGGAGGCATTATCTCCTTGGCTATTTTTGGAGCATGGCGACTCCGACGAGAGTTACTGACGAAAGCTCTTCCTCTCGTTCTCACTATCGTCGTCTTAGGAGGCTTGACCTGGCTCTTCTTCATCGCAGGAAGGTACAGAGTTCCACTCCTCGCTTTGGGTTGCGTTCTCGCGGGAGCAGGCTTGTTCCGAACAGCCTTGAACTGGAAAGATGGAGCTCTTTTCCTCTTCATCGCGACAGTCGTTCATGGGATCCCTATTCCAAGTGACTCCCTCATGGCTTCTTACTGCATCGACCCGGTCGCCATAGGTTATGTTCATGAACAACGTCAAGAGCCAAAAATCGCTGAAGATTGGTATCTGCGCAGCCTGACTCAAGATCCAGACGATGTCCGTGCTCTCCACAATCTCGGACATCTGGCTCAGAATCGGGGCGAGATCGTTGTCGCAAAGAAATACTTTGAACAAGCGACCAGCGCAGATCCGAACCATGCACCGTCATGGAATAGCCTGGGTACGTTGCTGGTGATAGAAGATGGACCCGAAGCACTCCGCTGTGTTCGACGAGCCGTCGAAATAGATCCTCTTTATACCAATGCATGGATCAATCTAGGACAACTCTTCGAATCACAAAGAATGTATCCTGGAGCCTTGGATGCTTATCAAAGAGCTCGACGCCAAGAGCCAAACAACAACTTAATTATTCTTTTGGAAACAAGAGTACGTCTCGCCAGAAATGAACTACGACAGGCGGCGAGGTTGTTACGAAAAATCAGTGTGGATCCGCCGGAACCGGCCCTGCGCGAGTTGAGGGCTCGGCTGACCCAAGAACTCGACAGCCAAACGAATATCGTGGAATCTCCTTCAGAACAGGACGCAGACCCACTCACTCCTACTCAGCCTTAATCTCATGAGTCGCAGATGTGCTCTCAGGATTATGGAGACACCTGTTGCCAGACTGTCAAATAATCTCTGCGTGTCGCTGACTTCCCCGACTCATCGATCCAGACATAGTTGCCAGTCACGATATCCATCAGACCATCTCTATTGATGTCATCGACATGAATCGCCGAATGAACAGGGTTACCCTTTTCGAGGCTCTTCACATCCCAGGCTTTAGCATTCCCTAGGTTTTCTGCCCAAACCAAGGAATCCCAACGATCCCAATCCTCTATCGGGAGTTGCGGCATGAATGCAGCCCCTACAACATCGTAATCGCCATCGCCGTCCACGTCTCCCACGGCAGCACGCTCACACCCGGGAAGAATTAAGATTTCCCTCAACTCAAGAAATTGAGATCCCACTCTTTCTAACCAACGAACACCATGAATAGGCTTTGGCGTGTGATCGTCGAGAGTATCTCCATTGACCAAGATCAAATCTCGGTCTCCATCCCTGTCCAAATCAACGCGAAGTAAATCGGACGAACCCCAGGCCGCGTGTGGAAGTCTGAGCAATTCACTGACGGTGAATACACCCTCTCCATCATTCGTGAATTGCAGCAATACTTCATGCTCCTGGGAGAGCAAAGCAATGATGTCTTCGTCATCGTCGTCATCCACGTCGTCAATGATTGCAGCAACGAAACCATCACGCTCATCCAGTGTTTTGACAACGAACTGATTCTGAATATTTTTGAGCCAGAGCAACTGACCCGGACCACGAAAACCAAAGGCGCAAACGACCATGTCAGTGTCATCGTCATTGTCCATATCAGCGACGTCAATATCACAAGCTCTACCCAAGTCCACACCGACAGAGGAGACTTCCCAGCCTTCTTCCGAATGCGTCAGGAAAGAAACACCACCCTTTTCTTCATTGGAGGGATTCATGCCTCCCATAGAAGCGACGAAGATTTCAAGTCGACCACTCCCATCAAAATCACCATGACTGATGGCAGCAGGATAGTTGAAATCAACAGAACCCATGAAGGGTCGAAGCATCGAAGAATTCAGTTCCCCATATGGCATCGCTAAAAGTCTGCGACTTCTCATTTCAGAGACGAGAATCCCCTCAGGAACGCCACGCTTTCCTTTGAATAGCATGATATCCGAGACCGCAGGAATGCGTTCGCTCTCTAGGCCTCTCGGAGTCAGCTCTACTTTTTTAAATGCTAATTCTGTCTCGAGTGGATGTTCGAAATACTCTAATTCTTCAGGGGCTTCTCGTTCGTACCAATAGAGAGCCACAGCAATATCCTCGACAGAAGCAGCGGGCTGATTCCACGGGCCCACCATTCCATTCATAGAAAGGATGACTTCCTCCCAGGCATGGCGTGGCAAAGCATCGGCTGGCAAGGGTGCATGACAACGACTACAAGCGCCCATGACCAGATTTTCGGCATTCGCCATCTGCTCCTCGGTCAGCTCGGGAAGATCGGAACGTTGAAGCCCTTGAGATGCGGACCTGTCACGAGAAGATTTCACGGGTGAAAGAGGAGTACTGACTTTCTTGACAGACGACTTTGGAGGAGTCTTTTGGGGAGGTTTCGAACTTTCGAGTACGCAGCCCGTCATGACGGAACTCATACACATAAGAACAAGGCAGATGATTCTCTCAAAAGACTGACATGTTTGTTTTTTCGTTTTCAACACTGGATTACCCCCCTTGATCGGCACTAGAATACCATCTGAGTGGGATTCTACACTCATTAGTGTTTGGTCACTGAGTGTTTGGTCATGGAGTCTTAGGTCATGGAGTCTTAGGTCACTGGCACTGCTGTTGCAGTTCCGCCTCAATTTCGCATTTGGCTCAGTATCGCTCCGCATTTGGCTCAGTATCGCTCCGCATTCGGCTCAGTGTCGCTTCAACACTGCCCCTGCAGCCGGCAAATCTTCAAGAAGAGGAGAATAGGTCTTTCATGTCCTTGACCCCGTACCATTCCAGTTTGGTTCTATTGTCGATTCTCATCTCGACCCAAACCGTTCCCGATACCAGTCCTCAAGTTTTAGGCCGCTCAATAGAAGCGACTCCCCTCATCGCTAGCGCCGACACTGATACCGAAAAACCGACCTTTAAGTCCCCTGAAGGTCAGGAAAAATACGATCTTGGAGTAACGTCGTTTTCCGAGCGATTATGGAAAGATGCCAATAAGGCATTCAAGGCTGCCCGAAAAAATACGGCAGATAAATCATCTCGATCCCATGTCGATCTTTTTGAGAAGGCGTGCAGTGGTGGAAAACTCCTCGACAAGGTCCAGAAAGATATCGACAAGGAAAAGTGGCGCAAAGCATGGTCAGGGCTAATGAATCTTGAGAAAAAATACGGCGAGACACCGCTGATGGATTTTCTCAAAGAAACTCGTGACGTCATCTATCCAGAATTGTTTTTGGATCTCGCGACATTCGAAGAGCCCCCTCCTGAACCCGAAGTCAAAGCAAGAGCCGCTTGGCCCGAAAATGAAACGCGGATCACAAAAGATCCGGATGTCATCTTCGAGGGTAAAGGTGCTTTGCAATGGGGAGCGGGCAACACGGGTGGCGGAGCATTCGGAAATTTTGCTTTTGGTCGACTTCCGCTCGCTAGCCTTGAGGACGTCGTCGTAGAGGACTATCGGATTTTAAATATCTCGATCTACAATGAAGACGACAACTTTGGGAAATATGTTCTCTACTTTGGGCCCGAGCCACTCGGTGGAGTTCAAGCGGGAGGCGGTGCTGGAGGATTCGGAGGACTCGGAGGACTTCTCAGAAACAATTGTTATTCGCATTATTTGACGATTCGGAAAAAAGGCTGGAATCACTTCCGAGTAGACCTGGTCAAAGATCTGAAGAAAGATCCCAAGCTCACATGGACAGATATCCTGTCGCTGTCGCTGTTGACGGTCCCACCATCCCACAAAAAAACACTGGTCATCGACGCCGTGAAACTGGAAAGGCTCTGAGCTCTCGTTACGGAATCAGGTGAGATCTTGTCTTAGGATGAGATTTCGTCTCTCTGGCCTCTCGATAACCAACGCCGCGGCTTCAATAGGCTGTCGTCTAAAACGGCGATGCCTTGCACCTTTCCGTCCGAATAAATGACTCTGTCTCCAGCCGTATTTTCGTCTCCAGCAGCATCTTCGTCTCCAGCAGCATCTTCGGTCACTTCAACTTCTGAGCCCTCAGCTGCTGTCACTTCGACAGACTGCCCCTGACCCATTTTCAATGCTAAATCGGTAGAGACCGCCATCGCTGGTAAATGTGAAACCAGCCTTTCAAGAGTCCACCAATGCTCACGAGTCACTCGATCGACTCTTAAAGCATCCTCCGTGCTGTGGACACCACAAGAAGTCCTACGCAGAGCCATCAGGGTGGCTGGGACTCCCAAAGCCTCGCCCAGATCATGAGCCAAACTACGAATATAGGTTCCAGGACCGCAGCTCACCTCGATCCGACAACGTGCCCCATCCCACTCCAGTATCCGAAGTTTTTCGATTCTGACGGGGCGAGCCTTCAGCGGAGTCCTATCACCCGCTCGCGCTCTTTTGTAGGCTCGTTGGCCATCCACCCTGACAGCACTATGCGTCGGGGGAACTTGCATCTGTTCTCCGATAAATTGAGGAAGAATCGCTTCTATATCACTCTGTGCAGGAAGTGACACCGACTCCGCTGAAAACGAGAGCGGTCCTTCAGCATCACCACTTTCGCTCCCCACTCCGAACCAAACTGTCGCCTCATAAACCTTGTCATGAACCGTGAGCCATTGTTGGAACTTGCTCCCCATGCCTCCGGTCAAAACCATGACTCCGCTGGCTAACGGATCGAGAGTGCCACAATGCCCTAGGCCTCTCAAACTGAGCCGACGCTGAACAATATCGACGACCCTGCGCGAGGATGGTCCACGGGGTTTCCAAACGACAATACCCCCATCAAGAAATTGATGCGGGTATCTCTGTCTTAGTGATTTGCGAGCCATCTCACAAACCCCCTCAACCGTGATCCGATTCACGGGTGCAAAAAGTGGAGGCGCCGGGAGTCGAACCCGGGTCCCGAAACGTTTCCAATCGAGCTTCTACAGGTATAGTCCGTTATTTAAAACCGAGGTCAGCTCCAACGGACAGGATCCGATCCACGGTCGTCAGTTCGATCTCGCCTGGAAGACCACTGACAAGGTCTTCTTCGGCCAGTCCAGTAAAATGGCCCTCCGTCCGCAGCCCTGGACGTGCCACGGGGGAAGGGGCGCCAGTATTAGGCAGCCAGTGCGAGGTTATTGTTCGCAGTCACAAATTTTGCCCGGTGTTTAAGGAGGCCTCCGAGCAACCTCCACCTGCCACACGATCTTCCATCGTCCGGTCGAAACCGTTTCGCCCCCGATGAAATTCCACAGTGATCAAAGATCACCCACGGGCATCACCAAGGCGATGCCAGAAAAGATACTGTATCGATTTTAATGAAGAACAACAACTCTCCCCCATAGCAAGGGAGAGATTGTTTCAGCGTCGATGCTTCAATTCGCGATCCACTTCGCGTTTGGCTTCCCGGTCCTTGGTGGCTCTCCGCTTGTCGTGAGCCTTTTTTCCCCGGCCTATTGCCAGGTCCACCTTCACTTTGCCCTTGGCGTTGAAATATATCTTGAGAGGAACGATGGTCAGTCCCTTCTCCTCTATCTTTACTCGAAGTTGGTTCGCCTCTCGCTTGTGGATCAACAACTTCCGCTTACGAGTCGGTTCATGATTGGAGTACCCACCATGACTGTATTCGGCGATGCGAACCTTATGCATATAAGCTTCCCCCGACTCGATGCGGACGAATCCATCGACCATTTCGCACTCCCCTGCTCGAAGGCTCTTGACCTCAGAACCTTGCAGAACGATACCGGCCTCGAGTGTGTCGAGAATCTCCAGTTCAAAGCGGGCTTTTCGATTCTGAGCCACAATCTTCATTCCGCCTCACCCTTCCCGCTGATTCTGAGATTTCGAAAAAGTACTTATTCTTGGGGTGGTTTTACCACGAACTGGCCCAACATCGTCGGGGAGTCTTGACATTACTCGAATTCACGGATATTCATGCTCAATAGTGCCGAAGTGGCGGAACTGGCAGACGCGCTAGGTTCAGATCCTAGTCCGGTTTATACCGGGTGGAGGTTCGAATCCTCTCTTCGGCACCAACTTTAAATCCAAAGGGCGTTTAGCTCAGCTGGCTAGAGCGCATCGTTCACATCGATGAGGTCACTGGTTCGAGTCCAGTATCGCCCACCATTCAGAAGCAAAATCCCGCTTCAGCTTTTGACTGAAGCGGGATTAAAATTTCCTACAAAACGCTCTGTAATCCCAGCTGGTCTTGGAGTGTCCAAACCTCTCGCG